>CAVYOM010000006.1:0-304123 GCA_963770135.1 uncultured Alphaproteobacteria bacterium | reverse complement strand
GTAGGATGCGTAGAGCGAAAGCGAAACCCATCATCTGGCGGCCTGCGCGAAGCGATGGGTTTCGCTTTCGCTCTACCCATCCTACTTCTTCGTTGCCTTCTCTTCCGCCAGCAGCGCCTCGCGAACCTGCTTGAATTCGCCGCGGTCGGCCTTGTCGACTTTCGGGAAATTCAGGTCGAGCCTGTCGAGCGCGGCCACGATCGCCGAACCGATCACCACGCGGGCGAACCATTTGTGGTCGGCCGGCACGATGTGCCATGGCGCATGCTTGGTTGACGTGTGGCGGATCAGGTCCTGGTAGGCGGCCTGATATTTGTCCCACAGCTTGCGCTCGCCGATATCGGCCAGCGAGAATTTCCAGTTCTTGGCGGGATCCTCCAGCCGCTCGAGAAAGCGCTCGCGCTGCTCTTCCTTCGAAACGTTGAGGAAGAATTTCAGGACCACGGTGCCATTGCGCGCGATGTAGCGCTCCATCGCGGAGATGTCCTCGAAGCGGTCGCGCCAGATATCTTTAGTGACCAGCTTCGGCGGTATCTTCTGTTTCGCGAGAATTTCGGGATGGACCCGCACCACCAGGCATTCCTCGTAATGGGAGCGGTTGAAGATGCCGATGCGGCCGCGCTCGGGCAGCGCGATCATGCTGCGCCAGAGGAAATCGTGGTCAAGTTCCTTTGTCGACGGCTGCTTGAACGCGGTGACTTCGCAGCCCTGCGGGTTGACGCCCTCGAACACGCTCTTGATCGCACTGTCCTTGCCGGCGGCGTCCATGCCCTGGAAGATCAGCAGCAGCGACCAGCGGTCTTGCGCGTAGAGCTTTTCCTGGAAATCATTGAGGCGCTCACGGTTGACTTCGATGATCTTGGTCGCTTTTTCCTTGTCGAGGCCGCCCTTCTCGTTGGTCTTGTGCGACTTGAGGTGGAACTCGCCTACCCCGTCGTAGCGGAACGGGGCGACATAGGGTTTCAGTTCATCCGTCAGCGACTTTAGGATTTCTTGTTCATTTCGTCCCGGAGGGCTTGGGTTGCGTCTTAAATCTATCGAGGACGCTACCAAGAATGCCCTTGGGAAGGAATATGATGAAAACGACCAGCAGCACGCCATAGACCAGATTGTCCCATCCTACCGCCTTGGTTCCGAACCCGATGCGCAGCACTTCGGCGAGCATGATGGTGATGATGGCGCCGACGGTGGGCCCAAGCGAAACGTAAAGGCCGCCGACGATGACGGCGAACACCATCTGCAGCGATACCGCGATGCCGCTCACCGTGTCGGGCGAGATGAACATCTGGTATTGGCAGTACAGCGCGCCGGCGAGCGCGGTCATCAGTGCCGAGATCAAGGTGATCTTGAGCTTTTCGGCTGTCACGTTGACGCCGGCGGCGGCGGCGGCGTCCTCGTCCTCCGAGATCGCCTCCATGGCGTAGCGGCTCATGCTGCGATCGACCCAGCGCCAGATCAGCAGGCCCACGACCCAGACGAACAGCGCGATCAGATACCAGGTGATCTTGTCGTCGAACTGCAGCGCCAGGAACTGGCTACCCTTGGTGCGGTTGGGCGTGTAGCCGAGCGAGCCACCAGTCCAATCGCGCGTCGCGGTGATGACCTGCAGCACGATGCCTGAAAGCGCCAGCGTCACCAGCACGAAATAATGCCCGGTGATGCGGAAGCGAAAGCAGGGATAGGCAACCACGAGCGCAAGCGCCCCCGCCGCCACCATGCTCACGGGAATGCCGATCCATGGCGACACGCCGAGGTGGTTCCACAACAGCGCCGTGACATAGGCGCCCACGCCCATGAAACCGCCATGGCCGAGCGACACCAGGCCGAAGCGGCCCATGATCGACCACGAGGTGTAGGCGAACGACCAGATCAGGATCAGCACCAGGATGTGCAGGTGATACGGATCGCGATAGACAAAGGGCAGCGCGATCAGCGCTGCCAGGCCGACGGCCCAGGCGGCGTTACGGGAATTCACGAGCGCCTCGCGAGTAAGCCCGCGGGCCGGATGAACATCATGACGATGAAGAAGGCGAAGGCCAGCACGTAGCCCCATTCGAGATCGGAGAACAGCCCACCCAGCGAAATGATCTGCGCGAACACGAACGCCGCGATGAAACCGCCGACGAAATTGCCGAGCCCGCCAAGCACGCAGATCAGGAAGGTGATCGGCCCGAACGACAGTCCGACGAACGGGTGCACGTCGTATTGCAGCACCAGCAGGCAAGCTGCGAGGCCGGCAAGCGCGCCGCCCAGCGCCGAGGTGATGAGATAGATGCGCTTGGTATCGACCCCCATCAGCGACATGATCTGGCGGTCCTGCGCGATGGCGCGGATCGCGGTCCCTGTGTAGGTGCGCTTCATGAAGAAGTAGATCGCCAGCATGCCGATCAGCGCCGCAGCAAAGGACAACAGCCGTGAGTAGCTGAAATGCATCTCGCCGATCGCCAGCACCGGCAGGCGGATGCCGAGATTGCGGAAGTCGATGCCGAAGGCAACGGTGGCAAAGCTCTGCAGGATGAACAGCACGCCGCCGGTCGCGAGCAACTGGTTGATCGGCGGCGCGGTGAGTAGCGGCGCGATGACGATGTAATGCAGCGCAGCCCCAAGCGCTGCGACCAGCAGGATCGCAAACGGCGCGGCGACCCAGTATGGCAGGCCAAACACCTGGACCATGTAATACATGCCGTACATGCCGATCATGACCAGCTCGGCGTAACAGATCCATGTCACGTCGATGACGCCGAAGATCAGATTGAGGCCGAGCGCCAGCAGCGCCAGCACGCCGCCGAGCAGGATGCCGTTGACCACGGCTTCCAGCAGATAGATGTCGAAGATGTCGAGGAACCCCTGCATCGTTTGCCCTGCCGTCTATTCTTGTTGAGGCATGATCATTTCGGAAAACCGGTTTCCACTTTTCCGGATCATGCCTATACCCCGAGATAAGCCTGCTTGATGGTGTCGGTTGACATCATCTCTTCCGATGTGCCGGATGCGCGAATGGAGCCGGCTTCGAGCAAATAGGCGCGATCGACCACCTTCAGCACCTGCTGCACGTTCTGCTCGACAATCAGCACCGTGAGCCCGCTGGCGCGGATACGTTTCACCAGCTCGAACACCTGCTGCACCACGACCGGCGCCAGCCCCGCCGACGGCTCGTCGAGCAAAAGAAGCTTCGGATTCGACATCAGCGCGCGGCCGATCGCGCACATCTGCTGTTCGCCGCCCGACATGGTGCCGGCCATCTGGCTACGCCGTTCCTTCATGCGCGGGAACAGATCGAACACGAATTCCAGTCGCTCGGCATATTTGGCACGCGCGCCAGGCATGTAGGCGCCCATCTTCAGATTGTCGTCCACGGTCAGCCGCGGAAACAGCCGGCGGTTTTCCGGCACATGCGCGATGCCGAGATCGACGATGCGATGCGCCGGCGTCGCCAGCACGTCGGTGCCTTCCATCGAGATCGCGCCCTTGGTGGGTCGGATCAGGCCGGAGATCACGCGCATCAGCGTGGTCTTGCCGGCGCCGTTGGGACCGATGACGCCGACCGCCTCGCCGGCCTTGACCTCAAGATTGACGCCGAACAATGCCTGAAAGGTACCGTAACCCGCGTCGACCGCTTTCAATTCGAGCATGCGTCAGACTCCCGCCTTGCGGCGCGCTTCCGACGCCGCAGCCTGGCTCGAAATCCGCATCCGTGCCGAGATAGACCTCGATCACCCTGGGATCGCCAGCCACCGCGCTCGGGAGCCCTTCCGAAATCTTCTCGCCGTGATCGAGCACCATCACGCGGTCGACCACCCGCATCAGCACGCCCATGATGTGCTCGACCCAGATGATGGTGATGCCGAGTTCGTCGCGGATCTTGCGCAGCATGTCGGCGGCCTGATCCATCTCGTGCTCGTCGAGCCCGCCGAGGCTTTCGTCGGCGAGCAGGAGTTTTGGTCCCGTCGCGAGCGCTTTGGCGAGTTCGAGCTTCTTCAGGCCGGCGGCGCCGAGACCATCGACGCTGGCGTGGCGATCGGTCGGCAGGCCGACCATGGCAAGCGCGCGCTCGGCGGCTTCATCGGCCTTGGCCCGGCTATGGCTGCCCTGGCCGTAATAGCCGGCCAGCGCCACGTTCTCAAAGATGCTGAGCCGGTGAAACGGCCGCGGGATCTGGAAGGTGCGGCCGATGCCGCTGTTGATGATGCGGTGCGGGGCGACGCCGGAGAGCTCCGCGCCGTCGAACAGGATCGATCCGGCCGTCGGCACCAACGTGCCCGACAGCATGTTGAAGATCGTGCTCTTGCCGGAGCCGTTCGGGCCGATCAGGCCGAGAATCTCGCCCTGCTCGACCCGGAACGACACGTTGTTGACTGCGGTGAAGCCGCCAAAACGCTTCACCAACCCTTCTACCGTCAGCACGCCAGATGCTCCGTCGACGTTTCTTGTTTGAGCATGGTCCGGAAAACGCGACAAACGCGAAGCGTTTGCGCGGGGATCATGCTCTACTGGTTGCTGAACGTGGTTCCCTTCGGCAAGGGCAGCACGGCCTCGCGCTGCGCCTGGCTTTTCGGCCACACCACATAGGACTTGTCGTCAATGTACTGGATGACCACCGGGAACGAGCGTTCGTTCTGGCCGGCCATCTGCGTGCCTTCGCCATGGAATTTGACGCCGAAGCCGAGCATGGTGCCGCCTTCGGGAATGTCGACCTCCAGCGCCGCCTTGCGCAACGCATCGGGATCGACACCGCCATATTTCTTGATCGCGCGCGGCAGCACGTCGGTGAGGAAGAGGTAGGTGTTCGACGCCGCCATGCCGACATGGGCGGAGCGGATCGCGACCCCCGGCTTCGCCTTGTCGAATTCCTCGCCGACCATCTTGATCACCGGCGGCAGCTTCGGGTCCATCGATTTCTGGTTGGCGAGCCAGATCGAGATCGGATCGGTGTTGAAGACGTAATTGACGTCGGCGCCGAGACCTTCCTTCAGCTTCTCGTAGACGCCATAGCCCGCGCCGTGGCCAACCAGGGCCGCAAACTTCAGGCCCTGCTCGCGCGCCTGCCGGCCGAACAGAGTGATGTCGGGGTTATAGCCGGTGTGGAAGATCACGTCGGGCCGCGCGCGCTTCAGCTTGGTGACCAGCGCGGAAAGGTCGGGCGCAGTGGCGGAATAGCCTTCCTTCATCACGACGTTGAAGCCGGCCTTCTTGGCGCCGGCATCGTTGCCCTTTGATACGTCGACGCCGTAGGCGCCATCCTCATGGATGATGGCGACGCGCAGATCCTTCGGCTCCTTGCCGAACTTCTCCTTGGAGTTCTGCGCGATGAAATCCATCGTCATCATGCCGAACTGGTCGCCGGAAGCCTGCGGGCGGAAGACGTATTTGAAGTTCTTGTCCGCCAGCACCGACGAAGAGATACAGGTGGTGATCCACATGAAGTTCTTGAGCTGCTCGACGCGCGCGGCCACCGGCACGCATTGCGCCGACGAGAAGAAGCCGAGCAGCATATTGACCTTTTCCTGCTCGATCAGCCGCACCGCCTCGTTGATGGCGACGTCAGGCTTGCTCTGGGCGTCGGCATAGACGGCTTCGACCTTGTAACCCTCGACGCCGGTCTTGGCGTACTGGTCGAGCATGATCTTGGCGCCGATATATTGCAGCTCCGAACCGCCGCCCGCGAGCGGGCCGGTCAGGTCGTAAATCACGCCGATCTTGATTTTCTTTTCCTGGGCCTCGGCGGCAATCGCCATCCCCAGCACCGCAAATGCGGCAGACAGCCCCACGAGCAGGCGTGCAGCCTTGTGCCCCGGCATGGAATCCTCCCTGGATTATTTTTTGTGCAGTGCGTTTTTGTTTTTGTTGGCGCCTATCACATTGGTAGCGCGACCAGATGTCAAGCGCATTGCTTGCGGCCACATCGCGCAGGCTGTTCGGGACCGGCAAACCTGCACGTTAGGGTTGGGAAGCGAACTGCGCCTCAATGAACGCGGTGACAAAGCGCGGCATGGCCGAAGTGAGGTCGCGCGCGCCGCGTACGAGGTGGATGGCGGATAATTCCGGCTCACGCTGCGAGGCGAGATTGGCCACGATGCGGTCGCGCACGGCGTCGCCCGGCATGTCGACCTGCAACATTTGGATCATCGCGAGCGCAGGACCGGTGTAGACGCAGTGCCAGTGCGCCTCAATCTCGTATTCGCCGGGCGAAAGCCCGGTCTCCTCCTCGAGCTCGCGCACGACGCTGCCCGATATGTCGACCGTGCCGTCCCTGATGTCGTTGAGATCGGGCGTGCCGGACGGAAAATAGATGCGCCCGGCATTCGAGGTGTGCTGGCCCATCTCGCCGAGCACGAAAGCGCCGTCGGCGCAGCGCAGCGCGCCCATGCCGAAGCCGTTGAACACGGATGCGTCAGGAAAGCCCCAGTCGCGCCAAGCCAGAAAACTTGCAAAATCAGTTTCGAAATAGCTGGCGCTGAAGCGCTCTCCTGAAAACACCGGGTTGCGCCCGAGCAGCACACGGCCGTTAAACAGCGCAGGCTTTTCGCGCTGCTTGTCGGCGAAATGCGCATCGATCTCGGCGCGCCGCGTTTCCGCAAACGGCCACGTCCACGCCTCGACAACGAGGTCGAGCAGGCTGACGCGATGAATGACCAGCGGTTTGGTGTCGCTCATCGCCTGACTTCGTTTGATTTCACGCCGATCCGGACCGGCCCTTATTTCGTGCTCGTGCCGGTCGTCTTCTTGGCCTGCTCGACATACTTGTTGGTCCAGGTCTTGGTCACGTCGATATTGGCCTTGGCGACTTCGGGCGAGCCCTCGCTGAACACCGCAAGCACCGCGTCGGCGCCCTTGGGGTCCATCATGCCGGTCAGCGAATACATCGGGATCGTGTTCTTCAGCGCGGCGAGATAGAGCTCCTTGTTCTTGCCGACGATTTCATCGGGCATCTTCGCCATGATCTCTTCCGCCGAATGCGAGTGAATCCAGGCGAGCGTGTTGACGATCGCATTGGTCAGCGCCTGCACTTCCTTGTCGTGCGACTTGATCCACGCCGTGGTGGTATAGAGTGCGCCGCCGGGATATTCGCCACCGAACAGCGCGAGCGTGTCCTTTTGCGTGCGGGTGTCGGCAAGGATCTTCAAGTCCGGATAGCTGCCCTGCAGGACGGTGACGGAGGGGTCGAGCATCACGGCAGCATCGATCTGTCCCTGCTGCATCGCCGCCACGGCGGTGGCCCCCAGGCCGACGCCGATGACAGCGGCGCTGGTCGGGTCGAGGCCGTTCTTCTTAAGGAGAAATTTCAGGAAGAAATCGGTCGAGGAGCCCGGCGCGCTGACGCCGACCTTCTTGCCGGCCAGATCCTTGATCGACTTGATCTCATTGGTATGGCCGGGCGACACCACCAGCACCAGCCCAGGGTAGCGGTCATAGACTACGAAAGATTGCAATTCCTGCTTCTTGGCGGCCAGATTGACGCAATGGTCGAAATAGCCGGATACCACGTCGGCGCTGCCGCCGAGCACGGCCTTCAGCGCGTCCGAGCCGCCCTTGAGGTCGACCAGTTCAACCGCCAGCCCCGCCTTGTCGTATTCGCCGAGCTGTTTCGCCAGCACCGTCGGCAGGTAGCACAGGCAGGAGCCGCCGCCGATCGCGATCGTGACCTTGCTTTGCGCCGCGGCAAATCCCGAGGTCAGCGCCAGGGCCAGCAGCGAAGCGGCCAGCCGGCCGAACAGTTTCTTCATGGGTTCCTCCATTCGTTGGGCGGCAAGATAGAGCAGCGTGCAGGCCTTGAGAAGGCGACTTTCCGACCGCTGGTCAGGTGTGGCACGAGGGCATAGCATCCCTCCCGCAAGAAACAGCACAGGGGAGAACTGCCCATGAATCGCCTAACCATCACGCTATCGCTCGCCGCCGCCTTTGCCGCCGGCTGCAGCGTCACCCATCTGCTCCGTCCGGCGATCGCCGCCGAAAACATCACCGCACAGGTGATCCACACCGGCGAACTCGAAGGCGACGGGCTCGGCGCTCCGAACGCCGGCGGCATGCGCTCAAAGCTGTTCGTGGCCGCGGACGGCATGACCATCTCGATCCAGGACGGCAATGTCGGCAAGCACTTGCATCCCAACACCAACGAGATCCAGTACATCCTCGACGGCACCGGCACGATCACGCTCGGCGACAAGGAAGTGCGGGTGAAGCCGGGCGACCTCGTCGTGATCCCGAAGGGCACCCCGCATGGCGGCACCAAGCCGGACGGCCGAACCCTGAAGGCGATCGCGATCAAGACGCCGCCGCAGGCACCGGATGATACGAAGATGCTGAATTGAGGGCTGCGCGCGCCCGTTGCAAACCGGAGACGTAGGGTGGGCAAAGGAGCGCAAGCGACGTGCCCACCACTTTTGTAGAGTACGCTGCGAGATGGTGGACACGCTGCGCTCTGCCCACCCTACGAATCCAGTACGCTGAGGGATCACGTGGCCATGGCGAAAACATACAAATCCTTTCGCTACAGCAACAACCTCATCTGGGACGCCGCTCGCCGTGGCCGAGCGTCTGCCCCCGGTAAACCCGACATCGCGATCGGCAGTCCTCCGGAATTCAAGGGAGAGGCGGACGTTTGGGCTCCCGAAGAAATGCTGGTCGCCGCGCTGAATTCTTGCATGATGCTGACGTTTGTAGCGTTCGCACAAGGAAAGAAGCTGGCGTTTGTGGGCTATGAAAGCACTGCGGAAGGTTTGCTGGAAAACGTCGACGGCAAATACCGGATTGTCGAAGTCAACGTTCAGCCAATCGTGGTCCTGAGCAGCGAGGCCGATATCTCGGCCGCACGAACCATCATGGCCGAGGTGAAGGCAAACTGCTTCATTTCCAACTCGATCACCGCCGACGTGAAACTGGCGCCGCAGTTCAAGCTGGCATCCGATGTCGCCGGTTAGACGCAAAAGCCGTAGGGTGGGCAAGGGCGCGCTCTTCGCGCCGTGCCCACCATCTATCCGCATCGCGAGCTTGATGGTGGGCGCGCTGCGCTTTATCCACCCTACGATTCCTGTGCTCCCTTGCGCAAACGCCTCGCATTTGTCGCAGGCAATGACGGGCCCCTACCCCGCTCGTCCGGCGTCGGCTGCGCAATTAGAAATCCCCGGCGGGCCACGATCGCCGCGGCGACAAGCTCCAGCACGATGCAAATCAGAAGAGCGGCGTCGTAGTCGCTGCTCCACCCCCTGATAACGCCGATCAATCCGGGACCCAGCGCACCGATGGTGCCGCTGATCGCGGTCGACAGGCCCATGACGACGACGAAGCTGCCGGCGCTGAATTCGCGATGAATGATCAGCGGCGGCAGGGTAATGAGGTTGCCGACAGAAAAGCCGAAGACGGCGGAAGCGGCCAGGATGACCGGCACGGTATCGGCCTGGCGGATGACCAGCAGCGCCACCGCCTGGCTGACGATCGAAACGGCGGCGGCGAGCCGCGGATCGAACCGGTCAACCACCATGCCGAGACCGAAGCGTCCCGCGATCGACATGAAGGTCATGACGGAAACCGCGAGCCCCGCGCTGCTACGGCCGACTTTCGGTTCAAGCAGCGCGATCTGGTGCACGATGAAGCCAATCTGGGCTACCAAAGCGAGTGCAAAGGGAAGCGAGATCGTCCAGAACGCCAAGCTGCGGATCAGTTTTGCGCGCGATATGTCGGCCGTTGCGGGCGGCGGTTGAGGTTGCGATGACGCGCTGGTCTCTGCGGCCCCGGCCTGAGAACGTGGACCGATCCAGGCAAGCGCGACCGGCACGAGAACGGCAACGGTGACCGCTGCCGCGGTCAGCATCGCGGCGGCAAAGCCAAAACGTTCGACGAGGAGCACGAGCAAGGGCGTAGCGACGACCCCGCCGAAACTCGCACCGGTGTAGGCCAGACTGATGGCGAGCCCGCGACGGCGCACGAACCACAGGCTTACGACGGTCGCGATCACGACGGTTCCCATACCGATCCATCCGATCGACATCAGAATGAAGGCGGCATAGAGCTGCCAAACCGTGGTCGCCGATGCCAGCATCGCCATCGACCCTGCAAGCGCTGCGATTCCGAGCAGCACGAGCCGCTTCGCGCCCAACCGGTCCACGAACTCGCTGGTAAAGGTCGCAAGGAGGTTGCTGATCAGGAACGACAGCGTGCTGGCCCCCGAGATCAACTCGGGCGGCCAGCCGTTCAGGCGCTGCAGTTCGACCAGGTAGATGCCCTGGCCGTAAAGAGCAAAGCCGAACAGAAACAGCGCCATGAAGAAACAGGCGAGCACGGCGCGCCAGCCCGCATAGCGCAGCAGCGTCTCATCAGGTGTGTTCTGTGCGGGAATCATCGGCCTTCGGGCTGTTGCGCGACGCGAAGCCGCTTCCGGCACGGCACGGCTTCACCTTGCGCGTTTAGCTCGCGGAAGGCGAATAACAATTAAGTCGATGGCTGTAACAAAGGCAACCAGTCTGGCCGTCATTGCAGAAATCGTAGGGTGGGCAAAGGCGCACTTTGCGCCGTGCCCACCATGTTCTTGCAGTGGTCGCGAATGGTGGGCACGCTTCGCTTTGCCCACCCTACGAGATCTCGCCTATCCCCTGCCCTCCGCCGTCGGCCGCCAGACCAGCAGCCTGCGCTCGACCAGCGTCACGCCGAAATCGATCAGGATGACGAAAGCCGACAGCACGAACATGCCGGCGAACACGGCGGCGACGTCGAACACGCCTTCGGCCTGCTGGATCAAATAGCCGAGACCGGCCGCCGATCCCAGATATTCGCCGACCACCGCGCCGACCACGGCGAAGCCGACCGCCGTGTGCAGCGACGAAAACATCCACGACAGCGCCGACGGCCAGTAGACGTGCCGCGTCAACTGCCGCTCGCTCATGCCGAGCATGCGGCCGTTGTCCAGCACGGTCTGGCTAACCTCCTTGACGCCCTGATAGACGTTGAAGAACACGATGAAGAACACCAGCGTCACGCCAAGCGCGACCTTGGACCAGATGCCGAGACCCAGCCACAGCGCGAAGATCGGCGCCAGCACCACGCGCGGCAGCGCATTGATCATCTTGACGTAGGGGTCGAACACCGCGGCGACGCGCGGCTGGCGCGCGAACCAGAATCCGACCAGCACGCCGCCGACCGAGCCGATCACAAAAGCCAGCACCGACTCCAGCAGCGTGATCATCAGATGCTTCCAGATCACGCCGGAGGTGAACCATTTGACGATCTGGCTCGCGACGTCGACCGGGTTGGAGAAGAAGAACGGCGGCAGCAGGATTTTTCCGAACACCGGCACGGTGGTGAGGAACTGCCACAGCGAGAGCGCGACCACCGCCACCATCAATTGCCAGAACAGCAGTGTCAGGCGCGACATCAGCCGGCCCCCGCACTGAGCGTCGACTGCGCATAACCCTTCATCACTTCGTCCTTCAGCACGCTCCAGATTTCGCGGTGCAGTTCGTGAAAATCCTTCTCCATGCGGATTTCGGCAATGTCGCGCGGGCGCGGCAGCGGTACCCGCCAGTCGCCGATGATGCGCGCCGATGGCCCGGCCGACATGATCACGACGCGGTCGGCGAGCGCGATCGCCTCTTCGAGATCGTGGGTGACGAACAGCACCGCCTTGCGGTCGGCGTTCCACAGATCCAGCAGCAGATTGCCCATGATCTGCCGGGTCTGGGCGTCGAGCGGGCCGAACGGCTCGTCCATCAGGAGGATTTTGGGATCGCGGATCAAAACCTGCGCGAGGCCGACGCGCTTGCGCTGCCCGCCGGACAGCATGTGCGGATAGCGGTTGGCGAACGCGCCGAGGCCCACGGAAGTGAGCCAGCCCTGCGCGCGCTGCAGCGCCTGCGCGCGCGGCGCGCCCTTGATGTCGAGGCCGATGGCGACATTGTCGATCGCGGTCTTCCAGGGAAACAGCGCATCGGCCTGGAACAGATAGCCGGCGTCCCGGTTCAGCCCCGTCAGCGGCTGGCCGAAGATCTTCACCGATCCGCCGGCGGGCTTCAAAAGCCCGGCCGCGACATTGAGCAGCGTCGATTTACCGCAGCCAGTCGGCCCTACGATGGCGACGAACTCGCCCTGCGCCACCGACAGGCTGGCCTGTTCGACCGCCGTATAGACGCGGTCCCCGGCCACGCGAAAGGCCACCGTCGCATTGTCGAGCGCGACCGCAATGGGTTGATCGTTCCCCGCCATGTTTCTCCCTCGGGATTTGGAGGGATGCCTTAGCGGTTACGCCGGACAAGTTCAACGCGGCGTCATGCAAGAGGCGCAAGGGTACGCCCTGCGCCTCTCCTTACACGCGAAGGCGTTCTCGGCTGTTCTTGGCTGAAATCGCCGAAATTTAGGGCTAGGATCGCGGCGATCGATCAAGAAAAGCAAAGCAAGGCACATATCAACCTTCGAATTTGGGAGAAGATTTTATGTTTAGAGCATTCCGATTGGCTGGGGCGGCCGTTACGTTGGGCTCCAGCATCTTTTCCGTAGCCGAAGCGCAGGCCTTCGAACTGACAGGCGCCTGGGCGACGCACACCGATCTGTGCAGCCAGGTGTTCACGACGAAGGACGGCAGGGTCGTTTATACAGAGCTTTCCGAGCTTTTCGGTTCAGGGTTCATCATCGATGGCGACCGGATCAGAGGAAAGGCCGCGACCTGCACCATCAAGTCCAGGAAGCAGGAAGGCGATAGCCTGGAGCTTTCCGCAGCGTGCGCGTCGAGCATCATGACGCAGGATGTCAAATTCAGCCTGAAAATTATCGACGACAACACCATTGCCCGGTTGTTTCCCGAGATTTCGGGAATGAGCATCAATTACTCGAGATGCGGCAAGGTCTGAGCGGACAAGCGGCGCCTGCGCAAGACCGCGAAGGTGCTTTTCTTTCTAGAATGCAAACCAGGCCTTGGCGACGAACGTCGCGCCGCACCAGTTCGAGGTGAGCCCAGCCGGATTGGTGACGGGATCGACCCGGCCACCCAGCCGCGCGTTTGGATCTCCGGTGAAGACGAAGCAGTTCTCTTTCGACAGATTGGTGTCGTAGTAGCGCAGATCGAGGTTGAAGGCCTTGTGCGTGAAGGTCACGCCCGCCTGCCAGTTGAGGTAGGCGGGTAGCGGGAAGCCGCCGAGGGCCGACGCCTGATTGCCGAACCACGAATAGCCGGCAGCTGATGTGAAGGATATGCCGAGGTTCGGCGGAAGCAGACGGCCCGGCACATCGTAACCCACGCCGGCCGCCACGTATTGGCTCCAGGCGCCGGTGTTCGAGACATCAGGAGAATAGGCGTAGCCGGCCGCGACGCGGACCTGTTCGCCGATGCTTCGATCGCCGCGGACAACCGCCTCCCAATAATTGATGCCGGTCTCGCCGGGTAGCCTCTCTCCGGGATAGGCGAAATAGGTGATGCCGAAATCGAAATCGATCGTCGCGATCTTCGGGCGGACGCCGGCTGCAAAGGTGAACTCGGCGAATGGTTGGGTCGGCAGCTTCACGGTGGCCACGGTGGTGCCGGCATACAGAGCGCCAAACTTTGCTTCAACGGCGGCGCCGGCCGCGGGCCCGTGATCGGACAGCGTGGTTCCGCGATAAATGTAGTCGGATGCAGCCCCCGCGCGGGCACTGAATTCGAGCTCATTCGCAGACGTTGCGCGGTTCGGTTCGGAGGCGGACCAGCCGCGATTGCCAAGACCGATCGCACCGCCCGGGCTGAACTCGAGGTTTTGCGCGCGCGCCGGGCCGCCGGATATCGGCACAGGCGAAAAGGCCACGAGCACGGCAACCAGAGTGCCGCTGACGTGCCGGACTCTTGCGACGCCTCGCTGCCGCACCATCGACTATCCTCCAAGGGCTACCGCGATGCCGACCAGCGCGCTGCCAAGGGCCACCATCGAAAGACCCGCCGCCCAGGCCTTGATCCCGCTATGAACGCCGAACGCGTAACCACAGCCGAACAGCATCGCGATGGCGACGGCGTAGGAGACGCGCAACGCCAGTTTGGCGTCGCTGATGAAGATGAAGGGGATCACGACCGGGAAAGTCGCAAGGAAACTCAGCAGGCAAAGTCCCAGCGCTCCAGTCCAGTCGCGCCTGGTCAGCTTCGGACGCTCGGGCTCAGGCGACCGCAGCACCTTTTGCCGCATCAACTCCAGTTGCTCCGCGGGCAGGACCGACACCAATTCCGGCGGAAGCGCGTCAGCGATGACGGCTTGCGCGGTCTCGGCATCCGGGGCCTGCCGAATGGCGCGCAGAGTCAGGTTCTTGCCGCCCCGCTCGTTGATGCGAGCCAGCAGATAAAGACCGCCATCAACGATGCCCCAGGCCAGGTTGCAGCCGAGCGCACCGATCAGCATCGTTTGAATCTGGATGTTGCCCGACGTGGCAACACCGAGGCTGCAGATGAAGGTGAGAGCCATGATCAGGCCGAACAAGGTCTCCGAGATCCGTTCCATCGGATCCAGCACACGCCCAGAAGGACTATCCGAGACCTCTGTCATCGAATTAAACGCCCGTTGGCTCAATCTGCAGGGCAAATTCGCTGGCTATTTTTCAAGCGACCGTCAACAAGAAACCGTCAAAACGCGCGGTGCGGACGCGGCGCCGATGGCGGCCAGTTAAGTGCTGGCAATGTGCAGAAAATATAGTAGCGTCGCGGGAAGAAAAAACGCAATGGCCGCCCGGCCGGCGCAAGTCCAAAAAAAGGGAGGGCTTTTAATGTATTATCTCAAGGCTGTGGTTGCAGCCGGTATTGCCATCGCGACTTTTACTGGCGCAGCGCTTGCTCAGGGCAAGCCTCAGGAAATCAAGATTGGTATCACGACATTTCTTTCGGGGCCGGCTTCCGTGTTCGGCGTGCCCGCAAAGGCCGCGGCTGAGATGATCGCGGAGGATCTCAACAAGAAGGGCGGCATCGGCGGCGTGCCCGTAAAACTTTCCTTTATCGACGAGGGCGCCGGCGGCGAAGCGCTGGTCTCGAACTACCGGCGCATGGTGCAGGACGAAAAGGTCGACGCGACCTTCGCTTCGATCTCCTCGGGCAGCTGCAACCAGCTGGTCCCGGTCGCCGAGGACCTCAAGGTCATGAACTTCATGTGGGATTGCGGCGCGGCCTCGATCCTCGAGACGAAAAAGTATCGCTACAATTTCCGCACGCAAGCGAACGGCACGCCCGAGATGCTGGCGGTGCTGGTCTATCTGCTGAAGACCAAGCCCGACTTCAAGACGATCGCGGTCGTCAATCAGGACTACGCGTGGGGCCGCGAAAGCTGGGAGATCTTCTCCACCGCATTGAAGGCGATGAAGCCCGACGTCCAGGTGGTGGCGGAGCTGTTTCCGAAGTTCGGCGCGCCTGACTACTCCACCGAGGTCTCCCGCCTGCTGGCACTGCGGCCGGACGTCGTCCTCACCACCTCCTGGGGCGGCGACCTCGACACGCTGGTCCGGCAGGCCGGTCAGCGCGGCCTGCTGCAGCAATCGACTTTCGTGCTGGGAATCGGGGAATCCTCGATCCAGCGGCTCGGCAAGGATCTGCCGGAAGGCCTGATCGTCGGCGCGCGCGGCGACCACTGGTTCCTGCATCCGGAAAAGAAGAACGACCCCGCCTTCAAGGCGTTCGCCGAAGCCTTCAAGGCAAAGACCGGCGCCTGGCCGATCTACCCGGTCTATCACATGGCGCAGGCGTTCACGGCGCTGCACACCGCCTATGACAAGGCGATCAAGGCCAACGGCGGCAACTGGCCGACGCGGGAACAAGTGGTGGATGCGACCGCCGGCACCGAATTCGCAACCGGCTTCGGCCGGCCGATCACACTGCGGCCCGAGGACAACCAGGGTCTGGAAGCCCAGCTTGTCGGCGTCACCAAGTCTTTCCCCGGCTACGACTTCAAGCTGCTCGACAACATGATGATCTTCGACCCGAAGGTGATCACCAACCCGGCCGGCGTGCGGTCGGTCGAGTGGCTCAAGACGCTCAAGCCGGAATTCGTCAAGATGGACGTGCCGACCTTCAAGCAGTAGCCCTGATCACAGTCCTCCGGTTTGTCCCGGAGGACTGGCTTTCCTGAAGGTCTCCATGAACTCGACTCTCGCCATACTGGCCGTCCTCGACGGGATCAGTTACGCCGCACTGGTGTTCCTGGTTTCCGTCGGGCTCAGCCTGATCTTCGGCGTGCTGCGCGTGGTGAACGTCGCGCACGGCTCGCTCTACGCTTTCGGCGCCTATCTCGCAGCGACGTTCAGCCTCGCGATCGCGCAAGTTTCGCCGTGGCTGACCTATCCGGCGCTGCTGGCGGCTTCCATCGTGATCGGCGTCGTGTGCGGCGGCTTCATCGAGCGCTTCCTGCTGCGGCCGCTCTACGGACGGGACGACGTGCTGCAGCTCCTGATCACGTTTGCCGCGTTCATGATCATGGACAATCTGCAGCGCCTGATCTGGGGCGTGCAGCCGATCTTCGCCGCCGAGCCCTTGAAGCTGCTGCCGAACATCAGCGTCTTCGGGGTGAATTATACCTCCTACCAGGTCCTCCTGCTGCCGGGCGTGGCGCTGGCGACGCTGTTTGGCCTCCGTTACTTCCTGCGGCGTACCCTTGCCGGAGCCGTGATCCTGGCGGTCACGGAGGACCGCGAAGCTTCCACCGCCATCGGCATCGACGCCCAGCGGGTCTACTTCGTGACATTCGTCATCGGCGCGAGTCTCGCCGCGCTCGGCGGGGCGCTCGCCTCGCCGACCACATCGCTTGTGCCCGGCATGGGCGCCGACATGATCGTGCTCTCCTTTGCGGTGGCGGCCACCGCCGGCCTGGGGCAGATCGAGGGCACCGCACTCACCGCGCTGATGATCGGCCTGACCCGCGCCTTCGTCATCTATTTGCAGCCGGAGTTCGAAGTCCTCGTGCCCTATCTGCTGATGGTGCTGGTGCTGCTGGTACGTCCGTTTGGATTGTTCGGGGCCGTCCAGGTGAGAAAAATATGATGGCGGGCCGCATCAAGCCGATCACGGCGGTTGCAATCATCTTCTTTCTGGTCAGCGCCGTGGCGCCGCTGTTCGTCGCGAGCTGGGCGACGCTGTTCGCGCTGATCCTCGCCAAGGGCATCGTTGTGCTTGGCATCGTCCTGCTGCTGCAGGCGGGACAGGTATCGTTCGGACATGCGATGTTCTTTGCCACCGGCGCCTACACCGCGGCGTTCTGGGGCAAGTACATCGGCGGCGGCGATATCCTGCTCTTTCTCCTGCTTGGCGGCGTAACGTCGACGATCGTCGGACTGATCGTCGGCCTGTTCGTGGTCCGCTACCGCGAAATCTTCTTCGGCATGCTCAACCTGGCGTTTTCGATGGTGCTGTGGTCGCTGCTGGAGAAGATGTTTCACTACACCAACGGCGCTGATGGCATCAGGGTCGCGCGCCCCGGCCTGCTGGGATTTTCCTTCACCCCGGAGACCTTCCAGTACGTCATTCTTTATGTGAGCCTTGCGATCGCGGTCATCGCGTTCTACGGCGTGCAACGCTATCTCGACAGCCCGCTCGGCCACATGCTGCGGGCGATGAAGTCGAACGAAACCCGGCTCGAATATCTGGGAATGTCGGCCCGCCGCGTGCTGTTGATCGGCTACGTGATCTCGGCATTTCTCGGCGGAATTGGCGGCACGCTGGTATCGATCATTCAGCAGATCGCCACCCCGGAGTTCGGCTTCTGGACGAAGTCCGGCGAGTTCGTGTTCATCGCGATCCTCGGCGGCGGCGCCCATGCTTTCGGCGCGTTCGCCGGAGCTGCGATGTTCGAATGCGTGCGGTTCTATGCTGCTGCGCACCTGGCGGACTCCTGGCAGCTCATTCTCGGCGTCGTGCTGATCGTCATCATCCTCTACGCGCCGAACGGCCTGATCGGCCTCAGGCAGCGCTACGGCCAGGCCAGGCAGGGAGGGCATTGATGGCCAACGTGCTGCTCTCTGCAAGGAACATCGAGATCCGGTTCGGCGGCGTGATCGCCGCCGACGGTATCAATCTCGATGTTCTCGAAGGCGAAAATCTCGCCATCATCGGACCGAACGGCGCCGGCAAGACCACGTTCCTCAACATATCGACCGGCTATCTCCGTCCTCAAGCAGGCACCGTCACCTTTCTCGGCCAGGACATCACGGCGCAACTGCCACGCACGATCACCAAGCTCGGCATTGCCCGCGCCTTCCAGATTCCGCAGTTGTTCCTCGATCAGACCGTGATGGAGAACATGCTGATCGCAGCCGCTTCGCGGCAAGGCCACCCGTCGGGCCTTCGGGCGCTCTCACGCATGCCGGAAGCACCGGAAATGGAACGCCTGCTGGATCTCGTTGGCGTCAAATCATACGCGAAACGAACGGCGCGGGAGCTGCCCGAAGGGCAACGCAAGCTTGTCGATATCGCGCTCGCGCTCGCGTTGAAGCCCAGGCTCCTGCTGATGGACGAGCCCACGTCGGGCGTCGCGTCATCCGAGAAGCTCGAAATCATGGACATTCTCACCAGGGCGCTCGCAAAGGAGAAGGTCACCTCGGTCTTCGTCGAGCACGACATGGACATGGTGGAGCGCTACGCCAACCGCGTCGCGGTGTGGAATGTGGGAAAGATTCAGAAAGTCGGTACGCCAGCGGAGGTTCTGGCCGACCCGAAAGTGCGTGAGCAGGTGATCGGAATATGACACCGATGCTGAGTTTCGAGAACGTCAACGTCGCGATCGCCGATGCGCCGGTGCTGCGCAATGTCAGTTTTTCGCTGCAGCCGGGCGTGAGCGCCGCGCTCATTGGGCGAAATGGCGCCGGCAAAACCACGACCGTTCGCACCATCATGGGTTTTACCAAGGCACTCGGCACGGTGCGGCTGGGCGGCGAGGATCTCGGGCCCGTCGCGCCGCACCGTCGGCCGTGGCTGGGTCTCGGCTATGCCCCCGAGGATCGCCGCCTGTTTTCGGCTTTCACCGTGGAAGAGAACATCCTGCTTCCCGGCCGTGTCGCGAAGCTGAATCCGGAAGAGACGCGGCGGCGGCTGGAACGGGCCTACTCGGTGCTGCCGGAACTTAAAGAGCTCGCCAAGCGTCCCGCGGGATCGGTCTCGGGCGGACAAGGCAAGATGGTGGCGCTGGGCCGGGCGCTGATGCTCGGCACCCGGCTGCTTATTCTGGATGAACCATTCCAGGGCCTGGCGCCCGTGCTGGCGCAGCGATACGCGGAAGCGCTCCGACGGCTTCGGTCGCAGGACAAGGACATCACGCTGCTGATCACCGAATCGAACCCGAAGCTCCTCGAGACATTTGCGGACGTGACGCTTACGATCGAACGAGGCGAGATAACGCCGCAGTCAGCCCAATAGCTGCTGCGAATGACGTAGCGCCCAATTGCTTTACGCAAGCCTCAAACGCCTGTGACTGCGATCACTTACTCGGTTTGCAAACTCACGCACGGTACCTCCACGAGCTGCGATCGGGCAGCCGAAATATCGGTGGAGACCCATCATGTCGCTTTCTCGTTCTTTTCTCTTTGCTTCCATCTTCGTCGCTGGCCTCGGCTCGATTTCCGGCGCGCGCCCGGCGGCGGCAGGCGGCCTGGATTTTTTGAATCACATGAACCCTCAGTACAAAAAATGTATCGCCGATGTGCGCGCAAAACTGCTGCCTCAATACCGAAATGACTCGAAGATCTCGGATGCAATCGTTACGCGCTGCAACAGCCTGCATCCCGCTTTTGGGCATGGCTAGATCGAGATGGGAGACGCCAGGCCCGGCGCTTTCGAACGCAAGGATGGAGAAAGCGTTGGGCTGGTCTATTCGTAAGTTTTAAGTCGGATGGTCGCCTTCTGCGCGTCACAGCCGTGGCTCGACTTCCAATACCGCAACGATCGTCGTACCCAAGCGACGCCGGTCGGCAAAAGCCGTTGGGATCATCGCTGGGGCACCTTTGGGACGCCAGCTCGACCACGGCGCTGACGTGCCGCCGAAAATCTGCTTAACGGCTTTTTCGGCCCGCGATCAGGTAATTGAGAGAGGCGCCCGAGTGGGAGTATGTCTGATCGGCAACTGCTTTCGCGAACCTGCCGTTGCCGTCAGTCACCGATGTCCAGAGCGCGTCGAACTGGGCATCAACTCCCCCACCCGCCAGGAAATAGCGATAGGTGTCGGCGCGATTCCATATCCAGAAGTCGCGACCTTCGAAATCCAGCATCTCCTCGCGCATGGCGCGTTGCTCGGAAGTATCGTAGGGCGGCAGGAAGGCGTTTGTCTTGTCGTTGAGATAAACAGCGACATCGTTGAGCCCGGAAGCCACGAAGATTCCTGGTAGAATATCGCCCACGGAATTGTTGCCCTCCCCGAGGGCTGCCTTGCCCCGCTCGCATGTCAATTGAAGGCGGACGCCATCCAGAATTTCCTCGACTGAGTCGTCGAGGCGGATGGAGTTCAATACCAGGCTGCTCGAGACATTGTTCGGCTCGGCTACGAGCACGAGACCGCCGGGGCGCACTACCCGCACCATCTCCGCGATGACCGCCCGTGGGTCGGCGACATGGATCAGCAATGTCTGGCACGTGACGAGATCGAAGCTTGCATCGGGGAACGGCAGTGCTTGTGCCTCCGACAATCGGTATTGAAACCGGTGAGAAATCCCACGGGATACGGCTCGCTCGTTTGCCTTTTCGATCCAGAATGGATCGCGGTCGACACCGATCACCTTGGCTTCGACCGGAAACGCAGGGGCGAGAACCTGGGCCCAATGGCCGACGCCGCAACCGACATCAAGCACGTCGCGCACCTTGTCAAAGCTCAGCCGGCGCCCCGTCAACTCGATGTAGTCCGGGTTCCACCAATAATCGCGGGTGTCACCGAAGTATTCGGCCGAATGCGCCTCAAGCGTTCGAAAATCGTTGGTCAAGGAATCTCACCCGCTATTTCTCGGTTCTGGCAACACGGGGCTTAGCCGCCCGGAATCCAGCGATCTCACATCACTGAGTGATCGCGCGTGCGACACGTCACGCTGACATGCCCCGGAGATGAAGGGCGAGGCCTGCTCCCATGCTTGAACGAACGCCGCCCATTCCAGGCGCAGCATCGACGGCGCGAATCAGGCACAAGCCGTCCCGGGTCCCTTCCAGAAGTCTACAGGCTGCTGCAAACTATCTGCCTGACCGCGATTCGTAGATTTCCTGAGGAGGCCATGAACGAGACTCTGATATCCGCCTGCACCATGTTTCTCGTTCCGGCGACGCTTTTGTTTGGCGCTTTAGGCGTCGCGAATTCCTCCTTTCTCAAGCTGCTGGTCTGCCTGCTTGGCGGAGCGACGTCGGGATTGTGGTTCTACCGGGTATGGTGGTGGACAAACCTGTCTCTGATCGATCGCCGAACGGCGCTGGGTCTCTCGGGCATGTATGCGGGCGCCTGGCTGATAACGCTCCTGGTGCAGTTGAAAAACATGTCCTCGCGCGACTGAAGCCGAACTCCCAAAAATCCTTTCAGTCAGCCACCTGAAATCGGGAAATGCCGGGCAAGCCGTATTCGCTACCGGCCATTTATCGGCTATCACCGTATCACGTTGGAAACAGCCGACGGTTGGGACCGCTCTGAATGCCTGCCGCACCCCTGATCGCCTATACGAATGTCGGCAAGACCTTTGACGCCGGTCGCGTGGTGGCCGTTGACGACGTCTCGCTCGAGGTCGCCGAAGGAGAGTTTTTGGCCATCGTCGGCGGCTCCGGTTCCGGCAAGACCACGCTGCTGCGGCTCGCCAACCGGCTGATCGAAGCGGACACCGGCGCGATCTCGGTTGAAGGCGAGGACGTACGCAACGTCGATCCGATCCTGCTGCGACGACGGATCGGCTATGTGTTCCAGAGCGGCGGGCTGTTTCCGCATCTGAGCGTCGCCGACAATATCGGCATTACGCCGAAGCTGACGGGCACTGCGCCAGCGGAGATTTCCGCGCGGGTGGATGAACTGCTCGACCTTGTCAGGCTCGACCGCGCGCAATATCGCGACCGCCTGCCGCACGAGCTTTCCGGCGGCCAGCGCCAGCGCGTCGGCGTGGCGCGTGCGCTCGCCGCAAAGCCGCGCATCGTGCTGATGGACGAGCCGTTCGGCGCGCTCGACCCCCTCACCCGCGACGCGCTCAGCGACGATTTTCGCGAATTGCATCGCAAGCTCGGCCTGACCACCGTCATGATCACCCATGACATGACCGAAGCCATTCTGCTAGCCGACCGGATCGCGGTGATGGGCGGCGGCCGGCTGCTGGCGCAGGGCACGCCGTCGGAGCTTTCCGACAGCGGCGACGCCTATGTCGGCGAACTCCTGCGCACGCCGCGGCGGCAGGCCGAACGGCTCGGGGCCCTGCTGCCTCGCGAGGCCGAGGCATGAGCCTGTTCTCCGATCCGCGCTGGGTGGAAGCGCTGGGCCACCTGCCCGACTATCTCGGCAACCATGTTCGCGTCAGCGTTACCGCGCTGGCGTTGGGTTTACTCGTCAGCCTGCCCCTCGCGATTGCGGCACGCAATCGTCGAGTAATGCGCGGGGCGCTGCTCGGGCTCGCCAGCATCGTGCAGACGGTGCCGGGGCTGGCGCTGCTCGCGCTGTTCTATCCGCTGCTGCTGGCGCTCGCCGCGCTGTCGCTATCATGGTTCGGCTTTGGCTTCTCCGCCTTCGGGTTTTTGCCGGCGGTGCTGGCGCTGGCGCTGTATTCGATGCTGCCGGTGCTGCGCAACACCATCACCGGCCTGCAGGGCGTGGAGCCCGCGATCCTGGAAGCGGCGCAGGGCGTCGGCATGACGCCGCGACAATCGCTGTTCACGGTGGAATTGCCGCTGGCGCTGCCTGTCATGATGGCGGGCATCCGCACCGCTGCGGTCTGGGTGATCGGCACCGCGACGCTGTCGACGCCGATCGGCCAGACCAGCCTCGGCAATTACATCTTTGCGGGATTGCAGACCCAGAACTGGGTGTTCGTGCTGTTCGGCTGCCTTGCCGCCGCGGTGCTGGCGCTGGCGGTCGATCAACTGCTGGCGCTGATCGAAAGCGGCCTGCGCCATCGCAGCCGCCTGCGGACCGTGCTCGGCGGCGCCGGCATCGCGGCGTTGGTCGCGGCCACGCTGGTACCCACCATGATACGCGCGCAGAACAGCTACATCGTCGGCGCAAAAACCTTCACCGAACAATATGTGCTGTCGGCATTGATCGCGCAGCGGCTGAAAGCGGCCTCGCTGCCAGCGACGACGCGCGAAGGCCTCGGCTCCAGCGTTATCTTCGAGGCGCTGGCGGCCAACGATATCGACATCTATGTCGACTATTCCGGTACGCTGTGGGCCAACCAGTTCAAGCGCAACGACATCAGGCCGCGCCAGGAGCTATTGGCCGAACTGAAGACGATGCTGGCGAAGCAGAACATCACGCTATTGGGCGAACTCGGCTTCGAGAACGCCTATGCGCTGGTGATGCCACGCAAGCGCGCCGAGCAATTGGGCATCCGCACCATCGCCGACCTCGCCTCGCGCGCGCCGGGCATGTCGATCGCCGGCGACTATGAATTCTTCTCGCGCCCGGAATGGCTCGCACTGCGCAAGGCCTACGGCCTGTCGTTCCGCGGACAGCGGCAGATGCAGCCGGACTTCATGTATGCAGCCGTCGCCTCCGGCGAGGTCGACGTCATCGCCGGCTACACCAGCGACGGGCTGATCGCGAAATACGATCTGGTTGTTCTGGAGGACAACAGGCGCGCGATCCCGCCCTATGATGCGATGGTGCTGCTGGCGCCGAAGCGCGCCAATGACGAGGCCTTGCGCAAGGTGCTTTCGCCGCTGCTCGGAAAGATCGACATCGCCACGATGCGCGAGGCCAACCTGCGCGCCGCCGGCAACGACGCCACAAGCTCGCCGGACGCGGTCGCGCAGTGGCTATGGGAGAAGGTGGGGAAGAAGTAGGCGGCACCGTCATTGCGTGACTTCGTAGGGTGGGCAAAGCGAAGCGTGCCCACCACCTTTGAAGCTACGCTCGATTGCAGTATGATGCGTTATGCCGCAATACGTTCGCGCGAAAGGCAGTATTTTCTTTTTCACCGTCGTCCTCGCGCAGCGGCCCAACAGCCTGTTGACCGACGAAATCAATCGCCTTCGGCACATCTACAAAATCGTTCAGCAACGACATCCGTTCGAGACCGTCGCGATCTGCATTTTACCTGATCATATTCATGCTCTTTGGGCATTGCCGGAAGGCGATGCAAACTTCGCTGCTCGCTGGAGTTCGATCAAGAGCGGCTTTTCAAGAGGCCTTGACGCCCAGACCCGGTCGCCAAGTAAGGTCAGCAAGCGTGAAAAGGGCATCTGGCAGCGGCGATACTGGGAACATGCCATTAGAGACGGGGCGGATTACGAACGCCATGTCGATTACATCCATTTCAATCCAGTAAAGCATGGTTACGTCAGGCGCGTAGCCGATTGGCCGCATAGCAGTTTCCACCGCTACGTAGAGCGAGGAGTGCTGGCCGAGGATTGGGGTGGCGATTTGCGGGACATTCGAGGTTCGTTCGGAGAATAGATGGTGGGCACGCTTCGCTTTGCCCACCCTACAAGAGATCGCGACGACGATAGAGCGTCACAGCCCCTTGATCATCCCGGCATCGATCAAGAGCCGGTTGAACCGGCGGGCTTCCGCGCCTTTCTTGCAGGCGTAGAAGGTACCCTTGCAGCGGAGCATGATGCTCTTCTGCTCGGCGAACGACGCATCGAGCGGCAGGCCGGCGGCTTCCTGCAGCACCAGCGGGAGATAGGCGGCGTCGAGAGTTTCGAGCGCGGACGACAGATTGGCGGGCGAGTAGTTGACGCCGTCGATGGCGTAGTAGGTGGAGTAGTAGCGCGGGTCTGACGACATCATGCGTTTGGCCAGCAGCTTCTGGTCGATCCCGGGCTCGAGCATTTTTTGCGAGATCGCCGGCTGGTGATCGCCGAAGCGCAACACAAGGAACGACTCGTCCGGGTAGTCGCGCTTCAGCCGCCCGGTGAATTCGCGGTACTCGTTGGCCGTCATGGCCTGGCGGCGGATGTACTCGTCGACTTCGGCGGTGTTGCCCGGCGGCGTCCAGCCCGCCGGCGTCAGATCGGGACGATAGACGTCGGTCCAGGGAAAATGATTGGCGGTGAGATAGACGAACATGAAGACCGGCGGCTGCGACGCCTGCTCGCGCGCGAACACTTTTAGCGCCTGATCGTAATAGAAGCGGTCGGGCTGCATGTCCTCGTTCACGCCCATGGCGGCCATGTCGATGAACTCTTCGACGCCGGTGCCCTTCTGGAAGGCGCGCGCGCCGAGGAAGTCGCCATAGGTCGGATAGAGCGAGACCGTCTTGTAGCCGCAGCGCTGCAGCGCATGCGGCAGCCCGCGCGTCACCCGACCGGCAGCGATCCGCGTGACATAGAACTTCAGATCGCCGAACGAGCGCGCCGACAGGCCGGTCAGCACGTTGTACTCGGTGTACCAGGTCGGGCCACCGGTCGACTCTGCGATCATGGTCCGCTGCTTGCCGTCGCCCGACTTGAAATAATCGGTATAGCCGGCCGGCACCTTGATGCCAGGCGCCGAGGTGACGTCGAAGCTCGATTCATCGAGCAGCATGATGATGTGCGGCCGCTTGGCCGTCGTATCGCAGGCTTCGCCGGAAGGCAGCGCGGGCAGGACAGCGGCGTTCGCGTCCCGTGCGAGGCTGAGCGGGCCGTTCGCCGGCGGATCGGCCTCGATCCATCCGGTCGACGCCAGCCGCGACACCGCCACCACGCCGGAGCGTGCCAGGTTGGAAATATGATTGACGCCCTGGAACGGCTCCCATGCCTGCTCGGGGAAAGCGACCGCCATCGCCGCGATCAATCCGGCCGTCGCGGCCACGCCCGACACGGCAAAGCGGCGGCGCACGCGGAACGGATCGAAGCGCCACAGCGCCCACAGTAACGGCGCCGCAACCAGTCCCGCCGCGATCAACTGCATCTGCAGACGCGGGAACACCGACAGCAGGAACGAAAACGTATCGCGGTCGATGATCAGAAAATCGAGGAACGTCAGCGTGAGCTGGAGAATTCCGAACTTGAAGTGCGACAGCGCGATCAGGATCGCGGTGAGGACAAGCGAAAGTGCTGCGCAGATTCCGGGCCGCTGCAGCACGACCAGCAGAAAACAATTCACGAAGACCCACGCCAGCACGGACAGGGTGATCGCAAACGGCCCGTATTCGGTGGTCAGAAGAACCGCCAGCCCCGCCAGATGCACGGCAACGATCAGGCCGGCCAGCGCAAAGAACCGGACGCCACGCGATGGCGCGACGAGGCTTTCGCCGATTCCGGGTCCCGCGACGGCTGACATATCCTCAAAGCCCCTTGATAAAACCTGCCTCGATCAATAACCGGTTGAACCTGCGCGCCTCGGCGCCGTCCTTGCAGGCGTAGAATACACCCTTGCAGCGGAGCATGATGTTCTTTTGCTCCTCGAACGACGGGTCGAGCGGAATGCCGGCCGCTTCCTGGATCACCAGCGGCAGATAGGGCGCGTCGATCCGGTCCATGACGGCGGAACTCTTCACCGGCTCGAAATTGATGGCGTCGATCGCGTAATAGGTGGTGAAGTAGCGCGGGTCGTAGGTGTCGAACTTGCGGGCGACCCGGGCTTCATCAAGGCCGGGATCCAACAAGTTCGACGAGAACTCCGGCTGATGGTCGCCGTAGCGAACGATCAGGAACGGCTGCGCCGGGAACTTCTTTTTCAGGCTGGCGATGAAGCCGGCATAGTCGCCCGCGCTCATGGTCTGGCGGCGCAGATATTCGTCGACCACCGGCGCGTTGCCGGGTTTGCGCCAGGACGGCAGCAGGTCCGGCCGGAACTTGGTTTCCCAGGGGAAATGGTTGGCGGCGAGATAGACGAAGGTGAACAGCGGCGTATTGGCCGGCTGTTCGGCGATCAGGTTGACGGCCTTGTCGTAGAAGAAGCTGTCCGGCTCGATGCCCTTGGCGCCAAGTGCGCGCGCGTCGTAGAAGTGCTGGATGCCCGTGGAGGTCTGGAAGCCGCGCGCGCCCATGAAGGCGCCGTAGGCCGGATAGAGCGAGAGGGTGTTGTAGCCGCAGCGGCGCAGCGCCAGCGGCAATCCGCGCTCGACCCGCCCCGAGGCGATGCGGGTGACGAAATAGGAGAAGCGGCCGAACGAGCGCGACGACAGGCCGGCCAGCACGTTGTACTCGGCCATCCAGCTGGCGCCGCCGCTGCTTTCGGCCATGAACTTGCGCTCGCGGCCATCGAATGACTTGAAGTGGCCGCCATAATCCGCCGGCACCTTGACGCCACTGGCCTGACGGATGTCGAAGCTCGATTCGTCATGGATCATGATGATGTGCGGGCGGCGCCCGGCGACGTGACAGGAATCCTCCAGCGGCACCTTCAGCCGCTCGGCGGTCACGGCCTCCGATTCCATGAAACCGTAATGGGCGAAGTCGGAAACCGCCGTCACACCCGAACGGGCGAATTTGGACAGATAACCGTCGTCGTAATAGCCGCGCCAAGCCTCGTCCGGCCAGGTCATGGCCTGCCCGGTCAGCACGGCGAGGCAGGCCAGCAGGCCGGCAGCCGCCGGAAGCCGGCGAATGCGGAACGGATCGAGCCACCACAGCGCATACATCAGCGGCAGGATGACGAGCGCGGCGCCGACCACGTTCCAGCGCAGGTTCGGAAAGATGGTGAACAGGTAGGCCGCGGTGTCGCGGTCGATCACCATCAGGTCGACGAAGTTCGCGGTCATCTGCACGACGTCGTGCTTGAGCCGCGACAGCAGCACCAGCAGCACGACCAGCGTCAGCGACAGCGCGCCCGACAGCGCTGGGCGCCGCAGCAGCGCGATAAAGAAGAAGTTCAGAATGCCCCACGCCAGCGCAAAACCCATGCGGCCGCCGAAATCGGCTTCGGTCTCCAGCATGATCGCCAGCGCGGCCATGTGCGGTGCAGCAACAGCCGAAAGCCGCCAGAAGCCGATGGCGGCAAGGCCGGCAACTAGGGTGGTAGCGGAGGGCCCTGGATTTGGCGCGGGCGCCATATGAAAAAACGCAACATGACCCGGCGCAATGCAAAGCCTTGGCTGGCGACGGACCAGGAGACACACGACCAGCCGGAACCTGTGTCGCGTCATAAAAACGTAGTGTAATCGTCATGAACGCGCAATGAATTTGCCCGAGGCGATCGCGTCAGAGTAAATTTGGCGCTGTCATTCCGGCGCGCGTCACGCCCGCCTGGCGATGCCCTCGATGAAGAGATCGAGGATCGCCTCGGCAGTCCGCTCGGCTTCGGGGCCGGCCACCCCCCAGCGCGGAAAATGGCCGTCGATATTCATCCGGGCGAAGCCATAGACCAGCGCCCTCCCGGCGATCTGGACCTGCTTGAGGTCCGTCGGCCGGATCTGGCCGGCCGCAAAGGCCTCGGCGAGCGTCCGCTCGGTCAGTTCGATCAGCTCTGCATTGTCGCTACTAATGGCGACCGCCCGGTCATGGTCAAAAAAGCGCCGGCTGGAGATGACCTCGAAATGCGTCGGATTGCGCATCGCCCAGCGCAGATAGGCCAGCCCCAGGCAGCGAAAGCGGCCGAGCGGATTGCCGGCCGGCGCCTCGGCCAGCGCGGCCTCGATCTCGACCCGGAAGCGCCGCTGCGCCTCCTCCGCCACCGCCTGCATCAGGGCATCGCGGCTCGGAAAATGCCGGAATGGCGCCCCGGGCGACACCCCGGCGCGGCGGGCGGCCTCGCGGACGCTGACCGCCTCTGCCCCGCCCTCGCCGACCAATTGCAGCGCGGCATCAATCAGGACCCGCCGCAGATCGCCGTGATGATAGGGCTTTGGCCCGGCCGCCCGGGAAGCGCGGCGCCGCGGCTTGGCGGCGGCCGGTTTGGCAGCGATTGATTTCACGGCAGGACGCATGCCCTCTCCTACCATCACCGCCTTGTGAATGTAAGCACCGATTACACGGATTGACCCCACCCGCATTGCATATGTAACTAGTGATTACATTAACATCCGCGTCATTGAGCGAAGCGAAGCAATCCATCTCACCGCGCAAAGAAAGAATGGATTGCTTCGCTTCGCTCGCAATGACGGTGCAATCAGGGGAGCACAACATGCCGGCACGTCAAAACTGGTTCGATGGCTGGCGGCTGTTCGCCCTGCTTTCGCTGACTTTGCTCGGCTTAAGCGTCTGGATCGCCGGCATGCGCGGCTTTGAGGTCGACGGCGTGCGGATGGTGATCCGTTTCACCGCGCGAACCTCGCTGGTGTTGTTCTGCCTCGCGTTCTCGGCCGCCGCGCTGGCAAGGCTGTGGCCCAACACATCGACCCGGTGGCTGCGCCGCAACCGCCGCTATCTCGGCGTCAGCTTTGCGGCCTCGCACGCCATCCACGCGGTCGCGATCGCTGCCTTCGCCGTGATGGATCCCGCGGGCTATGCGGCGGCGACCACGTTCGCGTCCTACATCTTCGGCGGCATCGGCTACGCTTTCATCATCGCGATGACCGCGACCTCGTTCGACCGCACCGCAGCCGCACTCGGCGCACACGCCTGGCGCCGGCTGCATCTTATCGGCGGCTATTACCTGCTGTTCCAGTTCACGGTGTCGTTCGGCAAGCGGATTCCCGACATGCCGCTCTACGCACTGTTCCTGATCCCGCTGGTGGCCGCGTTTGCGCTGCGCATGATCGCGATGGCGCCGCGGCCGCAAGCGGCGCGCGCGGGATGACCTAAGGCGCGGGACGACGTTTCTTCGAATCGTCATCGCCGCCCGCACGGTCGCTTTTCAGTTCGAGAAGATGAGGCACGTGGTCGTGCCGTGCGCGAGCAGTCGGCCTTTGCCGTCCACCACCCGCCCCTCGGCCGTTCCGACGCGACGGCCGCAGCTCAAGACCTTGCCCTCAGCCTTGACCTCGCCTGTCTCGGGCGTAATCGGTCGCACCAGCGAAATCTTGAACTCGAGCGTCGTCTGGCTAACGCCCCGGTCGAGCGTGGATTGGATTGCCAGCCCCATGCAGCTGTCAAGCAGCGTCGCCGTGAGGCCTCCATGTACCGTGCCCGCCGGGTTGAGGTGAGCGCCAGTCGGCACGAGCCTGATGACAACACGGCCGCTCTCTGCTTCAGCGACATCATACCCCAAGGTCTGCGCGATCGTGTTGAGAGGTAACGCGCCACTCGCGAGGCCATGCACGAATTCCAGCCCGCTCATTTGCTTTTGCTGTTCAGGACTGACCGTCCCGTAGGCCTTGATTGTCATCGAACATTCCCGTCAGGTTCGGTTAATTACATTTTTCCGCGACGCAGGCGCTCTCTTTCGAATAGCCGAGAGCGGCTTGCCGTAGAGCTGGGCGAATGCAGCGCGCAGTCGCCGTGCGCTGGAGAAGCCTGCGCGTTCAGCGACGAGGCGGATCGGAAGCTTGGTGTCGTCCAGAAGGCACTTGGCGCGGCGCACGCGAAGCGAAAGTGCGACCTGCAGCGGCGACGCGTCGAGATGCTTGGCAAAAAGCCGCGACAGGTGACGCGCTCCGACCCCGACCCTATCGGCAAGCTGATCGACGTCGCCCCGGTCAAGCGCGCCAGCTTCGATCAGGGTCAGCGCACGTTCGACCGTTGTCCTTGTGCCCTTCCAAGCAGGACAGAAAGGCGCTGTTTCGGGACGGCATCTGAGACAAGGTCTGAAGCCGGCACGCTCCGCTGCTGCCGCGCTACGATAGAATTGTATGTTGCGCGCCAGCGGCGTCCGCGCTGGACATACCGGTCGACAATAGACGCCAGTCGTCCTGACTGCCACGAACACCACCCCGTCCCAAACGGGGTCGCGACGTTTGAAGGCTTCGTATTGGGCAACGAAATCGAGCATTCAGCCGCTATGGCGATCACAGCCTTACGATGCAAGTCGGATGGCGATACCACGTCCGAAAACGGCCGCCGGCAGCGGGGATGCACAGCCCTACCGATCCCCCAGCAAATGATATTTCCGCCCCAACCGGCGATGCACCGACATCACGGCCCGGTCGACGTCGCTGATCAGGCTGTCGCCGAGAACCACATTGGGGATTTCCCAGTTCCGGCCTTCCCGAATGTTGGGAAGCCCGCGCACCGCAGGCACGGACGCCGTCTCGCATCCCGGCTGCCCGCGAAGCGCGTCGTCGGCGATTTGCGTCAGTTCGGATCTGCTTTTTCCCGTCGTCACTGGCGGCCGAGGCCTTCGAATTCCCTGGCGCGCGCTTCCGTCATGCTGCGCATGCATTCGCCGGCATCGAGCCGCGCGATGGTGCCCTCGCCCAGGCCGTAATAAAGGCAATTGGCATCGCGGTACTGGATCCACAGCCGCTGCGCCGCGCGCAACTGGTCGCGTTGCGCAGGCTGAGCATCCTGCACCGCTTTCTGGTAAGCGACGTTCAACCGCTTGTCCCACTGCGCGGTTTTCGCCTTGAGGCATTCCACCATCTGGAACGTGTTGCCGTCGCAGGATTGTTCGGGCTCGCCCTGATCGCCGGCATGGACGGCTGAGCCGAGCACAAGGACGGCCGCCAGGCCGATTACTGGTCGCAGCATCATGCTCACCCGTGCGGCATCAACCCGAGGCGCTTGGCGATGATCTTGTCGAGGGTGCGCTTCGGCAGCACCGCCGCCATCCATCGCTGCATCGGATCCGGCACCATCGTGTAGCGCACCCTGGGATTCGGCAGCGTCAATGCCTCGAACACCTTCTCGGCAATCATCTCGGCCGGCAATCCGGCCGCGCCCAGGGCCAGCATGACGGCGCGGAGCTTCTCCAGCGCCGGTAGATACGGCGAGTTCTTGTACGGGGAGATGTCGACCTCCTCGGCCTTGCTCCAGATCGGCGTCTTCACCGCGCCCGGCGCAATGATGATGACGTCGATCCCGAACAGCATCAGTTCGCGGCGCAGGCTCTCCGACAGCCCCTCGATGGCGTGCTTGGAGGCGGAATAGGCCGACGTCATCGGATTGCCGTTCTTGCCGGCGACCGAGGAGATCATCACGATCCGTCCCTTCGGTCCCTTCAAGGCCGGATCGGAGCCGAGCAGCGGCCCGAAAGCCTGGGTCGCAATGATCGGCCCGATGAAGTTGACCTCCATCTGGCGGCGGAATTCGTCGGCGGCGAGTTCGAGCACGGGACCTGAGACCGCAATGCCGGCATTGTTGACGAGGCCGGCGAGCGTTTCGCCATTGAGGGAGGTGCGGACCTCGCGCGCGGCGGCGAGCACGGCGGCCTCATCGGTGACGTCGAAGATCAACGGCGTGAAGTTCGCCCCGAACTCGCCCTTGAGGCGGTCGGCGTCGGCCTGCTTGCGGACGCTGCCGAATACGCGGAAGCCGCGGTCCAGCAACATCTTTGCGCTGGCCCAGCCGATGCCGGTAGACGCCCCCGTGATGACAACAGATCTCATGAGCCAAGCCCTTGGTAAGTGGTTTAATGAAGTTCGTCGTGAAGGAATGCTTAAGCACCCGGCTTCGTGAGCTTCCCCGCGGGTGCGGCCAGCCTTGACGGCGTCTTGTTCGGCAAGTTGTTATTCGACTTTTCCCGGGAACGGTTTGGAGAGGATAGCAGCCGGGCTGGACGACCGGAAGCGGCGCCGCATGCCGGATCCGGCGCGACATCGGCGATTTATCGCATGAAATCGCAACGATCGTCCCCAATCGCATTGGTAAACAATTCGCGACGCGGCGTTTGCAATGCGCGACCCGGCCCGAAGCCGAAACGCTTGCTGCGACTCCGCCAACGGATAGCTCGTTTCAGATGCAATGGATCTCTATTCTTACCGGCTCCTCGCCTTTAACGCGAGCGTAAGGCTCGGTTTGCCATTGTGCACGCCGACCCTTCAACAACCAACAAGACTGCCCACAATGCTGCAACAGCCGGCTCACTCGATCATCGCCGAACTCGAAGATGCCGTCAGAGGTGGTTCATCCGCCAAGCGGGTGGAAACCCTGCGGCAGGTTACCGATCTCTTTCTCAATGACGGGGAACGCCTCAGCGACGACCAGGTCAAGGTCTTCGACGATGTGCTCTGCCTCTTGATCGCGCGCGTCGAAACGCGGGCGAAGGCCGAACTTTCGAAACGGCTGGCGCCGCTCGACTACGCCCCGTTTGAGGTCATCCAGCATCTGGCCTGGGATGACGAAATCGATGTCGCCGGCAGCGTGCTGGCCAATTCCAGCAGGCTCGGTACCGAGGCGCTGGTCGAGATCGCCAGCAAAAAGGGCCAGGATCACCTGCTCGCCATTTCCGGCCGGCCCAACCTGCCCATCGCCGTCACCGACGTCATCGTCGATCGCGGCGAAGACAAGGTGATCCGAAAGCTCGCCAACAACGCCGGCGCCAAATTTTCCGATCAGGGCTTTTCCACCATCGTTGCCCGCGCCGGCGCGGACGACGAACTGGTGGAAATCCTCGGCCTTCGCGCCGATTTCCCGCAACAGTTCATGGCTGACCTGTTGCGCCGCGCCAAGGAAGCGGTTCGCGCCCGGCTCCTTGCCATCGCTCCGCCGGCGGTCCAGGAAGAGATCAAACGGGTCTTGAACGAAATCGCCCGCGAGGCATCGCCTCCGGGGCGAAGCTTTGGCGTCGCCGAGGAATACGTGAAGCTGATGAAAGGGCTGAACGAACTCGACGATGCGGCCGTCTACACATTCGCCGAATCGAAAAAGTTCGACGAGGTCACGGTTGCGATCGCGCTCCTTAATGAGATGCCCATCGAGATGGTGGCCCGGCTGATGGAAGGCCCCCGCGCCGATCTTCTTCTCATTCCCTGCCGGTCGGCTCGCCTGAACTGGCCGACGGTCGAGTCGATCCTGCGCAACCGGCCGGTGATGCCTTCGGTCAACGAGCAGACCATGGAGATCGCGGAACGCGATTTCCGCAGGCTGTCGATGGAGACAGCCCAGCGCACCGTGCGCTTCTGGCAGTTGCACAACAGGATCGAGAAATAGGCGGCGGCCATCGCCGCCTTTGACCCGCTCCTGCCGATCCAGCACATGAGATATTCGGAAGCACGGAAACCGACAGCCGGTCCGCTGTTCAACGGCTGCCGACTGCGTTTCGCGAACCAGAATGCAGATGAAGCAACCGCGCTTTGACTCGGTAAACGCTAGCTTTTCTGCCGCGGATGTATTTCGCGAATGGCTTCGCAACTAGAATATGTACGAAGCGTCAGTTCTTCGTTTCAGCTCGCGCGTTCGGAGCGGCGTGTTGAAGAATGTGGATGAGCCACCAACTCTTCAAAGAAACGGCGAGACCGCATTCGCGATCTCGCCGGATCATGCCGCTCGGGGCTTAAGATTTGGTGCCGCAGCGCGGCACCGGGGAAACGCGCACGGTGAGAGGCGCCAACGGGTCCGCGCGTGCCGCGGCCCGATGACGGGCTCCAGCCTCAGTTCTTGCTCTTGTCGACCAGCGCGCCCTTCTTGATCCAGGGCATCATGTCGCGCAGCTTGGCGCCGACTTCCTCGATCGGGTGTTCGGCGAGCTTGGCGCGGGTCGCCTTGAACGAGGTCTGGTTGACCTTGTTTTCCAGCATCCAATCGCGGGCGAACTTGCCGCCCTGGATGTCGGCGAGGACGCGCTTCATCTCGGCCTTGGTCTCCGCGGTCACGATGCGCGGGCCGGTGACGTATTCGCCGTACTCGGCGGTGTTGGAGATCGAGTAGTTCATGTTGGCGATGCCGCCTTCATAGATCAGGTCGACGATCAACTTCACCTCGTGCAGGCACTCGAAATAGGCCATCTCGGGGGCGTAGCCGGCTTCGACCAGCGTCTCGTAGCCACCCTTGATCAGTTCGACCAGGCCGCCGCAGAGCACGACCTGCTCGCCGAACAGGTCGGTCTCGCACTCTTCCTTGAACGAGGTCTCGATGATGCCGGCCCGGCCGCCGCCGATGGCGGAGGCGTAGGACAGGCCGAGGTCGTGGGCATTGCCGGAGATGTCCTTGGCGATCGCGATCAGGCAGGGCACGCCGCCGCCGCGCTGGTATTCCGAGCGCACGGTGTGGCCGGGGCCCTTCGGCGCGATCATCAGCACGTCGAGGTCGGCGCGCGGGTCGAGCAGGTTGAAATGGACGTTGAGGCCGTGGGCGAACACAAGCGCCGCGCCCTTCTTCATGTTGTCGTGCAGGTGCTCGCGGTAGATGTCGCCCTGCAATTCGTCGGGGGTGAGCATCATGACGAGGTCGGCCCATTTGGCGGCCTCGGCGACTTCCATCACCTTGAAGCCGGCGGCTTCCGCCTTCTTGGCCGAGGCCGAACCCTTGCGGAGCGCAATGGCGACTTCCTTGACGCCGGAATCCTTCAGGTTGAGCGCATGGGCGTGGCCCTGGCTGCCATAGCCGACGATGACGACCTTCTTGCCCTTGATCAGGTTCAGGTCGGCGTCGCGATCGTAATAAACACGCATGGGTCGTTTCCTTAATCGATGGCCAAAACGGCCGGTTAATCAGGCATTTGGGTGGATGAGACCGCCGGTCGCCCGCGAATTTTCCGGCGTTGTCTAGAGCATTTTCCGCTTTAGGGGAAACCGTTTATGCAGGGTCCGGTGCGGCATCATGCGTCCATGAAGACCGGGTAGAGCGAGGCCAGCAGCAATACCGCCATGACGATGTTGAAGGCCCGCACCGCCCGCTGGGAGGTCAGGACCGGCCGCAGCGCGGTACCGAACAGGGCCCAGGCGGTGCAGGACAAGATTCCCAAAAGCAGGCTTAAGCCCACCTGGATCGCGATATTCCAGGGGTAGGCGGCGATCGCCGCATAGGCGGTGATGGTGCCGATCACCATGACCCAGCCCTTGGCGTTGACCCACTGGAACATGGCCGCGCCCCAGAACGTCATCGGGCCGCGGCTGTTGTCCTGCTCCGCCGACGGCGGCTCGGACATCGCGATATGGATGGCCAGATAGACCAGGTAGGCGACGCCGGCATATTTCAGGATGGTCTGCAGCACCGGATAGGCGATGAAGATGGTGCCGAGCCCGAGGCCCACCGCGCCGACCATGAAGGCGAAGCCGATCGTGATGCCCATGATGTGAGGAATGGTGGGGCGGAAGCCGTAAGTCAGCCCCGACGACAGCAGCATGATGTTGTTCGGCCCCGGCGTGAAGAACATCACCGTGGCGAACAGGACAAAGGCGATCAGCAGCGAATGCGACATGGGCCTCACGCGATCTCTGGCATCATGCGTCCATGAAGACTGGATAGAGCGAGGCCAGCAGCAGCAGGGCCATCAGGATATTGAAGGTCCTGACGGCCGCGGGCGACGTCAGGATCTGCCGCAGCGAACTGCCGAAAACTGCCCAGACCAGCGAGGACCAGCCGCCCATGACGAACATCAGGGCGGCCTGGATGGTGATGTTCCAGGGAAAGCTGGCGATCGCGGAATAGGCGGTGATGATGCCGATCGCCATCACCCAGCCCTTGACGTTGACCCATTGGAACAGCGCCGCAGCCCAGAACGTCATCGGGCCGCGCTGGCTGCCCTGCCCTGATGCAACGGACGTAGACATCGCGATCCCGAAGGCGAGATAGATCAAATAGGCGATGCCGGCATATTTCAGAATGGTCTGCAGAACCGGATAGGCGATGAAGATCGTCCCCAGGCCGAGGCCCATCGCCGCCACCATGAATGAAACGCCGATGGCGATACCGGCGATGTGCGGAAGCGTACGCCGGAAGCCGTAGGTAAGGCCTGACGACAACACCATCACGTTGTTGGGTCCCGGCGTGAACGCCATGACTGCGGCAAAAACAACCAGGGCGACGAAAAGCTGTTGCGACATCGGTGGCTCACGCGAATGCGACGACGGAAAAGCGCAGCGTCGTCATCCGTTCCGGCGAAAACGCATTGAGCGCGATCCGGCTTGCCACGAAGACAAGCCCCCAGATCGCCGCCACCAGGAAGGCGATGCAGACATCGGCCAGTTTCATTTTTTGGCTCTGTTGTTTTGGGCTTTGCGGGTTTTCTTAGCTCTGTTGGTCCGGCTTCGGTTTGCGCAGGAGGTATGTTCCGTGCAGCGGCGCGTGATAGTCGACCGATTGCAGCGTGAAGCCGGTGTCGGTCAGCATGCGCTCGATCACCCAGCCGAAGGTCGAGTATTCGTCGCGCATATGGGTGACCACGCCCTCGCGCTGAAAATCGTGGTTCTTGATGGTGAAATCGGCCCACTGATCCACATCGCGCTCGGTGCCGTCGGGCATGCTGACGAACACGATGTCGCGCAAATAGAAATTGGCGCCGGGCTTCAACGCCGCGTAGATTCTCGCCAGCGCCACCGCCTTCCAGAAGTCAGGCAAATGATGCAGCGTGAATTCGCTGACGATCAGGTCATAGGAATTCGGCTGGTAAGCGAAGCTCAGCATGCCGGCCGGCTGGGTGCGGATCGCCACCTTGCGATCGCGGGCCTGGATGTTGGCGAGCGCCAGCATCGCCGGCGAAATATCGATCGCATCGACCTCGGCGCCCATCAGCGCGGCTTCGCAAGCCAGCACGCCGTTGCCGCAGCCGATATCGGCCACCCGCCAGCCCTTCTGCACGCCGAGCATAGTCAGCGACGCGCGCGCGCGGAGGTCGCTGTCATCATGCCGGTCATAGATTGACGCGACCGCGGTATCGAGCCCGATCTGTCGCCTTTGATTATAATACCAGTCCCGCGCCAGCATGTTTCACATCCCCTCAGGCCCGCGTCCGATCGCGGCAACGCCGGTGCGCGACACTTCGACAAGGCCGAGCGGGCGCATCAGGTCGATAAATTGATTGATCTTGGAAGTATTGCCTGTGATCTCGAACACAAAACTTTCGGTGGTAGCGTCGATGACGCGGGCGCGGAACGCGTCCGCCAGCCGCAGCGCCTCGACCCGGTTGTCGCCGCCGCCGAGCACTTTCACCATGGCGAGTTCCCGCTCGATCGAGCGGCCGGTGATCGTCATGTCGACGACGCGATAGACCGGCACCATGCGGTCGAGCTGGTGCTTGATCTGCTCGATCACCATTGGCGTCCCCGTGGTGACGATGGTGATGCGCGAGAGATGTTTCTGGCTCTCGGTCTCGGAGACTGTGAGACTCTCGATGTTGTAGCCGCGGCCGGAGAACAGGCCGATGACGCGCGCGAGCACGCCGGGCTCGTTCTGCACCAGGACTGAGAGCGTGTGCGACTCGGTCGGATCGTGACGCTCTTCCAGGAAGTAGGCGGATGCGGGCTGGTTCATTGTCGTCCCCTCAAATGTCCTCTCGTCACGCCATCGCCCGTTGGGCGGTAGCCGTGATGTCTGGCCCGATCCATTTTCGGAACAGATCGAAATCGATATTGCCGCCGGACAAGATCAGCCCGACGCGTTTGCCGGCGAGTTTTGCCTTCTCCTGCATCGCCGCGGCCAGCGGGGCTGCCCCCGCACCCTCGGCGAGATTGTGCGTGTCGGTCCAGTAGGCGCGCACCGCCGCTGCGACCTCATCGTCCGTGACCTGCACGATGCGCGAGGCGCCCTTGCGGATGATCGCGAGGGCCTCGGCAACGGGAACGCGGGTGGCCATGCCGTCGGCCAGCGTGTTGCTGGTCTCTGTCGTCACGGCGGTGCCAGCCGCAAACGACAGCGCATAGGACGGCGCTTCGGTCGATTGCACGCCGACGATTTCGGTTTTGCGGCCGAGCAGATCGCGCGCCATGATGCAGCCGCAGATCCCCGAGCCCTGCCCGATCGGTACATAGAGCACGTCGAGATCGGGCGCGGCGCGCAGCAATTCGAGCGCATAGGTGGCGACGCCGAGCACGAGATCGGGATGAAACGACGGCACCATGTGCAGACCGGCGAACTGGGCGTGACGCGCGGCTTCTTCGGCTGCCGCCTGAAAGTCCTCGCCATGCTCGACCAGCTCGGCGCCGAACGCGCGCATGGCGCGGTTCTTCTCCACCGAATTGCCGCGCGGCACATAAATCACGGCTGGAACGCCGTGGCGGCCGGCCGCGAAGGCGAGGCTCTGCCCGTGATTGCCGCGCGTGGCGGAAATGATCCCGGGCGTGTTCGGCCGCTCCCGCTTCAGCCGGTCGAGATAGACCAGCCCGCCGCGCACCTTGAAGGCGCCGATCGGCGTGTGGTTCTCGTGCTTGACCACGATGTCAGCGCCGAGCCGCTGCGCCAACAGCGGCCAGGCATGCGCCGGCGTCGGCGGCACCGCCTGGCCTACGATTTCGTGCGCGCGTTCGAGTTCAGCGAGGTCAAACACTTCTATATCCTCCCGCTCGCTCGTCATCCCCGCGACCCTGCTCGTCGTCCCCGCGCAGGCGGGGATCCGGTATTCCAGTGACGTCCGGGCACGCCGGAGACGTCGCGGCGTACTGGATCGCCCGGGCTTCTGCGTGAAGACGCGCTTCGCGCTTTCGCCGGGCGATGACAGCGGAATTTTGGGCTGGCATCCTCACACGAACATCCTCACACCAGCGCCTTGCCGCCGGCAAACGCCGCGGCGGTTGCTTCGTCGGTAGCTTCCGCCGGCAGCAGCATTTCGTTGTGCGCCTTGCCGGACGGAATCATCGGGAAGCAGTTTTCCAGCGCAGCGACACGGCAATCGAACAGCACCGGGCGCTTGACCTTGATCATCTCCTTGAGCGCGCCGTCGAGATCGCCGGGTTTGATCGCTTGCAGGCCGACGCAGCCGAACGCGTCCGCCAGCTTGACGAAATCAGGCAGCGCTTCCGAATAGGAATGCGACAGCCGGTTGCCGTGCAGGAGCTGCTGCCACTGCCGCACCATGCCCATGTACTGGTTGTTCAGGATGAAGATCTTGATCGGCAGTTCGTATTGAACGGCCGTCGACATCTCCTGCATCGTCATCTGCACCGAGGCGTCGCCCGCGATGTCGATGACTAGGCTGTCGCGATGCGCGACCTGCACGCCGAGCGCGGCCGGCAGGCCGTAACCCATGGTGCCGAGACCGCCCGACGTCATCCAGCGGTGCGGCTCCTCGAACCCGAAGAACTGCGCCGCCCACATCTGGTGCTGGCCGACTTCGGTCGTGATGTAAGTGTCATGACCGCGCGTCGCCGCGAACAGCCGTTCGATGGCGTATTGCGGCAGGATGATATCGTTGTTCTTCTTGTAGGCGAGCGAATTGCGCGCGCGCCACTTGGCGATTTCCTGCCACCAGGCCTTGATGTCGGGCTTTTTCGCTTCGGCCTTGAACACCTGCAGCAGGTCACCCATCACATTGCCGGCGTCGCCGATGATCGGCACGTCGACGCGGATGTTCTTGTTGATCGAGGACGGATCGATGTCGATGTGGATCTTCTTGGAGCCCGGCGAGAACGCGTCGACGCGGCCGGTGATGCGGTCGTCGAAGCGCGCGCCGATGCACAGCATGACGTCGCAATCATGCATCGCCATGTTGGCCTCATAGGTACCGTGCATGCCCAGCATGCCCAACCAGTTCTTGCCGCTCGCCGGATAGGCGCCGAGGCCCATCAGCGTCGAGGTGATCGGGAAGCCGGTGGCGTCGACCAGATCGCGCAACAGTTTTGACGCTTCCGGTCCGGCATTGATGACGCCGCCGCCGGAATAGATCACCGGCCGCTTGGCGGAAGCCAGCAGCGCCACGGCCTTGCGGATCTGCGCCGCATCGCCCTTCACCCGCGGCGTGTAGGAAACGTGCACGTCGGATTTTCGCGGCGGATGGTACGTGCCTGTTGCGAACTGGACGTCCTTGGGCACGTCGACCAGCACGGGGCCGGGACGGCCCGTGGTCGCGACATAGAACGCCTCGTGCAGCACCTTGGCGAGATCGTTGACGTCGCGCACCAGCCAGTTGTGCTTGGTGCAGGGACGCGTGATGCCGACGGTGTCGCATTCCTGGAAAGCGTCGTTGCCGATCAGATGCGTCGGCACCTGCCCGGTGATGCAGACCAGGGGGATCGAATCCATCAGCGCGTCCGTCAGCGGCGTCACCATGTTGGTGGCGCCGGGACCTGACGTCACCAGCACCACGCCGGGCTTGCCGGTCGAGCGCGCATAGCCCTCGGCCGCATGGCCGGCGCCCTGCTCGTGCCGCACCAGGATGTGCTCGACGTCGCTTTGCTGGAAAATCTCGTCATAGATCGGAAGCACCGCGCCACCGGGATAGCCGAACAGGTGCTGGACGCCATGATCGATGAGCGCGCGCACGATCATCGCGGCGCCGGTCATCTGGTTCGGATCGTGGCTCTTGTCGGTCATGGCTTGCTCCGGATGCGCTGCTGGCGCGGCTTTCTTCGGTTTCGGTCGTTCTAAGGGAATAAAAAAAGGGCCCCAGAGGCCCCATGCACACCGCCTGAATTTGGGATGGCTTCAGCCACCCCCGGCGGTGCGCCTGGGTACGACTACGATAAGGAGTTTGGTAATAATATTACGCATTTGACGGCTCAGACTTCCCAAAGATTGCGCGGTTATACCGCCCGGTCCCCGGAAGTCAAGGGAAGGACGCCTTTTATCGCGATTTTGCCAGTGTAACTGTGTTCCGGCCTTTCGGCGAGTAGGAATTTGCGGTCCCAGCCATGCGGGAGGGAGCGCAGTGCAACCCGGGGCCGGAGGCTGCTGAGCGAATCCCGGATTTCGCTGCGCTCCACCCGGGCTACGCGGTCCGCGCTTCCAACCACTCCCCCGCCGCCTCCGGCGCCAGCCACTCGAACTCCGGCAACTGATGCCGGAACCAGGTGAATTGCCGCTTGGCGTAATGGCGGGTGTCGGCGCGGCCGATTTCGGCGGCCTGCTCGCGCGTGATCTCGCCGCCGAGGTAGCGGATCAAGGCCGGCACGCCGTGGGCCTTCATCGCCGGCAGCAGCGGATCGAGCTTTCGCGCGGCGAGCGCGGCGACTTCCTCCAGCGCGCCCGCGCCCAGCATCGCGTCGAACCGCGCATCGATCCGCGCATAAAGCTGGTCGCGTTCAGGCGCGAGGAACAGCGCGCTGAATTCGCCTGGCGGCAGCAGCGGCGGCAGGCCTTCGCGATGCCAGTCGGGCAGCGTACGGCCGGTGGCTTCGACCACCTCCAACGCACGGGCGATCCGGGTGCGGTCGCGCGGCTTCAGCCGTTCGGCGGACGCCGGATCGCGTCGCGCCAGCTCAGCATGCAGCGCTTCAACGCCATCGCGTTCCAGCCGGGCGCGAACGGCTTCGCGTATCTCGGGTGGGATCTGCGGCACCGCAGAGAGCCCGCGCGTCAACGCCTTGAAGTAAAGGCCGGACCCGCCGATGAAGATCGGCAGGCATTCTGCCCTGCGCGCGTCCGCCAGCATCTTGGCGGCATCCGCCACCCAGGCGCCGGCCGAGAAATTGACTGAGGCGTCGACATGGCCATAGAGCCGGTGCGGCGCGCGCGCCTCTTCCTCCACCGTAGGCCGAGCCGTGATGATGCGCAGATCGCGATAGACTTGCATGGAATCGGTGTTGATGACGACGCCGCCGCTCTTTTGCGCCAATTCGAGCGCCAGAGCCGACTTGCCGCTGGCGGTCGGCCCTGCGATAAGCACGGCCTTGCCCAAATTCAGCGAATTCGCCTGCATGTCCCTCGTCGCCACCCTGATCTGCAACCCGGCCAATCCCGCGCTCGACGCCACCATCGTCGACGGCGCGCTGGCCGTTCTGCCTTCGCCCGGTCAGGCGCGGTGGCTGTTCGACGAGGTCGCAGTCGACATTCCCTTCGACTATCAGGTCAAGAGCCCAGACGACATCAAGGTGATCGCAACCCGCCTGCAAGCGGCGCGCGGCGACCTGCCGATCGACATTGTCGTGCAGCCTGTCGCGGCACGGCGCAAGAAGCTTTTTCTGGCGGACATGGATTCCACCATGATCCGCCAGGAATGCATCGACGAGCTGGCCGATTTCGCCGGGCTGAGGGCGCGTGTCGCCGGCATCACCGAACGGGCGATGCGCGGCGAAATCGAATTCGAGCCGGCGCTGCGCGAGCGCGTTGCGCTGTTGAAGGATCTGCCGGTCAGCGCGGTCGACGAGGTGCTGGCGAAACGCATCACGCCGACGCCGGGAGGCCGCGAACTGGTCATGACCATGCGCGCCAACGGCGCCTACACCTGTCTGATCTCAGGCGGCTTCACGCTGTTCACCGGTGCGGTCGCCGCCATGATCGGCTTCCAGGAAAACCGCGCCAACCAGCTTGGGATCGAGAACGGCAAGCTGACCGGCGAAGTCATCGAGCCGATCGTCGGCCGCGCCGCCAAGCTTGCCGCCCTGATCGAGCTCACGGAAAGCTTCGACCTCGACGACATCGACACGCTGGTGACCGGCGACGGCGCCAACGATCTCGGCATGATCCAGGCGGCGGGCTTAGGCGTCGCCTATCACGCCAAGCCCGCGGTCGCCGCCGCTGCCGCCGCGCGGATCGACTACGGCGACCTCACCGCGTTGCTGTATATGCAGGGCTATCGGCGCGACGAGTTCGCGGGGGGATAACCCCAACCGTCATCACCCGCGAAAGCGAAGGCGGGTGATCCAGTATTCCAGAGACGTAAGCGATAGAACCGAAAGGCCGCGGCGTACTGGATACTCCGCCTTCGCGGAGTATGACGAGTAGTTACTGCACGCTCAGCGCGACGAAGCGCAACTCGCCTTCGCCGTTCGAGACCAGCAGCAGCACCGATTTCTTGCCGTCCTTCTTGAGCTGATCGACGCGCTTCTTGATGTCGGCCGCGTTGGTGACGGCCTCCTGCGCCACCTCGACGATGACGTCGCCGGCGGAGAGCCGCTTTTCGGCGGCGTCGGAATTGCCATCGACACCAGTGACGATCACGCCCTTGACGCTGTCCTTGATCTTGTACTTGGTGCGCAGATCCTTGCTCAGCGCGGCCAGATCGAGGCCGAGCGCCTTTTGCGTCACCGGCTTCTCGGCGGGGTCTTCCTTGGTCTTGGCGGCGGCCTGCTGCACCTTTTCGGTATCCTCAAGACGGCCGAGCGTGACCTTGCGGCTTTCCTCTTTGCCCTTGCGGATGATGATCACGTCGACTTCCTTGCCGACCGCGGTGTCGGCGACGACGCGCGAGAGGTCCTTCGGGTCCTTGACGTCCTTGCCGTCGAACTTGACGACGACGTCGCCGGGCTCGATGCCGGCGGGCTTGGCCGGTCCCTTGTCGTCGACGCCGGCAACCAGCGCGCCGCGGGCAGGCTTGATGTTGAGGCTTTCGGCGATCTCGTCAGTGACCTGCTGGATCCGCACGCCGAGCCAGCCGCGGCGCAGTTCGCCGAACTGCCGCAGTTGATCGACCACGCCCGCCACCGTCTTCGACGGCACCGCGAAGCCGAGGCCGATCGAACCGCCGGTCGGCGAAATGATCAGCGTGTTGACGCCGACGACCTCGCCTTCGAGGTTGAACAGCGGCCCGCCGGAATTGCCGCGGTTGATGGAGGCGTCGGTCTGGATGTAGTTGTCGTACGGTCCCTGGCTGATGTCGCGGTTGCGCGCCGATACGATGCCGGCCGTGACCGAGCCGCCGAGGCTGAACGGGTTGCCGATCGCGATCACCCATTCGCCGAGCCGCAGCTTGTCGGAATCGCCGAACTTCACCGCGACCAGCGGCTTCACCGGCTTGAACTTCAACACCGCAATATCGGTCTTCTTGTCGACGCCGACCAGTTCGGCCCTGATCTTGGTGCCGTCATTCATGATGACGTTGATCTCGTCGGCATCGGCGATGACGTGATTATTGGTGACGACGACGCCTTCGGCATCGATGATGAAACCGGAGCCGAGCGAATTGGTTTTGCGCGGCGTCTGCATCTCACCGCTCTTGTCGCCGCCCTTGGGCGATCCACCACGGCGGTTCTTGAAGAAGTCGTCGAAGAACTCCTCGAACGGCGACCCCGGCGGCAATTGCGGCATCGCCTCCCTGCCACCGCCGCCCTTGGCCTCCACGGTCTGCGAAGTCGAGATGTTGACGACGAAATCGATCACCTTCTCGGCGATGTCGGCGATGCCGTCCGGGCCGCGCGCGCTCGCCGGCACCGAGGCCAGCAAGCTGGCGGCACTGAGCGAGATCGCAATCCCCATCAGGCGCAGGCGGCGGCTCAAGGCGGGTCTGGCACCGGTCATGTCGGCTCGTCTCCAAAAGGGTCGAATTCAGCTCCACAGTGCGCCCGAACGGGTCCGAGGCGCAAGCATCTGCGCCGGATATTCCGGCGAAAAACCGGCCCCAGGCGGCTCACGATTGCGTTGACGCCACAGCTAGTTGCGGGCGTTACTTGCCATGATTGCGGGGCGCGAAGCGCAACACTGCGTCCCGTTGCACACCGAAGAATTTTTGGATTCCCCGGTGCGCACCGGCACACCGGACGTCTGCTCCTTGACCAGCCCGCAACTGACGGTGAATGCCTACCGCCGCACGACCCAGATCAGCACCAGACCCACGACCGCCGAGACAATGCCGACGATTCGCAGGACATTGTCCGGCGTCGCCAGCGCGCTTTTCATCGCCCGGCGCATCCAGGCCGGGCTGGCGGCGAACATCAGGCCTTCGAGCACAAAGAGAATGCCCACACCGATGAGGAAGTCGGTGAACGCTATGGACCTCATCGGATAACAACCCCCCGCTATTCAAGCGCCTTTTGTTTTTATGCCGGCGAAGCGGTTCCCAATGTGCAATAGCACATTGTGCTTCGCCGTAACGCGTGTACCCGGCCGAACGTTTATTGCTTGGGCGCCGCGGCCGCCGCCGGCGGATGGCCGGACGGATTGGCAAAGAAGCGGAAGAACTCGGAATCCGGCCGCAGCAGGAAGCGGGTGTCGGCGGAACGAAGCCCGGTCTCGTAGGCCGACATCGAACGATAGAACGCGAAGAACTCCGGATCCCTGCCATAGGCCTCGGCGAACAGGCGGTTGCGTTCGGCGTCGCCGACGCCGCGGGTCTGCTCGGCGGTTGAATTGGCGTCGGCGATGATGACGACCGCTTCGCGATCGGCCTTGGAACGGATCTCCTGCGCCTTCTGGCCGCCCTGGGCGCGGAATTCCTGGGCCTCGCGCTCACGTTCGGTCTGCATGCGCTTGTAGACCGCAAGGCTGTTCTGCTCCGGCAGATCGGCGCGGCGGATACGCACGTCGACCACCTGGATGCCGTACTGATCGGCCTCGCGGTCGAGTTGGTCGCGGATGCGCGTCATCAGGCCCTCGCGTTCGTCGCGCACCACATTGATGAAGGTGACCTCGCCCAGCACGCGGCGCAGCGCCGCGTTCAAGAGCGTGGTGAGCTGGATGTTGGCGGCCTGGATCGAACCGATGCTCTGGTAGAAGCGCAACGCGTTCTTGATCCGGTAGCGGGCGAAAGCGTCGACGACGAGCCGCTTCTGGTCGGAAGCGATGACTTCCTGCGACGGATTTTCCAGATCGAGGATGCGCTTGTCGATGCTGATGACGGTGTCGATGAACGGCGCCTTGAAGTTCAGGCCCGGCTCGGACACGACGTCGACCGGCCGGCCGAGCCGTACCACGAGCGCCTGTTCGGTCTGCGACACCGTGAAGATCGAGCTGTAGCCCACGATCACCGCGAAGAACAGCAGGACCAGGGTGACAATACCTGCAACGGGAGACCTCATCGGGTGCCTCCCGTCTGCTGCTGGCCTGTTGTGGGCGGCGGGCGGCGCGGGGTCAATTCGCTGAGCGGCAGATACGGCACGACGCTCTGTGCCGAGTTGCCGCCGTCATAGATCAGCTTCTCGGAGCCGCCGAGAATCTTCTCCATCGTCTCAAGATAAATTCGTTGCCGCGTCACGTCGGGCGCCTTCTTGTATTCGTCGTAGACCTTCTGGAAGCGAGAACTCTGGCCCTTGGCCTCGGCGACCGCCTGTTCCTTGTAACCTTCGGCTACCTGCAGGATCTGCGCGGCGCGTCCGCGCGCGTCGGGAACGACACGGTTGGCATAGCTCTGCGCCTCGTTCTGCAGCCGCTCGAAGTCGGCGCGCGCGGCCTGCACGTCGCGGAACGCGTCGATCACCTGCGTGGGCGGGTCGACCTTCTGCATCTGCACCTGCGTGATCTGAACGCCGGAGCCGTAGCTGTCCAGCGTCTTCTGCATCAGGTCCTGGACGCCCTGCTCCGTCGTGTTGCGGGCGCCGGTGAGGATCGGCTGGATGTTGGAACGCCCGATCACCTCGCGCATCGCGCTCTCGGCCACCGCCTTCACGGTGCCTTCGGGATTCTGGATGTTGAACAGGAAATTGCCGACGCCGTCGGGCTTGATCCGCCACAACACCGTGAAATCGACGTCGACGATGTTCTCGTCGCCGGTCAGCATCAGGCTTTCTTCCGGCACGTCCCGCATGGTGCGGCCTCTCCGCGCCGGATCGTCGATCAGCGACATGCCGATCGAGAGGGTGGAGACGCGCAGCGCCTTCGGCAGCAGCACGGTCTCGATCGGATAGGGCAGATGATAGTTCAAGCCGGGCTGCACGGTGCGTACATGCTTGCCGAAGCGCAGCACGACGCCGAGTTCTTCCGACTGCACGCGGAAGAATCCGGACAATCCCCAGATCGCCAGCGCGCCGACCAGCACCAGCGCGATGCCCATGCCGCTGAAATGTCCGCCGGGCAGAAGCTGCTGCAGCTTGTCCTGGCCGCGCCGCAGAAGGTCCTCCAGATCGGGAGGCCTTGGCCCGACCGATTGCGGACCGCCGCCCCACGGCCCCTTGGGACCCTGGCCCCAGGGGCCCCCGCCTTGATTCTTCCACGGCATATAAACTCTCCTCTGCGGGGGGCCGGATCCGCCTGTTTAGGCAGGATGCCTCAAAGCCTCGCATATCCGCCCGGCTTTATAGGGGACCGCTAGGTCCCTTACAACGCAAGCTTCCGGCCTGAAGCAGCTATGATTGAGGCCATAATTGTCAATGCAAACATTGGTTAGCGAGGTTAACGCTGTTTGCGCCGGCGAAATGTCACATAGGAGAAATCGGCACTGTCGTGCGAACCGGCCGGATTCCGCACGCGCGCGACCTCTTCCCATGCGGCTGGATCGACGGCCGGAAAACGCGTGTCGCCATCGGGCCGGGCGTGCACTTCGGTGATCTCCAGGCGGTCGGCGCTATCCATCCATTGCGCGTAGATCTCCGCGCCGCCGATCACGGCGATCTCAGTGGCGAAACGCCGCAGCGCATCGCCGGTGGCGATCGCCTTCGCGTCGGTGAAGGAATGGGTAACCACCACGCCATCGGCGCGAAAGCCCGCGTCGTGGGTGACGACGATATTGGTCCGTCCGGGAAGCGGCCGGCCGATCGAGACAAAGGTCTTGCGCCCCATCACCACGGGCTTGCCCGTCGTCAGCGCCTTGAAGCGTGCCATGTCGGATTTCAGCCGCCACGGAATCGCGCCGCTTGCCCCGATCACGCCGTTCTCCGCGACCGCGACGATGAGAACGATTTCCATTACCGCGCCCCTTGCGCCAGCGCGATCAGCGCCGGACCGCCGACCCGGCAGATCGTCCACTCGTCCATCAGTTCGGCGCCGAGCGATTTGTAGAATGCGATCGACGGCGTGTTCCAGTCGAGCACCGACCATTGCAAACGCGACCAGCCGTTTTCCACGCATTGCTTTGCGAGATACACCAACAGCGCCTTGCCGATGCCCTTGCCGCGCAGCGCGGGACGAACGAACAGATCTTCCAGATAGATCCCGGAGCGACCGCTGAAGGTCGAGAAATTGACGAACCAGACCGCAAAACCCACCGGTGCGCCGTCCCATTCGCCGATCTCGCAGAACAATCGCGGATTGGCGCCGAACAGCGCCGCGTCGATGTCGGCCTCCGCCGCCTCCATTTCGTGAAGCAGCTTTTCGTATTCGGCGAGTTCGCGCACAAACGACAGCACAAGCCCCGCTTCGCCCTTTTGCGCACGGCGGATCGTGAGGGACATCAGATGCTCACACCGCGGCTGCTCATACGGCAACTGCGGCCTTGATGTGCGGGTGCGGATCGTAGCCTTCGAGCGCAAAGTCCTCGTAACGGAACGCGAAGATGTCCTTCACATCAGGGTTGATCTTCATGACCGGCAATGGACGCGTCGGCCGCGTCAGTTGCAGCCGCGCCTGTTCGAGGTGGTTTGAATAGAGATGCGCGTCACCAAACGAGTGCACGAAGTCGCCTGGCTTCAATCCCGTCACCTGCGCGACCATCATGGTCAGCAGGGAGTAGGACGCGATGTTGAAGGGCACGCCGAGGAACACGTCGGCCGAGCGCTGATAAAGCTGGCAGGACAGCTTGCCGTTGGCGACATAGAACTGAAACAGGCAGTGACAGGGCGGCAGCGCCATCTTGTCGACGTCGGCCGGATTCCACGCACTCACGATCAGCCGCCGCGAATCGGGGTTGCGCTGGATCATGTCGATGACGTTGGAAATCTGGTCGATGCTACGCCCGTCCGGCGCCGGCCACGAGCGCCACTGCGAGCCATAGACGGGGCCGAGATCGCCGTTGGCGTCCGCCCATTCATCCCAGATCGAAACGCCATTGTCCTTGAGATATTTGATGTTGGTGTCGCCGGCGAGGAACCACAGCAATTCGTGCACGATCGCCTTCAGCGGCAGTCGCTTGGTGGTCAGCATCGGAAACCCGGCCGACAGGTTGAAGCGCATCTGGTGACCAAAGATCGACAGCGTGCCGGTGCCGGTGCGGTCGTGCTTCTCCGCGCCATCGCTGAGAATTCGTTCGAGCAGGTCGTGATACTGGTTCATGGCTGACGTTTCGGGTCTTTTCGGGAGCGCGAACTTAGCGGCCGGGATAGCCGATCGACACGCCAATTCGGCTTCGCGCCCCGATTATACCCGGAAAAATGATCATCCCCGGCACAAACGACAAGGGGCGGAACTCGCGTCCCGCCCCTCTTCTACCGTCTTGATTATATGGACTTTTTAGCGGACGCGTTTTCTTCACGCGAACCGCATGGCACTTCGCTTGAAAACGCTATGTCAATTGACCGGCTTGAGCACCGGCGTCCACTTCGCGATTTCGTTCTTCACCAGGGTTCCCAGTGCGGCCGGGGTACGGTCGGCGGGGCCCGGGATGACGCTGCCGAGATCGAGCAGGCGCTTGCGCACGCCCTCGTCATCGAGCGCCTTGCCGACCGCTTCGTTCAATTTGGCGACGACATCCGCCGGCGTTCCCTTTGGCGCGAAGATCGCGTTCCATGCCTGGGCCTGGAAGGCCGGCAGGCCGGCCTCGGTGGTGGTGGGAACATTCGGCAAAGAGGGGTTACGCTCGGGCGTTGCCACCGCATAGGCCTTGATGGTGCCGCCGTTGACCTGCGGCACGGCGTTGACGATCTGGTCGCACATATAGTCGACCTGCCCCGCCACCAGCGCGTTCATCGCAGGACCGGTGCCGTTGAAGGGGACGCCGACCGGCTTGACCCCCAGCACCGAGTTCAGCAACTCGCATGACACGTTCGAGACCGAGCCAACGCCGGCATGCGCCGCGTTGACCTTGGTTTCGTTCGCCTTCACGTAGGCGACGAATTCCTTGAGGTCCTTCGGCGGGAAATCCTTGCGCGCCAGAATCAGGATCGGCGTGCCGGCGAGCAGCCCAACCGGCTCGAAACTCTTCTCGGGGTGGTAGGCGAGATTGGGATAAAGCGGCACCGAGGCCGCATGCGTGCCCATGTGGCCCGTGATCAGCGTATAGCCGTCATTGGCGGCGCGGGACGCGCGCGTGGTGGCGGTGGTTCCACCGGCGCCGACCACGTTCTCGATGATGATGGCCTGCCCCAGCGTCTGCGCCATATGGCCGGTGACGATGCGCGCGATAACATCGGTCGGACCGCCCGCCGCGAACGGCACGATCATGGTGATGCTGCGCGTCGGATAGGATTGAGCCTGAGCAGTAAGCGATGCGAGCCCGGCAAGCGCAGCCAGACAGCCGCTCGCGAGCGAGCGTCCATACCAGTTCATAATGAGTTCCTTCAGCCCTTAAACAAATGCCGGCTCTCCCAAGCCGGCATCTGCAAGTCATATCAGTTCACGCGAAGTCGACCAGACTGCAACCTGCGGCGCACCGCCGCAGGCAGGTCAGTTCTCGGATTCGACGAACACCTCGTCGCGCTTCTTGCGCAGGGACGGCAAGACCGCAAGCACGAGCAGAAACGCCGCGGTTGCCATCAGCACCGCCGATAGCGGACGGGTGACGAAGACTGACCAGTCACCGCGCGAGATCAGCAGTGCGCGGCGCAGGTTTTCTTCCATCAGCGGGCCGAGCACCATGCCGAGCAGCAACGGCGCCGGCTCGAAATCGTGCTTGATCAGCCAGTAGCCGACCAAGCCGAACACGCCTGCGAGGACGACGTCGACCGGTGCGTTGTTCACCGAATAGATGCCGATGGCACAGAAGATCACGATGCACGGGAACATCAGGCGATACGGCACGCGCAACAGCCTCACCCAGATGCCCACCAGCGGCAGGTTGATGATCAGCAGCATCAGATTGCCGACCCACATCGAGGCGATCATGCCCCACACCAGTTCCGGCTGCTTCTGCATCACCTGAGGACCCGGCACGATGCCGTGAATCGTCATCGCACCGACCATCAGCGCCATCACCGCGTTCGGCGGAATGCCGAGCGTCAGCAGCGGAATGAACGAGGTCTGGGCCGCGGCATTGTTGGCGCTCTCGGGTGCCGCAACGCCTTCGATCGCGCCGCGGCCAAACCGCGACGGATCCTTGGCGATCTTCTTTTCGAGCGTGTAGGCCGCGAACGACGCGATCACGGCGCCGCCGCCCGGCAGAATGCCGAGGATCGATCCAAGCACGGTGCCGCGCAGGATGGCCGGCGCCGAATCCCTGAGATCCTTTGCCGTCGGCATCAGTCCCGTGACTTTCTGCTGGACCAGTTCGCGATCGCTTTCACTGCCGGCATCGAGATTGCGGATGATTTCGGCAAAGCCGAACAGGCCCATCGCCACTGTGGCGAAGCCGAGACCGTCGGCAAGTTCCGGAATGTTGAAGGCCATGCGCGAGGCGCCGGTTTCGATGTCGGACCCGACCATCGAGAGCAGCAGCCCGAACACGATCATCGCAATCGCCTTCAGCACCGATCCCTTGGCGAGCACCACCGCGAAGATCAGGCCGAGCACCATCAGCGAGAAATATTCGGCCGGGCCGAACGCCAGCGCGAGCTTGGTGAGCGGCGCGCCCAGCACGGCAATCAGAACGGTCGCGACGCAACCGGCGAAGAACGATCCGATCGCGGCTATCGCCAGCGCCGGACCGGCGCGGCCCTGTTTCGCCATCTGGAAGCCGTCGAGCGCCGTCACCACGGACCCGGCCTCGCCGGGAATGTTGACCAGGATCGAGGTGGTCGAACCGCCGTACTGCGCACCATAATAGATGCCGGCGAGCATGATCAGCGCGCCGACCGGCGGCAGGCCGAAGGTGATCGGCAGCAGCATCGCCACCGTGGCGATGGTTCCGATGCCCGGCAGCACGCCGACCAGCGTGCCGACCAACGCGCCGATCAGGCACAGCATAAGATTGATCGGGGTGAAAGCAACGCCGAAACCGAGGGCGAGGTTGGAAAAGAGATCGGCCATTACGCCCTCACTGAATCAGGAAACGCGGAAAGAGCTGCAGCGGCAGCCCGAGCGCGTACGGAAAAAGCAGACTGCAGCCGATCGTCAGGCAGATGCCAACGATGATGGTTTCCTTCCATCGCGTCTCCGGCGTTCCCATTCCCGCAATCAGGAAGGCGACGAACGCCGAGACGACGAGGCCCAGCGGACGGATAGCCACGGCGAAACAGAGAATCGAAAGGGAGACGAAAAATGGTCCCCGCCAGTGATACTTCGCAACCTGCGGGCCTTCGAACACGAGACCCATGACCGCAATCCCTACGCCAAGGAGCAGCAGCAAGATCCCGAACATGCGCGGCGCCGTGCCGGCGCCGAAGGAAAACCCGCGCATGCCCTGCAAGTCGCTCGACGCCCAGAGGGCGAAGGCTGCGATCGCCATCAGGGCAAGCCCGCCAACAAAATCCTGCGGGCAACGAATCCATTTCGGCATGATGGAATTAACCGGCCCATGGCTCGGCGTATCACTCATCGATCTCTCTCCCCAAGGCTTCTTGCCTGCACTGACTGATTGGATAGCTTTTGCGCTGGTCCGGAGGCCTTGCTAGCGATTTTCGTCAGATAAGGCCAGCAAAACCCAAAGCGCCGCCGGCCAGCAACATCCAAAGCGGATTGAGCCGCGTGGCAAAGGCCAGCGCCGCCGCGGAGACCGTAATCAGCCCGGCCACCCAGCTGCGGTCGGAAGTCAGCGCCAAAATCAGCCCACTGGCGCCCATCAGCCCGATCGAAAGCGGAACCAGCGCTGCCTGAATGATGGCCGGCCAGCGCGAATGGCGCGAGCGCGCCAGTAGCCTGCTGACGTAATAAGCTAGCACCGCGGTCGGCCCGCACATTGCAACTGTAGCGACCAGCGCGCCCACAACACCCGCTACAGAATAGCCGATCAGGGTCACGATCAGGACATTCGGTCCGGGCGATAGCTGGGAAATGGCGAAGACGTCGGCGAATTGCTTGTCGTCCATCCAATGATGGACGTCGACCGCGATCCGATGCATTTCGGGAATGGCCGAATTCGCGCCGCCAACCGCAAACAGCGACATTAACCCGAAAGTCCAAACGAGCGTCGCAACCGGATTGGTGTCCGAATTCATGGTTTCCCCCGGCGTTGGACGAAGACCGTGATCCCGAGGCTCAGCGGAATGGCCACCAGCAGCACCATCTGCAGCGGCAGCCGCAACACCCCGATTGCGACGAACACGGCGACCAGGATCATCAGGCCGGCGACCTCACGCTTTTTGACCAGGGGCATCATCATTTTGAAGACGACCGCGATCAACAGCCCGACCGCCGCGCAGGACACGCCGGCCAGGATCCGCCGCAGCGCGTCGATCTCACCGTAACGGGCATAGAGCGCCGCAAGAATAATAGCGATCACCGCCGGCGGTCCGACCAGCCCGGTAAAGGCCGCAATGCCGCCGGCAACGCCGCGGAATCGCGAGCCGAATACGACGGATAAATTAACGATGTTCGGACCCGGCAGGAAATGGCACAGCGCGAAGGTCTCGTTGAATTCCTCCGCCGTCATCCAGCGGTGCTGGTCGACGATGCCGCGCCGGGCCCAGACCAGAACACCGCCGAAGCCCGCCAGCGACATTTTGGCGAAGGCCACGAACAGCTCGAGCAGACCGGGCGGGGTTGGCGGCAGGGGCAGGTGAAGATCCGGCGCCGGGACGGCGGCGGGCTGGGAATCCTGAGGCATGGTCCAAATCTAGAACGGCGGCGGGCCGGAGGCCAACCCAATCGCCGTATTCCCCAGTCGGCTTAACGCCTTCGGCCCTGTTTTTCTCCAAACTTCCAGCCTATATTGGGGGTGCCGGTTCGCCGGCTATGGAAATAAATGACCGTCGCAATAAACCATTCGGACCCGGGGGCAGTACCCGGCGCCTCCACCCAAGCCCAGCCCTGCAGGATGGGTTTCGGCGGGGGCGAACCAGGATCGACGAGGGCGTAAAGGGCGAGTTTTTTCTCGGTATGGTTCCGCCGTTATCGGGCTATGCAATAGTTGCAAACGACAACTATGCTCCGGTTGCTCAGGCTGCGTAACGCAGTTTGAAAGACCAAGTCTAAAGTCCTAGTGGGTTAAGCTCCGCTAGGCGGGGTTCGGAGGCACCTGGCAACAGAAGCCTCCACTTATTCTCTCTATTTCCGGGCCAACGCCGCCGTTATGCCGCAAATTCGCTCCGTCACGCCTGCTGACCTTCGGCTCCCGCCGGGGTAGCATGGGGCAGAGGGGCGAGTCGGGCGACCGGCGGCCACCCAACGTAACAGGACGACCATGGCTACCGATCATATCCGTTACGACGTGCTGGCGCGCGACGCGTTGCGCGGGGTGCTGCGCCGCGTGCTGACCGACGCCGCCGAACACGGCCTGCCGGGCGAGCATCATTTCTTCATCACCTTCCTGTCGACCGCCGACGGCGTCAAACTGTCGCCGCGGCTTTTGGCGCAATATCCCGAAGAGATGACGATCATCCTGCAGCACCAGTTCTGGGATCTGGTGGTGACGGAGGATCGTTTCGAGGTCGGCCTGTCGTTTGGCGGAATCCCCGAACGGCTGGTGGTGCCGTTCGCGGCGATCAAGAGTTTTCTCGACCCTTCGGTGCAGTTCGGCCTGCAGTTCGAACCGTCTGAAGCCGTGACGGAGGCGCCTGCAGCGAAGCTGCCGGCTGCCCCCGCGCCATCTGCCCTGCCCGTCGCCGTCCCGGAGCCCGACGCGGAAAGCACGGACGAGCCGGCGAAGACGAGCGAAGGCGCGGAAGTGGTTCGGCTGGATCGTTTCCGCAAGAAATAATCCGCGCGCGAGAAATCAGCTACGCTGTAGTGTAGACGTTCCGCCACTTCACGGCGCAACGGACACCAAGCATGGCTCGCACAGAAACATCCGGAAACAAATCCACCCGCAGTGAGACCGACAGTTTCGGTCCGATCGACGTTCCCGCCGACCGCTATTGGGGCGCGCAAACCGAACGCTCGCGACAGAATTTCAAGATCGGCCATGATCGCATGCCGATCGCGATCGTCCATGCGCTCGGCATCGTCAAACTCGCCGCCGCCCAAACCAACCGGGAACTCGGATTGCTCGATGCGCGTCGCGCCGGCGCCATCATGCGCGCCGCACGCGAGGTGATCGAAGGCAAGCTCGACGATCACTTCCCGCTGGTGGTCTGGCAGACCGGGTCGGGCACCCAGACCAACATGAACCTCAACGAGGTGATCGCCAACCGCGCCAACGTGTTGCTGGGCGGCAAACTCGGCGCCAAGGAGCCGGTTCATCCCAACGACCACGTCAACATGAGCCAGTCGTCGAACGATGCATTTCCGACGGCGATGCATATCGCCGCCGCAGGACGCATCGTCGCCGACTTGATTCCGGCGCTCACCGAACTGCATCGCGAACTGCGCAAGAAGGAAAAGGCATTCGCAAGGATCATCAAGATCGGGCGAACCCACACCCAGGACGCAACGCCAATGACGCTGGGGCAGGAATTCTCGGGCTACGCCGCGCAGGTCGAGAGCGGCATCGCGCGGCTGAAAATCGCAGTGAAAGAGCTGTTCCCGCTGGCGCAGGGCGGAACGGCCGTTGGCACCGGCCTCAACTCGAAACCGCGATTTGCAAAACTGTTTGCCAGGCACGCCGCTAAAATCACAAAGCTGCCCTTCAGCAGCGCGCCCAACAAATTCGAGGCACTGGCTTCCAACGACGCCTATGTCATGGTGCACGGCGCGATCAATTCAGTGGCTACCGGCCTGTTCAAGATCGCCAATGACATTCGCCTGCTGGGCTCGGGACCGCGTTCCGGTCTCGGCGAATTGATCCTGCCGGAAAACGAACCGGGCTCGTCGATCATGCCCGGCAAGGTCAACCCGACTCAGTGCGAAGCGATGACCATGGTCTGCTGTCAGGTGTTCGGTAACCAGACAACCGTCACCGTTGCCGGAAGCCAGGGACATTTCGAATTGAATGTTTACAAGCCGGTGCTGGCATATTGTATGATACATTCCATTCAACTGCTGTCGGACGCATCTCGTTCGTTCACCGAACATTGCGTGGTGGGCATACGCGCCGACGAAAAGCGAATCCGCGATTTGATGGAGCGCTCGCTGATGCTGGTCACCGCGCTGGCTCCAAAGATTGGATACGACAACGCCGCGAAGGTCGCCAAATCGGCGCACGCGCGCGGAACAACATTGAAGGAAGAGGCCGTGCGCCTCGGCTTTGTGAACGCCGCCGAATTCGAACGCCTGGTGCAGCCGGACAAAATGACACACCCGGGCTGATCGCCGCGGCGACGCGCCCCCGGGAAACTACGGGTGAGTGATTATAATTATGGATCAAACGCAAAGAATGAGGTTGATCATCTATCGCAATTGCGTTGACGCATGGTAGGAGCAGCAATTATTCGGTTTTCGCAGAGCGAAACATATTTTTTGATGCTATTAGAAATGCTACACGGGGATTCCGAATGACCATCCAGTTTGCTTGCGTGCGATACGACGACTTTTTTATAGCCAATGAATTATCGTGCCTTCGAATCGCCGGATGACGGAGGCGAACATGGCAGACTTGATCAACCTGAAACGATTCAAGAAGCGCAGCGAGCGCGAACAATCGGCGAAGCAGGCCGATGCCAACCGCACGCGGTTCGGCCGCACCAAGGCTGAACGTGCGCTCGAAGAACGTCGCAAGGATCGCGCCGGCGATCTCTTGGACCAACATTTCCTGGACCAACACAAGCTCGATGACGGAGGCGCATCATGAAATCACCCGTCGTCAAGCGCTCGATCGTGGTCGCCGGCCACAAGACCAGCGTTAGCCTCGAGGAAGCCTTCTGGAACGGCATGAAGGAAATCTCGGGGCTGCGGAACATGACCTTGTCCGAGCTGGTCGGCGAGATCGACGGCAATCGCCAGCAGGGCAATCTGTCCTCGGCGATCCGTCTCTTCGTGCTGGACTATTTCCGCACCCGCGCCATACCGCCTGCCGCAGCGGACGCACCGCGGCCGCACGCTTAAGGGTGTCGATCAAGGCGAGCGCATCATAAAGCGCGCCCGCCCTGCTCTGTCGCAATGCTCAATAAACGAGTCCGGTGCCGGGCGGCTTTTCGAGCGCCGTGGCTAGCGACCGATACTCATCGCAGCCGGTGCCGCAGATCGCCGCGATCCGGCTGAGATGATACGACGCCTGGTCGCGATTGCCCTGCTCGATCTGCCACAGGCCGTAATACTGCCAGGTCAGCACGTGGTTCGGGTCCGCCTTCAGCGCGCGCTCGTACCAGGCTTGTGACAGCTTGTAGTCGCCGAGCTTGCGGTAGGAATAGCCGATCAAATTGGCGACGCCGGCGTTGTCGTCGTGGCCGAGCGCCTTGAGCTGCCCGATGGCGGCGGCATAGTCGTTGCGCTCGTAGATGGTCGCATGCGCGGCACGGTATCCCTGCCGGAAGGCGGCATCGTCGACGCTTGACTGCTTGGTGGGCTTCTTCTTGGATTTTGAGCTCGACTTGGGCGCGGATCTGTCCGGCGGCGGTGGTGGATTGGCCGAAGGTGGATCGCCGCCGCCTCCCGCGGCAAAGGCCGGCACCGATGGCGCCGATGCGATCAGAGCCACCGAGAACAGTGTCAGCGTTGCGAGCTTGATTGCTGATTTCAACATGCAAACCTCCGGTTTTCCTTCGCGAGTGAATCCACGGTCCAGCCGCAGATACACACCCCGCCGGGTGGCGAGTATTCCCGCCAGACCGCACGGAAGTGTGGCGCGCCGCGGCAGGCTGGACGAATGAAGGCAATGCGTATCTAATTGGTGATGGTTGCAGTTCCCCGCCAAGGCGGCCGGCGGAACCCGATGAAGTCACAGAGAGATCCTGGAGAAAGAAATGGACATCGCAGAGCTGACAGCGCCCCGCGACATCAGTTCATTTTCGGAAGCTCTCCATGCCTGCCTTTCTCGTTCTGGATTCGATCTCCCTCGCCACCCCTGACGGACGCCCGCTGTTCGACGGACTGACGCTCGCCCTCGGGCGCGAGCGCACCGGCCTTGTCGGCCGCAACGGCTGCGGCAAATCCACATTGCTTCGCCTGATCGCGGGCGAGGTCGAACCGGCAGGCGGATCGCTGCAGCGTATCGGTTCGATCGGCATGCTCGTGCAACGAACCGATGAACGGCTGACGGTCGACGAAGCGCTCGGCATCGCCGGCGATCTTGCCCGCCTGCGCGGGCTCGAACGCGGCGAAGGCTCGCTTGATGACGCCACTGAAGCGGACTGGACGCTGGAAACGAGGATGTTGGCGGCACTGGCCGAAGCCGGACTGCCGTCGCTATCGCTGCATCGCCGGGTCGCCTCGCTGAGCGGCGGCGAGCGAACGCGCCTGGCGCTGGCGCGCCTCCTGATCGAGACGCCCGATGTGCTGCTGCTGGACGAGCCCACCAACAATCTCGACACCGATGGCCGGCAGGCCGTGGCGCGGCTGCTCGAACGCTGGCAGGGCGGCGTTCTCGTCGCCAGCCATGACCGTGCGCTGCTGGAGCGTGTCGATCGTATTGTCGAACTGACGCCGATCGGCATCAGCATATTCGGCGGTGGGTGGTCGGCCTTTACTGAGGCCCGCGAGGCTGCTCGCGCCCGCGCCGCCGACGATCTCGACCGCGCCTCGGACGCCCTGCGCAATACCGAGCGCGCGCTGCAAAAGGCGCGGGAAAAGAAGGCGCGCCGCGACAAGGCCGGCCGCGCTTGGCGCGCCAAGGGCATCGAGGACAAGATGTTCATGGACCGCGAGAAGGAGCGCGCCGAGAACAGCGCCGCGCGTGAAAGCCAGCTCGCCGGCCGCCTGCTCGGTGAGCGGACCGAGGCGCTGGAAATGGCGAGGGCGCAAGTCGAGATCCTGACGCCGCTTTCGATCGACCTGCCGCGCACCCACCTGCCCGGCGGCCGCGAACTGATCGTGTTGACGGACGTGGTGATGGCCTTCGGGGAGCGCCACCTGTTCGGACCGCTGTCATTCGGGGTTCGCGGACCCGAACGGATCGCCATCCGCGGCGCCAACGGTTCTGGCAAGACCACCCTGTTCCGCCTGCTCACCGGCGAACTGAAACCTGCGCGAGGCGAAATCGGCCGCCGCACCGACCGCATTGCCGTGCTCGATCAACATATCGGCCTGCTCGATCCCGGCTCAAGCATTCTCGACAATCTGCGCCGGCTGTATCCGGAGCTTTCGGCCAACGAGGCCCACGCGGCGCTGGCGCGGTTTGCGTTCCGTAACCGGGCGGCGCTGCAGATCGCGGCCACGCTCTCTGGCGGCGAGCGGCTGCGCGCGGGTCTCGCCTGCGTGTTCGCACGCCCGCAGCCGCCGTTCCTTCTGCTGCTCGACGAGCCGACCAACCATCTCGATCTCGCGTCCATCGAGGAGCTGGAAAATGCATTGAAAGGATTCGACGGCGCGCTGATCGTGGTCAGCCACGACGAAACGTTCTTGCGGACGATCGGGACCGAAAGGGAAATCGTGCTTTAGCGCCAACGATCAGACGGGGGCTTCTCGTGCGTCCCGCCTGTCACCGGCTCAGCCAGACTCAGGAATTCATCGAACGCGGCGGCGCCTTCTGCGACAGCGTAGCAAGCGCGGCTGTCGATGAAGAGTTGCGCGTCATGGTCAAAGATATCGATGATGAAAAGCGGCTGCTTCACGGCGCTGGTCGGCGGCGCGGCGTGCATACGAATTTCAAAGTCTCCGATCCACGCCAGAGAAACCGCCGCCGCGTCACCCTCAGGTCGGGACAGCAGGCTGACATACGCTCGGGAAACTCTCAGCGTTGTAAGGTTGTATTCCAACGCACGGCCCACGGCAAAACCTCGCGCTTTGATGGTCGGTCGCATGTTTGACAACTTCGCCATTACGGGACGCTGGCGGGGAAATTAATGTTTCGAAAGACGGAGCTGAGGTTGGAGCGGGCCTGCTTTGGGTGCCGAAACACGAAATATCGAAAACAACCCCATGCAAAGTAGAAATGGACCCGGTCTGGAGCGCTCAGGCAGCTCGTGTCATTGGCACGAGAGGTCCGTCGTCGCGGCCCGACCTGATCTCGTCCTGCGCTAGTTCGAGCGCGGCGACGGATTGGCGATCTGCGGCGTTAGCGCGAGTGGCGGACGCAGCCTTGGCGGCGGAACGCGGCGCGGGCCCGCCTGCGGCTTCGCCCGTCCGCAGCCGCCGTTCCTCCTGCTGCTGGACGAGCCGACCAACCATCTAGATCTGGCCGCGATCGAGAAGCTGGAGAATGTGCTGAAGGGATTCGACGGCGCGTTGATCGTCGTCAGCCACGACGAGGCAATTTTGCGGACAATCGGGAGTAGTCGGAAGATCGCGCTCGTTTGGGCCATGTACCTATAAAATCGGGTGGTGTGACGTGCAGAAGAAATGTCTGCTTTGCCCTTAGAGCGACGCCGTTACCTCACGGCAGCGATGTGACGCGAAGGGCCACGTGCCGACATTCCATGACAAGAATGTGCGCCATCATGCTGCCAGCTCGTCGAGCAAGGCCTTCGCCTGCTTCAGGTTCACCGTGTCAAAGCCCTCGGTAAACCAGCTGTAGATCGGAGCGAGAAGTTCTCGGGCTTCGTCCCGCTTCCCTTGCTGGAGCCACAGCCGCACCATGCTGATAGCCGCGCGCAGCTCCCAGGATTTCGCCTGCTGTTGACGCGCGACCGCGAGCGCCTGTTCGAAACAGGCTTCGGCTTTTGTCAAATCCCGCTCTGGCGATATCAGGGCAATTTCGCCGGCGATGCGATGAACCTCGGCCTCGCACCATTTTTCCTTTGTCGTTTCGACCGCCGTGATTGCTTCGGCAATGTAGCTCCAGGCCTCTTCGAACTGGCCGAGCTCCCCACAGGCCCTTGCCAAATGGCATAGATGCCACGGCAGCCTTATTGTTGTTCCGATTGAGCGGCATGCGGGCAGCGTCGAGGTGAAGATGCTGACTGCGTCCGAGGCGTTGCCAGTTGAAGCCAAAAGACTGGCCCGCCTTAACAATCCTTGGGTCTTCCAGTAAATGGCGCCTTTTTCCTCGGCCAACGCGATAAGCTCATCCGATAATGCCTTCGTTGTCGCGTAGTTAGCGCTGATAAGTTGGCAATCGCATGCTAGATCCATCACGGGCATCAATGAGGCGGCATGGCCGGTCTCACGCGCTGCATTGAGCGCCTGTTCTGTGCTTGCGAGCCCAGCGTCTGGATAGCCAAGGAACCACAGTGCCAGCGACCGAAGATCGTTGGGAAACCGCGTCGCCAGCAGCCGATGTTCGACAGGATCGTAAAGCGCAATCGCCTGATCGTAGTGTGCGAGGGCTTCCGCGAAGTTGCCCGTGAGCACCAATACAAAGGCCACGCAGCGCTGCCCCACCATGAGCATGACCTTATCTCCCTGTTTCTCGGCAAGCGCCAGGATCTGCGCGGCACTCTCGCGCGCCAGGTCGCCGTTGAATTCGGTAGTGTTCGTTACCCACATACTGCGGAGAGCCCGAAACAGAAGCAGTGGATCCTTGGGAGGCTCCCCGAGCGCTTCAGCCTGCTTGATCAGCAAAAGTGCCCGCTCCGTAGCAGCCTTGGTTTCCGGCGCCGCGAGTCCTTTGACGTGCATGAGTGGGGGCAGCAGTGCAACTTGAAACCTGATTTCTTCGCCTCGGAGCGCCGGCGTGCCGGGCAAAGTCGCGATCAGTCCGAGCGCCCGCCTAAGCTGCTCGATGGCCTCAACCAACGCCGAGCACTTCAGTGACCGCAATCCTGCTTTGCCCCACAACGCCGCCGCCTTGTCGATCAGCCCGGCCTCGGTGCAATGCCGCGCCAGCTGATCCGGCTGGCCTTCGGCGATGTCAGCAAACTGCCTTTCGAAAGCGTCTGCAATACGAGCGTGGAGTGCGCGTCTCGGCTTCCGCAGCAACGTGCCATAGGCCGCGTCCTGCACCAGGGTGTGCTTGAACAAATAGGTCGCGTGCGGCGGCACGCCCCTGCGGAACAGCAAACCGGCTCCGATAAGACGGTCGAGTGATGCGCGGAGTTCCGCCTCTGGCTTACGCACCACCGCGGCCAACAGCGCATGTGAAAACTCACGACCGATGGCCGCCCCGACTTGGGCCAACTCCTTGGCCGAGCCGAGCCGGTCAAGCCGCGCCATCAGGGAGGCATGCAAACTCGCGGGCACCGCCAGCGCCGAAGAGGGAATTGTGGCCGCAATCTGCATCGCTTCCGGCTCGCTGCCGGCCTCCAACACCGCCTTGGTCATCTCCTCGACAAATAGTGGGATACCGTCGGTCCGCTCGATAATGTCTTGCCTAATGTTTGCCGGCAGCAGCTTGTTGCCGATCACGCGGTCAATCAAACTGCCGGCGTCGCGATGTCCCAGCCGGTTGAGCGCAAGCGCTGTTACGTGCGGTTGTCCGACCCAGGGTGCCTCGAACTCCGGCCGAAACGTCACGATCAGTAGCGCCGGAAGGGTCGCGATCTGGTCCACCGTGCGACCGAACGCTTCCAGGCTCGTGGGGTCGCCCCAGTGCGCATCCTCCACGATCAACAGCACGGGGCTGGAGCGCGCCAGGGTCTCCAATTGTAAGTCAAGTGCCTCCAGCGTCTTCTGCCGGCGCTGTTCGGGAGCAAGCTCTAAAGCGGGGTAGCGTCCGTCATCTGGAAGCGACAACAGCTCGGCGAAAAGCGTAGCTTCCTGCCTGGACGTCGCGGTCCGCGCCAGTAGCGCGTCGAGCTTGTCGAGCTTTGTTTGCGGTGTTTCGCCATATGCAAATCCGGCGACACGTTCGAACTGCCCGATAATCGGATGAAAGGCGCTGTCCGTGTGCTGCGGCGAGCAGAAATACCGCAGCCGTGTGTGTCCTTCGACCGCGATTGCCTCCATGAGCGCGGCCGCCAGCCTGGATTTGCCGATGCCGGCCTCGCCGGACAGCAGCACGACCCGGCCTTCGCCGGTCTTGGCTTTCTCCCAGCGCCGCAACAGCAGTTCAAGCTCTTCTTCTCGTCCGACCAGTGCAGTCAGGATGCCGGGGTGCATTGCCTCGAAGCGGCTCTCGACGGAACTTGCCCGCAGTACTGCGAAGGTCTTCACCGGCCCGGCGATTCCCTTGAGGTCCTTTGGCCCGAGGTCTCGCAGCTCGAAGAGATTGCCCAGCAGCCTGCGCGTTGCCTCGGCAATGATGACCGTGTTCGGCTCGGCGATGGCTTGAAGGCGTGCCGCGAGGTTCGGCGTCTCGCCGACAATATCGTGCTCCTGCGCTTCGCCGGACCCCACAAGATCCCCGACCACCACCATCCCGGTGGCAGCCGCTATCCGTACTTGTAGGGGCTCAGGAGCCGGCAGCATGGCCACCGCATCGATCAGCGCGAGCCCGGACCGAACGGCACGCTCGGCGTCATCCTCATGCGCTGCCGGATAGCCGAAGTAAATCAGCACACCATCGCCCAAATATCTGGCGACGAAGCCCCCGAAACGGCGCACGGTCTCGGCGACGCACTTCTGGTAGGCCGAAATGACCTCGCGAAGGTCTTCCGGGTCCAGACGAGCGGAGAGTGTCGTCGAACCGACAAGGTCCGCGAACATCACTGTGACCTGGCGGCGCTCGGCGGTGTCAGTGGCGGCTTCGTCGGTTGCCGGGGGAGCGTCGGAAAGTGGCCTTGGTGTGCTCGCTCCGGCGCGCAAGGTAGCGATGGCGTCGAGCAGCTTGCGACGATCCCCGACAAATCCGACACCAAGATCCTTCAAGTCCTCCGCCGTCAAACTCGGCAGGACCGTGTCATCGATCTTGTTCTCGTGGAAGGCTGCCTCATAATGTTCGAGGCCAAGCTTCCGCAGCCAACCTCCGAGGTCCATGGCGGCGCCCCTCTTGTGCCGACCGCTGCATGATTCCCCAGGGGAGACTGTCTGTCTAGGGAATGCCGATGACCGGTTTGGGCCATTCTCGACCGAGTCTGCGTGCGCTGCCTGTCATTTGATGTCTGCTTTGCCTCAACGCCGCGCGAATGAGCCCGTGCCGCTAGTTCGAACGCGGCGGCGGATTGGCGACCTGCGGCGTCAGCGCCAACGGTGGACGCGGCGGCGGCTTCGGCTTGGCGGCGGCCGCGCCTGGCGCGGGCCGCACGTCGATCGGCGGCGGCAGCGGCACGACCTGCGGCTGGCCGGCGACGGGCGCCGGCGGCGCATTGACGACGGGGGCTGTCGGCGGGCGCGGCACGGCCGCCTTCTTCGCGGGAGGCCGCGTTGGATCGCGGGCGCCTTTCTGCTTCGCCGGCGCGGTCGGCAGCGCCGCCTCCGGAAGCGGAGTCAGTCCCTCCGCCGGCAACACGATCGGCGCTGGTGCCGGCGGCGGCGGCTCGCCACGTTCGATCGCATCGAGCCGTCGGGTTTCGTGATCGATCGCGCGCACCGCTAGCCACGAAGACAAGGGTGCAACGTCGACGCTGCGGCTCAGCGCGTCCGGCGTCCCGACGGCGAGCAGTTGAATCTCCGGACGCCCGGTGATCATCGTCAGGGAAAGCGCGGCGCGGATATCGGCCTGATCCGCGGCGATATCGTATCCGCCGGAGACGGTGGCCCGCACGCCATTGCCGTCCAGCGCCGTGGCCCCGACCCGAAGCCGGCCATCCCTGACGGTGAACGGAATTTGCGCTGAAGGAACCGCAAGCGCGCCCGCCGGCAATGCGGCTTCGACGATCTGCTTCAAGCGGACGTCGTCTTTGACCTGCCCGCTGTCATTGGCGCGCACCGCCACTTCGAAGGCGCGCGGATCGAGGCCCGAAATCCTCGCCGCTTCCAGCGTCAGCGTTCCGCTGCCGGACAGCGCGCCCGCCAGCGCCGCGGCGCTGCGGCCCTGGCTCGTCAGCGTCATCTGCATCGATGCGCGCCCCGCGGGCATCGCGAGGTTGCGGTAGCGCAGCGCCGTGCCGTCGACGCCGGAGAACTGGACGCTCGCGTTCAACGCAATGCCGTTTGCGCCCGGCTTTGCATCCACACTGGCGGTGACCTCGCCGCCGCCGATCTTGCCTTGGATGGCGTCGAAACTCAGCGACTGGCCATCGCTCTTGATCACGCCGCTCACCGGCTGCAATTCGCTTCCGCCCGGCAGCAAACCGCGCAACGCCTGAAACGCGATCCTGCCGCGCCAGCCCTTCGCAAGGCCAGTGCCAAGCGGCTCGCCGGCGTCATGTCCGGCAGCGCCGAGCGCCAGCGCAAAGGCCGGCGCCAGCGCGAGCTGCTCGGCGCCGATTTCGCCCTCGATCTCCTTCTCCTCGCCGAGCGTCACCGCCACGCTGCCGCGCAGGCGCGAGCCGCCGAGGCTGCTGTCGAGGTCGTCGAAGGTCAGCCTGTTGCCGGTGAGCTGCACGCGCGAAGACAGGCCGATGTTCTGCGCCAGCGTATCCGCCGGCTTGAGATCGAGCAGCGGCCCGAAATCGGCGCCGCGAACTTTCAGGGAGAGGTTGGCTTTGGCCTCTTGCGCCCATGGGTCAGCGGAGCCTTCCGCTTCGGCTTCAAGTCCCTTCCCCGAGAGCTTTGCCTTCAGCCGCAACGGCCCGCCCCATATGCCCGTTGCGCTGCCTTCGAACTGCGCCGGACCGTCGCCCGCCGCCACCGTGCGATCGAGACCGAGCAGCACAAGCAGGGCGCTTCCCTGCTCGGAAGAAAATTTCGACTCGATCCCGATGTCGCTGCTCCGGAGCGCGGAGAGGTCGATGCCCTGGATGGCCGCAACGGCCGGCCTTGCGGTGATGGTGGTGACGCCCTTGAGCTGCGCCGAGTTGAGATCGGCCGTGGCGCGCGCCTGGACGCGATCGGGCTGCCCGGCATTCCTGGTGAGATCGAGTGCCAGTTTCAGTCGCGCCGGGCCTGGACTCGTCCCCATCGCATTGAGCCGCGCGGCCAACGCCGGCGAAAACGGGACGATCAGGCTGGTCAACCGACTGAGCGAGACGGCGCTCGAATTGAGCGCGAACCATCCGGTGGCGTTGACGCGGTCGAAATTGCCCGCGCCGTCCAGCGTCACGCTTTCAAGCTGGCCGATCTTCAACTGCTCAAGTGATAGCTTTGCCGGAGAGTAGGCCAGTTTGGCGGCCAGCGGACTCAGCTCCTGTCCGGCGGAGGTGGCGCGGCCGATATCGAGCGAAAGCTTTCCCTCATCCGGCCACTCGCCCTGCGGTCCCGCCAGCGACCGCGCGAAGGCCGTGGCAGAATCGAGATCAAGACGCTCCGCCTTCAGTTCCACATCGACCCGGGAGCCATGAATGGCTTGCCGGTGCGACACCACCACCCGCCCCTCGACGGTGCCGCCTTCGATGTCGGCCTTCATGGCGTCGATGGCAAAGCCCTCGGGCGCCACGGTCACATCGCCGCGCAGCCGAAGCGGCTTCTGGCTGCGATAGGCGCTCTCGCCGCGGCCCTGCAGCCAGGTCAGCAGCGCCTCGGGATCGGACGATTCGACGCTGAGCGCGGCCTTGAAACGGTCGGGCGCAGCGCTCGTCGCACCGGCCTCGCTGAGCGAAACCCTGGTCGCGCCGGGCGCTCGGAACTCCAGTCTTCGCAGGCTCCAGGACTTGTCGTCGCCCTGCAGTTCGGCAGAAATATCCTGCAACGGGCGGCCGCCCAGCATGACCTGCTCGGACGCCAGTTCGATCTGCGCGGGAATCGGCAGATTGGGGACGACCGACGAGATCGCCCGCAGGGTCGGTAACGCACGAACCGGCTCGGTGGCATCGTCCTTGGCAGTATCTTTGGCGACGAACCTGTCGGCATCGAGCTGACGCGCCGACAGCGCCGCGCGCAGCAGCGGCGCCGCCCCGAAGCGGATGTCGCCGTTGCCTGAGAGTTTCAGCGCGCGCTCCTCGGCGCCATAGGTTACCTCGATCTGGTCGAGCCGTGCCGCCGCGTAGTCGGCTTTGACCTTCGCCGCGATACGCCATGGCGGATCGTTGCCCTTACCCTTTTGGCCGGGGGGAGCGGCGAGTGTCATCGTGCCTTCGAAGCGCGGCGCGCGGGCATCGAAGTTCAGCACGCCGTCGAGATCAGCCAGGAATGCGCGCTGGCCCGGGTCGATATTGAGATGGACGCGGGTGCCGTTGCCGTCGGGGCCCTGCCCCGAGGAGATGCGAAACGGATAGCGCGTGCCCTTCAGCATGAAGTTGCCGTCGCCGCGGACCGAGCCGGCCAGTGAGCGCACGTCGCCGCTGAAGGCGATGTCGTTCAGTTCGAGCGTAGAGCGGCTGGCCGCGTCGTGCAGGGCGATACGGCCGGTGAGATTGAGCCGGTCGATCGCCAGCGAGCCCAGATTGACCGTCCCGGTCGATGCCGGCCAATCGATACGCCCCCTCGCATCGAGCCCGAGATCGAGCGACAGGCCGTTGATGGTCAATTCGGTGGCACGCACCTCGCCACGCATCAGCGAGCTCAGGCTGAATTCCACGGCGAGCTTGTCGGCGCGCACCTTGCCGAGATCGTTGGCGCCGCCGACCACGACCGAGTGCAGTTGCAGCGACGGCGCCGGCAACAACCGCGCGTCGAGCTTGCCGCCGACACGGACCGGCGTGCCGACGATCCGCGTCGCCTCGGCCTCGAATTGCGGCCGGAACTGGTTCCAGTCAATGAAATACGGCCCGACGAGTGCGGCGATCAGCGCAATGATGAAGGCGATGGCCACTCCGAGCAGCGTCGTCTGCACGGTATCTCCCCTTGAACCGCTCCGGCGCGCACGCCGCGCCACGCCGAACCCGGCCCCGGAGCTGCCCGGAATATAGAGAGAAGTATGGCGAAGTCACAGCGGCATACTGACAGGCTCCACACCCGTCTGCGGTCACCGGGGCAGGCTATCACATAGCCGGTCGTTGTCGTGATTCGCACATCCCAAACTCGTCATGCCCGGGCTTGTCCCGGGCATCCACGTCTTGATTTCCAGTCAAAAAGACGTGGATGGCCGGGACAAGCCCGGCCATCCCGATGCAGCAACACCGCGCTCACAAGCGCGAGACCGTCATATGCGAAAGCCCTCCATTGCCGTGGCCGAAGGCCAAAGCCGCCGCGCCAGCAAGTGACCGGGCGGTCACCAGCTCGCCGGCAGCCGCTTCAGGCCGCGTAGCACGAAGGTCGGGCGCCATTCCGGATTGATCGCGTCTTCCAGCCGCAGGTCCGGGATCCGCCGCAGCAGGGTCGAAATCGCGACCTCGGCCTCGATCCGCGCCAGCTGGGCGCCGAGGCAGAAATGGATGCCGCCGCCAAAGGACAGCGGCCGGACATTGGGCCGGGTGATATCCAAACGTTCCGGGTGGTCGGGATAGACCGCGGGGTCGTGGTTGGCCGAGCCCAGCAGGCACAGCACGCTCTCGCCCTTCGGGATGCGCCTTCCGCCGAGGTCTTCGATGTCTTCCAGCGCCACCCGGCCGGTCAGCTGCACCGACGAATTGTAGCGCAGGAATTCTTCGATGGCATTGGTAGTGAGCTCGGGCCTGGCCTTGAGCAGCGCGAGCTGGTCGGGATTACGATGCAGCGCCAGCAGGCCATTACCGATCAGGTTGACGGTGGTCTCGTGGCCCGCGCCGAACAACAGGATGATATTGGCGGTCAGTTCCTCGTTGGAGAGCTTGCTGCCGTCCTCCTCGGCCTGCACCAGCTGCGTGATCAGGTCGTCGCCGGGGGTCTTGCGCCGCAACTCGAACATCTGCTGGAAATACATCGCCGCCATGGCGTTGCCGGCATTGCCCTGCTTGATCTCGTCCGGTGTCAGCGGCACCGGATCGAGCAGGCGTCCGCCGTCGCGCGAATTGTTGTAAAACACCTCGCGGTGCTCCTCGGGGATTCCGAGCATGTCGCAGATGATGGTGACAGGCAGGCGGAACGCGAAATCCTCGATCAGGTCCATCTTGCCTTGCGGGATGATGCGGTCGAGTGTCTGGTCGACGATCTGCTGGATGCGCGGGCGCATGTCCTCGACCCGGCGCGCGGTGAAGGCCTTCACCACCAGCCCGCGCAGGCGGGTGTGATCCGGCGGATCCTGCTGCAGCATCCAGTGGCTCATGCTGCGAAACACCGGCTCATCCATGATCTTGGGGCCGTAGCGGCGCATGGTGCGCTCGACGTAATCCTTGCCGAACCGCTTGTCGCGCATCACGAGGCTGACCTCGGCGTGGCGGCTTGCGACATACATGCCGAGCGGCGTCAGGTGCACCGGATCGGTGGTGCGCATTCGCTCGTAGTGCGGATAGGGGTTGCGGATGAATTCCGGCGACAGCGGATTGAACAGCGGCGCGCTGGCGGCAGTCTGAACATGCTCGTTCATGGTGACCTCAACTGGTTACAGCCTGTGCGCCGTTCAGCGCGTCTTCTCCCGGGGCCGATCGATCAAAACTCGATACATTGTTGTATTGAGTTGCATTCTCGCCTAAACTGGCGGGATGTCAAGAGTGCGAACCAGGCCCACGAGGGACGACACCCGCGAAAAGCTGTTCGAGGCGTCGGCGCGCGTGTTCGAGGACCAGGGTATCGGCGGCGCCAGCATCGAGGCGATTGCGGCGGCGGCCGGTTTTACGCGCGGGGCGTTCTATTCGAATTTCAAGAGCAAGGACGAACTGATCATCGCCATGCTCGAGGATCACGTCGAGCAATCCATCTTGCGCATCCGCGATCTGCTCGAGCGGCACAAGAATCTTGCGGATTTCATCGAAGCGCTGAAGACCATGGGCCGCAGCCAGCAGGATCCGCTCGGCCGCTCCCCCCTCTTGCACATGGAGATGATCCTGTTCGTGGCGCGCGCCGAAAAGCGCCGGCCTGAACTCGCCAAGCGGCTGCGCGCCCGGCGCAAGCTGGTCGCCGACATCATCGAGACCACGGCGAAGAACAGCGGCCAGACCACCATTCGCAATCCGGCCTGGGCCGGCGCGCTGGTGCTAGCGTTGGAAGACGGCTTTCGTCTGCACCGCCTGATCGACCCCGAGACCACGTCGCCCGACAGTTTTTTTCGCGCCATCGGCGATTTGCAACGGGCGATGGGGATTTCATCGGCCTGAGACTGACATATCCGCCTCGCGAAAGTCATCACACATCGCTAATTTGAATGGATGACTGCTAACGCCGATACCATGCATTCGACACATTCCGCGCACCGACGCCTATTTCGTTTCAATGCGCGCGGATGGTCGCGCCTGAAAGGCCTGGCGCTGATTTCCTTATGTCTTGTCGCCGCGATCGACGCCGGGGCGAAGGAAGCGATCTCGCTCGCACTGCCGATCAAGTGTCAGCCGGGCCTGACCTGCTTCTTTCAGAACTATGTCGATCACGACGCCTCGGACAAGGTCCGCGACTATCGCTGCGGCGGACGCAGCTATGACGGTCACGACGGCACCGACATCCGAATTCGAAACCTGGAAATACAGAGACAGGGCGTGGAGGTGCTCGCCGCGGCGCCCGGACGCGTCGTCGGAGGGCGAAACGACATGGAAGACATTTCGGTCAAGATCGCGGGTAAGGCGGCGATCGCCGGAAAGGAATGCGGCAACGGCGTGATGCTCGAGCATGAGGGCGGCTGGCGCACGCAATACTGCCACATGGCCAAGGGCAGCGTCCGGGTCAAAGTCGGCGATCAAATAACGACCGGGCAGCCGATCGGCCTGGTCGGCCTGTCCGGCGACACCGAATTCTTTCATCTTCACTTCACGGTGCGGCGCCACGGAAAGTTCGTCGACCCCTTTGCTTATGGCCCAGCTGAAAACTCCTGCGGCGGCGGCCGATCGCTCTGGGCTGCCTCCCTTGGCGAGCAGATGCAGTACAAGCCCGGTGAAATCATCGATTACGGTTTTGCCGGCATCGCCCCGACCATGGAGCTGATTGAATCAGGTGAAATCGGCAAGCATCCCGTCACGCCAGGTTCGGATGCGCTCGTCGCCTATGTCAGGGCCATCGGCCTGCAGGCCGGCGATCAGCAATTCCTCGCGGTGCAAGGCCCGGGCGGCGCTGCCGTCTCGACCAACAACCTTCCCGCACTCGACCGGGACAAGGCGCAGTCTCTCGTCATCGCCGGGAAAAAGCGCACCGGGGCCGCATGGCCCGCTGGCCGCTACACGGCGACCTACCGGGTGACGCGGGACGGCGCGGAAGTGTTGCAAAAGACGTTCGAGATTGAAGCGAGCTCGCGATGAGCGCAGGTCGGGCGGCTCACGCCAACACTTAATAGTTCGGCAATCATACGCCGGCTTATTTGCCTTGCTACGCCTTTCGGTTGTGCCGCATTAATACAACCTTAGATCGCCACTCGGTACATCACCGCGCGACTTAAGAAACGGCCATGACTGATCTTCCGTTTGCGCCTTCGCGCGCGGCCAATGGCCTTCCGCAGCGGACAGAGGGGAACACCTTGCTTCAAGTTGATTCGGCTCTTGCAGATTCCATTTCGCCGGCTGGCGGCGTCCCGTCACACGTCGCGGCCGATGCCAAGGCAAGCAGCAGCACGCTGGTCGTTCGGCTGCTGCTGGCAAGCAGCCTTATGCTCTTCCTCGAACTGGCGCTGATCCGATGGCTCGGGGCGAACGTTATCCACCTGTCGTATTTTTCGAATTTCGTCCTGCTGGGTTCGTTCCTCGGTATCGGCGCGGGCTTCCTCATCAGCAGGAAAAGCTGGTCCATATGGCCGGCATCGATGCCGCTGCTGAGCATTCTCGTCGTGGGCGTGCTTTGGTTCCCCGTGACGATCGAACGGACCGGGTCCGACATCATCTATTTCACCTCGCTCGTAACCAGCGGCCCGCCCGCCTGGCTTGCACTGCCGGTCATTTTCGCGATGGTCGCCGTCATCGTGGCCGGGCCGGCCGAAGTCGTCGGTCGCTGTTTCGGCAAACTGCCTCCCCTGATGGCATACCGCTATGATCTAATCGGATCGCTTCTCGGCATCTGCGCGTTCACGGCGCTGAGCTTTCTGCAGGCCCCGTCGGTGGTCTGGGGTTTCATCGCCTTCATCCTCTATCTGGCGTTGGCCAGCCCGTCCCGCCGGCTTGTGACTTGCGCATGGGCGCTGATGCTGGTCGGCAAGCTGCTGCAGGAGACGCTGGCTCCCGGCGTAAGCTGGTCTCCCTACTACAAGGTCGATACCAAAGAACTCGGCGTGGCGGGCCAGAATCTGCTCCTGATCGGCGTCAACGGCGTGCCCCACCAGTTGATGGCCCCCGCGAAGTGGAAGTTGGAGGAGGCCGAAGGAATTTACAGGACGCCCTATCTTCGGCTGCCCGGTAATTCCCTCGACGACGTTCTGATCATCGGAGCGGGGTCTGGATCCGACGTGGCGATCGCCCTGAGCAAGCAGGCCCGCCATGTCGATGCCGTCGACATCGACCCGCGAATTCTACAGATCGGCGTGGAGAAGAACCCCGACCGGCCATACGCCGACAAGCGGACGACGATGCACACGAATGACGGACGCGCATTCCTTGAAAGTACGAGCCGCAAATACGACCTTATTCTTTTCGCGCTGCCCAACTCGCTGACGCTGGTCAGCGGGGCCTCGCAGATCCGGCTCGAAGTCGTTCCTGTTCACCCAGGAAGCGCTGGCGTCCGTGCGCGAGCACCTGAAACCCCACGGTGCCTTCGCCATGTACAATGCCTACCGCGAGCGCTGGCTCATCGACAGGCTGGCGGGAACAGCCGCCGCGGCATTCGGGCACGCTCCGTGCGTCGACACATTCGACGGTGTGCAAGCGGTTATCACAATCGGGATGACGACCGCGGACCAGCGCTGCGAAACAACATGGACCCCGGATTCGCGCGATGGCGCGATTGCTCCGGCAACCGACAATTCGCCGTTTCTCTACTTCAAGGGCGGCTCGTTCCCTCCGCTCTATACGATTACGCTACTCGCTGTCCTCCTGACGTCCTTCCTCGCCGTACGCACGCTGGGCGGGCCGCTGCGGGACATGCGCCCCTATGCCGACCTGTTTTTCATGGGGGCGGCGTTCCTGCTGCTGGAGACCAAAAACGTGGCGACCTTTGCGCTGCTTTTCGGCACCACCTGGTTCGTCAACGCGCTGGTCTTCGCCAGCGTGCTGGTCATCGTGCTCGCTGCGGTGGAGACGACGCGGAAGTTCCGGACGCCATCATTGCCGGTCGTCTACGCCGGTATCGCCGCATCTCTGGCCCTGGCCTGGGTCATCCGTCCCGAGTGGCTGCTGCCTCTCCCCTTCGTGCCCAGGCTGCTGGCTGCGAGCCTGCTGGCGTTCCTGCCGATCTACCTCGCGAACGTGGCGTTCTCGAAGCGTTTCCAGAGCTCGTCGGACTCGCAGTCGGCATTTGCAATCAACCTGATGGGCGCGATCGTCGGCGGTTGCCTGGAATATGCCGCGCTGATGACCGGCTACAACAATCTGCTGATCGTGACCGGCCTGCTCTACCTCGCGGCTTTCTTTCTGATGCCCAGGGCCGCCGCGCGTTCCGCATAAGGTTAGAAGTGGGTAGGCCGATCTGCCCGGCCTGATCCGCGCTAGCCTTCACCGTCGCTCGTTTGCGCCTTGTGCATCTGGCCGGCGACCGCCCTCACCCTGCCCGGCGACGCGCGCCAGATCGCGATCGCCGACAGCAGGCTGACGGCAGACGGCGCGGAGGTGCTGCGAAAAACCTTCGAGGTGGAAGTGGACCCGCGATAGGCGCAGGCCGGGCGGCTCGCGCCGGCACTTAATACTTCGGCAATCATACGGCGGTAGAATCAACGGCCCGCTTTCCAGTTCCGGCACATTAACCCTCCCTTAGACCGCCACCCGCTACCATTGCGCCGCTGCCTGAGAAGCGGTGCCATGACCGATCCCGTTTGCGTTTTCGCGCGCGAAGGTCATTGCCCTTCCGCAGCGGACAGTGGGGGAAGTCATGCTTCGGGTTGATCAGGGTCTCGCAGATACCATTTCGCCGGCTGACGGTGTCCCGTCACGCGTCATGGCCGAGGCCGAGGCAAGCGGCGTGCTGGCGAACACGGTCGTTCGACTGCTGCTGGCAAGCAGCCTCATGCTGTTCCTCGAACTGGCGTTGATCCGTTGGCTCGGAGCGAACGTCATCCACCTGTCGTATTTTTCGAATTTCGTCCTGCTGGGTTCGTTCCTCGGTATCGGCGCGGGCTTCCTCATCAGCAGGAAAAGCTGGTCCATATGGCCGGCATCGATGCCGCTGCTGAGCATTCTCGTCGTGGGCGTGCTTTGGTTTCCCGTCACGATCGAACGGACCGGATCCGACGTCATCTATTTCACCTCGCTCGAAGCCAACGGTCCGCCCGCCTGGCTCGCGCTGCCGGTCATTTTCGCAATGGTCGCGATCGTCCTGGCCGGGCCGGCCGAAGTCGTGGGTCGCTGTTTCGGCAAGCTGCCTCCCCTGGCGGCATACCGCTATGACCTGATCGGATCGCTGCTCGGCATCTGCGCGTTCACGGCGCTGAGCTTTCTGCAAGCCCCGTCGGTGGTCTGGGGTTTCATCGCGTTCATCCTCTATCTGGCGTTGACCAGCCCGTCCCGCCGGCTTGTGACTTGTGCTTGGGCGCTGATGCTGGTCGGCAAGCTGCTGCAGGAGACGCTGGCTCCCGGCGTAAGCTGGTCGCCCTACTACAAGGTCGCAACCAAGGAAGTCGACGTGGCGGGCTCGAACCTGCTCCTGATCGGCGTCAACGGCGTGCCCCACCAGTTGATGGCGCCTGCGAAGTGGAAGCTGGAGCAGGGTGAAGGAATTTACAGGACGCCCTATCTTCGGCTGCCCGCTAATCCCCTCGAGGACGTTCTGATCATCGGCGCGGGGTCTGGATCCGACGTGGCGATCGCCCTGAGCAAGCAGGCCCGCCATGTCGACGCCGTCGACATCGACCCGCGAATTCTACAGATCGGCGTGGAGAAGAACCCCGACCGGCCATACGCCGACAAGCGGACGACGATGCACACGAATGACGGACGCGCATTCCTTGAAAGTACGAGCCGCAAATACGACCTTATTCTTTTCGCGCTGCCCGACTCGCTGACGCTGGTCAGCGGGGCCTCGCAGATCCGGCTGGAGTCATTCCTGTTCACCCAGGAAGCGCTGGCGTCCGTGCGCGAGCACCTGAAACCCAAGGGCGCCTTCGCGATGTACAATTACTATCGCGAGCGCTGGCTCATCGACAGGCTGGCCGGAACCGCCGCTACGGCATTCGGGCACGCGCCATGCGTCGACACATTCGACGGTGTGCAAGCGGTCATCACCATTGGGATGACGGCCGCCGACCAGCGCTGCGAAACGACCTGGACCCCGGATTCGCGCGACGGCGCGATTGCTCCGGCAACCGACAATTCGCCGTTTCTCTACTTCAAGGGCGGCTCGTTCCCTGCGCTCTATACGATTACGCTGCTCGCTGTTCTCCTGACGTCCCTCGTCACCGTACGCACACTGGGCGGGCCGCTGCGGGACATGCGCCCCTATGCCGACCTGTTCTTCATGGGGGCGGCGTTCCTGCTGCTGGAGACCAAAAACGTGGCGACCTTCGCGCTGCTTTTCGGCACCACCTGGTTCGTCAACGCGCTGGTCTTCGCCAGCGTGCTGGTCATCGTGCTCGCTGCAGTGGAGACGACGCGAAAATTCCGGACGCCATCACTGCCAGTCGTCTACGCCGGTATCGCCGCATCTCTGGCCCTGGCCTGGGTCATCCGTCCCGAGTGGCTGCTGCCTCTCCCCTTCGCGCCCAGGCTGCTGGCTGCGTCCTTGCTGGCGTTCCTGCCGATCTACCTCGCGAACGTGGCGTTCTCGAAGCGTTTCCAGAACTCGTCGGACTCGCAGTCGGCATTTGCCATCAACCTGATGGGCGCGATCGTCGGCGGCTGTCTGGAATATGCCGCGCTGATGACCGGCTACAACAATCTGCTGATCGTGACCGGCCTGCTCTACCTCGCGGCTTTCTTCCTGATGCCCAGGGCCGCCGCGCGTTCCGCATAAGGTTAGAAGTGGGTAGGCCGATCTGCCCGGCCTGATCCGCGCTAGCCTTCGCCGCCGCTCGCTTGCGCCTTGTGCATCTGGCCGGCGACCGCCCTCACCTTGCCCGGCGACGCGCGCCAGATCGCGATCGCCGACAGCAGGCTGACGGCAATGCCGATCGCAAAGGCCGAGGTGTAGCTGCCTGAAAGATCGTACAGCAGCCCGGTCGCCCACGGGCCTGCTGCACCGCCGGCCAGCGCCGCCAGCATGATCGTGCCAAAGATGCTGCCGTATTGCCTGCCCTGGAAGATTTCCAGCACCACCGCGCCCATGACCGAGGTCAGGCCATAACCGAGCGCACCCTGGGTGAAGATCATGAGATAGACCAGCGGCAGCACCGGCGCGAATTTCAGGGCGATCAGCGCGGCGAAACAGATCGCAAAGCCCAAGCAACTGATGGCCCAGATCCATTCGCGCCCGATCCGGTCGGAAAGATGCCCGAGCCAGATCTGCCCTGGAATGCCGAGCAGGCTGACGACACCGAGCGCCCACACCGCCACATTGGCGCTGAAGCCGACGTCGAGCAGGAATTTGGTCTGGTGCACCTGCACCGCGTACCAGATGTAGAGGCCGCAGAAATAGCCGAGCGAGATCCACCAGAATCGCGCAGTGCGCAGCGCGCGGCGCAGCGTCCAGTCGGTATTGGCCCATACGGGATCGACGACGTTCGAGCGAGGTGCTGCCGACGTTGCCGACGGCGCGGCGTCGCCATCCGGCAGCAGGCCGATATCCTCCGGGCGTTTGCGCAGCAGGAAATTGATCGGCGCCAGCACGACGAGGATCAGGATGCCCATCGCGGTGCAGGCGGTGCGCCAACCGGTCTGCTCGATCATGTGCTGCACCCAGGGCAGCAAGGTCACCGAACCGATGCCGACGCCGGCGAAGGCGAGCCCGATCGCGAGCCCGCGGCGGCGGATGAACCAGTTCGGCAGAAACAGCGATTGGCCGGAATAGCCGAGGCAAACGCTGCCCGCGCCGACCAGCACGCCGATCGTGAGATAGAGATGCCAGGGCTGCGTCGTCAGCGGCGCGAGCAGCAGGCCGCCGCCCATCAGCGCGACGCCGAACTCCATCACCCCGCGCGGCCCGAAGCGATCCATCATGCGCCCGATCAGCGGGCTGACGGCACCCGATATCACAAAGCCGAAGGAGAAGGCGCCCGCGGTGACCCCGCGCTCCCATCCGAACTCGGAAACGATCGGCGGAAAGAAGAGCGAGAATGCCGTCCGCGCATTGACGCCGATCGCCATGGTGACAAACGTCACCGCGACGATCAGCCAGCCGTAGAAGAAGGGAAGACGCATCAGGTTATCTCGTCATTCCGGGGCCCGGTGCGCAATTGCGCAGCGGAGGTCCGATCCTTCGGACCATCCCGGAATGACGGCGTCAACATCTTTCGTTGATGTCCTCAACCTGTTACCGAGGCATGGCTCTCGTGGCCGAAATAGGCGCGCTCGAGCCGCTGCGGCAGATTGTTCTCGCTGGTCGGCGCTTCCAGCACGATATTGCCCTGCACCAGCGCATAGACGCGATCGGCGGCGGCAAGCGCCTTCTCCAGCAATTGTTCGACCAGCAGCACGGCGGTGCCTTGCTTGCGCAACTGGGCGATCACGTTGAGCACGCGATCGACCAGAACCGGCGACAGACCGGCCGATGGTTCGTCCAGCATCAACAGCCGCGGGCGGCGTACCAAGCCCTGCGCGACCGTGAGCATCTGCTGCTGTCCGCCGCTGAGCGCACCGCCGCGCTCGTGACGCTTCTCCGCGATCTCCGGGAAGAACGACAAGGCTTCCTCGACCCTGCCGGCGCGTTCGCCGCGCGGCAGATCGTAACCGGCGATCAGAAGATTGTCGGTAACGGAAATCTGCGTGAACACGCGATGGCCCTCGATTACATGCACCAGGCCGGCGCGCCCCGCTTCGCGCGGCGTCGCGTTGGTCATGTCGCGGCCGTCAAAGCGCACCTGTCCCGAAGTGACCGGCAGCAATCCCGACAGCGCCCGCAACAGCGTCGTCTTGCCCGCGCCGTTGGGGCCGAGCAAGGCAACCACTTCGCCGGCAGCGATCTCGATGTCGATGCCATGCAGCACGCGGATCTTTCCGTAGCCCGATTCCAGCGCTTTCACCGAAAGCAGAGGTTCAGCCGCCGAGGTAAGCACTGACCACCTCCTTGTGAACGCGAATCTCGGCCGGGGTGCCGGCGGCGAGCGTGCGCCCGAGATTGAGCACGGTGACCTGATGGCAAATGTCGAAGATCAGGTCGGCATGGTGCTCGACCAACAGCACACCGGTGCCGCGGGCACTGATCGCCTTGATCAGACCGGCCAGTCGTTCGATCTCGTCGTTGGAAAGGCCGGCGGCGGGCTCATCCAGCAGCAGGAAATCCGGATCGAGCATCAGCGCGCGGGCGATCTCGATGAAGCGTAGTTCGCTGTGCTGCAGACGGTCGGCGCGCACCTCCGCCAGCGGTTCCAGCCCGACGACGCCGAGCAAAGCGCGCGCCTTGGCCGCAAGCATCCGCTCATCCTGCGCGTTGCGCGGCAGCGCCAGCATCGACTCGACGAAACTCGCCCGGCCCTCGATCGAACCGCCGATCATGACGTTCTGCAGCACCGACGCCTCGCCGATCACGCGCGGGGTCTGAAACGTCCGCGCGATGCCGCGAAAAGCGCGCAATGTCGGCTCACCCGGCGGCAGCGCATCATTGCCGAGGGTCATGGTTCCGGTCTGGGCCGCGTAGTAACCCGAGATCACATTGAGCGTCGTGGTCTTGCCGCTGCCGTTGGGACCGATCAGGCCGTGGATCTGGCCCGGCGCCACGTCGAGGTCGAGACCATCGATCGCGCGCACATTGCCGAAGCTCAGGGCGATGCCGCGCAGCGTCAGCAAGCTGCCCCCCGTGCGCTTGCGCACGATATCGGCCAATGCCGCCGGTCGCGGCACGATGGCGCGGTTGCTGGCCAGCGGACGGCGGTTGCGGAAATCCAGCAGCGCGGCGATGCCGCCGGGCATGACAAGCACGATCACCAGCAGCAACACCGCATAGAGAAACGTCGACCACGCCGCCAACGGCGCCGCGATCTCCGGCAGGATCGTCAGGATGATGGTGCCGAGCATCGGTCCCAGGATCGAGCCGCGGCCGCCGATCAGGATCGCAATGAAGAACAGCACGGACAGGTCGAAGGTGAAGGCATCCGGCGTGATGTAGGTCTGCAGGGTCGCGAACAATCCGCCGGCGATGGCCGCAAGCGCGCCGGCAAACAGGAAGATCGCGATCAGCATTTTCGGCTTGGAAATGCCGGTGGCCTCGGCCGCGACTTCGGCGTCGCGCACCGCAATCAGCGCGCGGCCGAACCGGCTGCGGGCGACGTTGGCGCTCAGCCAGGTGGTGATGGCCGCGATCGCGATGCACAGCGCATAAAAGCCCCATGCCGTATTGAACGGCGCCGGAAATTCCGGTCCAACGATGCCGATACCGCCACCAGTGACGCTCTGCCACGCCAGCGCGATCTGCGTCACGATAGTGGCGAAGCCCAGCGTCGACATCGCGAAATAGAAGGTGCGCAACCGCAACGCCGGCAGGCCGACGATCACGCCGAATACCGCGCCGATGCAGCCTGCAATCGGCAGCGCGGCGAATACCGGCACCGGCGGCATGACATTGCCCGCGACCAGTACGCTCGTGGTGTAGGCGCCGAGCGTCAGCAGCGCGACATAGCCGATCGCCAGATGCCCGGCGAAGCCTACCACCAGGTTGAGGCCGGAGACCAGCACCCAATAGATCGCAGCGCGCGTGCCGATCAGCACCCAGTAATCGTTGCTGACGAAGGGCAGGATCGTCGCCACCGCAAGGATGCCGAGGAACGGCGCGATGTGCGGCAACGCCGCGCGAAGGGTGCCGGAGTTGTTATGCGCCGGAACGGCGGTGACTGATGTCATCACACTCTCCGCGCCGTGGAGCCGCCAAACAGACCTTGCGGCGCCGCCAGCAGGACCACGATGAACAGCGTGAAGACGGCGACCGACGAGAAGATGCCGCCAACCAGGAAGTTCGCCGCCTGCTGGAACAGGCCAAGCGCCAGTCCGCCGACAATGGCGCCTCTGTTATTGCCGAGCCCGCCGAGCGCCACCGGGACAAAGCCGTAGAAATTCAGCAGCGCGCCATTGGCGAAGAACGCCAGCATCAACTCGCCGCCAGAATACCCGGCGACACCGCCGATCACGCCGGCCAGCGCGTAGCTGGCGACGCGCAGATTGCGCTCGGGAAGGCCGAGCGCGCGCGCCGCGAAATTATCCTCCGCAATCGCAACGAAGGCGCGGCCGACCAAAGTGCGGCGATAAAGATATTCGAGGGCAATAATGGTGATCGCGCAGGCCGCGACCGGCAACCAGAATTTTTCGTCCCAGACACCGCTACCGATACCGAACAGGCGTGGAAACGGCTGCGGCTCGGTGCCCCATTTGATCGCGGCGACCTGCTGGATCATCAGCGCAACCGCCAGCGTCGAGAGCACGTAGAGGTGCTGGTCGAGGCTTTTCAGCACCGGACGCACCGCGACGAATTCGGTGATGATGCCGATGATGGCGCAACAGAGCAGCGTCAGCAGGAAGCCTACGAGGATCGGCATGCCCAGCTTCAGCGTGAACAGCGAGCCGAACACGCCGCCCAGCATCGCAAGCTGGCCCGCGGTGAAACTCATCACCCGCGACGTCGAGAACATGGTGTTGTAGGTGACGCCGACGAGCGCGTAGATCGCGCCCGCCGCCAGTCCGGATGCGAGGATCGAGGCGAGCATGTGCTAGCGCCCTCTTCCGTCGCTCACGTATATCCCGGCGCCAATGCAAACGTGCCGTTCTTGGCGGTGGAGGCTTCCGACATCACGATCTCTTCGGTCGGATAACCATTATGCTGGGTCGGAGAGAAGCTGTAATTGCCGAAATAGCCGGGATACTTCGACAGCGTGTTCCAGTAGGCGATGATCCCGGCGCTGTCGGTCGATCCGCTTTCCGCCACGGCCTTGGCGATCAGTTCGATCGCATCGATGCCGCCGGCGACCCACCACAGCAGGGTATCGCTGAGCACCACATTGGCCTTGGTGAGACGCGCGACCAGGTCCTCGCTCTTCGGCGGCAATTTTCCAGCCGAGTCATAGCTGCAGCTTTTGTAGCCGATGGCGTAGACTTTTTTCCAGTTGGCGGGCTTTTCGACGAGGCCGGCGAGTTCGCCCGACGCCATCGAGGGGTGACCGACAAACGCAACATCCCAATTCAGCGCAGCACGAACGTTGAACATGCGCGCTTCCATGCCGGTCGAAACACTCCATACCACGATCACCTCGGCGCCGGCGTTCTTGGCACGTAGCATGTCCGGCGTCATATCCGGTTGGGTCGCGTCGACATTGGCCTGATAAACGACTTCGGCGCCATCCTTCTTGAAGGCCGCGACCGAAGCGCCGACCGCGGTCACGCCGTAGCCGGTGGTATCGCCGATCACGGCGATCTTTTTTACCTTGAGGATGTTGAGACAATAATTCCGGACGGCGTCATCCCATTGGCTGTTCGACGGGGCCATGCGGAAGGCGTTCGGAAACTTGGTGGTGTCGATCAGGGTTTCGACAACGCATGGGTGAATGTCCGGCATCTTGGCGCGCGCCATGATCGGCGTGGTCGCCAGCGCCTCGCCCGAATTGAGCGGGCCCCAGATGGCATGGACCTTGGCCTGGCTGATCAGTTCCTGCGTGGCGTTGACAGCCTTGGTCGGATCGCCCTGGGTGTCGCGCATGAAGAGTTCAAGCTTGCGGCCTTTGACACCGCCAGCGGCGTTGATCGCATCGACAGCGAACGTCACGCCGCGGTTGAAGCCGATGGTCGGCGCCGAACTCGGACCGGTCATCGCCGCGAGGCAGCCGACCTTGACCGGTTCCGACTGGGCAATGGCGGGCATTGGAAATGAAAATGCTGCCGCGCCCGCGGCGCCGGCGCTGCCCAACAATACGTCACGACGTGAAATGGCCATGTGATGCGCTTCCTGTTCCCTTTGCGGCGCCCGTCATTGGCTGCAGGCGTCCGCGTCGTTCTCCCCGGCTCATTGGCGGGGTTTAATAATCAACTTTGAACCTGACGCAGCAAACTTGTCCAGCGGTTATAAGAACATGGCAGGTCATTGTTCATGGACGACGCGTCCAACGCTCGGCGTTAACGGCGCCGACCGGCGCCTCGCCCGCGATGATCTTCCCGACCTGCCGAACCGTTTCCAGCGACTGGCTCTCGATTGCCGGCGGCGTCAGCCCGCCGATATGCGGCGTCGCGATGACGTTGGGCAATTTCGCCAGCTCCGGCGACGGCATCTGGTCTGGCGCGCGGCCGACATCCATCGCCGCGCCGGCGATGCGGTTCTCGCGCAACGCCGCCGATAGCGCGGCCTCGTCGACGAGATTGCCGCGCGACAGGTTGATGAAGAAAGCATGCTTCTGCATGTGCGCCAGCGCGGCCTGCCCGATCAGGTTTTCGGTTTGCTCATTGGCGACAGCGAGGCAGACGACAAAGTCCGATCGGGCCAGCAGATCGTCGAGCGGCACGTGCTGAAAATCCTGTTCGCTGACGGTCGCAAAGGGATCGGCAATCAGAATTTCCATGCCCAGTACCCTGGCGATGTCAGCCAAATAACGGCCGATGCTGCCATAGCCGATGATGCCGAGACGGCTGCCGGCCAGTTGCCGGCCCATGATGATCTCGGGCTTGCGCGCGGCATGATAGTCGGCGGTTGCGCGCGAAACGCCGCGCGACAGATCGACCATGAAGCCGAGCGCGAGTTCGGCGACCGATTGAACGAACCCCGGCCCGGCCCGCGTGACCAGGATACCCGCCGCGGACGCGGCGTCGACATCGATGTTGCGGATATCGACCGCGCAGCGAACGAAGGCGTGCAAATTCGGCAGCGCTGGAAATATCTCGCCCGGTCCGGCGGTGAGGCGATCGGCGACGATGATGTCGACGTCGGTTGCGGCTCGGATCAGGCCGGCAGCGTCGAGCGCGTCGTTCGATTCATGCAGTTTGACCTGCGCGATCGCTTGCAGTCCGCTGAGGCTGCGCTCGCCGTAATATTGCGCGCGGGACTGCGGCGTGTGTGTCAACAGCACTTTCATGTCAGTAGCCGAAAGCGCGTGGCAGCGCCGTGCTGATTGCGGGCACGAACGCAATCACCAACAGGCAAAGCAGCAGCAGGCCGAGATAGCCCATGATCGGCTTGACGGTCTGCTCGATCGGCACGTTGCCGATCAGGCAGGCGCCGTAAAGCCCGAGCCCCAGTGGCGGCGCAAACAGGCCAATTCCCATCGCGACGACCAGCACGACGCCGAAATGCAGGGGATCGATACCGAGCTTGACCGCCACCGGCATCAACAACGGCCCGAAGATGATGAGCGCCGCCGCGCCTTCCAGCACCGAGCCCATCACGATCAGAACCGCGATCGACAGCAGCATGAACAGCCACGTGCCCTGCGAGGCCGACAACGACAGCATGATGTCGCCGACCGCATGCGGAACCTGCTGCAACGTGAGAACAAACGCCAGCGATTGCGCGGCGGCGACGATGAACAGCACCAGCCCCGAACGCGTCGCCGATTGCACAAAACTGTGGGCGGCCGTTTTGAAGCTGAGTTCGCGGAACACGATGCTGCCGACGACAAGAGCGTAGACCACGGCGAAGGCCGAAATTTCGGTGGCGGTCGCAAAGCCGCTCTTGAACCCGAAGAAGATCATGAAGATCAGCCCGAACGAGGCGATCGCGCCGCTCCACAGGCCCGAAACGGGCGCGCGCGGCTCGGCTTCCGCCGCGGGCTCCGGCCGCTTTCCGAGGATGATCGACAACACGATCAGGGCCGCCGCCATGAGCCCTGCGGGCAGCAGGCCCGCGACGAACAATCCGCCGATCGACAGATTGGCGACGAACCCCAGGATAATGAGATTGATGCAGGGCGGAATGGCTTCCGCCATCACCGCGGAAGCTGCCAGCAGCGCCACCGCGCCGCCGGGGTTCTGCTTCGATCGACGCGCGGCCGGGATCAGCACCGAGCCGACCGCCGCAACGTCGGCCATCTTGGAGCCGGAGATGCCCGAAAACAGCACCATCGACATCACCATCACGACGTTGAGGCCTCCGCGCATCCGCCCGACCGCCCGCTGCAGCAGTTCGATCAGGCGGACCGACATGCCGTTGGCTTCCATCAAATAGCCGACCAGGATGAAGAACGGGATCGCCAGCAGCACGAAATTGTCGATGCCGCGCGCCATCTGCTGCGCGAAGATGACACCGGGCAGCGTGCCCTCGACCCAGATGAAGATCAGCGCCGCCAGCGCCAGCGCAAACCCGATCGGCAGTCCGCCGAACAACGTGATGAAGAACCCGACCAGCATCAGCGTACCCGACGACGGCACGGTGTCCGGCGACAGGAAATCCCACGCCAGATAGAGCCCGGCGACCAGGCCTACCGCGAGAACTCCGGCAACGATGTCGCGAACAGGGCGCGCGCAGAAAATCTCCAGCGCGAACACCGTCATGAACAGCGCGCCGGCGCCCATCGGATAGAATGTCCATTCGAGTGGCAGTCCGGAGCCGGAGGTTTGCCCCGTGGTCAGCCAGCCCATCTTCATCGCGTTGAAGGCGACATAGAAAGCAATGATCGTCACCAACAGCGCGCCCATGGAATCGACGACGCGGCGCGGGCTGGAAGGCAGCATGTCGATGAAGAAGGCCACGCCGAGATTCTCGGCGCGGGCCAGCGCGCTGGCGGCGCCGAAGAAGCTCGACCCCACCATCAGGCCGCGCGCCACGTCGTCGGCCCATTCGACCGGCGCGTTGAACAGGAAGCGCAGCAACACGGAAACGCAGACGACAAGGAGATCGGCGAGGAGAAGGACCGCGGCGACGGCATCACTCAACGCAAGCAGCGAGGCCGTGATCCGGTGACCGCCGCTTTCGAGTGCGGGCGCGGCGACTGACATGATCTAAAACCTCAAGCCTGCGTCGCGCGGATCATGTCGACCACCGGCTTGGCCTCGGGGCGGGCCTTGATGAAATTATCGGTCTGGGGCAGCACGCGCTTGCGGAACGCGTCCTTGTCGCATTCGACGATGGTAACGCCCTTGTCCGCCAGACTCTTGAGCGCTTCCTTCTCCATCTCGAGGCCGTGGGTGCGGGTGTCGGCGGCCGCCTTCTGGGCTGCGTCGAGGAAACCCTCGCGCAGCTTCGGATCCATCCGCTTGAACGTCGCATCGCTGAAATAGGTCGCGAGCGGCGAGAAATTGTGCTGGGTCAGCGCATAGTGCTTCGACGTCTCGTAGAATTTGCTGGCAAGGATGGTCGGCGGATCGTGCTCGAGCCCGTCGAGCACGCCGGCCTGCAGCGCCGTGTAGATTTCGCCGAATGCCAGCGGCGTCGCCGCGGCGCCCATCAGGCGAAGGCACTCCGTGATGACGGGGTTCGGCAGCGTCCTGATCTTGAGCCCGGCCAGATCTTCCGGACCTTTCACCGGCCTCTTCGCCAGCACGCTGCGCGAGCCGAAATTATAGGCCCAGGAGATGATGCGGATGTTTCCGCCCTTCAGCAGCGCCTCCTCGATCGGCTTGGCGGCGCCGGCCTCGAACGCCTTGGTCTGCTGCGGGAAACTCGTGAAGAGGTAGCCAAGATCGAAGGTTCCGACGAGCGGAACGAGATTGGCCGAGATCGACGAGCCCGACAGCATCAGGTCGATGACGCCGAGCTTGACCGAATTGATGACGTCGATTTCCTGACCCAACTGGTTGTCAGGAAAGAACGTGACCTCGATCTGCTCGCCGAGGCCGTTGCCCTTCAGGTGCTTCACCAGATTGTCGTAATAGACGCGGCCATTGGCATATTTGGGATCGTTGGGAAGCGACGACGAGCACTTCATCTTCATCGTGGCGGCTTCTGCCGGCCCGATGATCGCCGGCGACAGCACCAGCCCCGCGGCAACCGCCGTGGACGATTTCAACAGCACGCGCCGGCTGATGGACCCGCTCTTCATGGCGTATTCTCCCCAATTTTTGTTTTTCGAAGCTTGTTGTTCAAGCCTCGTTTCGGCGCGTTGTTGCACCGCGTCGCCGCGAATGCACAATTTAACCTTCCGGGTAAATCCTATGACCAAACGGAAGCGGCGCGCAAGGGCGCGCTGGCAACATCGCCCGCCTACTTGGTTTGCGCGACTGTCGTACCATCCCAATTCTCGCCGGCTGGATTTTCGAGCTGCTGCCGGCAGCGTTCGATCATCGCCGATGACGCCGCATCGTCGCGGATTTTCAGCACGTTCTCGAACGCTGCGATCGCGGCCTTGAAATCGCGCGCGCGGAACGCGGCCAGGCCGGCCTCATACGAAACCGCCCAGTCGGGCTTTGCATCTAACTCTTCGGCCATATCAAGCAGTTCATAGATCTGCAGTCCGCCCGCGCGACCATAGACCGCCAGCCGGTCGAGTTCGCGAACCACGATGCTTTTCCCCGCCAGCCGGCGCGTTTCGGGACCGATGATGATCGTGGAGCCGTACGCCTTGTTGGTGCTCTCCAGCCGGCTCGCGATATTCACGGCGTCGCCGATGACAGTGTAGTTCAGCCGCACTTCCGATCCGATATTGCCGACCAGCATGTCGCCGGAATTGATGCCGATGCGAATCCTGACCGGCTCGCCGCGGTCGTCGGCGAGACCCGCCTCCTCCATTGCGCGCCGGCACGCCAGGGCCGCGCGGCAGCAATCGACGGCATGATCGGGATTGGGCGACGGCGCGCCCCAGAACGCCATCACGGCATCGCCGATGAATTTGTCGATGGTGCCGTTCTGGTTTTGAATCTGCACCGAGACGGTGTCGAAATAGCGCGACAGCAGCGGAATGATGCGGTCGCCGAGCCGCTCCGACATGCCGGTAAAGCCGGCGAGATCGACGAACATCACGCTCATCGGCCGTATCGCGCCGCCGAGGCGCGCGCCGTGGCCGTCGCTGATCAGCCGCTTCACCAGATCGGCCGGGATGTATTTCCGGAACGCGGCGAGCCCCTGCGCCATGTCGCCGATGGCGCCGGAGAGATTTTCGATCTCGGTCAGCCGCGACGGATGCCGCTGCACCTTATCGAGGTCGAACCGCTCGACATGCCTGATCTCGTTCATCACCTTGATCAGCGGCGCAGCGATCAGGCGCTGGGCCAGCCATGCCGACAGCAATCCGGCGATCACGATCAGCACTGCAAGGCCGATCAGCAAATTCCGGATCGTCATCTGCACCGGTCCGAGAAATTCCGATTCCGGCACGACTGTGACCAGCGACCAGCCCGGAAACGAAATCGGCGTTATGACCGCCTGATAGGCCTTGCCGGCCCGCGTCACGTGCGTATTAAACGGCTCGCCTTCACCGGGCTTGTAGCCGTCGGCGTTCTGGATCGCTTCGACCGCGACCGGAAACAGCGGATGATCGGTCTTCAGCGGCACCGCCTCGTTGGCGTTCGGATCGGGAGAAGCGACGACCTTGCCGTTGCGCTCGAGGATGAAGGCGCCAGCCGATTTTCCGACCGTCAGCTGCGACAGGAAATTCGACACCCGCGTCAGCTCGATGATAATGGCGATGACACCGACCGGCTTCTTGTCGATATCGATGGGCGCCGCGAAGGCGGCTGCCAGCCGCTCGCCCTTGGGATGGGTCGTGAAGGTCGCCCAGAGTTCATCGTTGGTCTCGATGGCGGTGCGAAACCATTCCTGATCGGTGACGGAATATCTTGTGTCCTCGACGTGGCTGTTCTTGAGCTGGAGATCGTTGCCGACGAATTCGTAGCGGTCGGTTCGCAACTTGCGGTCCGGGGTGATCTCCAGCATTTCAATGACGCCATCGCCGGCCTTGTGCCCGGCAAAGAACGTTCCGTCCGGCCATCCGAACGCCACCCAGGAGATGGTCGGCTGCGACAGCAATTGCGACCGGAAAACGACTTCGCGTTTTCGGGCGTCGCGCGGCTCGAACACTTTCTCGGCCAGCAGCGTTCGCACCGCCAGCATGGAGGAGCGCGCCTCCGTCGTGACCGACTGCAATTCATCGCCAACGGCCGAAACGATCTGGTCGTTGATGGTGTTGGCAAGCGTCTGGCTGACCTGGTGGGCCGTGCGCCACCACAGCAAATGCACGCCGACGGCGCTGACGACGATGGACGTCAGCACGAGGGCGGAAATGGCGGTGCGGATGCCGAGGCGCATGCAGGGGTCCAGTTTCGCGGGGCCGCTTACCGGCTTTACGCGACCATAGCAGCGTCTGTTTCGCGAGCGAGGCCATTTCGGCGCCCCGGACACACCTCTGTGACCGAACTTGAGCCGTAATGACGACGAAACTTATCGATTGTCTGTTCCGTATAAGCCAGGACGGCGCTATGCCTTGTGGCAATTCTCGAAGGTCATGCAATGCACGATGTTTCCATCCCGGCGGCCCTGATTGCCGGTCTCGTCAGCTTCCTGTCCCCCTGCGTGCTGCCGCTGGTGCCGCCCTATCTGATCTATCTCACCGGCGCGACCATCGAGCATGTCGCCAATGACGAGACGACGCAGGCCTCCAAGCGGGCGGTGATGACCTCGGCGCTGATGTTCGTGCTGGGCTTTTCGACCGTCTTCGTGGCGCTCGGTGCCAGCGCGTCCCTGATCGGCGGCCTGATCCGCGCGTGGTCCGCAGAACTCTCGATCCTGGCCGGCATCATTATCATCATCATGGGCCTCCATTTCCTCGGCCTGACCCGGATCGGCCTCCTGATGCGCGAGGGCCGGGTGCAGATGCCGAAACCGGTCGGCTTCTGGGGTGCCTATGCCATGGGGCTCGCCTTCGCCTTCGGTTGGACGCCCTGCATCGGCCCCATCCTGGCGGCGATCCTGTCGATCGCGGCGGCTGAGGCCACCGTCGCAAAGGGCGCGGGCCTGCTCGCTGTCTATTCCGCGGGGCTCGGAATCCCGTTCCTGCTGGCAGCTTTCATGATCGAGCAGTTTTCCTCGCTGTTTGCGCGGATGAAGCGGCACCTCGGCAAGGTCGAGCAGGCCATGGGCGTGCTGATGGTGATCACCGGCATCGGATTCCTGACCGGCTCCGTTACCAGCATCAGCATCTGGCTGCTGGAGACGTTCCCCGCACTGCAAAGTTTTGGCTAAAGCCTGTAACAAACGGCGCGGCCATTGCGAAATTGCTCCTGGAGCCAGATTGCCGCCATTCCAGCCGCGGCATTTTTCGAGCGCACCGGATTAAAGGGACCGCAGGCTGTGGCCTCGTCCGACCAAATACTTAACGGGGGTTCGCATGCATTTCATTATCCATCTTCTCATCCTGCTGCCTGCGCAGATCGCGTCGCATTTTTCCTGGGCTGGCCCCGCTGATCATGCGGCTCGTCGTCGGTTACACCTTCATGCTGGCCGGCTGGGGCAAGCTCAATAATCTGGCGCAGGTGACCGAGAATTTTGTCGGCTGGGGAATACCTTTCCCGAAAATCCTCACCCCCTTCGTATCCAGCGTCGAATGCTTCGGCGGCGCGATGCTGATCCTCGGCCTGTTCACGCGAATCCCGGCCGCGATGCTGGCCGTGGTCATGGTCGTCGCCATCAAGTCGGCGAAATGGGGCGACGTCGATTCGCTGGAGACGCTGCTCGGCTTCGAGGAGGCGGCCTATTTCGCCGGCTTCATGTGGCTCGCCATCGCAGGTCCCGGCGCCGCCTCGCTGGACCGGCTGTTGTTGAACTCGGCCGGCCGCGGCGAGAAATCGACCTGATCTCACAATCCTGTGACAGCGGCGAAAAGCTGAGCCCGGATTTTGTTGCGCGCGTAGCTCTCGAAACCACCGCTTCCGGGAGCCACCATGAAACTCGTCCGCATCGTCGCCTTCTCCTTCGCCACGCTTGTAGCGTCACCATCGTTTGCCGCGGATGGCCCGAAATGGAGTGAATGGAGCGACGATCTGTTTACCCGCGCGCAGGCCGAGCAGCGCTTCGTCATTCTCGATCTCGAGGCGGTGTGGTGCCACTGGTGCCACGTCATGGAGAAGACGACCTACGCCAATCCCGAGGTCAGGGAATTGCTGGCCTCGAAATATCTTCCGGTGCGGGTCGACCAGGACGCCAACCCCGATCTGTCGAGCCGCTACGGCGACTGGGGCTGGCCGGCGACCATCGTGTTCGGCCCCGACGGCACCGAGATCGCCAAGATCAGGGGCTATATCGAGCCGGAACGGATGCAAGCTCTGCTCAAGGCCATCATCGACGATCCGTCGCCCGGACCGTCGGTCGGCGAAGCCTTTGACGTGAAGCCGTCGGCCTCGGCCTTCCTCGACAAGGAACGGCGCGCTGCGCTGACCAGGAGTGTCGACGAAGCCTACGATGAGAAATCTCGGCGGCTGGGGCGAGAACCAGAAATACATCGACGCCGACAGCATGGACCTGGCGATCACGCGTGCCGAGGCCGGCGACGCCATCGCCATCAAGCGCGCCCGGCAGACGCTGGATGCCGCCATTGCGCTGATCGACCCGGTCTGGGGCGGCGTCTACCAGTATTCCGAAGCGGGCTCCTGGACCAAAGCCCATTTCGAAAAGATCATGTCGTTCCAGGCGCAGTATCTCCGGCAGTACAGCCAGGCCTATGCGCTGTGGAAGGACCCGAAATATCTTGCCGCCGCGCGCAACATCGAACGCTATCTCGCGGAATTCCTGACCAGCCCCGACGGCGCGTTCTATGTCAGCCAGGATGCCGATCTCAACCACGACATCGACGGTCACGCATACTACGCGCTGCCGGACGGCGAGCGCCGCAAACTCGGCATGCCGCGCATCGACAAGAATTTATATGCACGCGAAAATGGCTGGGCCATTTCGGGACTTGCCGCGTACTACAACGTCACCAACGATGCCCAGGCGCTTGATATCGCCGAACGCGCGGCGAAATGGGTGATCGACAACCGCGCGCTGCCGGATGGCGGTTTCCGTCATGGCGAAAAGGATCGCGGCGGACCATTTCTGGGCGATACGCTCGCAATGGGCCAGGCCTTTCTCGATCTCTATGCCGCCACGGGAAATCGCGACTGGCTCAATTCGGCTGCCAAGGCCGGCGATTTCGTCGCGACCTTCCGCGATGAGGCCGGCGGCTTCGTGACCTCGAAGACTGCGGAAGGCAAGACCGGCGTGCTGGCAAGATCCGCCAAGCTGATCGACGACCAGGTGCAGGTCGCAAGGTTCACGAACCTGCTCAACCGCTACTTCGGCAGCGAAAACTATCGCGAGCAGGCCGCGCACGCGATGCGCTATCTCGCCAGCGCCTCGACCGGCATGACGCGGCCGCTGCCCGGAATTTTGCTTGCCGACGAGGAACTCGCGGTCGAGCCCACCCACATGACCATCGTCGGACACAAGGACGACGCCCGGGCGAAAAGTCTGCATGCTTTGGCCCGTGCGTTGCCTGCCCGCTACAAGCGCCTGGAGTGGCTGGATCTGCGCGAGGGCAAACTGCCCAACCCCGACGTCGAATATCCCGACCTCGGCGAACCCGCGGCATTCGCCTGCAGCAACCGCATCTGTTCGTTTCCCTCCTTCAATGCCGAGGAGTTAAAGGCCACGGTGGCGCAGATGGCGAAGCTGAAACCTGTCCGCGGATAGAGCAAGAATTTCGTTGTGCACTGCAACCGGCAGCACGGCATCCCTGCCAATCCATTGAAGCGCTGCGCTTTCCGGGCCACGCGAGATCGCCGCTGCGCAACGAAATACTCTTCGGCCACCGGGGTTGGGTATGGACGGGATGTCCAACCCGAAAAAAGGAAAATTTTCTTTCGAAACTTTGTAACCAAATCGCCCGATGCCCCGTAGCTGGTTCTGGACGAGCACTCAAATCACGGCGACCGGACCTCCTCCGGCAGGTCATCGCGATCTGATTGACGTCCGCCCTGCCCCTGCGTCGCGGGACCTGCGACCGACGGTCAACGGATCTTCGCGACATCACGTCCTGTCTCAAACAATCATCGAGGAGATCGTTATGAAGTTGACTTCCAAATCCGGTGCGACGCTCGCTGCTGCCGCCGCCACCCTGTTCCTCGCCGGCTCGGTGGTGTCGACGGTGTCGACGCCTGCGAACGCGGCCCAGGGCAAGTGCATGGCCGGCAATGCCTGCAAGGGCCAGAGCGCCTGCAAGGGCTCGGCCAACGCCTGCAAGGGCCAGAACGCCTGCAAGGGGCAGGGTTTCTCGGCGACTTCCGAGAAGACGTGCGCCGCCATGGGCGCCAAGTTCGTCAAGGGTTGATCGGCGGATCAAGTGCGAGGGAGGGCCCGGCGCTGCCGGGCCCTCGTTGTTTCGATCCGGCGGCTGAAATAAATTCGGGCCCGCGCGTAACCAAGGCCAGATCCGCCGCGTAGCTATCTCCGGGTGCCGCTTGTCGGCTGGAACTGTCGCTGCTTGCGGGCGGTGCACCCTCACTCTTCTTCTGGAGGATACAAATGAAGATGACTTCCAAGTCCGGCGCGACCCTCGCGGCCGCTGCTGCCACCCTGTTCCTGGCCGGCGCCACCATGTCGACCGTGACCTATGCCGCCGGCGAAGGTAAGTGCGTCGGCGCCAATGCCTGTAAGGGCCAGAGCGCATGCAAGGGCGGGGCAAATGCCTGCAAGGGCCAGAATGCCTGCAAGGGTCAGGGCTTCTCGGCCATGACCAAGGAGAAGTGCGACGCCGCCAAGGGTAAGTATATGCCATCTTAAGCCACGGTCTGCGATTGGGGCCCGGCGTGGGCCGGGCCTCGTATCCATGGCAGGTTGAGTGTACAGTTTGAGACACGCCGCCCCGTCCGGCAGTGCCGTTTCGAGTGGAGACGAGATGAACGTCGCAAGCAGATTGCCAGGCACTTCGGCGGCCCCGCTTGCAGACCGTCCGGCGACGTCGGCCAAGCCGCCCTTCCTCGGCTTCGGCCTCGGTCTGCGCCACCAGCATTACGACGAAATCCTGAACAGCAATCCGCCGATCGACTGGTTCGAGGTCATCAGCGAGAACTACATGCTGCCCGGCGGCCAGCCGCTGCGCACGCTCGACCGCATTTGCGAACGCTATCCCGTGGTGATGCACGGCGTGTCGATGTCGATCGCCTCCACCGCGCCGCCGAATTTCGAATATCTGCAGGCCCTGAAGGATCTCGCCAGGCGCGTCGAGCCGAAATGGGTGTCGGACCATCTGTGCTGGACCGGCGTTCACGGCAAGAACCTGCATGATCTGCTGCCGATCCCCTACACCGGCGAAGCGCTCGATCACGTCGTCAGCCGCGTGCAACTGGTGCAGGAGTTTCTCGGCCGCGCCATCGTGCTCGAGAATGTCTCGACCTACGTCCAGTTCAACAATTCCGAAATGACGGAATGGGAATTCCTGTCCGAACTGTCGCGCCGCTCCGGATGCTGGCTGCTGTTCGACGTCAACAACGTCTATGTCAGCGCCTTCAACCACGGCTACGATCCGATGACGTTCCTGAACGGAATTCCGGCGGATCGCGTCGTGCAGTTTCACATGGCCGGCCACAGCCACATGGGCACCCACATCATCGACACCCACGACCATCCGGTGTGCGAGGATGTCTGGGAGCTCTACGTCGCGGCCCTGAAGCGCTTCGGCCGGGTCTCGACCATGATCGAGCGCGACGACAACATACCGCCGCTCGACGAGCTGCTGCTCGAAGTCGCCAGGACGCGTGAGATGGCCGGGAAGGTCTTGCCTGCGGAATGAGTGACTTCGCACGACAGCAGGCCGAATTTCAGCGCGGCATCCTCGATGGCGACGAAACCGTGCTGGCTGAAATCCTCGACAGCCCGCGCGAGAAGCGCGACGTGCTGTTCGGCGTCTATCGCTATGCCTATGGTTCGCGGCTGGTCGAGGCCATGCGCAACGACCATGAGCTGCTGCATCTTTATCTCGGCGACGAGATGTTCGACGAGATGGGCCACGCTTACGTCAAGGCGCGCCCGTCCGGGCATCCGAACCTGCGCTGGTTCTCGCAAGGCCTGCCGGAATTCCTGAAATCGACCGCGCCCTACTCCGACCATCCCGTGCTGTCCGATCTCGCAGCGCTCGAAAAGGCGCTCAACGACGCCTTCGACGCCGCGGAAGGCAAGGTCGTCGAACTGACCGACATGGCGGGCTTTGCGCCCGAAGCATGGTCGGGCCTCCGGTTCCGGCCGCATCCCAGCGCATCCAGGCTCGAGCTGGCGACCAACGCGGCTGCGATCTGGCTCGCGCTCAAGAACGACGAAGCGCCGCCGGAGGCGACCGCACTGGAGCAGCCCGCGCATCTTTTGATCTGGCGCCAGGACGTCACGCCGATGTTCCGCGAACTTCTCGCGGAGGAAGCGATGATGTGGGACGAAGCCGCGAACGGCATTCCGTTCGGCGTGCTCTGCGAAATGCTGGCGACCTATGACGATCCCGACAGCGCGGCGGGCCGCGGCGCGGGCTATCTGCACGGCTGGATCACGGCAGGACTTTTGACGGATGTTTCCGTCGGTTCATAGAAGGGGCGCGCGGCGAATGGGAACGGACACCGATCGCCATTTCATCGAGCGCATGCGTTGGGACGAAGTCGCGCGGCGCATCGGTGACGGCGCAGTGGCGATCCTGCCGATCGGCGCCGCCGCCAAGCAGCACGGCTTCCACCTCCCCCTCAATACCGACCGCATTCAGGCCGAATGGCTCGCCGGCCGGATGGCGGAAAAAATCGACGCGCTGATCTGGCCGACGCTGACCTACGGCCATTATCCCGCCTTCGTCGAATATGCCGGCAGCAGCAGCCTGTCGATTTCGACCTTCGAGGCGCTGGTGCGCGAGGTGGCGGGGCAGATTCTCGGCAGCGGATGCACAAAAGCTGCTCGTGCTCAATACCGGGATCAGCACGCTGGCGCCGGTCGACCGCGCCCTGGCGCGGCTGGCGAGCGAGCGGGTCAAGCATTTGTGGATCCACGAAGGTCCGCGCTATCCGCGCGTGGCCAGGCAATTGGCCGAGCAGAGCCATGGCAGCCATGCCGACGAACTGGAGACGTCGCTGATGCTGGCGCTGGCGCCGCATCTGGTCGACATGACGCGCGCTGAAGCCAGCCCCGCGCTGAAACAGGAGACGCCGGGCGCGTTGACGCCGTCGGACCCGAATTCGCCGAACTACAGCCGCTCCGGCAGCTATGGCGATCCGACACGGGCGACATCGGCCAAGGGCGAAGCCTTGCTCGCCGCGATGCTCGACGATCTCCACGAACAGGCCGCCGCGTTCATCGCGCAGGCACCCTGACCAGCACCGACCGGCGGCGGTCCAAAGCGTACTGCGATGAAAGCCGCCGGCGCCTTTCGCTGGACCGTTGCCGCCGCCGTCCTCGCCGCGATGCTGGCAAGCGTCCTGTCGTTCCGCGCCGACGCGCAATCGGAATACATGCGCGGCGACCGCATGCCCTACGATGCGTTCGACCGGCTGCCCAGGACCGACCTCGACGTATCCGGCGGCACCATCCATGTCGCGTTCGCGCCGGGCGACATCACGCTGCCCAAGGAAAAACTGCTCGGCTGGATCAGGATGTCGGCGCGGGCCGTCACGGCCTATTACGGGCGGTTTCCGGTCGCCTCGCTGCGGCTGCTGTTGGTGCCCGTCGATGGCGGGCGCATCCGCGGCGGCACGACGTGGGGCTATCGCGGCGCCGCCATTCGCATTCCGCTCGGCCGCGATTCCACCGAGGATGTCCTGCAGCGCGACTGGGTGATGGTGCACGAGATGGTGCACACCGCCCTGCCCGATATGCCCGATCGCTACGCCTGGCTGTCGGAGGGACTGGCCGTCTATGTCGAGCCGGTCGCGCGGGTGCAGGCCGGCGACCTCACCGCGCGGGAAATCTGGCAGGCGATGATGCGCGACATGCCGAAAGGCTTGCCGCAGGCCGGCGATCAGGGCCTCGACAATACTCCCACCTGGGGGCGCAGATACTGGGGCGGCGCGATGTTCTGCCTGCTGGCCGATATCGAAATCCGAAAACGCACGAATAATCGCCTCGGCCTGCAGGACGCGATGCGCGGCGTGCTCGCCGCCGGCGGCAATCATGAGCAGGACTGGCCGATCGAGCGCATTCTTGCAACCGCCGACAAGGCCGTCGGCGTCGACGTGATGACCCGGCTCCACGACGAGATGGGGCCGAAGCCGGTGACGCCGGACCTTGCCGCGCTGTGGCGCGACCTCGGATTGAAGCGGATTGGCGAGGATATCGAGTTCGACGACAGCGCGCCGCTCGCGGCGATCCGCAAGGCGATCACCGCGCCGCACGTGTAATAAGGCGACTGAAGAAGCCGACGATCCGGCAGCAATCGCTGCCGGATCATCCAGAGCAAAATATCAGAACCGGTAGCTGGCGCCGACGCGCACGAGATGCATCTCGTTGCGGAATTCGGTCCGCGTGCGGTCCTTGCCGGACAGCGTGACGCTGCCATAATCGGCGTACAGATATTCGCCGCGCCCGACAAAATGCTTGGTGAAAGCATACTCGAAGCCGCCGCCCACGATCAGTCCGGCCTTGACCTGCTCGTCCCAGATCGCCTGCTGCAGGGTGTCGCACCCCTTCTGGATCGTATAGCGGTAGCCGTTGCTGATGCTGGCGAAGCCGACACCGACCGCACCATACGCCAGCAGCCGATCGAACGCGTAGCCCGCGCGCAGGCGCGCGGCTCCGAATGCGCCGAAGTCCGTCAGCAACGCGCTGTCGCCGAAGATGAGTTCGTCCCGTGACGACGAGGATTTGCCCCACTCGAGTTCGCCGCCGATCACAAAGCGATTGGCGAACTGATGATTGTAGCCGCCGTACACGCCGACGGCGAAGCCGCTTGCCTGCCCCTCGCTATGACGGCAGGCGCCATTTCGGCAGTAATCGGAAGCCCACGCGGCGTACGCCCCGCCGCCGTAAACGCCCGCATAGAACCCGGTCCAGTTGTATTGAGGCGAAGGCAGGTCCGGAATACGGATTTCGGCAGCCTTCGCCACCGGACCTGCCAGTAAAAAGCCGCAAGCGGCAACAAACCCCCAGGAAGTACAACGCATCAACGCACCTCTTCACGCACGCACACGCAACACATGTTGCGGGAGCAAGCAGAAGAGCGCAGTTCGGGCGCGATGATGTTTAAGTCAGGCGGCGCTGTGGTGAAACGAGGCTATGTTTGGAACGAAACTGAGACAGCCGCCACAATGTACAACCTTAGGGTGAACAACGCCACTGCTAGACTTCGGCTACCACCAGCGGTTTCAACGCAGAGGTGGGGGACTGCGGCGCCATTAGGTCGTGTACTCGTGAATCCGTGAAGCGGTGCATCCGGCCTTATGTTGGCGTCAAGTCGCAAAAGCGGACATCAGGCAGACAGGTCGGCATGCCCAAGAAAATTAAACATACGACACGGGCGATGGTCAGCCGCCAAAGATTCACCTCAGATCTGAAGCAATCCATCCTTGTTTGCGATGGAGTGGCGTCGCGCTGAGCGGGAGGACTTTAGACTTGCGCGGAATGTTGCCGCATAGTGAAGCCCGGATGCGGATGTGCATCATGAAGGTCGGTGAGCGCGGGCGGTGGAGATACAAGGACTGGGCCAGATGGCGCTTCCTGTGGAAGTACTTTCCCTGGTACGCGCGTGAGATGCGTTATCGTGGAGATTTCTGTCTCGGACAAAGCTGCATGCACTGGTTCTGGGAGGATGCCGACAAGAAGGAGCGAGGTTATTGTTCGGCAGCGGTCTCGCGGACGCAACACATGATGTGGCAGGCGGAATGGGAGGGCAGACATGGTCCCGAAAATCAAAACCTTCGCGGGGACGGACAGCTCGGGCGAAATGAGCCAGCAAAGCGGCTTCCCGGCAATGCGCTACAACGTCGATACAATGCGTTCAGGGTGATAGCGGGAATCGCCGTTTGGGGCGCCGTTGTATTGGCTATCGTGTTTTCGCTGTGGTAGCGGCTTGTCCAAGGCCATCGACGTGGCTACTTTTTTGACGGCGCCGTTGATGCAGGCAGCAAGACGAGCGCCGCAACCAGTCCCGCCGCTGATGCCACCGCCGCTGCCGAGAACAGCCAGACGTAGCTGATCGCCGATTCCTGATTGTGAAGCACCGCGCCGAGAACGGCGATGCCGACCGCGAAGCCAGCCTGGCGCATGACGACCGTCACGGCGCAGCCAGGCCGGCAAGGTCCGTCGGTCCGTGCCACAGGGCCCCGCCGCCGTCTTGCGGTCCGCGCCGTCGAGTACCAGTGCAAGCGCGAGCATCCGCGCACTGTCGGCTCGCGCCCCGACGCGCAGTAAGCGCTGTTGCCGTCAAATGACGCCCGGGTCGAGCGGACGACCCTCGCGCGCCTCGCGACCCGCCTCCCCACGAGATCGGAGCATCCGCGTCAGATCTTCGATACGGGCATCGCCAAATCTCGCGACCCCGACAGACACGTCAACCAGCGCGTCGGTGCGCATAGTCGGGTAATTCGCCTTCGAGCCAATTCGGAAGGCGAGGCCCACCGTCGTCGAAGTCCGCCATGCAGCTGTGGATTGTGACTGCCCGACCGCAACGCACTGTCGGAAATTTGCGCCAGGCGTTGTTCCGCTATAATGTACTCGTGCCGCTTCACCAACCCAACTGTTCCGTCGCCCTGATTTCGATCATAGTGTCTCCTTCCCTTTGATCTGATTGCTCGATATTCGCGGCGCTTCGTCAAGCAACGGGCCGGTGTGATAGCCAGAGCGGATCAGCCATCGACTGAAGAAACTCGAGGGCTTTGTCGGCGCGCGGTTGCTCGATCGTACAGGGGGCGGTCTGTTGCCGACCGCAGCCGGCGTCACCCTGGCCGAGGGACTCGGGCGGCTGCTTGACGAGATGGAAGAGCTGCGCGCCCGCTCGCGTGCGTCGGTGCGGCCGCTGACACTCAAGATCGGACTGGGCTCTGCGCTAGCGAACTACTGGCTGGTACGGCGTCTACCGGCGTTTGCGTCCGCCTATCCCGATATTGCGATCGAACTCTGCATCATCGAGAGCGATGCTCAGGCGCGCGCCCTCGATCTCGATGTGCAGATCCGGTGGATTCCCAAAGCTGGCGCACGTGCCACATCGACCCAGCGCCTGCTGTTCGACGAGATGGTTTTCCCGGTGGCGGTCCCGTCCCTGCTGCCGCGTGGGCGGCCATTGCGGAAGCCGGACGTGCTCGGGACGTTACCGGTACTGCACAAGGGCCTTGCTGGCCGGAACGACGGCGCGGAATGGTCGTGGCCGGTCTGGTTCGAACGGCTGGGCGTCACGGCTCCCGTTCAGGCCGGGCTGCGCTTCGACAATCTCGGTACGGCCATCACAGCCGCCTTGCAGGGCAGCGGCGTCGTTCTGGCGAGGTCGTTGCTTGTTCATGATGCACTCGCCGAAAAGCGGCTTTGCCGCGTCGTGTCACCGGAATGGGATATGACCTGCAGCAAGTCGCATGTCATCCGCTGGCCGGCCGCCCTGACGAGTGACAGGCGTGTCGCACGGTTTGCCGACTGGGTTGTCAGGGAAGCGGAACAAACATCCCTTCAGTGAAGTGCGTTGCCGCTGACGGTTTCCCCCACCAGTGTCGACATCGGCGGGGCTCGGGCCACGACGATCCCCATCAAGAATTCCTTCCGAAAATTCTGCCGCTTGCTGAAAAGGGCTTGTCTAGTGCGGCGCGTTTCCACTAGTGCAGACGTAAGGGGCAAGCAGTCCCCGTAGAGGAAACGATCCCGTGAAAAACTCGCCGTTCCGGCGGATCATCGAGGCCCCGGACTTCTGGCGCTTGTGGTATGTCGGCCTGATCGTCGCCACCGTGCGCTGGCTGGAAACCATCGTTGTCGGGATCGTCGTCTACCAGCGCACCGAGTCGGCGTTCCTGGTCTCGATGATGACCATGCTGCGCCTGCTTCCGATGGGACTGTTCGGGGTTTTCCTCGGGGCGCTCGCGGAACGTTTCGATCGCGGCCGGACGCTGTTCATGGTCGTGCTGCTGATGAGCCTCACCTCCGCGGTGCTCGCCGTTCTCGACCGTATCGGACAGCTTGAGATCTGGCATCTCGCCGTCGCCAGCTTCATCAACGGCTGCGGCTGGAGCACCGACAACCCGGTGCGCCGCGTGATGATGGGAGAAGTCGTGGGCCGCGAAAAGGTCGGCACCGCGATGTCGCTGGATGTCGGCGCCAGCAACGCCACCCGCATGATCGGCCCTGCCCTCGGCGGATTTTTGCTCGCCGGCACGGGCATCCAGGGCGCCTTTGTCCTGAGCATCCTGATGTATTGCACCGCGCTGTGGGCGATCCTGACCATCCACTCGCGCATTCCGCGCGCCGCTGGATCCGGCGCCGTGCTGGCGCGGATTGGCGAGGGACTCGTGCTGGTGCGCAGCGACCGCAGGCTGATCGGCGTGCTGGTCGTCACCGTGATCTACAATCTTTTCGCCTGGCCCTTCACCAGCATGATCCCCGTGATCGGGCGCGATCGCCTGCATCTCGGCCCGGAAGGCGTCGGGCTTTTGGCAACCATGGACGGCATCGGCGCTTTTGCGGGTGCGATACTGCTGGCGCTGCTGGCAACCCCGAGATGGTACGGCCGCGCCTATCTCGGCGGCACCATCTGCTATCTGATCACGGTGGTCATTTTCGCGCTGGTGCAAAGCCCTGTTCTGGCGGCCGCGGCATTGCTGCTGACGGGACTGGGTGGCGCTGGATTCGGAACGATGCAGGCGACGCTGGTCTATCTCGCCGCGCCGCCGGAGATGCGCTCGCGCATTCTGGGCGTCCTGACCGTCTGCATCGGCACCGGGCCGATCGGCTTCGTGTGGCTGGGCTGGCTCGCAGACCGCATCGGCGCACACAACGCTACGGCCGTGACCGGCGTTCTCGGCTTGCTGGCCATGGCAGCGACCTGGCGCTGGTGGAAAGATATTTGATGAGACGGCGCTCAACGCCTAGAACCGGAGAGCGTAGAAGGATGAGAGGGAAGTGCCGATGAAACGCAGGGATGTTCTGTTGGGGGCCGGTGCGGCGCTGCTGACGACGACCGTCTCCCGAGCCCAGGATGGATACCCGGATCGCCCGATCACGATCAGCAACGGCTACGGTCCCGGCGGTTCGACCGACGTCGCGGCTCGGCTAATGATCGACCAGATGGCGCCCAGCCTTGGCACAAATGCGAGGCTGATTGTCGAGAATCGCGCCGGTGCGAGCGGCACGATCGCCACCACGTGGCTCGCGCGCCAGCCGGCCGACGGTTACTCTCTGATGATCTCGGAGTCCTCGTCATTTGCGATTTGGCCGAGCATGCACGAATCCGGCACGCGCTACCGGCCGCTGGCTGACTTCACCTGGATCTCGACAATCTGTACGGCACCGATGGTGTTCATCGTGAAACCGGACTTTCCCGCACAAAACGCGCAGGATGCGTTCAACATCCTGCGCTCCGAAAAGTCGGCATCGCTGGACTATTCGAGCTCGGGCCAGGGTTCGATCCCGCACATTGCCGCGGAAATGCTGAAACACACGCTCGGCAAGACGGTGCAATCGCAGCACGTTCCTTATCGCGGCGGCGCGCCAGCCGTCCTCAGCGTCGCAAAAGGTGAGACCGCGTGGGGCGTCGCATCGCTCGGCTCGGCCGCCGGCCAGATGCAGGGCAATCTGGTACGACCGCTTGCCGTGACGAGCGCACAACGCTTTCCGTCATTTCCCGACGTTCCGACCTTCGCGGAACTGGGCCTGAAGGACATGGAATTGAGTATCTTCTATCTGCTGCACGGTCCTGCGGGCCTGCCCGCCGAGCTCGCGGCGCGCCTCAACCGATCCAGCGTCGTTGCGCTGACCCACGGGCAGACGCGCGAGCGTTTCGTCAACGCCGGCATGCAGGCCTGGGACGGCCCGAACACGTCGGAGAGCTCGCGCGACATCGTAGAGAGGGAGCTGAAGCGCTTCGCGGCGATTGGCGAGCGCACGGGGATCAAGATCAGCGGGTGACCACCGACAGGCGTTTGTGCCACGCCTGCCACAGTTTGGCTGATGGAAGAATATTTGATGAGACGAGATGAGGCGCCTTAGCCGTCCGCAAAGGACCAACACCCGGATCCGCGCGATCGGTGATCAATCTAAGGCCGCGCGTCACTGGATCGGTCGTCATTTCGATGACTACACGGCGCCAGCGGACGCTGTTCCGCTGGCTGTGAATTACGATTGATTCGACGAGACGTCGGCCACGTCTTCAGGGTTTAAAGACGTACCCTGGTCCAATGGCGACCGCGTCAGGAATTGGCGGCAGGTCGGAAAACAGCTCCGGGTGATCCTTCATCACCTTCAAAATGTACTTCGGCTCGATGTGTGCGTTGACATCGAAAGTTGATTTCAGGATTCCAAGCTTGGCCAGCCGTTCTTCGGCGCTGTAAAGCGCGCGATAATTGTTGGCTGACAATCGGCGATCCGCTTGCTGGATGTTGAACTGCATCGCCGCTTCGGCGATTTCTTGCTTGAGCCCGGGGATCCACCTTGTAGCAACCTGAGCCGCCAGCTTCGGATTCTTTCGCATCCATTGGTCGGCCTCGGAAACCGCGGCGAGGAATTTCTCGATGGTTGCGCCATTGGCCTGCACCCAGGGTCTGAGCGCCACGTTGAAGCCGATATAGGAGATCACGTCGCCACCGCGAATGAGCTCGAAGGCCCCCGGCACATCCTTGCCGGCCACGATCGGCCATGGATCCCACCCGGAAAATGCGTCGATGCCCTTGGCCAGCAACGCCACTGTCATGTCCGGGGGCGGCGTATTCACCAGCGTGACGTCCTCCGGTTTCAGTCCGGCCTTCTCGAGGGTGGCAAGGACGTAGAGATGGTTGATGGTGCCGAACGACGCCGCGATCTTCTTGCCGCGCAAGGTCGACAGGTCACCCTTGACGATGCCGGAACCCTCGCGGGCAACGATCGCAACGGTGGCGTCGGAGCCGGCCTTGGTTGCGTTGCCGCTGTAATTGCCGAGCGCAACGAGGTCCATTCCGCGCAACACGGCGCCGATCATGGGTACGCCAACCTGCACGATCTCGCTTTCACCGGCCTGCAACGCGTTGAGGGCGTCGACTCCGGTGGCATAAGGCCGTGCGATCGTGACATCGAGGCCATTCTTCTCGAAGAAGCCGCGTTCGAGTGCGATCGGCAGGCCGATCTGATCTATCCCGGTCACCATGCCGGCCTTGAGCTTCGTCAGCGTCTGCGCGCCTGCCGGGGTCCAGGCCAGCGCGAGCGCTGCCGCAAGCATAACTAATCGTTTCATCGTTATCCTCCCTGTTTTATCGGACCCACCGCCGTCACCCAGTACGGCCGGGCAACGGCGTTGAGGTCCGTTCGTTTGACACCACGCAGTTCGATCGAATGGTCATCGGTGCCGGTGACCCTTCCATATTGCTGGAACGCCAGAACGTGAAACCGCTCGGGCGTGAACGGCAGTTCGACCTGGACATTGACCTTTTCCGAAGCGCCGCCGAGCTCGGGCGAAATCTTCCCGGGCGCAGCCAGCGTCAGCCAGAGCTGGAAGCCGGCCCAGGCGGCGATGACACCGAGGACAATGCGAAACCTGCTTGAACCCAAGGCTTCAGAGACAAGGCTCATGCCGCACGCACCATCTGCAGCACGCTCGCCGAGAGGCGCTTGAATTCATCGTCGTTGACGAGGTCGTCCCAGACCCGGGGCCGCCGCAAGTTGACGTCCACCTGGTCGAGAATGCGTCCTTTCGACAGCACGACGACGCGATTGGCCAGAAAGACCGCTTCGGCCACGTCATGCGTGATGAAGACCACCGTCGGCCGGCGTTCCTGCCAGATCCGCGTCAGCTCTTCCTGCAACGTCATGCGGGTCTGCGCATCGACGCTGGCAAAGGGTTCGTCCATCAGCAGGACCGCCGGATTGTTGGCCAGTGCCCGTACCACGCCGACGCGCTGCTGCATGCCACCGGACAATTCGTTGGGATACCGGTTGGCTGCATGCGACAGTCCGGCAAGCGCCAGATACTCCCGGGCAATCCGGTCGCGCTCGGCCTTCGGCACACCGCGCATTTTCGGACCGAAGCCGACATTGTCGAGCACGGTCTTCCAGGGGAACAATGCGAACGACTGAAATACGACCCCGCGTTCCGGGCCGGGTCCAATGACGGGTTTGCCATCGAGCAGAATTTCGCCGCCGGAATACGGAATGAAGCCGGCAATCATGTTGAGGATCGTGGTCTTGCCGCAGCCGGACGGACCGACGACCGAAACGAACTCGCCCTGCTGGACGTCGAGCGAGACATCATGGACCGCCGTGACGTGCGCTCCCGCGTAAGGATCGAAATAGGTCTTTGCCAGATTGCGGAGTGAGAGGGTCTTCATGATGTCACCAATCCCCAACGCTGGCCGGTTGCGCGTTCAAGCGGCGCCAGGATCCAGGCGTCCACGATGTACCAGAGCAGGCCCAGAATGATCATCCCGAGCAGAATTTCCGTGGTGGAGCCGGCACGCCGCGCATCGAACATCATGAAGCCGATCCCGCTGGTGCCGACGATGATCTCGACGGCAATGAGCGCGCGCCAGCCATAGCCGAGCCCGTTGCGCAGGCCGGTAATAATGTTGGGGAGGGCGCCGGGGAGCGTCACCTCCCAAAGCACGCGCGCCGGCGACGCTCCCAGGCTGCGCGCGGCCCGCGCAAGATCGCGCGGCACCAACTCCACCCCGAGGACCGTATTGAGCACCACCGGAAAGAGCACGGTATAGACGATCACAAACGTCATTGTCGTCAGCCCGAAGCCAAACCAGATGAGGAGGATCGGAAGCCAGGCAATGTCTCCGATAGCCTGGAAAAACAGCAGGATCGGCCAGCAGACGCGGTGCGCCCACCGGCTGGTGCCGATCAGAACGCCAAGGGGAATTCCGATCGCCATGCCCAGCGCAGCGCCGGTGAAAAGACGGATAAGGCTGTCCTGCAGATAGTCAGGCAGGATGCCCTTGTAAGTCAGCGTCGCAAACGACCTGATGACGTCGAGCGGTCCAGGCAGGAATACGCGCGGAAATACCCCGGCTTCGGTGACGACGGTCCACAGCGCGACCACGGGAATGAACGGAACGATGGCGGCAAGCGTCGGCCATCGCTGCGTCAACCGTATGTACCCGCTCCAGCATTGCAGCCAGACGTTCATGCGCGCCTCACCATGCCCCAGCGCTCGATGGTAGAGCGCTCGAGCGGAACCAGCAGAAGGCGGTCGATCAGCAGCCACAACACGCCGATCACGATCATTCCGAACACGATGACTTCGGTCCGATAGAAGTCACGCGCCACGAACAGCATGTAGCCAAGGCCGACATTGGTCGCGATCATCTCGGCAGCGATCAGGCCGCGCCACGCGAAACCGAGCCCGGTGCGGATGCCGGTGACGATGTTCGGAAGCGCGCCGGGCAGCAGGACCTCGGTCAGCACGGCCCAGCGTCCGGCGCCGAGCGAAGCCGCCGCGTTACGCAAGGTGTGCGGAATCGTTTTCACACCGAGCAGGGTGTTGTAGGCCACTACGAAGAATACCGCGTTGAAGATGACGAACACGATGGCGCCGAAGCCGTAGCCGAACCACAGCGTCGCAATCGGAATCCACGCAATGCCGGCCAGAACCGAGAAGAAGCGAAACAGCGGCGTCAGGAAGGCGGCAACCCCCGCGCTAACACCCATCGCAATTCCGAGTGGAACGGCCGTGATGACCCCGATCAGGGTGCCGAGGCCAACGCGCAGCAGGCTTGCTCCGATATGGGCGATCAGCGTGCCGTCACGGATGGACTCAAGCGCAGCAGCACCAACCGCGCCGACGGACGGAAAGACGCGCGGATTGATCTGGAACAACGGCACCACGACGGCCCACAGCGCGACAAGCGCCAGCAGTGGGGCCGCAAACATCGCGGCCCCCGCCAGCGAATTCACGCCCCGCACGATCCACGGCCGCCGGGTTTTCGCTTCCGTCGTCACCTGCACGTCATCTCCCCACACGACACCGACATTGTTTTGCCGGCCTTGTTGTTATCGCTTACTGAACGTCAGCGCGGTCCCTTACATCACCGTGTATGACGTTCTCTCTTTGCCTCTGCAGTCGCGGTCACGCCGCGCCAATGGCGCGCGGGGCCGGAGGCTGCAGCCTTCTTGTTGGATATCTTGAATTTCGTGTACCCGAGCACTCGCTCCATCGCCGCCCGCGCCTTCTCGGCGTCACCTGCATCGATCGCGCGCGCCGCGGCCGCGTGGTTCGGCAGATTGTCCTTGAACCAGCCGGCGCTTCCGATGGCGACAACGAACACCGTGCTGAGGATTGTATCGATCGCGCCCCTGAAGCCCTGCAATACCGGGTTGTGCGTCGCGTCCAAAATCGCGAGGTGGAATGCCTTGTCGGCGGCGGTCGCGCTGGCGTGGTCCTTCGAGGCTTCCATCGCCGCGAGCGCGGCGTTGATGCGGCCGCGATCGGCCTTGGTCGCGCGCTGGGCTGCCAATGCAGCAGCAGCCGGCTCGATGATGGAGCGGACTTCCTGGATCGCCAATAACAGGTCGCGATCCGGCTCTCCTTGCCCTATCAGCCAATTCAGGACATCGCGATCGAGAAGACTCCATTGATGGCGAGGCAGCACATGCGTGCCATGGCGCGGGCGTACGCTGACAAGTCCCTTCGCCGCGAGCGTCTTGACGACTTCGCGCACCACGCCGCGCCCAACACCAAAACGAGCTTCGAGGTCCGGCTCCGGTGGGAGTGCAGTGCCGACCGGAATGCGGTCCTGCGCGATCTCGCGGCCAAGCGTCGCAAGCACGGCTCCAATGCGACCGGGCTTGATCGGCTTGTCTACGGCATTCAGCCGCGTCCTGGCCACGCGCTCTCCTCCTTGCCCTGCTTGTTTGCGCAGGTGAGAGGATGGCTTAGCACGCAGGCAGACTTCTTGGCAATCATCGGATGTTTAACATCGGATGATTGCACAATTGGGCGGCCTCGTTTGAGCGCGCCCTACTCCACCGGCACGATCTTGCCGGGGTTGAAGATGTTCTGCGGATCGAGCGCTTGCTTCAGCGCGCGCATGGCGTCGATCGCCTCGGGGCCTAGCTCGGCCTTGAGGTATTTCTGCTTGCCCTGCCCGATGCCGTGCTCGCCGGTGCAGGTGCCGCCCATCGCCTGCGCCCGTTCGACCAGGCGATGCATGAAGTCCTCGCCGCGCGCCATCTCCTCCGCGTTGTCGACGTCGCAGACCAGCGAGCAATGGAAGTTGCCGTCGCCGACATGGCCGACGATCGGCGACAACAGGCCGAGCCGCTTCAGATCGTCCTCGGTCTCGGTGACGCAATCGGCCAGCCGTGAGATCGGCACGCAGACGTCGGTCGCCACCACGCCCGAACCGGGACGCAGCGCCTTCACCGACCAATAGGCGTCATGGCGGGCCTGCCAAAGCTTGGTGCGGTCCTCGGGCTTGGTGGTCCAGGTGAAATCGCCACCGCCGCATTCCTTGGCGATCTCGCTGAAATTCCGGGATTGCTCGGCCACCTCGACCTCGCTGCCATGGAACTCCAGCAGCAGCAGCGGCGTCTCCGGCAAGGTCAGCTTCGAATAGGCATTGCAGGCGCGGACTTGTTCGGCGTTGAGCAGTTCGATCCGCGCCAGCGGTATACCGGTCTGGATGGCAAGGATCGTGGCCTGGCAGGCGCCGCGCACCGTCTCGAACGAACAGGCAGCGGCCGCAATCGTCTCGGGGATGCCGCGCAGCTTCATGGTGAGTTCGGTGATGATGCCGAGCGTGCCTTCGGCGCCGACGAACAGATGCGTCAGGTCGTAACCGGCTGAGGATTTTTTCGCCCGCGTGCCGGTCGTGATGATCTCGCCGTCGCCGCGCACCACTTTCAGCGCCAGCACATTGTCGCGCATGGTGCCGTAGCGCACGGCGTTGGTGCCCGACGCGCGCGTCGAGGCCATCCCGCCGAGCGAAGCGTCCGCGCCGGGATCGATCGGGAAGAACAATCCCTGGTCGCGCAGATGCTCGTTCAGCGCCTTGCGGGTGACGCCGGGCTGGATCACGCAATCAAGGTCCTCGGCATGAACTTCAAGAATTTGGTTCATGTCGCGCAGATCGATGCAGACGCCGCCGGCGGGCGCATTGACCTGGCCTTCCAGCGAGGTGCCGGTGCCGAAGGCGATCACGGGAACGGAGTGTCTGGCGCAGATCCGCACCACGTCCTGGATATCGGACGTTTCCTGCGCCATCACCACCGCATCGGGCGGCTGCGTCGGCAGCCACGTGGTGGTATGGGCGTGCTGCTCGCGCACGGCTAAAGAGGTAATCAGCCGGTTGCCGAACCGCGCCGCCAGCGCCTCGACCGCGCTTGCCAGCGCCTGCGGCTCCGGCCGCTTCAAATTACCTGATATCGTCGTCGCCACGGCAAACTCCTCCGGATTTGAGCGGACCGTGGCAAAGGATATAAGGGGGGTCAAGAGACCCGCAAAAACAAAGGGATGGATGATGACGTCCGGTGCCGCCAGCAAGGAAAACTTGAAGGACAGTTTGAAGGATATGCCGCTGCCTCCGGCCCCGTTTCTGTCCTCGGTGATGCAGATCGAACCGCAATGGATCGACTACAATGGCCACCTCAACATGGCCTACTACAACGTGATGATGGACCGTGCGATCGACCAGATGTGGCTGCATCTCGGGATCGGGCCAGCCTACATGAAGGAGCGCCACGGCTCGACGTTCACCGCCGAAGCCCATGTTCGCTACCTGCGCGAGATTCACCTCGGCGATCCCGTTCAGATTTCGGTTTATCTGTTAGGTCACGACGAGAAGCGGCTGCATACGTTCGAGGAACTGCGGCACGCGACCGAAGGCTGGCTCTCCGCCACCTCGGAAAACATGACGCTCCACATGGACATGAAGCAGCGCAAAGTGGCGCCCTTCCCGCCGGACATTCGCGCGCGCATCGAGGCCGTCGTCGCTTCGCATGCCGCCGTGCCGCGGCCCGAAGGAACCGGCCGCACGGTGGCGATGCCCAAGAAATAAAGCGAAGAAATAAAGCGCAATAGCGGCGCGTTCAGGCCGGCAGCCCGGCCTCTCGCAGCGCGCCGACCACCAGATCGCACTGGCTTGGCGGCAGCGGCGGCATGCCCCGCTGCACTTCCGGCACCGTGAGATCAGGGTAATGCTGCCGCAATGCGCCGAGGCTGCGGCGGGCCTGCGGCGCCTGTCCCGCCAGCACATAGGCCGGGCACAGGGTTCGATGCACCCAGCTTGCGGAGGGATGCTCGGCCAGCGCCTGCTCCTGCCAGCGTGCACCTTCGGCATATTGACCGGCGGTGAAAAGCGCGCAGCCGATGCCGACCATGCTGTTGAACGCCAGCGGATCGTGGGGCGCGAGGTCGAGCGCAATCTTGAAACGCTCAATGGCGGAAGCCGGATCGCCCTTGTAGACGTCGATCCATCCGCTGCGGCTCCACGCCCATGCCGATCCGCCGTCAATCGTCAGCGCCTTGCGCGTGACGAGATCGGCGGCATCGAACTCGTTGAGCAGCGATAGCGCATTGCCCAGGATGGCCAGCACGGTGGCGTCGTTACGCAGCGTCCTCGCCTTGTGCACGAGTTCGAGGCTTCGCGCGCGCTCCTGCGTGGGCGCGGACGTGAAATGATAGACCACACGCTGGACATGCGCCCAGCCGGCAAGCGCGGTCGCGAGGGGATGGTCCGGGTCCATCTCCAGCGCGCGATCGAGCAGCTCCAGCGCGCGGGCATTGCCGTTGGCGTCCAGGGAGAGAACGCCGGGCATCGCGCGCAGCGCCAGATCGTATGCGCCGAGGCAGGCGGCAGGTTTTCGCAGCGCGTGATCGATCTCGGCCAACCGCAGGCACGGCTGCAGTGCCGCCGCGATCCTGATGGCAAGATGTTCGCCGCTTGCGGTTTCGTCGCGCAGGACGCCATCGGCGCGATGCGCCCAGAGCTGGCCGCCGGTTTCGGTGTCGATCAGCCGGACGACGAGCTGCGTGTGGACGCCCGTTCCCCTGATCGCTGCGGTCAGGAGATGGCGGGCCGCCCGCGTCCCCGTGACGACCAAAATCCCGGCGCGGGTCAGTGCGGCCATGAGTTCGTCGGCCAGATCGGCAGCCATCTCGCGATTTTCCGCCGCCGCCTCGATCGGCCCGAACGCCATCGCGGGCCGGTCGCGTGTCGGCACCAGCAGCGCGGACATCGCGCCGAGCGAGTCCGTAAAGGCCGCCTGCCGCGTCAGTGTTTGCGACGGTGTCTCGCCGTAGCGGCGGCGATACGCGATCGAGAACCGTCCAAAATGCGGGAAGCCGCAGCGCAGAGCCACGTCCATGATCCTGACGCCCGGCGTCCCCTGCAGCAATTCGCGGCGCGCGCATTCGAGCCCGATCTCGCGAAGCACGGCGCGCGGGGTCTTGCCGACAAAGGTGAGGAACTGGCGCTGCAAGGTCCGGCGGGAAGTGCCGGCGATGGCAGCCAGTTCCGTCAGCCGCCAATTGCGGCCGAGATTGGCGCGCATCGCGTCCAGCGCGCGCCTGACACCGCGGGGCAACGGCGATTTCGCCGATGAAACGTCGTGACTGGCAATCATCCGCAACTCCGAAGCCCCCTCGCTGTGAGTCCCGGGAGCGGTCGAAAGGTTCACGATCGGGATAGCCGTGTCGCGAAGTGGATAGCCGGTCGAGGCTTACCCGGACTAAGCCCGGGTCACGCCCCAATCGTCAGATTCACCCCTCAAGGAGGAAGCACATGGCTACATCCACTGCCGTCAGGACCGAACAACCCGGCCAGATCGACCTTTCCGCCCTCAAGACCAAGCAGCACGGCGCCTGGTCGTCCGGCGACTACGCCATCGTCGGCACCACGCTGCAGATCGTCGGCGAGGAGCTGTGCGAGGCCCTCGACCTCCGGGCCGGCCAGACGGTGCTCGACGTCGCCGCCGGCAACGGCAATGCCACGCTTGCCGCCGCCCGCCGCTGGTGCGAGGTGGTCTCGACCGATTATGTGCCGAGCCTGCTCGAACGTGGACGCGCGCGCGCCACGGCGGAAGGCCTGTCGGTTCAATTCAAGGAAGCGGATGCCGAGGCGCTCGACTTCGGCGACGCGACGTTCGATGCCGTGCTCTCGACCTTCGGCGTGATGTTCACGCCGGACCAGGACCGCGCGGCTGCCGAATTGCTGCGGGTATGCAAGAGCGGCGGCAAGATCGGCCTCGCCAACTGGACGCCGGAGGGCTTTATCGGGCAGTTGTTCAAGACGCTCGGGAAGTATCTGCCGCCGCCAGCCGGCGCGAAATCGCCGGCGCTGTGGGGAACGCAGGCCCGCATCACGGAGATGTTCGGCGCGTCGGCCGCCTCCATCAAGGTCGACCGGCGTCACTTCACGTTCCGCTACCGTTCGCCGATGCACTTTCTCGACGTGTTCAGGAATTACTACGGCCCGACGCTGAAAGCCTTTGCCGCGCTTGATGAAACCAACCAACGCCGCCTCGCCGACGATATCCTGAAACTGATCGCATCGATGAACCGCGCCGAGGATGGCACCATGGTGCTGCCGAGCGAGTATCTGGAGATCGTGATCGCCAAGCGCTGACGGTACTCAAAAATATTGGGGCGGCGACGGCCAATATCGGCCCGTCACCGCCCCAATACCGATTCAGCAGCTTCCGCTAGACATTGCCTCGCCCGCGTACCAGCCCGACCACTGCCGAGACCAGGAACAGGACGATGGCGATGAAGAAGATCGCCTTGGCGATTTCGATGGAGACGCCGGCGACGCCGCCGAAGCCCAGAATACCCGCGATCAACGCGACGACCAGAAACGTAACGACCCAGCTCAGCATGACACCACCTCGATTGGCTGTTGCTCTCGCGGTGACGGCGACTGCAGCGTCCCGCACCGACTGACAGAACAATCCAGTGCGAAAACGAAGGTTCCGGAGCGCGAAACCCCGAAATTTCACGATTCGGGCGGAACAAAATCGCGGGTTTGCCCCGAAATGCAGCGTGCAGAAAGCGCCGGGATAAACCTGTCAAAACGGCCGGACAGGCCCTATATGGCCCTCAATCCCTGCTATGAAGGCTCCCCTTTACCGCCTCACGGTGCCATCGTGGGGTCAAGACGATTCGAGCATGACCGAGCCGAGCAAACTGTCCCATCGCAGCGTCCCCGAGCACCAGCCAGCGGCTGGCGGCATTGCCGCGCGTGCGCGGGCCGCGGCGGGCCCGCAATATCTGAACGGGCTCAATCCGGAGCAGCGCGACGCGGTCGAGACGCTGGACGGACCGGTTCTGGTGCTGGCCGGCGCCGGCACCGGCAAGACCCGCGTGCTGACCACGCGGATTGCCCACATCCTGAGCCAGGGCCGGGCGCGGCCGCAGGAAATCCTGTCGGTGACCTTCACCAACAAGGCGGCGCGCGAAATGAAGCTCCGCCTCGGCCAGATGCTCGGCCAGGCCGTGGAAGGCATGCCGTGGCTCGGCACCTTCCACTCAATCGGCGGCCGCATCCTGCGTTTCCATGCCGAGCTGGTACAGCTCAAATCCAATTTCACCGTGCTCGATGTCGACGATCAGGTCCGGCTGCTCAAGCAGCTCCTGCAGGCCGAGAACATCGACGACAAGCGCTGGCCGGCGCGCATGCTGGCCGGACTGATCGACGGCTGGAAGAACCGCGGGCTGACGCCTGCGCAGGTGCCGGCGGGCGAAGCCGCGATGTTCGGCAACGGCAAGGGCGGAAAACTCTACGCCAGCTATCAGGAGCGGCTGAAGATTCTCAACGCCGCCGATTTCGGCGATCTCCTGCTGGAGAACATCCGGCTGTTCCGCGAGCACCCCGACGTGCTGCGACAGTACCAGAACCGGTTCAAGTTCATTCTGGTCGACGAATATCAGGACACCAACGTTGCGCAGTATCTGTGGCTACGGCTGCTGTCGCAGGCGCCGTCGCGACCGGGCGTGCCGCTGTCGGCGATCATCCCGGGGGCTGTTGATTCCTCCGTCCTTCCGGACAGTACGGCCCCTGCTGTCATTCCGGGGCGCATCGAAGATGCGAACCCGGAATCTCGAGCTGAAGAGGACTCATCTCTCAGATTCCGGGTTTGCACCTGCCGGTGCGCCCCGGAATGACGCGATCCCTCAACCCTCCCCACCCCTCAAGAACATCTGCTGCGTCGGCGACGACGACCAGTCGATCTATGGCTGGCGCGGCGCGGAGGTCGACAACATCCTGCGCTTCGATCACGATTTCCCCGGCGCAAAAGTCATCCGCCTCGAACGCAATTACCGCTCCACCGGCCATATCCTCGCCGCCGCCTCGCATCTGATCGCACACAATGAGGGCCGTCTCGGCAAGACGCTGCGCACCGAGGACGTCGACGGTGAAAAGGTCACCGTGACAGGCTCCTGGGATTCCGAAGAGGAAGCCCGCGCCATCGGCGAGGAGATCGAGGAACTGCAGCGTGCGAAGGAGAACCTCAACGAGGTCGCGATCCTGGTGCGGGCCTCGTTCCAGATGCGCGAGTTCGAAGATCGTTTTGTCACGCTCGGCCTGCCCTATCGCGTGATCGGCGGTCCGCGGTTTTACGAGCGCGCCGAAATCCGCGATGCACTGGCCTATCTGCGCACGATCAACTCGCCCGCCGACGATCTTGCCTTCGAGCGGATCATCAATGTCCCGAAGCGCGGGCTCGGCGACGCCACCGTGCAGATGCTGCATGACCACGCCCGCAAGCGGCGCATTCCCCTGTTTGAGGCGGCGCGTGCCGTGGTCGAGACCGACGAGCTGAAGCCAAAGGCGCGCGGGTCGTTACGCGATCTCATCCTGCATTTCGACCGCTGGCGCGCGCAGCGCGAGGTGACCTCACACACCGAGCTCGCCGAAATCGTGCTCGACGAGAGCGGCTACACCGAGATGTGGCAGAAGGACCGCTCCGCCGACGCCGCCGGCCGACTCGACAATCTGAAAGAACTCGTGCGCTCGATGGAGGAGTTCGAAAACCTGCAAGGTTTTCTCGAGCACATCTCGCTGGTGATGGACCGCGACGGCGGCGCCGCGGACGAAGCGGTGTCGCTGATGACGCTGCATTCGGCCAAGGGGCTCGAATTCGACAACGTGTTCCTGCCCGGCTGGGAAGAAGGCCTGTTTCCAAGCCAGCGCACGCTTGACGAACAGGGCCGTGCCGGCCTCGAGGAAGAGCGCCGCCTCGCCCATGTCGGCCTCACGCGCGCCCGCCGCCGCGCAAAGCTCTATTTCGCCACCAACCGCCGCATCCACGGCACGTGGACGACCACGATCCCGTCGCGCTTTCTCGACGAACTGCCGGCGGCCAATGTCGAGATCACGGAATCCAAGGGCGGCTCCGGCTGGGGCGGCAGCGGCGGCTACGGCCCGTCGCGCTTCGACAACGTCGAATCCTTCGGCTCCAGCTACGCGACGCCGGGCTGGCAGCGCGCCCAGGCCAATCGCAACCGCGGCCAGGGCGGCCGCGGACAGGCCCGCGGCGGTTTCGAGGAAAACCAGTCGCCATTTTCAGACGCGCGCGGCGATGCCCCAGGCTCGCGCGGCGATACCTACTCAGGTGGCGGATTCTCGCGCAACAAGCGCGGCCCGATGGTGATCGAAGGCGAGTTGGTCGCGAAATCCACCGGCACCGTTTCGGAATTCACGCTCGACGACCGCGTGTTTCACCAGAAATTCGGCTACGGCAACGTGGTGAAGATCGACGGCAACAAGCTGACGATCGCGTTCGAGAAGGCCGGCGAGAAGAAGGTGGTCGATAGTTTCGTGGAGCGGGTTTAAGGGCGATAATTTTCTCCGCACGATTGCATAAGCGGCATAGCGTTCCTATCTCCCGGTTCCCACCCCTCCCGCCTCGACCCGGCCGAAGCGCTGCTGCGTCGTCGCCACACTCCATTTCAGACTGCCATGCTCGCGATGCCATCAATCATATCCGTCTCGAATCTCTCAAAGACCTACGGCTCCGGTTTCAAGGCGCTGAACAACATCAATCTGGACATCAAGTCCGGCGAGATTTTTGCGCTGCTCGGGCCAAATGGCGCGGGCAAGACCACGCTGATCAGCATCGTCTGCGGCATCGCCAATCTGAGCGAGGGCAGCGTCACGGTGGGCGGGCACGATATCAACCGGGATTATCGCGCCGCGCGGTCGCTGATCGGGCTGGTGCCGCAGGAACTGCACACCGACTCCTTTGAGACCGTATGGGCGACCGTGAGCTTCAGCCGCGGCCTGTTCGGCAAGCCCAAAAATCCTGCGCATATCGAAAAGGTGCTGAAGGACCTGTCGCTGTGGGACAAGAAGGACTCCAAGATCATCACGCTGTCCGGCGGCATGAAGCGCCGCGTGATGATCGCGAAGGCGCTGTCGCACGAGCCAAAGATCCTGTTCCTGGACGAACCGACCGCGGGCGTCGATGTCGAACTGCGCAAGGGCATGTGGGAAGTGGTGCGCACCCTGCAGGCCGCCGGCGTCACCATCATCCTGACCACGCACTACATCGAGGAAGCCGAGGAGATGGCCGACCGCATCGGGGTCATCAACAAGGGCGAGATCATTTTGGTCGAAGACAAGGCCGGGCTGATGGAGAAGCTCGGCAAGAAGGAATTGAAGGTGCATCTGCAAAGCAGGCTAGAGGCGATCCCCGCCGCGCTCGCCGCCTACAATCTCGAACTGTCCGACGACGGCCACGCCGTGATCTACGACTACGACACCAAGGGCGACCGCACCGGCATCACCAGCCTGCTCAACGACCTCCGCAATGCCGGCATTCGCATTTCGGACCTCGATACAAGGCAGTCCTCGCTGGAAGACATCTTCGTCAGCCTGGTGAGGGCGCCATGAATTACCGTGCGATCCGCGCCATCTATCTGTTCGAAATGGCCCGCACCTGGCGCACGCTGCTGCAGAGCATCGTCTCGCCGGTGGTCTCCACCTCGCTCTATTTCGTGGTGTTCGGCGCCGCGATCGGCTCGCGCATCACCGAGGTCGAAGGCGTCAGCTACGGCACGTTCATCGTGCCGGGGCTCGTCATGCTGTCGGTCCTGACGCAAAGCATCGCCAACGCCTCGTTCGGCATCTACTTCCCGAAATTCGTCGGCACCATCTACGAAATATTGTCGGCGCCGATATCCTATTACGAAATCGTCATCGGCTATGTCGGTGCGGCTGCGACCAAATCCATTATCCTCGGCCTGATTATTCTCGCTACCGCCGCGCTGTTCGTGCCGCTGCACATCCTGCATCCCTGGTGGATGCTGACCTTTCTGGTGCTGACCGCGGTGACGTTCAGCCTGTTCGGCTTCATCATCGGCATCTGGGCCGACGGCTTCGAGAAGCTGCAGATGATCCCGATGCTGATCGTGACGCCGCTGACCTTCCTCGGCGGCAGCTTCTATTCGGTGAACATGCTGCCCTCGGGCTGGCGAACCATCACGATGCTCAATCCGGTGGTGTATCTGATCTCGGGCTTCCGCTGGAGCTTTTACGAGATCGCCGACGTCAGCGTGGCCTTGAGCGTCGGCATGACGCTCGGATTCCTCGTTGTCTGCATGGCGCTAGTGTGGTGGATTTTCCGCACCGGATACCGGCTGAAGAACTGACGGTCCCGGATATCGCTCCCCTCATCCGGGCTTCTACGGCCCGCTCCGCTCGCGAAAATGTCAGCACTTTGCCGCCGATTGCGCCGTCCTGCCGCCTTGTTTGCGCCGCGGCGGGCGTTAACGATTGCGAGCGTCGAACACTGGAACCAACAGAGGTTTCCGGGCATAGTGCGTGCCGGGGACGGAGAGAGCCGGCAGCTTTCGTTCAAAGGCCTGGAGGCCAAAGGTAAAATGCGTTCCTTCCTCATTGCCGTTACCGCCCTGACGCTGTTCGCCTCGAGCGCCGTCCAGGCCAAAGTCGCCATCACTGTCGACAAGGACAACCAGCAGATGACCGTCGCCGTCGACGGCGTCGAGACGTACCGGTGGCCGGTATCGTCGGGCCTTCCCTCCTACGAGACGCCGAACGGCAGCTTCCGCGCCTTCCGGATGGAAGAGGACCACTACTCCAAGGAATTCGACGAAGCGCCGATGCCGCACTCGATCTTCTTCACCAAGATCGGCCACGCCATCCACGGCACCGACTCCGTCAACCGTCTCGGCTCGCCGGCGTCGCATGGCTGCGTGCGGCTGTCGCGCGAGAATGCCGCAAAGCTGTTTGCGCTGGTCAGGGAGCAAGGCGTGCTCAATACCACGGTAACGCTGTCAGGCTCGTCGCAGGTCGCGCTGGCGCGCAATCCGCGGCCACGCGGCAACACCGCCGTGGCCCGCCGCGCGCCGCTGCCGCAATATGAACAGCAATACGACTCCGCCAGCGATCCCGTCGTGATCACGCCGCCGGCGCAACGTTTAGCGCCCGTGGCGCGGGCCGACGATGGCTATATCTATCCCGCCGACGGATCTTCGAACGAAGCGCGCTATCCTGCCCCGGGCCGCCGCATCTACGACACCCAGGCCTATCAGCAGCAGGCGCCACAGCCCCAGTATTACGGCAACCGCGGCTACGCGCCGGCGCCACAGGGCTACTACTATCAGCCGCGGCAGACTTATCAGCAGCGCACTTACTAGGCGGATGAATTTGGAGCGGCCGCGGCGTTGCTTTGCGGCCGGGGTCTCAGCCGTCCGTCGCGCCGGCAAGCAGGCGCTCGCGTTGCGCCGTCAGCCGTGACTGTTGCCAGGCGTCGTGCACCATCATCCCTGCCGTCATTGCCACGACAAAGACGATGACCCCGGGCGACAGCGTCGCCAGGCTCTCCAGCGCCGGCCCCGGACATAACCCGACGAGACCCCATCCAATTCCGAACAGCGCTGCGCCCGCGACCAGCGGCAGATCGATTCCCGATTTGCCCGGCCGAAAATACTGCCCGGCAAACCACGGCTGCGCGCCGCGATCAGCCAGCCTGAAGCCCGGCGCCGACACCGCCAGCGCCGCAGCCATCACCACGGCAAGGCTCGGATCCCACGCGCCGAAGATGTCCAGAAACGCCAAAACCTTGGTCGGCTGCATCATGCCTGAAATCAAGAGGCCCGCACCGAAGATCAGGCCGCACAACAAGGGGGCGATGATCCACATGGCTCAACCTCCCAACACATGGTGGGTAACCGCCACCGTGATGACCGCCGTCACCATGAAGACGATGGTGGCGGCGATGGAGCGCGGTGACAGCCGAGCAATTCCGCAGATGCCGTGACCCGAGGTGCAGCCGCCGCCAAGCCGGGTACCGAACCCGACCAGGAGACCCGCCACGACAATGACGGTCCAACTCGACGGCAATTTGGGCTGCGCCACGCCGTAACCGACCAGGCCGGCGAGGATCGGCGCCAGAATAAGCCCGGCGATGAAAGCGATGCGCCAGCCTTTGTCTTCGCCGCGCAAATTCAACAGGCCGCTGAAGATGCCGCTGATCCCGGCGATCCGGCCGGTCGACAACATCAGCAGGACGGCGGAAAGCCCGATCAGCGCGCCGCCGATCGCGGCCGATACGGGAGTGAAATTGGCCATGACGGACTTCCGTTCGTTAGGAGGCGCGCCCAATCATAGGCGCGCCTTGCTCGATCGCAACCCGTCTATTCCTCGCCGTTCCTCAGCCGCCGCCACACTGCGCCCAGCACGTTGGAATAATCGTCGGTCCAGACCCGCTGGTGATCCTCGGCTTCGGTCAGCGCCCATTTATCTGACGACGCCAGCTTGCCGACGTCGGCCTCTTCGCGCGCCGAGACCACGACCGAGGTCGAGAAGATGTATTCATTGTCGCGGTTGGAATCCTCGCTGTAGACCCAGCTCTTCATGTCGTTGGCGTCGGCGATGCCGACGACGACGCTGGAAAGCTCCAGATGCCGGTTGGAGACGTGCATCACCACCGCCCCCTGCGGCGCCAGCTTGGCCTTGTAGATTTCCATCGCCTCTTCGGTCGCCAGATGAATCGGGATCGCATCCGAGGAATAGGCGTCGACGATGATCAGATCGTAGATGCCGTCAGGCTCGCGCGCGAAGGTCAGCCGCGCGTCGCCGATCACAGGTTCAAGATTCGGCTCGCAGACCTGAATGTAGGTGAAATATTTCGGGTCGCGCGCGGTGTCGACCATCGTCTGGTCGATCTCGAAGAACTTCCACTCCTCACCGGGCTCGGCGGCGCAGACCAGCGTGCCGGAGCCGAGCCCGATCACGGCGACCCGCAGCGGCGCGCCCTTCCGTTCACGGATCGCGGTGATGGCCTGACCGATGCCGCCGTCCTTGTGATAATAGGTGATCGGCTCCGGCTGGCCGGTGACGGGTGTGCCGTCGTCATTCTTGAATTTCTCGGCGCCGTGGATCGTGGTGCCGTGCATCAGCACGTGATACTGGCCGCCCGGCGTCACCACGATCTTGTGGACGCCGAAGAAGCTGCGCACCGTCTCCACCCGTCCGTCGTCAGAGGGGTAAGCGCGAAGCAGCACCAGCGCCACTGCAACGGTCGCAAAGATTTTCCAGCGGTTGGCGTTGAGGCCGAGCGCCAGCAGCGCCGAGAGGACACCGACCGCGCCGATCACCCAGACCCTGTTGGTGTCGAGCCAAGTGAACAGTTTGCCGGTTGACCAGGTCGGTGCGATCAGCGCCACCGCGAGCACCGCAAGGAACGGCCAGTACCATGCGCTCCAGCGCGGCAGCCGCTCATTGCCGGCCGGACGGCACAGCGCCGCCAGCGCCAGCAGAATCGGATATTCCGCGATCCATGAGAAGGTGAACGGCGCAATCAGCCCTGCGAACAGACCGCCGACCATGCCGCCGAACGACAATGCGACATAGAAACCGGTGAGATATTTTGCCGCCGGGCGGGTGCGCGCCAGTTCGCCGTGGCAGGCCATCGCGATCACGAAGAAGCAGAGCTGATGCCCGCCGAGCGTCAGCAGCAGGTTCTGCTCGCCGCCGACCGCCAGCAGCACCACAACGCCGGCGATCGCCAAAGGCTGCGCCAGCAGCATCCATTTGTGCGGCAGCAGCGGCCGCGACTGGAACACCAGCACCCAGGTCAACAGATAGAGCGACAGCGGCAGCACCCACAGCAGGGGCGCGGCGGCGACGTCGGTGGAAATATGCGCGGTGACCGCGATCAGCAGCCCCGACGGTACGGCGGCAAGGAATATCCAGCGGGCGCGCAGGATCCACGACGGCGCCGGTGCATCGGGATCGTCGGCCGGCATGTTCAGCTCCGCCGCCTTTGCCGGCGAGCGCAACAACAAGACACCGCAGCTTGCGATCAGCACGATCAGCACGCCGTAGCCTCCGGTCCAGATCAGGTTTTGCGTGCGCAGCGTAAACATCGGCTCCAGCAGCACCGGATAGGACAGCAGTGCGAGGAAGCTGCCGATATTCGAGGAGGCGTAGAGAAAATAAGGATCGGGACCGTTGGGGTGGCCGGTGCGGACGAACCAGGCCTGCAGCAGCGGATTGTTGGCGGCGAGCGCAAAAAACGGCAGCCCGATCGACACCGCAAACAGCCCCAGCAGCCAGAACGCATAGCCTGAGGTCGGCGGATCCCCCCACTCGCTCGAGATCGCCAGCGGCAGCGTCAGCATCGCGACCACGAGCAGTACCAGATGGATCGCCACGGGGATGGCGCGGTTGCGCAGCTGCATCAGAAAATGTGCATAGGCGTAGCCGCCGAGCAGCAGCGACTGGAAGAACACCATCGCCACCGACCACACCGCCGGCGAGCCGCCGAGCCGCGGCAGCACCATCTTGGTGAACAGCGGCTGCACCGAGAACAGCAGCAGCGCACTGACGAAGATCGCGGCGGTGTAGACGATCAGGACCAGCCGGTTCCGGCTTTCGGAAGGCAGGTCCGCGGAGGCGGACGGATCGGGAGAAATCATCAAAACTCCGGCTGGAAACCGGCGGGCGCCGGTGGCGGGATTTCCGGCAGGGCCACCGGCGGGGCGCAATGGAGCATAGGGCGACACAGCGAGCAATGCGGGATAAGAAAGCACGGTGAGGGCGCGCCGCGCCCTTCTTGATCAAACCTTCTTGAAGCTGAAGCTGGCATGAACGAGACCGACGTTGTCATCATCGGGGCGGGGCATAACGGCCTCACCTGCGCCGCCTATCTCGCCATGGCCGGCCTGCGCGTAAAAGTGGTAGAGCGCCGCAAGGCGGTCGGCGGCGCCGCCGTGACCGAGGAATTCCATCCCGGTTTCCGCAACTCGGTGGCCGCCTATACGGTCAGCCTGCTCAATCCACAGATCGCTGCCGATCTGAAGCTCGCCGAACACGGCCTGCGCATCGTCGAGCGCCGCGCGCAGAATTTCCTGCCCGCACCCGACGGCAGCTATCTCCTGACCGGCGAGGGGCGCACAAGGCAATCGGTGGCCAAGCTCAGCGAGCGCGATGCGACCACCATCGACGCCTTCTCGCGTGAGCTGGAGGCCATCGCCGACGTGCTGCGGCAATTCGTGCTGCGCGCGCCGCCGAACCTCGTCGAGGGTTTTGGCATCGGCGCGGTCCGCGAAGCCTTCAATGCGGTGGGCACCGCCGGCATCCTGCGCAAGCTTTCACTGGAGCAGCAGCGCAACCTGCTCGACCTGTTCACGCGCTCGGCCGGCGAGATGCTGGACGAGCGTTTCGAGAACGACCTGGTGAAGGCGCTGTTCGGCTTCGACGCCATCGTCGGCAATTACGCCAGCCCCTACGCGGAAGGCTCGGCCTACGTCATGCTGCATCATGCATTCGGCGAGGTGAACGGCAAGAAGGGCGTGTGGGGCCACGCGATCGGCGGCATGGGTGCGATCACGTTAGCGATGGCGCGCGGGGCGCGCGGGCACGGCGCCGAAATCGAAACGGAAGCCGGCGTGCGCGAAGTGATCGTCGAGGGAGGCCGCGCTGCGGGCGTCATCCTCGACAATGGCGCGACCATCCGTGCGAAATACGTCGTCTCCGGCGTCAATCCGAAATTGCTATATACGCGGCTGGTGCCGTCGGGCGCGCTGGCGCCGGCATTCCTCGCGCGCATCGCGCGCTGGCGCAACGGCTCCGGCACTTTTCGCATGAACGTTGCGCTGAACGCCCTGCCCTCCTTCACCGCCTTGCCCGGCGCCGGCGACCATCTCACCGCCGGCATCATCCTCGCGCCGAGCCTCGGTTACATGGACCGCGCCTGGCAGGACGCACGCAGCCATGGCTGGAGCCGCGAACCTGTCGTGGAAGTGCTGATCCCGTCGACGCTCGACGATTCCCTTACGCCGGACGGCCAACATGTCGCGAGCCTGTTCTGCCAGCACGTCGCGCCGGAATTGCCGGATGGAAAATCGTGGGACGACCACCGCGAGGAGGTCGCCGACCTCATGATCGCGACGGTGGAAAAATTCGCGCCGGGTTTTGCGGCAAGCGTGATCGGCCGCCAGGTGCTGTCGCCGCTAGACCTCGAGCGGCAGTTCGGCCTGCTCGGCGGCGACATTTTTCACGGGGCGCTGACGCTCAATCAATTGTTCTCGGCGCGGCCGATGCTCGGCCATGCCGATTATCGCGGGCCGCTGAAGGGCCTCTACCATTGCGGCTCGGGTGCCCACCCGGGCGGTGGCGTCACCGGCGCCCCCGGCCACAACGCGTCGCGCGTGATCCTGGGCGATCACCGCGCGCTGTTCGGATAAGGGTACGAAACGCACAAGGCGCCACGCCTGGACCGGCGTCGCGCCTTGCGAAACGATCAAATTGTCAAATCAAACGGCGTCGTAGGATTCGATCGGTAGCGAACGCGATTCCTGCATCGACAACGCCGGCGAAGGCGTCGCGCTGCCGGACGCGGTGGCCGACGGATAGCTCACATACGCGCTCAGGGCGCACATCAAGGCACAAACTGCCGTAATTTTCTTCATGTTGAATCCCCCTGTGAACTTCAGCTGTTTTCAGCGTGCTGCGTTCTTAGGCCGGGCCACTTAATGTGCGGTTCCAATGGCGGGCTGCAGGGAACCATCTGAGGGCGCGGTGAATTGGGGGTATATCCGGCGTGGTAAGCGGGACTTTAACGAATCGCCGCCACTCGCATTCGGCTAACGAATGGGGACCTTATACGAACAAGCTGTGCAAAGCCGCTCGGGTATCCACGGGAAAAGCCTGTGGATGGTCTGTCGAAAACTGGCCGCCATGGCTGTGGAAAGTGGCGGCATGCAGCGGTGGATGAATAGGCTAGTAATGCCCTGCCCGGCTGTGGACAGAAGGTGGATATTTGCCGGATCAACTCTGGCCAAAATGAAAGGGACCGGGCGCTTGGCGCGCCCGGTCCCAAAATGCACCCCGAAACGGGCGATTACTTCAGCGAGCTGCTGATGGTGTCGAAGTTCGAGCTGAGCTTGCTGCCGAGACCATTGACGGCGGTGATGATCGCAATCGAGATACCTGCTGCGATCAGGCCATACTCGATGGCCGTGGCGCCGGATTCGTCCTTCAGAAATGACTTGATGAGCGATTTCATGACTGTTCCAACCTGGGTTTAAGTTGTTTGGAACTCAGGGTGCCCCCGCAGTTCCTGTCCGGGAACCTACGGGCATGAATCTAAGGTTGTCCTAACGCCCATCGCTCAACTCTTCCGGATAGTGCGACATGAAATTTGTTCAAAGTTGAATGAAACGCTGCCTTCGAGTCCCGCCTTCCCGCTTTTTTCAGGTTCTTCAATGACTTCCATTGCCCCTACATACCGCGTCAGCTTTGCCGTCGGTGACGAGCGCTCAGCCAAGGATATTGTCGATGCGTTAACCGAGTTCTTTTTTGAGGGCCAAGCCGCGATCGCAGCGTTCGAACGGCCTGATGGTCGATGGGACGTCACGGTGCACTTCGCCGAGCCGCCCGATCAGCCGCTGCTGCGCGAACTCGTCGCCAATGCCGCAGGCGCTGATATCGCGGCGGGCATCGTCTTCGACACGGTCGAGGCCAAGGACTGGGTCAAGGCCAGCCTCGAAGACCTCGTCCCCGTACCGGCCGGACGCTTCATCGTCCACGGCCAGCATGACCGCGAGAGGATCGCGCCCAACAAAATCGGCATCGAAATCGAGGCGGCGCTGGCATTCGGCACCGGTCACCACGGCACCACGCGCGGCTGCCTGCTGCTGCTCGATCATGTCCTGAAAGCGTGGCGCCCGCGCCGCGTTCTCGATCTCGGCACCGGCACCGGCGTGCTGGCGATCGCGGCAGCAAAGGCGCTGCACGGGAAGGTGCTGGCGAGCGATATCGATCCGCCCTCGGTACAGGTCGCCCGCGAAAACGCGCGGCTGAACGTGTCAGGGCATCTGGTGCAGGCAATCCGCGCCACCGGCTTCGCGGCGCCGCAATTCGCTGCTGCCGCGCCGTTCGACCTGGTGCTGGCGAATATTCTCGCCAATCCGTTGCGGCAATTGGCAGGGCCGATGGCGCGGCATCTGGCGCCGTCGGCGCTGGTTATTTTGTCGGGCTTGCTGACGCCTCAGGCGCCCGGCGTCATCGCCGCCTATCGCGCCCGTGGGCTGGTACCGGTGCGGCACCTGCGTATCGATGGCTGGAGCAGCCTGTTGCTGCGCAAGGTGAGCTGAGGATCTTATTTGCTGGGCCGGTCAGGATTGCGAACAATCACGCCCTTCTTCAACGATCGCTTGACGCGTGCTTCCGCGAACCTGTCGAGCATTTTGACGACAACGCCGCGCTGCTTCTTGTTGGCGACAGGCGGAATCGGACCGGGGTTTTCCGGTGGGGAAATCTTCTCAAACGTAAAAGCAGGCATCGTGCATCCCCTCTTCGTTGAGTTGAAACACTCCTGGAGTCCTCCAGTATCCTGAGCCAACGGTCTGCGGGAAAAACCGTTCCGTCCCGACCTGGCGCGGACAGTCTTATTGAAGCATGGATTATGCCAAATTGTGGCGCATTGCGAAGATCTCCGCCCAACCCCGAAGCTCGGTTCTGATAAAATCAGAACCGAGCTTCGGGATTATTGGTTTAACGCGTTTTCTTCACGCGAACCGGTATCCACTTCGCTCGAAAACGCTATAAAGTGACCCGGCAATGTTCGAAGCTCATTTTCAGACATTCGAAGAACCCGAAAGCGGCGTGGCGCTCGCCGCACGGCTGGCCGCGTTTCGCGAGGAGCTGGCGCGGCGGAAGCTGACGGGATTCGTGATTCCCCGCGCCGATCAGCAGCAAAACGAATATGTCGCGGCCTCCGAAGAGCGGCTGGCCTGGCTCACCGGCTTTACCGGCTCGGCCGGCATGGCGATCGTCCTGACGCGCGAGGCCGCCGTTTTCGTCGATGGCCGCTACACGCTGCAGGCCGCCAAACAGGTCGACCGCAAGGCCTGGCATATCGAGCCGCTGGCCGATCCGCCGCCGGAACACTGGCTGGCCAAGCACCTTGTGGCCGGCGACCGCCTAGGTTTTGACCCGTGGCTGCACACTTCTGCGGCAGCCGAGCGTCTGGCCGCCGCCTGCACCAAGGCGGGCGCGGAGTTGATCGCGGTCGACAGCAACCCGCTGGACCAGGTATGGACCGAGCGCCCGGCTCCGCCGCTCGGCCCGGTTTCGGTTCATGGCGTGCAGTTTTCCGGCGAGATCGAGGCCGAAAAGCTCAAGCGGATCCGGCTCGAGATCCACCGGCTCGGGGCCGATGCGCTGGTGCTGTCGGACAGCCACGCGGTGGCCTGGACCTTCAACGTGCGCGGCGCCGACGTCTCCCACACGCCGCTGCCTTTGTCTTATGCACTGGTGCCGAAGGACGGCCGCCCCACCGTCTTCATCGACCACCGCAAGCTGTCCAACCTGACCCGCGACCATCTCGAACAATCCGCCGATGTCCGGGAGCCCGATGCGCTGGTGCCCGATCTGACCGCGCTCGCGCGCAGCGGCGCCGCGATCGCCCTCGACAGCGCCACCGCCGCGGACGCGCTCAGCCGCCTGATCGCCGGCGCCGGTGGAAAGCCGGTGCGCGGCAACGATCCGGTGAGCCCGTTGAAGGCGGTGAAGAACCTCACCGAGATCGAGGGGACGCGAACCGCGCACCAGCGCGACGCGGTGGCGCTGACGCGCTTCCTCGCCTGGATCGACCGCGAGGCGCCGTCCGGCGCGCTGACGGAGATCGACACCGTCGAGGCGCTGGAAACCTTTCGGCGCCAGACCTGCGCGCTGAAGGATGTTTCGTTTCCGACCATCGCCGGAACCGGGCCGAACGGCGCGATCGTGCATTACCGCGTCACCCGCAAGAGCAACCGCCGGATTTCGCCCGGCGATCTCCTGCTGATCGATTCCGGGGCGCAATACGAGGACGGCACCACCGACGTCACCCGCACGATCGCGATCGGCACGCCATCAGACGAAATGCGCGACCGCTTCACCCGCGTGCTGCGCGGACACATCGCGATCGCACGCGCGATCTTTCCCGACGGCACCACCGGCGCGCAGCTCGAACTCCTTTGCGCGGCAATTTTTGTGGCAGGCCGGCCTCGATTTCGAGCACGGCACCGGCCATGGCGTCGGCAGCTATCTGTCGGTGCATGAAGGTCCGGCACGCATCTCGAAACTCGGCACCACGCCTTTGAAGCGCGGCATGATCCTTTCCAACGAGCCCGGCTATTACAAGACCGACGCCTATGGCATCCGGATCGAGAACCTCGAACTCGTCGTCGGCAGCGACGTCGCCGGCGCCGAGAAGCCGGTGAATGCATTCGAGACGCTGACGTTGGCGCCGATCGACCGCAGCCTGATCGACGTGAATATGCTGAGCGCGACAGAGCTGAAATGGCTGAACGATTACCATGAGCGCGTCAACCGCGCGGTGCGCCCGCATCTCGACGACAACGCCACCAAGCTGTGGCTGGATGAAGCGACCGCGGCGCTGCTGCCGCTTTAATCATTACCTGAAGCCGTAGGATGGGTGGAGCGAAGCGATACCCATCAATGCCGGAGTGCGTGGCGATGGGTATCGCTTCGCTCCACCCATCCTACTGGATCATCCGCTTTCGCGGATGATGACAGGAGAGGTTGTTTCGCGCGACGGAACGCGAGCCCCCGCCTCCCGAATTCGGCATGGCCGCATGCCGAAACGGCGGTATCCGCCATGAGCCATCGCGCTACAGTCTGATTCAACCAACAGAATCTTCAACCATCAGGGATCTGGACTAAATGCACGGCGTCGTGGGCAAGCCGCCCGGCGCGGCGGCGGACGCCGTCGCGACCTCGAAGATCATGCTGATGATGCTGGTCGCGATGACCGGCGTCGCGCCGATCTCGCTCTACATGCTGGTGCCGGCGCTGCCCGTGCTGGCGACGACGTTCGGCGGCGACATTTCGGTCGCGCAGATGACGGTGTCGCTCTACATGGTCGGCATCGCCTGCTCGCAGCTCATCATGGGACCGCTGTCGGACAAATTCGGCCGTCGTCCGGTGCTGCTCGCGGGCCTTGCGCTGATGGTGGCGGCGAGTATCGGCTGCTCGCTGGCGCAGACGCTACCGCAACTGATCGCCGCGCGGTTCCTGCAGGCGCTCGGCGGCGCCACCGGCATGGTGGTGAGCCGCGCCATCATCCGCGACCTCTACAGCCGCGACCGCATCAGCTCCATGATCAGCCTCGTCATCGGCGTGATGATGACGGCGCAGATGCTGAGCGCGCTGGTCGGCGGCCTGCTGGAGACCGCGTTCGGCTGGCGCGCGATCTTCTACTTCATTACCGTAGCCTCGATCAGCGTCGCGGTCCTGATCGCCCTTGCGCTGCCCGAGACGCGCCGCGACCGCGGGACGAGCAGCAGCTTCCGCGGCGACGTCGGCAAGCTGATCCGCGACCGCGCCTTTCTCGGCTATGTGCTCTGCCAGGTGCTGGCCTCCCAGATCATCTTCACCTTTGCCGGCGGCGGACCTTACATCGTGGTGACGCAGATGGGCCGGACCACCGCCGAATATGGCGCATGGTTCGCAACGACCGGATTTGCCTATCTGATCGGCAACCTGTTCTGCGTCCGCTTCGCGCCACGCCATTCGCTGGAGAAGCTGATCTGGTTCGGCCTGGCGCTGCAATTCGGCGGCGCGCTGCTGAACCTGATCTTGAGCATCACTGGCACCAACCAGTCGCCATCATGGCTGTTCGGCACCCAGATGATCGTGATGGTCGCCAACGCCTTCGTGATGAACAACGCCGCCGCCGGCGCCATCAGCGTCCGCCCCGAGGCCGCCGGCACCGCGGCGGGCGCGATGGGCTTTCTGCAACAGGGTATCGGCGCGCTGGTCTCGCAATTCGGCGCCTATCTCGGCGGCCACTCCACCACCACGCTGCCGCTGACCGCCGCGATCTTCGCGCTCTCGATCGCCTGCGCGTCGGCGATGTTCTTCCTCGTGCCGCGGGGAACGGTGGTGGTGAGCGAGGAACTGATGAAGAAGGCGGAGGAAGAAGAGAGCGGGATGCTGTGATGGGTTGCAGGCAACGTCAGCGCCTCACTCCCCGATCAGCTTCAGCCACTCATCTTCGGTCAGGACAGCAACCCCAAGCTCCCGCGCCTTGGTCAACTTCGAGCCCGCGTCCTCACCAGCCACGACATAATCCGTCTTCTTCGACACCGAACCAGCGACCTTGGCGCCGAGCCGCTCCGCCATCGCCTTGGCCTCGTCGCGCGTGAACTTGGTCAGCGAGCCCGTAAACACCACGGTCTTGTCCGAAACCGGCGAGCTCTTGCGCGGCTGTTCGGCCGGCTTCACCTCGATCTCGCGCAGCAGTTCGCCGAGCGCCTTCACATTGCGCGGTTCGGCGAAGAATTCCACCACGGCATCCGCGACGATCTCGCCGACGCCGCCGATATTGTTGAGGTCCTGATAGGCCTCGGTGGTGTTTTCCTCGTCCTTTGTCCCCTTGGCGGCGGCCAGCATCGCCTCGCGGAAATTCTCGATCGTATGGTAATGCCGCGCCAGCAGTTTTGCATTGCCTTCGCCGACGTGGCGGATGCCGAGCGCGAAGATCAGGCGATGCAGCTCGATCGAGCGGCGGGCGTCGATCGCATTGAACAGATTGCGCACCGAGGTCTCGCCATACCCCTCGCGCGCCATCAGCTTGCTGGTCGATCGAGCATCGCGCTTCTGCAGCGTGAAGATGTCGACCGGCGACATCACGAGGCCGTCCTCGTAGAACTCCTGGATCTGCTTGTCGCCGAGGCCGTCGATATCGAACGCCAGCCGCGAGACGAAATGCTTCAGCCGCTCCATCGCCTGCGCCGGACAGATCAGCGCACCGGTGCAGCGGCGCACCGCCTCGTCTTCCTCGCGGACGGCATGACTGCCGCAGACCGGGCATGTGTCCGGAAACTTGTACGGCTTGGCGGTCTTCGGCCGCTTGTCCAAGACGACGCTGACGACCTGCGGGATCACGTCGCCGGCGCGCTGCACGACGACGGTGTCGCCAACGCGCAGATCGACGCCGTCGCGGATCGGATTGCCATCGTTGCCGATGCCCTTGATGTAATCCTCGTTATGCAGCGTCGCGTTCGACACGACGACACCGCCGACGGTGACTGGTTCGAGCCGCGCCACCGGCGTCAGCGCGCCGGTGCGGCCAACCTGGATATCGATGCCATTGAGGATCGTGGTCGCCTGCTCGGCCGCGAATTTATGCGCAATCGCCCAGCGCGGGCTGCGCGAAACAAAACCGAGGCGATCCTGCCAGTCGAGCCGGTCGACCTTGTAGACCACGCCGTCGATGTCGTAGCCGAGCGAGGCGCGCTCCTCGCCGATCTTGCTGTAGAATTCCAGCACGGCGTCGACATCCTTGCAAAGCTTCGTCAGGGGATTGACGACAAGGCCGGCTTTGTCCATCCACTGGAGCATGCCGTGCTGGGTATCGGCCGGACGCTCGCTCATCTCGCCCCAGGTATAGGCAAAGAATTTCAGCGGCCGCGACGCGGTGATCGAGACGTCTTTCTGACGCAGCGAACCCGCCGCCGAGTTACGCGGATTGGCGAACACGGTGTCATCGGCCTCGGCTTGCTTCTTGTTCAGCTCAAGAAAATCTTTCTTGAGCATGTAGACTTCGCCGCGCATTTCGCAGGCCGCCGGAATATGGCGGCCCTTCAGCGTGTGCGGAATGTCCTTGATGGTGCGAACGTTGGCGGTGACATCTTCGCCCGTAAAACCGTCGCCACGGGTAGCGGCGCGGACCAGCTCGCCATTTTCATAGCGCAGCGACAGCGACAGGCCGTCGATCTTCGGCTCGGCGACCAGCGCCGGAATATGCTCGGTATCGAGCTTGAGAAAGCGCCGGATGCGATCGACGAACTCGGTTACGTCTTCATCGCTGAAGGCGTTGCCGAGCGACAGCATGGGAACGGCATGCTGCACTTTTGCAAAGCCGCGCGCGGGCGCGGCGCCAACCTTCTGGGTCGGCGAATCCGTCGTGACGAGGTCGGGAAATTTCGCTTCGATCGCCTCCAGCCGCTGGCGCAGCGCGTCGTAGGCGGCGTCCGAAACGGTCGGCGCATCCTTCTGGTAGTAGCGCTCGTTGTGCGCCTCGAGCTCCAGCGAAAGCCGCATGTGCTCGACGTTGGCCTGGGCCTTGGTCAGCTTGGCAACGTCAACCAGCGGCTTCTTTGCTTTCACAGCCATGATCGCGCGCCACCGTTACGCCGTCGCCGCGCGCAGCAGCCGCTCTGCCGCGGCGCGCGCTTCCGCCGTGATCTCCGCGCCCGCCAGCATGCGGGCGATTTCCTCGCGGCGGTGGTCGGCGGCAAGCGCGTTGACGCGGGTGGCGACGCGCTTGCCCTTGTCGAGCGCGTCCTTGGAAATCAAGAGATGCTGGTTGGCGCGAGCGGCAACCTGCGGCGCATGCGTGACCGCCATTACCTGGACCTGGCCGGCCAGCCGCGCAAGCCGAGCGCCGATCGCGTCCGCCACCGCGCCGCCGACGCCGGTATCGATTTCGTCGAACACCAGCGTGGGCGCCGAGCCGCGGTCGGACAGCACCACCTTGAGCGCCAGCAGAAACCGCGACAGCTCGCCGCCGGAAGCAACCTTCATCAGCGGGCCCGCCTTGGTGCCGGGATTGGTCTGCACCCAGAACTCGACGCGGTCGATGCCTTGCGGCCCCGGCGACGTCGCGTCCGTTTCTACCTGCGTCATGAACTTCGCGCGTTCGAGCTTCAGTGGCGCCAGTTCGGCGTTGACCGCCTTGTTGAGCTTCTCGGCGGACTTGTTGCGGGCCGCAGACAGCTTCGCCGCCGCCGCGCCATAGCGCTGGTCGGCCTCATCAGCGGTGGCCTCCAGCTTCTTCAGCCGATCTGCGCCGGCATCGATCAGCGCGACGTCGGCGACGAATTTGGCGGCCAGCGCCGCCAGCCCATCGACCGGCGTCGAATATTTGCGCGAGGCGGCGCGCAGTGCGAACAGCCGCTCCTCGATGCGTTCCAGCTCGGCGGGATCGAAATCGGCCGCGACCAGGGCGGCGCTGAGATGCTGGTCGGCCTCTTCCAGCGCGTTGATCGCGATATCGATCGCCCTCACCGCCGGCTCGACCAGCGCCGGCGAATTGGCGGCCCGGCGTTCGAGGCGGCGTACCGCGGCGGCCAGCGCCGGCACCGGCGAGTGGGGGCCGCCGACCGCCTCCTGCGCCTCACGCAGGTCGCTTGCGATCTTCTCGCCCTGCATCATGATGGTGCGGCGCCCCGCGAGCGCCGTCTCCTCGCCGTCCTTCGGCTTCAGCGTCTTCAGTTCGTCGGCGGCGTGGCGCAGATAGTCCGCCTCGCGCGCGGCGCGTTCCATGCTGGCGCGATGTTCGTCGAGCGCCTGATTGGCGGTCCGCCGCGTCTCCCACAGCGCCTCCAGCGCCGCGACTTCCTTTTCCAGCCCGGCAAAGGCGTCGAGCAACTGCCGATGCGTCGAGGCATCCACCAGCGCGCGCTCGTCATGCTGGCCATGGATCTCGACCAGCGCGGCGCCGACCGCTTTCAGGGTCTGTACGCTGATCGACTGGTCGTTGATGAAGGCGCGGGTGCGGCCATCGGCAAGCTGCACGCGGCGAAGAATCATCTCACCGGTGTCGTCGAGCCCGTTCTCGGACAGGATCCTTGCCGCCGGATGGCCCTTGGGGATGTCGAAGGTGGCGGTCACCTGGCCCTGCTCCGCGCCATGGCGGACCAGGCCTGAATCGCCGCGGCCGCCGAGCGCCAGCGCGAAGGCATCGAGCAGGATGGATTTGCCCGCGCCGGTCTCGCCGGTCAGCACCGCGAGGCCACGGGAAAATTCGATATCGAGCCGTTCGATCAGGACGATGTCACGGATCGACAGACGCGCCAGCATGCGAAGTAAATTCCTAGTGGTCCGGTTCTAACATTCGCTCCCCGTTCGGGGGGCCACCTTGGTGCGAATGTAAGAATCAAAAGGACCACTAGCAAATATTGAGCTGATAGTGGAGCTCTAAGGATTTGACATTCGCTTCACGAAGCCGCGGCAAGTACCGGGCGCAGGTACCGGGCGAATCTCAAATCCGCTCCACTACCCCCGAGACCCAATATTCGGAAGGCCCCCGAGACCCATCTTCTTGAAGGCCCTGGAAATATAGGAACCCTTGTTCTCACTCGGCTCGACACCGCCCGACTTTACAAGATTATAGGCGTCCTTGTACCAGCGGCTGTCGGGAAAATTGTGCCCTAGCACGGCCGCTGCCGTCTGCGCCTCGCCGACGATGCCGATCGCCATATAGGCCTCGGTGAGACGGAATAGCGCTTCCTCGACATGGCGCGTGGTCTGATAGCGGGTGACCACGGTCTTGAAGCGATTGATAGCCGGGGTGAAGTCGCGCTTATCCAAATAATAGCGGCCGACATCCAATTCCTTACCGGCAAGCTGGTCCCGCGCGCCTTCGAGCTTGGCCTTGGCGGCGTTCGAGTATTCGGAGGTCGGATATTTGCGAATCACCTCTTCCAGCGCCGCGATCGCCTTTTCGGTGCGGCCCTGGTCGCGCGAGATGTCCGGGATCTGGTCGTAATGCGAGGCCGCGATCAGGTATTGCGCGTAGGCCGCATCCGAGCTGCCGGGATGCAACGTGACGTAACGGGTGGCCGCGCCAATGCAGCTGTCATAGTCACCCTGATTGTAGAAGGAATAGGCCGACATCAGCAGCGATTTGCGCGCCCAGTCGGAATAGGGGTGCTGGCGGTCGACTTCCTCGAATTTCTTCGACGCCGCCTTGTTATCCTTGCGCTGGTTCATCAGGTACAAGCCCTCATTGTAGAGCTTGTCCGCCGGCTCCTCGTTGAAGGTGTCGTCCTTGGCGGTAAACTTGTCCCACAGCGCGCCGGTGCCGCATCCACTCAAGGGAATGGCGAGCGCAATCAGGGCCGCCGCCAGCCGCAGCGAGCGTCCGGCTCCGGCGAGGCCAGAAAGCCTGAATGATTTGCGTGGTTCGAGCGTCATACGCTGTGCCGGCATGGAATCTGTGACCTGACGCCTTTGATGCGGTTGATGATTGAGCCCGCCCGTCCCTGAACCGCGATCATGGACGTCATATCTCCGTCCCCCGTGGTGCCTTGTCGTGCAACCGCAGGCCTCTGTAGCCGAAAAATGGTCCTCAACCAACCGAATACGTAGCCAATTCGCCCGGATTAAGGCGGCCAAGCGGCGGCGTTACCAGTTGTGGTTATTACGGAAAAGGCACCTGCACGGCGCGAAAAACGCTTGGAAAGTCAGAGTCGATTCACAAGCGAAAGTCAGGACACGTCCGGGCCATAGGCCGGGGAAATCAAGCTGCCCACCATGCCTGCGCCAGCCTCGACAAGGCCACGGGGACGGCGTGCCGGTTCGGCCTCGACCACCCGCCAGGCGCTGCGATCGGCCAGCAGGGCCGTCAGCACGGCGTGGTTCAGCTTGTGGCCGCCGCGCACCGAGCGGTAGGCGCCAAGCAGCGGCAAACCAGCCAGGGTCAGATCGCCAACCGCATCCAGCGCCTTGTGGCGGGCGCATTCGTCGGCAAAGCGCAGCCCTTCAGCGTTGAGCAGGCGGTTTTCGTCTAGCACCACCGTATTCTCGAAAGAGGCGCCCCGCGCAAAGCCGGCGTTCCAGAGCCGCGCGACGTCGTTCATGAAGCCAAACGTCCGGGCACGGGAAACCTCGCGACGGAAGCTCTCGGGGTTGAGATCGAGCGAGAAATTCTGCCGGCCGATTACGGGATTGGCGAAGTCGATCTCGACCTCGACGCGGAACCCGGCGGCATGCGGGCGCAACTCGCCAAAGCTGTCGCCGATCGCGACCTGCACCGGCCGCAGCACTTGAATGAAGCGGCGGGAGGCCGACTGGGTGACGATGCCGGCCTGGTCGATGGCGGCGACGAAAGCTGCCGCGCTGCCGTCCATGATCGGAACTTCGGGACCGTCGACTTCAATGATGGCGTTGTCGACGCCCATGCCGCGCAGGGCGGCGAGCACGTGTTCCGCGGTGGAAACCAGCGGGCCTTCGCGGTCGCCGAGCACGGTGGCCAGATCGGTGGCGGTAACGGATGCCGCGATGGCGGGAACTTCACGGTCGGCCTCATCAAGGCCGGTGCGGACAAAAATAAAGCCCGTATCTACAGGCGCAGGTCCAAGCGTCAGGCTGGCAGGTAAACCGGAATGAACGCCAACACCGGTTACGGTGGCTTGCGACCGAAGCGTGGTTTGGCGACTGAATTTCATCGATAACTGCCCACTACCCGACTTAACCCAAAGACAGGAACTGCGCGTAAGCGCCGATTCGCCTTCTAGGCATCCCCAAGTCACGGCAGACCATAGTCATTTCCCAAAGCGCGCCAACTCACGCTTCTTTACCGATTGTTACCCTATCTCTGCCGCAATCGCGCCAAGGGTTGACCGAATTCCGGCACGGAAGGACGCCTTTTCGGCTGTGATAGCTGATCATGGAATGAATAATTAATGATTTAAAATCAGTTGGTTGCCCGGTCAATCGGGGCTCGACACCGGCCCAAGAGAAAGGCCCCGGCTGTTCCAGCCGGGGCCTTTTGGTTGACGTCGATTGTAACAAAACCTCAGTTGGCCTGGCGCCGGAGGAAGGCCGGGATATCAAGATGGTCGTCGCCCTGTGGCGCCGGGGCAACAGGTGCCGGGCGGCCATGGGCATCCAAACCCTGCGGCGCCGGGCGCTTTGCATACTCAGATACCGGGTCCTGATTCGGCGCCATTTGCTGGGCGACGGTACGCTGCGGCTTGCGTTCGGGCAGCGGCGCCATCGCAGGGCCGGAGGCGCGGGCCGCGATCGGCGGCTCGGTCTCTTCGTCGCGGCGGCCGAGGCCGACATTGGCGAGCCGCTGCAACAGCGACAGCTTGGACTTCTGCGGATGCTCGTCCTCTGCGTCGCCGCGGGCCTGCCGGATCTCGGCCTGCGCCGGCATCGGGAGTTCCTCGAATTTCGGCATCCGCGGGGCGCGGAGCGGCGCGCGTTCCGCCGCCTGCGGGATGAAGTTTTCGGGGGTCGCGGGCTGCTCGGGCTCGACCCGGGCGGCCTCGTTATGGTCCGGGAACAGGGTCGGCTTCTGCGCGATCGGGCGGACCGTGACGTCGCCATAGGACGCCGGCTGGATCGGCGCCTGTTGCGGCGTGTCGACCGCTGCGGCGATCGCGGCGAGCGCCGCACGCTCGACATTGCTGGACGAACGTTGCGCCGGCGCGACGTAGGCCTGCGCAGAAGCCGCAGCAATCGCCTGCGGCGCGGACGCGGGTTCGAGCTTCTGGGCGCGTTCGGCCAGGCGCGCATTGTCGGCGCGCAGCCGGGCGGTCAGTTCGGCCAGACGGTTGTCGGGCGAGGCGGCGGCGGCCGGAGCGGTCGCAGTGGTCGCGACCGCCGGGGCGGCGGCGGCATTGCGCGCGATCTGCGCCTGCTCGATGCCGGTGGCGACGACGGAGACGCGGATGATGCCGTCGAGGTTTTCGTCGAAGGTGGCGCCGACGATGATGTTGGCGTCCTGGTCCACTTCCTCGCGAATCCGGGTGGCGGCTTCGTCGACTTCGAACAGGGTCAGGTCCTTGCCGCCGGTGATCGAGATCAGCAGGCCGCGGGCGCCCTTCATCGATGAGTCGTCGATCAGCGGGTTGGCGATCGCCGCTTCGGCCGCGGTCAGCGCCCGCTTGTCGCCGGTGGCCTCGCCGGTACCCATCATCGCCTTGCCCATTTCGCGCATCACGGCGCGGACGTCGGCGAAGTCGAGGTTGATCAGGCCTTCCTTGACCATCAGATCGGTGATGCAGGCGACGCCCGAATAGAGCACCTGGTCGGCCATCGCGAAGGCGTCGGCGAAGGTGGTCTTTTCGTTGGCGACCCGGAACAGGTTCTGGTTCGGGATGATCAGCAGCGTATCGACCACCTTATGCAGTTCGGCAATGCCGGACTCGGCGGTGCGCATGCGGCGCATGCCCTCGAAGTGGAACGGCTTGGTCACGACGCCGACGGTCAGGATGCCCATTTCGCGCGCGGTCTTGGCAATCACGGGGGCTGCGCCGGTGCCGGTGCCGCCGCCCATGCCGGCGGTGACGAACACCATGTTGGCGCCCGTGAGATGGTCGCGAAGCTCGTCGATGACTTCCTGCGCCGCCGCCGCGCCGACATCAGGCTGGGACCCCGCGCCGAGGCCCTGCGTCACCTGCGTGCCCATCTGCACGATGCGCTGCGCCTTCGACATAGTCAGCGCCTGCGCGTCGGTATTGGCGACGACGAAATCGACGCCCTGCAACCCGGCGGTGATCATGTTATTGACGGCATTGCCGCCTGCTCCACCGACGCCGAAGACGGTAATCCGCGGTTTCAGCTCGCTGATGTCAGGGGGGGTCAGATTGAGTGCCATGGTTGCCTCTCTTACGACGCGCGCTTTGGTTCACCCCGGCCGACGGCCGTGGGGTTTGGTGAAAATCGTTTGGTCACTGGACCGGTCATCAGAAGCCCTCGCGAAGCCATCGTCCGACCTTTCCGAAATAGCCGTCAGTCCCTGTCCTGAGCTGCCGCGTATGCCGCGGTTCGACGTGTTCCAGATGAGCGTATTGCGGATAGACCAGCAGGCCGGTCGGCACCGCGAACGAGGCGCTCTTGGCCTCGCTGGGCAGCCGGCCGAAGCCGAGCGGACGGCCTATCCTGACCGGGCGGTTGAGAATACGGGTGGCGAGTTCGACCGTGCCGGTCAGCTGGGAGGCCCCGCCGCTCAGGACAACCCGAGCCCGCGGCTCTGCCGCAAAGGGGGAATCCGCGAGCCGGTCCCGGACCATTTCAAAAATCTCCTCGGCGCGATGCCGGACGATGTTCGCGATCGTGGCGCGCGAGACGATCTGCGGAGCATCGTGTTCCTCCCCTGCGGTCGGAACAGACATCAGCTCGCGCGCGTCAGACCCGCCGGTCAACACGGTCCCGTATAAAGTCTTGATTCGCTCGGCATCCGCAATGCATGCGCCGACGCCGCGTGCAAGATCCATGGTCACGTGCTGGCCGCCGAGGGCAAATCCGCTGGAATGAACGAAGCGGCCGGCGGAATAGGTCGCGATCGTGGTCGAACCGGCACCCATTTCGACCACGGCGGCGCCGAGATCGGCCTCGTCGTCGGTCAGCACGGACAGGCCTGCGACATAAGGACTCGCCGCCACGGCCTCGACATTGAGGTGGCAGCGCTCGACCACCAGCATCAGATTGCGGGCAACGGTCGCGTCCGCGGTCACCACGTTCATGTCGACGCCGAACTGCCGGGCCACCATGCCGCGGGGGTCTCGGATGCCCTTGACGCCATCCAGGGCGTAGCCGACCGGCAGCGCATGCAGCACGGTGCGGCCTTCCCCGGTGGCGTGGCGCATGCCGGTGGAGGTCACCCGGGTGACGTCATCGGCGGTCACCGCACCGCCTCTAATATCGGCGGCGGCCTCGACCAGCTGGCCCTGCAGCCGGCCGCCGGAAACCGACAGCAAAACTGATTCAACGCGGACCTTGGCCATGCGCTCGGCCAGCGCCACGGCCTGGCGCACCGCCTGCTCGCATTCGGCGAGATCGACCACGGCGCCGGCCTTGACGCCGCGCGACTGGATCTGGCTGTAGCCGATCAGTTCCACCGCATGGGTACGGCCACGCAGCGCCTCGCTCGGCGGCGACGGCTTCAGCCGTGCGATCATGCAGGCGATCTTGCTGGTGCCGACATCGAGCGAAGCCACCAGCGCGGTGCGCTTGTGGTCGACGGGACGGGTCTTCGGGGTCTGGTTGCGATCGAGGCCGGTCATGCGTCACCGGCCTTTTTCTTGGGCTTCTTTTCCTTGAACAGTTCTTCGCGGGCCTTGGCCGCATCCTCTGACAATTGCACCGTGAGCCGGTCCGGCAGCCGCATGTCGACGGCGACGATGTCGCGCGAGAACAGCCGGTCCTCCTTGTCGAGCTTGCTCAGCATGGCAAGCGCATTGCCGACGTCGTTCTCCGGCAGGCGAATGTCGAGGCCGTCGTTCAGCCGCAAATTCCAGCGCCGTTCGCCGACCAGGATCGCAGCCTTGGTCGCGGCGCGAACCTGCGGATAGCGATCGAGCAGCGCGAGGAAATCGCGGGCCTTGACGTCGGCGCCCTTGCCCACCACCAGCGGCAGCGTCACGAAGCGGCGCGACACGTAGGGCTCCAGCACCGCGCCGTCATCCGATATCACGGACAGCCGGCCGTCCTGCTGCCACAGCGCAAACGCCGCGCGCTCGACGATGTCGATCTGCAACTGGCCGGGATAAAGCTTCAGGATGGTCGCGTCAGCGATCCACGGATTGGCCTTGAGCTTGTCGCGCACGGTGGCCGCGTCCAGGAACAATAGCGAGGAGCGTCCATTGACGCCGCCGATCGCGAGCACCTCGTCCTGGCTCAAATGCTTGCGGCCGTTGATGGCGACGGTGATGATGCGGAAGCCGGCTGAATTGGCCAGCGCATTGCGGGTATCGCTGAGCGCCACCATGAAGTCGTCGGCATGGCCGCCCTTGACGATGCCAAGGCCCGCGCTGCCGAGCAGCAACAGCACGGTCAGGGCGACGCCGGCGCGGTTCGGAAGGTAACGTTCGACCAGAGAGACCAGGCGATTCGGCGGGGCGCGATCGATCACGGGCCTCGCGGGGACAGGGGCACGACGGCTCAGCCACTCGCGCAGCAGCACGCCCGCTCCAATAGCGGCCGCTTTCAGGTCAGCTTGGGGCCTCCGCGATCTCAGCGACCGAGTGGGGCGTCCTGCACCATCCATTGCACGAGCCTGTCCAAGTGTTGTTCCCGCAAGGTTTTTTGCGGTTCTGGCACAGATAGCTTCTCGGGCTTGCCGGGAACTTGGTGCTGACCTGAAGTCGAACAGCGCGGCCCGGCAGCCAAGCGCCACATGCGCCGCCAGCGTTAACCTTCGGACTTCCTGGTAAACAAAGTGTAAATTCGGGGCGGGCGTGACGCGCTTTGAGGCGTCTTTTGAGGGGTTTGCCCCACAATTCTTAGGATTTTAGCAATATTTCTCAAGGCGAGGTTAGTCCCGGGTTAACGGGCTGTTAATGGCCTGACCGGGCCGGTCAGATCCGGCCCCGGCTCCGCCGTTCGGCCAGCGCAATCTGGTCGCGCAGAAAATCCGGGAATTCGATCCCCTCGGCCTTCAGCGATTTCGGGTAGAGCGATGCCGCGGTCAGGCCCGGCAGCGTGTTGGTTTCCAGGTAAACCAGCCCCTTCGCCGAGACGATGAAGTCGGTCCGGGAGTAGCCGCTGCAGGACAACGCTTTGTGCGCCCGCATCGCCTGATCCTTCAGTTGCGCCGTGATTTCAGGAGAAAAGCGCCCCGGGCAGATTTCCTGAGTCGATTTGAGCAGATATTTGGCCGCGTAATCGAAGGTGCCCTCCCCCGGGACAATCTCGACCGGCGGAAGCGACATCAACGTGCCATCCGATTGCTCCAACACGCCGCAGGTCGCTTCCGCGCCCGCGACGAACGGCTCGATCAGATATTCTTCGGTCCTGGCGGCGTTGCGGACCGCGACGAGGTCCTGCTTGGCGTTGACGAAGATCAGGCCATAGCTCGAACCGTCGCGCGCCGGCTTTGCGATCAGCCTGCCGTATTCGGCAAACGCCGCGTCGAGGTTTTCCAGAGCGACGCCGGCCGGCGCCGCGACGCCCGCAATCGCCGCAAACCGTTTCGCGGCGGCCTTGTCGAAGGCGAGGTTCGACGATGCCGAGCCGGACCCGGTGAAGGCAATCCCGCGCAGTTCGCACATCGCCTGCAATTCGCCGTTCTCGGCCCGGCCGCCATGCAGGCCGAGCACCAGCACGCGATCCTCGGACTTCGCCTTGTCGAGCGCCGTTTCGAGCGACAGGCCGCGGTTGCCGGGTTTGAATTCATCCTCGAACGGGCGCGAATGCTCGATCAGCTTTTGCGATGCGACCTCATGCACGGTATCGGCAATGTCCCAGAACCAGAGATCGGCTTCGGGCAAGGCGCCCTGCAGCGCCTGCGCGGTTGCGACCGAGACAAGGCGCTCTTTATTGGTACCGCCAAAGAGAATGGTAATCCGCATCAGCCTCTATCCATCTGTCATTCCGGGGCGATGCGAAGCATCGAACCCGGAATCTGGAGATTCCGAGTTCTGGTCCTTCGGACCATCCCGGAATGACGATTATGCGGCAATCCCGATCCGCTTGATTTCCCAGTGTAGCTCGATTCCAGAATTCGCTTTAACCCGCTCGCGCACGGTTTCACCCAGCGTTTCAATATCATGCCCGGTGGCGTTACCGGTATTGATGAGGAAATTGCAGTGCATTTCCGAGACCTGCGCCCCGCCGACACGCAGACCCCGGCATCCGGCGGCGTCGATCAGTTTCCAGGCGCTGTCGCCGGGGGGATTCTTGAAGGTCGACCCTCCGGTCTTTTCGCGAATCGGCTGAGCGGTTTCGCGGTGGGTCTGCACCTCGTTCATCCGCGCGCGAATGGTCTCAGGATCCGTGACCGCGCCGCGAAAACGCGCCGAGGTGAAGATGATCGACGGGTCGACGCCACTGTTGCGATAGACGAATTTCATGTCGGCATTGCCAAAGACATGCCTGGCGCCGTCGCGGCCGATGCCGACAGCCTCGATCAGAACGTCCTTGGTCTCGCTGCCATTGGCGCCGGCATTCATCCGCAGCGCGCCGCCGATGGTGCCTGGAATGCCGAAGAAGAATTCCATGCCGCCGATGTTGGCGGCTGCCGCGGCCTCGGCCACGCGCTTGTCGAGCGCGGCGGTGCCGGCACTGACGATATCGCCGGACGCGGACGTCTCGCCGAATGCCCGCGGCGACAGCCGGATCACCACGCCTTCCATGCCGCCGTCGCGTACGATCAGATTGGAGCCGACGCCGACGACATAGACCGGCAATTGCTTCGGAAGCAGCTTTAAGAAGTACGCGAGATCGTCCTCGTCCGCCGGGATAAACAGCACCTGCGCCGGCCCGCCGACGCGAAACCACGTCAGCTCCGCCAGCGACTGGTTCGCCAGCAACCGCCCGCGCAATTGCGGCATGGCGGCTTTGAGGTCCGGTGTGATGTCGGGAAAGGTCACGGCTAACCCAATGCCTTCAATTCATCCGGCAATGCGTAGGCCCATTGCGTGATGTTGCCGGCGCCCAGGCAGACGACCATGTCGCCGGGCCCCGCAATGCCACGGACGACTTTTGCCAGTTCGCCTGAATTCGGCAGTGGGATCACCTCGCGATGGCCATGGGCGCGCAGGCCAAGCACGAAATGATCGCGGTCGATGCCTTCGATCGGCGCCTCACCGGCCGGATAAACCTCGGCAACAACAACGGCGTCGGCATCATTGAAACAAGTGCAGAATTCCTCGAACAGCGATTGCAGCCGGGTGAAGCGGTGCGGCTGAACGACGGCCACTACCTTGCCGTTGGTGGATTCACGCGCCGCTTTAAGGACGGCCGCGATCTCAACGGGGTGATGGCCGTAATCGTCGATCACGGTAATGCCGTTCCATTCCCCGGTCCGGGTGAAGCGCCGCTTGACGCCGCCAAAGCCCGCGATCGCCTTGCGGATGGCATCGTCGGACATGCCGAGTTCGTGCGCCACCGCGATCGCCGCCGTCGCGTTCGAGGCATTATGGCGTCCCGGCATCGGCAGCGTGATATCAGCTATCTCGTGCATGGCGTCGGTCTTGCGGTTGCGGAACACGACCTTGAAGTTGGAGGCGCCGCCGTTTGGCGCGAGGTCGACCAGCCGCACATCGGCTTGCGGGTTTTCACCGTAGGTGATGATGCGGCGGTCCTCGATCTTGCCGACAAGGGTCTGCACCACGGGATGATCGGTGCACATCACGGCAAAGCCATAGAACGGCACGTTCTCGACGAAATTGCGGAAGGCGTCCTGGATTGCCTCGAACGTCTTGAAGTGATCGAGATGCTCGGGATCGATATTGGTGACGATCACGACATCGGAGGGCAGCTTCAGGAACGTGCCGTCGCTCTCGTCGGCCTCGACCACCATCCAGTCGCCGGCGCCGAGCCGGGCGTTGGAGCCATAGGCGTTGATGATACCGCCATTGATCACGGTCGGATCGAGACCGCCGGCATCGAACAGTGTCGCCACCATCGTCGTCGTGGTGGTCTTGCCGTGGGTGCCGGCAATCGCGACGCAGCTTTTCAAACGCATCAGTTCGGCGAGCATTTCGGCACGGCGCACCACCGGGATGCGCTGGGCGCGGGCCGCCATCAGTTCCGGATTGTCGCGCTTGATCGCGGTCGAGACCACGACGACATCGGCGCCGTCGACACTCTCGGCCTTGTGGCCGACCGAGACCTTGACGCCCTTCTCGCGCAGCCGCGCGACATTGCCGCTCTCGGAGGCGTCCGAGCCCTGCACGGTATAGCCGAGATTGACCAGCACCTCGGCGATGCCGCTCATGCCGATCCCGCCGATCCCGACGAAGTGAATGGGTCCGATCTCGCGCGGCAGTCTCATGGAGTGTTCCTCGGTCGTCATCGCCCGCCTTGTGCGCAATTGCGCACAGGGGCGGGCCGATCCAGTATTCCGCGAAGCCGAGGCTCAAATCAGGCGCCGCGGAGTACTGGATGCCCCGCTTTCGCGGGGCATGACAAGGGCAATTTTGCGCGTAACGGCCTAGATTCCGGCCGTTTTCATCACCAGATCCGCCAGCCGTTCAGCGGCGTCGAGCCGGCCGACCTTGCGGGCAGCAGCCGCCATCGCGGTCAGCCGCGCCGGCTCGGCGGCAAGCGCGGAGATTTCCGCCGCCAGCCGGTCGGGCGTGAATTCGGCTTGTGGAATCCGCAACGCCCCGTCCACCTTCGCCAATACGCCGGCATTGGCGAACTGGTCCTGGTCGATCGCGCCGGGCAGCGGCACCAGAATCGAGGGTCGGCCGATCGCGGCGAGTTCCGCTACCGTGCCGGCGCCGGAACGCGAGATCACGAGATGGCTGGACGCCAGCCGCGCCGGCAGGTCGGTAAAGAACGGCGCGAGTTCGGCATTGATCCGGCGCCGCTCGTAGATCGAGCGTACCCGCCCCATATCTTCCTTGCGCACCTGCTGAGTCAGGATCAGGCGGCTCCACAGCATCGGTTCCAGCTTTTCGATGGCGCCCGGCACGATATCGCTCATGACCCGCGCGCCCTGGCTGCCGCCGACCACCAGCAGCCGCAGCGGCCCGTTCGGTTCGGGCGACGCAAACGGCACGGCGGCGGCCGTGAGGACCGCGGGCCGCATCGGCGTGCCGACGGTGACCGTCTTGCCCGCCAAATCAGGATCGCGATCGAGCACGCCCGGCAGCGAGGTGGCAATGGCGTTGACGCGGCGGGAGAGAAAGCGGTTGGCGCGGCCGAGCACGGCGTTGGCGTCGTGGATGATGCCGGGCACCCCGAGCAGCCGTGCCGCCATCAGCGGCGGCAGCGTCGGATAACCGCCGAAGCCAACCACGGCGGCAGGCTTCAGCCGCCGCACCAGCCTGGCGGCAACAAAAGTGCCGTAACCGAGCGTGTAAGCGGTGCGCACCAGCGCCACCAGTGAGCGGCCGCGGACGGTCTCGCTCGGCACCACGTCGATATTATTCCTGGTGAACAGGCCGCTGTACTGCAATGCGCGGGCGTCGGTTGCCAGACGCACGCGCAGGCCGCGCTTGATCAGCTCGACGCCCAGCGCCTCGGCGGGAAACAGATGACCGCCGGTGCCGCCGGCGGCGAGTAGAATGAGAGGTGCGTTATTGTCCATGGCTTCAAATAGCCGACGGCGGGGCCGCCGTCACCACAGACGTGTAGTCAAGCGTAACTGCGCGACACGCCCGCCGCGTTCATCGATTCCACCTCGGTGCGCGGACGCTGCCGGGTCAGCGCCAGCATCATGCCGACGCCATAGGCCAGCGAGATGATCGACGAGCCGCCGTAGGAGATGAAGGGCAGCGTCATGCCCTTGGCGGGGATCAGCTGCAGATTGACCGCCATGTTGATCGCGGCTTGCACGCCGAACAGGATCGCAAGCCCCGACGCCGCAAAGCGCGCGAACATATCCTCGCTCGAATAGGCGCGCGTCAGCGTCCGGATCACGACGAAGGCGAACAGCGAGACCAGCGCCAGGCACAGGATGATGCCGAACTCTTCGGCCGCCACCGCGAACACGAAATCGGTATGGCTGTCGGGCAGGCTGCGCTTTGCGATGCCCTCGCCAGGTCCGAGGCCGAACCAGCCGCCGTTCCAGAACGCTTCCATCGCCATGTCGACCTGGAACGTGTCGCCCGAAGCCGGGTTCATGAAGCGCTTGATGCGGCCCGCGACGTGCGGCACCAGCAGATAGGCGCCGAACAATCCGAGGCCCGCGGCACCGGCAAGGCCGGCCACCCAGATCATCCGCATCCCTGCGATGAAGAACAGCGCGCCCCACACCATCAGGATCAGCATGGTCTGGCCGAAATCCGGCTCCATCACCAGGAGCGACACCAGCGTCAGCAACAGCACGATCGCCATCGACGTCGCCGGCATTTCCGGCCGCTTGGTCGATTCCGCAAACAGCCACGCCGCCATCACGACGAAAGCGGGTTTGGCGGATTCGGAGGCCTGGATGTTGACGCCAAGCAGCGTGATCCAGCGCCGTGAGCCCTTCACTTCCGCACCGAAGGCCAGTGTCGCCACGATCAGCAGGATCGAGACCACGAACACCAGGAGCGCAAGCCGGCGGATCTGCTTGGGCGACAGGAACGACACCCCGATCAGCACCATCAAGGACGGCAGCACGAACAGCACGTGCCGACCGAAGAAATGGAAGGGATCGAGCCCGATCCGGGTCGCCACCGGCGGGCTCGCCGCCAGCGACAGGATGATGCCGCCCAGCATCAGCGCCATGATCGCGCCGAGCAGCAGCTTATCCACGGTCCACCACCAGTCCGAAAACGGGGTGCGTTGGTCACGGTGGAGCATGGGCGTCCCCAAATGGCAGAGGTAACGCCCATTGGTGGCGGAGGATGGTTTCCAAGGGGTTAATGGCGTCGCTATCTTTCGATAGAGACTCTTTCCACTGGTCATGCCGGGCCGTGTGCCGAGCATGTAGGCTTAAGCGAAGCCACCTTGTTATGATCTCCTCAACCTCTCGGCGCACATATTGACGGCTGCACGTTCAAGCAATGGGAAACAGGGTATGAAATGGCTCGGGCTTTTCACGGCGGTGGTCGTCGTCCTTGCTGCCTACATCGCCGTGTTCAGTACGACAATACGATATCGACTGACGCTTGAAGCCGAGGTCGATGGCGAGCCAAGGACCGGGTCGGGCGTAATCGAAGTGAGCTACAGCAAAAACAATGATCCGATCTCAAGCGCCGAATTTTCCACCAGCGTTCGCGGTGAAGCCGTCGTTCTCGATCTTGGTCCCCGAGGGACGCTGTTTGCGCTGCTGAAGGGAGGCACGGATAGTCGGTCGGTGCCGGAATATATCGTGCTCCGCGCTTTCGACTTTCCCGGTGGGGCATTCCCGAGCCCTATCACAAGTGGTCTGCTCCAGGTTCAGCACTTATCCGGGAAGCGCGAGTTTCCATTGACGAGTTTGCCGCTAATGGTTCGCTTTCGTGATCTCAACAATCCCATGACGATCGAGAAACTCGATCCGCGCGATCTTGAGAAATCCTTTGGACCGGCCACGAAGCTGAACCGCGCGACGCTGGAAATCGTTTCGTCGGGGCTTTGGCCCTTCAACCTGCTTGGTATCTCCGGAGAGCCGATTACCAATAGCGTTGAGCAACGGCTGCCCTGGCTCGCTGGAACCAAAGGTGGATATTTGGGTGGCGGCTCGACTTCAAGAAACGCCCCACTCGAGTTGCATGGTGGAGATTTCAAGACAGGACTTTACCGATAATCGAAGCGATCGTTTCGGTGCAGCACCCTGGAACACTGCGCTCGCATCGCCGGCCTGACGCCCGGCGGCGCCGTCACGGCGAGGTAGTTGAGAGCTCAACCCGTCCCGCGTGCCACCGAGAGTGGCCGCCTTTGCGGAATCAACGGGGGATACATTTCCAATCCGCCGGGTAACTTGCTGATGACTTCGCCGCCGTTCCGCTGAGTCAGGGTGAGGATCGTATAGGCGAGAAGGTGTGCCGACCTGTCCAGACACCCGACGGAGACGAGCACGTGATTGGGCAGACGACGGCGTTGGAAGAGAACGCCGAACCGGAATGGATTCTGCCAATTCGTGACAGGACCATGAAACTGCAGGTCAATGGCAAGACGGCTAGCAAGAAGCTTCGCGCTTCGTACTGACGACCACGGCACCGACAGTCCGGAGCGACGATCGCGCAAGCCCTCTGCGCCGATCTCGAGAACGGGATCGTTCCGTACGGCATCCCAGAAACACGTCAATGCTGCGCCAATATAGCCTATGCCAAAAAACAGCGCGAACGGAGAAATAAAGAGCAGGATAAGGAATATGAAGCCGCCTTGCGGAGACAGAAGGAAATTATCTGCGCCTGACACCGTATGAACGAAAAACTCGGGGATCACCACGGCCAGCGGAAGAAACATCGCGCCGTTCAGAAGAAAGAGGATACCGAGCCAGGCATTCTTGACTTCGTTTGGCCACACAACGATCGGCAGCGGCACGGCTATTGGCGGAGGGACCGGATTGCTCAACGTGAGTTCTCCGGGGACAACGACCGTCTCAGTTGCAGTTTCACTCTCGCTCAAGGCCATTCTCGATTTTAGAAAGCCCCCTCGTCAGTCAGCATATGGTGCGAGGGATGGGTGAAACGAGAAGGATATCCATCAATTCCGATTGAGCGGCGACGGGTTTTGCGAAGGGTTAATAAAGTGGCGACGGCGTTGAAGGACGCCCCCCTCATTGCCCTTTTTCCTGAACGGGAGTTGGCGTTGGGCCACCAGAAATCCTAGGATGGTGCCAACAACAACAAAATCGGGGAGAAACGTCATGCGCTCGCTGGTCCGCTTTATTATCGCGTCACTGCTTGCTGCGTTGCCGCAGGCCGCGTCCGCCCGGGATGGCGAGGGCTGGGTGGTGTCGTGGACCGGCTCGGTCCAGGGCCCCTATCCGGTCGGCAACCCATCGGCCCAGCCCGATCAGAAATTCGCCTTCCCCGACCCTGCGACCGGCGCGCGGGACCAGACCTTTCGCCTGATGGTGAGGCCGGATCTTTGGGGCCGCCAAACGCGCATCCGGCTCAGCAACGCGTTCGGCAAGAAGCCCGTGACGTTCGACGGCGTGTATGTCGGCCTCCAATCGAGCAGTGCGGCGCTGTTGCGCGGATCCAACCGTCCGGCGACGTTCAGCGGAAAGCCTTCGATCACCATCTCGCCCGGGGGCTCGGCATGGAGCGACCCGGTCGCGCTGCCTTTCGTAAAACAGCCTGACGAACTCGCCGGACGCCGGCTCGCGGTCAGCTTCCATATCGCTGATAACAGCGGCCCGATGACCTGGCACGCCAAGGCGCTCACCACCTCCTACGTCACCGCACCCGGCGCCGGCGCCAAGGGTGCGTTGGAGGATGAGTTGGCATTCCCCTACACCACGGCATCCTGGTTTTTCCTCGATGCGGTTGAGATGACCGCGCCCACTGGTGCCTTCGCCATCATGGCCTTCGGCGACTCCATCACTGACGGCACCGCCTCGACCATGAATGGCGACGATCGCTGGCCCGACGTGCTGTCGCGCCGCCTGAAGGCGCTCCATGGCAACAAAATCGCGGTGGTGAATGGCGGCATCGGCGGCAACCAAATCGCCGGCCCGGCCGAGTACGGTCCCGACAAGCCGTTTCCCGGCGGCCCGGCCTCAGGCCAACGGCTCGATCGCGACGTGCTCACGCTGTCGGGCATTTCCAGCCTGATCTGGCTGGAGGGCATCAACGACTTCAGCAAGAACGGCAATGCCTCGACCGATCAGGTCATCGCGGCGATGAAGGACGGCGTCGACCGGTTGCGAAAGAAGTGGCCGCAGCTTCGCATCATCGGCGCCACGGTGACGACCGCGCTCGGCAGTTCCAGCGCCGCGCACGGTTTCCCTGAGCAGGATGCCAAGCGGAAGACGCTCAACGACTTCATCCGCACATCGGGCACGTTTGATGGCGTGATCGATTTCGACAAGGCGGCGCTCGATCCGCAATCGGGCGGGCTCAAGCCGGAGTTCGTTCCCGAAAGCACCACCGGCGGCCCCGGCGACAAGCTTCACCCCAACCGGACCGGATATCTGGCGATGGGCCAGGCGATTGACCTCGATCTGTTCAAGCCGGGCCGCGCGAACCGTAGCGCCAAGGCGCGGGAATAGTGTGTAGGATGGGTAGAGCGCAGCGAAACCCATCCTACAATCAGATCACTTTATCTTTGTCTCGGCCGCGATCAGCTCCCTGCCTCCAGCGGTCGTGATCGTCAGCCACACCTGTTCGCCGCTGCCGCCGGCAGGAATTGCCGCGGAGATGCGATTTCCGTCTTTCGGGTCGGCTGTCACTGCGTCGTTGAACAATATCGCATCGCCGCGCTTCAACGTGACGCGCAACGGGGTGGCCGGTTCGATACTGAAGAACTGCAGATTCACGCCGGATGCTCCGGCGGAGAAATTGATCAGGATATTATCGTTCGCGGCCGTCACGTTGCTCATGCCGACGGTCGGGCTGTAGGTCTCCGGGATAGACACCTCGCCCCGTGCCGGAAGCTGAGCACGGTGGAAAAACTGGTCCGACACGCCGGCCCACAATTCGACGTAAGGCCGCGCTTCGTTCGGGTCCTTGCGCGCGTCGGTTTCGTTGGTGAACGACGGATATCCCCACGTCCACATCTTCAAGCCCCGCGTGAGCTTGTTGTCGGCGATGCGGATGATCCCCTCCTCGTTGTCGTGGTTGATCACACCCCAGAAATTTCCGCCCTGCATATCGGGCGCCGCGTAGGCGATGCCCATCGTCGGCCAGTTCCTGAAGTGGCGCAGCTTTTCGAAACGGCTCCTGCCCGCGCCAGCGCTCTCGTCGCCATCGGACAGATTGGCGGACCAGCGGGGCGTGCTGTAGGCCTCGATCGGCGCAACGATTTCGGCGCCACCGGTCGTTTTTGGATTTTTCGGATCCGATCCCGGCGCCAGCGTCGTGCACGTCCAGTACTCATAGTCGATGGTCTTGTCCTGCGTGTTTCTCAGCACCACGCGCGCATCGAGCGCGGCGCGATCGGCTTTCAGCGTGACGAGGTAATTCGCTTCGATGCCCGTCGAACCCTTGAGGAACTGTGCTGGCGCCGCGGAATATGCGGTATCATCCCTGAGCGACATCGACACCGTCACTTCGCTGGCACTCTCCTTCACCACCTTGAAATCCCACGGCTTCAGCCACGCCTTGCCGTGCTCGGCATCGGGGAACGTCGGGAAGATGCCGCCATACACCATCAGCCAGTCGTAATAAAAATTGCCGGCCGTCATCCCGTAGGGGACGCCGACTTCGGTACGATAAAGTTGTTCGTGGCCGGTCGGCTTGTAGATGATGGAAAGAATGCGCCCGCCGAATTCGGGCACGAGCGTTACCTTCAGATAGCGGTTCTCGAGCACATGGGCCTTGAACGTGCGATCGACAATGGTCGTCTTGTCGAGCGACCCGTTGACGAATCCGTTCTCCACATCTGTCGCGTATTTGACGGTGCTCCACGAGATCGTCGACTCGGTGAGCGTCACGCCGTCGGCTGCCAGCGCAGCCGACCTGACGACGGCATGAAACGCAAAGCTCGCTGTGAGCACCGCAAACGAGTACGTGAGGGAGCATGAATTGCCATTTGCGACGCCCTCGAATGAGTAGGATGGGTTTCGCTGCGCTCTACCCATCCTACAATCACACCACCGGCTTGACACCCGGCAGCGCCGTCACCAGATCGCGAAACTTTGTGCCGCGGATTTCGAAATTGCGGTACTGGTCGAACGAGGCGCAGGCGGGCGACAGCAGCACCACGGGATCGGCGATCCCCGAGGCTTCGGCGTCGCGCGCGGCATTGGCCACGGCGACATCCAGCGTTTCGGAAATCTCGTGCGGCACGCGCTCGCCCAGCGTGCCAGCAAATTCCTGCGCGGCTTCGCCGATCAGATAGGCCTTGCGGATACGCGGAAAATATTCGGCGAGACCCGTGATGCCGCCCTGCTTCGGCTTGCCGCCGGCGATCCAGAAGATATCGCCGAACGACGACAGCGCATGCGCGGCCGCATCGGCATTGGTGCCCTTGGAATCGTTGACGAACAGCACGTTGCCGCGGCGGCCGACCTGCTCCATGCGGTGCGCGAGGCCGGGAAAGCTGCGCAGACCGTTTTGCAGCGTATCGACGGAGATATCCATCGCGAGCGCGCAAGCCGCCGCGCAGGCCGCGTTCTGCGCATTGTGCAGGCCGCGCAGCGAGCCGATGCCGCCTAACCTGGCGATCTCGCGGCGCGCGCCGCCGGAGGCCTGCACGATGGTTTCACGCTCGACATAGATGCCGTCGGGCAGCGGGTTCTTCACGGAGATCCGCACCACGCGCTTGCCCGACTGATCGAGCCGGTCGGCGATGTTGCGGCACCAGCCATCGTCGACGCCGACAATCGACGTGCCCTGCGGCTGCACGCCGGCGACCAGCCGCGCCTTCACGGCGGCGTAATGCTCCAGCGTGCCGTGACGGTCGATATGGTCTTCGCTGACATTGAGGAGAATGCCGACCGAGGGATCGAGCGAGGGCGCCAGATCGATCTGGTAGGACGACATCTCGACCACATGCACGCGGCCCATGCGCGGCGGCTCCAGCGACAGGATCGCAGTGCCGATATTGCCGCCCATCTGGGTGTCGTAGCCGGCCACCTTCATCAGATGCGCGATCAGCGCGGTCGTGGTCGACTTGCCGTTGGTGCCGGTGATGGCGACGAACGGCGCGTCCGGCGCATGGCGGCGGCGCTCGCGGCAGAACAGTTCGATGTCGCCGATCACCTCACAGCCGGCCTGCCGCGCCATCAGCACCGACCAATGCGGCGCCGGATGCGTCAGCGGCGCGCCGGGGGTGAGGATCAGCGCCGCAAAATTCGACCACGACACCGTGCGCAGATCGGCGGTGGTGAAGCCGGCCTGCGCCGCCTTGGCGATATTCTCAGTGCTGTCGTCGCCCGCGATCACTTCCGCGCCGCCCGCCTTCAAGGCATGGCAACTCGCGAGGCCGGAACCGCCGAGGCCGAAAACGGCGACCGTCTTGCCCGCGAAGGATGTGACGGGGATCATCGCGCGCTGCTCACCGCAGCTTCAGCGTGGAGAGGCCGGCGAGCGCCAGCATCACCGAGATGATCCAGAACCGGATCACGATCTGCGGTTCGGTCCAGCCCTTCTGCTCGAAATGATGATGCAGCGGCGCCATCCGGAACACGCGCTTGCCCGTCATCTTGAACGAGACCACCTGCACGATCACGGAGACGGCTTCCAGCACGAACAACCCGCCGATCACGGCCAGCACGATCTCGTGCTTCACGGCCACCGCGGTCGCGCCCAGCATGCCGCCGAGCGCGAGCGAGCCGGTATCGCCCATGAAGATCGAGGCCGGCGGTGCGTTGAACCAGAGGAATCCGAGGCCGGCGCCGAGCACCGCGCCGCACAGCACGGCGAGTTCGCCGGTGCCGGCGACATATCTGATCTGCAGATAGTCGGAGAACACCGCGTTGCCGGTCAAATACGAGATCATGCCGAAGCTGGCGGCGGCGATCATGACCGGCACGATCGCAAGGCCGTCGAGGCCATCGGTCAGGTTCACCGCATTGCCGGCGCCGACGATAACGAACGCGCCGAAAGCCACGAAGAACCAGCCGAAATTGATCACCACGTCTTTCAGGAATGGTACCGCAAGCGACGTCGACGTCGCGTCGCGGCCGAGCCGCACCAGCGCGTAGCAGGCCACCAGTGCGATCACCGCCTCGATCAGCAGCCGCAGCTTGCCGGCAAAGCCGCTGTGGTTCTGTTTCGTCACCTTCAGATAGTCGTCGTAGAAACCGACGAAGCCGAAGCCGAGCGTCACCGCCAGCACGATCCAGACATAGGGGTTGAGCGGATTGGCCCACAGCAGCGTCGAGACCACGAGGCCGGACAGGATCATCAGCCCGCCCATCGTCGGCGTGCCCTTCTTGGAGATCAGATGCGATTGCGGGCCGTCGGTGCGGATCGGCTGACCCTTGCCCTGCCGCAGCCGCAGATGATCGATGATCCAGGGCCCGAACAGGAATACGAACAGCGCGCCCGTCACCATCGCCCCGCCGGTGCGGAAGGTGATGTAGCGAAACACGTTGAAGGCGCCGCGGAAGATGCCAAAACCGGGAACGGTGTTGGAAAGCTCGATCAGCCAGTAAAACATTCAGGTAGGCCCTATCACGCGGCTTGGTTGCGCCGTCTTTGGCGGGAAGCGCTCCGGCAACGCCTTCGTTCCGGCAAACGCCTTGATAATCGTTTTCATCCTCAAACCAAGCAAATCTTGGCCATGCATGGGGTATTGACGAATCGCCTCTCGCGGAAACAACAGCCATCAAGTGCGGCCAGTTTACGCCTTTGCCTGCAAGGCGGCCAGCAGCCTCGGCACAAACTTGTTCACCCAGAACATCTTTTTGCTGCCCTTGACGACCACCACGTCCCCGTCCCGCAGCAATGCGGCGATTCGTTGGGGATCGAGCGTGGCCGGGTCTTCATGCCAGCCGAGCGCCCGCTCCGCCGGCACGAGATCGTATAGATGGCGCATCAGCGGGCCGACGCAGTAGATGCCGTCGATGCCCGGCAGGTCGCCGGCGAGTTTCTCGTGATAGGCGGGCGCATCCGCGCCCAGTTCCAGCATGTCGCCGAGAATGGCGATGCGCCGGCCGGCCTTCACCGGCCGCGCCTTCAGGCTGCCGAGCGCGGCCACCATGCTGGCCGGATTGCCATTAAAACTGTCGTCGATCACGGTGACGCCATGGGCCGCCTGCTCGACGCCGCGGCCGGTCATGATGCCGACATGATCGAGTTCTTTCGCCAGCGCCGCGGGGTCGAGCCCGGCGGCATGGATGGACGCCAGCGCGGCAAGTGCATTCTGCAGGCGATGCGGCGCACCGGGCGTCAGGCGGAATTCGATTGGCTTGCCGTTCACCTGTGCTGTGACGTTCCAGCTCTCGCCCTCGGCCGCATGCTGCAGCTCCCGCACCGCGGATCCCGCGCCGAAGCGAACCACCTTGCCGTTCCATTCCGGCGCCTCGACATCATCAGGCAGCACCAGCACGCCATCTTTTGGCAGACCTTGCGCGATGCTCACCTTCTCGCGCCGGATCGCTTCCAGGCTGCCGAGCTTTTCCAGATGCACCGGCTGCACGTTCACGACCAGCGCGACGGTAGGCTTTGTCAGTTCGCTGAGCCGCGCGATCTCGCCGGTCTGGTTCATGCCCATTTCGACGACCCAGACGCTCGCGCCGGGGCTGGCATTGCACAGCGTCAGCGGCACGCCCCAGAAATTGTTGAAACTGCTCGGGCTGGCATAGGCGGCGGGATAGGCGGCGAGAAATTCCTTGGTGCTGGTCTTGCCGGCGCTGCCGGTCAGACCGATTACCGGACCCTTGAACCGCGCCCGCGCGGCGCGCGCCAACGTCCACAGGCCATCGATCAGCGTGTCCTTGACGATCAACTGCGGAATGCTGACGCCGTCGATCCGATGCGGAACGATCATCGCCACCGCGCCGGCCGCTTCCGCCTTGTCGACGAATTCCCAACCGTCGCGCGCGCTGGCGAAACTGGAAATGAAGCCGCCGCTCGGGGTGCCGCTCAGCGCCACGAACAGGCAGCCGGGTTTCACCAGGCGGCTGTCCTGCGTGACGAAATCGATCGGCGTGTCCGGAAATTCGCCTGATAGCCCGAGCGCGCGCGCCACTTCGGCAATGGTCCATAATGGCGTCGTGCTCATGCCACCCTCGCTGCAAGCGCGGCAGCCACCGCCTCGTGATCGCTGAACGGCAAGACCTTGTCGCCGATGATCTGGCCGGTCTCGTGCCCCTTGCCGGCGATCAGGAGTGCGTCGCCGGGCTGCAGCGCCGCAATGCCGGCCCTGATCGCTTCGGCGCGATCGCCGATGTCGCTAGCGCCTTTCGCCTCCGCCAGAATGGCGGCGCGGATCGTTGCCGGATTCTCGCTCCTCGGATTATCGTCGGTGACGATGACTTGATCGGCATTTTCGGCGGCAATCGCGCCCATGATCGGGCGCTTGCCGGCGTCGCGGTCACCACCGGCGCCGAAGATGACGACCAGCTTGCGCTTCGCGTAGGGCCGCAGCGCCTGCAGCGCCTTTGCCAGCGCGTCCGGCTTGTGCGCGTAATCGACAAAGATCGGCGCACCGTTATGTTCGCCGACCCGTTCCAGCCGCCCCTTGGCGCCTTCGAGATGTTCGAGCGTTGCAAACACCGCCGCCGGCTCGCTGCCGGTGCCGATCGCGAGCCCGGCGGCCACCAGCGCGTTCTCGATCTGGAATTCACCGACCAGCGGCAGCTTGATCATGTGCGCGCGCCCACGATGTTCGAGCGTGAGCATTTGCGCAAAGCCTTCGACCGCGGCTTCGACCAGACGAATGCCCTCGCCCGCCCCATCCCCGTTGCGGCCGACGGCGATGATCCGCAAGGCTCGCGCGCGCGCCGCCTCGATCACTCGCGCCGAGCAATCATGATCGGCCGAAATCACCGCCGCGCCATCAGGTGCAACGAGATCGCGGAACAGCCGCAGCTTGGCGGCAAGGTAATGCGCCTCGTCCGGATGGTAATCCATATGGTCGCGCGTGAGATTGGTAAAACCGCCGGCAGCGATGCGCACGCCGTCGAGCCTGAACTGGTCGAGCCCGTGCGAGGATGCCTCGAAGGCCAGATGCGTCACGCCATCGCCGGTGATTTCGTCGAGCTGCTTGTGAAGCGCGATCGCGTCCGGCGTCGTCAGCGAGCCGTAGACCGTGCGCTTGGGCGAAACGAGACCGATGGTGCCGATGCTGGCGGAAGCGTGGCCGAGCCGTTCCCATATCTGGCGCGCGAACGCGGCCACCGACGTCTTGCCGCTGGTCCCGGTCACGGCCGCAATCGTTGCCGGCTGGCGCGGATAAAATCGCGCCGCCGCCAGCGCCAGCGCGCGGCGCGGGTTTGACGTGACGACAAAGGGCACGCGGGCGCCGCCTGGTGGCGCATGATCACCGGCGACCGCGACCGCCCCTGCCTGTATCGCCGAATCGACGAAACGCGAGCCGTCGGTCTTGCTGCCCGCAACGGCAAAGAACAGGTCGCCCGGCTTCACCGCGCGGCTGTCGACGCTAAGGCCTCTCACATCGACAGCTTCCGCCTGCGGCTCGATCGCAGCGTCATCGCTGAAGAGGTCGCGAAGTTTCATGTGCGTCCAGTCCGGGCCCGCGCAGCTTGGCGCTCGTGATATACGCCTTACTGGGTTGTCCTCGATGCCGCAAGAATAAGGCGGTCGGACGGCGGCAGATCGAAGCGCGGCTCGATGCCCAGCAGCGGCCCGATGCGGGCGATGATTTTGCCGCCGGCCGGCACCGTGTTCCAGCCCGACGTGATGAAGCCATGGGTTTCCGGCAGCGCCTTCGGCTCATCCAGCATGACCAGCAGCTGATACTGCGGATTGTCGGCCGGAATGATTGCGGTGAAGGAGTTGAGCACCTGCTTCTTGGAATAGCGGCCGTTAACGACCTTTTCCGAGGTGCCGGTCTTGCCGCCGATATAGTAGCCCTTCACGTCGGCTTTCTTGGCGGTTCCGATCTCGGCGTTCAGCCGCATCAGATAGCGCATCTTGTCGGAGGTTTCGGTTCGGAGCACTCTCTTACCGATAGCTCTGGCTTCCTCTTCCGACCGCTTCAGGAAGGTCGGCGGGATCAAAAATCCGCCATTGATGCAGGCGTTGATGCCCATCACCGCCTGCAGCGGCGCCACCGCGATGCCGTGACCGAAGGACGCCGTGATGGTGTTGAGTTCGGTCCAGCGCTTCGGCACGATCGGCGAGGCGCTTTCCGGCAGTTCGGTGCGCAGCCGGTCCATCTGGCCCAACTTCTTCAGGAACGCCTTGTGCGCCTCGACGCCCTGCGCCAGCGCGATCTTGGCCGCGCCGACGTTCGAGGAGAAGGTGAACACTTCCGCCAGCGTGATGTTGCGGCCGACCGGATGGGTGTCGTGAATGGTGAATTTGCCGAACTTCAGCGCCCCGCGGCCGTCATAGAGCGTGTTGAGGGTGGCCTTGCCGGAATCCAGCGCCATCGCCAGCGTCAGCGCCTTGAAGGTCGAGCCCATTTCGAACACGCCGGTGGTCAGGCGGTTGATGCGCTCGGGGTCGTGCGCCTCTTTCGGATTGTTCGGATCGAAATCCGGCAGCGACACCAGCGCCACGATCTCGCCGGTCCGCACGTTGGATACGAGGCCGGACGCCGCCTTGGCCTTGTATTTTTCCTTCGCCTTCAACAGCTCGTCGCGCAGCGCGTGTTCGACGCGCAGGTCGATCGACAATTCCACCGGGCGCTGCAGGCGATCGGTGGCAAAGCCGGCGCGGTGCAGATCGGCCAGACCGTTATTGTCCAGCCATTTCTCCATCCCGGCGATGCCCTGGTTGTCGATGTTGACGAGCCCGATCAGATGCGCGACCGCGGCACCGGTCGGATAGACCCGCTTGTTCTCGCGCAGGAAGCCGATGCCGGGAATGCCGAGCTTGTGGATGGCTTGTTGCTGCTTCGGCGTGATCTCGCGCTTCAGCCAGACAAAACCCTTGCGCCCCGACAGGCGCGTACGCGCCTCGGCTTCGTCAAGGTCCGGCAGCGCCGCGGTCAGGAGTTCGATCGCCTCGTCCTTGTCGATGATGCGCCTGGGCTCGCCGAACAGGCTCGGCGCCTTGACGTCGGTGGCGAGCACTTCGCCGTTGCGGTCGACGATGTCGGGCCGCGCGGTCGCAATCGCGTCCTGCGAGCCGGTCCGGCGTGCGCCGTGGCTGTCGGCGCCAACCGCGAACATGACAAGACGTCCAGCCAGCACAGCATAGATCGCCGCGAACAGCAGGATCGCCAACCCTACCCGGACCCGGGCTTTTTCGGCGCGATCGACGTTGCGCCCGTAAAGCAGGCTGCGGATCAACCGCTGCCGCCACGGCTCCGCCGGCCGCTTGATGTTGGTGTGCGCCCGGCCGGTCATTGCTGATCTCCCGGTGCGGGCACCGACCCGGTGGTGGCCGGCGCATCGGCGGCGGCCTCGATGGTGTTGATCATCGCGCCGATCGGATCGGGCGCACCGGGCCTTGCAAAGGCCGGTGGCCGTTCCGGCAAATTCTTCAACTGATCGTATTGCGTGGCGTTGAGCGGCTTCAGGCCGAGATGGCGCTCGGCGAGCCCTTGCAGCCGCAGCGGCGCATCGAGCTTGGCCCATTCCGCGCGCAACGCCGCGATGGCGTCGCGCTGTTCGCGAATCTCGGCGTTCAGCCGCAATACGCGCTCAACGCGCGAGGTCGATTCCATCTTGATCCGGTAGACATAGGCCGCCGCAAACACCAGCACGCCGATGACGAAGAGGTGGATGATCCGCATGGTCAGCCTCCCCTCATCACGTCGGCAAGGACAGGCCAGGCCGGCAGGCGATCCGGCGCGTGCGCCGGCGCCGCGGTCCGCTCGGCCGCGCGCAGCTTTGCGGAGCGCGCGCGCGGATTGGCCGCCACTTCAGCTTCACCCGGGGTCACGGGACGCTTGGTCAGAATCTGAAAACTCGGCGCGGCCTGCGCCAGTTCAGGCAAGTGCCGCGATCCGCCGCCGGTCTTGCCGCGCGCGTTGAAAAAATCCTTGACGATGCGGTCTTCCAGCGAATGGAACGAGACGACCACCAGCCGTCCGCCGGGCTTCAGCACGCGCTCGGCCGCCACGAGCGCCAGATGCAGCTCGTCAAGTTCCGCGTTGACGAAAATTCGCAAACCCTGGAACGTGCGCGTCGCCGGATGAATCTCGTTCGGTTTCGAACGCACCACCTTGCCGACGATATCGGCGAGCGCCTGCGTGGTCGTGATCGGCGCCTCCTTGCGCGCCGCCACGATGGCGCGCGCCACGGCGCGGGAATGGCGCTCTTCGCCGAAGATGTAGATGATGTTGGCGAGATCGGCTTCGGACGCCTTTGCAACGACATCCGCCGCAGTCGGCCCGTCATGGCCCATCCGCATGTCGAGAGGGCCGCCGAGCCGGAACGAGAAGCCGCGCTCGGCCTGGTCGAGCTGCATCGAGGACACGCCGACGTCCATCACGACGCCGTCCACTTCGGCCGTGCCTTCGGCCGCGCAGATGTCCGCAAGGTTGGAGAATCGGTCTTCGACCAGGGTCAGCCTGCCATCGGACTGATCCACCAGATCGAAGCCGCCGGTAACCGCTGACCGGTCGCGGTCAATGCCGATGACCCGGGTTCCTTCGACCTCGAGGATGGCGCGGCTGTACCCGCCGGCACCGAAGGTCGCGTCGACATAGATGCCGCCGGCCTTAGGGTTCAGCATCTCGACCGCCTCGCGGCCGAGCACGGAGATATGGCGTGGCGCAGCCGGGCTCATGCGCCGTCCCCTGGCGTATTCCAGCCTGCAAAATGGAAGATGGACGCGAACGGGCCCATTGCGCCTCAAATCTCTGCGCTTCGCCGGGCTTTTCCGGCCAAAAAGCCGCGAACAGGCACGATTGCCGCCTCTGGCCCGGCCTCGCGCCCCCTCATTTCCGGACGGAATTTGCTGGGTAGCCATGGCATTCCGAGCGCGAAACAGGGCCTCGGCCGTCCCCAACCCGGTTCGGCTCTTCACCACTTAGTAACGGCACTTAGCGTTAAGAAAGCGTTGATGAGCGGCTGCTGTGTTTTGCGCGTAGTCTACACGGCGAAATCCGGTGATGCGCGCTGCACACACCCGGTCAAAATGAGGGCTGGAACCCAACCGCCGCATTGCAGGGGCGCGAGGTAAACGAATAGTAAACGGTATTATCGCTTGAACACGATATTGCCGTTCTGCTGCCCGGTTTGGGTTTGAAAAATGACTTCTGGTTCGTTCGCATCTGCTGGTATTGATTCGAAGCGTCAACGCGCCCTTCCGGTGCCCAGGGCCAACGCCGACATGAAGACCTTTACTCCGGATTCCTCGATCGCATCCGACGTCATTCCGTCCCCGAACCATGGCGACCGCAACAACGGCCGCGTCGCGGACATGATCCTGCTGCACTACACCGGCATGCCGGATGTGGAGGGCGCGATCGCCCAGCTCTGCACCCCCGGCACCGACGTATCGGCGCACTACATCGTGCTGGAAGACGGCCGCATCGTGCAATGCGTGCCGGAAGCCAAGCGCGCCTGGCACGCCGGCGTGTCCTTTTGGGCCGGCGAGGAAGACATCAATTCCTGCTCGATCGGGATCGAGATCATCAATCGCGGCCACGACTGGGGCTATCCGGATTTCCCGCTGCGCCAGATCGCCGCCGTCATCGCGCTGTGCCGCGGCATCATGCTTCGCCGCAAGATACTTTCGCATCGCGTGCTCGCGCATTCCGATGTCGCGCCGGCGCGCAAACGGGATCCCGGCGAAAAATTTCCGTGGCATTCGCTGGCCAATTCCGGCGTCGGCCATTGGGTGCAGCCGGCGCCAATCTTGCGCGGCGAAACGCTCAAGCTCGGCAGCATCAGCACCGACGTCGCGGGGCTGCAGATGGCGCTCGCCAAATACGGCTACAATATCCCGACCCACGGCAAGTTTGACGGCCCGACCATGGAAGTGGTCACCGCGTTCCAGCGTCACTTCCGTCCCGCGCGCGTCGACGGCATCGCCGATCACTCGACCATCAGCACGCTGCACGCGCTGCTGGCGAGTTTGCCGGCGGATGCGATGACGACGGTGGTCGCGGCGACGTAAATTCAACACCGATCTGCAACCCTATCGTCATGGCCGGGCTTGTCCCGGCGATCCACGTCCTTGGTTCAACACGAGGAGGAAAACGTGGACGCCCGGGCATGACGGTTACGGACCGAGTTCCGCGATCCTTCGCGCATAGAACCTTCGCAGCGGCTCCAGTTGCGTCGCGGCCGTCGCCGCCTGATACGCCTCCCGCGCGGCGTCACGCCGACCTAACCTGCGCAGCAGATCGGCGCGGACGGCCGGCAGCAGCTCATACCCCTTCAGTCCACCGCGCGCCTCCAGCGCATCGATCAGGTCGAGCGCCCGCGCCGGCCCGTCGACCATCGACACCGCAGCGGCATGGTTCAGTTCGATCACCGGCGACGGGCTGATTCGCAGCAGCACTTCATAGAGGCCGGCGATCTGCCGCCAATCCGTGTCCTCATAGCTAGCCGCGCGCGCATGCAGCGCGGCGATGGCGGCCTGCACCGCATAGGATTGCGGCCGGCCCGGCATCCGCAGCGCCTCTTCGACAAGAAGCAGCCCCTCCGATATCTGCCCGCGATCCCACAGCGTCCGGTCCTGCTCTTCCAGCAGCACGATGTCGCCACCTGCGGTCTCGCGGCCGGCGCGGCGAGAATCGTGCAGCAGCATCAGGGCCAGCAACCCCTTGATCTCGCCGCGTCCCGGCATCAGCGCATCGAGCAGCCGCGCCAGCCGGATCGCTTCGCGCGCCAGATCAGGCCGCATCAGGTCGTCGCCTGACGTCGCCGCATAGCCTTCGGTGAAGACGAGATAGATCACGGCGAGCACGCCGCGCAGCCGCGGCTCCAGCGCGTCGCGCTCCGGCACCTCATAGGGAATGCCGGCGAGACGGATTTTCTGCTTGGCGCGCAACAGGCGCTGCGCCATCGCGTCCTCGCTGGCGAGAAAGGCGCGCGCGACTTGCGCTGTCGTCAGCCCGCACACGGTGCGCAGCGTGAGCGCGACCTGCACCTCCGCGGCAAAGGACGGATGGCAGCAGGTGAAGATCAGCCGCAACATGTCGTCGTCGAGCGCGTTGTCGGCCTCCTCGCCTGGCGCTGATACGTTGAGCAGGATCTCGTGCGTCAACTCCCGCTGCTTGCCGCGAAACGTGACGTTGCGGCGGATGCGATCGATCGCCTTGTTGCGCCCGACATTGACCAGCCATGCCCGCGGATTGGACGGCAGGCCGGCATTGGACCAGCGCTCCAGCGCCACCGCGAATGCGTCCTGCAACGCATCCTCGGCAAGATCGAAATCGCCGACGAGGCGGATCAGGGTTGCCAGCGCCCTGCCCGCCTCGTCGCGAAATATCTTTTCGATGTCACGAGGTGTCATGAGGGGCGCACTTTTAGGACGTCATTCCGGGATGGTCCGAAGGACCAGACCCGGAATCTCGAGATTCCGGGTTCGATGCTTCGCATCGCCCCGGAATGACGGCTGCATCGTCAATCATAAACCATGACCGGCCGCACCTCGATCGAGCCGGTCTTGGCGCCGGGAATCCGCGCGGCGATGGCCAGCGCGGTATCGAGATCCCTGGCCTCGACCAGATAATAGCCGCCAAGCTGCTCGCGCGTCTCCGCGAACGGACCGTCCGTCGTCAGGGTCTTGCCGTCACGGACGCGCACCGTGGTCGCCGTTGTCGTCGGCTGCAAGCCGTCGCCGGCCTTGAAATGGCCGCTCTGGATAATGGACTGGGTGAACGCGCCGTATTCCGCCGACATTTCCTTGCGCGCCGCCGCGTCCATTTTGCCAAGCTCGGCCTCGCTCCGATAGATCATCAACAGATACTGCATCTCGAAACTCCTCTTGATCGGCTGGATCGCCGACACCCAGTCGAATGGGATCTGCGCACAACGACATCTTCAGGATAATTTATTGCGGACCCGACCGGTGCGGTTCTGCAAGCGCACAATTCAGTGTCCGACACGTTGGCCTGCGATGGTATCGGAATAATCGATAGTAACTGCCAATATTATTCGTTTGTCAAAACCATCCCCCTGCGTAGCTTGAGCCCGCGCGCGACCGCGGCGGTTCGCCCATCCCAACAGATGACGCGCTGGAGGAAATTGAATGACGACGACGCTCGATGGCTCCGGGCTGCCCTCGCGAGGCTTGCTGCCGTTTCTCGATCGCGAACATACCATCGCCCGATCCGGCTATAGCCGCTGGATGGTGCCGCCTGCGGCGCTCTGCGTGCACCTCTGCATCGGACAGGCCTACGCTTTCAGCGTATTCAACCTGCCGATGACCAAGTTGCTCGGCATCTCGCAATCGACACCCGCCGACTGGAAGCTCACCGAACTCGGCTGGATTTTTTCGATCGCGATGGTCTTTCTTGGCCTGTCCGCCGCGGTGTTCGGACGCTGGGTCGAGGAAGGCGGCCCCCGCCGGGCGATGTTCACCGCCGGCGTGTGCTGGGCCAGCGCGTTCCTGATCTCGGCGCTCGGTGTCCATCTGCACAATCTCTGGATCATCTATCTCGGCTATGGCGTCGTCGGCGGCTGCGCGCTCGGCATCGGTTACATCTCGCCGGTCTCGACATTGATGAAGTGGTTTCCCGATCGTCCCGGCATGGCCACGGGCATGGCGATCATGGGTTTCGGCGGTGGCGCCTTGATCGCCTCGCCGCTGTCGGTCTGGCTGATGAGCAGGTTTGCAAGCTCATCCGATGTCGGCGTGTTCGCCACCTTCATCACGCTGGGCTGTGTGTATTTCATATTCATGATGGTCGGCTCGCTGATTGTGCGCGTGCCGGCACCGGGCTGGAAACCCGCCGGTTACGTTCCGCCCGCCACCGCCAGCAAGCTGATGACCAACAACGACGTGTTTGTCTATCAGGCTGTCAAGACGCCGCAGTTCTGGCTGATCTGGATCGTGCTGTTCTGCAATACCACCGCAGGCATCGGCGTGCTCGGCCAGGCCTCCGCCATGAGCCAGGAAATGTTCCCGGGTCACATCACGGCGGTGGCAGCCGCAGGCCTCGTAGGTCTGATGAGCCTGTTCAATATGGGCGGCCGGTTCAGCTGGGCCTCGCTGTCCGACTACATCGGCCGGAAGAACACCTACTTCGTCTATATGACGCTCGGCTTCGTGCTTTACGTGACGGTGCCTTATGCCGGCGCCAGCGGCAATGTCGTACTGTTCGTGATCTGCTTCCTGATCATCGTCAGCATGTATGGCGGCGGCTTCTCCACCGTGCCGGCCTATCTACGCGACATGTTCGGCACCCGCTACGTCGGCGCCATCCACGGCATTCTGCTTACGGCATGGTCCGCCGCCGGCATCGCCGGACCGGTGCTGATCAACTATATCAGGGAGTACAACGTCACGCATGGCGTGCCGAAGGCGCAGGCCTACAACACCACCATGTACATCATGGCCGGACTGCTCGTGGTCGGCTTCATTGCCAATCTCTGCGTCAAGGCAGTCGACAAACGCCACCACATGAAGCCCGAAATGGATGCGGAGCTTCCGCGATCCGCACCCAGCCGCGCCGCGTAAGGAGACAGTCATGGATCCATTGCAGGCTGAAGCGCCGTTTTCGCAACTGCTGTTGCGCTGGGCCGCATACCATGTCGCGCGCATCGCCGCGTCGATAAGGCCAAACTATCTTGCCGGCCAGATCGGCGCCGACGTCGCCGCGTCAGGCAATCCGATGGGCGCATAGGAGCAGTCATGCAAAACAACTCGACATCGCAAACCACCACGCTGCAATTGGTTCTGGCCTGGAGCTTCGCCGGCATCCCGTTGCTGGCGGGGGTGGCCCAGACCCTCGTCAATGCCATGAAGCTGTTTCAATAGGCCGTTGTAGAATCAGCAAGGATCAAGAAGCGCCGGCTTGTGCAAGCCGGCGCTTCAATTCTCTCAATTCCTCAAAACGCTTCGTCACGTCGCGCATGACCGCCACGGTACCGGCAACGGCCTGCGCCTCGTCGCGCAGCAACACGATGGTGAATTCGACCGAGATCCGCCGGCCGTCCTTGGTCAGACCGGGCACCGACAACAGATCGCCGTGACCATAACGGCTCGTTCCTGTCTCCATGGTATGGCGAAAGCCGCTCCAGTGCCGCGCGCGTAGATTTTCGGGAATGATCCGATCGAGCGACCGGCCGACAGCTTCCCCGGCCGTAAAGCCGAATATCCGCTCTGCGCCGGGATTCCAGAACGTGATTTCCCCCTCGCGGTCGGTCGCAACGATTGCGTCGGAGGCGCTGTTGAGCAGCGCGTCGCCAAGTCCGGAAGGAATACTCATCGCGCGCTCCTGCTCTAACACACGACGTTGGTCTGAACCGGCGCAACCGCGTTGACAAGCGCACAATGGCGATTGCTGCCATCGGCAACGCCGATACGAAAATGGCGCCGATCAACGCCGCTTTCGCGCGCCACGCTTCATCGATGGCGGGTCCGCCGCGTCCCTCGCCTGCCCATCGGCAATTCGATGCATGAGTTCGACGGCGCTCGATACGTAATCGTCCTGCCGGTCGAGCGGATAAACAACATAGGCCGGCATCGAAAATTCCGGTGCGTCGGCGACCGCGTGAAGCCGACGCGTCTTCAACAGCGGCTCCACGATCCGGCGTGCAAAGAATCCGGAGCCGCCATTGTCCAGCACATGTTGCAAGCCGAGCCAGCCGATATTAGCCGTCAGCGACGGCCCCGTGAAATTTGGGAAGAAGGCGCTGTGGCGGGCATAGAACTCCGGTCCCCAGTCGACGTAGACATAGCCAGGTTGCGGCTCGGGCGCGCTTTTCGGATCGGTCGACACCAAAATGAGTTGCTCTTCGAACAACTGCTCGACCTTGAGGCCAGGGCGGCTTTGCGGTGTGTACATCACGCCGACATCGATTCGTCCTTCCACCAGCCCTTGCATGATCTCCGGCTCGAGCGCGCTTTCGGCCCGAATCATAATTTGAGGATTGGCCGCCTGCATCAGCGGCAACCATCGCAGCAAATATTCCTCCCACAGGCCGATGCGACCGCCAACGACCAGGGTTCCGCTGAAGCCTTTGGGAATGCCTACGTCATGGCGAGCCTGCTCGACTGTCCGCACCAACGCCGAGGCATGACGTTGAAATTGCCGGCCCGCTGGCGTCAGCGTGGCGCCGGCCTTGTTGCGAACGAACAGCGTGCAACCCAATTGCTCCTCGAGCGTATGAATGCGCGTGCTGACAGTCGATTGGCTGACGTGGAGACGCTCCGCAGCGGCGATGAAATTGCCCGCGGTCACCACGGTCAGGAACGTTCGGGCCAGTTCGGTATCCATAGGGCGCAAAAGCCTTCAATCGACAATGTCGATATGAAATGCCGTTACCTCGCGGAAGTCAAAATTATGCCCTGTGGCCGGGATTAACCATCGCGGTCCCTTGACGCGACGCGCGTGAGCCCGCATGCGTATGACGTCAGTCGGCCGGACGGCCGCTCCCGCTATGGTCGAAAGGCTGCGGGGGAGGAAAGTCCGGGCTCCATCGACATACGGTGCCGGATAACGTCCGGCGGGGGCAACCCCAGGGAAAGTGCCACAGAGAACGAACCGCTCCGTCTCCGGACGGAGTAAGGGTGAAAAGGTGCGGTAAGAGCGCACCGCGTATCCGGCAACGGAAACGGCATGGCAAACCACACCGGGAGCAAAACCGAATAGGGACGGCAACGCGGTCCGTTCGCGAAAGCGATAACACCGCAGGGCGATGTCAGGCTCGCCGTCCGGGTAGGTTGCTCGAGGCCATGTGCAAGCATGGTCCCAGAGGAATGGCCGTCACGTATCGCTTGCGCAAGTGAGCGGTGCCCTACAGAACCCGGCTTACAGGCTGGCTGATATTTTTGCGAAAGCGTTTCGAGGAAAACGCGTCTTGCTGAAATGAGGGGTTCGGCGCGAACACGCCGGACCCCTCGCCATTTGTGGGGTCGTGTAGCCCGCATGGGCGGAGCGACATGCGGGGTGCCGCTCGCGAGTGCGCCGATCAATGAGAGCGGCCCGAATATAGCTACGCTCATCCGGGCTACGGAGCTATGCGGCGATCTTCTGCAGCAATGCCATCAGCGTTTCCGGCGCGGTGACGTTCGGCGAATGGCTGGCGTCGATCTCGTAATAGCTCCAGGCGGGATCGCCCTTCGTCATCTTGGCGAACGGCCCGAACGTATCGGCCGGAGTGATGCGGGTAGCGTAGATGTAGCTTCGCGACAGCGTCAGCGGTCCGCCCTGCAGCCTGAGTTTCGTTTCAAAGCATTTGATCGGCATGTCGACGCGACGCGCCGACAACCACTCGAGGTCGGCGGCCGGCGTATCCGGCGGCGTCGGGTTCGGCGGCACGCGCCAGCCGTCGCCGGTCTTCGAAAGCTCCTGCATCCGCGGCCGCGCCACCTCGTTGAGATCGAGCAGCGATTGCCCGTCCGCAGGCACAAAAGCGTCGACATAGATCAGCTGCCTGACCTTGTCGCGGGCACGGTCGGCGACCCCGGTCGCGACCATGCCGCCATAGCTGTGGCCGATCAGCACGATGTCGCGCAGATCCTCGTACTTGATGACGTTGAGCATGTCCTCGATATGGGAATTGAGATCGATGCCCTGGTGCGCCAGATGCGCGCGCTCGCCGAGACCGGTGTAAGTCGGGGTGACCAGACGATGCGCGGCCGCCTGCATCAGCGGGTGCATCTTCTTCCACGCCCAGCCGGCGGACCAGGCGCCGTGACAGACGAGAAAGGTTTTCGAGGGAGTTGCGCTCATCGGGCGGTTTCCATCAGGTTATTGTTGAAGGCTTGGATTGCGATAGTACCCGTCCGCGCTGTCGTGTAAACGTCGGCGCAAATTTCGAACATCGTCATTCCGGGATGGTCCGCAGGACCAGACCCGGAATCTCGAGATTCTCAGGTGCGCAATTGCGCACCGTAGTTCGATGCTAACGCATCGTCCCGGAATGACGGGGGAATAAAAATTGGACGTCGCCACCTACGCGATCCTGCTTGCCGGTGCGCTTGCCGGTGGCTTCGTCACCGGACTTGCCGGTTTCGGCACCGCGCTGATGGCGCTGGGGATCTGGCTTTACATCCTGCCGCCCGCGGTTGCCGTGCCGCTGGTGCTGATCTGTTCGGTCAGTTCGCAGATCTCGACATTGCCGTCGATGTGGAAGCTGCTCGACTTCAAGCTGGCGCTGCCGTTCGTGGCTGGCGGGCTGCTCGGCATGCCGATCGGGGCGCTCCTGGTCGCGCGCGCCGATCCGCAAACCTTCAAGCTCACCGTCGGCGTGATGCTGCTGGTGTTTCCGACTGCGCTGTTTTTCATCCGCAGGCCGATGTCCTTTCGTTTCGGCGGCCGCATCGCCGATGCCTGCGTCGGATTTGCCGGCGGCATCCTCGGCGGCCTGGCCGGGCTGTCGGGCCCGCTGCCGACCCTGTGGGCGAGCGTCCGCGGCTGGACCAAGGATCAGCGCCGCGGCGTGTTCCAGATCTTCAACGGAACCGTGCTCGGCGCCGCGCTGATTCTGCAGAGCGCTACCGGTTTCGTGAAGCTGAACGTCCTGCTGCTCGCGCTGCTGGCGATGCCCGGCACGCTGATCGGCGCCCGCCTCGGCATGCGCACCTACCACGCCCTGAACGATCGCAACTTCTACGACGTCGTGCTGGCGCTGCTGTTTCTGTCAGGGCTCGGATTGGTGTGGAGCAGCATTGCTCCGAGGTAGCAGCGCATGGCCGCTATGTGCTCCGAGTAGATTGCTGTACGCTGGCCTGCAAAGCAGCTAACCAGTCGCATCATGTCCTTCCCTGCTTCACGCGAGCGTCTTGGTCTGCTGCTGGGTTTCATCGGCATGGTGATCTTCGGCGGCACGCTGCCGGCGACGCGGATCGCAGTTTCGCAAATCGATCCGATTGCACTGACCTCGCTGCGCACCGTGATCGCCGGACTGTGCTCGCTGGCGCTGCTGATCGTGTTGCGCCGCAAGCTGCCGCCCCGCGCGCTCTGGCCGCAACTCGTGATCGCCATGATATGCGTCGCAGTCCTGTTTCCGCTGTTGATGTCGCTTGGGATGCAGCGGGTCGACGCTTCGCATGGCGGCGTGGTGCTGGGCGTGCTGCCGATCGCCACAGCACTGGTCGCCGTCGCCATCACCCATGAGCGGCCGAGGCCGCTGTTCTGGGTCGCATCCGTCGCCGGCGCCGCGCTGGTGATCACGTTTGCCCTGCGTCAAGGCGGCGGTGCACTCGCGGCCGGCGACCTGTTCCTGTTCGCTTCCGTTGTGGTGTCCGCGATCGGCTATGCGTTCTCCGGCCGGCTCACGGCGCATATGCCGGGTTGGGAAGTGATAAGCTGGGTGCTGGTGATCGCGCTGCCGCTCTCGATTCCAGCGGCCGCGCTGACCATGCCTGCCGATATCAGCCACATCGCGCTAAAACCATGGCTCGGGCTGCTCTATGTCGCGCTGTTCTCGCAATGGATCGGCTTCTTCGCTTGGAATGCGGGGCTGGCAATGGGCGGCATCGCGCGGGTGTCGCAGATCCAATTGCTGCAACCCTTCGTCACCTTCGCGCTCGCGTCGGTGTTCAACGACGAGACCATCACGCTGCAAATCCTGCTGTTCGCCGCCGCCGTCGTCGCGACGGTCGCGATCTCGACGCGCACCCGCGCCAAGTCCGTTCAATTCAAGGGCGCGCCGTCCAAAGCCGCACCGTCACCGCCGCAACGCGATCGCGACCCGCCTCAGTTGGCGGCATCCTGATCGATCAGTTTCGGGTGGTCGGCCACCAATTCCGCCCTCGTCTTTTCCGACTGTATGGCGCGAAGCAGGACCCTCGCGGTTTTCAGGTGATCCACTTTTACGCACAACCTGATAATCTGGGTCACTGAAACGTCGCGCATTGAATCGTCGGAAATTTGCATCGCTATTTCGAGCGCGCGCTTGATGGCGGCCTGGTATCGCTCGGCATCGGCCGCGAGCTTCTTCTCGGCATCACGCGTGCCGGCCGCCACCAGCTTTTCAGCGATGGCGCCCGCGGATGCACAAATATCCCGGATCTTGTGGGCCGCAGCGATATCGCCCAACGGTTGCTCGTCGGCGACTTCCCAGACTTCGGGCTGTTTTTCCTTATTAAACCAGCGCATTGCGCAAGTCCTCTCGGTGCCGGAAGCATATTCCGACACCGAGCGGAACCGCAAGAACGCGCCTCACTCCGCCGCCGAGATACGGCCGAATTCGGTGGCCTGCAGCTCGAACAGGCCGCGATAGACACCGCCCGGACGCGCCGTCAGCGCCGCGTGGGTTCCCTGCTCGACGATCTCGCCGCGGTCGAACACCAGGATGCGGTCGAGGCTGCGCACCGTCGACAGCCGATGCGCGATCACGATCGAGGTGCGCCCTTTCATCAGCCGTTCCATCGCCTGCTGGATCAAGCCTTCCGATTCCGAGTCGAGGCTCGAGGTCGCCTCGTCCAGGATCAGCACCGGCGCGTCCGCCAGGAACGCGCGCGCCAGCGCGACGCGTTGCCGCTCGCCGCCCGACAGCTTGACGCCGCGTTCGCCGACCAGCGTGCCATAGCCTTTCGGCAGCCGCTGGATGAAGTCATGCGCGTTGGCGAGCCGCGCCGCCTGCTCGATCGCCGCCATGCTGGCGCCCGGCCGTCCGTAGGCGATGTTCTCGGCCAGCGTACGGTGAAACAGGATCGGGTCCTGCTGCACGATCGCGATCTGGCTGCGCAACGAATGCTGCGTCGCTTTCGCGATGTCCTGACCGTCGATCAGGATCTTGCCGCCACTGACGTCGTACAACCGCTGCACCAGCTTGACGAAGGTGGTCTTGCCGGACCCGGAACGGCCGACCAGCCCGACGCGTTCGCCGGCGCGGATCTCCACCGACAGACCGTCATACAGCGGCGCGCGATGGCCGCCGTAATGGAACGTCACGGTGTCGAACACGATGCGACCGCCCTGGATGTCGATCGGCCTGGCATCAGGCGCATCGGCAATGCCGATCGGCTCGCCATGGATCGCGACCAGTTCCTCCATGTCGTTGACCGAACGCTGCAGATTGTTGATGTGCATGCCGACGTCGCGCAGGTAGGCGTGGATGATGTAGTAGCTGGTCAGCACATAGGTGACGTCACCCGGCGTGGCGCGGCCGGCGATCCACAGCAGGATGGCGCCGCCGATCACCGATCCGCGAAAGCACAGCAGCACCGCGAGCTGCGCCGTCGAGGTGTAGTTGTAGCGATACCACGTCCGCCGCACGCGCGTGCGCCACCGGCCGATGACCCCGGCCAGCCGCGCGTCCTCGCGCGCTTCCGCGCCGAAGGATTTCACCACCGCGTTGCAGGTCAAGGCATCCGCCAGCGTGCCGCCGACCTTGGTGTCCCAGGCGTTGGAGACGCGCGCGGCCGGCGCGATGTAGTTCACCGAGAACGCCAGCGTCATCGAGACATAGATCACCGTGCCCACCGCGATGACCGCGCCAAGCACCGGCCAGTGCAGCCCGAGCAGGATCATCGAACCAAGCAGCACCAGCAGCGACGGCGCCAGCGCCATCAGGATGGTGTCGTTGAGCAGGTCGAGCGCCCACATGCCGCGCGTCACCTTGCGCACGGTCGAGCCCGCAAATGAATTCGCGTGCCAGTCGGTGGAGAAACGCTGCACGCGCGCGAAGGCATCGCGCGACACGTCGGACATCGTCTTCAGCGTGAACGGCACGATCGCCTGCAGCCCGGTCAGCCGCAGGATCATCGACATCAGGCCGAGCGCCACGATTCCGCCGAAGGCTGCGAACGCGGCCTGCCGCGCCGCCGGGTCGGACGTGCCCAGGGTCAGCGCATCGACCAGGCGGCCGGAGAAGATCGGCATAAACAGGTCGGCCGCGGTCGCGCCGAGCAGGCCGCCGGCGACGACGGCGGCGCGGCCGGGCTGTTGCAGCCAGTGGCGGAACACGAACGGGATCACCACGCGTATTGCCGCGGGACGCTTGTCTTTGAGTGCGGTCATGGCGTCATCCGGCTGCGCTGCGGGCACACGCCGGCTCCATCTGAAGTGACGCGCGAGCCGGCCTCGGGCCGAACGCAGGCGTCGTTGAAAAATATTGTTAAGTCGTTGGGAAGCTTGATGATCGGGACGTCAGGCCCGATCGGGGCCGGTGGTGGTCGCGCTCAGCAAAGCGACCGAAAATCCAGCACAGGCATCGGACGCGAGGGTGCGATCTGCGAATACATCGAAATCATGCAAATCTCCCCGGTTCGAGCGACAATGCGCTGCTTATAAATCCATCGTCCGCGATTTGCAACATGACATCGGCGTGATCGCGTATAGCCACTCCGCCTCGTCAATGCGCGTCGCCGCCGAGCACCGTGGCCGACGGCTTTTTCAACACCATCACGAGCAGGCTGAGAGAGAAATAGAACACGGTCAGCATGAAGAAGGCGTCGCCATAGCCCATCACCACGGCCTGGCGGTGCACGATCTGCGACAATTGCTTCATCGCCATCAGCGCGGCGTCGCCCATGCCCTGCATTTTCTGGGTGAACATGTTGAGCGTTTCGACGGCGGTGGCGTTGCCCCAGTTGATGCGATCGTGCAGGCGCGAGATGTGCAGGTCGGTGCGCTCGTTCAGCACCTGGTTGATGACGGCGAGCCCCACCGCGCCGCCGAGATTGCGCGTCAGGTTGAACAGGCCCGAGGCGTTCTTGACCCGCTCCGGCGCCAGCGTGCCGAGCGCGATTGTATTGGTCGGCACCATCGCCAGCATCATGCCGGCGCCGCGCAGGATCTGCGGCAGCATCAATTCGTAGAAATCATATTCCTTGGTGATCCACGTCATCTGGTAGGAGCCGAGCGCGAACAGCACCAGGCCGATCGCGATCAAATAACGCATGTCGTATTTCGCCATCAGCCGCCCCACGATCGGCGCGGTGAGGAACATGGCGACGCCCGAGACGAACATGGTCTCGCCGATCATCAGCGGGCTATAGCCCCGCACTTCGGCGAGGTAGCGCGGGTACATGTAGGTGAGGCCATAAAGCCCGATGCCGACACAGAAGGATATCAGGCAACCAACAGCGAAATTGCGGTCGGTGAAGGTCCTGAGGTCGACGATCGGCTCCCGCGCGCTGAGCACGCGCCAGAAGAAGGCGATTGCCGAGACCACGCAGATTGCCGCGCAGATCGCGACCGAGGTGTCTTCCAGCCATTGCGACTGCGGCCCCTCTTCCAGCACATATTCGAGCGTGCCGAGGAAGCCGGCCATGAACGCCAGGCCCCACCAGTCGAAATGCTCGAGCAGCGCGAAGTTCGGCTTGTCGAAATCACACAGCACCCACACGCCGATGGTGATGCCGATGCCGGGAACGATGTTGATGAAGAACAGCCAGTGCCACGACATCATGTCGGTAATGAAACCGCCGACCGTCGGCCCGATCGTCGGCGCCAGCGTCGCGACCAGGCCGATGATGGGACCGACGATATGGAATTTCGAGCGCGGAAACACCGTGTAGGCGGAGGCGAACACGGTGGGAATCATGCCCGCGCCCAAAAATCCCTGGATCGCGCGCCACAGGATCATCTGCTCGATGGTCGAGGCAAAGCCGCAGAAGAAGCTCGCGATCGTGAAGCCGGAGGCGGATATCGCAAACAGCAGACGTGTGCCTAACGCGCGCGACAGGAATCCGGACAGCGGGATCGCGATCACCTCGGCGATCAAATAAGAGGTCTGCACCCACGACACTTCGCTGGAACTGGCGGAAAGCCCGGCCTGAATCTGCTGCAGCGATGCCGAGACGACCTGGATGTCCAGGATCGACATGAACATCCCGAACACCATGATGAGAAACGTGAACAACCGGCGCGGCGGGATGTGGTCGGCCGCCTTGTTCGTGGTCGAAGGCGATGGGGTATCGGCGTCAGCCATGGTGCATCCGGAACGCGCGCCGGGCCTTCGCCCGGCGACCTAGCGACAACTACTTCGGTTGAACCGTCCCGGGCGCATCGAGGTCGGCCTCGCTGTCGGCGTCGGCCGCGCCCTCACGGGTATCGACCGTCACATAGACCGACATGCCGGCGCGCAGCAGGTTCTGCCTGGCGACGTCCTTTGGCACGCGAATGCGAACCGGCAGCCGCTGCACGATCTTGGTGAAATTGCCGGTCGCGTTGTCCGGCGGCAGCAGCGTGAACACCGATCCCGCCGCAGGCGAAATACTGTCGACGATTCCGGCGAACTTGCGGTGGCCATAGGCGTCGACCGAGATGTTCACGGGCTGGCCGGGACGGATCCGCTTGAGCTGGGTTTCCTTGTAGTTGGCGTCGATGAAGACGTCGTTGAGCGGCACCACATTGGCGAGCCGCTGGCCGGCCTGGATGAAATCGCCGGCATTGACCAGCCGGTTGGAGAAGGTGCCGTCGACCGGCGCGCGCACCGAGGTAAACGCCAGGTCGCGCTCCGCCTTGGCAAGCTGGCTCTGCAATTCCACAAGCTGCGCGCGGGCCTCGGCCTGCTGCGCCTTCGTCACCTCGACATTGTCGCGCGCGGCATCGTAAGCCGCTTGCGCCGATTTGACCGCCGCGACGCCCTGGTCGCGGCTGGCCTCTGAAACCTCAAAGGCGGCGCGCGAGGCAAAACCCTTGGTGCTCAGCGTCTGCTGGCGATCGAAGTCGAGGCCGGCGCGTTTCAGCGCGGCGTCCGCGGAGGCGAGCTGCGCCTTGGCCTGCTCGGTAGCGCTTTCCAGCGCCGTGACCTGGCGACCGATGCGATCGATCGTGGCCTGCTGGGTCGCGATCCTGCTCTGCGCGGCGTCCACCGCGATGCGATAGTCGCCGTCATCGATCTTGAAAATCACGTCGCCGGCGCGAACGATCGAATTGTCGCGGGGCAAAATTGCCGCGACATGGCCCGATACCCGGGCGCCCAGCGTGGTGTTGTTGGCGCGAACGTAAGCATCGTCCGTCGAGATATAGAAGCGCCCGACCAGAACGAAATAGGCGGCGTAACCGATCGCGGCCAGCGCGAGCAGTCCGAGCACGCCGATCATGACGAATTTGCGCTTGCCCGGTTTCGCCGCCGCATCCGCGGTGCCGGCGGCCGGCGCGGCCGGCCGCTCGGTGCCGTGCGCCTCGGCGGGGCGACGCCTGGCTTCTTCCGCGACGTGAGTCCGCAACTGGTCCGCTAGCTGCGCGCTGACCTCGGGTGCAGCCTCATCCTGCGCCGTTTCAGATCCACCGCGGATGATGCGTGCGGCCTGATCTCTCGCTGCGGCCATTACCCGGCCTCCCCATTCGAAATGTCACGATGCGCGTGCAGCCGGGGAAACCGGCCGCAGTGGCGCGCTCGAGCTGAAAAGTATCATTGACCGAACGGTTCGGTCAAGTTATATTGATGCCATACAGACCATAACGCGAAAACCACTTTCTGCCATATCGCGGGTTGAATTCTCGCGCCAGAAGATAAACCAATGGTTGCATCAACACCAAACACGATACATCCCTTTGGCGAGGAAGACAGTTCGAAGCGCCGGCAGATTTTGGACGGCGCGCGAAAGATGTTCATGGATCTGGGCTTTGATGGGGCCAGCATGAACGAGATCGCGCGCGCCGCCGGCGTTTCCAAGGGCACGCTCTACGTCTACTTCGCCGACAAGAGCCGGCTTTTCGAAGCCATGGTCGAGGATGAAGCGCTCGCAAAGGCCAAGATCGCCTACAATCTCGATCCCGGGCGCGATGTCGAAACCACGCTGCGGGAGTTCGGCCGGGCCTATATCGGCGGGATGTGCCGGCCAGGCGGCGGATCGTCGATCCGCACGGTGATGGCGATTGCCGAACGGATGCCGGAGGTCGGACGCCGGTTCTACGAGAACGTGCTGGCAAAATCGATCAACGGTCTTGCCGACTTTCTGCAGGCCCATGTCGGGCCGAAGGATCTGTCGATCGACGACTGCCAGCTTGCAGCAGCGCAGTTCATGCAGATGTGCCAGGCGACGCTGTTTCTGCCCTTCGTGTTTCAGGCAGAGCCGGCGCCATCGGCGGAACGCATCGCGCGCGTGGTCGACAGCGCGACGCGGCTGTTTCTGCAGACCTACCGGGCGAAGCCGAAGTAGGTCCCTCCTCCCGTTGCTGATCGCGCTAGAACCTGTACGTCGCGCTCCCCAGCACGGTGCGGCCGATACCGAGGAAGCCGTCGCCACGGGCAAGACAGGTGGTGACGGCGCCAAGTTCATATAGTTTGATAGCTTGACGGGCGCAGACGCTTGCTACCGCCTCGCTGACAGCGCAGGATCCTTGCGCCCTTGCCGGTGCGAAACACGATGACCCGTCTTGCTTTCATCCTCGCTCTGCTCTTCACCGCGCCCTGGGAAGCCGCCGAGATCGTCGACGTGAAGGATCGCGGAGCGGTCGATCTAAAGCCGTTCAACTGTCAGGACATCACCCGGAGCAGCGTCATCAGACGGGTCTGCTACGACACCGCAAGCCGCCGCATGCTGGTGCAACACCACGCGGTCTACCAACAATATTGCGATCTGCCAAAGGACACCCTCGATGCGTTTCTGAGCGCCCCCTCAATGGGACGGTTCTTCAAGGCGAACATCGAAGGCGCCGACGGCAGCGCGCCTTACGGCTGTCGGACGCATAAAGTGCCGCCCGATCAGTGACATCGGACTCGCCGTTGCCGCACGACACGATTTCCGTCCCCGCTCGCAATTCCGTTATTTGACACTTCGCTCCATTTTGTCAAAATCGTCAAATGAGCCCGCGTACCCGCATTCTCGATGCCGCGATGCTGGTGTTCCGCCGGCAGGGTTTCCGGCGCTCGTCGATCGAGCAGGCGGCGGAGGCCGCCGGCCTGACGCGGCAGGCGCTCTACCATCATTTTGAATCCAAGGAAGCGCTGTTCCGCGCCGTGATCGAACGGCTGCATGAAGAGGCGCTCGCTGCCGAGATTGCCGCAGCCAGCGCCGCCGAGAACGAAGGCGGCAGCCTCGCCGACATCCTGGTCGCGTCGGTCACCGCCAAGCTTGGACAGCTCGCCGCTACGCTCGATGGCTCGCCCCATGTCGAGGAGTTGTTTTCCGAACATTTGCTGCAGGCCCGCGACCTCTACCAGAAATACACCACCGCCTATGCGGAGCAGCTCGCGGAAACGATCACACGCGTCTGCCGCAAACAGGACCTCACGCTCAATGCCACGACGCCGCGCGATTTTGCGCGGCACATCGAGATGGCGATCAACGGCACCAAATCCGCTTATCCGGCGCTGCAGCCGGCCGGCGCTTTCCTGAGGGATCTGGAAATCATGCTGCGGACGCTGGTGGCTGGCGCGGTGGGTCCGACGCCGCGGAAGCCTGGGGCGAAGCCGAAGCCGGCAAGGAAATCCACTGCCCGTAAAACTGGAGATCGCAGATGAGCACCATGACGATCAACGGCAAGCTCGCTCCCCTCCCCGACGATCCCGATGCGCTGCTGGTCGACGTCGTGCGCGACACGCTCGAACTCACCGGCACCAAGCTCGTCTGCGGGGCCGGCGTCTGCGGCGCCTGCACCGTGCTGATCGACGGCGAGCCCGCGGTGAGCTGCCTGATGCCGGCGCGATCCGCCGCAAACACAAACGTGACTACGGTCGAAGGCATCGGCGCAGCCAGACTGCATCCGGTGCAGCAGGCCTTCATGGCGCACGACGCGCTGCAATGCGGCTTCTGCACGCCGGGCTTCATCGTCGAGGCGGCTGCGTTTCATGATCGTTGGCGCGCGGCAAAGGGAACGGCGGTGCCGTCGCGCGAGGAGATCGGCGCGGCGCTATCGGGCCATCTCTGCCGCTGCGGCGCCTATGACGGCATCTTCCGCGCCGTCGCGGATGCCTGCGCCGGCCGCTTCGACGGCAACGATGTCCTGCCGCCGCGCATGGAAGCCCGCGACAAGGTGACGGGATCGGCGAAATATACCGTCGACATCCATCATGACGGCCAGCTCGAAGGCGTGATCCTGCGCTCGCCGTTCGCGCATGCGCGTATCGGTGAACTCGATCTGGCGGCGGCGCGCGCGATGCCGGGCGTGAGTGCGGCGATCTCGCTGCTCGGCGACGACCGCATCGTTCGCTATGTCGGCGAACCCATCGCCGCCGTCGCGGCCAGCGATCGCAAGACCGCGCTGGCCGCCATCGCCGCGATCAAACTCGGTAGCGAACCCCTGCCATCGGCGATCGGGCTCGACGAAGCGCGCAAGGCCGATGCGCCGGTGGTGTTCGAAAAATCCGCGCGCAAAAAGGCCGGCAACGTCTCCGAGGGCGGCGGTTCGCCGGCGCCCTGGAAAGGCAACATCCGCGGACCGTCGGCGGCGTTCTCCAAAAAGCCGAAGAAGGTGCGGAGCTGGGTCGAGGGGGCACGCGCGGTGAACAATCCGCTGCTCGTGGAAGGCACCTTCCGCACCGGCACGCAACAGCACGCCTGCCTCGAGCCGCATGCCGCGGTGGCGCGCTTCGATGGCGACCGGCTCACCGTGCATGTTTCAACGCAGGCGGTGTTTCATGTGATGGAGCTGATCGCCAAGCGCTACAAGCTCGGCCACGACAAGGTGCGCGTGATTGCCGATCATGTCGGCGGCGGTTTTGGCTCGAAGGCAGCCCTCGGCGTGGAGACGACCACCGCGATCGAACTGGCGCGCGAAGCCAAAGCGCCGGTCAGGGTTGCCTACGACCGGCACGAGGAGCTTTCGGTCACCGGCTATCGGCCGGCGACGGAAGTGAAAATTGCATTGCTGCCGTCCGAGCAGGGCGAACTGAAAGCGCTTTCGCTCGCCGCCTATGCCGACACCGGCGCCGCGACCAATTCGACCATCGCAGCGCTGGCCCGCCTGATCTATCCGGCGGAAGCAAAAGAGCTCGCCGATTTCGACGTCATCAGCAATTTGCCGGCCGGCGCGCCCTTCCGCGGACCCGGCGGGCCGCCGATGGCCTTTGCGCTGGAGCAGGCGATCGACGAGGCGGCGCTGCGCATGAAGGTCGATCCGATCGCGCTGCGCAAACGCTGGGATCCCGATCCCAACCGCCAGCGGCTATATGATTGGGCCCTGGGCCTGGACGTGTGGCGCAACCGAAAACCGATCGCCGCGCAGAACGGCCGTTATCGCCGCGGCGTCGGCGTCGCCACCGGCTATTGGCTTTATCTGTGGCAGCCCGGCTCGAAGGTCGAAGTGGCGGTCAAAGGCGGTCGCCTGATCGCCAGCACCGCGACGCAGGATATCGGCACCGGCACCCGCACCGTGATCGCCAATACGGTCGCGCAGGAGTTCGGGCTGGAGCCGCACGAGATCGAAGTCAGGATCGGCGATTCAAGCCTGCCGGAAGGACCGGGCTCGGGCGGCAGCCGGGTCACGGCTTCAATTATTCCGCCGATGCTGCTGGCGATCGAGCAGTTGAAGGCGTCGATCCAGCAGCACGCAAAGCGACGACCGGTCCCCGGCTCCAACGCGCCATGGCGCGAAATGCTCGCGGCCTCGCCCGACCTCAGCGTTGCCAGCGTGCGGCCGGAGGATTCCAAGCCGACAACGCCGGGCGTCCAGTCACCGCTGAAGCAGGCAGGCTTCATGGGGATGATCTTCGGCTGGATGATGCGGCGCTTCTCCAACCTTGCGATCGGCGCCGGCGTGCCGAGCTCGGTGCAGGTCGTCGAAGTCGAAGTCGATACCTGGCTCGGCCATGTGCGCGTCGTCAGCGTTCACACCAGCATTGCGGTCGGCAAGGTCGCAGCGCCTGCGCTGGCGCGAAGCCAGGCGGCGGGCGCCGTCATCCAGGGCGTCGGCTATGCGCTTTACGAAGCGCGCGAAGTCGATTCCCGCACCGGCGATGTGCTCAGCGGCGGCATGGAGGACTATCGCATTCCCGGCATTGCGGACACGCCAGTGATCGACGTGCATTTCGACCAGGGCGGCTTCGACCACGTGCTCGGCGGCAGCGTCGGCATCGGCGAGGTCGCGACCGTGCCGACCTCGCCCGCGGTCGCCAACGCCATTCACAACGCCACCGGCGTTCGGCTGACCGAACTGCCGATCCGTCCCGACCGTCTCGTCGCCGCACTCAAAGGGAGGGCCGCCGCATGACACCTTCAGCCATGATTGCCATGCCAACCGCCGAATTCCGCGCCGCCGGCACCGATCTCAGCGAGAGGCGGCGCAGCGGTGTCTCGACGGGACCGCTGATCGACATATCCGCCACGCCCGACACGATCGGGATGCATTGGGGCGCTGAAGGGAGCTTGCGCATCGGTGCCTTCACCAGCATTGCCGCCATCGCCGCGGACGCGCGCCTCGCCGCGGCTTATCCGGGCATTGCGGCATCCGCGCTGGGTCTGGCGACGCCGCAGATCCGTCACCTCGCGACACTTGGCGGCAATCTCGCGCAACGTTCGCGCTGCTGGTATTTCCGAAATCCGCATATCGCCTGCCTCAAGAAAGGCGGGTCCGACTGTCCGGCGCGATCGGGCAATCATCTCTATCATGTGGCCTTCGACCTCGGCCCCTGCGTGGCGCCGCATCCTTCGACGATGGCCGCAGCGCTGCTGGCCTATGAAGCGAAGGTGACCACTGACCGGCGGAGTTCGCTGACGATCGGCGACCTCCTCGGCGACGGATCCAACGGCAGCGCCGACAACGCGCTGCAGCCGGGCGAGATGATTGCGAGCATCGAGCTTGCTTCGCCCCTGCAAGGCGAGCGCGCGCTGTACAAGCGCGCGATCAGCCGCACCCATGCCGAATGGCCGCTGGTCGAGATCTGCGCCCGCGCCGTGATCAAGGACGGCACGTTCCAGTTCGTCCGCCTCGCCGCCGGCGGCATCGCCCCGGTGCCGCTGCGGCTCACCGCCGCGGAAGTAGCGTTGCAGGGCAAGCCGGCCAATATCGGAATGATTGCCGTCGCCGCAGAGCGCGCGGTATCGGGCGCAAAGCCATTGCCGATGACGGGATACAAACTCGATCTGCTGAAAGGCGTCGTGCGGGATCTGCTGGAGCGGCTGGCGGGGTAGCTACAATCACCATCGACTGCGACACGCAGTTCGTAGGATGGGTGGAGCGCAGCGATACCCATCACCTGACACCCCGGTATCGATGGGTATCGCTGCGCTCCACCCATCCTACGAAGGCGGATTTCACGCACTGACGTCGGCAAGCCCGCGCGAAGATTCGCGCTGGTTCGAATACGCCCCGGTCCGCTGCGCCACCGCATTCTGTTGCTCGGTCATCATTGCGTCGAAGGCAGCGTCCAATTGCGCACGAGTGTAGTCTGTCGACGTCGTCTCGCGCGGCTTCCAGGCGGATTGCGTGATCGCGGTGGACGCCTTCTCTACCGTGCCACCCACGGCCTTTGCGATGCGTTCCGCGCGCCATTGCGCCAGATCGGGACCGCCTTTCAGGCCGGGAGGGTCCTGCAAGTCCCCGGCCATCGCCGCCGCCTGGTTCGTCATCGCGACAGAGCCGCCATTGTAAAGTGTCGCGACGATCTTGCCGTTGACCTTGACGGTCGCATAGGTGTTTTGCGGCGCATTGTCGGGCACGTCGGTGGCAGCGGCCGATTTGGCGGCTTGCATCCGTAGCCACCCCTCCGCCATCCGGTCGCGAAGCTCGGGGTGGTCCTTGACCGAGATGATTTTCAATCCCGACATGTCGAGTGCCTTGACGGCCGAAAGCGGAATTCCCTGCTTCGCATTTCCTGCCACCGTGCCGGTATCGGCAATCGGCAACGCGTCCGCCGTCGTCAATGTCCTCGATGTGTACGCCTGTGTGGGACGCAAATAGCTCCCGGCATTGGATATGCTCGTCATCATGGATACACCCTTCCTCGGCAATTTCAGGGTGAAAGCAACCACCATGCCAACGCGGAAATGATTGATAAGGCTGGTGTCCTGTCTGTCGGAAGGGTTTGCGCGCCGGGAAAATCTTGCCGAGAGCGGCAGGACTTTCCACTAGCTCCGGATGGCGTCGTAGGGCGGATTAGCGAAGCGTAATCCGCCGCTCCAACCAAGCGTCACGTCATCAGCGTCGATCGCAAATGCGCGGATTTGGCGAGTTGCAACAACAGCTTCGCGCAATATCTCTATGTGATCGACGAGCAAGGTTCGGCGGCGGTCCAGCAGATTGACCGCGAAGAACCAACACCCACCCGGGACAAAAGCTCGACGATAGTTCGGCATGAGGTGCAGGATAACACAATGCCTGACCAATGCGCGCGTGACGGCGGATTACGCGTCGCTAATCCACCCTACGGAAAGATCTAATGATCCTCGAACTCGTCTTCCTCGTTGACCTTGCTGTTGCCGTTGAACCAGCGCGAGACCGACTTTTTGCTGCCTAGCGATCCCGTCGAATAGGAATCGCGTGAGGCGTTAGGGCTGCGCTGGCCGGCGCGCGCGGCGACCTGGTCGCCGGAGACGGCGGCCGGCTGGCAGATGGTGCGGCGGGAGGTGCGGCGCATCAGGTCGACGTGGATGTGATCCTCGTGGTGGGAGTTGGAGCCCGGCGCCAGCACGGTGTTGAACTGCTGGCAGGCGGCCCCCTGCACGTCGCGCAGAAAGCCCTGCTCTTCCGGCATGCCGCGCCAGCCGGTCTTGACCGTGATGCGCCGCCCGTCAGCGAGCGTGAAGGCGGCGATATCGAGCGCATTGCCGAAGGCGTGCTCGGAAATATGCGCGTGCGGATTGCCGTTCATGCCGCGGCAGGAATACGCCGAGATCTGCCTGATCTCGACGACGCGCACGCCGAACCAGCGCATCGCCGCCGGCTGCACGGAATCGCTGAGCCAGCGGTCGAGCGCCGAGACGATCGGGCAGGCCAGCGTCGCCGCGGGCTTCATCGAGACCTGTCCGAAGGCGCTGACGGAGTTTCCTTGCGCCGGTCCAAGCGGCGGCGCAGCCGGCGATGGCGAATAGGATGGCTGCGGATAGGGCACGGAAGACGACGCCGGGTAACGCTCGCGCGGCGGATAGGACGGTGCCGCCACATAGCCGCCGCGCGATGCCGGCGCGCCTTCGGGCGGCAGATTGGCGTCATCCTCTTGCGGGGCGATGCCCGGCGCGGACAGCGAGATCGGGCCCTTCGATGGCGCGGCATAAGTCGGCTGGCGCGGCGCCGGACTCGGATAATTCCCGGAATAGCTGCCTTGATAATTCGCTTGCGGCGGAGCCGCCGCCGGCACGGGCGTGATCGGCCAGCGCGGCTGATTCCTGATATTGCCGGGCGGCCGAAGGCTTTCGTCGGCAAATCCGAAACTGCTGGTGTTTTCGCCGAGCGCCGCCACTTTCAGCGGATATTCCGCGCCGCACACGCCCGGCCCGGAGATCGGGTCGATTCGCACCAGTTCCGCGCTTTCCTTGACGGCGCCGGACTTCAGGCATGCAACTTCAGCCTCGGCACGCCACGGTTCGCGCTCGGCGGACTGAAAAAATCCGCGCCCGCAACCCGCTAGCGAGACGAGGACGAGGGAGCCGACGAGATACAAACGAACTCCGTGCGTCATCGCCCGCACGTTCAACGAATTTATTTAAAGATCATTCAACATGTTGATTTTACAAATTTTTTACCATGTTGCCGGGGACTGATGGCGGCGCGGAGCCCCTGGATGGACAGCAACGCTGACTTTTTAGGCCGGGAACGCTTTGCTAGCCTTAATTGTTATCGGTGGGCACGACGTGAACCAAGGGAGCTATCCCCAATGGATTTCGTAAGTCCTCTCGCCAGCAGACTTAGCGTTGTAACCGCGTATGTTGCATTCGCTTTCGTCGCCGCGATTGTGTTCGGCGTGTTCTAAACCTCCGTCCTGAAATGGACCTGACGCCCGGTGGCCATGCCACCGGGCGTTTTCGTGGGCACATCACGTTTTCGAGCGAAGCATGCCCTCGGACTTGATCCGAGGGTGGCGCCCGGTTCGCGTCAAGAAAACACGTCAAAACAAAAAGGCTCTACGAACGCCGGTCGGATGACGTCTGCCGCGACGTCACTACGCCGTCGGCGTGGCGCGTGATACGGCTCCAATTGTTGCCCGAGCAGTAGAAGCGGCCGACCGCACAGGCTTCGACGCGAAGCGTGTTGACCCCCTTCATCGACATCGTGCCGTAATACGTCTCGCCAGAACCCTGGCTGTAGATGCCACCGGTCCATTGCCTTTCCGTCTTCGGCTTCATGTTGATCAGGATCGCTTCGCGCTTCTCGTTCGATGAACCGAGCACGAAACCGCACAACGCATCGCCGCACTTTCCGATCCGCACCGTTCCCTTGCCTTCGGTCTGCCAGTCGCCGATCGGAGAATCCGACGGCGCTTCTTCCTCAGCCTGATGCGTGACACGTTCGACCTGCCCCGTGGGCCGCGCGGTCTCGGCCGGTTTCTCGACCGAAGGCGCCGGCGGCACTGGTATTGAAGCCTGTTGAACCGATGGCGGGGCGGCCGGCAGAGGCGCATCGATGGTGTAGCTTCTCGCTGCGGCCGTTGTGTAGACCGGAGACGGCGGCGCGGTAACGATGGTCTTGGCCGGCGCCGTGGTCGCCGGCGGGGTGGGCGGCGAGACCGTCTGCGGCACAGCCGGCACAGGCTTTACCGGCACTACCGCGTCGCGGTCGTCGTTATAGCCGTCACGCTTGCGGCGCCAGCCGAAACGTTTCGAGATCGACATCGCGGTGCACGAGACCGAACGGCAATGTCTGGAGGATTCGATGTGCACCCGATGGCTACCGACGCTGAAAGAAATCGAACGGCCGGCATGGGCCGAAGAAGTGAACGCGATCAGCACGGCGAGAAAACAAAATCGCTTCATTGGAGCCTCCTCGCTGATGACGCGGAAAACTAGCCGCAGGGAAGCCCGGCTGAATGTGATTTGAATCACCGACCCGCCTAACTGCGTCGCCGCCGGCGAGCCGCGCTTCAGAACGCCCAGTGACCTACATCACAGAACGTGTCCCTCGCGCCGCGTAGGGTCCGGCCATGTTCACCGCCACGCGCTCACAAGCCGCTCAGGAGCCAGTCATGAAGAAGCTCTACATCGTCGCCGCATTGTTGATGGCCACCACCTCCGCGCATGCCGGCGGAATTTCCTTTCAGATCAACGGCGAGCGCGTCCGCATTGAAGCGCCGCGCAACTGCGGCGCTATTTCCTGCGTCAAGGTGATCTCGCCCGGCTACACCGGCACGCTCGGCAATGTCGATCTCAAGGGCATGGGCAAGAAAAAGAGCGACGATGATGACGTCGTGACTTCAGCGCCCGTGGCACCTCCGGCACCCGCGCCAGCCCAGGCCACCGCGCCGCAGCCCCCTGCTCCCGCTCCGGCAGCAGCGACACCCGCCCCTGCTCCAACCACCGTCGCGACGGCAACACCGTACCGGACCGAAGCTGCGCCTCCCGCTCCGCCTGCGCCGCCCGCACCCGTTGCCGCTGCGCCCGCGCCGCAGCCGGCCGCCGCCGCGTCCGACCCGAACTCGCCGATCGGCATCTGGATGACGGAAGAGAACAAGGGCAACGTGCGCATCGAGGAATGCGGCGGCAATCTGTGCGGCTATGCCGTCGGCACCGGCGCAAGAATCCTGATCAACATGAAGCCGCAGGGAGCCAAGTGGACCGGCCGGATCCACGATCCCGACAGCGGCCGCAACTACGACTCGACGATTGCGCTGAAGAGCACCGATACGCTCAAGGTCCAGGGCTGCGCCTTCGGCGGCATGTTCTGCGGCGGCCAGACCTGGAAGCGCGTGAGCTGATTAGTTCTCCCCGAGACTTGAGGCCCTGTGGCTCGCCACAGGGCCTTCTTTATGCGTCGCTTGAAAACGTCCTAACTTGCCGCCCGGAACTGAACCTCTCCGTTGTTCAGGAAACATGTCTTGGTGAAGAGGCTCAGATCCAGCGGATTGGGCAACCTGACATCTTCCAGATCGGGACATGGTTTCTTCAACGGATCGTACGAACGATCGATCTGGGAAATAAAGACGAAGATCAGCCCGCGATCGCGCGCGAACGACTGCAGCGCCTGGACCTGAACCATCAACTCCGGATTGTCACGCTTCTCGTCGAGCAGTTGCAGATAATCCACGACCACCAGGGTGCCGCGCGGCGCCGTGGCCAGCCGCTTGACGATGTAGTCCGAACTTATCTCGTCGGAACTGTCGAACTCAAAAAGGCCGGCAAAATCCTCCCGCCTCACGCCGATGGCGCGGAAACGATCCAGCATGTCCTTTTCCGTATACTCCAGCGTGAAGAACACGCCTCGACTGCCCGACTTCATGGCTTGCACGGCAAGTTCGAGGCTCATCAGGGTTTTGCCCTGGCCCGGGCGCGCCCCCACCAGCACCAGGTCGCCGGGAGCCAGCCGCGCAAACAGTTTTTCAGCGGGCGCGCTTGCCGGCGCTTTGTCCGCAAGCAAGCTCCAGCCGCCAAAACCCTGTTGTCTGGCAATGCGATCGAGCGCCGCGTGCAGCGGGATATTTTCCGCACGGGATAGAAGTTTGGCCTTACGCTTCAAATGATAAAGGGGTGCAGACAGCTTCATCGAAAGAACCTCCTATTGCGAGCAATGACCGCAACCCCTCCTTATGCCTGGTGCTCGAACAGTTGGTTCGATGGTCGAAATGGCCCCGCATGAAAGATGCTTTCCCGACGGAGGGGGGAGGCACGGGCCGCGCCAGAATCAGATTATAGCCAATCCCCACTGAAGAGACATTGCCAACCTTGGGCGGCGCGGCGGAAAGTAGTGGAAACAGGCCGGCCGGCAGCCATGTGCGGGATCGCGCTCCCGCGAGGCACAAATCTCCCCGCGACGAAACACTTTTGCGCTTGCGACGAAAAATTCCCGAAACCATCGCCGGGTAGTTCTCCTGCCCAACGAGGCGCCACTCCGACGCGCGACTCGGGCGCAGCATCCGCTGCCAGAACATCCGAAAAAGGGGACACTCAATGACTTTCACCGCTTCGACCGCGCGCGCCTGCAAGATGCTGATCGCGACCGGTTTTGCGCTGGCCGCACTGGGAACGGGTGCGAATGCCTATACGGCCGAGCAGCAGCAGATGTGTACCGGCGATGCAATGCGGTTGTGCTCGTCCGAAATCCCCGATGTCGATCGCGTCACCGCCTGCATGGTCCAGAAGCGCGCGCAGCTCAGCGACGGCTGCAAGGCCGTCTTTCAATACGTGCCGCCGGTCGCCACGCCTGTAAACTACGCGCCTGCGGCGAAACCCGCCAAGCCGCTCAACTTGAATCCGTACAAGCGCGGCTGAGCCGATTTCCAGCGCGGTGTAAAGCGCCATGCCCGGTATCCCCAGGTGTGGCGCTTGATCGTTTGCCCTCATCCTGACAACAAGTGCGGCGTTCATCCCGCATTCAGCCTGAACGCGCTGAAATCGAGGCCCCACCTTCTGCCTACCCCCGTGAACGGAAATCTCCCCGATGTCGCGCCAATTGTCCTTCGCGCTAGCGCTGCTGGCCTGCGGCACGATGATCGGCGCGACAGAGGTTTTCGGAAGTCCTTCCGGGCCGACGCAAATGGCGCAGGCGCAGACCGAGCCCACACAGCCCGCCGCGCCGGCGGCGGCCGCGACAGATCCCGCAACGCCTGACGCAACCGCCGCGGACGCGCCGGAGGAGCCGATCGGCAACGTCGCGAACGTGACCGGCAGCGCCAGCGTGATCCGCAACGACAAGACCAGCCCGCTCAAGGTCAAGGACGACATCTATCTCAACGACATGGTGCAGACCGGAGCGAATTCCGCGCTCGGCATCACCTTCATCGACGCCACCACCTTTAATCTCAAGGCCAGCACGAAGATCACCATCGACAATTACGTCTACGAGGACGGCGGCAAGAGCAACGCGGCGATCTTCGACGTCGCCAAGGGCACCGCCGCCTTCGTTGCCGCCTCGGTGGCGAAAACCGGCGACATGAAGATCACGACGCCGACGGCGACACTTGGCATTCGCGGCACCACCGGCCTCGTCGAAGTGCCGGAGGGCGCCGCCGCCAACAATCCGAACAATGTCGCGGTCAAGCTCTATCCGGACGCCGACGGCCGCGTCGGCCGCATCGAGGTCAACGACCGCGCCGGCGCGCGGCTCGGTTTTCTCACGCAAGGCGCGAGCGGCTTCACCATCCGACCCGGCGCAAGCGGTGCACGTTTCGCCGCCGTGCCGCTGGCGATTCCGCAGGCGGTGATGCTGCGCGACCAGGGCTTTGTGCGTCAGCTTCACTCGACGCAGAATGTCGGCCGGCAGCTCGTATTCCAGCAACGCGAATTCCGCCGCGCCAATCCCACCTTCGTCAATCCGAACCGTCCGATCCGGCAATTGCAGCCCGGCCAGCAGCGGCCAAATGGCTTGCCCGGACAGAACAGGCCCGGACAACAACAGCAGCCCGGTCAGTTGAACCGTCCCGGCCAGCCGAGGCAGAACGGCCTGCCCGGACAACCTGGCCAGCCGCCGCTGCCGACCGTACCGAACCGCCAGGGACAACAGCAGCCCGGCCAGCTCAATCGTCCCGGACAACCGCAACAGCCGGGCACGCCGCCGCGCGCCGGACAGCAGCAACCCGGCTCGCCCAATCAACCCGGCCTGCCAGCACGGACCGGACAACCGTCACGCCCCGGTTTGCCGGGACAGCCCGGACTGCCACCGCGTGCGGGACAACCGCCACGGTCCGATCTGCCAACGCAGCCCGGCCTGCCGCCACGCGTGGGCCAGCCGCCACGATCCGATCTCCCGCCGCAGCCCACCGCGCCGGCGACACGCCCGGGACTGCCGAACAGGTTCGGCGTGCCCGGGCCGCAGCGCGCGCCCGGCGTTCAGGGAGCGCCGGCCGTACAGCGTCCGGGACTGCCCGCCGCGCCACGTCAGCCCGCGCCGCAACGCGGCAAGCCGCCGCCGAAAGAGGTGCGCTAATTAGTCGAGAGATGGCGTCAGGTATCGCGCCGCAGCCAGTCGCGCAGCTTTTTGATGAAGCTTCGCGATTGCGGTCGCGGTCGACTCCCCACCGTGTCGACGGCCACCGGCTCGATCTCCGTTGCGAATGACGGCGGGCCGGCCGGCTGCGCTTCATCGACGGCTTGATCAACGAACGTGCCGGCGGTCGCTTCGATCACGGAAGGCACATCGTCATGCTGCGCGATCTGCGGCGACGGCTGATCAGGCAGGCACGGAGCAGGCACGGGAGTGATCGCCGGCGGCGCTGTCACGTCAGGCCGCCGCGTCCGGCGCTTCTCCGGCGGCGGTTTGGCCCGCGCCCTCCGGGTGGTCGCGGCATGCGCGGCCGCGGAGAGCGCGATCGGGCCGACATTTTCAAGAAACGCGCGCTCGTAATCGCGCGACAGCCGGCCGACGGCGTCCGCAAGCGGCAGCCAGTCCACGGCCTTGACGTCCCGCATCAGTTCATGAACCGCGCCGCCGCGCGCTTCCATCCGCCAGTAGTGCACGACCTTGGAACCGCCGCGGGATTCGTAGACCAGCGTACCCAGAAATTCGTGCACGGCGACATCGTGCCCGGTTTCTTCCATCACCTCGCGCTCGGCGGCGGCGCGCGGCGTCTCGCCGTCGTCGAGCTTGCCCTTGGGCAACACCCATTCGTTGCGCTTGCGCAGGCGCACGACGGCAACCAGCGGCGTTTGCCCCTGCCGCAGCACAATACCTCCCGCCGCCAAAACAGGCGATCGCGCCATCTCTCTCTTCCCGCGTTATCGCAACTCACGAATCCAGTGCGACCGCGAGCATATAGAGGGATGGGCGCGGGGAATCGAGCCTAAACCTGCGGTTTCCGTAACAACGGCTCACCGGCGCGAATGCGCGCTCCCTCCACGACACCGTCGGCGAATTCGAAACTCTCCGGCGCCAGCACGATAATGGTCGAGCCGTGCTCGAACCAGCCGAGTTCGTCGCCTTTCTTGACCCGCGCAAAGCAGGCGAAGTCCACCGGTCCCCTGCTCTGCGCGTTGAGCGTGACATCGAGGAAATGCAGGCGAATGCTGGCGACAAGAATGGCGGCGACCGGCACCAGCGTCAGCGCCTCGCCGGTCGAAAGCCGCGTGCGCAGCACCGCGCGCTCGTTCTTGCAGAACAAACGCTCCACGCGCTTCAGCGCGATCGGATTGACGTTCCAGACATCGCCATGGATGAACGTCACCCTCTTGATCGTGGCGTCATAGGGCGCGTGGAAGCGATGATACATGCTCGACGTCAGCCGCAACGTCAGGAAGCGGCCGTTGCGGTGCTGTTCGACCAGCGCGGGATCGCCGAGCAGATCGAGCAGCGAATATGGCGCGCCCTTGATCTGGAACAGCTCGGTCTCGGCGATCTTGCCGAAGGCGCCGATGATGCCGTCGGAGGGGCTGGCGACGACGGATGCGTCGGGATCGGCCGGGCGCAGCCCGGGACGGAGTTCGCGCGTAAAGCAATCGTGCAGACTTTTGAATTCGGTTTTTTTGGCTTCCGACAGATCGAGATCGGAAAACAGCCGCCAGCAGGCGATCGAGAAGTCGCGCACAAATGGGTTCTCGATCTTGCTGAACCAGCCCATGAAACGCGTCAGCGCCGCGCGCGGGATTCGGTTGGTCAGGAGGAAATTCAGATCCTCCTGTTGCGTGAAGCGGGCGATCAGGCTCCTTATTGTCATCAATCTGTCAGCAGGATTGGCTAGCGCTTCAGGCATGGATTCGTCCCTTCCGATTCTTTCGTTGTCCGCCGCTGCGGTCGCTGGCGCCGCGGCTGTCTTCCCCAAATTGCAGGCGCGGCTGGCGCTGTCGCGCGCCAAGCACCGTTCGCTGACCGGACATTCCAAGATGTCCAAAATGGTCGCGCGGCTGCTGCCGCATTACGAGTTCGATATCGACGGCTTTTTCTGTTCCGACGGCGCACCCGGCAACGTCGCCATGCAGCGCCAGGACGCCTTCTTCCGCCTCGCCTCCCTCTATAAGGAGCGCTACGCCAAGGGCCGGCAGATGACGGACGAGGCGGCAGCGCGCATCTCGGACCTGCAATTCACCGAAAGCTACCGGGTGCCGTTCCAGTACAGCCGGCTGGTGCGGGAGAATCTGGGCACCAGCGCCTTCATGCAATCCTCCGCCGGCGTCACGGTCACCGATGTCGACGGCAATGTGTCTTACGACCTGACCGGCTCCTACGGCGTCAACATTTTTGGCAACGACTTCTACAAGGAGTGCATCACGGAAGCCGAAAAGCGCGCGCACGCGCTTGGCCCCGTACTCGGCCCCTATCATCCCGTCATCACCGAGAACGTGCAGCGCCTGTGCCAGATTTCCGGGCTCGACGAAGTCTCGTTCCACATGTCCGGCACCGAAGCGGTCATGCAGGCGGTGCGGCTGGCGCGCTATCACACGAAACGTTCGCACCTGGTTCGTTTCGCCGGCGCCTATCACGGCTGGTGGGGCGACGTGCAGCCCGGTATCGGCAATCCCGTATCGCCGCACGAGACCTATACGCTGGCCGACATGTCGGAACGGACGCTGCACGTGTTGCGCACACGCAAGGACATCGCCTGCGTGCTGGTCAATCCGTTGCAGGCGCTGCACCCCAACGCCAACGCGCCCGGCGATTCCGCACTTGTCGACAGTTCGCGAAAAGGCAATTTCGACCGCGCCGCCTACGGCGACTGGCTGAAGAAGTTGCGCGAGGTCTGTAACCAACGCGGCATCGTCTTGATCTTCGATGAAATCTTCGTCGGCTTTCGGCTGGCCGCCGGCGGCGCGCAGGAATATTTCGGCGTTCGCGCCGATATGGTGACCTACGGCAAGAGCCTCGCGGGCGGCCTTCCCGTCGGCGTCGTCTGCGGCGCTAAGGATCTGATGCGCCGCTTCCGCGATGACCGCCCCGCCGACGTCTGCTTCGCCCGCGGCACCTTCAATTCGCATCCCTATGTGATGACGGCGATGGATGAATTCCTCAGCCGTCTCGCCAGCCCGAACTTCAATGCGGTCTACCAGGGGCTCGACGAGACCTGGAACGGCCGCGCCGAGGCGCTGAACACGCGGCTGGCGGCAAAGGACTTGCCGGTCCGCGTCAGCAATCTCTCGTCGATCTGGATGGTGCAATATACCGAGCCGTCCCGCTACAACTGGATGCTTCAGTATTATCTGCGCGCCGAAGGGCTGGCGCTGAGCTGGGTCGGAACCGGCCGGCTGATCTTCAGCCTCAACTACACCGACGCGGATTTCACTGAAGTCGCCGATCGCTTCGTCGCGGCGACCGAAAAGATGAAACGCGATGGCTGGTGGTGGCATGATGCTTCCCTCACCAACAAGAACATCAAGCGGCAGATTTTGAAAGAGATGCTTGCTAAGAAGTTCGGGCGCTGAGGCCCCAACATCTCTCGTCATGGCCGGGCTCCTCTCGGCCATCAACGTATTCCTGCTTGCTGACATCTCCGTCCCATCGTCATTCCGGGGCGATGCGAAGCATCGAACCCGGAATCTCGAGATTCCCCGATGCGCAATTGCGCATCTGTGGTCTGGTCCTTCGGACCATCCCGGAATGACTGAGAGAGACGTTGATGCCCGGCACAAGGCCGGGCATGACGGATTCTTCGCTTGCAGCAGCACTCACGCGTGCTTGACGTGCTTCTCGAGGCCGGGGTCGATCAGTTCGCCCTTCATCAGCGCCAGCGGCGCCTTGTAATACAGCTTGAGGTCGCTGAAGGGGTCGGTGAGGATTTTTGTCATCCAGACCAAACCCGTCTCGACGTCGCGGATGAAGAACAGGTGCACGGTGCGGAACAGCAGCCCGCCGGCTCCGACCACGAGCCAGATCTTGGCCACTTGGCGCATGAAGTCCGCCGCCGACGTCCAGGGCGTGAACAGACCGAACAGCGTCGGGTCGAAATACAGCACCAGCGGCGACAGCGCCCAGATTGCCATCAGCACGACCTTGCGCTGCAAATTGTAGCCGACCTTGATTTCTTCCTTGTGCTCATGGGTGGCGTGGTTGACGTGGTCATATCCCCTCGGTTCGAAGAAGAAGTGACCAGCCTGCCGCGAGGTCATGGAGACCAGCCAGCCGACGAGCGCCGATACCATCGGATCGATGAACAGCATCGCGTAAGCGAACAGGAAGCTCGCGGCGCTGACGAAGTGCAGCGACTGGTTGATGCGGCTGTGGTGATAGTAGCGATGGTCGTCCCAGCGCTGGGTTCGCAGTTCCTGCAGGAAATCCTTGATCATTCTCTAACCCCCAAATTTCTTTCAGGTTGTGTTTACTGAGATTCGATGTCCAGCATGTGACATCATCATGTTGACATGTGACCGAACGCAGCGACGCGATGACGCGGGCGTCATCGCCGCGCATTACGCGGCCGCGGCGACGTCCACTTTGCGAAAACGCACCAGGGAGAAATGGCCGAGCGGCGGCACCAGGCGGCGTTCCGCCAGTTCGATGCCGCGCGCGCCCGCCAGCCATTGCGCATAGCGCGACCAGGCGAACTCGGCGGTGCGGAAGCCGAGCGGACGCACCACCGGCTGCAGCCGCTGCTCGATGAAGCGGCGCATGCCGGCATCGGCGCTGACGCGGGTCAGGATGATGAGTTCGCCGCCCGGCCGCAGCACGCGGGCGAATTCGTCGAGCGCCTTTTCCGGGTTCGGCACGGCCGTAACGACATATTGTGCCATCACGACGTCGAACGAATCGTCGGGGAATTCGAGGTTTTCGGCGTCCATCACCGCAAGCCCCTCGACGTTCTTCAGGCCGAGTTCGTCGACGCGCTTCTTCGCCTTTTCCAGCATCGCTTCCGAGATATCGGTGCCGAAGATCCGCAGATCCGGCGCGTAAAGCGGCAGCGAAATGCCGGTGCCGACGCCGACCTCGAGCACGCGGCCGCCGATCTTGTTGGTGGCCGCGATCGCCGCCTTGCGGCCCTTGGAGAACACGCCCCCGAACACGAGGTCGTAAACCGGCGCCCAGCGATCATAGGCCTGCTCGACCATTTCGCGGTCGAAATCGAGCTGCCTCGCGCCGTCAAGCTTGATGATGTCTGCCATGATTGTTTCTGCCTTCTCGTCTCACGCGTATGACTTGTTGATGGTCGTTACACTCACCCCTGCACGGCGCTCGCGGCGGGCGCCCGGCGCACCGGCCGCAGCGCGCGGCTTGGCTGCAGCGCCGTCAGGTTGCCGATGAACTGCCGCGCGCTGTTTTCCCAGGAACGCGAAAGCGCGAAATTCCGACATGCCTCGCGCGACATCGTCAGCGCGCGCAGGCACGCACTGCGCAGGTCGCCGTCGATCGCGCCGATCGGATGATCGGCGATGACATCCTTCGGCCCGGTGACCGGAAATGCCGCGACCGGCGTGCCGCAGGCCAAAGCCTCGAGTTGCACGACGCCGAAGGTATCGGTGAGGCTTGGGAACACGAAAACGTCGGCCGCGGCGAGATGCGCGGTCAGGTCCGCGCCCTTCTTCTCGCCGAGGAAGATTGCGCCGGGAAATTGCCTTGCGAGCTGCGCTCTCTGCGGTCCGTCGCCGACCACCACTTTCGAGCCCGGCAGGTCGAGCGACAGAAACGCTTCGAGATTTTTTCTACCGCGACGCGGCCCATGGTCATGAAGACCGGCCGCGGCAGATCGAGCGCAGCAGGCGTATGCGGGTTGAACAATTCGGTGTCGACGCCGCGCGTCCAAAAGCCGAGCTTGCGGAATCCCCTCGCGCCGAGTTCCTGCCGTAGCGAATTGGTTGCCACCATGACGGTGGAAGACGCGGCGTGAAAGTGCCGCATCACCGCATAGCCGACGCTGAGCGGGAGCCCGGTGCGGACCGCGACATATTCCGGAAAGCGTGTCGTATAGGACGTGGTAAACGCAAGCTTACGGCGGCGGCAATAGGCGCGCGCTGCCCAACCGATCGGTCCTTCGGTCGCGATGTGGATGGCATCCGGCGCGGCCTCCTCGATCCGCCGCGCGATCTCGCGCCGGTTCGGCAGCGCGATGCGCAGGCCCGGATAGGTCGGCAAAGGCATCGAGGGAAACCCGTCCGGGGTGAGGAAGTCGATGTCGGCGCCAAGCGCTGCGGCGCTCTTCGCCAGCGACGTCAGCGTACGGACGACGCCGTTCACCTGCGGATGCCACGCGTCCGTCGCGATCAATATCTTCATGTCCGGAGCCTGAGGTTAATGATTCTCAAATCCGACGTTGGGACATGGATATTTCAAGCGTATGACGTCATCGTTCTGTAAGGTTGTTTTTTAAGCCCCGCTCCACGCATTTTAGTGTAGTTTGACAGAATGATGTCAGACCAGAACCGCGATGATGCGCGATCCCGACGGCGGCGGCAGCGCAGGGGCTATGCGCTTCTGATCCTTGCCGCCGGCATGCTCGCATTCGGCGTCGCCGCCGGCACGCTCTACTATGTGCTGCGGCCGACGACGCTGCGGATTGCGGTCGGGCCTGCCGGCAGCGAGGACCAGAAACTGATCCAGTTGATGGCGCAGACGTTCGCGCGCGAAAACAGTGCGGTGCGGCTGTCGCTGGTCACGACGGAAGGGACGGCGGAGAGCATCGCGTTGTTCACCGCCGGCAAGGCCGATCTCGCGGTGGCGCGCGGCGATCTCGACCTCCCTACGAATGCCGAGTTGGTCGCCATCCTGCGCAAGAATGTCGTCGTGCTGTGGGCGCCATCAGGCCTGCCCGCCAAGGGCGCGAAGAAGCAGTCCGGCCCCAAGATCAAGAGTCTCGATGAACTCGCCGGCCACCGCGTCGGTGTGATCGGGCGGACGCAGGCCAACGTCACGCTGCTGCGCGCGATCCTCAAAGAGTCCGGCATCAATCCCGACAAGGTCACGGTCAGCCAGTTTGCCACCAACCAGATCAACGAGATGGCGCGCGATCCGTCGGTCGACGCCTTCATGGCGGTCGGCCCGCTCAAGAGCAAGATCACCGTGGACGCGATCGCGGCGACGGCGGCCGCCCGCGGCGAGCCGAAATTCCTGTCGGTCGACGTTGCCGATGCGATCGCGAAAAAGAACCCGATCTACGAATCCGAGGAAATTCCCGCCAGCATCTTCGGCTCCTCGCCGCAGCGGCCGGAAGACAAGGTCGACACCGTCGCCATTAACCACCTCATCATTGCGCCGAAATCATTGTCGGACACGGCGGTTGCCGCCTTCGCACGACAGCTCTTCACGAACCGCCAAGAGCTCGCGCGTGAAATGCCGACCGCCTCGCAGATCGAAAAGCCTGACACCGACAAGGACGCCGCATTGCCGGCGCATGCGGGCGCGGCGGCCTATATCGACGGCAACGAGCGAACGTTCCTCGAAAAATACACCGACTACATCTGGTTCGTGGTCCTGGGCCTGTCGGGCCTCGGCTCGGCCGGCGCCTGGCTGAGACACTATTGGAACAAGGACGAGCGCGAGCAGTACATCGTGCATCGTGATCATCTACTCGCGTTGATTACCAGGGTGCGCAGCGCCGAAACGCCGGACGAACTGGTGGAAATGCAGGGGGCCGCCGACAGCATGCTGCGGGAGGCGCTCGATTGCTATGATGCCGGCACCATCGAGGACGGCGACCTGTCGGTGATCGGATTGGCGCTCGAGCAGTTCCATCACGCAGTCGCCGACCGCCGCACCGTGCTCAACGCTGGCGGGGCCGGCATACCGCGGATGCGCGCCGGCTAGACCTGATTGGTTCTTCCTTCTCCCCTTGTGGGAGAAGGTGGCGCGGGCGCAGTCCGCGACGGATGAGGGGTGTGTCTCCGCGGAAAGAACCCCTCACCCGTCTCGCCGCCGCTACGCGGCGTCGATCCACCCTCTCCCACAAGGGGAGAGGGGACCGGTCCAGCCTGATCCTGCAACGAAACCTTAATGAAACAATTCCCTAACGGCACGAAACCATTTTGGCGATTTCGTGCAAATGTCCGGAAACGGTTCACCTGTACATCTTTGCCTAACGACGCGCCGAATAACGGTGCGAGTGGGCGTAGAACAGGGGACGACCAATGTTTAATTCATTGAAGCTGAACACCCGCTTTGCTGCCGCCGCTTTTGGTGCGCTGGCGATCGGGGCGACCGCATTTTCCGCACCCGCCGCCGCGGCACCGCTGCCGCTGTTTCCTTTTTTCCTGCCGCAGCTTGAAGCCGCTCCGCCGCCGGTGCAGGCTGCGCCCCAGGATGAAGAGAACCGCTCGGTCGAGTTGCCGGCGCGCCTACGCCGCCAGGTCGTGAGCTACCCGACCCGCGAGGCGCCTGGCACGATCATCATTGATACCCCGAACACCTATCTCTATCTCGTGCTCGGCAACGGCCAAGCGATGCGCTACGGCATCGGCATCGGCCGCGACGGCTTCACCTGGTCCGGCACGCAGACTATCACCCGCAAGGCCGAATGGCCGGCATGGACTCCGCCGCCGGAAATGATCGCCCGCCAGCCCTACCTGCCGCGCCACATGGCCGGCGGCCCCGGCAACCCGCTCGGCGCCCGCGCGATGTATCTCGGCGGTACCATCTATCGCATCCACGGCACCAACGACCCCTCGACGATCGGCACCCGCGTTTCCTCGGGCTGCCTGCGCCTCACCAATCAGGACGTCAGCGATCTCTATTCGCGGGTCAGCGTCGGCACCAAGGTGATCGTGCTGCCGATGACGGATCGCCGCGCCGATCTCGGCCGCACCATCCGGTAAGTCAGTAGCGTTTCTTAATGTGACAAGCGGCCCCGGCATTCGCTGGGGTCGTTTTGTATTGATCTAGAGCATGTACTCATGGGATTGCGTTCGTTCGGCAATCGTTGGCGGATGTCTGCTTTGCCCCCGAAAGCAGCCCAATAGCAGACATCCCGCTCTGCCCGCTTGGTGCCCGGACATTTTATTCCTGTTTAAATCAGGTTGGGAAAAGAGACTTCTCCTTATCCGCTCGATCAGGAAGTTTGAGCCGGCGTCCGATAGATGAACTCTATCGGTAGTTATCACGTCACTTGCCCCAGGGCCGACACGCGTCATACACCCTTCCGAGTTACACAGCGTGTGCCATGCTGAAATGTATTCCACCCCGGCGGACTTGCTGAATGCTTCCATTCTTTCATCGTGCTGGGGCCCGGACACGCCGGTCGTTATCCTCTCGGCGATCGCGTGCCGCAATCGGTAGAAATTCACCAGCGAATGAGGAAGCGTGCGCTTCCAAACCGGTACCGGCCCCAATATGACGATCCGTTTAATGCTGAGAGCCTTTAGCTGCCCGATCGTTTCCCGGAGCTTCTCGAGGTCCTTGACGCCATCCCACCACGCGTGCAGCAGCACGATCTCGGGATGTGACGATCTTATGATGCCAAACACGATGTCATTGGCGGCGTCACACCTGGCATCGGTTCCGGCCGCCAATATCGGCGCGCAAGCTGAGGCCGTGAAGCGAGCGAGGCGAAACGGAACAGTTACCTGAGCATTCTTCAATCCCGGGTAAAGGGCTGCCGCGGTGGAATCTCCCCATAGAAGCATGACGGGCTCATCGCCCTCTTCGATGCAGTTCGAGTTAAACTCAGATCCCGGTGTGTCCAGGAAGCACTTGTCACTGAATCCGGCATTACCGTGCGGTGCAAGCTGCGCGATATCGCGAATTTCCAAGGGAAAGCGAAATCCAAAGCCGGAAGCAATAACAGTCACGATCCCTGCCATTCCGACCGTGGCCAATCCGAAAGCCAATTTCGGCGCTGCATTTTTCTGCTGGCGAAGTGGAATTTCGACAAACCGATATGTCAGCCACGAGAAGATCACCGCAACGAGAACGGCAGCCCAAATCTCGATGACGTTTGGCACTCCGTTCCGCACAATCCCGAGATAAGACAATAGCGGCCAGTGCCAGAGATAAAGCGGGTAGCTGATCAGTCCGATCAGGACCATCTGCCGATTCGACAAAAAGGTCCTGCTCGCCCAGGAATTTGGCGACAGGATAATCAGCACCGCGCCAAGCACCGGCAGCAGCGCATAAAGGCCCGGAAATGAACTTTCCCTGTTGAGCGCTATCGCAGCGAAGACAATCGCTGCAACGCCGAGCATTGCCAGCACGTTCTCAAGTTGCGCAAAACGTCGTTTTTCGCGTTCCAGGGCGTCGATGTAGTAGGCGACAATGCCGCCGGCCAATAGCTCCCAGGCTCTCGGTATTGGCGAGTAAAAGGACCAGTCTTTGTAGCCGAAAAAAATCATCAGGCTGAAGCCGAACGACGCGGCGGCGATGGCCGCCATCCACACTCCGCGCCGCTTCGAGCCGAACACGAACAAAAGGGCTGGTGGCCAGAAAATGTAAAACTGTTCCTCGATACCCAACGACCAAAGATGCAAGAGAGGATTTTCGGCCGCGTCCGGCGCAAAATAGTCGACCTGCCTGAGTTGAAACAGATTGGATACAAACGCAACGCCGGCGGCGATGCTCTTCCCAAGCATGGAAAAGCCATCGGGCAATAGAACAAACCAACCGACCAGGTAGGTAACGGCCAAAACGACGATGAGCGCCGGAAATATACGCCGAATCCGGCGACAGTAGAATCCCATGAACGAAAAGGTATTGGCCTTGACCTGCGAAAGAATGATGCGAGTGATCAGGAAGCCGGAAATAACGAAAAAAATATCAACGCCGATAAATCCGCCGGGGACGAGCCAAGGCTGAGCGTGATAACCGACCACCAGCAGAATGGAGATAGCTCGCAGACCATCGATATCGGGGCGATAGGAACCCGTCTTGCTTTGGTGTTCCGGCCGAGCGATTGGCAATACTGAGTTCCCCAGCTTGCTAACTGAGTGCTGCCATTACCACTAGAACCTCGCATCTAGAAGCTAAAATGGTGACTTGGGTCGAACTACGGCACCAATGCGCCGGAGACGATCGGCACCCGTGTTTCCTCGGGCTGCCTCCGCCTCACCAACCAAGACGTCAGCGATTTCTATTCACGGGTCAGCGTCGGCACCAAGGTGATCGTGCTGCCGATGACGGATCGCCGCGCCGATCTCGGCCGCACCATCCGCTGAGTCATTAGCGCTTCTAGTGTGACAAGCGGCCCCAGCATTCGCTGGGGTCGTTTTGTATTGATCGCATGTACTCAGGGGATTGCGTTCGTTCGGCAATCGCGGCGACGCGACAGGACTCAACTTCCGGGAATGGAGGTCGGCCTGAGAGTCCTCTCCAGAGTACATGCCGGCACCTCGGGCGATCAGGCATGAATGACAAAACGGCACGAACTTCAGCCGGGCCAAGGTCAATCGGCGACTTCTGCTTCCTGAATGTCGCCTTGCGTTTCGCCGCCGTCAGAGCGTCGTTCCGCTCGGTATCGGCCAGGCGACAGGCCGTGATATCGATGGAACAGCTTCGAAAACGCCGCCGCCGTCTCGTAACCGACCCGGCTGGCAATCCGTGCAATGGGCTCATCACTGGTTTCCAGCAGGAACGCAGCCTCCGCCATCCGGCGTTGAATCACATAACGGTGCATGGACTGGCCGACGAGCTTGGTAAAGCGCGCCGAAAATGCCGAGCGGCCGAGCCCCACGCGGTGGCCAAGGTCGCTCAGGGTCCAGGGCCGCTCCGGGTTCTCGTGAATGAGCTTGAGCGCCGGTCCGATATGCGGGTCGGATATCGCCCCGAGCCAGCCGCCCTGCCCGGGACTGAGAGATGCGATCCAGCTTCGGAGCACCTCGACAAAGAGCACTTCCGTCAATCGTGAAAGCGCGACGCGTTGGCCAGGACGTTCGAGTGCGGACTCGGTGACCATGCGGCGCAGGATTGCTTCAAGCCAACCACCGTCAGCCGTCGGCTTCAGAAGGAGCACGGGCGGAAGTTGCTCCAGAACGCTGCCAAACAGCGGCCGGGATACAGTGAAATTGCCGCAAATCATGGTCGAGAGCGGCTTTGCACGGCTGCCGTGACGAGCGACGCCAAGACGCGGCGACGATCGATCGATATCAATAATCCGCAAAGGCTTGGCCCGGCGATCCGAATAAAACACATGCGGATCTCCGCGTGTGATGACGACAAAATCGCCCTCGGACATCTGGATTTCCTGTCCCTGTTCGAGCGCGAGGGTCGCTGAGCCCCGGCTGAGATAGTGAAACAGGGCGTAGGGGCGCTGCGGCAACTCAAGATGCCAGGGATGGCCGAGCTCGAAGTGAAAGAGCAGCGTCCCGCCGAGACGAACGCGATCGAGCACTTGCGCGAGTATGTCCATGCCGTCGAGATTAGACCGGTGGACGATTGGACACAACATCCGGACGATTGATCTCTACCGTCCGAAAGGTCCGCGACTTAGGTCATGTCGCAGCGGGCCGACGCTAGGTGCGGCAACCATTTCGCCAACGGCAGATGGAAGAACCGCGACGTTGCTGGAAACGCCTGTCCATTACCCCGGACTGTGTTCGTCCGACATGCCAATAGGAACAATCAATGCGAAATATTCTCCTCTCAGCCGCCACCGTACTCCTGGCCGGAACGACATTGGTCGGCTCCGCCCATTCCGCCGAACTGCCCAAGGGAGCAGCCCACAACATCGTGCTCGTGCACGGCGCTTTCGTGGACCAGACGAGCTGGCAGCCCGTTGCCGATATTCTCACGAAGAAAGGCTACAGCGTCACGCTCGTGGAAAATCCGCTCACTTCGCTCGCCGCCGACGTTGAGGCCACCAAACAGGCGCTCGCGAAGCAGGACGGCAGGACCGTTCTGGTCGGTCACTCATGGGGCGGCGTGGTGATCACGCAAGCAGGCAACGATCCCAAGGTTTCGGCGCTGGTCTATGTTTCTGCCTTCGCGCCGGAGGTCGGTGAATCCCTGGCGTCGCTGGCAAAGGCCGGCCCGCCGACCGAAGGCGGCAAAGCAATCCATCCCGACGCGAAGGGCAATTTGTACATCGATCCCAAGGTGTTTCCGTCGGCCGTCGCGGCTGACCTTCCTCCGGAGATCGCTGAGCACCTGGCCAACTCGCAGCTTCCGTTGAATCACGTTGCGTTCGAAGCTCCCGTCGACATTGCCGCTTGGCATGACAAGCCGACATTCTATGTCATCAGCACGAAGGATAAAGTCCTCGCGCCCGAGGCCCAGAAGTCGTTCGCAGCCAGGATCAAGGCCCAGATGACGGAAGTCGCCGGCAGCCATGCCTCGCTCGTCGTCCATGCGAAGCAAGTCGCTGAGGTCATCGAAAAGGCCGCACTCGCGAAGTGACGGTACCGCTCCCGGCGCTTTCGCGTCGGGAGCGCGCACTGGAGCAAGGTCTCGGTCGCTGCGCCACCGGTCCCCCACTCGATTATTTTATGCCAAGCATCCCGAGGATGACATGACTTAACTCGACATCGCGCGCCAGGACATCGCCACGCTCGAAACGGCACCGACCCGTTACATCGAAGGCAACGGAATCCGCTTCGCCTATCGCCGCCTCGGTGCCGCTACCGGAACGCCGCTGGTTCTCCTGCAGCATTTCTCGGGCAACATCGATGCGTGGGATCCCGCGGTCGTCAACGCTCTCGCCACCGATCGCCCTGTCATCGCATTCGACAACGCCGGGGTCGGTCGCTCGACCGGCCAAACGCCCGATAATGTCGCAGCGATGGCGAGAGACGCGGCCGCGTTCATCAATCTGCTCGGCCTTCCTGAGGTCGACCTGCTGGGCTTCTCTCTTGGCGGCTGCGTCGCCCAGCAGATCGCCGCCGAGCACAAACGGCTGGTCCGAAAGCTCATCCTCGTCGGAACCGCGCCGAAAGGTGGAGAGGAACTTTTGTTAGCGGTGCTGCAGGAGGCGTTTTCCCAAACCGATGCACCGGACCCCCGTCTGCCATTGTTCTTCACAAAGTCATCCGCCAGCCGGTCGTCCGGTTTGGCTTTCCTGAAGCGGACGAAGTTGCGTAAAGACGATCGGGACACCAATAACGGCAACACGGTCACCGATCCGCAGGCCAAGGCGCTGATCACCTGGTGCGCCACACCTGATCCCGAGCACGCCATTCTGCGCGCCATCCGCCAGCCCACTCTTGTGGTCAGCGGCAGCCACGACACCATGCTGCCTGCGAACAACGCCTACGCAATGTTCAAGGAACTCAGCAACGCCCAGCTGGTCCTCTATCCCGATTCAGGGCACGGCGCCCTGTTTCAGTACCACGAGATATTCGTCAGCCACGTCCGGACCTTCCTGGAAGCGAAGCCCGCGGCTGCATGATCCCGGCGTGTTCCGACGCCATCGGACGCACCCTATCGATGAGACTTGTTACGGAGGACAAAATGACAATCGCTAAAGTCGAGGTGGAACGTTTCAGCCTCACAAGCGCAAAACCATTCGAGGCTATCGTGACCGCCCTCAAGTCCGCGATCGGGCAGCCTGACATGGTCAACTTCTTCAAGGAGACGAGGGCGACAAATTCCTTCCCCGATTTGGAGCGCGTTGTACAGCGCGGCCTTGGTCGAACGAATCTTATGCTCTTCGCAGAATTCGATCTGGGCGACATTCTGCGTCGCGAAACTGGATCCAGGGCGCCCAAGATCATACGGCTTGTGGTCGGCAATCCACTCATCATGAAGGAAATGGTCAAGCACGTGCCCGATGCTGGATCCTACGCTCCAGTCACGGTGCTCATTGACGAGCGTCCCGATGGCGTTCACGTCTCTTATGACAAGATGGAGAGTTATCTGCTGCGTTATGGCAGCTCGGAAGCCCTTGCCGTCGCCCGAGCTCTCGATGCGAAAATCACAACCTTGCTACGCGAATGTGCAAGCTGAAACGTCCTGATGACGTCTTCGCCTGAGGGAAATGGGTAATTGATACCAATCGCGGAACGCGACGGGCGTCACGACACGAGCCAGACGATGAAATGGACATCCTGCATGTACAAGACACTTCTTGTCACTCTCATCGCCTCGGCTCTTTCCACCGGGGCTGCCGTATCTGCTCCCGCCGTCAGGAAAGAGCCGCTGGATGCCGCAACCCTCAGCGCGATAAAATCGAAGTTCGGCAGGCTGATGGAATTGGCCAACAACCACGATTTCAAGGCTCTGCATGAGATGTTTTGGCAATCGCCCTCGACCCTATTGGTTGCCAAGAGCGCGATCCAGTCCGAGGGGAATTGGGCCGGCTTTTGGGGCAACGAGGCGATTGATCAAAAGCTGCACGATATCGGCAGCTCCGGGCCGGTTGTGCTCGAGCCAGATTATTCGAAGCTCCGGGTTGTCGGCCTGACGCGCGACGTCGCCGAGTCCTACGTGCCGACGAACATCACGGTCTCTTATGCAGGGCAGGATGGAACAGCCAGGCCGTTTCTCATGATCATCAATTGGCTTCGCGTCGGGAAGGACTGGAAGGTCGCTTCCGAAATCATTCTGCCGGTGCCGCCCGTCCCCGCCGCAAAAAGCTAGGCGATCTGCGCATTTATGATGAGTACATCCTGATGCAACCCTATTGCGCAGTGGCGTGGCCCTCGCTGCCGCTGTAGAACGTGGTGGGGCGATTTATTTGGGGTCCGGGGGGACGATGCGTCTGCCGATGCATCTGAAGACGGTTTCGATCGCGGTCGCGGTCGTCATCGTCTCGTTTGTGGCCAGCCTGAAGGTGATGGACTTCGTCGCGCCGCGCGCCACGAACCGGGCGCCCGCGCTCGTCGAATTGCCGCCGCTGCCGGCAGCACCCCGCGCCTCCACCGTGATGGCGCCGATTGCGGTTGCGCTGTCGGCGATCCGCGACGCTGCCGATCGCGGCGCGCCGCGATCGTTCGCCGGCAAGGCCGACAATCCGATCTCGCAGATCCTGCAGAATGCCGATATCGGCTGGACCGCCTCGCGCGGGCCGATCGCAGCTACCGGCGCGCAGGACGTGCTGTCGTTGGCGACGCCGCTGACGGGAACATTGAACGTCACCGGCTCACTGTCGGCCAAGGCGACGGGCGCGGTCGGCGACGCGCTCGGCGGCCTGCTCGGCGGCAACGTCGCGAAACAAATCGGCAGCGTGAACATCAAGAACCTCAACGCCAGCGCCGAGATCAAGGGTAACGTTATCATCACGGCGCGGCCGAAGATCGCCGCGAACTGGCGTATCGAGCCCAACCTGACAGCCCAGGTCAATCTCAACGACTTCAGCCTCAGCGTGGCCGGCGCCCGCGTCAACGTGCCCGCCCAAGTGAAGCCGTTGATCGACAAGAACGTCGCCGAGCAGATCGCTCTGGTGCAGGCGCGCATGCGCAACGATCCAGCCTTCGAGCAGAACGCGCGGGTGCAATGGGCCAAGGCCTGCCGCTCGATCCCGCTGCAGGGCACGACCACCGGCTCGACGATGCCGACGCTGTGGCTGGAATTGCGTCCGATAAGGGCGATTGCCGCGCAGCCGCGCATCGACGCTTCGAATCTCACGCTGACGCTCGGCATCGAAGCGGAGACCCGCATCACGCCGGCCGAGACCAAGCCATCTTGTCCTTTCCCCGCCACGATCGCCATCGTGCCGCCGACGCCGGGACGGGTCGCGATCGGGGTACCGATCGACATGCCCTTCACCGAGATCAACAAGATCGTGGAAGCGCAGTTCGCCGGAAAGACATTTCCGGAGGACGGTTCCGGCTCGGTCGACGTCACCGTCAAGCGCGCTAGCGTCGCGGCGTCGGGCACCCGTCTGCTGATTTCGCTATTGGTGAGCGCCAGGGAAAAAACGAGTTTTCTGGGCCTCGGCGGCGAGGCCAATGTGCATATCTGGGGAAGGCCGGTGCTCGATCAGGCCGCGCAGACGCTGCGGTTGACCGACATCGAGCTCGCCGTCGAGTCGGAAGCCGCGTTCGGGCTGCTCGGCGCCGCGGCGCGCGCGGCGATGCCGCATCTGCAGAAGACGCTGGCGGACAAGGCGACCGTCGACCTCAAACCGTTCGCCGCCAACGCCCAGAAAAAGATTGCCGCCGTGATCGCCGACTTCCAGAAGAACGAGGAAGGCTTGCGGGTCTCCGCCGAGATCAGCAAGCTGCGGCTCGCCGACATCGCCTTCGATTCCAAGACGCTGCGCGTGATCGCGGAAGCCGAAGGCGCGATCAACGTCTATGTGACCGCGCTGCCGGCGCTGTAGCGGGATGGGAAACCCTCGTGGTGAGGAGGCGCGCAGCGCGTCTCGAACCACGTGGCCCCGGTGCCAATCATCCTTCGAGACGCCGCTTCGCGGCTACTCAGGATGAGGTCTGACAGAAGTAGAAGCCTGTTGTCCGCAGGGTGAGCAAAGCGACTTGTCCGCCGTAGCTCGAAGAGCGAAGGCGGAAGCGTGCCCACTATCTTCCTGTTCAAGAAGATGGTGGGCACGGCGCATGCGCGCCCTTGCCCACCCTACGCACTTGCATCCGAAACCCGTCAATCCTCGAACTTGAACGAGACATTCACCTTGGCGCGGTACGCCTCGACGGCGCCCTTGTCGTCCAGTTGCAGATCGAGCTTGACGATCTCGGCGACACGGAGGTCGCGCAAGGATTTTCCGGCGCGGCTGACCGCCGCCGCTGCGGCCTTCTCCCAGGATTCCTTGCTGGTGCCGATCAGCTCGATGACCTTGTAGACACTCTCAGGCATGTCGTCCTCCCGTTGGTGCAAGGGTCTGCATAAGGCAGGACGCAGGCTGCTCCTGCCGCGATACAACCTAACATCGGGAAGCGTGTCATGAATAGGATGCGCTGCACCATTACGCCACCGGCGCCAACGAAAGCAAATGGCCGGGCGGCAATACGCCGTCCGGCCATTTGAGGAAGCCTCGCAGTCGAAGCCGCGACTATTCGGTGGCGTATTTGAACTCCGGCATCGCCTTCAGCTGATCCTTTGTCGCGCTGAACACGGCGTGATCCGGATACCACGGATTCTTCTTCGGCGCGGCGGCCGGCGCGGTCGTCGCGGCACCAGTGGTTGTCGTGCTCGAAGGCCTTGCGCCGGTAGCGGGCGCGCCCGCGGCGCCGGTATAGGCAATCGGTTCATCGACAAACTTCACCTTGTCGAGGGGCACGGCAACAAGATGCTCGCCGACGCCAAGGAAGCCGCCAACGCCGATCACCACGGCTTTGATATCGCCGCTCTTGTCGGTCAGGAGATCGTTGATCGATCCGAGGCTTTCGTTGCTGTCGTTGTACACGTTCAGGCCGAGCAGCTTCGAGGTACGCCAGCTACCTTTGAGCGACGAAGCATCGGACGGGGCGGCAGGTGCGGCAGTGGTGGCTCGGTCAGTCGTTGCCGAGTCAGTCGTCGCCGAAGGACTTTGCGCGAACGCAGCACTCGCCAGCAGCGCGGAAGCCGCGACGCCGGCAACGGCATATTTCTTCAACATATCGGTTCTCCTCAGTTCAGAAACGCACTGGGAAAACCCGTCACGTCAACAAGCGTTCCACGTATTTCGCATGGAACAATTGCGCCCGCTGCGGTCAAAAGCCGCCCCAATAAGGCGGCATGCCGTAATAGCGATGCAGCTCCGCTTCCTTCGCGCGATCGCCCCAGTCAAAATCCTTGTCGGCACGGAACGACGGCGCGCGCTTCAGCTCCTCATCGTCGACGTCGAGTTCGTAGGCTTCGAACTTCGTACTGTAGCGAAGCCGCCCCCACGGTAAGGGAATCAGATTGGCGCCGATGCCGAGAAAACCGCCGAAACTCAGGATTGCATAGGATACTTTGCCGGTGACCTTGTCGATCATCAGCCGTTCGATATGGCCGATCATGTCGCCGTTCGGCCGCCGCACTGCGGTCCCCTCGACGCGGTCGCTCGCGACCAGCTGATGCGGCTTGGTCATGACGTCGCTTGCCATTGCACCCTCCACACGTGAATGGGAATCAACGCTGCACTGCGTCATCGGTTCCGCCACCACGAATAAGACAACCATCCTTTCCTATCGGGAAAGGATGGTTGCAAGCGCGCAGCTTTCAAGGGCGCAGCTTTTGGGAAGCGGCCTGGAAAAAATTGTCAGCTCTGGTAGTCGATCAGCAGCGCGGAGAACGAGGCCGAGCTGCTGCTCGAAGTCGTGCCGGTCGCGCCGTAGGACGTCGATGACGAGGCCGACAGTGACTCCTGCAATGATTGCAGGAACTGCTTCAGGATGTCGTCGATCGATGTCGAGGAAGACGAGGAGGTGTCGTCGCTGGAGGACGCATCGCCCGAGGGCGGCGGGCCTCCCGGAGGCGGACCGCCGGCTCCGCCCGGGCCGCCGTGTCCTTTGGCGAACGCCGCCTTGAATACGCCTTGCAGTTCGGTGGCCTGATCGCTGGTCAGCTTGCCGCTGGAAACTTCGCCGGCGATGAGGTCGTCGAGCTTCGATTTCATGTCGGCGTGAGACGGCCGCGTGCCGCTGGCCTGGTCGCTCGCGCGGCTGGCCTGCATCGCAGAATTGATGTCGGTCAGCGCCGACGCCAGCGCGTCCTGGTCGGACGACTTGACGGCGCCGGATTTCACTTCGGACAGCAACTCATCCTGCAACTTCTGGAGGGGCGACTGGCAGGTCTGGCCCGAGGCCGCCGAGATCGAGGTCATGATAGCTCCGCGCGTTCGTAAATGACGCTATGACCGTAGGGTTAATGACGTTAACAAGGTCTTTTCCCCCGCCCCTTGGCCTGTTGCCCGGTGTTGCCCCTGTTCATCCGGAAACATCCGGAAACAAAAATCCTTCGCGCGCCGGCCCGAATCACCGACAAAAGGTCGGTATGGCCCAGGCAATACCCAACATCCTTGTCGTTGAGGACGATCGCGAGACTCGGTCGCTGATCGCAAAATATCTGCGCAACAACGCCTGCAACGTGGCCACCGCCGCCGACGGCCGCGAGATGGCCCGCGCCATGACCGACCGCCGCGTCGATCTTTTGATCCTCGACGTCATGCTGCCCGGCGAGGACGGCCTCACGCTGTGCCGCAAGGTGCGCGCGCAATCGCAGACTCCGATCATCATGCTGACCGCGCGCGGCGAGGACGTCGACCGCATCCTCGGGCTGGAGATGGGCGCCGACGACTATCTGGCAAAACCGTTCAACCCGCGCGAATTGCTGGCCCGGATCAATGCGGTGCTGCGCCGGCAGGCCGCGGCCTACACCGCGAGCGCCAGCGAGGGCGCGACGGCGCTGGCGTTTGCGGGCTGGCGGATCGATTTGCGGCTGCGCGAGTTGCGCAATCCCGAAGGCGCGCATGTGGCGATGACCAGCGCCGAGTTCGACCTGCTCCGGACCTTCTGCGAACGGCCCGGCCGCGTGCTGTCGCGCGACAGCCTGCTCGACCTCACGCAAGGCCGCAACGCCGGCTCGTTCGAGCGCTCGATCGACGTGCTGGTCAGCCGCATCCGCCGCAAGATTGAGCCCGATCCGCAGAACGCCACCGTGATCAAGACGGTGCGCTCGGGCGGCTACATGTTCACGCCGCGCGTTGAACCGATCGGCGTCGAGGCGGTGACCGCCGCCGGCCACTGATCATGATGGGCCTTTTCAATCTGCGCGGCATCAGCGGCCAGATCGCAGCACTTGTCGTCGTCTCGATAGCAGCGCTTCATCTGATCATCACCGCGGGTTTCCTGCTGCACCGGCCCGACCAGGCGGAGCCGCCGCCCGATCGCGGCCACGGCCACCTCGTCACGGCCGTGCAGTTGCTCGGCGCGGCGCCCGCTTCCGAACGGCTCCGGCTGTCCGCCGACATCGCGCGCGCCTTTCCGCAACTCGGCATCGAAATCCTGCCGCCGGGAACAATGCCTGCGGCGGACGAAGCCGGCGGTTTCAATCCGCACGGCCTGCAGCGGCGTCTCGGCCATGATTATCGCGTCTTCCCGCTTACGAGCGACGGTGGCCGCAAAGTCAGCATCGGCCTGCCAGACGGCACGATGATTTCGGCCAACATCCTGCCGGACCGGCCGCGGCCGCCGTTTCTCGGCGGGCCCTGGATGATGACGCTGCTGTTTGCCGTCATCAGCGTCACGTTGCTGGGCCTGTGGGCGGCGCGTGCGTTGACCGCACCACTGTCGTCCTTCGCCAGGGCCGCCGAGAGTTTCAGCCTCAACGGCGGCACAGCGCCGCTGCCCGAACGCGGGCCGGAGGAAATCCGCTCGGTCGCGCGCGCGCTCAATCGGATGCGGGAGCGCATCACCGGCCTGATCGACGACCGCACCAAAATGCTCGCCGCGATCAGCCACGATCTGCGCACGCCGATCACTCGGATGCGCCTGCGCTCCGAATTCATCGAGGACGAGACCCATCGCAGCCGCATGCTCGACGATCTCGACCAGATGCGGTCGATGCTTGAGTTCGTGCTGTCGTTCCTGCGCAATGGCAGCCGGCTCGAAGCGATGACGCTGGCCGACATCGCCAGCACGCTGCAGCTCGTCACCGACCAGTTCGCCGACATCGGACGCAAGGTCGCCTATGACGGTCCCGCGCACGCCGTGGCCACGGTGCGGCCCGACGATCTGCACCGCGCCGTCACCAATCTGGTGGAGAATGCCGTGCGGTTCGGCGCCGAAGCGGTGATCCGCCTGCGCGTCGCGGCGGATCATCTCACCATCGACGTCGAAGACGACGGCCCCGGCATTTCCGATGCACTGAAGCAGAACATGCTGCAGCCGTTCGTGCGCGGCGACGAGGCCCGCAACATGGACGAAACGGCGGGCTTCGGCCTTGGTCTTGCGATCACCAATGCCATCGCGACGGCGCATGGCGGCACGCTGTCGCTGCACGACCGGCAGCCGCATGGACTGGTGGTTCGGATGCGATTGCCGGTTCGCCAGCAGGGCGAGCGCTGCGCGGCTTAGATCATTGCGTCAGGCGGCGAGCGCGTCGGGATCAGCTTCCTCGTAAATCGCGACCGCCTCGAAGCGATAGTCGCAGGCGCGGCAGAACCAGAGGAAGGACGTGCGGCCCGGACTGCTCTCGACCCAATCGGGTCTCGGGATCGGCTTGCCACACTGGGCACAGGGATTACCGCGGGGCAGATAGCTGGAATCAAGTCGAGCCATTGAGCACCTCCCTTTATTGACGTCTTGCTGACGACGTTTTGTTTGATCGATGATTTCTTATGTCGTGGATGAGTTAGGATTGCTGTCAAAATTGAGCATTCTGGCGGCCACGCTTGTACACTTTCATTGATTTATTTGCACGACAATCATGCGCGTCGGCGTGACGCAGATTTGCGTAACAGGCGCGACGCATCGCACCAACAATTTGCGCGTCACGCGCGCCCGTCTCCGTTAACGAATGCGCCGATTGTGGACATCTCGCCGCGATGTCGTCGGCTTTTCGCCACATCTGTGCCCGCTAGTGGAACTACCGAAAGCGCCAATCGAAAACCGTTCGCAGAGAATGTTTTTATGAAAAGTTTCCCGAAGCTTGTGTTTGCCGCGATGGTGGCGCTGCTGGTTTCCCCCGATGCGATGGCGCAGAGCCGCGCGCAATATGACAGCATGGTCGCAAGCCATGCGCGCGCCAACAATGTGCCGGAAGCGCTGGTGCACCGCGTGATCGTCCGCGAGAGCAAATACCATGCGGGCCTCGTCGGGCGCGGCGGCACCATCGGGCTGATGCAGATCAAGCTGCCGACCGCGCGTGGCCTCGGCTACACCGGCGACGCCGCGGGCCTGCGCGATCCCGATACCAATCTGGCCTGGGGCGTCAAATATCTCGCCGGCGCCTACCGCGCCGCCAATGGCGATCACAGCCGCGCTGTGCGGTATTATGCGAGCGGCTATTATTATGCTGCAAAGCGCCAGCAGCACGAGCGGCCGATCATGGCAGGGCCGATGCTTGCGAGCGATGCGCCGCCAAAAATCGTCGCCAGACCGGCCGGAAGGGCGGCGCCTGCCGACGCCAACGCGCTGCAGACCCCCAAATAGCCCGGATATCGCGCCCCCGGCAGCGCGCTGCGCTGCGTTAGGGCTCGGCAGCGGTGCAGTTCCCGCAAAGCCGCGTTGACACCCCCGCCCAACTGCCTACATTAGACCCGTTCCGAGGGGTGCTCCGATGAGGAGCTGAGATACCGCAAGCTTGGGCAGTTCTACTTGTTCAAAGTAGAGGTCTGAGACCGCGGTGACCCTTTGAACCTGATCCGGGTCATGCCGGCGAAGGGACAGGGATGTACCAGAAGTCAGATCCGCGGGGGGATTCCCCCGTTTCCATCATCGGCGCGGGCATTGCCGGCGCATGGCAAGCCCTGCTGTTCGCGCAGGCCGGCCATGCCGTCACGCTGTATGAGCGCAGTGACGCCGGGATGACGCTTTCCACCAGCCACTGGGCCGGCGGCATGCTCGCCCCCTGGTGCGAGGCCGAGACCTCGGAGCCGGTGATCGGCCGGCTCGGCATCCGCTCGCTCGACCTCTGGCGCGAGCTTTTTCCCGACACTCCGTTCAACGGCTCGCTGGTGGTGGCGCACGCCCGCGACCGCGCCGATTTCGAACGCTTTGCGAAGCTGACATCGGGCCATGTCAGGCTCGACGCGCAGGGATTAAGCGATCTCGAACCGTCGCTGGACGGCCGTTTCCGCGACGGCCTGTTCTATGCCGACGAGGGCCATGTCGAGCCGCGAAAGGTGCTGCCGGAACTGCATGCCCGCATCGAGGCCGCCGGCGGCACCATCAAGTTCGACTGCGATGCTGATGCCGAAGACCTCGACGGCATCGTGATCGACTGCCGCGGCTTGTCCGCGCGCGACGAGCAGCCGGAGCTGCGCGGCGTCAAGGGCGAAATGATCATCGTCGAGACGAGCGAGGTCGAACTGTCGCGCCCGGTGCGGCTGATCCATCCGCGCTGGCCGCTCTATGTGATTCCGCGCGGCGACAACAAATTCATGCTGGGCGCGACCTCGATCGAGGCCGAGGACACCGGCGTCAGCGTGCGCTCGGCGCTGGAGCTCTTGGGCGCCGCCTATGCCGTGCATCCTGCGTTTGCCGAGGCGCGCATCGTCGAATTCGGCTCGGGACTTCGTCCGGCCTATCCGGACAACCTGCCGCGGATCACGATCGGCAAGAACCGGATCGCGGTGAACGGCCTCTATCGCCACGGTTTTCTGCTGGCCCCCGCGCTGGCCGAGCTGACGCTTGGCTATGTGCAGCGCGGCGCCATCGACAATGAGGTGATGCGATGCGTGTGACCGTCAACGGCGAGCAGCGCGAGATCACCTCCGCCAGCGTCGACGCGCTGCTTAGCGAGCTCGACTACGAGGGCACGCACTTTGCGGTCGCCGTGAACTTTGACGTGCTGCCGAAAAGCCGCTGGGCGGAGACGGTGCTGAAGAGCGGCGACGAGATCGAGATCATCACGCCGCGGCAGGGAGGGTGATCATGGGCGCGCGCACTTTCCCCCCGTCGTCCCTGCGAACGCAGGGACCCATAACCACCAGCGGCCGTGATGACGGAAGGTATCTGCGACAGCGCCCCAACGACAGGACACGGCGTATGGGTCCCTGCGTTCGCAGGGACGACGAAGGTTGCGTGCACTCGCCGCAAACTCCGCCGTCATCGCCCGGCTTGACCGGGCGACCCAGTACGCCGCGGCCTATCGATTTGAACTCAGGCTTCCCGGCGTACTGGATCCCCGCCTTCGTGCGCAATTGCGCACTAGGCGGGGATGACGAGTTGTGGGTGCAATGACCACCGCGAACTGGAACTCTGACACCATGCTGAATTTCTACGGCAAAACCTTCTCCTCCCGCCTCTTGATCGGCACGGCGTTGTACCCCTCGCCCGCGATCATGCAGGAGGCGATCCGCGCCTCGGGCGCCGGCATCGTCACCGTGTCGCTGCGGCGCGAGGCCGCCGGCGGCAAGACCGGCGATGCGTTCTGGTCGTTGATCCGCGAGCTCGGCGTCACCGTGCTGCCGAACACCGCCGGCTGCCGCAGCGTGCGCGAGGCGGTGACGACGGCAAAACTGGCGCGCGAATTGTTCTCCACGCCCTGGATCAAGCTGGAGGTGATCGCCGACAACGACACGCTGCAGCCCGACGTGGTCGGCCTGGTCGAAGCCGCCGGCATTCTGGTCAAGGACGGCTTTGAAGTATTCCCCTATTGCACCGAGGACCTTTCGGTCGCGATGCGGCTGGTCGATGCCGGCTGCAAGGTGGTGATGCCGTGGGCCGCGCCGATCGGCAGCGCCAAGGGAATCACCAATCGCGACGCGCTGAAACTGATGCGCGAGCGCCTGCCCGACATCACGCTGGTGGTCGACGCCGGCCTCGGCGCGCCGTCGCATGCCGCCCACGCCCTCGAACTCGGCTACGACGCCGTGCTGCTCAACACCGCGGTGGCAAAAGCCGCCGACCCCGTTGCGATGGCCAATGCATTCCGCCTCGGCGTGGAAGCCGGCCGCACCGCCTACGAGGCCGGGCTGATGGAAGCCCGCGATTTCGCCTCGCCCTCAACCCCTGTGATCGGGACACCGTTCTGGCATGCCGTATCCTGATAAATTCTATCCCGTCGTTCACAACGTCGCCTGGGTGACGCGGCTGGCGCTGCTCGGCGCCGGCACGATTCAGTTGCGCTCCAAGGACCTCAATGATTTAGAGGCGCTGCAGATCGTGACCGACGCGCTGGAGGCCATCAAGGGCACGGATGCGAAACTCGTGGTCAATGACTACTGGCGCGCGGCGATCGTCGCCGGCGCAAAGCATCTGCATCTCGGCCAGGAAGACCTCGCCGACGCCGACCTCGGCGAAATCCGCAAGGCGGGATTGACGCTCGGCATCTCCACCCACGACGACGCGGAACTGGCGACCGCGCTTGCCGCGAAGCCCGATTACATCGCGCTCGGCCCGATCTTCCCGACAACGCTGAAATCGATGCGCTTCGCGCCGCAGGGCATTGCAAAAATTACCGAATGGAAGAAACGCATCGGCGACATCCCGCTTGTCGCGATCGGTGGCATCAAGTTCGAGCAATCCGCCGAGATTTTTGCCGCGGGTGCGGACTCCATCGCCGTCGTCAGCGACGTCACCCAGAACGCCGATCCCGACGCGCGGGTGCGGCAGTGGCTGGGACAGAGCGCGGAGGCTGCGTGATGCTCACTGTTCGAAGCCCCGTGCGATTCATTCCGCCGTCATCGCCCGGCTTGACCGGGCGATCCAGTACGCCGCGGCCTCTCCGTCCTACCCCACGGCCTCTGGGATACTGGATCCCCGCTTTCGCGGGGATGACAGCGGTGGCCGTTTCTCGCTCAGCGATGCCAACGAATTAGAAAAAGGAGGATAACATAATGAACATCCGCTCCAATCCCGACACCACGCTTCCCGCCGTCACCACCGGCCCGCTGCCCTCGTCCCGAAAGATATTCGCCACCCCCGACACCGCGCCCGACATCCGCGTGCCGCTCCGCGAAATCATCCTCTCAGAAGGCGCCGGCGAGCCGAACCTGCCGGTGTACGACACCTCCGGCCCCTACACCGATCCGACCGTGACCATCGACGTCAACGCCGGCCTGTCGCGCAACCGCCTCGCCTGGGTCAAGGAACGCGGCGGCGTCGAGGAGTACGAAGGCCGCGACATCAAACCGGAAGACAACGGCAATGTCGGCGCCTCGCATGCCGCAAAGGCCTTCACCGCACACCACACGCCGCTGCGCGGCCTCGACGGCCACAAGATCACCCAGCTCGAATTCGCCCGCGCCGGCATTATCACGAAAGAGATGATCTACGTCGCCGAGCGCGAAAACCTCGGCCGCAAAAAGCAGCTCGAACGCGCGGAAGCAGCGCTGGCCGATGGCGAAAGCTTTGGCGCCGAGTTGCCCGCCTTCATCACCCCGGAATTCGTCCGCTCCGAGATCGCGCGCGGTCGGGCCATCATCCCCTGCAACATCAACCACGCCGAACTCGAGCCGATGATCATCGGCCGCAACTTCCTGACCAAGATCAACGCCAATATCGGCAACTCCGCCGTGACGTCATCGGTCGAGGAGGAAGTCGACAAGATGGTGTGGGCGATCCGCTGGGGCGCCGACACCGTGATGGACCTCTCCACCGGCCGCAACATCCACACCACACGTGAATGGATTCTGCGCAACGCGCCAATCCCGATCGGCACCGTTCCGATTTATCAGGCGCTGGAGAAGTGCGAAGGCGATCCCGTCAAACTGACCTGGGAGCTCTACAAGGACACGCTGATCGAACAGTGCGAACAGGGCGTCGACTATTTCACCATCCACGCCGGCGTGCGCCTGCCCTACATCCACCTCACCGCCAACCGCGTCACCGGCATCGTCTCGCGCGGCGGCTCGATCATGGCGAAGTGGTGCCTGGCGCATCACAAGGAGAGCTTCCTCTACACGCACTTCGACGAGATCTGCGACCTCATGCGCAAGTATGACGTCTCGTTCTCGCTCGGCGACGGCCTGCGCCCCGGCTCGATTGCCGACGCCAACGACCGCGCGCAGTTCGCCGAACTGGAGACGCTCGGCGAGCTGACGAAGATTGCGTGGGCGAAAGGCTGCCAGGTGATGATCGAGGGCCCCGGCCACGTGCCGATGCACAAGATCAAGATCAACATGGACAAGCAGCTCAAGGAGTGCGGCGAAGCCCCGTTTTACACCTTGGGCCCGCTGACGACGGACATCGCGCCCGGCTACGACCACATCACGTCGGGCATCGGTGCGGCCATGATCGGCTGGTTCGGCTGCGCCATGCTCTGCTACGTCACGCCGAAGGAGCATCTCGGCCTGCCCGATCGCAACGATGTCAAGGTCGGCGTCATCACCTACAAGATCGCCGCCCACGCCTCCGACCTCGCCAAGGGCCACCCCGCCGCGCAACTCCGCGACGACGCCCTCTCCCGCGCGAGGTTCGACTTCCGCTGGACCGACCAGTTCAACCTCGGCCTCGATCCGGAAACCGCAAAGAGCTTCCACGACGAGACGCTGCCGAAGGAAGCCCACAAGGTCGCGCACTTCTGCTCGATGTGCGGGCCGAAGTTCTGCTCGATGAAGATCACGCAGGACGTGCGGGATTATGCGGCGACGCTGAACGATCCGGCGGGCGTGGGGATGTCGATGAGCGGCACCATCGAAGATGGCATGGCGACGATGAGCGCCAAGTTCAAGGAGATGGGCGGACAGGTGTATCTGGATGCGGAGAAGGTGAAGGAGAGCAATCGGGTGTTGTGAGGGCGCAGACGCACCGAGCTTAGCGGCACCAGTAAGGCCGGGCGAAAGTCCGGCCTTTTTCTATTGTTTGCGGCAATCAGCCATCGCTCGAAAAGCAAAGGCGTAAGCGCAATCCGCTGCCTTATCAACATAGTGGTTACATTTCGCTAACTTACCCTGCGAAGTATCTGACTCTGTTGGTCGCAAAGCGCACTCAGTGCGATATTGATGTGAGAAACAAGCCATTGAGAGGCGGACGGGACCGCACCTTTGAAATACAGATTGCACCATCTGATATTTTCTCTCCTACTCGCCGGAACGTCGACCGCGCTTGCGCAGGAACAGCCGCGCATGGTCGGTGGATTGATCGCGCCTGCGGAAGTCGTGATTTACATCCAGTCAGACTTGAAGCGCACGGACTTCGTTCAACCGCTGGTTTGCGCGCTTCAGCGCGTGCTCACCGCTCCGTCTCTGTGCAAACTCTAGACCTTCCGCTGGGATCCGAATTGCTCGCAACGCCCACGCAATTCGAGGTCACCAAGGTGGCGGACCGGTTCATCCAGCGAACAGCGGACGAAGGAAATGCGCCTTCGTTCAAGTATCTTCTTGTTCCGTTCGATATGAAGGTCGAGGCCTGGAATTGGCGCTATGCGTTTTCCACGAGCTTTGGCGACGAAACCACGTCCTACCACGTCGGCGTGGTTTCCACCGCGCGGATCGTCGCCGGCAATCGGTGGCTGCAATCTCCCTGGGACCACGAGATCACGGCAACACGCGCTTATAAGCTGATTCTCAAATCAATCGCGCAGATCACAGGCCATCGCGGCACGGGTGCCTGCATTCTCGTAACTTCACTTAGCCTCGAGGAGTTGGATCGAAAATCATCCGAGTTTTGCCCGGATGACCGTGCCGCGCTTGTTGCCGCTGGCGTCCTCAAGGAAAAAGAACAGCAGAGCGGCCCTGGCTGCGTGAACGTTGCACGGCGATCGTTTCCGTCACCGCTTGTGACAGCACGTAGGAAGCTGGACGATTGGTTGGTTACGCTTCGCTAACCCACCTACGACCCCTACTTCATCGCAATCGCTAGCAAGCGTAGCCCGGATGAGCGCAGCGACATCCGGGACGAAAGTCCCCGCATATCGGTACGCTCATCCGCGCTACAAGCTAACGCGTCAATCTGCCTGGCGTTCGATATTACCTAAAGGGTGCCGTGAGGCTTCGTCAAAACCTCTCCGTGCCGTTTAACCTTTCATTAACCATTCGAGCCCACCCTCCCGCTACGGCAGGGGGCCGTGATTCCTGATGTTTCTGTTCCGCGTTTCGGAGCAAGCGTCGATCGGGAGGTGTTGATGCCCCAGGAGTATCTTGGTGACGTGTACCTTGGCGCGGACTGTGTTCCCGTGCCCGAGATTCCGCTGACGGATTTTCAAGCCCTTTCACCCCACCAGATCGTGCCGATGCTGATCGGCTCCACAATCGAAGCGATCGAGCGCGAGCTCGTGCTGCAGACGCTGGCGCGCTGCCACGGCAACCGCACCCACGCCGCGCGCGTGCTCGGACTTTCGGTGCGCACGATGCGGAACAAGATCCGGCAGTATGCGACTGCTGGCGTCGACATTCCCGCGCACTGCTAGGCGGCGTCCGACGCCGGCAAGGTTTAGCTTCGTAGGGTGGGCAAAGGCGCAATTGCGCCGTGCCCACCATGGGGCACTGCGCCCGCGATGGTGGGCACGCTCGCGCTTTGCCCACCCTACGGACCCATGCGCTGCAGACTGATTTGCTTGCCGCGCAAGCGCAGATTCCGCGCACGATCTGCGACAAATCAACCCGCAGCAAATCACTTCTGATTTTCAGAAATCGCGTCAAGCCCTGCGCGCAAAAATATTCCGCTTTCGCATCTGCCCAAATCAGCCGCATAACTCCGCCCGTCTCACCCGATGACAGGGGCGCTCGCGAACGTCACGAACGCGCGGTGGGATGCGGTGGACGCTGACGGCGCACAAGACGTAGGCGCCGGAGGCGTACGGCGAAGTCGTGTGGTTCGGGCGCCGCGGTGCTGGCGTTAAGTCCTAGAGAAGCGAAGCTTCTTGGGGACGACGGAGGCAAAAGAGCCGTTCTCCGGGAAGAGCACGAAGTAAGCCGTAAAGCCATTGCGCAGGGAAGGCCGGGATGCTCCGCCTGTACCTGTATGCTCGTGTGCGCTTTCCTTGTGCGCAATTGCACACGAGACCGCGGGTGCAGCGTGCACCCGGTCTTCCCTGCGCCCTCCCCTTTTGGGAGGGACAACAGACGATGCAAAACTCGGGCGAGGGATGTCGCGAGAACGCGAAACTATATGCACGTCATTGCGCAATCCACCTCTCCGCTTGCCGTACTATGGATTGCTTCGCTGCGCTCGCAATGACGTGGAGAGGCCGTAGCGGACTGGATGTCCCGCCTGCACGGGAACGGCGGTTTCTTGCGCGGCACACCGTTTGCATAACACAATCTTCAGTTGCAACGCATTTATCGGGCAAAGGCGCATCAATCTGACATCACGATGTGCTTATTTGGAACTCAAATCGCGGCGCTGGATTCGACAAAATTATTTTTGTTGGTCCACCGGGGATTGCAACGACGATGACTTATTTTCGACGCACGAAGAACCAACTGATAGGCTGGATTCGCGGAGTCGAACAAAAGATAAAGTCCGTGATGGGGAAGAGATAGCGTGGGTGAACTTCTTGGCTCGATAGCCTTCACTTTGATCGTCATCGCCGTGATTGCCGGGACATGGGCCTGGATTTCCACGCTGTTCAGGAGAGGCATCATGGCGCTGGTCGGATTCGACCGGGTCTGCGTCCAGCAGTTCGAGACCATGCTGCTCTACAAGAACGGACGCTTCGAAAGGGCCCTGCCCCCGGGGCGGCACCGCATCCGGGCCGGCAGCCGGCAGATCGCGCGGATCGACCGCCGTCCCGAAATCTTCCGGCTCAACCAGGGCACCGTTTCGACCGACCGCTTTGCCCTCAACCTCACCTATGTCGTGCGGACCCAGATCGTCGATCCCCGGGCCACCTTCGAAAGCACGCAGAATTACCGCGACGAGATCTGCATGCGCCTCCAATCGGTCGTGAAGGCGATGTGCAGCCGCAAGACGCGGCTGGAAATCCAGACCGACCACCAGACCTTCGGCAACAATGTGCAGAAGGCGGCCAACCAGGTGTTTCGCTCGATCGGCTGCGAATGCCTGACCTTCGAGCTGATGCAGGTGGATATCGTCGGGCCCGCCATCGAGCTGGACGCCAAGCGGGCGGGCCTAGCGGCGCAGGCGCCCGTGAGCGTGGGCGGAAAGAGCGTGATCGCTGCACTGTGATCGCGCCACGCCGGCCGATCGGTCGGTCGGCCGCGCTGTCCCGAAATACCCCGGCTGCCGGGCCGTCGCGCGAGAGGCTGCGCATGCTGCGCCGCTGCCGATTTCGAACAGATCATCCTACACCGGCACCAGCCCGCGAAAGGAACGCGTGCGCAGCTCGTCTGCGCGCGCCGAATGGCTTCCGCCATTGCGAAAACGGCCGCAATGCACAACTCTCCCTCATCGCCATTCATCCGGATATTCCAGACATGAGCCAGACCAAACTATTCGAGCCCTACAAGCTTGGCCCGATCACGCTTCCGAACCGCCTCGTGATGGCGCCGCTGACCCGCAACCGCGCGGTGCCTCCCGGCATGGTGCCGAGCCCACTGGCGATCGACTATTACGGTCAGCGCGCCTCCGCAGGCCTGCTGATCACCGAAGCCAGCCAGGTCTCGCAGCAGGGCCAGGGCTATCAGGACACGCCCGGCATCTATTCCAAGGAACAGGTCGCTGGCTGGCGCAAGGTCACCGACCGCGTGCATGAAAAGGGCGGGCGCATCTTCATCCAGCTCTGGCATGTCGGCCGCGTCTCGCACGACTCGCTGCAGCCTGATGGAGGCAAGCCGGTGGCGCCATCCGCGATCCGCGCCAAGGGCAAGACGTTTGTGAATGGCACCTTCACCGACATCTCCGAGCCGCGCGCGCTTGAGCTTTCGGAAATTCCCGGGATCATCGAGGACTTCAAGCGCGGCACCGAGAATGCGCTGGCGGCCGGCTTCGACGGCGTCGAGATTCACGGCGCCAATGGCTATCTGCTGGATCAGTTCGCCAAGGACGGCACCAACAAGCGCACCGATGCCTACGGCGGATCGATCGAGAACCGCGCAAAATTGATGCTGGAAGTTTCCAGGGCGGCGGCCGGCGTCGCCGGCCCCGAGCGCACCGGCATCCGCATCTCGCCGGTGACGCCCGCCAACGACATCTCCGACAGCAACCCGCAAGCGCTGTTCGATTACATCGTGGATGGGCTCAACGCGCTGAAGCTCACCTATATCCACGTCGTCGAAGGCGCCACCGGCGGCCCGCGCGACAACGCACCGTTCGACTATGCGAGCCTGCGCAAGCGCTTCAAGCGGGCCTATGTCGCCAACAACGGCTACGATGTCGATCTCGCGAACAAGATGCTCGATGCCAACGCCGCCGATTTGATCGCGTTCGGAAAGCCGTTCATCTCGAACCCCGACCTGGTCGAGCGCCTGAAGAAGGGCGCCGCGCTGAACGAGTGGGACAAGAACACGTTCTACGGCGGCGGCGCGAAGGGATACACGGATTATCCGACGCTGGGCGCGGCGCAGGCGGCGGAGTAGCGGAAAGAAAAAGGCCGGGATCGCTCCCGGCCTTCAGTTTGTGCATCACTCGTAATCGCGAAGTTTACTTCGCTTCTGCCCGCTTGGGCGGGGTTGCCGGCCACGACTTCACCAGCGTGTCGTAGTCGACGGTCTCGCCCTTCGGCTTTTCGTTCGCCAGCTTGCGCTGCGGAGCGATGTTGCCGTCCTTGGCGGACTTGGCGAACCAGAACTCGGCCGTCTCCTTCTTGTTCAGCTTCGGCCCGCACTCCTTCTGCACGCCGGATTTCTCCAGACGCTCGAGCACCGAGTCCTGCGCTGCGGCCAGCGCATCCATCGCCTGCTGCGGCGTCTTCGCACCTGACGACGCATCGCCGATGTTCTGCCACCACAATTGCGCGAGCTTCGGATAGTCAGGCACATTGTTGCCGGTCGGGGTCCACTGCACGCGCGCGGGCGAGCGGTAGAACTCGATCAGGCCGCCGAGCTTGGGCGCACGCTCGGTGAACGACTTGTCCCAGATGTCGGATTCACGCACGAAGGTGAGACCGACATGGCTCTTCTTCAAGGACACCGTCTTGGAGTTGATGAACTGCAGATAGAGCCAGGCCGCCTTGCGGCGATCGGGCGGGGTCGACTTCAGCAGCGTGGCCGAGCCGGCGTCCTGGTAGCCGAGCTTCATGCCCTCTTTCCAGTACGAGCCGTGCGGCGACGGCGCCATGCGCCACTTCGGCGTGCCGTCCGCGTTCACGACCGGGATACCGGGCTTCACCATGTCGGCGGTGAAGGCGGTGTACCAGAAGATCTGCTGCGCGATCGCGCCTTGTGCCGGCACCGGTCCGGATTCGGAGAAGGTCATGCCCAGCGCCTGCGGCGGGGCATACTTCTTCATCCACTCCAGATATTTGACGATCGAATAGACCGCCGCCGGACCGTTGGTGTCACCGCCGCGCTCGACGGACGAGCCGACGGGACGGCAGCCCTCCATGCGGATGCCCCATTCATCGACCGGCTTGCCGTTCGGGATGCCCTTGTCGCCGTTGCCGGCCATCGACAGCCAGGCGTCGGTGAACCGCCAGCCGAGCGAGGGATCCTTCTTGCCGTAGTCCATGTGGCCATAGACCTTGACGCCGTTGATCTCCTTGATGTCGTTGGTGAAGAACTCGGCGATATCTTCATAGGCCGACCAGTTCACGGGAACGCCGAGATCGTAGCCGTACTTGGCCTTGAACTTGGCCTTGTAGTCCGGATTGGAGAACCAGTCGTAGCGGAACCAGTAGAGGTTCGCGAACTGCTGGTCGGGAAGCTGATAGAGCTTGCCGTCCGGACCTGTCGTGAAGGATTTTCCGATGAAGTCGTTGACGTCGAGCTGCGGGTTGGTGACGTCCTTGCCCTCGCCGGTCATGTAGTCCGACAGGATCACGGTCTGGCCGTAGCGGAAGTGCGTTCCGATCAGGTCGGAATCGTTGATCCAGCCGTCATAGACGTTCTTGCCGGACTGCATCTGGGTCTGCAGCTTTTCAACGACGTCACCCTCCTGGATCAAGTCGTGCTTGATCTTGATGCCGGTGATTTCGGTGAAGGCCTTCGCCAGCGTACGCGATTTATACTCGTGCGTCGTGATCGTTTCCGACACGACGTTGATCTCCATTCCCTTGAACGGGGCCGCGGCCTTTTCGAACCACTGCAGCTCCTTCAACTGCTCCGCCTTCGACAGCGTCGAGGGCTGGAATTCGCTGTCGATCCATCTCTGATTGACGGCATCGTCCGCACGAGCAGGCGCGGCGATGGTAACGGAAGCCGCGATCAGCGCAACCGCGCTGGTCATCGTCAGAAAGCCCTCCTTGGTCAAGGAACCATTCTTTCCTCTATAGCGTCGCATGTTGAGTCCTCCGGTTGCAGCGACAAACAAAACCCAGGTCCGGGTTGATCCCGGATCTGTCTTTTTTCGCTCCTCAGACGGTGCGGAAAATCGCAACGGCTGAGAGAAGCGAAATCACGGTTGCGAGCCACAGGCTCGATATCTCAACGCCCTCCCCGATCGGCAGGGTGGCAATCGGGTCGATGCCGACAAACGCGATCCACAGCAAATGAATGACGGCGGCGAGCACCAGCGAAATGAACAGCCGGTCGCCGCGCGTGGTCGGAATGCGCAGCACGCCGACGCGTTCGGCTTCGGGATAGGCAACCGCCAGCCACGTCATGACACCGAGCGTCAGCGACAGCATCACGAAGAAGATCGCGGTCGGCAGCGTCCAGGCCATCCATGCGATATGTTCCATTGGCGCCCCCTACACCCGACCGAGCGCAAAGCCGCGCGCGATGTAGTTGCGGACGAACCAGATCACCAGGGCGCCGGGGATGATCGTGAGCACGCCGGCCGCAGCCAGCAGGCCCCAATCCATCCCGGAGGCCGAGACGGTGCGGGTCATGATCGCCGAGATCGGCTTGGCGTTGACCGACGTCAGTGTCCGCGCCAGCAGCAATTCGACCCAGGAAAACATGAAGCAGAAGAACGCGGCGACGCCGATGCCGCTGGCGATCAATGGCACCAATATCTTGATGAAGAACCGCGGGAACGAATAGCCGTCGAGGAATGCGGTCTCGTCGATCTCGCGCGGCACGCCGGAGACGAAACCTTCGAGAATCCAGACCGCGAGCGGCACGTTGAAGATGCAATGCGCGAGCGCGACCGCCCATGGCGTATCGAACAGATTGATCGCCGAATAAAGATTGAAGAACGGCAGCGCAAACACCGCCGCCGGCGCCATGCGGTTCGACAACAGCCAGAAGAACAGATGCTTGTCGCCGAGAAAGCGATAGCGCGAGAAGGCGTAAGCCGCCGGCAACGCCACCGAAATTGAGATCGCGGTGTTGATCAACACGTAGGTCAGCGAGTTGATGTAGCCGGAATACCAGCTCTCGTCGGTGAAGATGCGCTTGTAGTTTTCCAGCGTCGGCTGGTGCGGCCACAGCGTCATCGTCGTGACGATCTCGGTATTGGTCTTGAAGCTCATGTTGACGAGCCAGTAGATCGGCAACAGCAGGAAGATCAGGAACACCACCATGATGATGCGGCGGCCGGGAATTGTGTTCATCACTTGACTCCCTGCTTTTCGGGACGCTCGGTCCCGGCGTTGGTCATGACGGTGTAGAAGATCCAGCACACGATCAGGATGATCAGATTGTAGACCAGCGAAAGTGCCGCGGCCTTGCCGAGGTCGAACTGCCCGAGCGCGATCTTGACCAGTTCGATCGAAACAAAGGTGGTGGAGTTGCCGGGGCCACCGCCGGTCACCACGAACGGCTCGGTGTAGATCATAAAGCTGTCCATGAAGCGCAGCAGCACCGCGATCAAGAGCACGCGGTTCATCTTCGGCAGTTGGATCGCCTTGAACACCGCCCAGCGCGAGGCGCCGTCGATCTGCGCCGCCTGATAATAGGCGTCGGGGATCGACTTCAAGCCGGCATAGCACAACAGCGCAACGAGGCTGGTCCAGTGCCAGACGTCCATCACGATGACAGTAGCCCAGGCGTCGAACTCGTTGGAGACGTAGTTGTAGTCGATGCCGAGGCTGTTCAGCGTGTAGCCAAGCAGGCCGATGTCGGGCCGGCCAAAGATCTGCCAGATGGTTCCAACCACGTTCCACGGAATCAACAGCGGCAGTGCGAGAATCACGAGACAGGCCGCGACTGTCCAGCCCTGGCGCGGCATCGACAACGCCACCACGATTCCGAGCGGCACCTCGATCGCCAGGATGATGGCGGAGAACAGCAGATTGCGGCCGAGCGAGGCCAGGAAACGCCCGCCGAGGTCGGTGGAGGGATCGAGCAGCTCCTTGAACCAGCCGACGCCGTTCCAGAAGAACTGGTTGTTGCCGAAGGTGTCCTGCATCGAATAGTTCACGACCGTCATCAGCGGCAGGATCGCGGAAAACGCGACCACCAGGAACACCGGCAGCACCAGAAACCAGGCCTTCTGGTTGATGGTCTTGTCCATCAGGCAACCCCCTCGACCAGGCGGCTGTCGGCATAGACGTGAACATGCGCGGGATCGAACACCAGCCCAACGTCATTGTCGGGGACAGAAAACCCTGAAGGCACACGGGCAGCGAATTTGGCGTCGCCGATACGAACGCGGGCGAAGCGGACGCGGCCAAGATCGTCGATGCGCTCGATGGTGGCCGACAGCAGGCCGGACGCGGGAGCTGCGACATGGACAAATTCCGGCCGCACGCCGATCTCGATGTTCGCGCCCGCCGGCAACACACCGTAATTGCGATGCAGGCCGATGACGTGGCCGTCGATGCGCGCCTCGTGCCCGCTCACGTCGGCCGGCACGATGTTCATACCGGGCGAGCCGATGAAATAGCCGACGAAGGTATGCTCGGGCTTGTCGAACAGCTCTGCCGGCGTTCCACTTTGCACCACGCGGCCGTCATGCATGACGACGACGGTATCGGCAAAGGTCAGCGCCTCGGTCTGGTCATGGGTGACGTAGATCATCGTAAGATCGAGCTCGCGATGCAGCGCCTTGAGTTTCGAGCGCAACTGCCATTTCAGCTCGGGATCGATCACCGTCAGCGGCTCGTCGAACAGAACCGCGGCGACGTCGGAACGGACGAGGCCGCGGCCAAGCGAAATCTTCTGCTTGGCGTCGGCCGTCAAGCGCGTCGCCTTGCGGCCGAGATTGGGCGTGAGGTCAAGCAGATCGGCGATCTGCTTGACCCGCGTGTCGATCTCGACTTTGGGCACGCCGCGGTTTTTCAGGGGGAATGCCAGGTTCTCACCCACCGTCATGGTGTCGTAGATCACCGGAAACTGGAACACCTGCGCGATGTTGCGCTTCTGGGTTGACAGCGGTGTGATGTCGGCGCCGTCGAACAGGATTTTTCCGCGCGAGGGCGTGACGATGCCGGAAATCAGATTCAGCAGCGTGGTCTTGCCGCAGCCGGAAGGCCCCAGCAGCGCATAGGCACCGCCCTGCCGCCAGGTCATCGTCACCGGCTTCAGCGCAAAGGATTCAACCGGCGCATCGTTGCCACCGTAGGAGTGCGCGAGATCGACGAGGTCAATGCGTGCCATGTCGCATCTCCCTCAGGGTTTGCCCGGCGCGGCGACCAGACGATCGGCGGCGTCGAACACAAAGACGTTGTCGGGATCGAGCACCGCATCGAGCACATGACCGGGCTCGTATTCATGCACACCCTGCAGCACCGCGACCCAGTTGGAGGCGTCGCGATTGAGATGCACGAAACTTTCGGAGCCGGTGATCTCGGTCACCGTCACGGTGGCGTGGAAAGCATGGCGTCCGGCGATGCCATTTGCGACTTCTAGCTGGTGGGCACGAAAACCGACGCGATAGGGGCCATCGGCCAGCGACGCATAAAGCCCGGTGGCCGGCGCCTGGATGCCGCCGGCATACTGCACAGAACCGTTTTTCTTCTCGATGCCGACGATGTTGAGCGGCGGATCGGAGAACACTTGCGCCACCCGCAGCGTATCCGGCTTGCGATAGACTTTTGACGTGTCGCCAGCCTGAAGCACCTCACCTTCCCACATGCACACGGTGTCGCCGCCGAGCAGCAGCGCCTCCGAAGGCTCGGTCGTCGCGTAGACGAAGATCGCGCCCGACGCCTCGAAGATGCGCGGCAACTCGGCGCGCAGCTCCTCGCGCAGCTTGTAATCGAGATTGGCCAGCGGCTCGTCGAGCAGCACCAGGTCCGCGCCCTTGACCAGCGCGCGCGCAATCGCGGTGCGCTGCTGCTGGCCGCCGGACAATTGCAGCGGCGTGCGTTTCAGAAAAGGCTCGAGCCGCAGCAATTTTGCGGCTTCCTGGACGCGCCGGTCGATTTCCTCACGCGGCCTGCCCTGCACCCGCAACGGCGAGGCGATGTTTTCATACACCGTCAGCGAGGGATAATTGATGAACTGCTGGTAGACCATTGCGACCGAACGCTGCCGCACGTCGGCGCCGGTGACGTCCTTGCCGTCGACCAGCACGCGGCCGGTTGTCGGTTTGTCGAGACCGGCAAGCAGCCGCATGATCGAGGTCTTGCCCGACAGCGTCGGCCCGAGCAGCACGCTCAGCGTGCCTCGCTCGAGCGTCAGCGAGACGTCGCGAATGGTCGGAATGCCATCCACGGTCCGCGTGACGTGTTCGAGCATGACGCTCATGGCCGCCCTCCCATTTCACGCAAGGGACGTTCACCGGAGGCGCGGTGGGCTTTGATCCATTCGTCGAGGGCTGTGATTTCATCTGCCGACAGCCGCAGGCCGAGCTTGGACCTTCGCCACACGATGTCTTCGGCGTTACACGCCCATTCGTTCGCGATCAGGTACCTGACTTCGCTTTCCGTGAGGGTAGCGCCGAACGATTGGCCGAGGTCGGCAAAAGATATTGCGCTGCCGAGCAATTTTGTCGCACGCGTGCCATAGGCATGTGCCAGCCGGCCGGCATGCGCCGCGGTGAGGAACGGATAATTCCGTATCAGTTCGGCAGTCAGTGCCGCCACCGCCGAAACATCCATGTCGCCGCCCGGCAGTGGCGCCTTGCCGGTCCAGCCTTCTTTGGCTTTCGCACTGCGCAAGTATGGCGCGAGCCGCTCCAGCGCCTCCTCCGCAAGGCGCCGGTAGGTCGTGATCTTGCCGCCATAGATCGACAGCAACGGCGCGCCGCCGGGCGTATCGAGTTCGAATACGTAATCGCGGGTCGCAGCCTTGGCTTCACTGGCACCATCGTCATAGAGCGGGCGCACACCGGAATAGGTCCAGACCACATCGGCCGCCAGCACCGGGTTTTTCAGGTACTCGCTGGCGGAGGCGCAGAGATACTGAATCTCCTCAGGCGAAGCTTTCACCTTGGCCGGATCGCCGTCGTAATCGCGATCGGTGGTGCCGATCAGGGTGAAATCGTTCTGGTAGGGAATGACGAAGATGATGCGGCCGTCGGCGTTCTGGAACATGTAGGCGCGGTCGTGCTCATAGAGCTTGCGCACCACGATGTGCGAGCCCTGCACCAGCCGCACCTTCGCGCGCGCGTTGACGCCGGAGCCCGACGAAAGCACCTGCTCGACCCAAGGGCCGCCGGCATTGACCAGCGCGCGCGCCTGGATAGTCGTACGCTCTCCGCTGATCGTATTCTCGACGGTGACCTGCCAGATGCCTTCGACCTGACGGATCTCCACCGCACGCGAGCGGGTGCGGATTTCGGCGCCGCGATCGGCGGCGTCGCGTGCGGTGAGCACGACGAGGCGCGCGTCGTCGACGAAGCAATCGGAATATTCAAAACCCCTGGTGTAGCGGTTGGCAATCAAGGGTTTGCCCACCTCGTCGTGGACCAGATCGACCGAGCGGGTCGGCGGCAGCAGATGCCGGCCGCCGATATGGTCGTACAGGAACAACCCCAGCCTGAGCAGCCATGCCGGCCGCAAGCCGGAGTGGTGCGGCAAAACGAAACGCAAAGGCCTGATGATATGGGGTGCGATCTGCCAGAGGATTTCGCGCTCGATCAGCGCCTCGCGCACCAGCCGAAACTCGTAATATTCGAGATAGCGCAGGCCGCCATGCACCAGCTTGGTCGACCAAGATGACGTTCCGCTCGCCAAGTCGTTCATTTCACAAAGGAAAACAGAGTTGCCCCGGCCCGCAGCATCGCGCGCGATGCCGCAGCCGTTGATGCCGCCTCCGATGATGGCGAGATCAAATACCCTGTCCAATGAAGCGCTTCCCCGGCAATCGCCATTCACTTCGGCGATTTTACTTTCGGATGGGAGTTAATCACAAAGAAAAACGAAAGCAAGACGAAAGCGGAAGCCGCGGGGACCGGCGGCTTGCGCCCCCGGGGATAAACCGAGTCAGGTCAGCCGTCGTGGTAGCGGACCGCCGCTCACGACGTAGACGCCGACGGAAATTGCGGCGATGGCAATCCAATCCATCGCGGTCGGCCACTCCCCGAGAATTGGAATCGCCATGACAGCCGTCATGGCTGGAGACAGCGCGGCAAATGCGGCACCGCTGGAAGCGCCGAGGATGCTGACCGCGCGCCCGTAGAAAATAAGTGAAACGATCGCCGTCAGAATTCCCTGCACGAAAGCTTGCAGCGCGATATCGCCCCAGGGAGCCGAGGCGAGACTCGTACCCGCCACCATCAGGTAAACCGGCATGTAGAGAACCAGGGCGCCAACTGCCGCGATGGCCGCGGCATGCAGCCCAACAAGCCGCGCACGGCGCATCGCGACCGTATAGAAGGCCCAAGCCAGAGCAGAGCCGAGAAACAGCAGATGCCCGATGGTCTGGCTGGACTCGATCGCATCGCCGCCGGCGCCCCATGCGATTGCGAAAGCGCCAAATAGGATCAGCACGAAGCCGATTTTTTTCGCAGCCGTAAACGGCTCGCGCAGAAAGGCTGCCGCAAGAAGCGCGACCATCAGCGGCATGACGCCGGGAAACAACGCTCCCGCATGCGCGGCCGGCGCGAACATCAGGCCAGCATTCGCAAGCAGGACGGGTGCGCCGCCGCCGAGCACGATCGCCGTCAGTCCGATCCAGCCGAGGCGATCGAGCGCAAGACCCTTGCGCCCGACGTAAGGCAGCAGGAGCAAACCCGCCACGCCAAAGCGAAGCGCGGCAATGTCCCACGGCGTGAGATTGCTCTTGAGACCGAGGCGGGCCACCACGATCCATCCTGACCATATGCTGACGGCCGCGAGGCCATAGAGGGCACCGCGGACATATTCGGCAGCGCTGCGCCCGCCGGCAGCCAGCTCGGTCATGGTTCGGCTCTTAAATGGATCGGGAAATTAGTATGTAGGTATCAACGCAGGCGCGTGACAGTAGAAGCCGGCTCACTGCCCGGCTCGTCGATATCCGCCGCCGGCTTGTCCATCGCCTCGACCACCTCGATGCCGCGGTGGCTGCAGATGCTGGCGAGGCCCGCGGGCAGCGGCGCATCGGTCACAAAGGTCTGGATCTGGCTGAGATGGGCGATGCGCACCGGCGCGCTGCGCCTGAGCTTGGTCGAGTCCGCGACCAGCATGACGCTGCGCGCATTGGCGATGATCGCCTGCGCCGCCTGTACCTCGCGATAGTCGAAGTCGAGCAGCGCGCCCTCCTCGTCGATCGCAGACGCGCCGATGATGGCGTAGTCGACCTTGAACTGGCCGATCAGGCCGATCGCGGTCGAACCGATCACGGCGCCGTCAGCGCGTCGCACCGCGCCGCCCGCCACGATCACCTCGATGCGCGGATGGCGATACAAGAGCATCGCGACGTTGAGGTTGTTGGTGATGACGAGCAGGTCCTCATGCGAGGTCAGCGCGCTGGCAACTTCTTCCGTCGTGGTGCCGATGTTGATGAACAGCGAGCAGCCGTTTGGAATCCGCGACGCGGCAGCGATGCCGATCGCCCGTTTCTCCTCCGCGGCCACGAACCGCCGCGCCTCGTAGGCGAGGTTTTCGACGCCGGAAGCAATGATGGCGCCGCCATGGATGCGCGTCAGCGAGCGCTGGTCGCAGAGGTCGTTAAGGTCCTTGCGGATGGTCTGCGCCGATACCTCGAAACGCTTGGCGAGATCTTCCACCATTACCCGGCCAAAGGCGCGGGCGATGTTGAGAATTTCGGTCTGGCGGTGGGACAGTCCAGCCACGGTGGTACCCTTGAGAAACAGGCCTGGGGCACAAAGTTGCCGTTATGGTGCGGCCGATCCACGCCGGGGTCAACGAGGGAGATTGGCCTTGCGAGCCGGGCAACCGCCGAAAACAAAAGCTGGTTAAAGCCGGACAGTGACCGGTTGGTGGCTCACCCGCGGCCACGGGCAGCTCAATTGAACGGGATCTTTACATCGCGAAAAGGTTTCGGTGAGAAACTCTTCTACCTTGGGTAAGGTCTTCTACCGTGGGTGAAGATATGAAGTGGCAAACGATATTAACCGTCCTGATTGCTGGTGTTTTCGGCCTGCACATTCTCGGAACCCTCGTCACAACCAAAATCAGGTTTCGCCTGACGGTCAACGTCGAGACGCCCACCGGTCCGAAGACCGGGTCCAGCGTGATGGAAACCGTCTTCTACAGGGAGTCCGCATTCAGCCGGCTTTTTACGGACAAGGTCCGCCTCGACGGTGAAGCAGTCCTGGTTGATCTGGGTGCGGCGCCCGATGGCAAACGATTGAACCTGTTTGCGCTGCTGGTTTTGGGTCCGCGTGGATCCGACGCGAGCGCTGCCAGCCTCCCCGTTATTGTTTTTTCCGACTATCTGCAGGCCAATCGGGAAGCCCGGAATGCACGAGCCAGGTTTCGATATGATCGATCGGCGATAACCAAGGCCCAGGGACCCGCATTCGATTGCGGCGAATTTGGCGATGTTTATTGTGAAATCGCGCAACTTCCGAAGGGAACCAGAAGGGAAGTTCAGGGAGATTCGATCCCGACGCTGATCACGTTCAAGAACCCGGACGATCCAAAGAGCGCGCTTGTCGTCAGGCCGTACAGCCTGGATGACGTATTCGGAGCCGGCTTCCGGCTGCGGAACGTGACATTGGAGTTCGTCGCACCGGCACGCTGGCCGCTCGGCATATTTGGCATGAGCGGCGAGCCATTGACGCGCAAGATCGAAGCCGGGCTGCCGAAGATACTGGACTCGTTTCGCAACCAAAGTTCGACCATTATGCGGTCATCTAGAGATCCGTTTGCCCTTCGAAGAGAGCACTTGAACAGCGAAAGCTGAATGCCTTTTTATCGCCCGGGGAGCCGCGACGGGCGCTCGACAAAGCCGCGCCTGACTGCGAAACTGCCTTCACAACCAAAAAAGGTGGAGGAAACAATGAATATCGATCGTCGCCAGTTGGCCTTGTCGGCACTTGCCGTCGGGCTCGTCAGCGTGATCCCTTGCACGGCCTTCGCCGGTGCGGACGAGGATGCGGTTGCGAAAAGCGTGGAAGCTTTCCGTGTGGCGCAGGCCGCCGGCAATGCCGAGGGGCTCGCCTCGCTCTGCGCGGATGACCTGAGCTACAGCCACTCGAATGCCAAGGTCGACAGCAAGGCGTCGCTTCTCGACGGCACCGCCAAGGCCAACTACAAATGGACGTCGCTCGAATACAAGGATCCGACGATCCGCGTCGTCGGCCCGACCGCCATCGTGCGCTTCACCTTCGTCGGCGAGCAGGAGTTCACCGACGGCAAGAAGACGCCGCAGAACCTGCACATCCTGATGAACTGGCAGAAGCAAGGTTCGGACTGGAAGCTGCTGTCGCGAGCGGCCACCAAGCTCTAACGGCCAAGAAACCGGTCGCTGGCGGTCAGGCCGCCAGCGACATTCCGCCGGCAAGACGCCGGGCCGCGCGTTCGGCCTCGCGTGCGTTGCGGAAAATCTGCCCTTCCAGCCGGCTGAAGCGGTGCGAAGCAGCAAAGAACCGATAGCCGCCGGGGGCGCGCACAACAATGCCCGCCGCCTGCGAGCTGACTTCGATAATGTAGGTGTCCGACATAGCCCAGCCTCTGATTTCTTCCGGGCCAACAACCGGTTGCATGGCGAATTGTTCCGCCCCCGCCGTTGCGCCGTAAGGCCAACCTATGTCAAAGCTGATCACAGAACAGCGAGGCTGGTCACAGAATAGCGACCAAATCGTTCCATTGGCCGGAGAACTGACATGACGTCGAAATTCGTGCTCTCGATGCTGGTTGCCGTAGCAGTTTGCGGACCTATCCAGGAAGTGGCGGCGCAGGAAAGCACGCTCGGCGGCGCGCTGTTCGGTGGCGCTGCGGGTGCCATTGTCGGCGGCGCACTGGGTGGCGGTCGTGGGGCCGCGATCGGCGCCATCGTCGGCGCAGGCACAGGCGCGGCCATCGGCGCCCAGGGCGAGCCGCGGCCCGGCGGCTATCGCTGGTATCAAGGCGGCTGCTATCTGGAGCAACCCGGCGGCTGGGCCGCTGTCTCGCCACGCTATTGCGGGGTGCAGGCGCAATACGCGCCGCCCCCGCCCCGCTACTATGACGACACGCCGCGCTGCATGCGCTCGGCGAGCTATGATGCGCGCCGGGGCACGTTCATCGGCCGTGACGGCTACGAGCTTCCCTGCCCGTAATGGCTTTACTGAAGAGGGTTAAGTTGTGATCGCGCCATCCGGACGTACCGCCTGCGGACGGCCGGCGTCGTCGATCGAGACGTAAGTAAAATTGCCGTCGGTCACTAGGATCGACTGCAACTCCTGGCGCCGCACGACCCAGGCCTCGAGATGGACCGTGATCGAGGTGCGCCCGACTCGCACCAGGTTGGCGTAGACGGAAACGAGATCGCCGACATAGACCGCTTTGCGAAAGTTCATCGCCTCGATCGCGACCGTCACCGTGCGTGATTTTGCGATCTTGGAAGCGAACACGCCGCCGCTGATATCCATCTGGCTCAAGAGCCAGCCGCCGAAGATGTCGCCATTGGCGTTGGTGTCGGCCGGCATCGCCAGCGTGCGGATGCAGAGATCGCCGCGCGGCTCGGTTTCGGTGGCGGCCGGCGCGTGCACGTGAGTCTCGGTCATGTCGGTCTCTGACGCTGCGGAACGGTGCCGCCGATCATAGACGACCTGAGCGCGGTGTTAAGTGTTACTGAGCCTGACGCCGCGGGGCTGACAACACGCCAGTTTCCCGGTAGTTCCGCTGCCAGGCGCTGTCGTCGGCGCGCGGTACGATGCCGGTGATCGGCGCGATCACGCGCTCAAGCGCGCGCCAAACGCTCAGCCGATCGCATACATAGTTGGCCCATCCGTTCACCACGCAATAGTGGATGGTGTGATTGTGATGATGGACCCAGTGATGCGCCGGCGGGCAAACCAGGTGCAGCCGCTGCGCCAGTCGCATGACCGCGGAGCGGGCCGGCTTGTGCGCGAGATTGTGAAAATGCATGCCGAACAGCAGGCAGACCGAACTGATCAGCCACAGCAGCATCAGCGTCCAGGTCGCGATCGAGACCGGACACAAAGCGGTGACGATCGCCGCAAAGCCAAAGACCACCGCGCTCGGCGCCGAACCGAACGAGGCATTTTCCAGGAAGCCATAGACATGGTCGGGATGGGTATGGTGTTCGCGGGTGATCGCGATCGCCCGCCCCATGGTCCGCTCGTCGAACCAGGTGTCCATCGCCCAATGCACCGCGCCGGAAGAAAAATCCGCCAGGAAATAGCCGACCAGCAATGCCGCCATCAGATACGGCAAGCTCAATCCGGCAACGGTGAAGTAGTAGATGAGCCAGGATGCGCAAAACAGGATGACGGCAATATTGCTGCCGATCCAGAACTGCATGGTCCTGACTTCACGAGGCGTCGCATCCTTGAAAACAGGCGTCATCTGCATGGCGTCTCCGCAATATGGAGATACTACCTCTGCTCGTTGTGATTGATAGCTCAATCAGAAGGCTTGCGCCATCATTGGTGGCGCGCTGCGGTATCGGTCCGCACGATTGGCTTGACCGAACCACAGCGGCGCTTGCTACTTGAAATTCTCCCAGCCGGCATCCGGCGTAAACCTGCCGCCGAACTTGTCGGTCAGGGCCTCCAGCGTCGAGACCACGTTCTCCGGCCCTCGGGTTCGCGCATAGTTCAGGGGGCCGCCGCGGAACGGCGCGTAGCCGGTGCCGAAGATGACGGCGCCGTCGACCACGTCGGCATTATCGACAATGCCCTCGCGCAAGCAGGCGACGCAGACATTCGACATCGGCAGGATCAGCCGGTCGATCATTTCTGCCGACGGCTCCGCGATCGCGGTCATGCCGCCGGTGTCCGCCTTGCCGTCCTTCCAGGTGTAAAAGCCCTTGCCGGTCTTGCGGCCGAGTTCGCCCTTGGCGACCTTTTCGCGCAGCCAGGCCGGCGTCGGCGGCAGCATGTCGCCGAATTTCGAGCGCAGCATGTCGCCGACGTCGAGACAGATATCGAGGCCGACCTGGTCGGCCAGTTCAATCGGGCCCATCGGCATGCCGAACTTTTTCGCGGCGGCGTCGATGACCGTCTTGTCGATCTTCTCGTCCAGCATCACCATCGCTTCCAGCATGTAAGGCGTGAGCGCGCGGTTGACGAGGAAGCCGGGCGAGGATTTTACCGGCAGCGGCAGCCGGTCGATGGCGCCGACAAAGGCCAGCGCTTCCTTCAGCAATTGTGCGTCGGTGCCGTCATGGCTGACGACCTCGACGAGTTGCAGCCGCGATACCGGGTTGAAGAAATGCAGTCCAAGCAGTCGCTCGGGCTTTTGCAGGGTGGTGCGCAAATCCTGCAACGGGATACTCGACGTGTTGGTGGCGAGGATCGCGCCCGGCTTCATGACAGGCTCCAGGCCCGCATAGACCTTCTGCTTCAGCTCCAGCTTTTCCGGAACCGCCTCGATGATGAGATCCGCGTTACGGACCCCCTCGGCCTGCATGTCCGGCATCAGCCGGTCGAGCGCATCGCGCACGGAAGTTCGCTTGCGCAGGATTTTTCCGAACAGATCGGCCGCGCGCTTGATGGCGGCAGCGATCGGCTCCGCCTTCATGTCGGCGAGCGTGACCCGCATATCCTGGCCGGCGCACCAGGCGGCGATGTCGCCGCCCATCGCGCCCGCGCCGATGACGTGAACGTGCTTGATCTTGTTGCCGCTGCCGGCGAGCTTCTTCATCTGCTCGCGCAGGAAGAACACGCGGATCAGATTCTGTGCGGTCGGCGTCACCATCAGCCTCGCGAAGGACGCCTTCTCCGCGCTCAGCATCTTCAGCTTGTCGCCGCCGTGCTTTTCCCAGAGCTCGATCAGGGCGTAAGGCGCGGGGTAATGCGCTTCCGGCGCAGCCTTGGCGGCCTCGCTGCGCATCCGTCCGGCGAGAAAGCTTCTGACCGGACCGAGGCTGAGAACGTTATTAAGCAGCCCAGGCCGCGCGCGCTGCAGCCGGCCGGACACCGCGTCCTTCACCGCATTGAGCACGTGCCGCTCCTGCGTCACGGCGTCGACCAGCCCGAGCGACTTTGCCTTCCGCGCATCGATGGTCTTGCCGGTGAGCATCAGCGGCATCGCCTGCATCGGATTGACCAGCTGGGTAAATCGCACGGTGCCGCCGAGGCCGGGATGCAGGCCGAGCATCACTTCGGGGAAACCAAACCGCGCGTCCTCGATCGCAATCCGCATCTGGCAGGCCAGCGCCACTTCGAGGCCGCCGCCGAGGCAGAAGCCGTGGATCACGGCCACGCTCGGAACCCGCAGGGCCTCGAGCCGGTCGATCACCGCATGCGCGCGGCCGATCTCGGTCTCGACCGCGCCCACATCAGTCGCGCCGCGAAACGCATTGACGTCGGCCCCGGCAATGAAGCCGGACTTTTTTGCAGAACGGATGACGAGGCCGGTGGGGCGGTGGCCTTCCAGCTCCGCCAGCACCTTGTCGAGTTCCTCGATCAGGTCGGCCGAAAGCGTGTTGGCGCTGGTGCCCTCGCGGTCGAACAGCAGCCAGGCGACGCCGTCGGCATCGCGGGTCAGCTTGAAGTTCTTGTACGGGCCGGCGGCATCGGGCTTCGGCCCGACTTCGAGCACGCGATCGCCGAGAACGTTCATGATCTGGCTATCCATGCTCACACCATCTCTATCAGCATCGCGCCGCCCTGCCCGCCGCCGATACATTCGGTGGCAATGCCGCGCCGTGTGCCCAGCCGCTTCATGGCGTTGACGAGGTGCAGCACGATGCGGTTGCCGCTGCAGCCCACGGGGTGGCCGAGGCTGATCGCGCCGCCGTCGACGTTCAGCTTGCTCTGGTCGAGTTCGCCCGCCGCGCCGTCGAGGCCGAGGATCTCCTTGCAGAACTTTTCGTCGTTCCAGGCGGCGAGACAGCCCAACACCTGCGTCGCAAACGCCTCGTTCAATTCCCAGGTCTCGATATCGGCAAGCGTCAGCTCATTGCGCTTCAACAGCTCGCTTGCCGACAGCATCGGCCCCAAGCCCATAATGCCGGGATCGAGCGCCGACCACTGGCTGTCGAGAATGGCCGCCTTCGGCGTCAGGCCGTGCTTCGCCACAGCGTCCTCGGAGGCGAGGATCACCCAGGACGCGCCGTCGGTGATCTGCGAGGAATTCCCCGCCGTGACCTTGCCCCAAGGGCGCTCAAACACCGGCTTCAGTTTCGCCAGGCTCTCCGGCGTCGAATCCGGCCGCACGCCGTCATCGTGATCGTAGAATTTTCCGTCGCGCGCAAACGCGGTCTCGACCTCACCCTTGAGCCAGCCTTCCGATTGCGCCTTCGCCAGCCGCTTGTGGCTTTCGGCGGCATAGGCGTCCGACTGCGCGCGGGTGACGCCAAAGAGATGCCCGACCACTTCGGCGGTCTGGCCCATGTTGAGTTCGGTAATGGGGTCGGTAAGTCCACGCTCCAGTCCGATGATCGGCTTCAAATAGCTCGGTCTCACCTTGAGCGCGGCCATGATTTTTGCGCCGATACCCTTCGCGCCCGCCAGGCCCGCAAACCAGCGCACGCCCTGTTGCGGCCATACCAGCGGTGCGTGGCTCAGCGCCTCGGCGCCACCCGCCAGAACAAGATCGGAGACGCCTTCGCGGATGTAGCGGTAAGCCGTGTCGATCGACTGCATGCCGGAGCCACAGTTGATCTGCACCGTGAAGGCGACCATCTTCTCGCCCATGCCGAGCCGCAGCGCGGCGACACGGGCTGGGTTCATCTCGTCGGCAATGACGTTGACGCAGCCGAGGATGACCTGATCGAAAGCTGTGGGCGCAAACGGCTGCCGCGCCAGCAGCGGCCGGCCGCATTGCACGGCGAGATCAACCGGCGTGAACGGCCCGGGACCGGAGCGCGCTTTCAGGAACGGCGTCCGGCTGCCGTCGACGATAAAGACCGGTTTTGCCATCAGCTTGCCGCCCTCTGCTCACCCAGTTCCTGGAAAAACTGATGCACGTCGGCAGCCTTCCTGTAAATCGGCGACAATGCCTCGGGTGCGAAATCGTCGACCTCGATCACCTTGGCAACGGCTTCATGCGCTGCCTGCAGCTTTTCGCCGCCGGCCTGCGTAATGACGCCCTTCTTGACCGCCTCTTTCCAGTCATGCAGGCGCGCGGCACGCATCTGCTTGGAAACATCTTCCGCCGCCGTGACCAGGAGGAACGCCTTCTCCAGCCGCGCGACGCCGCCATCGTCGTCGACATGCGACAGATCTGCCGTCAGCCGGTCGCGCGCCGCCGACGGCTCCAGCACGAGCTGCGCGCATTGATGCACGACGCGGTCCGACGGGCCGGTCACCCTTGCGCCGAATGGCTGAATCAGGAATTTGAGGATCACCGCCACGAACCGGTTCGGCAGGTTGGCGAGGATTTCGGCAAAGCGGTTTTCGATGGTGCGGAAACCACTTGCCATGCACCATTCAAGCGCCGCGAAATCGGCTTGCTGCCGTCCCTCGTCCTGCCAGCGCTTCAGCGCGGCCGACAACAGATACAGTTCGGACAGGATGTCGCCGAACCGGGCCGACAGCATTTCCTTGCGCTTGAGCGCACCGCCGAGCGTCAGCAGCGCCATGTCGGCGCACAGCGCGAAGCCGGCGGAATAGCGCGAGAGCTGGCGGTAGAATTGCGTCGCCTCGCCGGCGTCCGGCGCGGGCGCGAATAGACCGCCGCTCCAGTTTCGGCCCCAGGCGCGGAACATGGTTTTAAAACTGTGGCCGACATGATTCCAGAACGCCTTGTCGAAGCCATCGAGCCCCTTGGCGCGGTCGACTTCACCCAACGCATTCATTTCGTCGAGCAGGAAAGGATGAGCGCGAATAGCGCCTTGACCGAACACGATGAGATTGCGCGTCAGGATATTGGCGCCCTCCACGGTGATGCCGACCGGCACCGAGCGATAGAGATTGCCGAGATAGTTTTGCGGGCCGTCGATCACGGCCTTGCCGCCATGGATGTCCATGGCGTCGTCGATTGCGATCCGCATCCGCTCGGTAGCATGCAGCTTCATGATGCCGGAAATGACCGCGGGATGATGCCCCTGGTTGAGCGCCGCGCAGGTCAGCCGCCGCGCGGCGTCGAGCAGGTAGGCGGTGCCGGCAATACGAGCCAGCGGCTCCTCGATGCCTTCGAACTTGCCGATGGCGATGCCGAATTGCTCGCGGATGCGAGCATAGGCGCCTGACGTGCGCGCCGCATAGGCGGCGCCGGCGGCCGACAGCGACGGCAGCGAAATACCGCGGCCGGCGGCGAGCGCCGTCATCAGCATCTTCCAGCCCTGCCCGAGCCGCTCCTGCCCACCGATGATGTAGTCCATCGGGATGAAGACGTCGCGGCCCCAGTTCGGGCCGTTCTGGAACACTTGCATCGCCGGCAAATGGCGGCGGCCGATTTCGACGCCGGGCAGATGGGTCGGGATCAGCGCGACCGTGATGCCGAGGTCTTCCTGCTGGCCCATGAGATGATCGGGATCATAGGCCTTGAAGGCGAGACCGAGCAGCGTCGCGACCGGTCCCAGCGTGATGTAGCGCTTGTGCCAGTTCAGCCTAAGGCCCAGCACTTCGCGGCCTTCGAAATCGCCCTTGCAGATGATGCCGGTATCGACCATCGAAGCCGCATCGGAGCCGGCTTCCGGGCTGGTCAGGCCGAAGCAGGGAATGTCAGTGCCCTCGGCCAGCCGCGGCAGCCACCTGCCTTGCTGTTCCTTGGTGCCGAAGCGCATCAAGAGCTCGCCCGGCCCGAGCGAATTCGGCACCATCACGGTGACGGCGGCGGTCAGCGAGCGCGAGGAAAGTTTTCGCACCACCTCGGAATGGGCATAGGGCGAGAAACCGAGCCCGCCAAATTCCTTGGGGATGATCATGCCGAAGAATTTGTGGCGCTTGATGAATGCCCACGCTTCCGGCGGCAGATCGCGCCATTCCCAATTGATCTTCCACTCGTCGAGCATGGCGCAGAGCTCGTCGACGGGGCCGTTGAGAAAGGCCCGCTCTTCGTCGGCCAGCGTTGCCGGCGCGTTCGCCAGTAATTTCGACCAATCGGGATTGCCGGTGAAGAGGTCGGCGTCCCACCAGACGTCACCGGCTTCAAGCGCCTCGCGCTCGGTGTCGGACATCGCCGGCAACACACCGCGTGCCCAGGAGAAAATCGGCTTGCTGATGAAATCGCGGCGGAAGCTCATGGCGAACTCTCCTGATCTGCGGCGCGACGTCGCGCCGCACCTGAGCCAAACGACGGCTCATTCTAGCTGAAACGCACGGGTTTCGGTGACGGTTCGCATCGGGAATGAGGCGAAATTGATAAACCAGGCGATAACGTTAGAGGCCCGGAAGCGTTCCGAAACGTCTGCATTATCCGGCGCTTAGAAGAGATGATGTGACGAGATGGTTGCAGTCCGGAATGCCCCGCCGGCTTCGACCGGGGGCACGCCGCCATTACGAATCGCGCTTGTTGCGCCGCCGCTCATTGGGGACGAACACGGCAAACACTTCCCTGACGCGAACGGCAGGCGTGACATCCCGCGTAAAGCGAAGCTCCGCGATCGTCCGGGTTTCCTCCACGCGAGGCGCGTAGAGCGCGCGGGCGTACAGCGATCCGTCAAATCTCAAATTGCTCTCGTCGTCAGTGAGATAGGCATTCGAAATAAACAGCAAAACCAACAGCGCCGATCCTGCGACGGTAAAATATTTGTATACGGGCATTGACGCACAAGCCTCTTCCTTTTCTTGAAAAGGAAGGTGCATCGCCCGCCATCAAAGCCGGGTTTAGACGTGCCCAGCTTTTGCCCGAACGGTTGGCTGCCGGTTGCCAATTTGTGACAAATTTTAATGAATCGCCCTTTTTGTCATTCCGGGCCCGCCAAATGAGGGCCCCGATGCGCAATTGCGCACCGAGGAATGACGTCGTGAAGCAAAATCGCTCAGCCCGGACCTGCGCCCTGCGTGGCGGTATATACAGCATACAGCGATTGGCTCGCCGCCATGAACAGGCGGTTGCGCTTGGGGCCGCCGAAGGTGACGTTGCCGCACACCTCCGGCAGGCGGATGCGGCCGAGCAGCTTGCCTTCCGGCGACCATACCGTCACGCCGCTGTAGCCGACGGCGCGGCCGGCATTGCTGGCCGCCCAGACATTGCCGTTGACGTCGCAGCGCATGCCGTCCGGTCCGCATTTCACGCCATCGACCATGAAGTCGCTGAACCGCTTCTGGTTAGAGAGCTTGTTGTCGGTGCCGACATCGAACACGAACATATCGCCCTTGCCGCCCGCGCCGGTGTCGCCGGGCCCCTTGCCGGTCGAGGCGACATACAGCTTCTTATAGTCGGGCGAGAAGCAGAGGCCGTTGGGATCGGGCACCTGCTCCTCGGTCACCACGAGATCGACGCGGCCGGAGGGATCGATGCGATAGCAATTGGTCGGCAGTTCGCGCTTGCCCGGCACGAAGCCGGCCGGCTGCCCGATCCGTGGATTGAGCTTGCCGCCGGAATTGCTCGGACCGCCCGCGACGTCAGGCTCACCCTCATAAAGCTGCCCGCCATAGGGCGGATCGGTGAACCAGTAGCTGCCGTCCGGATGGGCGACGACATCGTTGGGCGAATTGAGCTTCTTGCCGCCGAAATTGTCGGCCAGCACGGTTGCGGTGCCGTCGTGCTCATAGCGCACCACACGGCGGGTGAGATGTTCGCAGGAGAGCTGGCGGCCCTGGAAGTCGAACGAGTTGCCGTTCGAGTTGTTTGACGGCGCGCGGAAGACGCTGACGTGACCGTCGTCCTCCGACCACCGCATCTGCCTGTTGTTGGGAATGTCGCTCCACAGGAGATAGCGGCCCTGCGCACTCCAGGCCGGGCCTTCGGCCCACAACACACCGGTGTAGAGGCGCTTGATTGCTGTGTTGGGCTGGGCGAGATCGTTGAAGGACGGGTCGACCGCGATGATGTCGGGGTCCCAGAAATAGGTGGTCGGAGCGCCGCGCTGACTGAAATCACGCGGCGGGTTGGTGATCGTGGACGGCGGCGCCACCGGGCCGCCTTGCGCCAGCGCACCGCTGGCGCCCGCCACGGTGGCTCCGGCAACTGCTGCCAGACCATGGACAAGCGTTCGTCGTGAAATCGTGGCTTCTGGATCGGGCCGATCTTGCCGTGTCATCGCAACCTCCCAATGTGTTTGCCGGCCGTTGATCTCGGCCTGGCAACTCAAGGTTAGTCCGGTCCGCGTCCGGTTGCGAGAACTGCTTTCAACCCGGCGCCCTGTTCAAGCTTGCAGCCGACCATGGCGTTACCTCGTCCAACGCTCCGCCCATCGTGACTTGGGGACAATTGCCCACATGGCTACAAGTGGACGACCTGCCAATCATTCGCCAATTCGTCGCATTCTTCGGCAAGCCGCTCTGTCCGTGAGACAAAACAAAATGAGAACGCCCGCTCGACAGATATTGCATTGCAATGCGGGATCGCAATCCAAACGCCTTGTTGCGGCGGCCCTGTCATTGGCGATCTGGACCGACACGGCCGCAGCCGATCAAGCGGCCAAAGTCCCCGCCCCCTCGCCTGACAAGCTCGAGCGCATCACCGAATTTTTCAACAATGAAATTGCGACGGGAAAGCTGCCGGGCGCGGTCGTGTTGATCCAGCAGCACGGCAAGCCGGTCTATCTGAAATGTTTCGGCGTCCAGAACGTCGCGACCAAAATTCCGATGACATCGGAAACGATCTTTGCGCTTCATTCGATGACGAAACCGATCACCAGCGTCGCGGCGATGATCCTGATCGATGCCGGCAAGCTCTCGCCTGCCGACCCCGTGGCCAAATTCATTCCCGGGTTCTCCGAGGCGAAAGTGGGCATCGGCTCTGAAACTCCTGACGTTCTCAAGCTCATCCCGGCCGATCGGCCGGTCACCGTCATGGACCTGCTGCGCCATACGTCAGGCATCACGTACGACTATATCGGCGGCAAGCTCATCATGAAGGCCTATTCGGAATCAGGCCTTTTCAACGGGCGTTACACCAACGAGGTGTTTGCCGATCGCATCGCCAGATTGCCGTTGGCGCGGCAACCCGGGACACTTTGGCGCTACGGACATTCAACCGACGTCCTCGGGCGCATCATCGAGATCGTCTCCGGGCAGACGCTCTATCAATTCGAGAAGCAGCACATCTTCGATCCGCTCGGCATGACCAGCACGAAATTCGTGCTGGAAAGTGCCGACGAACGCGCGCGGATGGCGGAGCCGCTGCCAAGCGATACCATCCTGACACTCGCGGAAGCTCAACGTCGCGCGCATCCGGAATGGGAGTCCGGCGGCGGCGGATTGGTCTCGTCCCTGACCGACTATGCCCGTTTTGCCCAGATGATCCTGGACGGCGGGCAATTCGACGGCAAACGATACCTTAGCCCGGCCGCATTCAAGTCGATGACGTCAGACCATATCGGGCCCGGTTCCGGCGTTGCGCGGGATTATTACTATTTTCCGGGCGATGGCTTTGGTTATGGCTACGGCTTTGCCGTACGTACCGATCCGGGAAACGCTGTACCACCGCCGCCCGGCTCGATCGGCGAACTGAAATGGGACAGCGGCAGCGGCACCTATTTCGGCGTCGATCCCAAACTGGACATGATTTACATCCTGCTGGAGCAGACGCAGAACGAGCGCGGACGCATCACACCCGCGTTCAGGAAACTGGTCTACGACGCGTTCGCCACGGACAAATGATCCGACTGCCCTGCTACGTCAAACCTTCGTCGGGAATATTCAGCACGTTGCCGCACGCCTTGCAGTGCACGGCATCGCTGTCATGACGCTGCAGTCCACAAGTCGGGCAGGCAAAGCGCACCTTGTGCGGGGTCAACAGCGCGCGGGCCAGATTGAAGAACAGGGTGACGCCAAAAATCATGATGACTACGGTGATCAGCCGGCCGGTCGTGCCCGAGAGCGTGATATCGCCAAAGCCCGTTGTGGTCAGCGCCGTCACCGTGAAGTACAGCGCGTCCGCATAGTTCGCGATCTGCGGATTGCGAAACTTTTGCGTTTCGTAAACGATCGCGGTCATCACGAAGATGAATACCGCAAGGTTGGTGACGGCAAAGATCACTTCCTCATTGCGCCGGAAGAACGTGCTGTCTTCGCGCAGCCGCGCCAGCATCTGGTAGTCGCGCAGCAACCGCAACGTTCGCAAAATTCGCAGAAAGCCGCCGGCCTCCCCGGCGAGCGGCGCCAGAAACGAAACGATCGCGACAATGTCGGTCCAGGTCGAAAAGTGGGTAAAATCGCGCAGCCGATGCCGGCTGACGAAGAGCCGTGCGGCAAAGTCCGCGAGGATCACGACGCCGAACAGCACATCGAGCGCTTCGGTGACGTCATTGGAAGGAAGAAACGACGTCGCGATAATGAAAAGGACGGTGACGATATCGAACGCCAGCAACGCATAGCGGAAGCGAACGCCTTCCGGCGTCGCCCCTTCGTAGAGGTGTCGAACGGTCTTCCGGAAGGTGGCAAACGACATGGCGCCATCTTCACCGCTCGCACGCATCATTGCAATGACGGTTGGTGGCGAAGAAAACTACAAATTCAGAACTGCCGCAGGCAGGCGTCACTTCTTGCTCGCCGCCTCTCGCTCGATAAAGGCAACCTCGGTGCCCTTCTTCACGAGCTTCGCCAGCCTGTCGACGTCCCAATTGGTAAGGCGCACGCAGCCATGCGAATCCGACTTGCTGACCTTCGAAGGGTTCGGCGTGCCGTGAATGCCATAACTCTCCGATGAAAGCCCGATCCAGTGCGAACCGGCAGGATTGTTGGGACCGGGATTGATCGTGAAGGCTTCCTTGGATTTGACGCCCTTGAACTTGTAGTCGGGATTGTAGCGGTAGTTCGGCCGCGCATCGATCGAGGTCACCTTGAGCACGCCGTTTGGCGTCGGCTTCTCGTCGCTTCCGACGCTCGCCGGAAAGAACGCGATCAGTTCGCCGGTTTTCCCAAGAGCTTTCACGGTCTGGGCGGTCTTGTCGACCTCCAGGCGCGCAACGACCGGCTTGGCTTCCTTTTTCGCGACGTTCACGACCGAAATCGTCTGGCCGGCCTGGTCGAATTTCTTGCCGGGGTTGAGGGCTTCGAGAAGCGCCTCGCTCATGTGAAATTTTTCGGCAATCGCCTCGCGCGGGCTGGTGTAATCAAGCGATTTCAACCCTTTCATATCTTCCATCTTGGCCGGAAGCTTTTCCAGAAACGGTCCCTTCGCGTCTTTCTCGGTGATCTTGTAGTCGATGATGACGGGATCCGAACTGGTGCCTAACAACGCAGACCAGATTTCAGGCGTGAGCGGCTGCTTGCCTACGGCCAAGCCCTTGGCTTCGGCAAACGCCTTCAGCGCCTTCTCGGCGTTCTCGCCGAGCTTGCCGTCGATCTCTCCGGGGGAAAAATTGGCGCGGTCGAGCAGCACCTGTGCCTTGACGACGACAGGATCGACCCTGTCATCGGCCGGCGGCTTGCCCTTGAATTCCGCGTTGTTGACCGCCGCCGCGTCGAAGCCTGCGAAGGCTGGAGGGACAAGGCAGGCGAGCAGCATCAACCCGGCGAGCAAGCGGATCATGGGAATCTCCGAAACGACGTCTGATAAGGATTTGGAAGGGTCGGAGTTCCCGAGATCGTAGCCGTTCAATCCGGCCGGATCATCTCGAACATGTTTTCCGGCTTGATCTCAAAGTAGTCGCCGCGGCGGCCGGCGCGGACGATCGGGTGGGTCAGGCCGGTCTGGTAGACGCCGTCCTGGATGAAGGCCTTGTCGATATGCACAGCGACGACTTCGCCCAGCGTCAGCCAGGCCTGCGCCTTGTCGCCATTGGCCCCCTGCAACTGGATGATCTGCGTCAGCTTGCATTCGAAGGCGACCGGGCTTTCCGCGACGCGGGGCACGTTGACGAGCTTGCAGGGCGCGGCCGTGAGACCGGCGATCTTGAACTCATCGACATCGCGGGCAACGTGGGCCGCGGTCGCGTTCATCTGTTTCGCCAGATCCATGGTGGCGAGATTCCAGACGAATTCGCCGGTATCCTGGATATTGCCCGCACTGTCCTTCCAGTTCGTCGAGGAGAAGCCGATGATTGGCGGCACGTAGCAGAAGGCGTTGAAGAAGCTGTAGGGCGCCAGATTGACGTTGCCCTTGCCATCGCGCGAGGAAATCCACCCGATCGGGCGCGGGGCGATGATGGCGTTGAAGGGGTCGTGCTTGAGGCCGTGGCCGTTCTTCGGCTCGTAAAAATGCAGGTCTTTGATCGTCACGCCGGGTCTTCCCTTGTTGTTCGTTGCCCGGAGGAGCGAAGCGCAATCCGAGGAAATACACGCAAGCGACCGGAGCCATCGATCGCTCCATCCGGGCTACGCAGTTACGGAATAACCGGTCAAGTAGCGAACATTCAATTCGCCTTGCGCGGCTCAAGGGCCGTGCAACACGAAATCGACCATCTGGTCGATCGTTGCGCTGGGCTTGTTGACGGCCTGCGCGATCATCTGCGGGTGGAAGAAGCGGATCATGCCGGTGCAGGTGCAGAGCGCCGCCAACGGCAGGTCGGGGGCCTCGAACTCGCCGGACGCCACGCCCTGCGCAATCACCTCGCCGATGATGCCGGTGCAGCACTCGCATATGGGTGACGCAGACGTCCCAATCCTCCTCCATCGCGATCTCGACCATCTCGTGCAGCTTGGAATCGCCGACATAGCGCTCCGTGTTCATGCGATTGATGGTCTTGAGCAACTCGCGCAGGCGAGGTTTCGCCGGACCGGGCCGGGCCGCAATCCGTCGCGCCTCGATCTCAACCTCGCCCATCAGGGTACGCGCCACGCCCTCGTGGATCGACTTCTTCGAATCGAAGAAGCGATAGACGTTGGCGGGGCTCATCCGCAGTTCCTTGGCGATGTCGGCGACCGTGGTCTTCTGGTAGCCGATCTGCCGGAACAGACGCTCCGCCACCACGAGAATCTTTTCCCGGGTGTCCGTCTCGACGTGTTCCGAAGTCAGCGCCATGTCAGTTCTCAATGTTCAATTATTCGGCGGCGTCGGCAAGCGGAATTGCATGCGGACCCTTGATCTGATGTTGCGGCGCAAGATCAGGCTGCTCGGCCTGGCCGCTTTCGTCGAGGCTCTTTCTAAACCACAGGGCGTAAAGACCCGGCAGGTACAGCAAGGTCAGGAAAGTTGCAACAAACAAACCGCCCATGATGGTGATCGCCATCGGGCCCCAGAAGGCGGAGCGCGACAGCGGAATCATGGCCAGAATGGCCGCCAGCGCCGTCAGCACCACCGGGCGGGCACGGCGGACGGTGGCCTCGACGATGGCTTCCTTGCGCGTCAGGCCCTGAGAGACATCCGCCTCGATCTGATCGACCAGGATCACGGCGTTACGCATGATCATGCCAGCCAGGGCGATCAGGCCGAGCAGCGCCACGAAGCCGAACGGCTGGTTGGCGATATTGAGGCCGAACGAGGCGCCGACAATGCCGAGCGGCGCGGTGAGGAAGACCAGGATCAGGCGCGAGAAGCTCTGAAGCTGGATCATCAGCAGCGTCAACATCACCATGACCATCAAGGGAAACAGCACGAAGATCGAGGCATTGCCCTTGGCGGATTCCTCGAATGCGCCGCCCGGCTCGATCCGGTAGGCCGGCTCGAGATGGTCGCGGATTTCCTGCAGTTTGGGCCAGATCTGGCCGGTGACATCGGGCGCCTGCACGCCGTCGACGACGTCAGTGCGCACCGTGATCGCCATGTCGCGGTTGCGCCGCCACATGATCGGCTCCTCGTGGGAATATTCGATCTTGGCGATCTGCTGCAACGGTACGGCAACGCCGTTGCGTGACGTCACAGTGAGGTCACCGACGCTCTTGAGATCGAGCCGTTCGGACGGGACCGCGCGGGCGACGACGCCGACCTTCTCGATGCCGTCACGGATCGTCGTGACCTGCGCACCCGAGATCAGCATGGCGAGCGCCTGCGAAACGTCCTGCGGGGTCAGGCCGAGCGCGCGGGCGCGGTCCTGGTCGACCACCAGCTTCAGGTAAGGCGACTGTTCGTTCCAGTCGAGCTGCGGCTCCACGACATTCTTATTCTGCCGCATGACGTCGCGCACCTTGTAGGCGATGTCGCGCACGGTGTTGGCGTCGGGGCCGATCACGCGGAATTGCACCGGGAAGCCGACCGGCGGGCCGAAATTGAAGCGGTCGACGCGCACGCGGGCTTCGGACAGATCGCCCTCGGCGACCGCCTTCTCCAGCCGCGCCTTGATCCGCTCGCGGGCTTCGACGTCCTTGGAGACAATCACGATCTCGGCAAAGGCCTCATTCGGCAGTTGCGGATTGAGGCCGAGCCAGAAGCGCGGCGAACCCTGACCGACATAGGAGGTATAGGTCGCGATATCCTTGTCGTCCTTGAGCAGCGCTTCGGCCTTCTTCACGGATTTCTCCGTGACGTTGAAGGCGGTGCCTTCCGGCAGGCGCAACTGCAGGAACAGTTCCGGCCGCTCCGACAGCGGGAAAAACTGCTGCTGCACGTGCCCGAAACCGACGATCGAGAGCACGAACACGCCGACGGTTGCCAGCACCACCTTGACGCGGTGGTCGACGCACCACTGCACCACGGCGCGCAAGCCGCGATACATCCGCGTTTCATAGATCGCGTGCGGATCGTGGTTGTGGTGCACCGTGATGTTGGGCAGCAGCTTGACGCCGATATAGGGCGTGAAGATCACCGCCACGAACCAGGAGGCGACCAGCGCGATCGCCACGATCCAGAAAATGCCGCCGGCATATTCGCCGACCGCCGAATTGGCAAAGCCGATGGGGAGGAAGCCAGCGGCCGTGACCAGCGTCCCCGTGAGCATCGGAAACGCAGTTGATTCCCAGGCAAAGGACGCCGCGCGGACGCGGTCCCAGCCCTGTTCCATTTTCACCACCATCATTTCCACGGCGATGATGGCGTCGTCGACCAGAAGGCCGAGCGCGATGATCAAGCGCGCCGAGCGTGATGCGATGCAAGTCGATCGACATCGCGTTCATGACGATGAAGACGATCGCGAGCACCAGCGGCACCGACATCGCGACCACGATGCCCGTGCGCCAGCCGAGCGCCACGAACGAGACGAACAGCACGATCGCGAGCGCCTCGATGAAGGAATGCACGAACTCGCCGACGGCGCGCTCGACCACCTTGGGCTGGTCGGCGATCTGCTCGACCTCGATGCCCTGCGGCACGGCCTTCATGAAATCATTGGTGGCCTTCTCGACCTCCTTGCCGAGCTCGAGGATGTTGGCGCCCTTGGCGGTGACCACGCCGATGCCGAGCGCGGGCTTGCCCTCCTGGCGGGCGACGAAGGTCGGCGGATCGACGAAACCATGCGTGACGGTCGCGATATCGCCGAGCCGGAACACGCGGCCGTTGCTTTCGACCGGGCTTTCCGCCACCGCCTTGGCGCCGTCGAGCGCGCCGGTGACGCGCAGCGGCACGCGCTGCGAGGAGGTTTCCACCGTGCCGGCCGGCGTGACATTGTTCTGCTTGGCCAGCGAGTCGAACAGCGCCTGCGGCGTGATGCCGAGCGTCGCCAGCTTGGCGTGCGAGAACTCGACGAAGATGCGCTCTTCCTGGGTGCCGTAGAGATTGACCTTGGTGACGCCGGTCACCTTCAGCAGCCGCTGGCGCATGCCTTCGGCGGCCTTCTTCAGCTGCGCATAGTCGGCGCCGTCGCCGGTCATCATGTAGAGAATGGAGTCGACGTCGGAGAATTCGTCGTTGACGGTCGGCCCGAGCAGGCCCGCGGGCAACTGACCCTGCACGTCGGCGAGCTTCTTGCGCAGCATGTAAAACAGGTAAGGCACGTCCTTTGGCGGCGTCGAATCCTTGAACGTGACCTGCATCGCCGTGAACGACGGCTTGGAATAGGTCTGCACCTTCTCGAAGAACGGCAGTTCCTGCAGCTTCTTCTCAATGGGATCAGCGACCTGGGTCTGCATTTCCTGCGCGGTGGCGCCCGGCCAGATCGCCGAAACGTTGACCACCTTCACCGTAAAGAACGGATCCTCGGCGCGGCCGAGGCGCTGATAGGAGAAGAAACCGGCGGCGCCGAGCACGATCATCAGAAACAGGATCAGGGTCGGATGGCTCACCGCCCAGCCCGAGAGATTGAAGCGCTTCATGTCACTCTCCAACTAACCGAATTGCCAAGATGCGACTTGTTGTGGCCGTCACTGGCGGCGAAATGGATTGCTTCGCTACGCTCGCAATGACCGCGGAAAAATTCAGAACGACAACGCCGAGACCACCCGGACCTTCTGGGCCGGATCGATCTTCTGCACGCCGAGCGCGACCACCTTGGCGCCGTCATTGACGCCGCCTGAGATCACGACGGCATTGCTCTCATAGGATTTCACGATCACCGGCTGCAGCTTCACTGCGCCGGCGTCATCGACGGTGTAGAGCGATGGATTGCTGCCCTGGCTGAACAGCGCCGACAGCGGCAGTTTTGCCACGCGCTCGGTAGCGGCATCCGCCAGCGTCAGCGTTGCGGTCATGCCGAGCGAGACCTTGTCGTCGGCTTCCGGCAGCGAGAATTTTGCAAGATAGGTCCGGGTGGCCGGATCGGCCGAGGGCGCGATCTCGCGCAGCTTCGCCGCATACTTCTTGTCGGCGTCCGACCACAGCGTCACGCTGGCGCTACCCGACTTGGCACGGCCGACCAGCGTTTCGGGGATCGCGACTACGGCTTCCTTTTCGGCAAAGCGCGCGACGCGGATCGCGGTCTGGCCGGAGGCCACGACCTGGCCGGGATCGATCAGGGTCGCGGTGACGACGCCGCGGCTGTCGGCCAGCAGCGTTGCATAAGAGAGAGAGTTCTTGGTGAGTTCGACCGAGCGTTCGGCGCGATTGAGACGCGCCCGCGCTTCATCGGCCGCGGCGTGGCTCTGATCCAGCTGCGCGTCGGTGGTCCAGCCCTTGGCGCGCAGGTCCTTGGCGCGCTGCTCGGCAGCGCCCGCCTGCGCCAGCACGCCGGTGGCGGCGCGGAATTCTGCCTCCGCCTGCTCAGCCTGCAGCTTCAGGTCGACCTCGTCGAGAGTGGCCAGCGGCTGGCCGATATCGACGGTCTGGCCAACTTCGACCAGGCGCTTGGCGACCTTGCCGGGAACCCGGAAGCCCATGTCAGTCTCGATCCGGGGCCGGATGGTGCCGACAAAGCTGCGCTCGGGGGTCTCGGCCCCATAATGCACGGTGGCGACAAGGACAGGGCGTCCGGGAGCAACAGTTTCGGCCGCCTTCTCATTGCAGCCGGCCAGCGCAAATACCACGAACGCCAGCGATGCGCCGGTCAAGAGCTTGTAATAGTTGGAAAAAATCGATCGAGCGAACATTGGACTCTCCATCGCAGGGTCGATGAAGAGTGTGTAATGTTCTCTGACGAATGTCAATAATCGTCACTAGACACCATTTCGTGAGTTTATGAACGCTTAACCGTGAACGAGTTCCACGTGGGTGTCGGGCCGCTTGGGGAGCCTCACTTCGTCGCAGCGCGCGAGGAGTCCGGCTGTGCGAAGACGTTTGGATGCCGCACGATACACCTCTGATCGCGACCATCGTTGCGGGCCTCGGGCTCGCGTTTGTTTTCGGCACCATCGCTCAACGCCTGAAGATACCTCCGCTGGTCGGCTATCTGCTCGCCGGCGTCGCCGTCGGTCCTTTTACGCCGGGTTACGTCGCCGACCAGGCGCTGGCGACGGAACTGGCTGAGCTCGGCATCATCCTTCTGATGTTCGGCGTAGGCCTGCACTTCTCGCTGAAAGAACTGCTGTCCGTCAAAACCATCGCGATACCGGGCGCCATTGTCCAGATCGCGGTGGCGACGCTGATGGGTCTTGGCCTCGCCATGCTGATGAAATGGAAGGTCAGCGAGGGCCTCGTCTTCGGATTGGCGCTATCGGTGGCGAGCACCGTCGTCCTGCTCCGCGCCCTGCAGGAGCGCCGCCTGATGGAGACAGGACGCGGCCGCATCGCTGTCGGCTGGCTGATCGTCGAAGACCTGGCCATGGTACTCGCGCTCGTCCTGATTCCGACGTTTGCAAATCTGCAAACGGGGAACGTCACCACAGCAGCCTCCCTGCTAGGCGCCCATTTCGAACTCGGGCTCGGGGGCGTGTTGCTGTTGACGGCCGTCAAGGTCGCGCTGTTCATCGCGCTCATGCTGGTCGTGGGACGAAGGCTGATCCCGTGGATCCTGCATTACATCGCGCACACGGGATCGCGCGAGCTTTTCCGGCTCGCCGTGCTGGCGATCGCGCTGGGCGTCGCGTTCGGATCGACCAAACTGTTCGACGTGTCGCTGGCGCTGGGCGCGTTCTTTGCCGGGATGATGCTGCGGGAATCGCCGCTCAGTGCGCGCGCCGCGCAGGAATCGCTGCCGCTGCGCGATGCCTTTGCCGTGCTGTTCTTCGTGTCGGTCGGAATGCTGTTCGACCCGTTCAGCGTGGTCCGCGATCCGTGGCCGCTAATAGCGACCCTTCTTGTCATCATCATCGGAAAATCGCTCGCCGCGTTCCTGATCGTGATTGCGTTCCGCCACCCGGTCGCAACCGCGCTGACGATTTCGGCGAGCCTGGCCCAGATCGGCGAGTTCTCTTTCATCCTGGCGGAACTGGGCTACGCCTCGAAACTGCTTTCCAAGCAGGCGCGCGATTTGATCTTGGCCGGCGCGATCCTTTCCATCATGCTCAATCCGCTGGTGTTCGCGGGCGTCGATTGGCTGATCGCACGGCTGGAGCGTCGCAAGGCGCCCTCCCCGAGCCTTGCCGCGGCCAAGGCGATCCCGATGACGCACCTGACGGATCACACGATCCTGGTCGGTTACGGCAGGGTCGGAAACCTCATCGGCAATGACCTGAAGCAGAAGAAGCTGCCGTTCCTCGTGATCGAGGCTTCAGACAGCACCGTCAGCAAACTCAGGGAGAGCGGCATCGAAGCGCTGACGGGCAATGCCGCTCAGCCCGAAATTCTCAAGGCCGCGGCACTGACCAAAAGCCGAAACATCGTCGTTGCCATTCCGGAGGCCTTCGAGGCGGGACAAATCGTCCAGCAGGCCCGCGCCGCCAACGCCAGTATCCGGATCATTGCGCGCGCGCATTCGGACGCCGAGGTCGAACATTTGCAGGGGTTGGGGGCGGATACGGTCATCATGGGCGAGCGGGAAATCGCGCGCGGGATGATCGAAGAACTGGAGAGGAGATTTCCAGATGCTTCCGACAAGGATTCCCCGCGCTTGGCCGAGGCCGGTTCGCGAGCTTGAAGTGATCACGCCCGATGGCCGCGTGTTTCACTTTCCGCGGCCGTCATTGCCAAGGCGCCTCTTGATGTTTTTCCGGCGGCACGCCGACACCGCCGCGATCTCCGCCGCGGTTCTCGTGCTGATCTATGCCGCGGGACTGGCGGCACAGGCGCTCGATGGCTCAGCTTTTGATGCCTGCGAGCTGCCGCGGCCGGCCGGCTCCTCCTGAAGACCGGCAACGGCCGCCGCGAACAAGCCGGCGCGCCGGTGTCAGCCCTTCGCTGGCCCGGCTGCGGCAAACTCGGTCTTCGTGTCGTGGCCGCCGAGGAAGACGAGCAACCCTGCCGCGAGCGGCAATAGCGACAGCACCAGCAATCCGGTCGAGGTGTTGCCGGTCGCGTCCTTGACCCAGCCGATCAGATACGGCCCGCCGAAGCCCGCGAGGTTGCCGATCGAATTGATCAGCGCGATCCCGCCGGCCGCGGCCGTACCGGACAGCCAAGCCGTCGGCAGCGTCCAGAACACCGCAAAGGTGCAGAACACGCCGATGGCGGCGACCGTCAGCACGACCATGGTGATGGTGGGATCGGTAATGTAGCTGGAAACGGCGAGCGCCGCCGCCGTCAACAGCAGCGGCCCGCCGACATGGGCGATGCGCTCGCGCGTGGCATCGGAGTGCCGCGCCCACAGGATCATCGCGATAGTGCCGAACAGATAGGGAATCGCGGTGACGAAACCGGTCTGCGCGTTGGTGAGGCCGAACGCCTTCACGATCTGTGGCAGCCAGAACTGCATGCCATAGAGCGCGCCGACGAAACCGAAATAAATCAGGCTAAGCGTGATCACCTTTGGTGACGACAGCGCTTCGCCGAGCGTCAGCTGTTTTGCCGCCTGCTTGGTCGCGATCTCCGCCTGCAGTTTTGCCGAAAGCCAGGCCTTCTGTTCTGTGGTGAGCCAGTCGGCCTTTTCAGGCCGGTCGGTCAGATAGAACCAGGTGACGATGCCAAGCAGCACCGAGGGGATGCCCTCGATGATGAACAGCCACTGCCATCCCCTCAGGCCCATCATGCCGTCGAGACCGAGCAGCAGTCCCGAGATCGGCGCACCGATCACGGTGGAAACTGGAACCGCGATGGCAAAAGCCGCGAGGAACCGCCCGCGATATTCGGCCGGGTACCAGTAGGTGAGATAAAGAATGATGCCGGGGAAGAAGCCGGCTTCCGCCACGCCGAGTAGGAAGCGCAGGATGTAGAAGCTCATCTCGCCACTGACAGTCGCCATCAGCGCCGAGATGATGCCCCAGGTCACCATGATGCGGGCGATCCAGCGGCTGGCGCCGAATTTCTCGAGCGCGAGATTGCTCGGCACCTCGAAAATGAAATAGCCGATGAAGAAGATGCCGGCGCCCCAGGCGAAGATCAGCGGCGTGAACTTCAGATCCGCATTCATGGTGAGCGCGGCAAAGCCGAGATTGACGCGGTCGAGATAGGAAAAGAAATAGGCCAGCACCAGAAACGGGATCAGCCGCCACGAGATCGCACGGATAGTTGAGGTTTCGATGTCGCTCTTGGCTGGCATAGCGGGCTGGTTCATGGTTTCCCCCTTCAGGCTTCTTGTTGCCGACGACGATTAGCGGGGGCCGTGACCGCTTGCAATGCAGGATGCCCGCGCTGGGGCAACATGGGCATTCCGCCGGCGAAGGGCTCGCGGTGGAGGCCAGCGGCAAGCTCCCTACTCCGCCAACTGAAACCGCTCGAAACGATGCAGCTCTTCCTCGATGCGGCGCTTGTAGTCCTTGCGCGCGGCGCGGCCAGCGCCCTTGCCGACCCAGCTCCATTTCTGCATCAGCAATTTCTTGTTCTGGCGGTCGGTCTTGAGGTCGATGGCGGCGACGATGTCGCTGCCTGCCAGCACCGGCAGCGCGAAATAGCCGAACAGGCGTTTTTCCTTCGGCACATAGGCCTCGAAGCGGTGGCCGTAGTCGAAGAACAGCTCGGTGCGCTTGCGCTGGATGATTAGCGGGTCGAACGGCGAGAGGATGTGCACCGGGCCGTCGCTCTCGACGCCCGGTGCGGTCCCGTTCGCTTCCAGCACTTCCGGCCGGGCCCAATGCTCGTGCTTGCCGGCCCCTTCGAGCGCGACCGGCACCAATTCCTTGCGCCGCACCCGCGCCTCGATCAGGCGCCGCACCGCTGCCTTGCTCGGCGCGTCGAGGTGGCAGATGGAATCGAGGCTGACGATGCCTTGGGAACGCAATGCGCGATCGAGCAGGTAGGCGGTAATCTCCGCCGCGGGAGCCGGCTTCGGCGGCTTGCCCCAGCCGAAATGCCGCGTCATCAGCTCATAGGTCTTCAGCATGCCGGTGCGTTCGGAGATCGTCACCTCGCCGGTGTAGAAGGCAAGCTGCAGCGCCCGCTTCGAGGGTTTGCGGCTTTGCCAGAGATGTTCCTTCTCGGTCAAAACGTCGTCCTCGATGTCGCGGATGGTCAGCGCGCCGTCGCGCCGCAACAACCGCATTACCTTGCGGGTGTCCTCGGGCTTGACGGAAGCAAACCACCGGTGCCCCTCGCGCCGATGCTCCCGCATCGCCGGGACGAAGAAGCGATAATCCTTGGCCGGTACATAGGACAGGGCGTGGGTCCAGTATTCGAACACGCTCTTGTCAATGCTCTGCGCTTGGCGCAGGTCCGCGCGGGCATAGGCCGGGATACGGCTATAGAGAATGTGATGATGGCAGCGCTCGATGACGTGAATGGTGTCGATCTGCACATAGCCGAGATGGTCCACCGCCGCGGTGACCGCCTGCGGTCCGGCGCCGAACGGTTCGCTGGTATCGAGCCGCTGGGCCCGCAGCCAGAGTAGCCGGGCCTCGGTCTTGGTCAGGGAACGGGGTTCAGTCGCGCGGGGCATCGCGCGGCAATGTAATCGGATTCGCCAACGTGACGAGCCCGGATTCAGGAATATAACCCCTTACGGACCGGGGTCGCCCCTCCGCTTCTGCCGATCACCCACGCTGCCGGTCGCGATATCGGCCTCGCAGGAGGCGCGGCCGGGCTGGGGCGCCTGACATTTGTAGACGTTGCCGGTGAGGCGATCGACCAGCCACGCGCTCTCCTCCGTCGGGCTTTCGAACCCGACGTAGCGGCTGCCGAGCGAATTGATCAGCGTCGACAGCAAAATTGCAGCGGCGATCATCGCCGCGCCGATCAGTGTTGGCATAGAATTCCCGGAACCAGCAGGCTCCGATGCGCTGGTGCGATAGCCCTGATACTCACGCTGACGCTTGACTGACTGTAACACCCGGCCCGCCCGTCTGGTTGCCCCGACCGTATTCTTCTTCAGATTTTTTGTGTGAATGAATCTGCTAGGCGCGCATCTTGCCGATTTGTTGTCCACAGATCGGCGATGACGCGACGGCCCACAGTTTTCTTTTCTGAAGCCAGCTACGGAAGCAACGGTCGCTTGTTCCGTAAGACTCCGGATGCCGCCCTGCTCGCACCGTCTGGTCACTGCAGTGCGTCGTGCCGTGGATCGCAGCACTTCGGACCGTCATACAGCGCGAGCAGTTCCCATCGAACTTGGCGAAAGCCCGATGCCGAAGTTGAGGTCAGTAAGGCGACGCCGACGTCGTGGCGCTAATTGCGGTCGAGGCCGAGACAGGTTCCAACTTAGTAGCTTTGTCCGGGAAGATCAGCGAACCATCCCGATCACCGTTCGAAATCGTGATTCGGATCACGCAAGCAATGCTGGACGATCGGTCCATCGAAGACGCCCCGACGGGCAAGATGACGCCGTATCGGCCTCTAACGCCCTGCAATGCCCGGTTAAAAGCCCGCCTGAGCAGAAAGTCGGCCTTTACCAATGTGACTTAAATCACATTGCTGACTTTGAACCCGTCCTATCTTCGCAGCATCAAAACGTCATGCACGCCAGTTTGCAGGGCGTTAACAGTGAGGATTAAGACAATGACCCGCTACCTTTCGATCATGACTATCGGCGCCGCGCTGTCGATGACGGCAGGCCTGGCTGCCGCCGGCGATACCGTCTCGGCTGACACGATACTGAACGCCCTGAAGCCAAAGCCAGGCGTGAGCCGCGGCCTTTCGACTGGCCCGCAGCAGCCGGTGGATGTCGCCGTGCAGGCCAAGGAATCCAGCTTCGTCAACACGCTGCGTAACCGCAAGACGCGGTCGCTGTCGATCGGCGAGCGCCAGGAGATTGCGGAACTTGCCGCGACCAAGCCGAAGATCGATCTCGAAATCCAGTTCGACTACAACTCGGCCGACATCAGCAAGAATTCAGTGACCGCCGTGCAGGAACTCGGCAAAGCGCTCTCCGATGCGAGCCTGAAGGGTTCGACCTTCGTGGTTGCCGGTCACACCGACGCGATCGGCGGCGAGGCGTATAACCAGGATCTTTCCGAGCGCCGCGCCGACACGATCAAGAAGTACCTGACCGAGAAGTACGGCCTCACCGGTTCCGACCTCGTGACCGTCGGTTACGGCAAGACCAGGCCGAAGGATGCGAATGCGCCGATGGATCCAGCCAACCGCCGCGTTCAGGTCGTCAACATGGATACCAAGACCGCGTCGAAGTAAGGTCTTGGTGGCCTGTCCGCCTGCCGCTTGCGGCAGGCGGACTTTCGTTGCGCATAAATGAGCGGCGACCGGCCGCCTCAAATCCAGTTCTGGAAGATCATCAGGCGGCTGAATGTCGCCATCGAAGTGCCTATGAACGCCGCCGATATCGGCAGCATTGCCGCAAAGCCGGCAAACCCGACTGCAACATACACCCACAGCAACCAGCGGGGCATGCCGCCGCGTTTCAAGGCATAGACAAGCGCAAAACTCGCGGTGGTCGCTGCCGGCAGGTAGTAGTAGATGAACCCGAGCGTTCGCGGCAGCAGCGCCCAAGCGAGGTATGGGCCGAGATAGAACGCCAGCACCAGGAAGGCATCGACTCGCCGCGTCACGATCCAGTCGCGCAAGCAGATCGCGACCGCGATGAGCGCCGGCCACAGGATCAGCGGGTTGCCGAGAAAGACGACGGCAGCGATGCGATCGTCGCCAATCTTGTCGAAGAGATACCAGACCGGGCGCACCAGGAACGGCCAGGACGGCCATGAACTCATGTAAGTGTGGCCCGCGATCGCGGTCGTGGTGTTATCGCTGAAGATCCGCCGTTGCGCTTGCAGAATATCCGGAAACGAAAATCCGTGGAGCGGAACGAACGTCGCGAGATAGACGGCCGCTGGAATCAGCACGAAGCAGATGGCGAAATGCCACCATTTGAAATCGGGCCAGAGATCGGGCCGGTACCAGTCTTCAGGCCGGGCGTCGGCGAATTCGGTGCGCCAGCTTTGCATCAGGCGGATCACGGCGACGATGACGATGCAGACCGCGAGTCCAAACAGCCCGCTCCATTTGCAGCCGATCGACAAGCCGAAACCGATCCCGGCAAATGCGAACCACAGATGCGGCCGCTCTCTTCGAAAGCCATGGATGAACGCCGCGATCGCGAACAGGCTGAAGGTGAGCGCGAAAATGTCCAGCATCGCGATCCGCGATTGCACGAACAGCATCTGGTTGAAAAAGGCGAGCAGGCTCGCTGCAACCGCCGGCCCTTGTGCGGCGAAAAGCGCCAGCCCGCACAGATATACCGCAACGACGGCGAGCGATCCGAACAGGGCGCCCGGATAGCGCCAGCCCAGCGGCCCGTCGCCGAACGAATGGATCGACAGTGCGATGAATTGCTTGGCGAGTGGCGGATGCATCGGATTGAGCATCGGCTGCGGCATCACCGGCTCGAGCATCTGCCGCGCAGCCGGCACGTAGTGCACTTCGTCGAAATAGAATTTCTCCGGCGTGGTGACGCCTATCAGCATTGCGAAATGCGTGAGAACAAAAAGAATTGCCGCGGTAATGCCTGTGCGGAGCATCACAGAGGACGGAATTGAATGTGACGGGGCTGATGGCTTCACGGAGAATCTGGCACAAAATCCGAGTCGAAATGACATTGCGGCAAAATTGAGTGTGATGCTTTCGGATTTCTATGTCCATAGCATTGAACGCATTTCGATTTCGCGATCACTAACTGACGGGCGAACGACAAGCCACGCGTGATAATTCTGCTACATCATACGCCCGCGCTATCCGATACGATGATGTCGGGGTTAGTCGATCGGTTTTGAAATGAATTTCAATAATTGCTTTGGTTCGCTACTTGCAGTTGGTCTGTTTGAAATTGGCCTGGTAACTGCGTTGGCCGCTCCTGCCCACGCGCAAACGCGCGTCGGCGAAGCCGCCGTCGTCAAGAATGAAGTTCTCCGCGTTGCCGGACCTTCGACCATCCAGATCAATGTCGGCGACGGACTGGTCCGCGACGAAACCGTGCGTACCGGCACCGACAGCGCAACGCGCTTGGTGATGGCCGACAGCACCAACCTTTCGCTCGGGCCCAACGCGACGCTCAAACTCGACCGCACCGTTTTCGACGATGAGCATCACTATCGCGAAGTCGCGATCCGCATGACATCGGGCGCGTTCCGTTTCGTCACCGGCCATTCGGACAAGGCCGCCTACAAGATAACGACGCCGCTGGCGACCATCGGCGTGCGCGGCACCACGCTCGATATCCTGTCGCAGCGCGGCCAGACCATCGTCAACCTGCAGGACGGTGCGGCCTCGGTCTGCACGGTCGCGTTTGAATGCATCCAGCTCACCCAGCCCGGCGACACTGCGATCATCACCTCGGGCGGCGGCGGCAGCAGATCGACGATCAAGAAGACCAACAATCCGCCCTGGACGTTCGCCGCAACCTGCAGCGCAGCAGGAGGGCTTTGCAGCAAAACGCAATATGCGGATGCGACGCCCGTCATCGTCGACGACGGCAGCGACCCCACCGGCATGCTGTGCGGGCGCTGACATGGCAAATTTCACCCGCAAAGCCGTGTTGTCCGCAACACTCCTCGTCGCGGTGCTCGCGATGAAATCGTCGCCTTCGTGGGCACAAACGCCGTCGCCATCGCCGTCGCCCCCACCGCAGGAGGAATGCGTCGAGTGCTACCCGACAACTCCCACGCCGAGCCCATCGCCCTCGGCTTCGCCAACGGCGCGAGCCAACGAGCAATCCACCAACGCGCCACCGATAACCGGAGCCGGTTCGAGTGCCGGCTCGATCAACGGACTGGCTGACCAGCGCTTCAACCAGATGATCACCAACCGCGTGCTCGGCAACGTGCTGCTGGGCGTCAACGAGCAGGTCAATTGCAACGATTGCATCAGCGCGTTCGGTTCGGCCGGCTCGTTCTCGGCCGGCATTCACGGCCGCAAGAACCTGACGCCCAATCTGTCGCTGCTCGCCGGCATCGCCTATGCCCAGTACAACGAAGGCGGTTACCACGTCACCAGCTCGCCGATCGGCGCGTTCGCGCTGCGCTACGATTTCGTCGACTGGGGATCGTCGCGGCCGTTCTTCGATATCGGCACCATCCTGTCGCCATTCCAGAAAGTGCGCTACGCGCGCAGCTACACGACGAGCCTCGGCGCGGTATCGCTCGAAAGTTCGACCTCGAGCGAGAATTACGCCGTCTATGGCCGCGCCGGCTGGATGAGCCGGCTGTCGCCGCGCGATGAGGTGGCGGCCTCCGTCGAAGTCTGGCAGCTATGGCAACGGGTGAAGGGCTACATGGACCCCACCGTCGCCTTCAATCCGTTCGACGCCTCGATTGCCACCGGCACCGACCGCACCACCCTCGTCAAGGTCGGCGGACAGTGGACACATCTGTTCGGCTCGAGCGTCGAAGCCAACGTCAATGGCGGATGGGTACAATCGTTCGGAACGCGATCCGGCATCGTCGCCAGCGTGACCGGTGACGGCACGATCGTGCCCACGATCGGCAACCAGGGCTGGTTCGAATATGGCGGCCGGCTCGGCTTCCGCATCACCAAGGGCTGGGTCGCCGACCTCTTCCTCAACGGCACCGCCGGCCCGCAGCCGGTCGGCAACACGCTTCACGGCGGCCTGGGGTTGCGGGTCAGTTATTAGATGGAGTTGGGAATGTAGGGTGGGCAACGGCGCTTTGCGCCGTGCCCACCATATCTCGGCATCGCGATTGTGAATGGTGGGCACGCTTCGCTTTGCCCACCCTACGAAAACGCCTCACGCCGCGCTCTTGCCCTCATACGCACGCTTCAGCCCTTCGATATCGAGCTTGACCATGCCGAGCAACGCCTGCATGGCCCGCTGCGCGCCGGCGGAATCGGAGCCACCGATATACGTCATCAGCACCGTCGGCACGATCTGCCAGTACACGCCGAAACGATCCTGCAGCCAGCCGCATTGGTCGGCTTTGCCACCGTTCGCCAGCAGCGCATCCCAGAGCCGATCGACCTCGGCCTGATCGGCGCAATCGATCTTGAAGGAGACGGCGTGGGTGTATTCCTCTCCATGCCGCCGTTCAGCGCCATGAAGCCCTGGCCGGCCAGCGTGAACTCGATCACCAGCACGCTGCCGGCCTTGCCGCTGTGACCGTCGATGATGTTGTGCTGGATTTTCTCGATCCGCGAATCCGGCAACAGCGAAACATAGAAACTGGCAGCCTCCTCGGCGTCGCCGTCGAACCACAGGCAGGGAGAAATCTTGGACATCGGGAGAACTCCGGACTGGATGAACGATCAGGCGTCGGCCGTGGCGGATTGCGCGGCGGCGACATCCATCCACATCACCTCCCAGTGATGACCGTCGGGATCTTCAAAACTGCGGCCGTACATGAAACCGTGATCCTGCTTCGGGCCCGGATCCGCGCCGCCGCCCGCGCCTTGTGCTTTGGCGACCGTGTCGTCCACCGCGTCGCGGCTGTCGGCGGACAGGCAGATCAGGACCTGGCTGGTGGCCTTGGCGTCGGCGATCTTCTTCGAGGTGAACTGCCGATACTTGTCGTGGGTCAGCAGCATGACGTAGATGCTCTCGGAAAACACCATGCAGGACGCGGTGTCGTCGGAGAATTGCGGGTTCTTTTCGCCGCCGATCGCCTGATAGAAGGCGGTCGAGCGAGCGAGATCGCTGACCGGCAGGTTGACGAATATCATTTTGGCCATGATGGGCTCCTTTTGGCGGGTTCCATCCAAGGACGAACGAGCGGGCGGCGTGCCGACACGCCGTTTGAACTTTTTTGCTCTCGCAATAATCAGGCGAAGGATGGCCGCAATTCAGCGGCCACACGGGTCAGGATTGACGCGACCCGTTATGTCGCGATCGGAGCCGGCATCGTGAGAAACGCCCGCGTCACATGCCAAAACAATTGGCGGTTGATCGCCAGCGCCACCGAATGGGCGGTGCCGGGCAGGATGATGAACTGGCGATCGCCGTTCGGCAACTTGTTATAGAATTCCTCAAGGTCGGCCACGGTGGCGATGCCGTCATATTCGCCGCGCACCAGCAGCACGGGGGCCAGCACCTTCTCCGGATGCACGACCGGCAGATTGGCGGTCATGTCGAGATAGGTGCCGGTCGGGATCTGGTCGCCGAACTGCATTTCGGCATCCGCCAGCACCTCCATCACCGCGGGATCGGAAGTCCCCGGCTTGTCGCGGGTCGCGATCGAACGGATCATGTCGCGGTCGCGCTTGCGCATGTTGTGGGTGCGGAAATAGTCCAGTTGCTCAGCCCGCTTGGTCAGGGTCGGCGAGCCCTCGCCCTTGTAGGTGAAGGCGGCGAACACCAGCCGATCAACGCGCTCAGGCACGACCATCGCATAGGCGCCGGCGCGTAGCGCGCCCGAGGATTCGCCGACGAAGTGCAGTTTCTGCTGGCCCGTCTCGCGGGCAATCAGTTCGACCGCGACCTTCAAATCCTCGACGCCGCTGGCGATATCGGCATTGCCCGAGGTGCGGCCGGACTTGCCGTAATTCTCGTGATCCATGGTCCAGCAGTCGAACCCGTAGCGCGCGAACTCGTTCATCGCGGAATATTCGCCTTTGCCGGGCACGTTGAGATCGAACACCCGCGACGTTACCGAAGAGCCATGGACAAAGAACACCACCGGCCGCGCCGGCTCGCCGGGCCTGGGCGCACCGATCCGCTTGCGAAACATCCACAGGGGAATGTCGCCCTTCTTGGTCCAGTATTCGTTGCTCCAGATTTCGCCGCCCTCGGAAGCAACCGCCGTCGCAGCCTGTGTCGGGATCGCCGCGGTTGCTGCTACGCCAAGGCCGAGGCCTTTGAGAACCGTGCGTCGCGCCACCCGATTTTCGGAATCCGTCATGGTTCTTCCCCACGTCACATTTCAAGTCACATTTGTTGAGGCGAAGTGTAGCGGATATTCGTTTTGAAAGCAGGTGCGCGCTTCGCGGCGCGAACAATATCGCGCGATCAGCCGGCCGTGCGCAAATGCGATCTGCTACTTGCCGTTGAACCGGGGTTGACGTTTTTCGGCGAAGGCCTTGACGCCTTCCTTGAGATCGTCGCTGTCCCTGATGACATCGAGCAGCCGGCGCACCTCGGCGACCCCTTCCAACGGTCCCTTCGGCATGGCGTCGCGCGCCAGCTTCTTCAGCGCTCGAACGACCAGCGGCGCATTGGCGGCGATCTTTGCCGCCATCTCCTGAGCGAGCGCGACATGCTCTCCCTTCGGGGCGACCTTGTTGACGAAGCCGATCTGGTAGGCACGTTCCGCCGACATCTCCTCGCCGACCAGCAGGAACTCCATGGCGATCTTGTGCGGCATCCGCGCCATCACCGAGGAGATGCCGCCGGCGGTGGTGCCGATCTTGCCCTCGGGGTAGATGAAGCGCGTCGTCTCGGACGCCACGCACATGTCGGCCATCTGCACCAGCACGAAGGCGCCGCCGACGACCCATCCGGATGTCGCCGCAATGACCGGCCTGTCGAGTTCGACGCCCAATCCAGGCACCGCGTGCCACATGTTGACGGGAAGATCCCTGACGTCGGCGCCGACCGAAAAATACTTTTCTTCGGATGACGCAAGCACCGCGACACGGTCGTCGCTTTCATGAAAGCGGAGCCAGGCCTCGCGCAGTTCGTCACACAGCGCATTGTTGAGCGCGTTGTGTGACGAGGCTCGATCCATGGTGATGGTGGCGACGTGACCTGCGCTCTCGTAACGAACAAGTTTCATGGGATTCCCCCGCGACAGCCGCGCAACGGCAGCGTTTGTTGTTTTTACTTCTTCTCGGCGGGATCACGGTGCACCGGATCGACCCACAGCACGGTCTCCGGCTTTTCGACCGGCTCGATGTCGAGGTTGATCGCCACCGCCTCGCCGTCGCTGCGCACCAGCACGCATTCCAGCACCTCGTCGCGGCTGGCATTGATTTCCTGATGCGGCACGTAGGGCGGCACGAAGATGAAATCGCCGGGACCAGCTTCCGCGGTGAACTGCAGCTGCTCGCCCCAGCGCATCCGCGCCTTGCCCTTGACGACAAAGATGATGCTTTCGAGATGACCATGATGATGCGCGCCGGTCTTGGCGTCGGGCTTGATCGTCACGGTGCCCGCCCATAATTTCTGCGCGCCGACGCGGGCGAAATTGATCGCGGCCTTGCGGTCCATGCCCGCGGTCGACGGCACGTTGGGATCGAGCTGATTGCCGGGAATGACGCGGACGCCGTCGTGTTTCCAGCGCTCGGCATCGCCGTGCGAATGATCGTGATCGTGGGGATGGGTGTGATCGTGGCTGCCGCTCATTTTCTTCTTTCCAGGAACTTCTTGGGGTTCACCGACGGTACATAAAACCGTGATCGCAAACCAGCCAAATCGAGGAACATTTGCGGTCCATGACGCGTTGCCGTGGCGAAGTTCAATCACCTCAAAGGAGTATTGTGATGGGCGCCACCACCGACAAGATCAAGGGCACCGCCAACGAAGCGATCGGCAAGGCCAAGCAGGGCATCGGTGAAGCCACCGGTTCCGACCGCCTTCAGGGCGAAGGCGTGATCCAGGAAGTGAAGGGCAAGGGCCAGAAGGCCATGGGCGACGCCAAGGAAGCCACCAAGGATGCCGTGAACAAGGCAGCCGCGGCGGCGAACAAGAAATCTCTGATCGTAAGCGACGCGATTGGTGAGAATGGAAAGGCCGGTCCCTTTTGGGGCCGGTCTTTTTGTTGCATTCGTTCGTCATGGCCGGGCTTGTCCCGGCCATCCACGTTTTACGGAACGCTCATCAAAGACGTGGATGCCCAGGACAAGCCCGGGCATGACGCGGACATAGCGTCAGCGACGTCGTTCCATCACATCCGGATTGACCACATTGATCGGCGCGCCCGCAGCGTAGGCCACGATCTGATCGAAAATATCCGTGAATTGGATTTCATATTCGTCGCGCGAGACATAACCGAGATGCGGCGTGCAGACCACGTTGTCCATGGTCAGCAGTGGATCGTTGACGTCGCGCAGCGGCTCTTTTTCATAGACATCGACCGCGGCCATACCGGGCCTGCCGGCGCGCAGCGCAATGACCAGCGCTTGCGGCTCGATCAGCGGCGCACGGCTGGTGTTGACGAGAAGCGCGGTTGGTTTCATGCGCGCGAGGTCATCCGCCTTGACGACGCCGCGCGTGGCATCGACCAGGCGCATATGCAGCGAAAGCACGTCGCAGCGTTCGAAGAAATCAGCCTTGCTGGCGGCGGCTTCGTAGCCGTCAGCGCGGGCCTTTGCGAGCGCCGGCTCCCGCGCCCATACCAGCACGTTCATGCCGAACGCCTTGCCGTAGCCGGCGACGACGGCGCCGATCCGCCCATAGCCATAAATACCGAGCGTCTTGCCGCGCAGCGTATGGCCGACGCCGATCTGCCATTTGCCGGCCTTGAGCGCCGCCATCTGCTGCGGGATGGCCCGCATCGCCGCCAGGATCAGGCCCCAGGTGAATTCGGCGGTCGCGTAAGACGGCGTATCGGCATGCTGGCCCGACGACACCACGATGCCGAGCCGGGTGCAGGTATCGATATCGATATGCGGAAAGACGCTGCGCTGGCTGATCAGTTTCAGTTTCGGCAGCCGCTCCAGCAGCGGCGTCCGGATCTGCGTGCGTTCGCGGATCAGGACCAGCGCCTCGGTATCCCTTAGGCGCTCCGCCAGCACATCGACGTCCTGGACATGATCGTTCCAGATGGTGACGTCGTGTCCGGCGAGCTTGCCGAAGCAGTCGAGGGTGCGCAACGTGTCGAAATAATCGTCGAGGATCGAGACCTTCACGATGCGCCTCCCCCGTTGCGCGGCTACTTCACGGCCAGCAATTCGACGTCGAACATCAGCGTGGCGTTCGGCGGAATGACGCCGCCGGCGCCGCGCGCGCCATAGCCGAGTTCAGGCGGAATGATCAGCGTGCGCTTGCCGCCGACCTTCATCGAACCGACGCCCTCATCCCAGCCGCCGATGACCTGCCGCATGCCGATCTTGAATTCGAACGGCTCGTTACGGTCGACCGAGGAGTCGAACTTCTTGCCCTTCTGGCCGTTCTCGTAGAGCCATCCGGTATAATGCATGACGCAGGTCTGGCCGGTCTTCGGCGTGGCGCCGGTGCCTTCCTTGCTGTCGATGATCTGCAAACCTGAAGCTGTAGTCATGGGTTTTTTTCCTGCGGTCTGGGCCGATGCCAGCTGGGTGGCGATCGGCATGGAAACCGCGGCCGCCATGGCGGCGAGAGCGGTCCGGATAATCGTGCGTCGGGAAGATCGCATCTCAATGCACCTCGTTCGGGAGACCGACGTCTCTAGCCCAGAGCGGGCCATTTCCATAGCCATTTTTCGAGCCATTTTGCCGGCCGGCGGCCATGTTTCAGCCGCTGTTGCCGCCGTCACGATCGATCGCAAAATCTGCGAGCAGCGGCGAGGTTTTGCCGGCGATCAGGTCGCCGATCAGACGCGCGGCGAGGAAACTGAAGGTGATGCCGTTGCCGCCATAGCCGTAGGCCGCATAGACGCCCTTGGCGCCAGGGACCGGGCCGATCAGCGGCAATCCGTCGTGCGTGGTATCGAACGTCCCCGACCAGCGAAATTCGATGTCGGGTCTCGCAGCCGGCCAGAGTGCCGCGAGCCGCTGCACCAGCGCCCTCGATTTCTCGGGGATCAGACGGTCGCGCGCCTCCGGTTCGACAATCTCCGTGCTGTCCTCGCCGCCGATGATGATGCGTCCCGCCCGCGTCGTTCGCGCATAGAGATAATCCTCCGCATCCTCCCAGATCAGCGCGCCGTCGTTCCAGAGGTTCTGCGGCTGCGGGACGGTTGCAATCGCCCAGCTCGACGACACCGCGTGCACGGTGGAGCGAACGATATCGGGCATCACATAGCCGGTGGCGAGCACGACGGACCGCGCTTCGATCTCGCGATCGTTGGCCATGCGGACATTGACCGCTCGCCCGGCTGCATCGAATGCCACCGCGTCTGCCTCAAACAACCGCGCACCTTGCGCGAGCGCCGTCCTGAGCAACCCATTCGCCAGTTTCATGGGATCGGCATCGGCTGCGCCCGACGAGACGATCGCACCGGCACGCGCGATGCCAAAGCGATCCAGCAGCACGGCATGGTCGATGAAATCGCCCGGCAAGCCTGCGCGTGCCCGCAAGCGATGCTCTTCGATCAAAACGGCGCTGCTTTCGTCTGCCGCAAGATACAGCGAATTCTTGTCGCGCAGGTCGCAGGCAATGCCGAGCCGCCAGACCAGCGACTTCAGGCCGGCGACGGCATCGCGGCTGGCGCGATAGGCGCGTGAGGCGCGCTCGAAGCCGTAGAGCTCGCTCAGTTCGTGGAGCGGCCGGTCGATTTCCCATAACAACATGGATGTGGAAGCAGCCGTACTGCCCCGTCCCGGCAACTCGCGATCGACGATAATGACGTCGAGGCCCTGCCGCGTCAGGCGTTCGGCGACCAGCGATCCCGTAATGCCGGCGCCGATGATCAGCGCATCGCATGAGAGATTTTCGCCGAGGTCGCGGCGGGGCGGGTGTGACGATGTGGCAAACCACGGCGAACGGCCGCCGCGCAGGTCGGCCTGTTCGGTATCATCTGAATCGAGAATGCTGATAATTAACCTCTGACAACAGGCGGATGTCCGCGGCAATGCGGACAGCCCCGGCCCATGCTGTAACGACAGCGACGGGCTGTTGTTCCAGAGGTAACGAGATCCGAAGGGCTCAATAGCCGAGCGCGCAGCCGTCCTTGCGAGGATCGGAGCCGCCGGTCAGCGTGCCCTTATCCCAGTCGATCCAAATCGCCTGACCGCCGCCGAGCGGGCCGACCACGCTGGTGGTCTTGTGGCCGATCTTCTTCAGGCCCTCGACGATGGCGGCCGGCACGCTGTCCTCAAGCTGGTAGAAGCCCTCATAATGCAGGCCGCGCGGCATATCGATGGCTTCCTGCACGTCGCAGCCATAGTCGAGGATATTGGTCAGCACATGGCTCTGTCCGACCGGCTGATATTGCCCGCCCATCACGCCGAACGGCATCACCGCGCGGCCGTTTTTGGTGGCGAGTGACGGAATGATCGTATGCAACGGCCGCTTGCCCGGCGCGATGCAATTGGGATGGCCGGGCTGGATCCGGAAACCGCCGGCGCGGTTCTGCAGCAGGATGCCGGTCTTGTTGGAAACGATCGCCGAGCCAAAGGAGTGCGCGATCGAATTGATGAACGAGCAGACGTTGCGGTCCTTGTCGACCACGGTGATGTAGACCGTGGACGGATTCATCGGCGGCGCCACGTTCGGTAGATCGAGCAGCCGGTCCATCTTGATATTCTTGATGTGCTCCTCGGCGAATTCCTTGGCGAGGATGCCGGCAACATCGACATGCACCTGCGCGGGGTCGCCGATGTACTGCTCGCGCATCATGTAGGCGATGCGTGCCGCTTCGGCTTCCAGATGGAAGCGCTCGACGCTGAGGGGCGCGAATTTGCTCAGGTCGAAGCGAGACAGGATATTCAGCATCACCAGCATGGTGATGCCAGGGCCGTTCGGCGGGCACTGCCAGACGTCGTGCCCCTTGTACATCGTGCCGATCGGCGACGTCGTTTCAGTCGAATGCGCGGCAAAATCTTCCAGCGTGTGCAGTCCGCCGATGCCGCGCAGGGTTTCCACCATGTCGGTGGCGATCTCGCCGCTGTAGAACGCATCGCGGCCGTTCTTGGCGATCGCGCGCAGTGTCTTGCCCAGTTCAGGCTGATGGATCACGTCGCCTGCGACCGCCGGTTTGCCGTGCGGCAAAAGATAGCGCTCGGTGTTGGTGCCGTTCTTCAGCTTCTCGAACTGGTTCTTCCAGTCAAACGCGATACGCGGCGCGACGATATAACCCTCTTCCGCAGCCTTGATCGCGGGCTGCAGCAGGGTGTCGAGCCCCATCTTGCCGTGGTCGCGCAGGATCGTATCCCAGGCATCGATCGCGCCGGGAATGCTCACCGCATGGGCCGAAGTCAGCGGCACTGAATGAATCTTGCGCTCGAGATACCATTCAGCCGTGGCCGCCATCGGCGCGCGGCCGGAGCCGTTATAGGCGACGATCTTGCCCTCGCCCTTCGGCTGGATCAGCGCAAAACAATCACCGCCGATGCCGGTCGATTGCGGCTCGATCACCCCGAGCAGCGCACAGGCCGCGACCGCGGCGTCCGCCGCCGTACCGCCCCCCCGCATCACCTCGATGGCGACCAGCGCGGCATCCGGGTGCGACGTCGCTACCATGGCGTTCTGGGCATGGACCGTGGAACGGCCGGCGAAATGGAAATTCCTCATCGCGATAGCTTTCTTGCAAGCGTTTCTTGAGCATCGGGCGGGTTTGCAGACGGTTCTTGGCATATTCATCCCCTGCGGGGCAATGGCTGGCATGCCAGGGGAGCCATGATCTGCGCCGCCCCGCGAAAGCAGGGCCCATACGGTGGCTTTCCCCTGCCCGGCCTGCCTGATAAACGGTCGACATGCCGCTCAAGGTCGCAGCCTTCTACCAATTCGCCGCGCTGCCGGATTTCCGGGAGCTGCGCGAGCCGTTGCGCGCGCTGGCTGCCGGCCTCGGGATCAAGGGTAGCGTGCTGCTGGCCCATGAGGGCATTAACGGCACGGTTGCGGGCGGCGATGATTGTATCGACGCGTTCGTCCGGGAGTTGCAGCATGGCCCCCTGTTCGGTGGCCGGCTCGACAATCTCGAACTCAAGTTTTCGAGCGCCACTGAGATGCCGTTCCAGCGGTTGAAAATCCGCCTCAAGAAAGAAATCGTCACGCTCGGGGATACCGCCGTCGATCCGACGCAGCGGGTCGGCACCTATGTCGAACCGGCAAACTGGAACGAACTGATATCGGCGACCGATACGCTGGTGATCGACACCCGCAACGCTTTCGAGGTGGCGATGGGCACGTTCGAGGGCGCGATCGATCCCGGCATCAGGAGCTTTGGACAGTTCAAGAAATTCGCCGCGGAAAAACTCGACCCGGCGAAACACCGCAAGATCGCGATGTTCTGCACCGGCGGCATCCGCTGCGAGAAAGCCAGCGCATACCTGCTGGCGCGGGGATTTGACGAGGTCTATCACCTCAAGGGCGGTATCCTGCGCTATCTCGAAGGCGTACCCGAGCAAGAGAGCCGCTGGCGCGGCGAGTGTTTTGTATTCGACGAACGTGTGGCGCTTGGCCACGGGCTGCGGCAGCGACGACCGGACGATGGCCCCCATGAGTGATGCCGACGCCCTGAGGGAACGCATCGACGCGCTGGAAATGCGCCTGACCTATCAGGATGTGACCATCGAGACGCTGAACCAGACGATCACCGCACAGTGGGCGGAGATCGACAAATTGACGCGGCAACTGAACGAACTGAAAGAGCGGGTGCGAGAGGCCGAAAGCAATGCGGCCGGCCCATCGAACGAACCGCCCCCGCACTACTGAACAGCCGACAAGAAAACGGCCCCCGGATGGAGGCCGCTTTCAACCGTTCGAACATCGGACCGGCGCTTGCATCAGCCATACATCTTCAACCCGATCGCCGCGGCCACCACCACAGCAACGATCACGGCCCACACCACCGGCGAGACCTTCTTGCTACTGCCGCTCCGAGGCGAGTCGTTGGCAGAGTGGTTGAATTCGGTCTTCATCGCCTGGCCCGTCGAGCTATGTCAGCGAAAGACACCGCGGATCTTGTCCCACAACGACTCATTATGACGATCGCCGTCCGCCTTCGACGGCGCCGGTTGCGCCGCGCTCACGGGATCCGAGGCCGGAAAGGAACCGACCAGACCCTTCTCGAGCTTCTCGTGGATTTCGCGGTCGGCAAGCATCGCCTCGCGGGGATCGGCGGCATGCTTGTCATGCGGTGCAGGGTTGAATTTCTCAGCCATTGGGTACCTCCGTGACCGAGATAACGTCTCGAATTCATGCGGGTTCCACTTCTTTCCTTGGCCAAGCCGAAAGCGGCGTGTATCAGGAGCGCGAAGATCGGCAGCCAGCCGCAGGAACTTTTCGATTGCCCCAGAAATCCGCCGTGAAACCTTTTATCGAAGTACTGTCCGGCCGCAGGCAGAAGGTGCCGCCGGTATGGATGATGCGGCAGGCCGGCCGCTATCTGCCGGAGTATCGCGAGCTGCGCGCCAAGGCCGGCGGCTTTCTCGATCTCTGCTTCACGCCGGAATATGCCGCCGAGGTGACGCTGCAGCCGATCCGCCGCTTCAATTTCGATGCCGCGATCATCTTCTCCGATATTCTCGTGATCCCCTATGCGCTCGGCCGCTCCGTGCGCTTCGAGGCCGGCGAAGGCCCGCGGCTCGATCCGCTGAATACGCCGGAGCAAGTCGCGACGCTGGCGCGCCACGCCGATTTCGGCAAGCTCGAGCCGGTCTATGAAGCCCTGCGCCGCGTGAAGCGTGAACTCGCACCCGAGATCGCGCTGATCGGCTTCTGCGGCGCGCCATGGACGGTCGCGACCTACATGGTTGCGGGACAGGGAACGCCCGACCAGGCGCCGGCGCGGATGATGGCCTATCGCCACCCGGAAGCGTTCGCCAAAATCATCGACGTGCTGGTCGAGAATTCGATCCAGTACCTGCTCGGCCAGCTCAAGGCCGGCGCGGACGCGTTGCAGATCTTCGATACCTGGGCAGGCGTATTGCCGCCGCGCGAATTCGAGCGCTGGTCGATCGAGCCTGCAAAACGCATCGTCGCGGGCGTCCGCGCGCAAGCGCCCGACGCGAAAATCATCGGCTTTCCCCGCGGCGCCGGCGCGCTGCTGCCGGCCTATGTGGAAGCGACCGGCGTCAACGCGGTCAGCATCGATTGGGCGGCCGAGCCGTCACTGATCCGCGAGCGCGTGCAAAACCGCGTCGCGGTGCAGGGCAACCTCGACCCGCTGGCGCTGATCGCGGGCGGCGCGGCGCTGGATCGCGCCGTCGACGACGTGCTGGCGAGCTACGCGCAAGGGCGGCTGATCTTCAACCTCGGCCACGGCATCCAGCCGGAAACCCCGATCGCGCATGTCGAGCAGATGCTGCAGCGGGTGCGGGCGTATAAGGGGTGAGCTTGTAGCCCGGATGAGCGCAGCGACATCCGGGAACGGCGCCTCTGTGAATCCCGGATGTCGCTGCGCTCATCCGGGCTACGGTACGACTACGATCGCGACTATCTTGCATCCTCCAAAATCATGTCCGACGCCTTCTCCGCGATCATGATGGTCGGCGCGTTGGTATTGCCCGACATCAAGTCCGGCATAACCGACGCATCGACCACGCGCAGGCCTTCGATGCCGCGCACGCGCAGCCGTTGGTCGACGACCGCGAGCGTATCGCTGCCCATGCGGCAGGTCGAGGTCGGGTGATAGACCGTGCTGCCGGTGCGGCGGCAGTAATCGAGCAGTTCGTCGTCGCTCTGCACTTTCGGACCAGGATCGACCTCCCCGACCGCGTAAGCCTTCAGCGCCGGGGCTGCGAGAATCCGGCGCAGGATGCGGATGCCATCGATGAAGGCACGGCGATCGGTTTCGGTCGCGAGATAATTGATGCGGATTTCCGGTGGCACGGAGGGATCTGCGCTCTTGATCCGCAGCGAGCCGCGGCTTTCCGGGCGCAACTGGCAGACCGAGGCGCTAAAGCCGGAAAGCGCATGGAGCTTCTCGCCCATCTTGTCGGTCGAGAACGGCAGGAAGTGAATCTGAATATCGGGCGAGGCGAGCCGCGGACTGGTCTTGAAGAACGCGCCCGAGGTGCCGGCCGCAATCGTCAGCGGTCCCTTTCGCAGCGCGGCGTACTGAAGGCCGGCCATCATCTTGCGTATCGGATGATTGACAACATCGTTCAGCGTGACCTTTTGCGCGCAACGCGTAACCAGCCGGACCTGCAGGTGGTCCTGCAGGTCGTTGCCGACGCCGGGCGCGTCGAGCACGATCTCGATGCCGTGCTGCGTCAACAGGTCCGCCGGTCCGACGCCCGAGAGCTGCAGCAATTGCGGCGAGTTGTACGCGCCGCTGGAGACCAGGATTTCCTTACGCGCCCGCGCCGTGCGCACGCGGCCTTCCTGCTTGTATTCGACCGCTTTGGCACGGCGGCCTTCGAACAGGATGCGCTGCGCCAGCGCCGACGTCTCGACGTGCAAATTGCCGCGCGCTTTCGCCGGGCGCAGATAGGAGAACGCCGTGCTGGCGCGGCGGCCGCGCCTTGTCGTGGTCTGGAAAAATCCCGCGCCTTCCTGGGTCGCGCCGTTGAAATCGGGATTGGTCTGGATGCCGGTTTCGGCTGCAGCAACCACAAAGGCTTCCGACAGCGGATCGTGGTGCCGCCAGTCAGACACCGGCAGCGGCCCATCGCTGCCGTGGTATTTGTCTGGTCCGCGCTGCTGGTTCTCGGCCTTCTTGAAATAGGGCAGCACGTCGTCATAGCCCCAGCCCGCATTGCCGCGCTGACGCCAGCGATCGTAGTCCTCGTGCTGGCCCCGCACATAGAGCAGGCCATTGATCGAACTTGAACCGCCGAGCACTTTTCCGCGCGGCTGGAATACCTGGCGGCCGTTCAATCCCGGCTCCGGCTCGGTCTGGTACATCCAGTTGACGGATTTTTCCTTGAACAGTTTTCCGTAGCCGAGCGGGACGTGGATCCAGAGATTGCTGTCCTTCGGACCCGCCTCCAGCAGCAACACGGAATGTTTGCCGTCGGCGCTCAGGCGATTGGCGAGCACACATCCGGCCGAGCCGGCGCCGACGATGACATAGTCGAATTCGGAAGCTTCATTGTTCTTGTTCATTTGTTTCCCCGCTCGCAACCCGAAACAGGTAACGGGGCCGTCACGGGCGGTCAATTGCCTCCCGGTCTCGGGCGGGGAGAAGGCGGTTACGCCGGCTATTTTGCGAATTTCAGGAAATCGGGCGGCCGGCGTTCGGCGAACGCGGTAAAAGCCTCGCGCGCCTCGGCGGTTTGCAGGCGCGCCGCGAACTGCTCGCTTTCCGCCTTGATCTGCGCCATCAGAAGCTCGGGATTGCGCATCAGCCGCTTTGTCGTGCTGACCGCACCCGCCGGCTGTTTCGCCAGCCGCGACGCCAGCGCCCTTGCTTCAGCGTCGAGTTTTTCGAGCGGCACCACGCGGTTGGCAATTCCCCAGGCGAACGCAGATTTGGCATCGACGGCGTCGCCGAGCGCGAACATCTCGAAAGCGCGCGCGTAGCCGATGCGGAGCGGCATCAATAGGCTCGAGGACGCTTCCGGAACCAGCGCCAGGCTGACGAACGGCGTCGAGAGCAGCGCGTTCTCCGCCAGCACGACCAGATCGCAATGCAGCAGCATCGTGGTGCCGACGCCGACGGCGCGGCCCTGGACCGCTGCGACCAACGGACGGCTCGATCTGGCGAGCGCCTGCAGGAAGCGGCTGACATGCCGCTCGCCCTGAACGGCGCCGGTCGCAATGGCGGCGAACTCGCCGACGTCGTTACCGGCGGTGAACATGTCACCCTCGCCGCGGATCAACAGAACGCGAACCGATGGGTCGGTTTCCGCGCCTTCAATTGCGTCGGCCAGCGCGCCGTACATCGCATTGGTCAGCGCATTCTTCTTGTCGGGGCGGGCCATCGTCAGGCTCAAAATCCCGTCGCTCTTCTCGATCTTGATGTGCTCGGTCATTCGTCTTCTCCTCTGGGAAATCTGGTTTGCATGGTTGTGAGCCAACGCGCGACCACGTTGATCTCGGCCTCGGTAAATCCCTCGGTGAGGCGCACTTTGACCTCAGTGAGCCCCGCTTTCGATTGCGCCATGGCCGCGCGACCCGCCGGCGTCAGCCAGAGGCGCCACGCCCGGCCATCGTCTGGATCCGGCCGCCGCTTGATCAGGCTTGCCGCCGTCATACGGTCGACCAGCCCGCTGATGCCGGGTGGCCCCAGATCAAGCGCCGCCCCCGCCTCGCCCATCAGGACGCCGTCGCGCTGGCCCAGAATGAACAGCAAGCCGGACTGCGCCGCAGTAACGCCGCTGGCTTGCGCCCGCGCCGCCATCCAGCGCTGCAGCCGGCGCTGCGCGACGTTGAGCAGGAACACGAGCCGATGCTCACGACGGCTCATATCGACGATGATTTATTTCGCATGCGAACTATCTACGTCAATCCCGACAGATTGTCACGGCGATTTTCGGTGGCATGCTCGGCCAAGCAGCAACCGGCCGTCACTACAAGCGATCTGATCGGCATAAATCGCCACAAAAGCAATCACTTAAAGAAAAAATCGATTTTCGATTGACGAGGTCGCCCTCCCTCTCCAATCTGCGCGCGCAATGAGCAGTATCGGGTTGAGTTTTGGTGAATACCTTGCGGACGAACGGCCGCGAAGCCTGACGTCCGCCGTTCAGGGCCGGCTCCGCGCCGACATTCTCTCGACCCGGCTAGTGCCCGGCCAGAAGCTGCATATCGCCGGCCTCGCCAAGCAGTTCTCGGTCAGCCTCGCCGCAGTGCGCGAGGCGCTGTCGCGCCTGGTCGCGGACGGACTCGTGCAGGCCTCCGACCAGCGCGGATTTCGCGTCAGCCCGGTATCTGCCGCCGACCTCAGGGACGTGACCCAAACCCGTACCGATATCGAAGGACTGGCGCTGCGCCGCTCGATCGAGCGCGGCGACGCTGCATGGCTCGCCGCGGTGGAGAAGTCGTTCATCGCACTCTGTGCCGTTCCCCACACCTATCCCGACGACCCGACGCACCATTATGAGGAATGGGTGGTGCGGCATCGCGTCTTCCACCGCACGTTGGTGAACGCCTGCGGCTCGCAATGGCTGCTCGGGTTTCGCGATGTGCTGCACGAGCAGAGCGAGCGCTATCGACGGCTCGCGATCCGGCGCAACAACAAGAAAACCCGCAATGTCGAGGCCGAGCACGCCGCGATCGTGCGCGCCACGCTTAAACGCGATGCCGATGCTGCGGTCGCGGCGCTCTCGAAGCACTTTATGACGACCATGCGGCTCGTCGAGCTCGCTACTCCCGACCCGTCGGGGAAGTAGCAGCACACTCTGATCCTCCGTTCGAAGAACAAGCCTTGGAAAAAAGCAAAAAGGGACCTCACAATGAGCATCACGCGACGTCACATCCTGGCAACGATCGCTGCCGCTTCCGTTCTCGGGGCATCGGCCATGGCGCAGGCCGCTGACACCGTCCGCATCGGACTTCCCACCAAGACCTACTGGCCGACCACGATCGCCGAAACGGCGGTTCGCCAGAAACTGTTCGAGAAGGAAGGCATCACCGCCGAGCTGACGATCTATCGCGGCGGCGCCGAGACGTTCGAAGCGATGGCGGCGGGCGCCGCCGACGTCATCCTCGACGCCACCTCGCTGGTTTCGGCAGGACGCACGAAGGGCGTGAACTCCAAGGTGGTCGCCAATGCCGCCATGGGCTATTACGGCTGGCAATTGATGACGCTTGCGAAATCGACGCACGGCGTAAGCGATTTGAAAGGCAAGAAGGTCGCGATCACCTCCGCCGGCTCCGGCTCCGACCTGCTGGCGCTGTGGACCCAGCAGGACAAGAAGATCGAATTCACCCGCGTGCCTGTCGGCGGCGGCGGCCTGGTGCCGAACCTGCTCGCCGGCAATGTCGAAGCGGCCGTGGTCTATTCACCGCTCAGCTTCCAGATTTCCAAATCGGGCGAAGCGCGCACCATCCTCGACTACTCCAAGGAAGTGCCGCCGAACCTCGCCGCGGGCTGGATCGCGCTTGACAAATACGTGCAGTCCAAGCCGCAGTTGGTGCAGAAGACGCTGAACGCGCTCTACGGCGCGCTCGCCTTCATGCGTGCCAACAAGGATGCCTCCGTCAAGCTGATTTCCGAACTCTATGAAATCCCCGCCGACATCGCGGCGCTGGAATACGAGAACACGATCATGAAGCTGGAAACCGACGGCAGCATGGACGGGCCGAAAATTCCGGAGCAGCTCCAGCTCGCGCTCGACATGGCCAAGGCCGGCGGCATGAAGGATCTTGGGCCGGCGGCAGAGATCATTTCAACGCAGTTCAAGCCTGTACCAACGAAGTTCTGAGGCAGGCGCGATGCAAAGCGGGTTGGCCGTAAAGGCGACGCGGGTCGGCATAGTGGTTGCATTGTTTGCGATCTGGGAAATGCTGTCGCGGACCGGCATCGTCAACCCGCGCCTTCTCCCCTCGGCATCCGATACGCTCGCCACGCTCGGCGACCTGCTGCAGCGGGCGAGCGTGCGCAAGGATCTCGCCGTCACCGCCACCGAGGTGGTGACCGCGTTTGCGCTCGCCGTTCCCGTCGGCGCGCTGATCGGCTTCCTGATCGCGGAGAACAAGTATTTTTCCGACGTGGCAAAGCCGCTGCTGTTCTTTGCCTTCAGCATTCCGAAGTCGATCTTCCTGCCGATGTTCATCCTGGTGTTCGGCGTCGGCTTTGCGCAGAAGGTCGGCTTCGGCTTCTTCTCGACCATCTTCATCGTGATCATGTCGACCACGACGGCGGTGGAGTCGGTCAAGGTCGAGCATCTGACCGTCGCCCGTTCCTATGGCGCGACGCCGATGCAGACCGCGTTTCGCGTCTATCTGCCAAGCATGCTTCCGGTCTTGCTGGAGGCATTGCGGATTTCGATGATCTTCAATCTCACCGGCGTGATCCTCGCCGAAATGTACGCCTCGCGCGATGGCATCGGCCATCAGATCGCGACCTGGGGCGAAAACTTCCAGATGAAGCAGTTGCTGGCCGGCGTGGTGATGATCGCCGTGATCGCAATCTCCTTCAATGAACTGATCAGATGGGTGGAAACACGATGCAGCCATTGGCGAACATAACCCCGCTGAAGCCGGCCGGCGCGATCGAGGTTCGCAATGTCGGACAGATCTTCAAGACCACGACGCAGGACGTAACGGCGCTGGAAGACGTTTCGCTCGACGTCAAACCCGGCCGCTTCGTCGTGCTGGTCGGCCCGAGCGGCTGCGGCAAGTCGACGCTCCTGATGATGATGGCCGGCCTGCGCCAGCAGACGTCGGGCACGATTACCATCAGCGGTGCGCCGATCCCGGAGCCCGATCCGAACCGGGTCGGCGTGGTGTTTCAGGAAGCGAGCCTGTTTCCATGGCTGACGGCGGAAGAGAACGTCGAATTTCCGCTGGCGCTGCGACGCGTCAGCAAGGACGAACGCCGCGCCAAGGCGCAGGATGCCCTGAAACTCGTCGGCCTCGACGGTTTTGGCAAGCGCCATCCGCATGAATTGTCCGGCGGCATGAAGCAGCGCGTCTCGATCGCGCGCGGGCTGGTGCAGGACCCGCCGGTGCTATTGATGGACGAACCGTTTGCGGCGCTGGACGAACAGACCCGCATGACCATGGGCGACGAGCTGCTGCGGATCTGGGCGGCCACCGGCAAGACCGTCGTGTTCGTCACCCATAGCCTGACGGAAGCGGTCTATCTCGCCGACGAGGTGATCGTGATGTCGCCGCGGCCTGGCCGCATCGTTGACCATCTGCAGATCTCGCTGCCCCGTCCGCGGACCTATGAAATGTTGAGCGGCGAAACCTTCAGTACACTGCGCGACCGCATCTGGCGGCATATCCGCAAATCGGCGTGAGGCAGACATGAGCGCCGCAACGCTTCGCAGATTGATCGTCATCGGCCTGATTGCATTGTGGGAAATCCTGCCGCGCGCCGGCCTCATCCCCACGCTGTTCCTGCCTCCGCTGTCCTCGACGCTCGCCGCCGGCTGGAACGATGCGGGCGAATACGGCCACGCGCTTGCGGTGACACTTTACGAGGTCGCGATTTCGATGGCATTCGCCTGCGGCGGCGGCATTTTGCTGGGCGCCGTCGTCGGCAGCCTGCCGCGGCCGCGCATCCTGATCATGCCGATGGTATCGAGCCTCTATGCGGTGCCGCTGGTCATCCTCTATCCCGTCTTCACGGTCTGGCTCGGCATCGGCTCGGAATCCAAGATCGCGTTCGCTTCCATTTACGGTTTTCTGCCGACGATGCTCGCGACCGCCGCTGGAATCCAGACCATCGATCCGCAACTGCTGCTCGCCGCGCGCAGCATGGGGGCAACGCTGAGCCAGCGCCTGATTCGCGTCATCATCCCTGCGGCGATCCCGACCGTGCTGTCGGGATTGCGCGTCGGCGGCGCGCTTGTGATCGTCGGCGTGGTGGTGTCGGAAATGCTGATCTCGTCCGCCGGCATCGGCTATCTGATCTCGCGCTACCGCACCATCCTCGACAGCCCGCACGTGTTCGCCGGCGTGCTGCTGGTGCTGGCGATGGCGATTGCCTTCAACGCCGCGATCAAATGGATCGAGAGCAAGGCCGCGATCTGGCAGACGGGGTCACGCGCCGGCCGGCGCGCCGCCGACGAGATCACCGCCGGCGCCATCCAACCTGCGACCTGACGGAGTACGCGTGTTCGATCTGACCCTGACATTCGACAATGGTCCCGAGCCCGGTGTGACGCCGCGCGTGCTCGACATCCTGCGCGAACGCGATATCAAGACGACCTTCTTCGTGATCGGCGAGAAGCTCGGCGATCCTGAACGCCGCGGGCTTGCGGCGCGCGCCCATGGCGAAGGCCACTGGATCGGCAATCACACTTTTACGCACACGGTACCGCTCGGGCTGCAGCACGACGCCGAGGCAGCGCAAAACGAGATCGGCCGGACGCAGGCCGCGATCGGCGACCTCGCGCATCCCTATCGCTGGTTCCGGCCGTTCGGCGGCGGCGGCAATCTCGACGAACGGCTGTTGAAGCCTTCCGTCGTCGAGTATCTCACGCGCAACAAGCATAGCTGCGTGCTCTGGAACGCGATTCCGCGCGACTGGGACGATCCCGACGGGTGGGCCGATCGCGCGTTGGCGCAATGCCTGTCGCAGCCGTGGAGCCTGATGGTCGTGCACGACCTGCCGAGTGGCGCGATGAACCACCTCGGGGATTTTATCGACCGCGCCGCAGAAGCCGGCGCGCGTTTCCGCCAGGACTTTCCGCCCGAATGCGTTCCGATCCGTTCGGGCAAAATCGTACAATCCATCGATCCCTATGTTTCCTCCATTGAAGAAGGTGCCAAATAATGAAGATCGCAAGTTTCAAGGCAGGTCCAACGGTGACATACGGCCTGGTAACGAATGCCGGCATCATCGACGCCGGCAAGCGGCTAAAGGATTGTCCGACCCTGAAGGCGTTGCTCGCGAACGGGTCGCTTGACGCGCTGAAGGCGCTGCAAGGCGAACGGCCGGACTACGCGTTTGCCGAAATCGAGCTGCTGCCGACCGTTCCCGATCCCGACAAGATCTTTTGCATCGGCGTCAACTACGCCACCCATCTCGCCGAGAGCGGCCATCCCACGCCGCCGCACCCGATGATCTTCACCCGCTTTGCCAACAGCCAGGTCGGCGGCGGCCAGCCGATGATCCGACCGCTGGAGTCGGAGCGCTTCGACTATGAGGGCGAGATGGCCGTCATCATCGGCAAGGCCGGTCGCCGCATTTCGCGCGAGACGGCGCTGGCGCATGTCGCGGGCTATGCCTGCTACAATGACGGCAGCATCCGCGACTGGCAGCGCCACACCTCGCAATTCGCGCCGGGCAAGAATTTCGTCGGCACCGGCGCGTTCGGGCCATGGATGGTCACGACGGACGAAATCCCCGACATCACCAAGCAGACGATTGCGACCCGCCTCAACGGTGTCGAAGTGCAGGCCGCGCCGATCTCGGACCTCGTATTCGACGTCCCCGCCCTGATCGCCTATTGCTCGACCTTCACCGAACTGGTCCCCGGCGACGTCATCGTCACCGGCACCACCGGTGGCGTCGGCGCCTACCGCACGCCGCCGCTCTGGATGAAGGAGGGCGACGTGGTCGAGGTCGAGGTCTCCGGCATCGGCGTGCTGCGCAATCCGGTCAAGGACGAAGCCGCGGCCGCGGCGACGCGCGCCGCCTGAAGTAAGCCGAAAAATAACAAGAGCAAGGAGATATCCATGAACCTGCCAAAGCACCTGCTGCCGACCACCGTCGTCGGCAGCTATCCGCAGCCGGAATGGCTGGTCGATCGCGCGATGCTGTCGAAGGTGGTGCCGCGCACGCGCCTGCATGCGATGTGGCGGTTGCCGGCCGAACATCTGGAGGAAGCACAGGACGACGCCACCATCGTCGCGATCAGGGACATGGAGCGCGCCGGGATCGACATCGTGACCGACGGCGAAATCCGCCGCGAGAGCTACTCCAACCGTTTTGCCACCGCGCTCGAAGGCATCGATGACGAAAATCCGGCGATGATCACCTCGCGCAGCGGACACCAGACGCCGGTGCCGCGCGTGGTCGGCACGGTGAAGCGCCGCGGCGCGGTCGAACTGCACGACATGGAGTTCCTGCGCAAGAATACCGATCGCGCGGCCAAGATCACCCTGCCCGGCCCGTTCACGATGAGCCAGCAGGCCAAGAACGAATTCTACAAGGACGACGAGGAACTGGCGATGGCATTCGCCGCCGCCGTCAACGCCGAAGCGCTCGACCTGCAAAAGGCCGGCGCCGACGTGATCCAGCTCGACGAGCCCTGGGTGCGCAACAATCCCGACCTTGCCCGCCGCTATGCCGTGAAGGCGATCAACCGCGCGCTCGAAGGCATCACCGTGCCGACCGTCGTGCATCTGTGCTTCGGCTATGCCGCGGTCGTGCCCGGCTCGACCAAGCCGGCCGGCTATTCCTTCCTCGCCGAACTCGCCGACACCAAGGCCGAACAGATCTCGATCGAGGCGGCACAGCCGAAACTCGACCTCGGCGTGCTCAAGGATCTGTCGTCGAAGAAGATCATGCTCGGCGTGCTCGACCTCGGCAATCCCGAGATCGAATCCGCCGACGTGGTGGCGGACCGGATCCGCAACGGACTGAAACACGTCGCCGCCGATCGTCTGGTCGTCGCCCCCGACTGCGGCATGAAGTACATGCCGCGCCATGTCGCGTTCGGAAAACTGAAGGCGATGTGCGACGCGGCGGCGACCGTGCGCAAGGAGATCGGCTAGGGTCCGGGCCGGCTATCCATCAGGGCCAGAAACTGTTCCAGCGGATCCTCACCACCCGTTCGTTCCAGATGGATGGGTTTACGGGAAAGGCGCAACCAGTTTTCAGCCTCGGCCAGCCAATAGACCTTGCTGTTCGGTTCGCGGCGCGCGAGTTGCCTGCAAAGTGCCGCCCGTGAATTCAACTCAGTTTGGTTGATCATGCCGTCTCCCCTGCCTGGGGTGGACATTGATCCTGACGCCCGGCGGGCTGGATTCCTTGATCTATGTCAAATGTGCAGGGCGAGGTGTCGCAGTGCGCAAGCGTCTTCTAGATCGGCTTGCCCTGCAACCAAGCCGCACCGCGCGCATACAAAGCCTCGACTTCGGGTCCCTTCAGGCCGGGCATGTCGCGCTTCACCGTGTAGCCGATGCGGGTCTGCAAATAAGCGAGATGCCGGTAGCCCGGTGGGAATTGCTCGAGCAGCGTCTTGTCCAGCACAGGCGCTGCGCCCGGCGTAACCGGGTCCATGCGGTCCTTCTCATAGATCGGCTGTCGCAGCACGATACCCCAGCGCCCCTCACGCTTTTCGAGGAAATCGTAGAACCGCCCGGTGCAAAGCACGTCGCACAGCACGCCCTCGACCTCGGCGCGTTGCGAGATCGTCATCTTGGTCTGCGAGATGGCGCGGTTTCCGGCGAGGTCGACCGAGATGCCGCCGAGGAAATGCAGGATGCTGATGCCCTTGGCCCAGGCCTGCTTGCTGATCTCGATGAACTCGTCGCCGGTGCCCTGCGTCCAGGTCGCCATCATGCGGCCGTCGGGATGCCAGACCGTGCGAAAACGCTCCCAGTCGCCGGCATCGCGCCAGATCGCCCAGTTCTGCAACAATTCCCGGATCAGGCGATCGTCTTCAATCTGACTTCCGGACATGCGGGCGTTTCCCTTTTTCCAAGCGCCCTATCGGCGCCTTCACAACAGCTTGGCGCGGACGAACAGCGCGCGCAGGGCGTTGGTCGCCTGCACCGTCAGCATCGCGTTACCGGCGGCACGCTGCAGTGCACTGACAGCATCGGCGTGCAGCGCGCGAAACTCGATCCACTCGATCGAGCTGAGATTGGTGATGAAGCGATAGGCCTGGCCGACCGTGCCGATCGACACCGTCTTGCCGTTCAGGTTGATCTTGAAAACTGCGCGCAGCGGCGTGTCGGACGCCGCGGCGTCGCCGGCGACAACGGTCATGACGGCGATGGTGAACGCCGTGACGCAGTGAGGCCTTCGCGCAGGCTCGGCACCACGACGAGGCGCTTGACCTCGCCGTTCGTGTACGCCGCGAGGAACCGGTCATAGTCCTTGATCGAGACGCAGCCGTTGGAATCGCCGTTGGGACCGAGCAGATAGCTGTGCACCAGCAGGCCGTTGCGGCCATGCATTTCGTTTTCGCCCACCGGCGTCATGCGCAGCGCCGCGACCCCATGAAACAGCTTTTCACGCGGCTTGAGGTCATAGACGTTCGGCGGCGTCGCGCCGACCATGCGCTTATCGACATACGCCGGATTGTCCATCAGGCCGCCGAGCCCGGAATGTGCCTCGAGCTTGCTACCGTTCGGCAGGTAAACGGCTTGGGCCGAAATGTCATAGACGGCCGTCTGACCGTCGTAGCCCAGCGCCGTCAGATCCTTTCGCTCGCCGAGCAGCCCATCCCCCGGCGTCAGCGACGCCAGCGAGAAGCGCATCGGCACCAGATCGGCGAGCTTCTCGAACATGGTGCGGTTATCCGACGAAACCGTCGCCGGATCGCTCTTCCCGGATTGAAGATTGGCCAGGACCGGCCGGGCTCTTGGCAGCGGGATCGTCGTCTCGGCTGTCGACGTGGACGGCGCGGGCTGAACGCCCTGCTCCTCTTCTTCACGCGATTGTCCGCCCAACTGGCTTTGGATATGCCCGAATTCCGCATCGAAATTCGAACGTGGCGCTGGGCGCCAGGGGTAGTTGAAGGACAGCGAACGGCGCACCGAGCCCGGGCCGAAGCGCTCGTCGAACGAGGTCGTGCTGCCGACATTCGCGGATGCGGGTGCGGGATTGATCCATGCGGACAGATCGAAATCGGTCACCCAAACGGCCAGCCCCAGCGCCATGAAAAGCGCCGCCCCTCCGAAGGCCGCGTCGCGGAACAATCGGATACCGCGGCTCGTCGCAAGCCCGGCTGCGCTGGTCGTCTTCCTACCCATCTATCCCCGGCTCGGCGCTTCGGAATCACGTCTGATTCCTAATGGATTCACCGAATAAGTCCCACCATAATGCTATTCAAAGTAAGGCATATTCGAGACAAGCGCTCGGCGCCCATCATGACCGGCCGAATCCACGGATTCAAGCCCATCTGATGGCAAATCGGGGCGGGATTCCCCGGCAAGGCCTCGCTCAGGGCCGCAGCACCGGATTGGTATTCGGCGCGGGCGCCTCCTCCATCTCGGCGTGCTCCGGCAGCTTGTCGGCATGCACGGCGAGCGCCGGCCCGATCCAGATCGGGTCGGCCGCATGATCCCGGCGCGGGTTGGTCGTGTTCGGATGGACCAAAACGCTCAATTTGCCGCGGTTGAGCATCAGCCAGGGCACCAGTTCGGGGAATATCTCGCGGGCAAAGGCCACCTGATACATGGCCTGATCGTGCGGGCCGACCTTGACGTCGTGCCAGCGTCCGAGCGTGACCGAGAACCGCTCGCCGATCCAGCTGCGCAGCTGCTCGGCCTCGGCCCGCGTCGTCGCCGGATCGTAATAGATATGGGCGTGGTAGCTCGCGATCTCGCTGAGCGGTCGCGGACCGCCCGCCTCCGGCTTACCCGTCATAGCCTGCGCTCCACGCATCGTTGCCTTGGAGCGGTCGATGATCGCTGCAACCGGCGGCATGGTCAATGTGGGCGTCAGCCCGGAGAACGGAAGCGCTTCTCGACATTGCGCTTGATATTTCTGAGCCCGATCAACGCTTCCTCGTCCATCCGCGCGACCTGCTCGGGGCTGGGCTCCGACGGCCGGTCGGGGTTACACAATGTCCGCGTATATTTGGTGCCGTTCGCCGTCGCCTCGAACGTGTAGCGGACGACGATCTTGCCGATGAAATCGGTATCGGCCTCGACGGTCCAGGCCCGGGGCGGATCGCTTTCCGTAACCGTCCAAGCCAAGCGCACCTCGCCGCGCTTGATGTGCCATTGCTCGCGAAAAGTCTCGCCACGCTGCAAAGGCCGCTCTTCACCGTCGATGTGATGGGACGCGGCCAGCCATTCGGGCCACGAATTCGGATTGCAGACGTAGTCGTAGACCGCCGAAGGTGGCGTGTCGATCATGATGTCATGGCTTCTTTGAAACGACACGCCCATCGACTGCCCCCTCGATCGCGCGATCAGCCCGACCGCTTCTTGCCGCCCTCGAAGACGGTCATACCAGCGGCCGGGTCGAGGTCAACCTCGGTGGCCTCCGTCAGGCGCGCCATCGTCATGTAGAAGCCGATCGCCAGGATCGACTCGACGATCTCCTGCTCGCTGAAATGCGACCGCATGGCCGCAAAGACCGGCTCGGCAACACGGACGTTATCGATGACTTCCCGGCCGAACGCCAGCAGCGCCTGTTCGGCGGGATTGAACGCGGCGTCCTCGTATTTGCCTTGCTCGATGCCGTCGATCTGCTTTTGCGTGACGCCGACACCGAGCGCGATCGGAACATGCTGGCGCCACTCATAGACGCCGTGCTGCCGCTGCGCGACCTGAAGGATCAGCAATTCGCGATTGATGTGGCTGAGCTTCTGGCGGTGCAGGATCGAATTGGCGAACCGCATCGCCGGAATGAAATTGGCCTCGGCATGCGCCATCATTCGAAAGATGTTCAGGACGACCGGCATCCTGTCAAAGGACGCGCGCACGTCGCCGCTGGTTGCCGCGGGGTCGATCAGGGGAAGTCTTGCCATCCGCATGTCCTTTGTTTTCTGCTTTTCGTTGGTGCGGAGACTTCCGCGCTCTTGCTGCAGGTTACGTCACAAATGCTGCGCGCGCATCGCTCAGCGTCCGCCGACTTCGCGGATGGGCTCCGAGCCGTCCCAATTGGCCGCGACCTTGCGGATGTGCTCGAAGAAACTCCCCTTGCTGCCGCTGATGTCGGATATTTCGACAACGGTGCCGGGATGGGCTTCTGTATCGAAATAGGCGAAGCGGCCCTTTTCGCCGCCGATCTGGCCTTCGTGTCCGACCTTGTAGCCAAGCGACAGCGCGCGGTCGTAGAGGCCCTGATAGTCGCGGGTCCAGTACGACATGTGCTGCAGGCCTTCGCGGCCGGAGTCGAGGAACTCCTTGTACATCGAGGGCGCGTCGTTGCGCTGCTGGATCAGCTCGATCTGGAGATCGCCGGAATTGGCAAGCGCCACGCTCATCTCCATGGCGGAGTCCTGACCCCGGTGGCGGAAATAGTCGGTCTTGACCCGATCGATGTAGTACCAGGGCCCGACGCCCATCACATTGACCCAGTGATCCATGGCGGTGCGGATATCCCGCACGATATATCCGTTCTGGCAGACTGCACCAAAGATACGACTCATGACGACCTCCCGTCTGCTTTCCGGCGGAACACCCTTCCCGCCTTGTTCTTCTTGATCCCCGGCGTTCAGCCGATCGACCGGCCGCCGTCGATCACGAGTTCAGTGCCGGTGACGTAACGGCTCTCGTCGCTGGCGAGCCACAGGATACCGTTGGCGATATCTTCAGGCGCGGCCTTGTAACCGAGCGGGACCGCGCGTTCGGTGAGCTTGTCCAGCGTCGGGCCGCGCTCCCGTCCGCCATTCGAGCCGTCCTCGACGGTACCGATCAGCGTGTCCCAGATCGCGGTTTCGGTGATGCCCGGATGCAGCGAGTTGACGCGCACGCCATCCTTGGCGGCCGCGCATTCCAGCGCGACCGATTTCGTGAACAGCCGCACGCCGCCCTTGGTCGCGCAATAGCCCGAGACGTTCGGCGACGCCTTGATTCCCGCGATCGAGGAAACGTTGATGATGCTTCCGCCACCGCCTGCGCGCATCAGCGGAAGCGAATGCTTCACCCCGAGGAAGACGCCGTCGAGATTGACGGCGACCTGCCGCTTCCAGTCGACGAACGCCATGTCGACGACGGGACCCGAGAGCCCGATCCCGGCATTATTGACGAGAACGTCGAGCCTGCCGAACCGCGCCCCGGTCTGGGCCACGATCGACTGCCAGTCCTCCTCGCGCGTCACGTCGTGGTGATAGTATTCACACTCGCATCCGATGGCGCGCAATTCGCGCAGCAGGCCCGCGCCCTTCTCGTCCTGCAGATCGGTGGCGACGATCTTGGCGCCCTCGCGCGCCAGCACCAGGGCCGCGCTTCGCCCGATGCCGTTGGCGGCGCCGGTCACCAAAGCGACTTTTCCTTCGACACGTCGCGTCATGCCTCGGTCCCGTTCCCTGCCTGCGGCCATTCGGCCGGTTTGTTGTGCGCGGGAGCGACGGCGTCGCCGCCCTGCTCCCGGCATTCTTGGAAACGTTTCCATACTTTGTCTCAGCTGATTTTTCAAGGCTGATTTTATCGGGCTTTTGGCTTGTATATCGTTTCCAGAATGCGCTAGGATTTCGCCCACTTACGCCCGAGCGGCGATGCTCAAGGGAGCCCTGCAATGCCGTTGCGCCAGGCGCAGCCTGCACGTGCCACAATTCGCGACGTTGCAGCCCAGGCCGGCGTATCGGTCAGCAGCGTCAGCCGTGTCATGAACGGCGAGCCGCACATCAGCCCGGAATTGCACGCCCGCATCATGCGGGCGGTGAACCACCTGCGCTTCGAGCCGCATTCGGCGGCGCAGGCGTTGCGCTCGCGCGAGAGCAAGACGATCGGCTGCATGGTCTCCGACCTCTCCAATCCGCTCTACAGCGAGATGATCAACGGCGCCGAGGAGGAATTCCAGCGCGCCGGCTACGTGCTGATGCTGGCCGCGACCCGGCACGAGCAGGACCGCGAAACGGCATTCATATCCGCGGTGCGAAGGCGGCGGATGGACGGGTTGCTGCTGTTCGCCGGCGACAACGCCCATACCGGCTTCACCGGCGCGCTCGCAAATCTGGACCTGCCCTGCGTGGCGATCGATCGCGAGGTGCCGGGCGTCCCCTCGGTGCGTGCGGATCATCGCGGCGGTGGCCTCGAAATCACGCGATATCTCATCGGGCTCGGCCATCGCCGCATCGCGCTGCTCACCGGCCGCGCCGCGTTGCTGCCGAGTTCGGAACGCCTTGCCGGCTACCGGCAGGCCCATGCCGAGGCGAAGCTCAAGGTCGATCCCGACCTGATCCGCCCGCAGACGCAAGGCTCCAGCATTGCGTTCAGCGACGTCTGCCAATTGCTGCAAGGCCCCGACCGTCCGACCGCGATCATTACCCTGGGCACGCACATGCTGGCCGGCGTGATGGACGCGCTTGCCAGCAACGGCCTGCGCTATCCCGACGACATGTCGCTGGTGTGCATCGGCGACACCGATCTCGCGCGGCATGCAACGCCGGGCATTTCCGCATTGACCTGGGATCTGGACCAGATGGGCCGGGTCGCCGCCAACATCCTGCTCGACCGGATTCGCGGCGGCGACGACGCCCGCAAGATCCGGCCGGTCTACCTGCCGACACGTTTCATCCTTCGGCACTCCGGCGCCAAGCCTCGCGCGCCCTGACGGCGCGGCGGCGTCACCGATCTCCACGACCGGCGAACAACGCCGGCGGCGAACGACAAAAAACAAACGGGAAACCCAGGGAGTAGAGTAGATGAAGTTACGCGCGATAATGCTTTCGCTGCTGGCGCTGGCGTCGGTGGCATGTTCGGCCCGCGCCGAGGACGCGACCGACTACCCCTCCAAGAAGATCAAGATGCTGCTGCCGTTCGGGGCCGGTGGCGGCGGCGACGTGCTCGGCCGGCTGCTTGCCGACCGGATGGGCAACCGCCTTGGGCAGACCATCTACGTCGAAAACCGCACCGGCGCCGCAGGCACCATCGGCGCGCAGCTGGCGGCAACCTCGCCGCCCTGACGGCTACACCATCACGATCGGCGGCATGACCACGCACGTCCTCGCGCCGGCCGTCTATCCGAACCTGCCCTATGATCCGATCAAGGACTTTACGACCATCGGACGGATCGGAACGTCGTCCATTCTCCTCATCGCAACGAAGGATTTTGCCGCCAACGATCTGCGAGGGCTGATCGAACTGTCGAAGAAGGGCGACCCGATCCAGTATGGAAGCTGGGGCGTCGGCTCGACCGGGCATTTCTGCGGCGAAATCCTCTCGCAAAAGGCGGGCGTCCGCCTGCAGCATGTCCCGTTCAGCGGCGCGGCGAAACTCGCCAACGACCTGATGGGCGGGCACATCTCGGTGGGGCTGGTCGACATGGCGACCGGGACGCCGCTGGTGAAGGATGGCAAGCTGAAGGCGCTTGCGGTCTGCGGCGGAAGATCTCCGAGCCTGCCTGACGTCGCGAGCTACAAGGACCAAGGCGTCGATTTCGAACGGAGCCTGTCCTGGGTGATGTATGCGCCCGCGGGCGTTCCGGCTTCCGTTACGCAAAAGATTTCCGGCGCGCTGAAGGCGTCGCTGGCCGAGCCCGACATCGTCGAGAAGCTGCTGGCACTCGGCATCTCCGCGGATTTCATCGCCGGAGATCAGCAGCGCGACATCAACGCGCGCGACATCGAAGCCTGGAAGAAGGTCGCCAGCGACGCAAAGATCGAGATCAAGTAGCGACCGAACGCAAAAGGAGGGCCGAGGCGATCGGCCCTCCCCGCCACATCAGTGGGCGCTCAGTTCGCCTTGCCGAACAGCACCGGCAATTGGCGCGGGCCGCGCACGGTGCCTTCCGACCAGGTAACCTTGCCGGCCGGATCGAGCCTGAAATCCGGAATCCGCTTCAGCCATTCCTCGATCGCAACCGTCATTTCCATGCGCGCCAGGTTCGAGCCGACGCAACGATGAATGCCGAGGCCGAACGCGGCGTGGCGATTTTCCTTGCGGTCGATCACCACCTTGTCGGCATCGGGGAACACCGCGGGATCGCGGTTGGCCGCCGGGAACGACAGCAGCACCATGTTGCCGGGCTTGACCGGGCAGCCGCTGATGGTGGTCTCTTTCATCACCTCGCGCGCCATCGTCACCGGCGAATAGGCGCGCAGCAGTTCCTCGACCGCGAGCGGCATCAGTTCGGGCTCCGCGACAAGGCGCTCGCGGTCCGACGGCGTCTTCGCCAGATGCCAGAGCGAGGAGCCGATCGCGCTCCAGGTGGTATCGATGCCGGCGATCAGCAGCAGCCGCAGCGAACCCAGCACATGCTCATCCGCCAGCGGATTGCCGTCCTTGTCCCTCGCGTTCATCAGCGTCGAGATCAGGTCGTCGGTCGGATTGTTTTTGCGATGCTCGATGTGGCCGGCGAAATAGCCGGTCATCTCCCTCACCGCCCCCATCAGCGCGTTGTCGTCCTTGATGCCGAGTTCGAGGATGCCGTGAATCCACTTGATGAAGAGATCGCCGTCCTTCTCGGGAATTCCGAGCATGTGCGCGATGGCGCGGACCGGAACATGCTTGGTGTAGCGCGCGGCGGCGTCGCATTTGCCGTCGGCAATGAACTCGTCGATCAGTTCGTTGCAGATCGCGCGCACCCGCGGCTCGAGCTTCTTCATCGCGTCCGGCGTGAACGGCGGCAACAGCAATTGCTTGGCGGGCTTGTGCTCGGGCGGATCGGAAGTGATCGGCGGCGCACGCGCCGTGATTTCCGGGCGAACGTCGCGCACGATGACGCGGCGGGAAGAAAAATGGTCGGTGTCGTAAGAGATTTCCTTTACCGCCTGGTAGGTGGTCGGCATGTAGCAGCCGAGGAAGCGCTCGGTGTGAACGACCGGCGAGGCCGCGCGCAATTCTTCCCAGATCGGAAACGGGTTTTCCGTCCAGGTCGGATCGGTGTGGTCGAAATCGTTGACCCAGTCGGTGACCGGCGGATGTTCGGGCATGATGCTGGCGGAATCGGACATCGGAGCAATCCTCTGTTTGGTTCGTTCAGATCCAGATGGGGTAAATCGATCTCGCGATCGGCTATTCCTCGGTCACTTCGACCGCGATCTCGGGACAATTGCTCTGGGCGAGCCAGGCCTTGTCTTCCAGGCCCGCGGGCACGGAACCGTCGCCGACTTCGTGCGCGTTGCCGAACTCGTCGAGATCGAACAGTTCGGGGGCCAGTGATTTGCAGCGCGCGTGGCCCTGACATTTGTCCTGGTCGACGCGGATTTTCAGCTTTCCAGCCATCGCAGCGTTTTCCCTTTGTGTGGCGCTTGTCTCGCGCGGGCCCTCCCTTGGCGCAACGGCACAGACCCGCCGGCGCACCGCGAAGTTATATCGTATTACATTCGCGCCGCCGTTGTACTGTCAAGTCAAAAGTTATAGAGCATAAACTGAATGCTGCCTCGACCCGCACGTAAAGCACTGAACGCCTACCACCATGGGGATCTCCGCGATGCCCTGGTTCAGGCCGCGTTGCATGAAGTCGAGCTCGGAGGTCCCGAAGCGATCAGCATCAGCGCGCTTGCCAAGAAGCTCGGCGTCTCGCAGCCGGCGCCCTACAAACATTTTGCCGATCGCGAGACGCTGCTGACGGCGGTGACTGCGGAAGCATTCCGCCAGTTCAGCGCGATGATGCGTACGGCGATTGAAAAGCCGTCGAAGCAATCGAAGCTGTCGCGCTTCGCGCAGCTGACGCTTGATTTCGGCTTGCGCCGCAACGGCATCTATCGCCTGATGTTCGCGTCGCGAACCATGGCATGCGCGGCTAAAGGCAGCGAGCTGCACAGCGCGGCCATGGAGACCTTCGAGCTGCTGGTGGAAGCGCTGGAGGCTCCCGCCGTGGGGCTCTTGCGCGAGCGTAGCGCCCTGAAGGTCTGGGCCTCGCTGCACGGCGTGGTCATGCTCGCCGAACAGGGATTGCTCACCGGCCAGGTTGCCCATGTCAGCCGGGAAGAGTTGGTCGAGGACATCGTGCAGGAGACCAAGCTCGCGCTGTCGGTGGCGATCGAGGCGGCCGGCCAGGCAGGCCGGTGACGGCCAGGGTTCCAGCATCCGACAACACGGGCCTCTATGGCGGCGTCGTTCTCGGCCTCTCCGCCATCGCAGCCCTCATCGTTGCAAACTCGCCGCTCGGACCGGACTACGAAACGCTGTTGCGGACGACTGGCGAAGTCCGGATCGGGTCGATCGGACTGAGCAAGACCGTCGATCACTGGATCAATGACGGCTTGATGGCGGTGTTCTTTCTAATGGTTGGCCTCGAGATCAAGCGCGAGGCGATCGAGGGCCCGCTGTCGAGCGCAAAGCAGGCGGCATTGCCCGTGATCGCCGCGTTCGGCGGCTTTGTCACCCCGGCCGCGATCTTTGCCGCGGTGAACTGGGGCGACGCCCACGCATTGCGCGGCTGGGCCATCCCGGCGGCGACCGACATCGCCTTTGCGCTGGGTGTTTGCGCCATGCTGGGACGCAAGGTCCCGGCTTCGCTGAAGATCTTTCTCATGGCGCTCGCGATCATCGACGACCTGATGGCCATCATCGTCATCGCGATCTTTTATACCGCAGACCTCTCGGTCACGGCGCTGGCGCTCGGTGGGCTCGGCGTCGCAGCGCTCGCGGTTCTCAACCTGCTCGATGTGCGCAGACCGTCATTCTATCTGATCGCGGGATTATTCACCTGGGTCTGCGTGCTCAAATCCGGCGTGCATGCGACGCTGGCCGGCGTCGCCGTCGGTCTCGCGATGCCGCTGACCCGGCACGACGGCCACAGCCTGCTGGAGGATACCGAACACGCACTCAGGCCGTGGGTTATTTTCGCTATCGTGCCGATTTTCGCCTTCGCGAATGCCGGCGTCTCGCTTCACGGATTGACCTTGTCAAAGCTGGCGGAACCGATAACGCTTGGCATTATCGCGGGGCTTTTCGTCGGCAAGCAGATCGGAGTGTTCGGCGCATCACTGCTTGCCGTCAGGCTGGGCCTCGCTGCGATGCCGGAAGGGACAACGGTAGGAAAACTCTATGCCATGGCCATCCTGACCGGCATCGGCTTCACCATGAGCCTTTTCATCGGCACGCTGGCGTTCGATGACGAGGCGGTGCTGAAGCAGGTCCGGCTTGGCGTTCTCATGGCTTCGCTGCTGTCCGGCATCGTCGCCGCGCTGCTTTTTGCGTTCCTCAGCCGATCAAACGCAGTTCCGGTGTCGCGATAGGGAAGCGTTCGGCGAAACGACGATGACGCCGCGACGCAAACGCGCCACACTCGCGATGGGATCGAACTGCGCGGCGGCTGGTTCTTGTATTCGTCGTCGACCGATGTTCATCTCGGCTAGCCAAGAGGCATCGTCGATTGAGCACGCGTTTTACCAGACCCACCGCACCGCACCGTCCGCCGTCCGCGCGAAGCGTCGCGTTCAGCGTGTTGCTGTCGTTCTGCCTTTCCGGCGCAGCGCTTGGAAAAGACGATGGCGACGGTGAAGAGGATACGGTCAAGGCAAAACCGGCGCTGCCGAACCTCTACCTCGATATGCGAACGATCTATTCGACGCTGCCCGCCGGCTCGCTCTCAATCGGATTTAGTACGCCTCCGTTGTTGTCGACCCTGGTAAACCTTTCCTCGCGCCGAACCCTTACCTCGCCGTCCAGCCAAAGCATCTCGGTCGACCTGCCCTTGACCGTGGATGTCAACGACTGGCTCTCGGTCTATGGCGGTGTCAGCGGAGTCACTTCGCAGGCGGGCACCGATCCCTGGACGGCATTCTCGATCTACGCCTTTACCGTCGGATTCCAGGCCGACATCTATCAGCAGAACGGCGGAATGTTTCCGACCATCACGGTTCAATCCAACGCGACGCGATCGATTTCGGACGCGCCCCTGGCCACGACGGCCTACAACACCATCCTCGAGGCGGGCTACGCGCTGAACGCGGATGAAACGCGCGGGCTGCTCGCTGGCGCGCAATACACCAGAGTCCTCGTCGATACCCCGTTCGCCCGCGTCAGTCCCGATATCATGGGCTATGTCGGCGGCTATTATCAGTGGGACAACAACTGGAAGTTCACCGGCCGCCTCGGTGTGCAACACTTCGGCGGCGCGCAGCTTTTGAACGTGACGCCGTTTGCCGCGTTCACGCAGCCGATCCTCCGGCTCGACTTCGACCGCATGGACGACGACGACAACCGGCTGTTCGGCATCACGGCGCAGATCGCCTGGACGCCTAAGCCGTCATACCAACTGACGCTGCGAACGCCGCTCTACGCGATCAAGAATTAGGCCCGGCGATCACTTCACTCGGCGGCCACGGCCGCCGCCGTCTGGATACACAGCCAGACGATGTCATTCTCCACCCTGGTCGGATGCGCGCGCGTACATCCCTCGTCCGGCGCGACCGCCGTGCCGCTTTTGAGCTCGATGACGAAATTGTGCAGCGGACAGGTGACGCGCTTGTTGTGGACGATGCCTTGCGACAGCGGTCCGCCCTTGTGCGGACAGCGATCGTCCAGCGCGAACACCTCGTCGTCGCCGGTCCGGAACACCGCGATGTCCCCGGACGGCGTTCGCACGACGCGCGAGCCAAGCACGGGGATATCGTTCAGCGCTCCGATCTCGATCCACTTGGTCATGCAAGTTCCAGTTCTGCCAGCGGCTTGAATTCGTTGTGATCGACGCCGCGCCGAGCGCGCGCTTCCCAGGGATCGCTTTGCGAGAATTGCTGTGAGTAGGCGAAGCGGTCGTACAGCGCCTTGCGATTGGCGAGATCATCGACCACCAGCTTGCGGATCGCGTCGAGACCGACCCGGTCGCACCACTTGTACATGCGCTCCAGATACCAGCCCTGCTCGCGATAGAGCTGGGTCAGCGCGGCGATGACTTCGAGCGTCTCCTCCTCGGTCGCGACCTTGGCGAGAAACTCGGTGCCCTTGATGTGAAGCCCGGCGGCGCCGGCGAAATGAATCTCGTACCCGGAATCGACGCAGATAACGCCGACGTCCTTGCAGGTCGCTTCCGCGCAATTGCGCGGACAGCCGGACACGCCGAGTTTCACCTTGGCCGGCGTCCACGAGCCCCACATGAACTTCTCGATCTTGATGCCGAGCCCGGTCGAATCCTGGGTGCCGAAGCGGCACCATTCCGAACCGACGCAGGTTTTCACGGTCCGCAAGCCCTTGGCGTAGGCGTGGCCGGACACCATGCCGGCATCGTTGAGGTCGGCCCACACAGCGGGCAAATCCTCCTTCTTCACGCCGAGCAGGTCGATGCGCTGTCCGCCCGTGACCTTGACGGTCGGAATCTTGAACTTGTCGGCAACGTCGGCGATGGCGCGCAGTTCGTTCGGCGTGGTGACGCCGCCCCACATGCGCGGCACCACCGAATAGGTCCCGTCCTTCTGGATGTTGGCATGGACCCGCTCGTTGATATAGCGCGACTGCGAGTCGTCGCGGTATTCGCCGGGCCAGGTGGAGAGCAGATAGTAGTTCAGCGCCGGCCGGCAGGAGTGGCAGCCATTGGCCGTCTTCCAGTCCATGAACTTCATGACGTCAGGAATGGTCTTCAATCCCTGTTCGATGATGACGCGGCGCGCGTCGTCATGGCCGTGATCGGTGCAGGCACACATCGGCTTGACCTTCGGGGCCGCCGAATAGTCGCCGCCGAGCGTGAAGGCGAGCACCTGCTCGACCAGGCCGGTGCAGGAACCGCAGGACGACGAAGCCTTGGTGTGGGCCCGCACGTCGTCGATCGTGAACAGTTTCTTTTCGCTGATCGCCTTGACGATCGCCCCCTTGCAGACGCCATTGCATCCGCAGATTTCCGCATCGTCGCTCATGGCGGCGACCGAATTCTTGCCGCTATGGCCGCCATCGCCGAGATTGGCGGCGCCGAACACCAGCCGCTCGCGCATTTGCGACACGTCGGTGCCGTCGCGCAGATGCTGGAAGTACCACGGGCCGTCGATGGTATCGCCATAGAGCACGGCGCCGATGATCTTCTTGTCGCGCAGAATGATCCGCTTGTAGACGCCGCGGGCGGCGTCCTGCATGACGATCTCTTCCTTGTCCGCGCCCGGCGCGAAGTCGCCGGCCGAGAACAGGTCGATGCCGGTTACCTTCAGTTTGGTCGAAACCACCGAACCGTCATAGGTGGCGAAGCCTTTCATGGCGAGGTGGTTGGCGCAAACCTTGGCCTGGTCGAACAACGGAGCCACGAGACCGTAGGTCTGGCGGCGATGCTGCACGCATTCCCCGACGGCATAGATGCGACCGTCATAGGTCTGCATGGTGTCGGAGACGACGATGCCGCGCTCGCAATGAAGGCCTGCCTTGCGCGCCAGCTCGACATTCGGACGAATGCCGACCGCCATCACGACGAGATCCGCCGGGACCTCCTCGCCGTCGGCAAAGCGCACGCCCGTGACGCGATCCTCGCCAAGGATCGCTTCCGTCTGCGCGGGCATCTTGAACACCATGCCGCGCTCTTCGAGCGACTTGCGCAGCAATCCGCCGGCGACCTGATCGAGCTGGCGCTCCATCAGCGTGTCGAGCAGGTGCACGACGGTGACGTTCATGCCGCGCTTCATCAGGCCGTTGGCGGCTTCGAGGCCGAGCAGACCGCCGCCGATCACGACGGCGTTCTTGTAGCCGGTCGAGGCCTGGACCATGCGCTCGACGTCCTGAATGTCGCGAAAGCCGATGACGCCCGGGAGGTCCTTGCCCGGCAGCGGCAACATGATCGGGTTCGAACCGGTGGCGATCAGCAGGCGATCGTAAGGCACCCGCGCGCCATCAGCGGTAACGACTTCGCAGGTGCGCCGATCGATCATCTCGATCATTTCGCCCTTGCGCAGCGTGATGCCGTTGTCCTCGTACCACTGCTCCGTGTTGAGCATGATGTCGTTGACGGTCTTCTCACCGGCGAGCACGGGCGACAGCAGAATCCGGTTGTAGTTGCCGTATGGCTCGAAACCGAAGACGGTGATCTCATAGAGATCGGGCGCACGGTCCAGCAGCACTTCGACCGTGCGAATGCCGGCCATGCCGTTGCCGATCACCACCAGCTTTTGCTTGTTTATTTTCTCGAGCATGCTCTGCCTTCCAGGTTCCGATGGTCCCATTCGGCGACGCAGCTCTGCATCGTCGATTGCAAGAAAATGTTGATTGGGGAGCGCCCATCGGCGGGCAGACGATTGTCGGCTATGACGATCGAGATATTCCTGCATTCAAGAGACGTGCCAACATCAGACCCGTCATTTTCCCGGCGTAACGCGTGGCTTCCGCCTGCAAATCATCAATTGGCGACGCCGCAAAGTGGACGAATGCCCAAAAAATCAGCCACTTGGGCTATCCCTTGGGCACAGAACCAATGCCTGCTGCTGGCATGGCCGGTACGAAATTGGCCCGACACTCCGGTGGAGCGTCGGGCCATGTCACGCAAGCGAAGCCAACCGCGCTGGCTTCGCTATCGGGCTCACACCCCGGTCTGGGTGATGAACTTGGTGTTGAAATACCCGTCCATCGCCTCGGTGCCGCCCTCCGAGCCGTAGCCGGAATCCTTGACGCCGCCGAACGGCACTTCAGGCAGCGCGAGGCCAAAACTGTTGATCGAGACCATGCCGGCTTCGATGGCGGCGCCGATCGCGGTCGCGGTCTTGGTCGAGCTGGTGAAAGCGTAGGACGCTAGGCCAAACGGCAAGCGGTTGGCTTCCTCGGCCACCTCGTCGAAGGTCGAGAAGCGCGAGATCAGCGCCAGCGGGCCGAACGGCTCTTCGTTCATCGCGCGCGCATCCTTTGGCACGTCGCTGACCACGGTCGGTTCGTAGAAGTATCCCTTGTTGCCGACGCGGTGGCCGCCGGTTTCGAGTTTTGCGCCTTTGCCCACGGCATCCTGCACCATGCCTTCGATCGCCGTGACGCGGCGCGGATTGGCGAGCGAACCCATCTTCGAATCCGGATCCATGCCGTTGCCGACCTTCATGGACTTGGCACCCTCGACGAACTTGTCGACGAACTCACGGAACACATCGTCCTGCACCAGCATCCGGGTCGGCGAGATGCAGACCTGGCCGGCGTTGCGGTACTTCGCCGCCGCCAGAATTTTCGCCGCCGACGACACGTCGGCGTCCTTGAATACGATGGCCGGCGCATGGCCGCCGAGTTCCATGGTGGCGCGCTTCATGTGCAGGCCGGCGAGTGCGGAGAGCTGCTTGCCCACGATGGTCGACCCGGTGAACGAGATCTTGCGGATCACCGGATGCGGAATGAGATATTCCGAAATCTCCGACGGCACGCCATAGACCAGGTTGATGACGCCATCGGGCACGCCTGCATCGACGAACGCCTTGATCAGTTGCGCAGGCGACGCCGGCGTTTCCTCGGGCGCCTTGACGATGATCGAGCAGCCCGCCGCGAGGCCTGCAGAGAGCTTACGCACGACCTGATTGATCGGGAAATTCCACGGCGTGAAGGCCGCGACCGGGCCGACCGGCTCCTTGATCGCGATCTGGTAGATGCCGGGGCCGCGCGCCGGGATCACCCGGCCATACGCGCGCTTGGCTTCCTCGGCGAACCACTCGATGACGTCGGCGGCGGCCATGGCTTCCATCTTGGCTTCCGCCAGCGTCTTGCCCTGCTCCATGGTCATGAGCGGCGCGATCTCGTCATTGCGCTCGCGCATGATCGCGGCCGCCTTGCGCATGATCCTGCAGCGCTCGAACGGCGCGACTGCGCGCCAGACCTTGAATCCCTTGGCGGCTGCCTCCAGCGCCTCATCGAGATCGGCGCGGTCGGCGTGCGCCACGGTACCAATGGTTTCCTCGGTCGCCGGATTGAGCACGGCAATGGTCCTGCCCGACTGGCTCGGCCGCCATTTGCCATTGATGAACAATTGCGTATTGGAATATGCCACGAGACTTGCTCCCTGTTTTATTGTCGCCGGATGGCGAATGGGCCGGCTGAAGACAGGCGCCTTTATGATCGAAGCCCGGCCGGATTGCAAAGCCGATTTCAGGAGAAGACATCATGCCGACATTCGACACCGCCCGGACGCTGAAGGGCAAGGTCGCGCTGGTCACCGGCGCGGGCCGCGGGCTTGGCCGGGCGTTCGCCGAGCGGCTGGCAAGCCTCGGCGCCGATGTCGCCATTCACGGCATGCGCGAAAATGGCCCCGCCGAGTATGGCGAGGGATCGACGCTGACGGCGGTCGCCGCGGACGTTGCGGCGGCGCATGGCGTGCGCACCATCCGCGTGCTCGGCGATCTCACTGATGGTACCGACATCGCGCGGGTGGTCGAGACCACGACAAAAGAATTGGGGCCGATCGACATTCTCGTCCACAATGCCGGCGGCGACATCGCCGCCAAGGGCGGCAAGCCCGATCCGAACGATGCTGTCGGCATCCGCGAAGAGGACGTGCGCGCGGTGCTCGACCGCAACCTGCTCTCCACCATCCTGACCTGCCAGGCGGTCGCAAAGGAAATGATGCCGCGGCGCCAGGGCCGCATCGTCACCATCGGTTCGGTCGCCGCCTTCAAGGGCCGCACCAACGGTTCGATCTACGCGGTCGCGAAAGCCGGCATGACGCATTACACCCGCTGCCTCGCCGACCAGCTCCGCTCCTACGACATCACGGTGAACTGCATCGCGCCCGGCGACACCCGCACCGGCCGCTTCATGGGCACGCGCGCGGTCGATCAAAGCCGCATGGTGGAAACCGGCACGCTGGACCGTATCGCCACCGTCGACGAAGTCGCGCGCGTCGTCGAAGTGTTTGCAGGTCCGCTGGGCGCGTTCGTCTCGGGCCAGGTGCTGCGGGTCGACGGCGGAGGACAATGCTGGGCGGGGTGAAAGCCACCGAGACTCTGCGGGACTTCCCGACGGCAATCGTACAAATCCGGTCCGCACGACGCCTTGTGCACCTGGCGGCTATCTGTCTGAACAAACCCGACACTGGGCCAGCGCCATTGGCGGCGCTCGTCAAAAGCGGTGACGTATGCCAACAACGTTGGCGTTATTGCCCTCCTTCAGGCCGCCCAGCGTGCCATAGCCACCCGAACGGTGGTGAAGGCGTATTACCAGTTCTGTGTTTGGAGAATTTGCCAAGGCGAATGCCAGATCAAAGCCCAGATAGAAAAGCACCTTCGCGCTGCCTTGATGGTCGAACTGGTGCAACGCTTCCTGACCTATTGGATTTGATACCGCACTCAACCCAAACACAAAACCAGGTGAAATTCGAATCGCATCGAACAAGGCGAGACCTTCATGTCGAAAGGAAATCCCACCCCATAACTCCGCTGAATGCGCGACGCGATTTGAATGGACCACCCTGTCACAACAAAGCGAATAATTGCCGAATCGATCCGCGAGGCCAACTTCGGCGCCAATGAGCACCCCGCTGTTGAACTGGATAAAGTCCCGCTGATACGCCCCGCCTATTATATAGTTATCGAAAAAGATCGCTTCCGGAGCGCCGCTGCCGAAGGCGAACGTGCTGCCGAGATTTCCGGAATTTGTGCGGCCCGCAAATCCAAATACCGACTGCTTCAGGCGGGGCTGGGATGCGAGTGCAAACGGATTGGCAAAGAAATAGTATGGATCGTTGCTCGCTACTGCAGGATCGGGGGATCTTGGATCGCTGGATTCCCCTGACGCGGGAACCATCCACCCTGCTGTAACTGCAAGAACTCCTGCACCGACTGCAGAATGCCACGAGGGTTTCCTAAAGCCGATACTTTCCCTCGACTTTAAACAAAACGCTCGCGCCAATTGACTAATCAAGCTGGTACTCATGACTTCGACATTGCGCTTAAAAGCGCTCCCGAATAATTGCCGACTGGCCGTCGATTTCGTTCAGCGGGACTGCAGTCGAGCGTGTTGAAATTCGGCCTCCCCCTTCCGGTTAGGAGTTCATTCGACAGAGAATGATCGGTGACTCGCTTGATATGGATCAATCCGTATTCCAGCCGGCGGCGGCGCGTGGATCTTCGGAGCGTGCTCCCCTTACGGAAGAGTAAGTTCGGTTTTCGCTTTCTGATTACGCGATCAGGCCGCATCCAATTCGCGCATCGAGTTTAGATGCGGCGGCCCTTGAGCCCGCGTGCCAAAATGGCAACACCCAAGAGCAACCGGTAGCAGCCGGTCGACTTATATGTTGATGATCGTACGTATGAAGCCACGCGACGCGGTACACGAGGTAGTGGCCCTCGGCTTCGGCCAACGCCTTCTCATCTCGAGGTCTAGGAAGCAACCGACAGGTTGCTTCATCGCGCTCCGATCACGGCATGATTTCGCGGGCAGACACGCTGCTTCAGTTATCCAAGAGCACTAGTTGCCTGCCACTCCGACCTTCCGTCTCTCGCGCAGCTCCAGGCCAATCGCGAAGGCACGCTGTTCGGTCCTCGCTTGATCATCTTTCGCGAGGGCCTGCGCATCGTGAGCCGAAACTGTAGCCCTCTGGAATCTTGATCCTATGGTTTCGCTACAAAAACGAGTGGCGGTCGCGGCAATATTATGAAGGCTTGAGGGTGGGCTTCCCTTCGGTTCCAAAAGTCGGGCGACCTCTCGATACAGGCAATCTTCCCGTGTGCTCATTTCGCTTGAGTCAATGACGGGGGTGGCCTGGCTTGGACCAAGCCGATTGTCGGTTCGGCAAGACGCGCAAAGCGTCGCTATCGCTACAAACGGCAAGGCCATCGCGATTTTTTTCGTCTCATCGAAAAACACGCCAGTGAACTCCGCTCAACCACCTCGACTGCCCTATCGGACGCCGCCCGGGAACCTTTGATCCAAATCATTGAATTCTGATGTCAGGAAGTCCGAAATCCGTAGGCGAACCGAGGCGGCCGACTGCCCGGAGGGCGAGTGGCGGCCTGCCTGCCATATCTCAGTACCCCTCGCCCCATCGATACTGCCACGCGATGCCGACGGCGGTAAATTCGCTGCCGGTACGCGTTGAGAGGCCGGTGCTGGCGGAAAGCTTCAGCGAGTTTTGCCGGTCGAAGGGCAAGGCGAGCGTAAATCCGGCCCGCGTATTCCGCTGCTCGTTGTCGCTCCTGACGCCATTCAGCGTGGTGTGACCGCCGGCGAAATAGATCCCGTCCAGGGAAATCCAGACACCCGACTGAAACGTATGAAGGAGATGCGTCTGAACCGCATAAATCGGCGCCTGCGCAAATCTGTTGCCGCCGAAGAAATCGGTGTTGTCGCTGAAGAATGTCACGCTGGGAGCGATCTCGAATGTCCAGGGACCCCAAGCCTTGGAGAACCCCAGTTCTGGCTTGAACGACCAGCGATTGTTGCCGAGATTGAGCAGCTGCTGTTGTCGTATTGCCCAAGGGGCGCGGAAACCTGGAAAACTCACGCCAACGATAAGATCCTGCTGATAGCTCGCGAAGTCCTTTGCGGACAGCGCGGGGGCTCCAAACAAATTGAACGAGAACCGAAACCGGGGGTCGCCCAGGCCGGCCATCTCGCGCTCTCGTGGCTGGCCATTCACCAAACCCCGGGCGTCGAATGACGCCCCCGGTACGATGACATCGAACTTGGCCGACTGTCCGGCGAAATCGAACGATCGACGTAAGCCAGCAGCCCGGTGCTGGAATGGAATTTGGCGTCAGCAATCGAAAGATTAGGATCAAACGCCAGCTTGCCTTGCGCATAGACGTAGCCGGCGATCAGGAAATTCAATCCGATCGGCGTATTCGAGTAGGAGCGTGGCTCGGCCTCCTGAGCCTTGACATCTGCGGGCCCGACCACCAGCGCGATTATCCCAAGCGAGCCACAAAGCGAGATCAGTGAGAACAGGCATGAACG
>CAVYOM010000005.1:0-115138 GCA_963770135.1 uncultured Alphaproteobacteria bacterium | reverse complement strand
GCCTTCCTTGGCGTCTTCCGTCATCGCCAGCAATGCGATCTGGCTTTCGGTATAGGCAATGCTCTCGTCGAACGACATCGAGGCGATCGCCCGCATCGCGTATTTGCCGCGCCGGATCGCGGTCGGCGACTTGTCGACGAGGCGGCTGACCAGCCAGTCGACCTTGGCGTCGAGTTCAGCCGACGGCACCACGTAGTTCAAAAGTCCGGCGGCCTGCGCCGCGTGTGCGTCGAACGGCTCGCCGGTCAACGACCACTCGCTGATGAGACGCCTTGGGGCGATCGACTGCAGCAGGCTCAGCACCTGCATCGGGAACACGCCGACCTTCACCTCGGGCAAGCCGAAAATCACATGATCGGCAGCGACCGCCATGTCGGTCATGCACAATAGCCCCATGCCGCCCGCCATGCAGACGCCGCCCACCCGCGCGATGGCAGGCTTGGTGGCGTTCTGCGACAGCCGCAGCAGATCTGCGTAGTCGACATTCGGCCGGGAAAAATCCATGGCGAAGGCGGCGCCGCTGTTCTGCAGGTCGGCGCCGGCGCAGAACGCCTTGTCGCCCGCCCCTGTCAGGACAATGACGCGGACATCCTTGTCGTCATGCGCTTCGCGGTAGCCGCGCACGATGCCGGCGACGACGTCGGCATTGATGGCGTTGCGCTTGTCCGGCCGGTTGATGGTAATCCAGAACGCCTGTCCGCGCTTTTCGCGTATCACGCTGTTCGTGTCGGTCATTGTCCCACTCACCCGTTTGCCAAATGCTGGCCAGCATTTGCGGCAGGATGACCGTGGACTGCAAGTGCGGTCTAGCTCTTGCGCGCAGTGGCTGACGTCGCTTTTTTGACCCAGACCTTGTTGTCATGGAACGCCGCGCCACCGACCGGCGCGACGGTTTCGGCCCCCGTCAGCATGTTGATGCCACGGCCGCCGATATGGGCCTTGTTCGGATGGATGAACTCGGCGATCAGCACACCGCGGCGCAGGCCGTCGAACAATCTGGCGGTCAGCGTGGTTTCGCCTCTGACGTTGCCGAGCGTCACCGCGTCGCCATCGGCGATCGAAAGGCTTGCGGCGTCTTCCGGGTGCATCATCACCGAAGGCTTGCCCTCGCGCGCCTGCGATCCCGGCGTTTCGTTAAAGCTGCTATTGAGATAGCTGCGCGACGGCGAGGTGGCGAGACGGAACGGATGTTTCTCGTCCGCCTCCTCGATGACCGCCCAGTGATCGGGCAGCGAGGGCATCTCGGCCCACGGGCCCAGGCCCGGGTTGCCGAATGGCGGATTCGCCCAGTCGGCCTTGAAGTGAAATTTCTTGTCGGCGTGCGCAAAGCCGTCGAGATAATGCGAAGTGCGGAAATCCGGCTGGATATCGCGCCAGAGATCGGCTTCGAGCGTTTCGATATCGCCGTGGCCGCTCTGTTTCAGCGTCGCATCGATCAGTTCGCGCGGCGACATCTCAAATCCGGGATGCACGGCCTTGAGACGGCGGCCGAGCCCCCGCAGCACCTCATGGTTGGAACGGCACTCGCCGGGCGGATCGATCAGCTTGGCGCCGACCGAGATATGCTGATGACCGCCGCCGTAATAGAGATCGTCATGCTCCATGAACATGGTGGCGGGGAGCACGATGTCGGCCATGGCGGCCGTTTCCGTCATGAACTGCTCATGCACCGCCATGAACAGGTCTTCGCGGGCAAAGCCCTGTCGCACGAGTGCCTGTTCGGGCGCCACCGTCACCGGGTTGGTATTCTGGATCAGCATCGCCTTGACCGGCGGGCCGCCCTTCAAGGCTTCGGCGTCGCCGGTCAGGATGCGCCCGATCTGGGACTGATCGAGCCAGCGCGTGGTGCGGTCGATCGCATCGTGGCCCTCGATGATGGATTCGTTGAACTTCCAGATCCCGGCATTGTTGAAGAAGGCGCCGCCACCTTCATACTGCCAGGCGCCCGTCACCGCCGGGATGCACAGCGCCGCATGCATCTGCGCGGCGCCGTTGCGGCTGCGGGTAAAGCCATAGCCGAGGCGGAAGAACGAACGTTTGGTTTGGCCGACAACGCGCGCGAATGCCTCGATCTCTTCCACCGGCACGCCCGAGATTTTCGAGGCCCATTCCGGCGTGCGGGTCGCGAGATGCGCCTCGAGTTCGTCCGGACAATCGGTATAGCGGTCCATATAGGCGCGATCCGCGTAACCCTCGCGGAACAGGACGTTCATGACGCCGCAGGCGAAGGCGCCATCGGTGCCCGGCCGGAGCAATATCTTGATATCGGCCTGCTTCATCGTGTCGTTGTTGTAGACATCGATGGCCGCGATCTTGGCGCCGCGCTCCTTGCGGGCGCGCGAGGCGTGGGTCATCACGTTGACCTGGGTGTTGACCGGATTGGTGCCCCAGATCACGACGAGGTCCGAGACGCCCATCTCGCGCGGATCGACGCCGGCGATCTTCCCGGTGCCGATGGAGAAGCCGACGCGTGCGATGTTGGCGCAGATGGTCGAGTAGAAGCGCGAATACTTTTTCACATGCGCAAGGCGATTGATGCCGTCGCGCATCACGAGCCCCATGGTGCCAGCGTAATAATAGGGCCAGACAGACTGAGCGCCGAATTCGCGCTCGGCCTGGTCGAAACGTGCGGCGATTTCGTCCAGCGCCTCGTCCCAGGAAATTCGCGCGAACTGGCCGGAGCCCTTCGCCCCGGTACGGCGCATCGGATGGAGCAGCCGGTCAGGGTGATGAATGCGCTCGGCGTAGCGCGCGACCTTGGCGCAGACGACGCCTGCGGTATAGGTCTGCAGCTTGGAGCCGCGAACCCGGCCGATCGAGCGGCCGTCGATCACCTCGATGTCGAGCGCGCAGGCCGACGGACAGTCGTGCGGACAGGTGGAGTGGCGGATATCGACCTTCGCATGCTGGTTCATGCGTTTCTAGGTAACATTAAATGCCGTGGTCTCCGAGAGGATTTGTCCGGCAGTCCACCCACAAAAACGGCCTCTAGCCATGCATCAGCCGCCCAAATAGGCACCGCCATTGGTATGGATGGCCTGTCCGTTGATGTAGCGCGCTCCGGGCCCGCACAGAAAACGCACGGTTGCGGCGACGTCTTCCGGCAGGCCCCGATTGCCGGTGATGGTCTGATGGGTCAAATGATGCGCCGGCTCCGGGCTATCCTTCGGTCGTGGCGTGCCGATCAGCCCGGGAACCACGCAGTTCGCGGTAATGCCGTCATCGGCAAGATCATGGGCCAGCGCCCGCGTCAGGCCGATGATACCGGCCTTCGCCGTCACCACATGCGCGCGATTCTTCGCACCCGTATGCGCGCTGAGGCCGCCGATATTGACGATGGTTCCCGCACCCGACTTGCGCAACGCCGGCAGGCAGGCCTTCACGCACAGGAACGTGCCGTCGAGCGTGACGTCGAGGATTTCCCGCCACGCCGCATAGCTCATCTCGGCGAACGGCTTCTCGCGCCGCAGCGCCGCGTTGTTGACGAGGATATCGATACGGCTGAATTGTTTGACGGCCGCATTCGCCATTGCCTGCACCGCTACGGCGTCGGCGACGTCGCCGATATGGACCAGCGCCTTGCCGCCGGCAGTCTCGATCTCCCGCGCGACGGCGTCCGCCTCGGCGTGGTTGCTGCGTGCGTTCACCACGACAGAGGCCCCGCCCTCCGCGAGCGTCAGCGCGATCGCGCGGCCGATATTGCGGCCGGCGCCGGTGACGATGGCCACTCTGCCGGTGAGTTCCTTGGTCATGTGCCCTACCCGCGCAACGAGGAGAGATCGATGCGGCCACTATACATCCCGGCCATCAAATTCAACGCCGCTTCGCTCTGTGCAACGCTCCAGCCGCCATGCGCGGCGTTGAGCAAGAACTTGTCGGTCACGTCCTGCCGCGTCAGTGGCTCCTGCGCGCCGCCGCGCAAATAAGGCTGCCTATCCTCGACCACGCTGCCGTCCCGGAGCGTGGCGCGGACGTGGCCGGTGTAATTGTTCGGATAGGGATTATCCGGGTCAATCACGAATTTCACCTTGGCAGCGAGCGCCAGCACGCGCTCATCGCGGATGGCGCTTTCCGTGAACGCACCGAGCCCGACGCCACCATGCACGAAGCCGGCGGCCAACAGATAGGGTACGGCGAATTTGGCGGCATAGCCGTTGCGCGGACGCTGCTTGTCGGCGAGCGGCTCCCATAGCCGGTGCACCGTTCCCTCCGCCACCTCGCAGACGATCTCGGTGACATCCTCGGGTTTGATGCCGCGCGCAGCCAGCCGCCGCGCGCAATCGATATAGGGCTGGGCCATGGTCCCGCATGGATAGGGCTTGAAGGCCAGCGTGTCGGTCACCCAGCGCGTGCCGAAATCGCCGGTCAATGCGTCGTAATCGCCTTCCGTGGTGTGCGCAAAGCCATGGAACAGGCCGTGCACGCCCTCGAACACGGTGCGTGGGCCAACGAACCCTCCCCGCGCCAAGAGCGCGGCGCGGATGCCCGACTGCGCCGCCCATCCGGCGTGCAGCCGCTTGGTCCAGGCGCCTTCCGCGAGATATTCGATGATGCCGCCGGCCATGCTGCCGGCGATGCCCAGCGCGTCGACGATCTGCCTGGCGTTGAGGCCAAGCGCGGCGCCGACACCTGCAGCCGCGCCCATCGCTCCGAAGATTGCCGTTGGATGGAAGCCGGCCTTGTGAACGGCCTTCGGCACCACGAGGCTCAGCCGGCACAGCACTTCGGTGCCGACGGCGATCCCGATCAGCGCCATGCGACCGTCAGGGTTATGCCGCTCGCAGGCGGCGAGCACCGCCGGCACGATCACGGCGCCGGCATGCACCGGGCCGCCCTCGAAGGTGTCGTCGAAATCCTCGCCATGTGCGGCGGTGCCATTGACGAAGGCCGCGCCCGCCGCATTCAGCGTGCGCTTGTGCCCGATCGCCGTGCAGGGGCCGTCATCGTCGGTGCCCGCCAGCGCGCTTTCGACATAATCCTCGTTGCGCGCGGTAACGCATAGGCCGACCACGTCGATCAGCAGGTCCTCGCATTTGCGCGCGGTTGCAGCCGGCAAGGCGCCGGCTTGCAGTGCGGCGATCTTTTCGGCAAGCGTTTCGGCGACCGAGGTCTCAGGTAGTCCGGAGGCCATGGCGGTCAAACGCGGAAGATTTTTGTGTAGCGCGCCTTGATGGCCTCGCCTTCCTTCTCCACCGCCGCGGCGTCGTCCTTCATGGTCTTGATGTCCTTGAGCGCCTTGCGCCCCGCCTTCTCGACCGTTTGAGAATGCACCGAGCGGAGGCCGCCGACATCGATGATGAGCTGCTGCGCCTCGCGGCTGAGGCTGAACGACTGGAACAGCCTTGCCGCGTTCGGATTCGGCGCATCCTTGAAGACGCCGTTCGGTCCGATGATCAGCGGCGACCCCTCTGTGGCATAAACCGGCTCGACCGGACGGCCCGCCTCCTTCATCTGGAAGATGTTGTATTCGTTGCCGTCGGCCATCACCGCGCGCTCGCCGAGATCGAGCTTCTTCGGCGGATCGGCCGATGACTGCACCTGCATGATGTTCTGCTTGGCAAGCTGCTCGAAGAACGTCCAGCCGAGATCGCGCTGCATCTGGTAGGTCGCGGTCATGATGGTGCCGCTGTAGCCCGGATGCGCCTTGACGATCTTGCCCTTCCATTTGGGATCGAGCAGCTCGGCAAAGCTCTTCGGCGCGTCCTCCGCCTTCACCAGATTGGTGTTGTAGGCGATGATGCTGAGCCAGACGCGGAAGCTCGCAAACTGGCCGTCCGGATCCTTGTGCTCGTCCGGATAGAATTTTGCCACGTCTTCCGGCACGTAAGGCGCCAGGATGCCGTCGCGCTTCCAGACGATGAAATGCGCGGCATCGGACGAGTTCACCACGTCGACGGCATGGATGTTGCTGGAATACTCCTGCCCGATGCGCTGGAACACGCGCTCGGCGCCGGTGCGCTCGACGCGCACCGAAATGCCCGGATATTTCGCCTCGAACGCCTTGGCCAGCTTCTCCGCGACCGGCAGATCGGTCGAGGTGTAATAGATGACCTTGCCTTCTTTCTTCGCTGCCTCGATCAGGGCCGGCGTCACCGCTTCCGGCGGCGGCGCAGCCGCCATCACGCGCGTGGAAAATGCTGCGCTTGCGAGAACGGCGCCGGTGCCCTGGAGCACATGGCGTCGCGAGATCGAGTTCTTCATAGGCGCTCCCAAATTGTCGTTTGTCGAGCCTTCTCTGCGGGCTCGCTCCTGCTCGGTCCGATACACCCGAGATTATCTTTTATTCCGAGGGCGTGCAGCCAGTCTTTCGTCGACAGCCCGTTCCCATTGCAGCTAAACTTGCGGCAAGAAATAAAACAAGCGTCAGGGGATGGAGAAATGACGAGCCCAAGGTTTGCACCAGGAATTGCGCTGGCTCTGGCTGCAGCTCTGTTCACGGCATCGCTCACCGGCGCGCAGGCGCAGGATTATCCCTCACGACCGGTAAAGGTGATTGTTCCCTTTGGCGCCGGCGGGCCTGCAGACGTCACCGCTCGCCAGATCGGGAACATCCTGCAGGAAAGTTTCGGTCAGCCCTTCGTGATCGAGAACCGTACCGGTGCCGGCGGCGTGATCGGCACGCAGGAAGCCGCCAAGTCGACCGCCCGACGGCTATACGCTGCTGATGATGTCGAACACCCAGACCGCGAATGAATCGCTGGTTCCGCAGCGCAAATACGAACTGATGCGCGATCTCGCGCCGATCGCGCCGGTCAACTACTCCGATCTCGTCATCGTGGTTCATCCCTCCGTACAGGCGAAGACGCTGCAGGAGTTCATCGCGCTGGCCAAATCGCAGCCCGGGAAACTGAACTACGCCTCGTCCGGCCAGGGCACGCCGTACCACATGGCGGGCGAGCTGTTCAAAGCCATGGCCGGCATCGACGTCCTGCACGTGCCCTACCGCAACAGCGGCGAAGCGCGCAGCGGCGTGATCGGCGGCCAGGTGCAGATGATGATCGATGCGGTTCCGGCGATGGCGCCCAACGTCGCCGAAAATCAGGTGCGCGCGCTGGCGACGACCGGCAAGACGCGCTCCACCGTGCTGCCCAATACGCCGACGGTGATCGAAGCCGGCGTTCCCGGCTATGAGGCCACCATCTGGCTCGGCCTGATGGCGCCCGCGGGCACGCCAAAGCCGGTCATCGACAAGCTCAATGCGGCGGTGAACGCGGCGGTGAAACGGCCCGATGTCGTCAAGCTCTGGACCCAGCAGGGCGCCGTTCCGATGTCGATGACCCCTGAGGAGTTCGACAAATTCCTGCGCGGCGATATTGTGAAATGGGCGGAAGTGGTGAAGAAGTTCGACAAGCCGCCGCAATAAGAAGCCGCAAGAAAAGGTTCGCCCTCGATGCCGAGCGTTCGATTTCGCCTCAACGGCGCCGAGACCGAGATTGACGCCGATCCCGACCGGTCATTGCTGGATGTTCTGCGCGGACAACTTCGCGTGACCGGGCCGCATTTCGGCTGCGGCGCCGGCGAGTGTGGCGCCTGCAACGTCATCCTCGGCGATCGCGCGGTATCCGCCTGCGATACGCCGCTGTGGTCGGTGGCGGACAAGGATGTCACGACGATCGAAGGGCTGGGAACGAGCGAGCAGCCGCATCCGCTGCAGCGCGCCTTCATCGCCGAACAGGCGCTGCAATGCGGCTATTGCGTCTCCGGCATTCTCATCAGCGCAGCAGCGCTGTTGAAGCGAAATCCCTCGCCGACAAGCCGGGAGGTGAAGGAAGCGCTCGACCGCAACCTCTGCCGCTGCGGTTCGCATAATCGCATGGTGCGGGCGGTGCTGCGCGCAGCGGAAGAAATGGCGGCAGGATGAACCAGCAAGCGCCCGCTCCCGCCCCGCCCGCACTGCCGGTAAGCCTTGCAGCGAACCCGAAGCTGTCGGCGTGGCTGGAATTCTCAGGCGACGGACAGGTGACGGTCTCGCCCGGCAAGGTGGAGATCGGGCAAGGTATCGTGACGGCGCTGGCGCAGATCGCCGCCGATGAGCTCGATATCGATCTGTCGCGCGTGCAGATGATCCGCGCGTCGACGGCCAGTAGCCCCAACGAGGGCGTCACCTCGGGCAGCCTCTCCATCCAGCAGTCGGGGCGCGCGCTGCGCCATGCCTGCGCCGAAGTTCGCCGGATCTTTCTTCAACAGGCGGCTGAACGGCTGGGAGTTGATGCCGATGCGCTCGACATCGAGGACGGCACCATTTCGGGCCCCGGCAACGTCACGACCAGCTATTGGGAACTTGCCGGAGAAGTCTCGCTCCATCGGGACGCCACGCCCGGCGTAACGCCAAAGACCGCATCGCGGCGGGCGTTGGCCGGGAATTCGGTTCAGCGGATCGACATTCCGGACAAGGTTTTGGGCCGCCCGCGATTCATCCACGATCAGGCCCTGGCGGGAATGCTGCATGGCCGCGTGCTGCGGCCGGAGAACGCGCGCGCGAAACTTATTGAATTGAAGGAGGATGGCGCCCGCGCAACGCCCGGTCTGATCGCCGTTGTGCGCGACGGCAGTTTTGCCGGCGTCGTCAGCGAGACCGAGCATGGCGCGGAGGCGGCTCTCAACGCCCTGCGCAAAGGCGCGACCTGGTCCGACGGCGAGCGCCTGCCCGACGAAAACGATCTGGCTGCATTCCTGAAAGCCCAGCCCGCGGAATCGACTGATCATCGACAAGAAAACGGCTGCACAGCCCGGCACGGCGGCGCGGACGATCAAGCGGCAATATACCCGCCCCTATATTGCCCACGCCTCGATCGCACCGTCCTGCGCGATGGCGCAGTGGCACGGCGACCGCGTCCATGTCTGGACCCATAGCCAGGGCGTCTATCTCCTGCGCGCCGATCTGGCGCTGGTTCTCAAGCTGCCGGTCGAGAACATCACCGTCGAGCATATGGAAGGCGCCGGCTGCTACGGACATAACGCCGCCGACGATGTTGCGCTCGATGCCGTCCTCCTTGCCAAAGCAGCCAACGGCCGGCCGGTACGGGTGCAGTGGTCGCGCCAGGGCGAGATGTCGGATGCGCCATTTGGAGCGGCGATGGCGATCGAGATTGAAGTGGATCTTGACGCGCAGGGTGAAATCATCGACTGGCGGCATTCTATCTGGAGCAACGGCCATGCGGCGCGGCCGGGACGCGCGACACAGCCCGCGCTGCTGGCGGCGTACGAACTGGCGAGTCCCTTTCCTCGCATGATCTCGACCAATCCACCGCAAGCCAACGGCGGCGGTGGCGATCGCAACTCGATCCCGCTTTATGATTTCCCATCCTGGCGCATCGAAAGCCATCGCCTGACCACCATGCCGATCCGCACCTCGGCGCTGCGGACGTTGGGTGGGCAGGGCAACGTGTTTGCGATTGAATCCATCCTCGATGAAATAGCTGCCGAGCGCGGAGAAGATCCGGTCGCGTTCCGGCTGCGCCACTTGCGGGATGAGCGAGCAAAAGACGTCATCCGCGCGGTTGCCGCGCGCGCCAGATGGAAGCCCGAGAAGCGGCCGGGCATCGGCCACGGCGTGGGCTTTGGCCGCTACAAGAACACCGGCGCCTATTGCGCTGCGATCGCCGAGATCGAGGGCGCCGAGGAAATTACTGTCAGGAAATTGACATTGGCGGTCGATGTCGGCGAGGCCATCAATCCCGACGGCGTCATCAACCAGATCGAGGGCGGCGCCATTCAGGCGACGAGCTGGGTATTGAAGGAGCGCGTCCGCTTCGACCGGCAACGCATCACCAGCACGAGCTGGACGGAATATCCGATCCTGCGCTTCAGCGAAGTGCCCGATGTCGAGGTCGAGGTGATCCAGCGTCCGGAAATCGACCCGGTCGGCGCCGGCGAGGCCGCCCATGGCCCGGTTACAGCCGCCATCGCCAACGCCGTATTCGATGCGCTCGGCGTGAGAGTGCGCGATCTGCCGATCACGCGCGACAGGATCATTGCCGCGATGGAATTGACGTCATGAGCCGCGTAAACATCCTCAGTGGCGGTGCGGCACAGGGGCTGGTCGGAAGCCTGACACCTGCGTTCAAGGCCCAAACCGGCTTCGAGATTACAGGCGAGTTTGGCGCGGTCGGTGTCATGGCCGACAAATTGCGCAAGGGCGCGCCGGCGGACCTCATCGTCCTGACCGCGGCGCTTGTCGCCAAGCTGGCCGTGGAAAAGCTGGTGCTCGCCGCGTCGATCGCCGATGTCGGTTTGGTCGAGACCGCCCTCGCCGTTCGCACCGGCGATCCCCAGGCTGCCGTCAAGGACGCCGCTGATTTGCGCGAGGCTTTGCTGGCCTCCGACGCAATCTACGTGCCCGATACCAAGGCCTCGACGGCCGGAATTCACGTTGCAAATGTCCTTCAACAGCTTGGCATCGCAGATGAAGTTGCCGCCCGCCTCCGGATTTTCCCAAACGGCGCGACAGCGATGCGCGAACTGGCCGCGTCCGAGGCGCGGCGCCCGATCGGGTGTACGCAGTCAACCGAGATCATCAGCACGAGGGGTGTAACCCTGTCCGGCTCACTGCCGCCGGGCTGCGAACTCGCAACCATGTACACGGCAGGCATCACCGCCGCCGCCGCTCACCCGCAGCAAGCCCAGAACCTGATCGACCTGTTGACCGGCGCCGCACAACACGAACAGCGGAAACGCGCTGGCTTCATCAGCGCACGAAGCCAGGTACGAACCTGAAGCTCCAATTTGTGTAGGAGCCTCCGGACGCGCGGGTCAAAACCCACCGCGCGGTTCGATTTCTGGTTGTCAAAGCCAATTCATATACTAATATATTAATCGAGAGAGCAGCCATGCCCGCCCGCGCATCGAAAAAAACTGAACCCAGGGTTCGCCGAATGGCCGCCGGCACGCGCCGCAGCGGCAGACCGCGCGCGGCAACGGCCGGGTCCAGGATCTATTCCGATCTTCGGGCCGAACTGGTGTCGCTACAGCGCCGCCCCGGCGAAGCGATCTCGGAAGCGCAAATCGCGCTCTCCTACGGGGTGAGCCGCACGCCCGTTCGCGAGGCTATCCTCAAATTATCGGATGAAGGCCTGCTGGAGATCTATCCGCAGTCCGGCATCTTCGTCTCGCGCATCCCGGTGGCTGCACTCCCGGAAGCCATCATCATCCGCAAGGCGCTGGAGGAAACCACCGCGCGGCTCGCCGCAGAACGCGCGACGCCGAGCCAGGTACTGGCGCTGCAGTCGATCCTGGAACGCCAGCGCGAGGCCAGCGCCGCCGGAGACAGCGAAACCTTCCATCAAGCCGACGAAATGTTTCATGCTACAGTCGCCGATGTCGCCGGCTACCCCGGAATCTGGAAGTATATCCAGCAGGTGAAGGTCCACGTCGACCGCTATCGCCGGCTGACCCTGCCTCAGCGCGGGCGGATCGCAAAGGTGATCGTCGAACACGAGGCCGTCCTCACCGCGATCGAGGCGCATGACGCAGAGCGTGCAAGGCGGGCGATGGAAGTCCACCTCGAAAGCCTGCTCGAGAACATCTCGGCTACCCAACATATCAATCCGGAGTACTTCGAAGAGCGACCCTAGAGTTCAAAAAGTCCATAAAACGATAAACAACATCAGGAGGAACACCATGAAACGCCGCGACTTCATCAAGTTGAGCGCAGGGCTTGGCGCCACGATGGCGACCACATCGTCACTGTCATCCGCTTTTGCGCAGACGAAAATGGTGCTGAAGGCATCCGACGTTCATCCGCTCGGCTATCCGACGGTCGAAGCCGTCGTCCGGATGGGCAAGAAGCTGGAAGCCGCCAGCAATGGCCGGCTGACCGTCCAGATGTTCCCCTCGATGCAGCTCGGCGGCGAAAAGGAAATGATCGAGCAGGCGCAGCTCGGCGCGCTGCAGATCGCCCGTATTTCGGTCGGCGCTGTCGGCCCCGTCGTGGACGACGTCAACGTCTTCAACATGCCGTTCGTCTTCCGCAACTCCAAGCACATGGAGAAGGTGATCGACGGCGAGATCGGCGACGAATTGCTGACGAAGATTTCCACGAACGAAAAGACCGGCCTGATCGCGCTGTGCTGGATGAACGCCGGCTCGCGCAACGTCTACAACAACAAGCGGCCGATCCGGACCATTGCCGACCTCAAGGGCCTCAAGGTCCGCATGATGGGCAATCCGCTGTTCGTCGACACCATGAACGCGCTGGGCGGCAATGGCGTAGCCCTCGGCTTCGACCAGGTGTTCAGCTCGATGCAGACCGGCGTGGTCGACGGCGCCGAGAACAATCCACCATCGTTCGTCGCGCAGAACCACAACCAGGTAGCCAAATATTTCACGATGACCGAGCACCTGATCATTCCGGAGCTTTTGGTGTTCTCGCGCATCTCCTGGCAAAAGCTGTCGCCGGAAGATCAGGCGCTGATCAAGAAACTTGCCAAGGAAGCCCAGCAAGAGCAGCGCGTGCTCTGGTATGAAGCGGAGAACGCCGCGATCGAAAAAATGAAGGCTTCCGGCACCGAAATCATTACCGAAATCGACAAGAAGCCGTTCCAGGAGGCCGTCAAACCGGTCTGGGACAAATACGGCGCAAAATATGCCGCGATGGTCAAGCGCATCGAGGCGGTGAACTAGCGGCCAGCTCGCGATCGGCAGGTGGCCGGACGACATCGTTCCGGCCACCACTACCTACGCTGCCAAAGCGATCTGAAGCGCCGTTATTTCTCCGAGGTGAAAATGTCCAATTCTGCGGCCGGGATTTTCCGGCGTGTGAACGATACGGTCTACTGGACCGGCGCTGTGATCGCCTGCGTGGCGCTGGTGCTGGTCTCCGCGGTCATTCCGTGGGCCGTCTATACCCGGTATGTCTTGAACAGCGCCGCGTCATGGCCCGAGCCGTTGGCCGTGCTGCTGACCGTCGGTATCACCTTCATTGGCTCGGCCAACTGCTATCGTCAACGCATCCACATGAACATGACGGTTGGCACCGACCTGCTGCCGCCACCGTTGCGCAGCGCCTCACTCTTCCTCAGCGAAGTCCTGATGGGTGTGATTGCGATCTTCATGGTGGTGTGGGGGCTCCGGCTCGTTCACACCACCTGGGAAAATTCGGTCGACGAATTTCCATGGCTGTCGGTCGGCATCACCTATCTTCCGATCGTGGTCAGCGGCGCCATGATGCTTCTGTTCGTCGTCGAACGCCTGACCATCGGCCCGCCGCCGCGTGACGGCGCCGACGCCCACGTACCGGTCGAGTAATTCCCATGGATATTGCGGTTCTGCTTCTCAGCATGTGCTTCTTCTTCGCGATCGGCATGCCGATCGCCTATGCGCTGGCGCTGGCCTCGCTGGTCGGCGCGCTGTGGATCGACTTGCCGGTCGGCGCGGTCATGCAGCAATTTGCCAGCGGCGTCGGCAAGGTCTCGATGCTGACCATCCCGTTCTTCGTGCTGGCGGGCGCCATCATGGCCGAAGGCGGCATGGCGAGGCGACTGGTCGACTTCGCCGCCGTCGTTGTCGGGTTCACGCGCATGCGGGGCGGCCTCTCGCAGGTCAACATCCTCGCGACCACGATCATGAGCGGCATCTCCGGATCATCGGTTGCCGATACGTCCGCGATCGGTTCGGTGATGATCCCGCAGATGGCCGCCAAGGGCTATCCGCGGGTGTTCGCAACCAATGTGACGATCAGCGCGTCGCTGCAGGCGATCATCATTCCGCCGAGCCACAATTCGGTGATCTATTCGCTGGCGACCGGCGGCGTGGTGTCGATCACCAGCCTTTTCCTGGCCGGCGTAATTCCCGGCCTGCTGCTCGGCTTCTCGCTGATGCTGCTCTGCCTGTTCTATGCCTATCGCGACAAGCATCCCAAGGGCGAGCCTGTGCCGATCCGGCAGGCGGTCAGGATGCTCGGCGACGCCGTATGGGGGATCGTGACGCTGGTCATCGTGCTCGGTGGCATCCTCACCGGCGTGTTCACGCCGATCGAGGCGGGCGCCGTCGCCTGCGTCTGGGCGTTCTTCGTCACCATGTTCATCTATCGGGACTACAAATGGTCCGAGCTGCCGCTACTGGTCTACAGGACACTGCAAACCGTGGCGATGGTGCTGACGCTGGTGGCCACCGCATCATGCTTCGGCTATGTCGCCGCCCTGATGCAGATGCCGGCAAAGATGACTGATTTCTTCGTCGCGATATCGAGCAACAAATACGTGCTGCTGATGTGGCTGAACATCATGCTGCTGGTGCTGGGAACGGCGCTCGATCTCGCCCCCCTGTTGCTGATCTGCACGCCGATCCTGCTGCCGGTCGTGAAGAGTTTTGGCATCGATCCCGTGCATTTCGGCATCGTCATGCTGCTCAATCTCGGCATCGGCCTGCTGACGCCGCCGGTCGGAACCACGCTGTTCGTCGGCTGCGCCATCGGCAAGGTTTCGGTCGACGAAGTGATGCGCGGCATCTGGCCATTCTATTACGTGATGTTTACGGTGCTGATGATCGTGACCTACGTGCCCTGGCTGTCGCTGGCGCTGCCAAGGGCATTCGGATTCTAGCACAGACGCCGCAGTTCGCGGCGGGGAGACACCGCTTGAAGATCGTCGACCTCTCGAGAGAGCTCTATCACCGCACCCCAAGCTATCCCGGCCATCCGCCGGTCATGCACGGCGTCTGGAAGACCCACGAAGAATCCTTTGCCGAATCCGGCAATGTGCACGGGCTGGCGTCGATGTTCATCTCCATGGTGGACCACGCCGGCACCCATATCGACGCGCCCAGGCATTTCGGCCAGAGCGGCATATCCATCGACCAGTATCCGCTGGAAAAATGCATCGTGCCGGGCATCTGCATCGATCTGCGCCACATCGCGCCGCGCGCCGAGATTACGCCCGCCGATCTCGAAGCGGCCGTGGCGAAGGCCGGTGTGCCGGTGCCGAAGGGCGGCACCGTCCTGCTCTGCACCGGTCATCATGAACGAACATTCCCCCGCAAGGAATATTCCAGCGACAATTCCGGCGTGAACGTCGCCGCCACCGAATGGCTGGCGCAGCAGGGCGTCGTGCATTTCGGCATCGATTCGATGCGGCCGGGACCTGAGGGCAAGGTGAACGCCCTCGTGCACAAGGCCTGTCTCGACCTCGACATCACTCATATCGAGAGCCTGTGCAATCTCGAAGCATTGCTTGGCCGTGGCCAGTTCACCTTCATCGGCCTGCCGATGAAGTGGCGCGGCGGGACCGCTTCGCCGATCCGCGCGGTTGCTGTGTTCGACATGTGAAGGTCATCAACGGGCGGCATCAAGCCGCTGCCACTCCGGTCTTCCCGGCCTGGCGCGTATAGACGTGCCGTCAAAGCTTGCCTAAACTCTTGTCAATGAGGGCCGACGCCGGCAAAAGCGGCGCGGACAAGCGGGCGGTAACAACCGCCGACATCAGAGGGAGGGAATCATGAACCGTTTTCGGCGGGCTAACCATGCTGCCATCGTTGCATCTGCCGCGGCGGCGGCGTTTGCCCTGGCGGCGCCGGCATCTGCGCAGGAAACTTTCAAGCTCGGCATCGTGACGTTCCTCTCCGGACCGGCGGCGGACAGCTTTGGCGTTCCCGCCCGCAACGGCGCGCAGTTCGTCATCGATCAACTGAACAAGGGGGCGGCCCCCTCGCCTTACGAGAAGGTCGGCTTCGGCGGTATCAAGGTCGAGCCGGTCATTATCGACGAGAACGGCGGCGCCACCAAACAGGTGCAAGAGCTGCGCAACCTCTACCAACGCGACAATGTCGACGTCGTGCTCGGCTATATCGGCTCCGGCGACTGCCTTGCCGTCGCGCCGATCGCGGAAGAGTTGAAGAAGATGCTGGTGCTGATGGATTGCGGAACGCCGCGCATTTTCGAAGACGGCAAATACAACTACGTGTTCCGCACTGCCGCCCATGCCACGATGGATAACGTCGGCCTCATCAGGTACATGAAGGCCAAGAACATCAAGATGACGACGCTTTCGGCGATCAACCAGGATTACGCCTGGGGCCAGGACAGCCGGGCCGACTTCGTCGCAGCAGCCGAACAGCTCTATCCCGGCGTCAAGCTTCAGACGGATCTGCTGCCCAAGTTCGGCGCCGGCCAATACGGCACCGAAATTTCCGCGCTGGTGGGGGCCGGCTCCGACGTGGTCTATTCCAGCCTGTGGGGCGGCGACTTGCAGGCTTTCGTCCTGCAGTCGGCCCCCCGTGGGCTGCCGAAGCGTAGCCAGCTCGTATTCAGCGCCGCCGATCACGTGCTGCCGCCGCTCGGCGACAAGATGCCCGACGGCACCATCATCGGCGCGCGCGGCGCCTACGGCCTGATGTCGCAGAAATCGCCGCTGAATGATTGGCTGTTCAAGGGATACGAAGCCGCCAACGGCGTCTATCCGGTTCAGGCCTCCTATCGTATGACACAGGCGATTCTTGGATTGAAAGCCGCGGTCGAAAAGGCCATGGGCAAGAACGGCGGCAAGAAGCCTTCAACCGATGAAATGGTCGCGGCCATGACCGGTCTGGAGTGGCCGTCGCCCGGCGGACTCATTCAGATGAAGCTTGCCGACGGCCATCAGGCGATCCAGCCGATCGCCTTCAGCCGCACCAAGTACAATCCGGATCTCAAGCGGGTCGATCTGGTCGATATCCAGTACTTCGCCGCCGAATGCGTCAACCCGCCGCCCGGCGTGAAGGCGATCGACTGGATCAAGGGCGGCATGCAGGGCGCCAAGTGCGAATAGGCGCATTGGCATCCGACAAACCCATGGCGGCGCGCAACTAGCTCGCGCCGCCTTTTTCTGCTCACCGACGACCCGCGCGATACCAGACCACCATGAATTTCTTCCTGACGATCGTTCTCGACGGCCTGATCCAGGCTTCGTGGCTGTTTGTCGTTGCCCTTGGGCTGACGCTGGTGTTCGGCGTATTGAAGATCCTCAACATCGCCCATGGCAGCTTCTACGCCCTCGGCGCCTATATCGCGGCGACCACGGTAACCATGGTGGCGGCGCGCGGCCTCCCCCCAAGCGTTGGCTTCGTCGCCATGCTGCTCTCGGTGGCGCTGATCGCGTCCGCCGTCGGACTTCTGCTGGAACGTGGTCTCCTGAAAATGTTCTACGGCCGCGACGAAGTGGTGCTGCTGCTGGTGACCTACGCCGTGTTTCTGATTCTTGAAGACGTCACCAAGCTGATCTGGGGCGTCAATCCGATCTATGCGACGCAGCCCTACGAGCTGTTCGGCAATCTCGAATTCGCCGGGCTCTACTACGTCGGCTACGACCTGGTGCTGATACCGATATCGGCCGCGATCGGCTTTGCGATCTGGTTCGGCCTCAATCGCACCGTGATCGGCAAGATCGTGCTCGCCGTCATCCATAACGAGGAAATGAGCGTGAGCATGGGCGTACGCGTCAACCGCGTCTATGCGATCGCCTTTGCGTTCGGCGTCCTGCTCGCCGCCCTTGCCGGCGCGCTGACCGCGCCGAAAATATCGATGCAGCCGGGCCTCAGCTCTGATGTCATCATCCTGAGCTTCGCGATCGTCGTCATCGGAGGGCTGGGCAGCGTCGAGGGAGCCGCAGTCGGTGCGATCCTGGTTGGACTGGCGCGCGCAGCCTCGGTGCATCTCATGCCCCAAGCCGAACTGTTCATGATCTATTTGATCATGGCGGCTGTGCTGATGTTTCGCCCCGAGGGGCTGTTCAAGCGCGAGACGGCAAGGCGAATCTGATGAGGAAAGACCTGCATCCCCTGATCATGGTCGCCCTTGTCGCTGCGGTGACGCTGTTCGGCCGCGTGCTGCCGACCTGGACCTTGTCGCTGGCGACGATTGCCGCCTCCAATGCGCTGATCGCCCTTGGCATCGTCGTGCTGGCGCGCACCGGCAATGTGTCGTTCGGCCAAGGCCTGTTCTTCGCCGCCGGCGGCTATGGCGTAGCGCTGATCGCCAACGCCTGGGGCCTCACCGACGCGGTGGCGCAGGTGATCATCGGCGCGGCTTGCGGCGGCCTGCTCGGCCTGGTCATCGGGCCATTGATTGCGCGCTACAGCGGGATCTTCTTCGGCATGTTGACATTGGCGCTGTCGATGGTGTTTTACGGCGCGCTGGTGAAATCGACCGCGCTTGGCGGCTCCGACGGGTTCAATGTCGGGCGGCCAAGCCTGTTTGGCATGAGCTTCACCGATCCGCGCGAGGCCGACTTCATGCTGTATGCCGTCTCGGTCATCGTGACCGGAGTTGCCGGCATCGCCACGACCTACCTGTTCCGGTCCGAATTCGGCCTTGCCAGCCTTGCGGTGCGCGAGAACAATCTGCGGGTCGAATATCTCGGCCTCTCCGCCAATCGGATCATATCGATCAATTTCGTAATTGCAGCGATCTTCGCCGGCGCGAGCGGCGCCTTTGCGCTGATGGCGCAGCGGCATATCGATCCGCAATTCGCATACTGGACCACATCAGGCGAATTCGTCTTCGTGGCGGTGCTTGCCGGCAACCAGAGCGTGGCCGCCGTCTTCGTCGCCTCGATGGCGCTGGAACTGGTCCGTTCATTCTCAAATCTCTATTTGCCCAATACCTGGCAGCTCGTGCTCGGCGTATTCCTTCTGGGCGTCATTCTGTTTCTGCCGCGCGGCATCGGCTCGCTGTGGATCAGGGACCGGCGCAAGCGGCGCATCTCGGCGGAAGCCGCCCTCGCTGCCGAACGAGGAGCCGCGCCGTGACTTCGGTTCTTTCGGTACACAGGCTCGAAAAGCGCTTTGGCGCGGTGGTCGCCGCCGATGCGCTGACCCTCGATATTCCAGCCGGTCAGAAGATCAGCCTGATCGGCGCCAACGGCGCCGGCAAGACCACTTTTGTCAACATGGTGACCGGCTATCTCAAGCCCGACAGCGGCACGATCCTGCTCGACGGAATTGACATCGGCCGACGCTCGCCACGAAGCGTAGCCCGGCTTGGCATCTCCCGTTCCTTCCAGATTCCGCAGCTTTTTGTCGAGCTCACCGCCGCCGAAAATCTTGCCGTGGCGATTTCCGGCATCGGCACACGAATGTCGCTCCGGGCACCGGCGGAAGCGCAAGGCCGCCGCGACAAGGCTGTCGAATTGCTGGAACGCTTTGGCCTTGCCGGCATGGCCGATCGCCCGATCTCGGAGCTTGCGGGCGGCGTGCGCAAACTGATCGATATCGCCATGGCATTGGTGCGCCATCCAAAGCTGCTGCTGCTGGATGAGCCGACTTCCGGCGTATCAGCGGAAGAGAAATTCACGACCATGGATCGCGTCATCCACGCCGTCGCGCCCGACGCAGCAACCATCGTATTCGTCGAACACGACATGGAGATCGTCAGCCGGTATGCCGATCGCGTCGTGGCGTTCTATCAGGGGCGGATTCTGGCCGACGGGATGCCCGCCGAGGTCCTGAATAATCAGGAAGTCCGCCGCTACGTCACGGGGGGCCTACGATGAACAACGCGGCGCCCTTGCTCGCGATCGACAATCTTGTCGTCGAGATCCAGTCGATGCCGGCATTGCGCGGCTTTACAATGCACGTCGCGAAAGGCGCCATGGTCAGTCTGGTGGGCCGTAACGGCGCGGGCAAGACGACGCTGATGCGTTCGATCATGGGGCACCTCACGCCGGCCCGGGGCACGGTGCGGTTCGAAGGCAGCGACCTGGCGTCCCGTCCGCGCCACGCGCGCGCGGCACTCGGGATCGGCTACATGCCGGAAGACCGCTGCCTGGTGCCTCAGTTGACGGTCGAGGAAAACATCATGTTGCCGTTGTGGGTGGCGGAGCATCTCGACCGCAAGACCCGGCTCGACTTCGTCTACGAGGTAATCGGCGAACTCACCGAAATGCGCCAGCGCAAGGCGCTGTTGCTGAGCGGTGGACAGCAAAAGCTGGTAGCGCTCGGCCGCGCGCTTGCCATTGGCACCAAATGCCTGCTGCTCGACGAGCCATTCGAAGGCATCGCACCAGCGCTATCGGAACGGCTGTCGGAGGTGCTCGCATCCCTGAAGGGCAAGGATCTGACGTTGCTGATGTCGCAGTCGGACCTGAATCACTCGCGTGGACTGATTGACGTGGAGTTCACGATTGAACGTGGCGCCAATCCCGTAACCGCGGGTCAATGAGCCCTGAGTATCCGGACTTCACGGTCAGCTTCGTCCCGGGCATCGGCAGTCATTCGCCTTCGTGCCCTGCCCCTGCCTCTGCCATCTCACGAAGCGTCTCGGCATTCAGCACAACGATGGCGCCGTGCTCGAGGCGTACCAGGTCGCGTCCTGCCCAGGCGCGCAACTGCTTGTTGATGCTCTCCCGGGTCATGCCAACCATCTCGCTGATCTCCTGCTGCGTGATCGCGATGGTTCGGCCCTGCGGCGCTGACGCGTGCTTTTCGGACAGCCGGAGCAGCGCACTGGCCAGCCTTCCCGGCAGATTCTGCAGGATGATCTGCTCGACCTGATCGCTGGTCGATCGCAGCCGCTCGCAGAGCAACTCGATGAATTTCATCGCCAACGTCGGCTGATCTTTCACAAAGGGGATGAATTCGCGCCGGTCGATGACGAAGAGCTCGCAAGTGCTGTTTGCGATGGCGTCGGTCGAGCGGGGTTGTTGGTCGAGCAGCGCGATCTCGCCGAAAATTTCCCCAGGCCCAACGATATTCAGGATCGCGTTACGGCCGTCCGGCGAGGAAATGCTCATCTTCACCGTACCCGAAATGACCGCGTACAGGCTGTTGCCGGGATCCCCTTTGGAAAACAGCGTGGCGCCCCGCTTCAGCGTGGAGTGTTTGGCGTAGCGGCAGAGCTGCTCGAAAGCCTCCGGCTCGAGGTCGGCAAAAATCGGGTGCTTGCGCAAGACCGACAGCTTGCTGCTCGCAAAACCGTGAGCTTCACCCGTCCTTTGTTGAGGCACGCCAGTTAAACTCCAGGTAACACGGGATTACCGCTCTTCCGTAATCAACGTGGGCTCGCTTTTCAACCGGAAAGCGCCCTGCCGCGTCGATTTGACGGCGGAAAACAGGACAATGCCTCCAGAACGGCAGAACCATGGCCGGATCGTACTACCTTTACAGCCGAGGGGCTGGCCTGCAGCAAAAAGCGAGCAAAATCTGGCGATCTGCTGGCCATTCTAATCTGCGCCGTCAGAAGGTTATTTCAGCGAAGAATTCGGGCAGAGCATGTGAAGTCCAATATGCATGTGGCCATTATGGGCAAAGATCCGAACTTTCAGGTCATGCGTACCATCGACATTCTCGCCGACCTTCAGCACCAGCGGCATCGGCTTGGCTGACCTCAGGTTGGTTGCAATGACTTCGGTAATCTTGTCGCGGACCGCCTTGGGAATGGCGCCGGAGTGCTTTTCCCACCTGTCGTGCCCGTCGGTAGCCCCCAATTCGTTGGCCCAGTTTTCCTTTTTCGGCACCAATTTCGTGAATTTCCCGAACGCGTAAGGGCCGTTCTCCTTCTCGTACTGTTTGAATTTCTTCGCGGTTTTGCTGATATTCTTCGGGCTATACAACTCATTGATGTGTTCTTCAAATTTGCCACTGTAAACTAGTCCCGCCATTCTGTGCTCAGCATGCTATGCAACCAGCGAATGCAGGGCAGCCCTGCTTCCGCTGCGGCCACAGCACCGGCAGTGGCGCGGAAGGCGTATGCCGGCGAGTACCGGTTGCGTGACCAGATCCGCGGAGCTAAGTGCGGCGACCGGTCTCTAGGCGACAGGCGTCGTCGGCTATGTCGGCCGCGACGCCATCCGCCCGACCGCTATTCCTTGCCGATTCCCGTTTCCCTGATCACGCGCTCGTACTTGGCGAGTTGATCGCGGGTCATGGCGCGCAACGCCTCCGGCGTGCTGCCGCGCACCGCAAAACCCAGCTCTTCGAGCTTGCGGCGCACTTCAGGGTCGCCGACGGCCTTCAGCGCCTCGGCATTGAGACGGGCAATGATGTCCTTCGGGGTGCCGGCAGGCGCCAGAATTGCAAACCATGAGTTAAAGAAGAAGCCCGGCAGGCCGGACTCCGAGACGGTCGGCACATCGGGGAATTGCGACAATCTCTTCTCGGTGGTCACCCCGATCAGCCTGACCTGCCCGCCGCGTACCAACGCTGCAACCGTGCCCAGGCCCTGGAAGGCGACGGGAATCTGGCCGGCGGCGACGTCGGTTGCGGCTTGCGTGGCTCCCTTATAGGGCACATGCGTCAGCGATATGCCGGCCGCCGATGCGAACATCGCCATCGCCAGATGCTGCGGGCTTCCCGGCCCGCCCGAGCCATAGTCAATCTTGCCGGGCGCCGCCTTCGCGGCCGCGATCAGGTCTGCTGCGCTCTTGAAGCTGGCCTGGTTGTTGGCAATCAGGCCCCATTCCACCGTCGCAACCAGCGACACCGGTTCGAAGTCCTTCAGAATGTCCCAGCGCATTTTGGACTGCAGGTTCGGCACCATCGTCATGATGCTGTCGTTGAAGCCGCCAATCGTGTAGCCGTCCGGTTCGGCCCGGGCGACGGCCTCCGCCCCGATCATCCCTGACGCACCCGGCTGGTTCAGGATCACGAACTGCTGGCCCATGTTGTCGGCCATCTTCTGGGTGACGATTTGCGCGGCGACATCGACCGCACTTGCCGCGGCCAGCGGCACGATCATCTTGATCGGTCGATCCGGATAGTTCCCCTGCGCGATCGCAAGGTGGCTTGAGAACAACGCGAGTACCGGGATCAGCCAATAAAGCGGTCGCATTTGAAATCTCTCCCTTTGGGCCGCAATCATTCCGAGAATGATTGCCCTTCCCTATCCAGATTGGCAATGTGGTTGCCGATAAAATGAAGAATGGACCGGCGCGTCAGTCGATCGGCCTGAGGAAACGTATCCAAACAATTGAGGGAGGCGACCAATGACCACCCGACGGAATTTCTTGAAAGGCGCGGCCGCAAGCGGAGTGGCCTTTTGCAGCTGCGGTATGCTGGACGCGGCCCATGCCCAGCCAAAGGCGCCTCGTCTGCCGGTCAAAGTCAATGGCAAGCGCGTCCTCACGGTAGATGTCCACGCCCATTGCTATTTCCGTGAATCGATAAGCCTGATGGGGGCTGAGGCCGACAAGGTGCTGCCGCCGGTCAAGGGCGTGCCCGAGCATTTCATCGCTATCGAACAGCGCCTGAAGGAAATGGATGCGATGGCAATCGATATGGAGGTGCTGTCGATCAATCCGTTCTGGTACGGCAAGGATCGCGACACCGCGGCTCAGATCGTCAAGGTTCAGAACGAGAAACTGGCGGAGCTGTGTGCAGCGCGGCCCGAGCGGTTTGCCGCCTTCGCTTCCCTGACGCTGCAGTATCCCGATCTCGCGGTGCAACAGCTCGAAACGGCGGTCAAGAAACAGGGCCTTCGCGGGGCCGCGATCGGCGGCAGCGTGCTGGGGGAGGATTTTTCCGATCCGAAATTCCATCCCGTCTGGGCCAAGGCGGAAGAACTCGGCGCGGTACTGTTCATCCATCCGCAGAGCACACCGGAACTCGCCAAGCGTTTCAAGGGCAATGGCTGGCTGTCGAACACCATCGGCAATCCGCTCGACACCACGATCGCCCTCCAGCACCTGATCTTCGAGGGAACACTCGATCGCTTCCCCGGGCTCAAGATCATTGCCGCGCATGGTGGCGGCTATCTCGGCTCCTACGCCGCGCGCGGCGACCATGCATGCTTCGTGTCACCGCAAAACTGCAATCCGAACATCACGCTGAAGAAAAAGCCGTCCGAATATCTCAACCAGCTCTATTTCGACGCCATGGTGTTCACACCGGAAGGCCTGCGCCATCTGGTGGCGCAGGTCGGCGCCAGCCAGGTATTGCTGGGTACCGACCACCCGATTCCGTGGGAGCAGCACCCGGTCGACCATGTCTTCGCCACCACGACGCTTTCGGACAAGCAGAAGATCGCGATCCTGGGCGGCAATGCGGCGAGGCTATTTGGGATGAAGTTGGCTTAGACCGGGATGGATTGGAGTTGAATCGAAAGCTCACACACAAAATCTCGAAAACAACCCCATGCAAAGTAGAACGCCTCCCGTCCAACTGTCGGGAGGCCTCACAACAGCTTTCCATCGGCCGCGAAAAACGGATGCGGGCCGTCAAAAGTCCCAATTGGGACCTGATGGGTCACGACGTTGCCGTATCCCTCACCCGGAAACCAGGTGTGGAGATGGAAGGCGGGCGGCTCGACCTTGAAGCAGGGTTGGCGCAGTTCGGCCAGATCGAGATCGACGGCATGGTTCGGAGCCGGGCAGATCGTGGTCGGCACGCCCGCAAACATGGTCAGTGTCGCACGATGGATATGCCCCGTTGCGATCAGCTGTACGCGGGGGTGACGGCGCACGATGGGCGCGAGTTGGCTTGCGTTGAGAAGATTCTGGCGGTCCATGTGCCAAATGCCCGCCTTGAACGGCGGATGGTGCAAAAACAACAGCGCCGGCCGGTCGGGCGACGAAGCCAGCATCTCGTCAAGCCATTGCAGTGTAGGCCCGTCGAGTTCGCCATGCGGCTTTCGATGTACGCTTGAATCCAGCAACAGCAGATCGAGCCCGGCCACCTCGACCTTCTGGTTGAGTGGCCCGGATGCGAAAGCATAGGAAGCGGAAGGAAACGCGGCGCGCATCAACTCGCGCGAGTCGTGATTGCCGGGGATACCGGCGAACGGAAGCTTGAGCGGCGCCAGCAGCCGGTTCAGATATTGATATTCCTCAGCCGTCGGCGTGTCCGCCAGATCGCCGGAGATCACTACGAAATCAGGCGCCGGGTCGAATTCGTTCAGCGCCGCAACACAGCGTCCCAGCGCCTTCGCTGTATCGACCTTGCCATAGGCAAGCGATCCCGGCGGCTTGATGTGCAGATCGGAAATCTGGGCAATATGAACCGGTTTTGGCGGCATCGACCTTCTCAGTTCTCGGGCGGCAACAGGCGTATGGCGTCCGGCGAAATTGACAATCCGATCCGTTCGCCAAGCGTGACTTGAACCGTATTCGGTGCGTCGACGGTGAGCAACCTTTTGGACGCGCCACTGACGACCAGCCGTTGCCTGTCACCAATGAAGCTGACGCTGTCGATGATGCCCGAAAGCGGCGCACTTTCGGCCGCCGTCACCCGGATGGTTTCGGGGCGGATCATCGCAACGGCCGCCGGCATGTCGATATCGCCGTGAATCGGCTGCCGCCCGCCCGGTAACACGAGATGACCGTCCTCCAGGGCAGCTTCGACAATATTGGCGGCGCCAATGAATTCGGCCACGAAGCGATTTCGCGGTGTAAAATAGATCTCGCGCGGCGTGCCGATCTGGGCAATCGCCCCCTTCTGCATGACGACCACGCGATCGCCGAGTTCCATGGCTTCGGACTGATCGTGGGTTACGTAAATCGTGGTGATGCCCAGCGCACGCAGCAGGCGGTTCAGTTCGCCGCGCAAACGGTCACGCAGCGCGGCGTCGAGCGCGGTCAGTGGCTCATCGAGGAGCAAGATGCCTGGCCGGATCGCAACCGCACGGGCGAGCGCGACGCGCTGGCGCTGCCCGCCGGAAAGCTGATCGATGCGGCGGTTCTCGAGCCCGGAGATATTGGTCAGCGCCACCAGTTCGGCGACGCGTGCCGCCCGCTCCTTGGCCGGCATCCCACGGATCTTCAGACCATAGCCGATATTGTCCGATACGGTCATGTTGGGGAAAAGCGCGTAGGACTGGAACACCATACCGACGTTGCGCCGCTCGATCGGCACCGCCGTCATGTCCTTGCCGTCGAACAGCACCCTGCCGCCGGCATCGGGCACTTCGAGCCCCGCGATGATGCGCAGCATGGTGGTTTTCCCGCAGCCGGAGGGGCCGAGCAGCACCAGCGTTTCACCACGGGCGATGTCAAGCGTTGCCGGTTCGAGCGCGCGCGTTCCGTCGGCAAAGGTCTTGCCGCAGGCCTCGATATGCACCGAGGCGCCGTGTCCGCCCTGCGCACTCATCTCTTCTGTTCCTTCTCGGCAAACAATTGCATGGCAACCAGCAGCGGAATGATCATCACGAAGAAGATCAGCGTATAGGCCGAGGCCACCTCCAGCCGCATCGAGGCATAGCTGTCGGCGAGACCGATCGGCAGCGTCTTGGTCAACGGCGTGTGGAGCATCCATGTCAGATTGAATTCACCGAGCGACAACGTCACCACCATCAGGCTACCCGCCAAAATTCCAGGCAGAGCATTGGGCACGATCACATCGCGAAAACGCCGCCACGGCGATGCACCGAGCGACGCCGCGCCCTCGTCCAGCGTCTTGATGTCGACGGTCGCGAACACGGCCATGACCGATCGCACCATGAAGGGCATGGTGAAGATGACATGGCCTACGAGGATGAACATCCAGGAGCGACGAAAATTGCCGAAACCTCCGTAGGTCAAGAGCAGCGCCAGCGCGATGGCCAGGCCAGGGATGGCCAACGGCAGCGTGATAATCTCCTCGACGATCCGCGACAGGCGCCCTCCCCGCACGTGCAAGGCATAAGCGGCTGGAACGCCCACAGCGAGCGTTACCGCAAGCGTCGCAAATGCGACCACGAAGGACAGCAGGATGGTGCCGGCATAGAGCTCCCAAACCTGCACGACCCATTGCAGGGTCACGCCGGACTGGATGCCGCGAAAGTAGTTCACCGTGACGCCGGCGGAGATCGACAGCATCGCAGGCACCACCAGGAATCCGGCCACGAGCAGGGTGAAGATGAGCTGGCCGGTGAAGATCAGGCGATCGCGCATGGTCTCATCCAGCCGCCGCGACGGTGCTTCCGCTGAAGGAGCGGGCAACCGCAAGAATGAGCCAGGTGATGATGCCAAGCCCGACCGACAGCGCGGCCGAGATGGAGAAATTCGCAGCCAATGTGAATTCGGTATAAATCAGCATTGGCAGCACATCGATGTTCGTCGCCAGCGTAAATGCCGTCCCGAACGCCCCCATCGCGGTCGCAAAGGCAATCGCGCCGGAGGCGACGAAGGCGGGCGCCAGTGCCGGCAGCACGACATCGCGCTGCACTGCCCACGGGCCCGCACCGAGCGAACGCGCGGCTTCTTCCAGGCCGACGTCGAGCTTCTGCACCGCAGCCATGATGGTGAGAATGACGCGCGGGATGGAGAAATACAGGTATCCGAGAAACAGGCCGTAGATCGAATAGGCAAAAACCAGCTTCTCGCCAAACAGGCGGTTGGAGAAATCGCCGATCAGGCCCTGTCGTCCGGCAAGGAGAATGATCATGAAGCCGACCACCACGCCGGGAAACGCCAGCGGAAAGGTCAGCATCGCAATCAGAACCGCGCGGCCGGGGAAACGCTGTCGCTGCAGGAACATTCCGGCGATCGTCGCCACGATGAGCGTCACGATAGTGGTCGCGGCTGCCAGCAGCACGGTGTTGATAAGGGTCGCGCGATAGCGCGGCTCGATCAGGATTGCCAGATAGCCCGCGAGCCCCTGCGGCCCCTCCGCTCCGGTCACAACGAGCCGCACCATCGGCAACAGGAAAAATGCCGCTGTCACTACCGCAAGCGGCAGCAGGCATAACCAGACGAACGATTTGTGTGACATCAGAAGATAGCGCCCCGGCGAGAGCGCCATATTGCCTCAGCGGACCTCGGCGAGATAGCGGTCGACAAAGCCTTTTTGCACGTTTTCCATCTGTCCCCAGTCGACGTTCTTGGCGCGGGCATAGTCGCTGTCGGGCAGGAACTTCTTCTTCACGGCTTCGGGCAGGTCAATCGGCCGCGCCGGGCGCAGATAGGCGTTGGTCCAGATCGCCTGTCCCTTGTCGGACAATAGATAGTCCAGCACCTTCTTGGCCTTGTCCTTGTCGGGCGCATTCTTGACGAGGCCGACGACGTAGGGAAACACCACCGATCCCTCGCAGGGGATCACGAATTCAAAACTGCCCTTTTCCGAATACTTGGCGCGATAGGCATTGAAATCATAGTCGAACAGAATTGGCATCTCGCCGGAGACAACCCGGGCATAGGAAGTCTGCTTGGGAACGATGGGATCATTCTTCCGCAGGTCCTTGAAGAAATTGATCGCGGGATCGAAGTTCGTTTCGGAGCCGCCGAGCGCCAGATTGATCGCGACCGCGCCGACATAACCGACCGCCGCCGACGACGGATCGAGATAACCGACCATGCCCTTGTAGTCGGGCTTCAGGAGATCCTTCCAGCAGGCCGGCACCGGCTTGCCGCCGAGCGCGTCCTTGTTCACGAACAGGCCAAGCGTGCCGGAATGAATCGTCGTCCAGTAGCCGTCGGCATCCTTCAGACCGGCCGGGACCTGGTCCCATTTCGCCGGCTTGTAGGGCTCGAGCGCATCCTGCGCTTTGGCCTTCATGCCGAAGGTGACGCCGAAATAACCGATATCGCCGACGGGATTGCTCTTCTCGGCGAGGATTTGCGCCAGCGCCTGGCCGGAATTCTTGTTGTCGTGCGGGATGTCGTAGTTGAGATCGGCCTTGATTGCCTTGAGCATCGAAGCCCAGTCCGCCCATTCCGGCGGGCAATTGTAGCAGATGACGTCGGCCGCTTTGGCGGACTGCCAGGGCGCGATCAGCGACAGCGCGAGCAAGGCAAGAACAAAACGGACGGTCTTCATGGGTCACTCCGGTTTAGGACGGCAATTGACAATCTCATCACCAACCGGTGTGCAAGTATAGGCCGCGTATGAAGGTTTTGCGACAAGGCATTTTGCTCTGCAGCAAACTTGAGCGACGCCAGCTTGGCCGCATCAGACAATTTCACCGGCGAGCGATTTCCGGTAGCATCCGGCACGAGAGGAGAGATTCATGTACCAATCTCCAGGTGTGAAGACGTCGCCCGATCTTCTGATTCCCGAACGGATGAGAGCCTGGGTGCTCGGCGATCCGGATCAGCTTTTGCTGCGGGAGAAGCCAGTACCCGTGCCTTCACGCGCCGAAGTCCTGATCCGGATCGATGCGGTTGCGATCTGTGCCACCGATCTAGAAATCATTCATTCGGGATCACCGGCCAGCATTGGAGGCGGCCTGCCCTTCAACAAGAATTTCACGCCGGGCCACGAGTATATGGGCACGGTCGCCGCGCTCGGGCCTGACGTCGACGAATTCAAGATCGGAGAGCGGATCAGTGTCGAGATCCACGCCGGCTGCGGCCAGTGCAAGCGCTGCCGCCAAGGGATGTATACGTCATGTCTGAACTACGGGAAGCCCGAGAAAGGCCATCGCGCGAACGGCTTCACGACAGACGGCGGCTTTGCCGAATACGCCGTGAATCATATCAATACACTGGCGCGGGTGCCCGACACCATGAGCGATGCCGAGGCGACACTGGTCGTCACCGCGGGCACGTCGATGTACGGGTTGACGGAGTTGGGGGGGTTGGTTGCCGGCGAGAGCGTTGTGGTGATCGGACCGGGGCCGATCGGGCTACTCGCGGTGGCCGTTGCCAAGGCGCTCGGCGCCAGTCCGGTCATCCTGACCGGAACACGCAACGGGAGACTGTCGATCGGCCGGCAACTCGGCGCCGATCGCGTCATCAATATCAACGACGAGGACGCAGTTGAGGTCGTCAAAGCAACTCACCGGCGGTATCGGCGCGGACTACGTGGTCGAGTGCGCCGGCTCCGAAGCCACGATCGATCAGGCCATTCACATGACCAATCGCGGCGGAAAGATCTGCCTCGCCGCGTTTCCGCACGATCCAGTCACGATCGATATCGCGCATCTCGTGAAGAACAACATCTACGCCTACGGAATTCGGGGCGAAGGCCGCAGCGCCACCCGCCGTGCCATGGCGCTGATGGCGGAGAAGCGTTTTGACGCCACGAAAATCCATACTCACACTTTTCCGCTGGCCGACCTTCCGACTGCACTGCGCTATGCCCGCGAGCGCGTCGAAGATGCGATCAAGGTGGTCGTTACCAACCAGCAGGCGAGCGCGATTGCGAATGCGGCAGCCGAATAGCGCGAACGGCAATCAACGCCCTTCGAACTTTGGCTCCCGCTTCTCCATGAACGCCTTGATGCCTTCCTGCATGTCCTGCGTCTTGAACAGCGGCAGGAGCTGCAAATAGACGTGATGCACATGATCGGGGAATGTCTCGTTAAGCCCCATCCGCATCATGCGCTTGGCGGCCTGAACCGCCAGCGGTGCGTTGGCCGCGATCTCGCGTGCCACCTCTCGCGCCCGTCCCATCAGGGCGGCGTCCGGCACGACCTCGTTGGCAAGGCCCCATTCGAGAGATTCTCGCGCCGAGAGCGTGCGGCCGGTGAAGATCAGTTCGGATGCCTTGGCCCACCCGATCATGCGCGGCAGAAACCAGGTGCCGCCCGATTCCGGCACCACACCGCGCTTGACGAAGGCAGCCGCCAGCTTCGCCGACTCCGCCATGATGCGAATATCGCAGCCGAGCGCGGTATCCATGCCGTAGCCGGCGGCTCCGCCATTCACGGCGCAAATCGTCGGCTTGTCCATGGCCTGCAGAACGGTCGGCGGCGTGTTGCGCAGGTCCAGCGAAGTCGCTGACGAAGCCGAACTGAGACCGTCACCGCTGCGTTCCTTCCGCAAATCCAGACCGGCACAAAAAGCGCGCCCATTGCCGGTGAGGATGACGCAACGAACGTCCCGATCCTCGTTTGCCCTGATAAGCAACCGCGTCAGATCATTCAGCATCGGCCCGGAAATCGTGTTCATGCGCTCGGGAGCGTTGAGCGTGATGACGGCGATGTGGTCGGCTACGTCGTAGAGAACTTCGCCCGACTCGGTTTGCGTGGCGCGTTGGGCCTGGTCCATATGTCATCTCATTCTGTCTGATCGGTCTTATTGCCGTGGTATCATATCCGCCCCAAGGCAGTCAGGATAACCTGGGGCGTCAGCGGAATTTCCGTGATGATTGTCCCAAACGGCCGGAGCGCGTCGTTGACCGCGTTGGTTACGGCCGCCGCCGCACCCGCCGTGCCGGCCTCGCCTGCACCTTTGGCACCCAATTCCGTTTCCAAGGTCGGTGAGACTACATGCCCGACATCGATGTCAGGCATTTCCCCAGACATCGGAACCAGATAGTCGGCCATATTGGCGTTGGTGAGCTGGCCGCGTTCGTCATACACGCATTTCTCGAACAACGCGGCCCCAAGGCCCTGCACCACACCTCCCCTGATCTGCTCATCGACCAGTTGGGGATTGATGATGGTGCCGCAATCCTCCACGACCCAATGCTTCAGCAGCTTCACAAAGCCGGTATCGGTATCGACCTCCAGCCAGGAGGCCTGAACGCCATTGGTGAAGGCAAACGGGTATTCGCGCGGGACAAAGTGCCTGGTAGCCATAAACTCCGGCTGAATGCCCGGCGGCAGCGTATCGGGACGAAAATAGACAATGCGCGCGAGTTCGCTCAAATCGATCCGCGGCGCACCATCGACGGCATTCACGACGCCATTGTTGACAATGTCGAGTTCTCCGGGCGTCGATTGCAGGACGGCGGCCGCTACGTCGAGGATGTTCTTGCGCAGAACTTTGGCGGCTTGAAGCGCGGCCTCTCCACCGATGCCGGCGCCACGCGAGGCCCAGGTGCCGCCGCCATAGGGCGTGTTATCAGTATCGCCCAGGATCACCCGGACGCGATCCATCGAGACGCCGAGCACGCTTCCAACGATCTGTGCGGTGAGCGATTCCGATCCCTGTCCCTGTTCGGTGATACTCGTCTGGCAGATCACTGCCCCTTGCGCGTCAAGCCGCACCGCAACGCCATCCTGCGAGGATATCTTTGCGCCACCGACGCCATAAAACGCCGCGCTGGGATTGGTCACCTCGATGAAGCTGGCGATGCCGATTCCGCGATGGATGTTCTTCGTCCGCAGAGCGGCCTGCTCGGCGCGCAACGCGTCGTAGTTCATCATTTTGATGAGTTTGGCGAGCGCCGCATGGTGCGACAATTGCTCGAAGCGCAAACCCGATGGCGAAGCACAGGGATAAGCGTCATCGGCGACCAGATTGCGGCGGCGGATTTCTACCGGATCCATGCCGATCTTCATGGCCGCCAGATCGACCAGGCCTTCCGTCACTGAGCAAGCGATGGGATGGCCAACGGCGCGGTACTGGCACATCACGTTCTTGTTCTGGAACACGACGCGGGCCCGGGCACGATAATTCCTGGTCACATAAGGACCACCGACCAGATTGACGACCTGGTTAGCCTCGATCGCGCTGGTGCGCGGATACATCGAATAGGGTCCGATACCCGTGAGATCGTCGATCTCGAATGCGGTGATGGTGCCATCGCGCTTGACGCCAATTTTTCCCTTACAGCGATGGTCGCGGGCGTGAATATCGGTATTGAAGCTCTCAACACGATCAGCGACGAATTTGACCGGGCGCCGCAACAGCTTGGACAGCGCATAAGTCGCCATCTCGTCGGCATAAATGTGAACCTTGATGCCGAAAGAGCCGCCGACATCCTTGCAGATCACGCGGACCTGCGATTCCTTCAAGCCGAGATGAAGCGCCGCAATATTCTGCACCATATGCGGCGCTTGCGTACCCTGATAGATGGTCAATCTCGCTTCCGCCGCGTTCCAGTCGGCTACCACCGAGCGCGGCTCAAGCGTCACGCCAGTGTGGCGCCCGAAAACAAACTCTGCCTCCACCACCTCGTCCGCTTCGGCAAAGGCCTGATCGACGGCCCCGGCATCGTGATTGCGTTCAAAAGCCAGATTGTCGCCGAGAGACGCGTGGATCACAGCAGTAGCTGGATCGAGCGCAGTGCGCATGTCCGTTACGGCGTCAAGTTCCTCATATTCAATCGCAACGAGCTCGGCGGCATCCTCGGCCTGAGCGCGACTGCTCGCCACCACGGCCGCGACCGCCTCGCCCTGCCAGCACACGCGATCGACCGCTATGGCACTTTGCGGCGCGGATTTGAGGCCCTTCAAATGCGAGAGCACGCCGACCCAAGGCGTGATGATTGTCGAGAGTTCCTCCCCCGAAACGACAGCGATCACGCCCGGCATCCGCTTCGCCGCCGAAGCGTCGATGCCCTTGATCTTCGCGTGTGCATGCGGCGAGCGCAGGAACACGACATGCGCCATGCGCGGCAGCTCAATGTCGCTAACATACAGCCCACGCCCCTGCATCAGCCGGTCGAGGTTCGGCCGCGGCACAGTTTTGCCGATATAGGAGTTCGGACGATCCAGCGCAGAAAGCGTTTCAGATTTCTCTTGAGCTGCTGTCATGGCAAGCGCCCGGCGCGCGCCCGCGCTGTAGTCTCGATGGCATCGACGATGGCCTGGTAGCCGGTACAGCGGCAGTAGTTGCCGGAAAGATGTTCGCGAATCTGTTCTCGATCCGGATGTGACGATTGCTTCAGCAGATCCTGCGCCGCCATCAGCATCCCCGGCGTACAGAATCCGCATTGTAGTGCGTTGCGCTCCCGGAATGCAGACTGCAAATCGGCAATCTCGCCGCTGTCGGAGACCCCCTCGATCGTCTCAACCGCCGCATTATGCGCCTGCACTGCAAGCAGCAGGCAGGAACGGACGATATCACCATTGACGCGGACCGTGCACGCGCCGCACACCCCGTGTTCGCAACCGATATGCGTGCCTGTCAGCTTGAGGTGCTCGCGAAGAAAGTCCGCCAAGTTCAGGCGCGGCAGTACACTCGCTTCAACGTGCTCGCCATTAACGGTCAGTGAGATCGCAACCACAGTCGTCACGCTGACGCTCCCGCGCCGAGATCGGGACGATCAAGCAGCGAGGACACGCAACGCGCCAACAGGACCTTCGCCAGATGCCGGCGCATGGCGGGTGTCGCCTGGTGATCCTCCAGAGGATCGAGCTCTTCATCCAGCGCGGAAAATGTCTCGGATAGCACCTGAGACGTAATGGCCACACCGACCAGTTTGCCGGCGGCGCCGGCCAGCAATGGGCGATCGCCGACCGCAAAGAAACCAAGGCGAAGATCGGCGAACCCCCCGTCCTTGACGACGGCTTGCGCTGCGAGGCCGACGATCGCGTAGTCGCCATGTCGGCGAGCGAACTCATGAAAGAAATGCGTCGAGCTTCCTGGACTCACCGGCAGCTCAACGGCGGCCAGCAGCTCCTGCGGTCCAAGCGCTGTTTCGTAGATCCCGGTGAAGAACTCGGCCGCCGGAATCCGCCGCTCGCCACTCGGCCCGCGAGCAATGAGAATAGCCCCAAGCGCAAGCATGCAGGCCGGCAGTTCGGAAGCTGGGTCTGCGTGCGCCAGGCTTCCCCCGATGGTGCCGCGGTTGCGGATCGCAGGATGGGCGACGTGGGCGACCGCTTCCGTCAACAACGGAGCATGGGCTGCAATTTCAGGAGATTTCAGGAGATCAGCGTGTCGCGTCAGCGCACCGATGGTGAGGACGCCTTCCTTTACCGCCACCCCGCGCAACTCGGCCAACTCGCCGATATCGATAATGAGTTCGGGAGATATCAAACGCAAATTCATCGCCGGCAGCAGGCTCTGGCCACCCGACAGCACCCTGGCCTTTTCACCATGCACGGTCAGCAATTCCAGCGCGTTTGCGACGCTGGTTGCGCGGGCGTAAGCGAAAGCCGAGGCTTTCATTTTCGGCGTGACCTCCCCGGTCAAATATTCCTATTTTGCAGGATTAGACGGTCGGGATCGACAAAGGTCAAGTTTGTTATCGGGTGATCATATCGACTTTGAGCTTGTTTTCATGCATTGAACGACGCACGTTCTGTGCCAATCAAAAAGCCTGCCTGTGGGAAGAGCAGACCATGAAGCTTGGGTTCTTTACGATGCCGATCCATCCCGTCGACAAGGATTGGCGGCTTTCCCTCAAGGAGGATCGCGAGGCTTTCCTGCTGGCCGACGAGCTCGACTTCACCGAAGCCTATGTGGGCGAACACGTCACCGACAGGGCAGAGAATATCACTTCCTGCATCGCTTTCATCGCCTGGCTCGCCGCGGCAACCAAGCAGATCAAGCTCGGCACCGGCACCGTCAATATGCCGAACGCGCATCCGGCAGCGGTCGCGGCCTCGATCGCGATGCTCGACCACATGCTCGACGGACGCCTGATCTTCGGCATCAGCCCCGGCGGTCTGCTGTCGGATGCGGAAGTGTTCGGCAATCTCGAGGCGGACAGGAATGCCATGTTCCTGGAAGCCATCAATCAGGTGCTTCAGATCTGGGCCAGCGAGCCACCTTATAATCTTCAGGGCCAATTCTGGAACATATCGGTTCAGAACACCCTGATCGAAGACATCGGCCAGGGCTTCATCCCGCGCCCGCTGCAACGGCCGCATCCGCCGATCGTGGTCACCGCGGTGGCGCCGTTCTCAAAGGGTGTGACGGAAGCCGCTGCACGCGGATGGGAGCCGATCTCGGCAAACTTCCTGATGCCGGCCTGGGTGAAGAGCCACTGGCCGAAATACGTTGAGGGATGCGAACGCGCCGGCCGTCCTGCGGATACGGCAAATTGGCGCGTTGCCAAGAGCGTGTTCGTCGCCAAGGACGCGGCAACGGCGAAGGCCTACGCCACTGATCCAAACGGGCCCTATGTTTATTACTATCGCTCGCTGTTCACCAAGCTGAAGCGCAGTGGCCGTATCGAATTGTTCAAAACGCGCCGCGATCAGCCCGATGACGAGGTGACGCTGGAATCGATCTGCGACAAGTTGATCATTCATGGCACGCCGGATAGCGTAGCGGATCAATTGCTGGCTTTTCAGGACGAAACCGGGCCGTTCGGCACGCTGCTCTATGCCGGCAAGGATTGGAAGGATCGCGAACTCGGACGCCGGTCCATGATCCTGATGGCTGAAAAGGTCATGCCACGCGTCAATGCCGGCACATCCAGCGGCTCCAAGGCCGCCGAATAGCCCATCTACACCAGGAAGCTTGCCGTGGCGCTGAGCGATCGCATCCCCTATCAGGCACAAATCGACCGGCCGAAGCTGACGCTCCCCGGCGGCAAGAAGCTAGCGGTATGGGTCATCCTCAATGTCGAGGAATGGCGGATCGAGAACGCCATGCCGCGCACGGTGCTGAGCCCGCCGATGGGCCAGCCGCTATTGCCCGACGTGCCGAACTGGTCCTGGCATGAATACGGGATGCGCGCCGGCTTCTGGCGGCAGTTCCAGGCGCTGACCGACCGTAGCATACCGGTGACACTGGCGATCAATGCCAACGTCTGCAATTCCTATCCGCGCGTAGCGTCAGCCGCGCTCGAAGCCGGGTTCGAATTCATGGGACACGGCTTCGTGCAGGGGCCGATGCACAAGGTCGAGAACCAGGCGGATGCCATCAAGCGCTCGGTCGAGACAATCTCGAAATTTGTAGGGAAACCGCCGCGATCATGGGAAAGCCCTGGCCTCACCGAGACCGAGGAAACGCTTGATCTGCTGCGCCTCAACGGAATCGAGTATGTCGCGGACTGGGTGATCGACGATCTGCCACAGGAAATTGCGACACCTCACGGAACCATCACCACAATCCCCTATTCGGTCGAAACCAACGATATCGTCATCCACGCGCTTCAGCATCTGCCTTCCGACCAATTCCTGAAGCGCTGCACCGACCAGTTCGATCGGCTCTATCTCGAAGGCGCATCGAACGCGCGAATCATGGCAATATCGATTCACCCCTACATCACGGGTGTGCCACATCGCATCAAGTATCTGGAAGCGCTGCTCGACTATGTGCTCGGTCACGACGGCGTCGCCCTCATGACAGCCAGCGAGATTGGCGACTGGTATCGCGCAGAGATGGCAAAGATGCTAAAGATTGCGGATCTACCGCAGCAACGCCGGCGAGCTTCGGCGAAGCTGCCTACGAAGAGCCGTTGCCGTCTACGGTGATAAAACGACCGAAGCTGCCGCGCGCGAACAGCAAGGGCTCCTGCCGATTGTAGGCGTAGGCTTCGACGGCACCCAGGAAGATGATGTGGTCGCCGCCATAGTACCGATTGGCCGCACGGCACTGGAAACTGGCCACGCTGTCGGTCAACACCGGCGCGTTGCCAAGCCCCGGCGTCCAGCTCACGCCGGCGAACTTGTCGTCCGACGATTTTGCAAACTGCGACGCCAGCGCTTGCTGGGAAGCTCCGAGAACATTGATCGTGAAATGGCTGGCATTCTGAAAGGTCGTGAGCCCCTGGGAAAACATCCCGAGACTCCACAAGACCAGCGGCGGATTGAGCGACACCGAGGCAAAGGAATTGCAGGTCACGCCGTATGGCCTGCCATCCGCAGACATCGCCGTGACGATGGTGACGCCCGTGGCGAAAGTCCCAAGCGCATTGCGAAAATCGCGCGGATCGATCGCCGAGTTGTCGCTGGCAAATTCATTGGCCGGATCGGCCGGATGTTTGGGTGCGTCAGACATCCGCCAGGCCTCAGAGCGTCAGATTTTCGGACGGCAGACCGAGCGCCACGCGTCCATAGTTGGTTCCCGCCGCATCAAAATTGAATGCGAGGTGCGAATTCACGGCATGGGCGTCGCGGAACTGCCGCTGCAGCGCGCCCGACGTAAACAGACTGCGCGCACCGCTTGCCGCGAATAACAGCGATACGGCTTCGGTACAGAGGTTCACCGAAAAAGCGCCATCCCGCCGAAGCCGTGTCTTGCCCGCAAGATCCGGAATGTAGCCACGCCGTGCATCATCCATGGCCTCAATGCAGTTCGTGCGCATGACGAGGCGCGCCGCATCGATCTTGGCGGAAGCCTCTGCGATCTTGATTTGGGTCGTCTGAAGGTCGCTAAGTTTGGCACGATTGTAGGTCGAGGCCCGATGCCGCGCGAATTCGACGTAGTCATTCAGACAGGCTTGTGCATTGCCCAAGCCGACACCCGACAATACGTAAGGAAAGAGAGAGAATACCGGCAGCGCGTACAGCGCGTTTGGGTTTGTCATGCTTCCCGGCGTCGGCCCACCGGTCAGCTCGCTGACCGCGACGGTCATTTTCTCCGCGACAAAGACATCCTCGACCCATACGTCATTCGATCCGGTGCCGCACAGCCCCGTCGCATTCCAGGTGTCGTTGATCCTGTACTCGCTCCTGTTGAGCAGGAATATGCGGTATTCAATGCCGTCAGCATCATCGTCCGACGACACAACACCGGCAAGCATGTTCCAGTCGCAGAAACTCGACGCCGGAAGAGAACGGCCAGTGACCGCGCAGGACATATCCGCCATCCACCTTTCTCGCGCGACCGGCTGGAAAGATAAAGGACGATGCAATCAACGCATCGGCATTCCTGCTCCAGACGGCGTCCTGCGCCTGCCGGTCAAACATGCCCAGCATCCAGTGATGGCTGGCCAGATTGGCGAAATTCCATGCTACGGAAGCGTCCGCCTGCCCCAGCGCGTCGGCGCAATCGACCAGTGCAACATAGTCAAGCTCGGCGCCTCCAACGCGTTTGGGTTGCACGATTCGGAACAAGCCGGCGTCATGCAAATCGCGTTCGGTCTCCGGCGGCAGGCGCCGAAGCTCTTCCGTCTTTGAGGCACGATCACGCAGTGCCGGAATCAGGGCCGTGGCGCGCGCAACCATGGCGACATAGCCATCCGCACCCGGCCCCGCGGACAAACCTGCCTCCGGCTTTCCGTCGCCTCCAGCCATATATTTCCTCGCCTGTCCCGTTGCTTAGCGCCGTCCAAGCTTTAGCAGTGTACCGGCTGATCACCAATGATCAAGGCACGCGGGAAGCATGGCTACTCCGCCACAAGACTGGTCCGAAACGTACAAAAAGCCCGGTGGCCTTAAGGCCATCGGGCGGGTGAAGCAATTTGGGATAGCGCAACGGGTGAGCGCTATTTTACGTCCCTTGCGCCGATAAAGCGTATTCGGCCAAGCCCAAGGATTCCGGGGGCTGAACAAGCGATAGCCCGCGCGAATGAAGTTGTTGGCGGAGTGCATGTTGTCTGTGGTGTCAGAGAGCACCGAAACCAGCTATTCAGACGCGCACGCGCCTCCACGGCTCGCATCAGGCGCAACTGCAGCCCGTGTCCGCAAGCTTCCCGAGCACGCCAACGCGACAAAAATAGCCCGCATTGAAAACTGGGTGGACGGAATACCGACGAAGGCGATCGGCTCGAATCCGATACGTTGCCGGATCTGAATTCGCGCTTATCATTAGCATGCCGTACGTCCATAGATCATTTCCCGAGCGTTGCCTTGATGCCGAGCCACACGGCTCCGACGAACCCGGTTACGGTCACCGTGAGGACCACCTTGAAGATGTAGCTCTGCGCTTGCTCGATACTTCGGCGCCAGCGTCGCACATGCTGAAAATCAGCCCGAACCTCGTTTCGATCTTCCTCGTCGATTCCGAATGAGGTCAGCGTGGTAGTGACCGCTTTGAAAACCACGGCATCGATATCGTCGTAACGAATTCTCTGCTGTTCGGCCAAGGTCTCGACGACGATAGCTCTGACATCCGCAGCTTGCTCCCCAGTCATCGCTGATGATCCGCGCGACATTCTCGAAACCTCGCTTGGCAAAATAGACGATAACGCGCGATCCGTTGAAGCAGTTCGAGCGCACCTTCGCCGCTGTTCTCCAGCGGTTGCGTGGCCTTGCCCCAGTCGGGATCGAGAATGGCGTTGGCGGCAGACACGGGGGCGGCGGGAGTTGCGTAATTGCATCGCATGACGCCAACGAGAACGCGGATTGCAGTCCGGGTATGGCAGCGTGCGAGAGAGCGAATTTCAACAAGAGTCTTCGCCACGCTAGGTTTCCCGCCTCTCCGGTTCAGCAGGCTGACCTGCGGCAGCATCGGCGGGAGCCACGGCGGGATCATGCGCCGTAAGCAAAAAGCAATTGGCGGGAAATCCGTTTGTGCATCGTCGCGTCTGGGACGCGGGATGAATTGAATGATTTCGGCGCTCATGAAAGCTCCTCCGATACGGCGACGACAACGAGGCCGATGAGCGCAAGCGCTATCAGGTCGGCGGTCATCGGCTTGTCTCCGGCAAAAATGCAATGTGCGGCATGATCGCGGTGCAGGCGCAGATCATTGGGGCGCGAACCTTATCCCGTTGGGGGCCGCATGTGGCGGTGACGATCCGCGCCGCAAGCCGGCACATTCGCGTGCCGGCCAATGACTTGTGGGTTTGAAGGCTCGGACGGCGGCGCGCCCGCGACGCCCGTCGGGGACGTTGGGAGTTGCGGCGTCGATGTGCGGCTGCCGTCCGATTGGGGGATTCCAAAACAAAAAGCCCGCGACGGAATTCTCCGTGCGGGCTTTTGCAAGTTTCGCGATGATGCCGTTATGCCGGTGATTTTCCCGACATGTCAAATCGTTTTCGAACGATCAACAAATTGCGGAAAATTTGACGAAACAGTTTCGACAAATTGAAACCGCCCCGGCGGATAATGTCGAAACGAAAAAGCCCGCCGCCGTTTCCGGCGCGGGCTCGACGAGACTGGCGACCGTGTCAATGTGCACCTGATTTGCCCGACGCGTCAAGAGGACAAAGCAAACCAGATTCAGCACGGCGACATCGAAAGCAAAATCGTTGGGCCGTGGATGGCGCAACCTGCGGCCCAACCGAGCGCAAGGAGGCTGTCGAATGTTTTTCGTTGCTGCCGTGCTCACGATTCTGTCGGGCTTGTTTTATGCAGCCAGCCGTCACGAGATCGGCTCGCTGGGTGTAACGATGTGCCAATATGGCAGCCCGTTCTGCGACAATCCGCTGCTCGTACTGGTCGCTGCAGGGTTGGCCGCTAGCTGGGGTGCGTTCGTCAGCGTGCGCTGACGCGCTCGTTCGGAAGCCTGCGGACTTCGGTGATGATGCCGTTGTGCCGGTGATTTGCGCGACGTGTCAAACGTCGCGCTTACTGCGGCGCTGGGTTCACCGGATGAACGGGCTTTGGCATGGGGGGCTCAGGCTCCACCTGCAGCTTAGGTTCGGTCGTCATGACCTTGGCGCCGACCGCCCGGGCAGCCTCGCCGGTGGAACTGTAACTCGCCATAAAGGCCGGCTGCACCTTGGGCTTGTTCCATGGTCCATGGTCCACAATCAGTATGCCGAGCACGCCAAGAGCGGCGACCGCAATTGCAACCTTCAGCGGCGCACCGCCGCGCCGGCTCGAACGATTTTCCGCCAAATCCGTCGTCATTCGAAAATCCGCTTTTTGATTTCCTCTGACGAAACCAAATCCCGGCGAGGACGAAGGTTCCTCATCAATACCGGAAGGCTCCTCATCAACGCGCCAGGGCGATAACTTCCGGGAACAAATGTTCTGGCCGCGTATTGTCAGGACGTTGGCAGTTACCCAACAAGCGGTCGAGCGAGCTGAGAACGTGAAAATTGAACCCACAGACCCATTGCAGCCCGGTATGGCGGAACGCGCCATCGATACGGCAACCGATGTATCGCGCACGCTGACGGAAGTGTCTGAAGGACTGCAGGCTGCGGTCGGCCGTCTCAGCGACGCGATCACGGCGGCACGGCAACCCGGAATGCCGCTCTCGACCATCAGTGCGATTACCCGCGAAGCACCGCTGACCAGCCTGTTCGTCGCCGTTCTATTCGGCGTCGCGATCGGTCGCCGCCGCTAGCGCGCCACCTCAGAATTTGCCTTTCGCCGAATCTTTTGCGGCCGATATGACGCCGCCGGTGATCTGACGCATATGTTCGCCGGCGTTGGTGAACTGGCTGCGCAGGAATTCAGACTGGATCCGCATCGCTTCCTGAAGGTCGGTCGCATGGACCAGCTTTCGGGCATGCTCAAACGCCGCCTTCATATTCTGCTCGGTAAACGACAGCGCCTGCTTGGAAATTTCGGTTCCCGCACCGGGCATCGAGGTCATGGATTTGCCGGCGGCATCGAAGAACATGCCGAACGCCTTTTCTGCCTGATCGATGGTTTTCTCGGCCAGTTCGCGCAGTTCGGCCGGGACTTCGAGTTTCGGTTCGGTCATGGTCGCTTCTCCAATGTCGACCTTGGCAGGTTAGCACACTTCCCGGCGGCGTCTGCGTCGTATTGGAACAAGCTCCGCCGGGGCACAGACTGCCGCTATGGCATCCGGCACCCAGATCCCAACGAACCGCCAAAGGAATGATTTCCTTTTCTCGCGGGTCGTAGCCATACGGGTGGACGCCCGATTCCAAAGGTGGCAACAGTGTGGCATAGTGATTCGCGTTGGGGATCGACTGTCTGTGGCGTTGCGTCTCTGTTTTTAAGTCTCTCTTGGGACATGGGGATAAAATGCTGCAATCGTTTCGACCGACGCCGACCTGTACGCGGTTTCAGACCAGTATAGAAATGCCTTGCATGAAATGCGGCGCACAGATGCGGTTGGCCACCGTCGAGCCGCGCGACCAGAATTATGACGTTCTGACCTACCGCTGCACGCCTTGCAACTCCGGCGAAAGCTTCCTTAAGGCGCGCTGACTACTCCCCGTTCAGCATCGCGATTCCAGCTTGTGTCAGCACGAGCCCTTCGTCGCGCACTTCGACCAGGCCGAGGCCCGTCAATGTCCTCAAATCTTCATCGCTCACCGGCGACATTTTCAGCCGGCGAGCCTGAATATCGCGGAGCGTCCAGCGAAGACCGATAGCCTTCTCGAGGCTGAATTGAGCGAAAGGATTTTCTGCCATTCGCGCGACTACTTGGCCATGGGAGATCGGACTCGTGTTTGGCGGCGTCGTCCTCGGCGCAGCTGATAATGCGGAGATGCCTCGCCAGGTTCCTGACGAGCTACCAACTCCGGATATGACAAGGCTGGTTTGAGGCGAAAAGACCCGGCGCGGCAGCTTTCTCAATAGCGATAGGGTTCGATATCCAGCAGCGGATAGGCGCTGAATACGCTCGGCGGATTCGTCGCAGTCGCCGCATGCAGGTAAGACTTGTCGAGTTCGGCAAGGTTGGTGACGCCAAGCAGCCCGAGGCAGCGTATCACCTCATCTTCCAGCAGCTCCAGCAACCGCACGATACCGGCTTCGCCCGCGGCTGCGAGCGCCCAGCATTGCAGGCGGCCGATGCCGACCAAATCGGCCCCCGAAGCGATCGCCTTCACGATGTCGGTGCCACGGCAGAACGAACCGTCGACCATGATCCTGGCGCGGCCGGCAACCGCGTCGACGATTTCCGGCAAGACGTGCATTGAGCCTCGTCCATGGTCGAGCTGGCGGCCGCCATGGTTCGACACATAGATCCAGTCCACGCCATGATCGATCGCGATGGCGGCGTCTTCCGCAGTCGCAATACCTTTGATCACCAGCGGAATTTTATACTTGTCCTTGATCAGCTTCACGGTGCGCCAATCGAGCCCCTTCTGGAAGTCACCGCCGGTGGCGCGGATGCGGCTTTCGCGGACATACCGCTTGGCGATATCGCGCTCGCGACGGCTGTAATGTGCGGTGTCGACGGTCAGGCAGAAGGCGGCATAGCCGTTGTCGATCGAGCGGCTGACAGTGTCTTCGACAAAAGCGTCATCACCGCGGACATAGAGCTGGTAGATACGCAGCGCATCGGGCGCAGCCTTGGCAGTGGCCTCGAGCCCCGGCTCTGACACCGAACTCAGCATGTGAGCCGCGCCGAAATGCCCTGCGCCGCGTGCGACGGCGGCGCCTGAATTGGGATCGAAAATCTCGAGCGCGCCGACCGGCGCAATCATCACCGGCAGGCGCAAGCGGCGGCCGAGTATCTCGGTCGAGGCATCGACCTTGGCGACGTTCCGCAGCACCCGCGGCCGGAATGCAATCTCGTCGAGCGCCATGCGATTGCGACGCATGGTGGTCTCGGTTTCCGCGGCGCCGACGATATAGTCCCATGCGTTCTGGTTGAGCCGGGCGCGGGCTTTCCGGACGAACTCGTGGAGATTCTGGAATTCTTCGCCGCTGGCGCCGAGTTCGACATTCCTCGCCGGCCGGCTGGGCGTCCCGTCGTTCATGGTGCTTCTCTCCCGTTTTGCCGGCACCTTAACCGCAGACAAACGGGAAAAGCTACCGCTTTGAACGAGTTAGGCGTCGCTCAAACGCAAGAATGTTATTCGTTTGCGAGATGCATCGAAACCGATCGGCGCCTCTCAGGCCGTGTTGCCCGGCTTCCCGAAAGCCCCCGCCTCGGCCAGCGCCGCGATACGTCGCTCATCGTAGCCGAGCGTCTTTCGGAGCACTTCGCTGGTATGTTCGCCGAGCAGCGGCGCCGCCACGGGATCGATGGTTGGCGTCAGGCTCATATAGAGCGGCGTTTCAATATTGGGAACGGCGCCCGCGGTCGGATGCGGAATCTGGCTGAGACGATCGCGACCGCGCACTTCCGGCGCGTTAAAACCTTCTTCGACCGTGCGCAGATGGCCGACCGGTATGTTGGCCTTCTTCATCTTCGCCATCCAGTGCTCGAGGCTGTCGTTGGCAAATATACCCGCGATGATGGCGCGCAACTTTTCCTTGTTGGCGGTTCGGTTTTTCCTGTGCGCGAACTGGGGGTCGGTGACGAGGTCCGGCCGATCCAGTACGTCCACCACGAGCCGGCGGTACAGACGGTCGTTGGCGCAGGCCATGTAAAGCGGCCCATTGGAGGCCTGGTAAAGACCTACGGTGGGCGAGCCATTCGGCGAATTTCCAAATCGGCCAGGATTCGCGCCGCTGACCAGATAGGCCATGCCGTAAAATGCGGTCATCGCTACGGCAGTGTCGATCAGCGCGACCTCGACCTGCTGGCCGCGGCCGAGCCGATCGCGGGCGATCAGCGCCAGCAGGATCGCGTTGCACGCCGACATGCCCGTCGCCAAGTCGACGATCGGCGGACCGGTTCGCACCGGTTCGCCATCCGGAAATCCGTTCAGCGACATGAAGCCGCTTTCGGCCTGCGTGATCGGGTCAAACCCCGGACGCAAGGCGAACTCACCCTTGCGGCCATAGGCAGAGATCGAGCAGTAGATCAGCCGCGGATTGGCCGCCACGACGGAGGCATAGTCGAGACCATACTTCTTCATCACGCCGCCGGAGAAATTCTCCACGACGACATCCGCTTTCGCGATCAGTTCGCGCGCGACTTCGAGCGCCGCAGGATTGGTGAAATCGAGGGCGATGCCGCGTTTGTTGCGATTAAGGCTGAGGAAGGCCGCGCTCTCTCCGCCGATTTCCGCATGCTCGTAATGGCGGGTGTCGTCGCCCCCGTCGGGATTTTCGATCTTGATCACTTCGGCACCGAAATCTGCCAGCGTTTGCGTGCAGGCCGGTCCGGCAACGACCCGGGTGAAATCGACGACCAGCAGGCCATCCAGGGCAGTCGGCTCTCCCTTTGCGCGCGGTGTTCGATCCGGCAATTGCGGCTTGGCGGTCATCTCCGGCATTTCCCCTTGTTATTCTGCCGGGCGAAACAAGGTTTTTCGCCGCGACTTCAAGGCTTTCTTACCGGAACCGGAGGGGTTACGCCAAACCCCGATTTTGCAGGGCGGGACCTGCCGCCGACATAGCTCTCAACACGGCACGCGGGGATCGCTGCATCGCCCTCACCTCCAAGCTGCAGACCTCTGGCGTACCCACAGGACGGCACCACAAAAAGACGTCGCCCGCCCCCAGTCACGTCCGGGAGTCGGGCGAAGCCTTGTCGACAAACAGACGCCGCGAACGGCTGTCCGCTGTGCGGTCACTTCCGGCGAAAACCCGGTTTCCTACTCGGCGACCATCTCGCCGGACCCTCCAAGCTCGGCAGGAAAATCCTTCAGTTTAGGCAACCCATCCCGCATTGGCAGCACCGTCTCGGCGTAGTTGACGTGTACGCCGGGCGTGAAGGCAAGCGTCGGGAGCGTTGCGGCGAAGACATCGACCAGCCCGAGCGTCGGATGATTGGTCATGAGATGACCGCCGCACTCCGCACAGTACTTGCGCTGACTCATCGGCGTCTTCTCGAACGTCGCAACATGTTGCGCCCCCGCCGTGATCGTTACCGCTTCCGGCTTCCACAGGGTGAACGCGTTCACTGGCCCGCCAGACCACGAGCGGCAGGAACGACAATGGCAATATCCCATCCCTTCCGGCGCACCGGTGACCTGAACCTCGACCGCGCCGCAAAAACAGCTTCCATTATGTTTCATAGTTCCTTCGTCTCCGTGCAGATAGTTGAGAAGTGATCAGTCTAGTTTGCGCCATGGGAACAGCATCGGAACGTGCTCCCGATAAAAGCGTTACGCGTCACCGAACATGCCGACGAGATCGTGCTCTTCGAGCATGATGCCGATGAAGATGCAGGCCGTGGCCACCGTTGCGAACAGCAGATGCCCGGCGCTCATCGTCGGGGTCGCCCAGAACGCGATGATGAAACCGAGATAGATCGGGTGCCGGACAAAACGGTGGTAGAACGGCGTCCGGAAGACGGGCGCCGGCATCTCGCGGCCGACCAGATTGTTGGCGACTTGATGCAATCCTAACAGCTCGAAATGATCGATCAGGAAACTACTCGTGAACACGATCACCCAACCGATGAACGACAGCGTGGCGATCACCATGGCCATTTCGGGTTCCTGGACGTGCCAGATGACCGCAGGCATTGGACGCCATTGCCAGAACAACAGCAGAAGCGTCAGACTTGCGCACAGCACATAGGTGCTGCGCTCGACGGACCTTGGAATAAACTGCGTCCACCAGTGTTTGAACAATTTCTGCGCCATCACGGTATGCCGGATGGCAAATAACGACATCAGAGCGAGATTGACGACAATGGCCTCGAATATCCCCGATTCCGGGCCGGTATCGATCGCCTTCGGCACGGCAAGCCCCGATACGAACCCGATGGCGTACAGAATCGTGAACAGAAATGTGAGATAGGCCACACCACCAAATAGAAATGCAGTGAATCCTGCCAGCCGATTGCCCGGAATCGCCGGGCCAATGGCTTGGGTTTCCGTCATGAAATTGACTCCGCTAGGGGAAATGGGATTCCAACTCTCGATTTTGGCAGGGATGCACGGAGAATGGCGACAGGTCTTTGCCTGACGCTTGATCTCTTCATGAGACGAACTTGATTGTTTCTTGAGAAAATATGCGATGGGGCAAGTGAAATTCAACTTCGATAACCACATCCTCGACACCGATCGTCGCGAGCTGCACCGTGGCGCCGACCTGGTAGCGATGCAACCGCAAGTGTTCGACTTGCTGGTTCACCTGTTGAAACACCGCGATCGCGTGGTCAGCCGGGACGATCTCATTGCGCTGGTGTGGGGAGGACGAATCGTCTCGGATTCGACGCTGGACAGCCGCATCAACGCCGCCCGAAACGCGGTCGGCGACAACGGCAAGGAACAGCGGCTCATCCGCACCATTCCCCGCAAGGGAATTCGCTTCGTCGGCGCCGTGAACGGGCCATGCGATGCACAGGCTGCTTCGTCGGTAGAAGCAGAACAGCCGGGTCCGGCGCTAGCGCTGCCCGACCGGCCGGCAATCGCCGTACTGCCGTTCAACAATATGAGCGGCGATCGCGAGCAGGAGTATTTCTCCGACGGAATCAGCGAAGACATCATCACCGCCCTGTCGAAATTGCGTTGGTTCTTCGTGATCGCGCGCAACTCGTCGTTCACCTACAAAGGTAAGCCGGTGCACATGAGGCAGGTCGCCTCCGAGCTCGGGGTGCGCTACGTGGTCGAAGGCAGTGTGAGAAGGAGCGGCGGTCGCGTACGCATCACCGCGCAGCTCAATGATACTGCGACCGGAAGCCATATCTGGGCGGAGCACTATGACCGCGATCTGATCGACGTTTTCGCGGTGCAGGACGAGATCACCGACGCCATCGTCACCGCGATCGAACCCCAGATCTATGCCGCCGAGAACTTTCGCAGCCGGCGCAAGCCGCCCAACAGCGTGGACGCATGGGACCTAGTGATGCGGGCGCTGTCGCATCACTGGCGGGTGACGCGAACCGACAGCCTCGCCGCGCAGGCGCTGCTGGAACGCGCGATTGCGATCGATCCGCACTACGGCCAGGCGTTGGCCCTGTTCGCGACCAACCATATGTTCGGCGTGCATTTGGGCTGGACTGATCTTGCAACCGCAGCACCCATAGCCGAGCGGGCGGCATTGGCGGCGATCGCCGCCGACAGCGAAGATGCCTGGGCGCATACGGCGCTCGCCAGCGTGTATTTCTCCACGCGCCGGCTTGACCATTCGCTGGCCGAGTTCGAGCTGGCGCTCCAGCTCAACCCGAACTTCTCTCTGGCGCAGGGATACTACGCCCTGGCGCTGTGCTATAGCGGACGGTGGACGGATGCCCATGCAGCGACACAGCGTGCCATCCGACAAAGTCCACGCGATCCTTCTTCCGCGATCTATTACGGCGTCGCGGCCTACGCCCAATTCGTCGGACGGAATTATCAGGAGGCGATTGCACTGGCGCGCGAGGCAACCCGTCAGCGTGGCGACCTTACCGGCGCCTATCGCGTGCTGACGGTCGCGGCCGGCATGACCGGCCAGATCGATCTTGCCAGGAGCGCGCTTGCGGAGTTGCGCCGGACCCAGCCCAATATTTCGCTCGCCTGGATCTCGACGCAGTTACCCTGGAAGCATGACGCCGATCGCGAACACTATCTCGAAGGTTTTCGCCGCGCCGGGCTGGAATGAGCTGCGGCCACGGGCCCTTGGATTACTGCTGCTTCTCCCAGAACGACAGCAATCCCTGAGATGCCGAACCGCCGATTACGCAGGGGATGCCGATCGCGACCTGCCCTAGCGCAGCCGCAGAGACGCAACCGAGCGCGACCGCGCCGACACCGACCTGTCCCCAGAAGCTGAGGTCCCGGCGGCTATCGGAGCCCTTGATCTTGAGTTCATCCACGGCGGCGAGCGCATCCTTGCGCAGGGCTGCGATCTGCACCGTGTCCGCCGCCTCGACCACTTCGGCAAGCGGTGCCTTGACCGCCGCCGGCTGTCTGGAAAGTTCGCTGCGGAGATATTCGCGCAAACTGGCGTCACGAATCGCGTAGCTTGCCAGCGTATATCGCGCCATGCTTCCGACCGTAAGCTTGTCGACCGTCTCGCGGCTCTTGCTCCACGGCAGCATCTGGATGATGCGCTGGATGGGTGCATGCGAGCCGGTCGCAAAATAATAGCCCCACAGTGTATCCAGCAAATCCTGGTTGCTCGCAAAGGTGAGCGTCGTGTTCAGCTTGCGTTCGTCCTTGGCGAAGGGATTCTTGGTGAATGCCCCACGCAGCTTGTCCATCACGCCGGGCTTCATCTCCTCGAGCGGGATGTCGGTCAAGGTCGGCAGCTTACCCGCCAGGTAGCTGTCGATCATCACCTGCCGGCCCGGCATTCGCGGTGCGACCCGTCGCAGAATGTTTCTCCAGTCGGGCAGTCCGGAATAGGCGATGGCGCGGATAATCACCCATTCGTCTTCCGGCCGGACGGGAAAGAAACTGGCAATGAGCTGCTCGGCCTTGGCCGGGTTCGAGCCGATCGCACCGGCGACAAAACCGAGATAAATTCCGGCATTCTCCGGCTCCTTGAACGTCTGCGAATGAAACAGCACGCGCACGGCGGCCGGGACATGGGCATAGTCCGGCTTGGCCCTGTAACCATAGATCCATTGCTGGACCACGCCGAGCGAGGCGCGCGGATCGACCTCCGGCGTCTTCTCTGCATACGCGGGCTAAATCAGCATGAGCGCGGCGGCAACGAAAGCTGCATAACGCATGTGATGCTCCTGCGAGCGTAAACGCATGCGCGGTTTCGTGCGCGAGCGTCTTGGGCTCTCTCCGAGACGAAGCATGCAGCGCGCATTGCGACAATTCTGAGAAAATCCGCATTAACAGAGGGTGCCGAAATTGTGATGCATCGCCCGCAACTCACCTTGTCCAAGACATTTTTTTGCCCTGCGCGGGCAATTCCATCCCGGTCGATCAATAGGAGACCCGCGGAACGTGGGGATCACTGCGATTAGACGCATCACGCAAATCCTGCCAACTGCATGCAGGCTTGCCGGCGCTCTCGGATTGATTTTCGCGACACCTGTTGTCGCCGAAATCGCATCGCCGTCACAAGGATCGATCATCGTCGAAGGTAACCGCCGCGTCGACGCCGAGACCGTACGCTCCTACTTCCACGCGACGCCCGATGGGCATTTCGACGACGCCACACGTGACGCGGCGTTGAAAGCGCTGATCGCGACGGGCCTGTTCGACAAGGTTTCCATCGAACGCACCGGCGAGCGGCTTGTGGTGCGCCTATCCGAAGCGCCCGTACTCGACCGCGTCGCATTCGAAGGCAACAAGAAGGTCAAGGACGCCGACCTTGCCGCCGCCGTCGAAGCAAAGCCGCGCGGCTCGCTGCAACGCGCCACGGTGCAGGCCGACGTCGGCCGCATCATCGAAGCATACCGCCGCGCCGGTCGCTCCGAGGTCCGCGTCGATCCGCAAATCATCGACCGCGGCAATGGCCGGGTCGACCTCGTCTACGCTATAACGGAGGGGGCAAAGACCCCGGTACGTCGGATCGACTTCACCGGCAACAAAGCTTTCGGCAAACGGCAGCTCAGCGCCGTGATCAAGACCTCCGCCCACCATATGCTGAGTTTTCTGACCGGCGGTGACGTCTACGATCCCGACCGTGTCGCGCTAGACCAGGAACAACTGCGGCTTTACTACCGCAGCAAAGGCTATGCCGACGTCAACGTCTCATCCGCAAAGGCCGAGTACGATCCAGCAGCGAAGGGTTTTACACTCAGCTTCGCAATCGACGAAGGTCCGCTCTATCGCTTCCGGGAAGTCAGCGTCACCTGCAACGTCCCGGGCCTGGATTGCGACAAGCTTCGCGCTCTTCCCACGGCCCATCCAGGCGCGGTGTTCGACGGCAACGCCCTGGACAAGACCACCGAGCTTCTGGCCGTCGAAATGGCAAAGCTCGGTTATCCCTTTGCCCAGGCGACCCCTCGCCTCACGCGCGATGCCGCCGCGCAACGTATCGACGTCGCCTTCGTGATCGAACAGGGGGCCCGCGCCTATGTCGAACGGATCGAGATTCATGGCAACACGCGCACCCGCGATTACGTGATCCGGCGCGAGTTCGATATCGCGGAAGGCGATGCCTACAACAAAACGCTGATCGACCGGGCCGAACGGCGCCTGAAGAATTTGAACTACTTCAAATCCGTGAAAATATCGAGCAAGCCCGGCTCCGCACCGGACCATGTCATCCTCGATGTCGAGACGGTTGACCAGGCAACCGGCGATTTCAACGTTGCCGGCGGCTACTCGACCACCGACGGCGCGCTCGTCGAGGTCAAGGTCGCCGAGCGCAATTTCTATGGTACGGGCAAGAACGTCCAGGCTACCTTCACCTACGGCCAATATGCGCGCGGGATCAATCTGGCCGCGTCCGAACCTTATTTTCTCGGCACCAAGGTCGCGGCCGGAATCGAACTGTTCGGCCGTCAGAACGACGCCAATAGCTACCAATCCTATGGCAGCACGACCTATGGCGCGAGAACGCAACTGGGTACGCCGATTACCGAGGAAATTGGCGTGCAGTGGCGCTACTCGATCTACAACCAGAACATCACGCTTTCGCCAAACGCCGCGGGCCTTACGCCTTCGCTGGCCGTCCGGCAAGCAGCAGCAGCCGGCCCAACCTGGGTCTCCGCCCCCGGCAGCACGACGACCTACAGCACGCTGGACAGCACAAAGAGCCCGACCAGCGGGATCAGATCGCAGCTTAGCCAGGATCTGGCGGGACTTGGCGGCGATGTAAAATTTCTCAAGACCGCGGAAGACGTGCGCTACTACAAATCGATCAACAGCGACCTGGTCGGCATGGTTCGCGCCCAGGGTGGCTACGTCACCGGTTGGGGCGGTCAGCAGGTGCCGCTGATGAACAATTTCTTCGGCGGGCCGACCATGGTCCGCGGATTTGCCCCCAACGGGTTCGGCCCGCGCGACCTGACGGCGGGCACCACGATGGATAATGTCGGCGGCAGCGCATATTGGGCAACGACCGCCGAACTGCAGAGCGCGATACCCGGTGTCCCCAATGAGTACGGCCTCAGGGCCACGGCGTTTGTCGATGCCGGCAGTGTGTTTCGCTATAGCGGATCGACGGCATCGCTTCAGGTCGCCAACAAGAATGTCGTGCGCTCGTCGGTTGGCGCAGGCTTGACCTGGGCCTCGCCGTTCGGCGCATTGACCGTCGACTACGCCATACCGCTAAGCAAGGCTGCCTACGACGTCGTGCAGCCTCTGCGGTTCAGCGCTGGAGGGTTTTGACGGGAACCGGGTGCTCCGTCGCGAACCCATACAACAGCGCCAGCCGGTCGAGGCATTCGCGGAATCGCCTTGAAAAATAATCGCCCCAGCGTTTGGTGCACAGGCCCCTCCGCTGGCCAACCTGCTCCATGGTCAGACCCTGAACCAGCACGTCATGCACCAACGCCGAACCATCCGCGCCCAGTTCGCGTTCGGCCCGGTTCAACCGCAGCACAGCCTTGCGCTGGCCCTCGGTGATCGGTTCGCGGCTCTGCCCGCCATCGACATATTCCCGCGTCGGATCGACCGCGCGCGGTCCGCGCTCGGCCTTCTCCCAGTCGCTCTGGAACGCACGCCCGGCCTGATACTGCGCCTCGTCGATCTGGCGGCGCGAATGCAGGCGGGCGAGCGGATCGTTGCGGATCGAACGCAGGGCAACGATCTTCTCGCCCGGCTCCAAGGCCAGGGGATTATCTACCTCGACGGTAGCGACTTCGGCGTTGCGCAACAAATCGCGGGACCTTCGATCATGTGCCTTGGCGGGATTGTACGGCTTACGGCGTTTGGCTTTCGGCATCTGATGGGCTCCTCGAAAACGGTGGAATTCGATCTCAATCGGAAAATCTATTCGATTGATGCGCCCGATATCTCTTCGCGCAGCAGTTCGGATAATTCGTCCCGACGGCCGCAGCCCTCTGGTTCAAGTCCGATCAGCGCACGCAGGTGAGCGATCCGATGGTGGCGCGGCAGCCGTTTCAGCCTGTCGGCCACGCAGCTGGCAGCGATCTCTTTCATGTCGCCCCCACCAGCCGCCGCGAAACGACACTCATCGTGCGGCTCGACCGGATTGCGGCTCAAATGAAAATGCGGGCTGCAATAACTCGAACCCGCGCGGCGCGGATGACCGCAGAAGGTGATGGCCTCGCCCTCTTCGTCGCCGCCATAAGGATAGCGGCAATCGCCGCGCTCCAGCTCGATCAGGGAACGATGCCTCGGTTCGATGCCAACGCAGCGCAGTTTGACCGGCACGACCTCTTTGAAGACTGGCGTCGGCCAGGGAAGCGCAAGCGCCCTGAAATGACTGGGACTGGGTTCCGCGATTTCGCGCAATTCCACAGGCCTGGTCGGCATCGACGGCTGTTGGCGATCGTCCGGCCCCAGCCCCAGGCGCCGGGCACGTCCAAGCGCAGCACTGCGAGAGTAGGACGTGTTGAATCGTGAGTTAATGGCTCGCGCGGCTTCCGAAAAGCTCATGCCTTTGGCAATAAGTTCCCGCAGCGCGTCCGAGTGCTCGGGCGCCCAGTTCGACAGTTCCATTTGTTGTCCTTGCTCTTGTCAACGCCGCCCGACGCCGGCCATCAATTTCTGATATTCCGAAATAAAAGTCAAGCTTGATTTCGGATAATCGGAACTGCTATCCTTTCTGAAATTCGGAAAGGTTTGACCATGCTGGACATCAGGTTGATCGAACGGGGGCTGGAGAAGCCGGGCAAGACCAAGGGCGGGCTGGCGACGGCGATGGGCGTTCGCCCCGGCGCGGTTTCCGAGATCCTGTCTGGGATACGCCTGATCAAGGCGTCCGAAATCGCGCCGATCATCGAATACCTCGAACTGAACTCGGTGCCGATCATGGGCCGCGTCGGCGCCGGCGCCTCGATCGAGCCGGAACACGAGCAGGTGCCACCGGAGGGCCTCGGCGAGGTCGAACTGCCCTTCCCGATCGCCGAAGAGACCATCGCTTTCGAGGTATCCGGCAATTCCATGCTGCCAAAATACGAGAATGGCGATATCATCGTGGTCTATCGCGAGCAGCGCCATCCGCTGTCGAGCTTCTATGGCGAGGAGGCTGCCGTGCGCCTGAAGACCGGCGAGCGTTATCTGAAAACGATCGAGCGGGGGAAATCTCCGACCTCGGTCAACCTCACGAGTTTCAATGCCAAGCCGATCACCGGCGTCAAGCTGGAATGGATCGGGGAGATCTGCGTCACCCTGCCCAGGGGCCAGATCGAGCGATTGCGAAACAAGGCGGCAGCCCGGACACGCAAGGCGACAAGGACGACGGGCGGCCGTACGCCGGATAAATAGCAATCGCCGTTGCGATTACCCAATCGACTGATTCTGTTGAGACCCGCGATCGACTCACAAGCGCAAGCAGCACAATTTCTGTTTTTCCGAATTTTTACTTGACTTGTTTCCGTTTTTCGGAAATACTGGCCTCGTAGATTCCGAGATGCGGAATGAGGTCAGATCGCCGGCATGCAGTATTTCGTCGTGATGATCGACTACGGCCGCCGCGGTCGCGAGGCCATCGTCGACCCGGAAATCACAAGGCGCGAGGTCATCTCCCGTATCGCGTCGGGTGAGTACAGGAATATCAGTTTCATCCATGAAATCGCAGACTGCTCGGTCGAGGACGTCACGGCGGATATTCTGAGCGAGGCGGCCCTGCCCGACCTCGGCGCGGCAGGTGCCGACCTGCAAGCCAGCCAGTTCGATCACATCCGCGATCTCCGCAAGCACGAAACCGCGTGATCCTGCTCGGCCACCCTATTCCCTCAAAACATTGTGATTGTTAAGTGGGCTTTAATCGCCAAGAGCTTGCTTAATTATTCTTCACGTAAAGTCTATTCCGGCTGAGCGGACAGTCGCGCTAAATTCGCGATTCAATTCCTCCGACCTGCAAAGTTCTTAAACCACAATGTATCCGTCTATGAAGTCCGAGCTCGCTGCGCGCGACGGCGATCTCCAACTCTGTCTCCTGCTTGGCATCGCGGCCTGGTTTCTCTTTCTGGATCACGTGCCGCACAATGCGGTCAGCCTGCTGACCATGCGCAATTTCGGGTTCAGCGGGGCTGTCGACCTGTTCGTGTTCGTTGGCGGTTATACTGCCGCCATCCTCTATGGAAGGATGATGCTGGAGCGCGGGTTAGTCGTGACGGCGACCCGAATCTTCAAGCGGCTGTGGCAGCTTTACGCCGCCTATATCGTCCTGTTCGTGATCTACATAAATCTGATCGGATATGTCGCGCGCCAGTCCGCCGCGCCCGCGCTCATCAGCGAATTCAACGTCACTGGAATCGTCGATCACACGATCCGGACGCTGATTCACGGCCTGCTGCTTCGGGCCAAGCCGCTGAACCTCGACGTGCTGCAGCTGTTCATCGTCTTGATGGCAGTCTTCCCGATCGTCCTGCTCGGCATGGTCCGCCGGCCGAATGTCACCGTGGCGGCGTCGGTTGGTCTGTACTTCGCGGCCCGTCAGTTCGACTGGAATTTGTCTGCGTTCCCGGAGGGGCACTGGTACCTCAACCCGTTCTGCTGGCAACTCCCGTTCGTGCTCGGCGCCTGGCTTGCATTGAGCGGCCCGGCTCAAATCCGCGCCGTACACAAGCTTCAGGAATTCGCAGTCCTGCGCGCCGCCGCATGGTTGTACCTGGTCCTTGCCCTGGCGGTGACGGTGGCAGGGAAATTTCCCCAAGCCTCCATCGTCCCGGACCTCTTGCGCGACGTCTTTGGTTCCAACGACAGGGAAAACCTCGCCCCTCACCGGGTGCTTCACTTTCTCGCACTGGCTTTTCTGTTTAGCTACATGGTGCCGCGAGATTGGTCCGGTTTCCGATGGCAGACGCTGCAGCCGGTCATCAAATGCGGCCAGGAGTGGCTGGCGGTGTTTTGCGCCGGGGTGTTTCTCTCGTTTGCCGGACACCTTGTCCTGATCACAGGCCCGGATTCGCTCGCCATGCAGGTCCTGGTCAGCTTTACCGGGATCTTGATCATGACGGGCGTGGCCTATTACGTGTCGTGGTCCAAACGGCAGGATCACAAGCCGGCATTTCGGCCCCCCGCCATGACGGGACTTCCGGAAGAAGGCCGGTTCGCGAAGTAATCGCGCCGGCTTTCGTCTTACGCCGCGCCCTCAGTCCGCGAGCCCCTTGATAAGTCCGGCATCTATCAAAAGTCGGTTCAGGCGGCTGGCCTGCGTCCCTTCTTCGCAACTGTAGAATAGGCCCTCGCACCGTTGCAGGATCGTCTTCTGCTCCGCGAAGCTAGCATCGAGCGGAATTCCTGCCGCCTGCAGCACGACCAGGGGAAGGTACGGTGCATCAAGCCGGTCGAGTGCCGATGTGGTATCGACCGGCGAAAAGTTCACCGCGTCGAGCGCGTAGTATGTCGTCAGGTAACGCTGGTCCAGGGCTTTCGCTCGTTTCGCAATTTCTTCCATGCCGAGCGATGGATCGATCAGGCGAGCTCCAAACTGAGGTTGATGATCGCCGTAGCGGATGATGAGAAAGGAATCTGTGGGAAACTCCTGAGCAAGCCTTTTCAGGAGTGCTTGATATTCCTGCGCAGATATCGCCTGACGCCGAATGTACTCTTCCACCTCAGGTGCGTTGCCAAGATCGCGCCAATCGGTCGGTAGCTGAGGACGCAATCGCTCGTCCCATGGAAAATGATTGGCAACCGTGTACACATATAGAAAGAGCGCTCCCTTGCCGCGTTCTCGCTTGATCAGATCGATCGCCCGGTCGTAGTAAAAACTGTCGGCCTCGAAGGCGCGGGTCCCCAGGTCCCGCATATCCAGGTAGTGCGCGATACCGGTGGTCGTGTGAAATGCGCGCGACCCTAGGAAAGAGCCGTAGAACGGGTACAGGCTGAAGGTTTCATAGCCGCATCGCTGCAATACGCGTGGCAGGCCGCGATAGACGTGCCCCGCAGCAATTCGCGTCACGGATGTCGCAAACCGCCCGAACGACCGAACCGAAAGGCCTGTGAGCACGTTATACTCGGTGAACCAGCTTGGTCCGCCGACGCCCTCCACAAGAAGCTTGCGTTCCCGGCCATCGAACGACTGAAAATGTCGATGATAATCAGTCGGTACGTTGACCCCCTGCGCTACGGTGATATCAAAGCTCAATTCATCGTGCAGCAGTACGATATGTGGGAGCTTCCGTGTTGGGTGGCAAACGCCGTCGTCAGCCGCTGCCACGTACCCACCCGCGCTCCCAGCCGCCTCTAGATAGCCGCGAGATGACAGTTCGTGAACGGCCTCTACTCCCGTCCGCGCAAATTTTGAGACGTAGCTTCGGCCTTCAAAATCCTCGTTAAGTCCGGTCGGCCAAGACAGCGACACAGCCACGAGCGTCGCAGCCGTTATCGAGAATCCAGCGAGGCTGATCGGGAGACTCACACGATATCGATCCAGTCGCCAGGCGATGACGATCGCGACGACCGTCATCGCAACCGTCAGCAGGATCCACCAGCGCAAGGGTGGAAATATCTCGAGTAGAAATGTGGTCGTGTCGCGATCGACGATCATCACGTCGACGAAGTCGATCGTCATCCAGAGCTTGTCGAACTTGAAGCGCGACAGCAGCGTCAGGACGATGAGAATTCCGAGTGAAATAAGCGCCGCCACGGTCGGCCTGCGCAGCAAGGCCAACCACAGGCAGTTGAGCATGACCCAGACGAGGAGAAAGACGGTCACACCCGCGAGGTTGATTTCAGTCGTGACCATGAGGAGCACCGCGCCTGCGTGCAGCAATAGCGCCAGACAGAGCGCGGCCGTCCTCCCGCGCCCGGCTCGCTTCATGCCGACGTCGCTGGCTGGATCTTCTACCGCGCCGTGGAACATAGTCCACGCGCGCCCCAATTTGGTTCCGCGCACAATGCTGCGCTCGCCTGCAGTATCACCAACCATTGAACTTTCGTCGCAAAAGCGTCGTTCGAAATTTGCGTGACACGTCGTATCATATGCAACCTCTCGAACAGTTCGTTATTCCTGAACGAGCCACTAATTTCAGTTCCGGGGCGGCAAACAGACGATCGGAGGCTTGCATGCGCTTTCTCGCGGCAATCGGTGCGTTGGCAATCGTGGTCGGCATTGGCGCTGCGGCCTTCTTCTTCGGCGGCTACTATAGCGTGGCCGGGACGGCCGAAGACCCCGCCGCCGTGACCTGGGCCCTGACGCGGGTAAGGACCGCGTCGATCAATCGCTACGCCAATGATAACCCGCCGGCTTCGTTTGGCGACGCCGCCATGGTACAGGCCGGTGCCAAAGCTTATGCCAGTTTCGGCTGCGCTAACTGCCACGGCGCGCCAGGCGTCAAATGGCTGAAGTACTCGGAAGGATTACATCCCGATCCGCCGGACCTGAAGGAGGTCGCTGGTGAACTCTCCCCTGCCCAGCTGTTCTGGGTCATCAAGAACGGCATCAACATGACGGGCATGCCGAGCTTCGCGCAGGCCGGAGCCCAGGACGACGAGATCTGGTCGATTGCGGCATTTGTCAAGAAACTGCCGAGCGTTTCCGACGCCGACTACAAGACGTGGACCGCGTCGGCTGAACCCAGGCAATAAGCCGTTCTAGCGCGGCGACTCAGTTCCCCTGCCTTCACCGGACGCAGCAATGATGCTACCCGCGATGGCAGCCAGCACCGCCCAATAGCCGTAGCGGAAGTCGGACGCTACGCCCAAGGCATAGAAGCTCAGCACATAAATCGTCGCCGAACCGCAGACAGCCAGCGCAAACGCCGCTTCGCGGGGGCCGCTTCGCTTCCAGCTCAAACAGCAGACGATGATACAAGCCAAAAGCCAAAAGCCCACGCGAAGAAAAGGCGTAGGCTTGAGCACGTCGTGGGCCGCGACCAGCGCGTTGAACGCAGTTCGATCGGCAAAAACCTTCTTCGTCGGACGTTCAACATCGGCCGTCCACATCGTCAGATTATCGGCGGCGAGAAAATTCCACATGAACGCCGAGCGGTGCTGCAAATAGGCAATCGGATGGTGAAGAATCGCCGCCAGCCAGGCCCCGGATATCGCCGGAGTACCGAACAAGCCCTTTTCACGCTCGATCTTGCCCATCACGAAATCGCACGGCTGAAGCCGCCAATAGATGTCCCACTGCGTCGGCTGATAACACCGATTGAGCAGCATCGCGCTTTCAGGTTCGCTCCAGCTAACGGGAAACTGGTTTTCTTTCGAGAAGTGGCTGGTGCCGCCGAGATCGAAGATCATGATCGTTTGCAGCGGATGCTGTCGTTTGGCGTCCAGGATGCCGTAGTAGACGAGCTGCACGATGCCAAACAGGCCAATCACGGCCGGAACGTAGAGGACGGCCGTTTTGCGCAGGGAGACTTGCGAAAGCCAAACGATGTAGGCCGTGAGTATCGGCGCAGCCAGCAGCGCATTCGGCCTCAGCAGAACCCCTGATATCAACAACCCAAGTGCCAGCACCTGCCCGGTCGACCTGATCGGGGACGGGCGTTCAGACACCGCGAACGCGATAGCCGCGGCGAGCAACCAGCACGTCGCAAACAGAACGTCCCGCCAGATGATGCCGGCGATGGCCAGCGCAGGCGGCGTCATCGCCAGCAGTGGCAACAGTAACGCGATGGTCTTGCCGCGGGAAGCGAGTACAAACGACAAGGCGCCAAAGCCCAGCCAGTAGGTCGTCGCAATCAGCAGAAACATACTGCCGGCGCCGGGAGCGATCGGATCGATCAGAGCCCACAGCCAGACCATGACCGGCGACTGCCAATCGCCCATCGTACCCTTGGCGATATCCTCATAGACGAACTTGGCATCATAGGTCATGACGCCGGGATAGAAGATCAATATCGTCAAGCCGAAACCCGCAGCGAGCAGGAGTGCGACAGAGATCGTCAGGAGACGCGGCTGCGTCAGCAGTCGATCAGGCCGCGACGGCATAGATGTCTCCGGAATTGGCCGCCTGCGGCAACTCAGTCAGCCAACGAGCGATGTCCTGCGCATTCATCCAGTCCCCGATCAGCGTCTGGCTTTCGCCAAGGGCTGCGTTGAAGCGCGCGTAGCCCATCGCTGCGCACCGCTCGATGCAGGCAAGCCCCACGTCGCGCTGGATGGTGGTGAACTCAAACGAAACCGCGCGCACGGTCAGCGACAGGCCTGACAGCGCCTCTGCCTCAAAACCCTCCACATCGAGCTTGATGAATGCGGGAACGCCGTGCTTGGCGATCAATGCATCCAGCGTGGTGACCGCGACGTCGATGGTCTCGCCCCAACGCTGGGTTTCCCAACCGGGCGCATCGTGCGCGGCTTCAACAAAAGCCGGAGAGATCGACGACACCGTCGGATTATCGACATTGATCAGCATGCGCGCCCGGCCCGGCTCGCGCCCCACCGCCAGCGCCTCGATCGCAACAGATTTGCTGCGGCCATAGAGAAGCCTGAGAGCCCTCACCATCGACGGCTGCGGTTCCACCGCGACGACGCGCGCACCCAGCCGCTGGAACGAGGCGACGCGATCGCCGACATGGGCGCCGACGTCGAACACCAGATCGCCAGGCCGGACGAAGTTGCCATAGAGCCGGTCCATCGCCGCAGCCCGCCTCTTGTCCCCGTAATAGATACGAAGCGACCTGATGGTGGCACGCGCGGTCTTGACGACGCCAAGCACTGTCTAGACCGAGCGTGTCAGAGGCGGCCGGCTCTCTGATTTGATCGCAGGCAACGCCAGCTCCAAGAGGTCCTCCGGGGTTGCCGTCTCCTCGGGAACCCGGCCGATGCCCAAACGGACTGCAAGGCCGCCGAGCGCAGGCCAGGCCGTTACCGTTGCAAAGAAAGCCGACAGGGCCGGCCCGCCGGCCAGCAGGAAAATGTACGGCAATGCCCATGGCTGGCTCGCCAGCGCGAGGCCGAGCGAGGCGCATCCCACCAGGGTCTGCGGCCAGAGATCCCGCAACGCCAGGGTCAAAGGCACCGCGTGATCGTCACGAACCTGCCCCATCCAGCTGATCTCGCGATTGAACAGCAGGCCAAAGAGAAAGATCGTGTGACTGATCCAGAGGATCGGACACAGGATGATCGAGTACATCGTTTCGATGACGAAATTGACGGTGAACCGTCCCGCGCCGCCAAATGCGCGGCGCTCCTCCGGCGAGAGCAGGACGTCGAGGGCGCCCGCGATCTTCGGCGAGAACCACATCACGAGCACCCACGTCAGCAACGCGCCGCCGACATCGCCGCGCATAATCGTGGCAGGATCGTCACATCCTACGAGCGCGATCGTGGCGAGGACGAGCAAACCAATCCAGGCCGGCGAGCCAATGAACATCAGGATCGCGAGTACCAGCTGATAGCGGCTGACCGGCCTGAGCTTCGGCAGCAACAGAAATCGCCAATACTGCATATTGCCCTGACACCAGCGCAGGTCGCGACGCATGAACTCCAGCAGCGTCGGCGGATTCTCCTCCCAGCCGAGATCTTCCCGCGGCACCACGCGCACGTGATAACCGGCAGCGCGCATCAGCGCCGCCTCGATCTGGTCGTGACTCAGGATATGCCGCTCCGCCTCGCCGCTCTCGGACAATACCGGAAGCTGGCAGTGCTTTATGAATGGCCCAAGTCGCAGGACAGCGTTGTGGCCCCAATAAGGGCCGCAATCGGCCTGCCACCACGCGCTTCCGATGGTGTAGGAGCGCATGCCGAGCCGCATGCCGAACTGGAAGATTCGGGCAAACAAGCTCGTTGACGGCAGCCCCACGACCAGGCCCTGCAGGATGCCGAGCCTGGGATCGACCTGCATGATCCGGACCAGCCGGATAATCGCGTCCGCCGACATGTAGCTGTCAGCATCGAGCGTGACCGCGAGCTCGTGGCGATTTCCCCAGCGTTCGCAAAATTCGCGGACATTGCCGGCCTTGAAACCGACATTCACGGTACGGCGCCGGTAGCTGATAGCGATCCGATCGTGCCAACTTGCGATCAATTCGGAAAAGAGTGCTTCCTCCCTGACCGCAAGATCAGCATCGCCGGTATCGCTGAGGAGGTAGAGGTGGAAGCGCTCACCGTAGCCGGAAGCGTGGATACCCTCGAGCATCGGCTCCAGATTACGAATGATACGGAGCGGCAGCTCATTGCGGACGCAAAGCAGGATCGCCGTCGACGCCGTCACCGGTTGGTCATCCCCGATCAGCCCGGCGGCGGGCAGAACTGCCGCCACCGGATCGGCGGAAATGCGCATGATGATGAAGCCGATCACGGCATTCGCGAACCCCGCGACCATCCAGGGCAACGTGATGGCGAACAGGACAAGTGCGGCGAGATCCAGTATTCCAAATCCGCCGGGTGTCAACGCCACTGCAGCGAGCCATAGCGATGCCGCCATGGTGACCAAGAACAGGCCGGCAAAAATCGCTCGCCTGGCGAACATGCTCTTGTCGGCGACTTCGGCTTGCGTCATGGCGGAGCGGGCTACTCGCAGCAGGAAAGGTTACGACTTCTCATTCGCCCGCAGGCGGTGCAGACTACCGCTTATAACACGTCCAGCCGTCAGGAATTCCAGTCCGAGATCGAAGAAAATGGCCGTCAGTTCGAGCGCCAATACTAACTTGGCTCTTTGGTATCTCGGACCCAAACAGGTCGAGCTCCGCCAGGAAGTCATTCCACCGCCCGGCGCAGGCGAAGTACGCGTGAAGACGCTCTACAGCGCCATCAGCCGCGGCACTGAATCGCTTGTCTTTGGCGGGCGCGTACCCGTGGGCGAATTCCAGAGGATGCGCGCGCCGTTCATGGCAGGCGACTTTCCATTTCCCGTCAAATACGGCTACGCCGCCGTAGGACAGATCGAGAACAGCGGCGATACCCTGCGGGGCAAACCCGTCTTTGCGCTCTACCCGCACCAGACCGCATTCAACATCCCTGCAGGGGCCCTGGTGACGCTTCCAGAGGATGTGCCGCCACTCCGCGCTGTGCTGGCGGCCAACATGGAAACCGCGCTTAACGGCGTGTGGGACGCGGCACCAGGACCAGCCGATCGCATCGCCGTTGTCGGAGCCGGCGTGGTCGGTTCCCTTGTCGCCTATCTGTGCGGGCGGATCGCCGGTACGGATGTCACGCTCGTCGACATCAACTCCAGCCGAGCGGAATTAGCCAGGAAGCTCGGGGTTGGTTTCGCAGAGCCAGGGAACGCAAAGACCGATTGCGATCTCGTTGTTCACGCCAGCGGCTCGCCGGATGGATTGCAAACGGCCCTCGAGCTGGCCGGAGACGAAGCTACGGTCCTGGAAATGAGCTGGTATGGTGACGTGGCGGTGACCGCCACGCTTGGAGGCCCGTTCCACAGCCGTCGGCTTCGGCTTGTATCGAGCCAGGTCGGACGCATCGCGCCATCGCATCGTCCGCGCTGGACGCACGGCCGCCGACTCGCCGCCGCAATCGCGCTGCTCAATGATCCAAGGCTCGATGCATTGCTGGCGCCAGCCGTTGCATTCCGCGATTTGCCGGAGCGATTGCCAGGAATTCTCGACGCTAAAAGCGGGATACTCTGCCAACCCATCATCTACTCGTAAGGAGCTGCCTTGTTCACCGTCGAAGTTCGCGACCACATCATGATCGCCCATTCTTTCAAGGGGGCGGTTTTTGGACCTGCGCAGCGGATGCATGGCGCCACATTCGTGGTGGACGCTGCCTTTATCGCCGAGAGCCTCGACGACAATGGAATTGTGATCGATATCGGCCGCGCACACGATGCGCTCAAGGCCGTCCTGACGCCGCTCAACTACCGCAATCTCGACGAAGTGCCCGAATTCAGGGGCAGCAACACAACGACGGAATTTCTGTCCAAATATATCTTCGACGGCCTTGCAAAGCCGGCCCGCGCCGGTGAACTTGGCCGTCCCGGCCGCGAGCTCAAGGCCCTGCGCATCACGCTTTCCGAGTCGCACCTCGCGCGCGCGCAATATGAAGCGCCCTTGTGGTGAAGCCCGTCGTCTTCGCGGTGCCTGGCAGCCTCGACACGCCGACCGGTGGCTACGCTTACGACCGACGGATCATGGCCGAACTCCGGCAATTGGGCTGGGACGTCGAATGTCTCGACATCGGCGAAGGATTTCCTTCGCCGGACGAGGCGACCCGGTCTGCCGCGCGATCGCTTCTGTTGAAGGTACCGGACTGCCAACCGATCGTGGTCGACGGCCTGGCCCTGGGAGTGCTGCCAGACGTTGTGGCAGAAGTTGCAAGCCGGCATCCGGTACTCGGGCTGGTTCATCATCCCCTCGCGCTGGAATGGGGATTGTCTGCCGAACGAGCCGATACCTTGCATCGCAGTGAGCGGGCTGCGCTCGCCTTAGTGAGCGAAGTCGTGGTGACGAGCCCCACAACCGCAAAACTCGTCGCGTCCGACTATGGCGTATCGGCCGAGCACATCACTGTGGCAAGGCCCGGCAGCGATCCTGCACCGAGGTCTCGGGGAAGCCGAAGCGAAGTGCTGCATTTGCTCTCCGTTGGCGCTGTTGTGCCCCGGAAAGGATTTGACGTACTCGTTGACGCACTGGCCACATTGGCTGAGCTTCCGTGGCATCTGACGATTGCCGGGGATCTCACACGCGATCCGAATGAGGCGGCAAGGCTCGATGCCGGCATATCCCATCACCTGCTTACCGGCCGAATCGCAGCGCCTGGCGCGGTTTCTTCCGAACGTCTTGCCGCACTTTACGACAACGCCGATCTGTTCGTTCTCGCCTCCCGCTACGAGGGATATGGAATGGCCTACGCGGAGGCATTGTCGCACGGTCTGCCTGTGATCGGGACAACGGCGGGAGCCATTCCGGATACCGTCCCGCAAGCCGCGGGCTTGCTGGTGGCCCCCGGCGACGTCGCTGACCTGGCCGAGGCCCTGCGTCGGGTTATCGCTGACGCTGAACTGCGTCGCCGCCTCTCGGACGGGGCATTGGCATCGGCGCGAACGTTGCCCACCTGGCAGCAATCGGGCGCGATCTTCGCCGCCGTACTGGACAAGCTCGCATGAGCGGCTTCTCCGCCGAATGGCTGGCCTTGCGGGAAAGCTATGACTTGCGGGCGCGCAATCCGATTGTCCTCGACGCGGTGGCCGATCTATTCAGGTCGCACGACGCAATCAACGTCGTCGATCTTGCCTGCGGCGCCGGCTCCACCGTCCGCGCGCTTGGTTCACACTTGCCCGCACGACAACACTGGGATCTCGTGGACAGCGATCAACGTCTGCTGGCTTTGGCGTGCAGCGGAAAGTCTACCGGCGATATCTCGCTGAATGCCGTTCCCCTCGATCTGAGTGGCAATTTTGAAGGGATACTTGACGGCACAAAAGACGTGATCACGATCTCGGCCCTGCTCGATCTCGTCTCCGAAAACTGGCTGGATCGCTTTGCCCGCCATGTCGCCTCGCACGCGCTACCGGTCTATGCAGCACTGACCTACGATGGACGCATCGACATTTCGCCGTCCGATCCGCTCGACGAGACCATCACGTCGGCGGTCAATGCCCATCAACGCACCGACAAGGGCTTTGGGCCCGCGCTGGGCCCCTCGGCCGCGGCTGCGGCCATTTCCAGATTTGAGGCGCTCGGATATTCGGTCGTTCGCGGCAATTCCGATTGGGTGATCGGAATTGCCGACCAGGAGATGCAGCTCGAATTGCTGGCTGGATGGGATACCGCCGCGAGCGAAGCGCTCCCGCGCCGCGATATCGACAGCTGGCTGGCAAGACGAAAGGACGCGGTCAGCGCGCGCGCTTCAACGATGCGCGTGGGTCATGTCGATTTTCTTGCAACGCCGATGGCGATCCGCTGATCGGACAAGTCGCAATCGAACAGGACATCGTCCTCGATCTTATGCACGCGGACCTGCATCCGGTGGGCCTGATCGGCCCGTTCGAGCGGCGGCAACTCGATCCCGGGGCCTCCCGCACCCAACATGACGGGCGCCACGTTGACATGCAACCGATCGAGACATCGCGCCGCGATAAAACGTGACACGGTATCAGCCCCGCCCTCAATCAGCATTCGGCGCATCCCTGCACCAGCCAGCGCTTCGACGATGGCGGACGGCGCAATATTTCCGCCCTCCGCAGGCAAGGTGATGACTTCAACGCCGGGGGGCGGCGCGGCCCGCGAACCGTCTGTCGTAATCAGCAGACGGCGAACGCCGTCGTCGGCGAACAGCTTTGCATTCGCTCCTAGACGCCCTCCCGGATCGATCACGGCACGCGCGGGCTGAGGACCGGCGACTTGCCTGACCGTCAATTGCGGGTTATCAGCCAGCGCCGTTCCGACGCCGACCACGACAATATCGACCAGCGCGCGGAGCCGGTGCAGATGTTCGATACCGGCCGGACAGTTGATGAACTTCGAGTGGCCCGTCGCCGTCGCGACCCGACCATCGAGCGATTGGCCGACCTGCCCGACAATCACCAGATCATCCACCGTCCCGACACGCAACGGGCCGAACAAATCTGCCCAGGCCTGGCAGGCTTGCGACAGGGGTTGCTGTTCTCTACGAAAATGCTCGACAAAGCTCTCCCACGTATCGGAAGAAGCAAATTTGCGGGTGGGGAAATTGCTAAGCTGCACGGTGGAATTCGGTTCTCGCGAGTTATCAATGATACTATCGGCCAGTCGATCCCAGAAATCCATCTGATTTCTGGCGGAATGATTCAGGACTTTCGGTGTTCCACGAACGCGCCCAGTAAAAGAAAGTCCTGCAAATGAACGCCGCCCACTCTCCTGCAAACTCTGCCCTGTTTGGCAACGAGGAACACCTCAGCGTTAGCCGCGCTTTGGGCGAACTGCAAGCGCGAAGGCCGGTTCGTGTTAACGCCCCTGGAGAGATATTGTTCGCTTTGCCCGTGGAGGGCCTTGACGACCGGCGGCTGCACGAATTCCTGAGGCTGTGCAGCCCGAATGCGCCGGGGCTGATCGTGACACAACAGCGAGCGCGAGCTATCGGAATCGATGCACCAACGCCAATGGCGCTGCCGCTTTCCGGAGAGGCGCGCACGAGCGATATTTTCGCCCTCGCTGCTGGTAGTCACGGTCGTTTTCCACCAAAGGCGGAGACTGCGGGTCGTGCCGCCGCGGCGGCGATCCGGCTCGTCAAGCTCAGCGGCAGCCTGCCGTCCGTTCTGGCGGCAAACGCGGCGAACATCCCCGGCGACCTGATGCGTTCGGTCTTCCCCGTTGAGGCGGACGCGGTCGAGCGCTTTGCGGCAAACACCGCGAACGCGGTGACTATCGCAAGCGACGCCTCAATTCCGCTCGCATCGGGCACAGTGGCCCGCTTCGTTGTGTTTCGTGACGCCCTCGGCGTCGATCAGGTCGCCATCATCATCGGCAACCCAGATTTTGGCGAGCCGATCCCGGTTCGGCTTCATTCGGCATGCCTGACAGGAGACGTGTTTGGCTCCCGACGATGCGACTGTGGCGACCAGCTTCAGCTCGCAATCACGCGCCTGGAAAGCCTCGGTGGCGGCGTCGTTCTGTACCTTGCCCAGGAAGGCCGCGGCATTGGTCTTGCGAACAAGATGCGAGCCTATCGATTGCAGGACGCCGGGCTGGATACGCGCGACGCCAACACGATGCTGGGTTTCGAGGACGACGAGCGCGACTATGGAACTGCGGCGATGATGCTGCGATCCCTCAATTGCACGCGGATCGTGCTGCTTACCAATAATCCGGCCAAGCTCGACGGTCTCACAAAGGCCGGCATCGAGATCGCCGCCCGCGTTCCACTCGAAGCGCCGATCAACTCCCACAACAGGCGTTACCTGACGACAAAAGCCGTACGCTCCGGCCATAAATTCGTTAGTCTGAAAGCTTCCGCCAGCGAAAAGACCTGAGCCTGCAATGACGATGTTCATGTTAAGCTGTATGATGCCTGGCATGGACAGTCATTGACATGTGCAGCCGGGCACTTCGCCTCGATGACCGCTTGTTTCGACTTCTGATCGTTGGCACCGGGCTGGGTTGGTCCGTCGCATTCCCAATCATCGCACTTTTCCATCGGCTCGAGCTCTATGGCGACGGCGCGATGTTTTCGTACGCTGTCGCGGTCCGGGACGTTTGGGCCTTCCACTGGCATAACATCTCTGGCCGAATGTCGGTCTTCCTGTTGACCCTGCTGCCGGCAGAGGCGCTCGTCCGAATCACGGGTAGTCCCTCGGCTGGAATCATCGCCTATGGGCTGCTCTTCTATATTTCTCCATTGATGGGGCTGGCCGCGACCTACGCAGCCGACCGCTCACCCGGCCGCATTATCTTCGTCTATGCGTGTGGATCGACAGCCCTGCTCTGCCCGCTGATCTTCGGCTTTCCCACGGAGATGTGGCTCGCCCACGCGATTTTCTGGCCAACGCTGGCGCTGAGCCACTATGCGAAAGCAACGATTCTCGGAGCCTTGTTGGTGTTTGCCGCTTGGCTCCTGCTGGCGTTCACGCACGAAGGTGCGCTGGTGCTGCTCCTGACCATCGCAGCAACGCTGGCGCCGCGCGGTTTGCGGAGCGCGACTTTCGTACGCGCAGCAATCAGCCTTACGGTTGTTGCGATACTAGCCGCGGCAGCGAAGATCATCCAGCCGCCCGATGACTATTATGCAGGCGCATTTTTGCGGGCTGCACTGCACTTCTTCGAGTTCGAAATCTTCAAAGTGAGGGTCGTCCTGGTATTGCTGGCGGCGATCATCGCCTACGGTGCAATCCTGATGCTGTTGTCAAAATGGATCCCGAGACGGGCATGCATCTGGGCTCTGGGGATTTTGCTCGGATTGCTCTCCATCTACTGGCTTCATCTCGATCACTCCGTCCATGCGAGCAGCCGCTACTATTTGCGGACCGCGCTGGTCGTCGTCACGCCCCTGCTTGGCGCGTTGGCGGCCTTTGCCGCCCTGACCAGGGAAGGAATCGTTTCCAATCGATTAGCGAGGCTGCGAGACACCCTGATCTTGCCCCGTGGCGGGACGCTGTGCGCCCTCGCCTCGGTCTTTCTCGTGGTGACCTTGATTCATGCGATCGAAACCGGGAAATTCGTCGCGTCGTGGATCGATTACCGCGACGCAATCGCGGTGCTGGCGATGAGCAGCAATTCCGACCTAGCGCTCGGTGATCCGCGCTTTGTCTCGGCCGCGCGGATTTCGCCAACTCTCGCTCCCCTATCGTGGTTCTCGACTATCCCTTATCTATCAATCATTCTCTCGAATTTCTCGCCGAACAGGCTGGTCGTCGATCCCGCTGGAAATTACTTCTGGCTATCCTGCGGAACGGCAACAAGGAACAAGGATGCAGAGCTTGCCGTTCCGGTGCAGACCCGCGAGTTGGTCCGGGCTTATTCGTGCCTGCATCGATAAGCCAGCGACGATGTCCCGTGACGGCACCTAGATCACCAACGACTGACTTTGAGAAACAGTCTTGAAACTGATCATCTTTGATTTCGACGGCACATTGGTCGACAGCCGCTCTCTGATTCTGGAGAGCCATCGAATCGTGTTTGCCGAGTTTAAATTGCCTGCCCCATCGCCCGCCGACAGTCTTGCGCTGGTTGGAAAGTCACTCGATGTCATTCTGACTCAGCTGGCCGGCCCGACGGCCCCTATACTTGAGATGGTCAGGGCCTACGATCTCCTGCTGCCGCAATTGAGAGCGGATCCCGCCTTTGCCGAACGGCCATTCGACGGAGTTGGCGACCTTCTGCATGAGCTGAGTTCTACTTCAGATACCGTTCTGGGCATGGCGACCGGGCACAGATCTGACACCGTCGCTCCCGCGCTGGAAGCGCTGCGATGGAACGGCTTTTTCCGAACCATTCAGGCCGCCGACATGGCGCCCTCCAAACCCCATCCTGGGATGCTCCTTCAGGCACTCGCAGCAACCGGGGCGACGCCCGAGAATGCGGTCTTCATTGGGGACACTACTTTTGACATGGAGATGGCGCAGGCAGCCCGGTTGCGGTCGATCGGTGTCAGCTGGGGATATCATCAGGCCGACCGGTTAGTGACGGCCGGGGCACATCGCGTTGCCAAGGCCGTCGACGAGCTAAGAAGTTGTATCCGATCTGTCATGAGCGAGTGAGCCGCCGTCTGGAGTCGCCGGTGGTACGTGACGTATCATTTCCGGCGTAGTCGATGCCTTCGGATCGGAATCAGATCCTCAGGGGGAGGAAGTTGACCCGAAGAAGTAATCCACTCGATCAAGCGAAGTGCAATTTCGTCCTGCTCTGCCTTGCGCAGCAGTTCATCCCGTTCGTCGCCGGCGGGAAGCCCTCTGGCCTTCTCGCGAAGTTCTTTGATTTGATCGCTCAGGCGATCCACGGGAGAGGCTTTGTTCAAGATCGAATACTTCGGATTGACTGCCATCCGTAGGGTACGGGCAGTTCGCCGGAAGGTTTCGAACCGTTGAGAGATTATCCGACCCGCGAAGACCCGCCCGGTACGATCTGAGCATTTGCGAGCTTGGAGGATCCGTTGCGCATGAACGTCGCTTCACGCCAGAAGCAGCCATTCACCTCCGAGGCTCTCATTTTTACGGTCAGCAACAAAAAAAAGGCCACGCGGGCATTACACCGCATGGCCTTTGTGAGACTGCGTCCCTAGGCCCTCCAGAGATTCCGTCTCGGGGCGCATAGTGTGCGGATGGGGGTGCCTGTCCAGGGTGTGTTGGATTTACCCACAGCTCAGACGAACGAACACGCTTCGCCCCGCTTCAAACAGCGTCTTTGGCGACCTTCAGGGGTGATGCCTTGACCGACTTGCTGGCCGGCTTGGCCGCGAATTCCATCGGCTCTTTCGTGAACGGATTCACGCCGCTGCGGGCTTCGGTAGCGGGTTTGTTCACGACTGACATTTTGACAAAGCCCGGAATGACGAACTCGCCGGATTCATTCAGCTCTTTATAGCCCACGGTCGCCATCTGCTCGATGACGGCTTTCACGTCTCCTTTGGAAACCTGCGTTCCCTCTGCAATTGCATCAATCAACTGATTCTTGGTCATCTTGGCCATGATAGATCCCTTTGTAGAGGCTCAGAACAGGCTAAAGCCCATGAGCCACCGTGTGGTGCGTTAGTCTGTCTGGAACGCGGCAAAGCCACGCAGTTCGCTTCTCGTTCATACCTGCGGTCATGAAGTCACCGGGCTTAAAACCTATCGAGGTCCAAAACGCAAGGAGCAGCCCGGCATTTGTTCCATACCCGGCTACTCCGTGCCAGGCGGTCTTTTAGCAGGGAATCCGCTCGATATGACACCCAAAGGGCCTGGCGAGCTATTTCTGAACGCGAACTACGATCGGGCGCAGGCAAGGTGGTCTGCAACCCGATAATGGCTCTCGCTCGCTCCGTCAGATTTGATTCGTAAAAGCCGATGAACGTTGCGTGACTTACGAGCCGGCACTTTTGTCACTGACCACGCCCTTCCCGGCGCCCACCTAAAACGAGTCTGAGTTTGAAGGAAGACAGCGCCGAAACCGCGTCGGATACTCTGCTGCCGGCAGTAGCGTGCCCCCTGGATCTAACGATGGGCAACAAGTTTGCTACTTGCTGCGGGCCGGCTTGCCTGTAGGTTACGTTAGAAATGATAAAAAAAGGCGAGTTCGAGGGAGCGATGGATGGGAAGGCATTTGGCAGCAGCGGTCGTCGCCATGATGGCAGTAGCTGGAATAGGCGACGCACGGGCTCAGGATTATCCGACCAGGACGGCCACGGTTATCGTTCCTTTTGCCGCTGGCGGGCCAGCCGATATTACTGGCAGGATCGTCGCTGACATCTTCAGCCGTTACCTGGGCCAGAAGTTCGTGGTGGAGAATGTCGTAGGCGCCGGCGGAACGACCGGGGCGACCCGCGCCGCCCGTGCGCCGGCGGATGGATATACGATTCTGTCCGGACACCTCGGCACCAATGCGCTGGCACCGGCGTTCTACCCGAACCTCGCATACGATCCGCAAAAGGATTTTGAACCGATTGGGCTGACCGCCGAATATCCCGAACTGCTGGTCGTCCGAAAGGATTTTCCGGCCAGCAACCTTAGAGAATTCGTGGCCTATGCAAAAGCCAACCCGGAAAAGCTCAATGTCGGACACGCCGGGCTGGGTTCGGTATCCTATATCGGCTGTCTGCTTCTGCATTCGGCGATCGGCATCAAACCAACGATGATCCCATTCACCGGCACCGCCCCGGTCCTGAACGCCATGCTGTCGGGTCAGGTCGATTATGAATGCGATCCCGTGCTGGGCACGCTGAGCCAGGTCCAGGCAGGAAACGTCAAGGCGCTGGCAGTCGCCGCCAAAAAGCGCAGCCCACTGTTGCCGGACGTGCCGACTTCCTACGAGCAAGGCCTGCCCGAATTTGACATTGCCCCGTTCTACGCGGTGTTCGTGCCGACGGGCACGCCGCAGGCAATCGTCGACAAGCTTGCTGATGCCCTGAGCAAAGGCCTCAACGAGGACGCCGTAAAAAAGCGTCTGGCTGAACTTGGCGCCGAGAGCGTGGAGCAAGACCGCCGTGGACCAAAGGCCCTCACCGACCTGATCAAAGCCGAGTCCGCACGGCTGCTGCCCATTCTCAAAGCCGCGGCGGAGAAAGAGAAATAGCGATCGCGGAAGCGGCGCCCTTCAACGCTTCAATTAAGGGCATCGCGGCCGCTAATGCCCCAGCAGATAGTCCGCGCGAACAGGCGCCGGGCCTGACGGCGGCACGTCTAGACGCACCGCGATGCCCTCCAGCGCCGGACTCGGCGCGGGATAGAGCTTCATCACCAGCGGGTCATGCCCAGGCACGATATGGCTCTCGTCAGGCGCCAGCGCGAGCAATTTTTCGAAACCCTCGAGCATTTCGCCGATGTGCAGCGCCGTCGTGAACGGCCGCTCGCTCGCCATGTTCTCGTAGAAATGGCTGACATCCGAGGCGAGCACGACAAAACCCCGGCGGGTCCTGACCCGAACGAATTGCAGTCCGGCCGAATGACCGCCGGCCGCATGGATCGTCAGGCCGGGCGCAAGTTCGGCATCGCCGTTGTAGAACATGACGCGCCGCGCATAATTCAGCCGCACGAGGCCGCAGATGTCCTCGACTTCAAAGGAGTGCGACAGCCTCGGGTATCGCATATAGCGACCCGTGGCATAAGCCATTTCGCGCTCCTGAAGATGGAAACGCGCCTTTGGAAACCGGTCGAAATTCCCGGCGTGGTCGTAGTGCAAATGCGTGAGGATCACATCCTCGACCGAATTAACGTCGATGTCGAACGCGCCGAGCGTTTCAATCGGACAGCGCAGGAACGTCCGGCTCCGCTTCTTCGATACTTCCGCATTGAAGCCGGTGTCGATGACGAACGTACGCCCCCCTCCTTTCGCCACCCACATGAAGTAGTCCATCGGCATCGGCCCGTCGTGCGGGTCGCCGCCGATGAAATGATCGCTGCGCCGCGCCTCGCGGGTCGCATAGCGGATGGCAAAGAGTTCGTATTCCGGCTCGGCCATGCGACTTCCTGCTCCCGGCCTTCGCTACTTCGATTCGGCTTCGTTGAGCGCTTCGCGCGCGTTGCGGAAGGCATCGATACCGGCGGGCACGCCGCAATACACCGCCACCTGCAACAGAATCTCCTTGATCTCGTCCTTGGTGACGCCGTTCTTCAGCGCGCCCTTGACGTGCAGTTTCAGTTCGTGAGGCCGGTTCAGCGCGCCCAGCATCGCCAGATTGACAATACTGCGGGTCCGCCGGTCCATTCCAGGGCGGGTCCACAATGCGCCCCAGCAAAACTCGGTCGACCACTCCGCCATTGTCCGGGTGAATTCGTCGGCGCCCGCGATGGACTTGTTGACGTAGTCTTCGCCGAGCACTTCCTTGCGGACCTTCAATCCCTTGTCGAACAATTCGCTCATCATTGGTTCCTTTCGTTGTTTGATTATTTCAAGTCAGCGAGCTCAGCCGCGCGCCCTCATAAGGCTCGATACGTCCGCAAGCGTATCAAGGCGCCAGACATTGTCGATAACACGATCAATGTCCCAATCGGTTCCGCCCAGCCGCGCACAATCGCGCAGCTTTGCTTCGATATCACGATCCGACAGCGGATCGGCAAGGCTACCTTTCGCTTCCATCACGATCTCGTCGAACGTCTCGCGCGAGGTAAGTCGGACAATAACGCGCGCAGCGCCATCCGGAAGCGACGCGTCAAGCTCCGCCTTCACCTTCTGGCGCAGGGACACGATGTCGGGCCGAAATACGGTCGCGTCCGTGAATTCGGGAACGCCGGCTAGCCCCAGCAGCAGCCCACAGGCCGCGCAATGATGAATGCTGACCCGTGCATCGCGTTCGTTGCGAACCGGCCGGTTGCCGCGCGCCAGTAGCAGCGCCGAGCCCTGCACCGTGATGGAGGCGATATCATCGATGCGCCGGTTCAGCTTCGCCCGCAAATTGAAGCAGGCGTCGATCACCGCATGAAACACGATGCCTGCCGGATAGGGCTTATAGGTGTTCTTCGCGATCTCCCAGGTCTTGCCGAGACCGCCCGTCAGGCGCGTCATATCGGGTTCGTCACCCATGGCGCGGGCCCAGCCGAGCGGCCCCTCAATGGCCCGTGGCGATGCGGAATAGCCTTCATCCGCAAGCAATGCCGCGAACAGGCCGTTGCGCGCCGCGTTGCCGACGCTGACATTCTTGGCCGCGCTGGGCAGGTTTTCGACGATGCCGGCCGATTGGCTGGCGGCAATCCCGATCGCATTTGAAATCTTGTCCGCCGGTAGTTCGAGCAGTTTCGCGCAGGCCGCCGCCGCACCGAACACGCCGCAGGTCGAGGTGATGTGCCAGCCACGTGCATAATGCCTGGGAGATACCGCGTTGCCGACGCGGCATTCGATCTCCACGCCGAGAATAAATGCCGTGAGCACAGCCCGCCCCGAAAACCCGCGCGCTTGCGCCAATGCCAGCACCGGCGCCGCGACGGGCGCCGCGGGATGGATGATGGTGTCCAGATGGGTGTCGTCGAAATCGAGCAGATTGGCCGATATCGCGTTGAGGAACGACGCGCCCATCGCATCAAGCCGTTCCGGACGGCCGATCACCGCCGACGTCGCGGCGCCGCTGAACGGCAACAACGTGCGCAATGCGGCCGTGACGGACGGGTCGTTCGCCGACCCCAGCGCGGTCGCGAAAAAGTTCAGGATCGAGCGTTTGGCTTCGTGATCTTGCGCGGCAACATCCGCCCACCCCGTGCCGGCGACGAAATCGGCGAACGTCGTGCCGGCGCCTTGCGCTTCAACTTGCCGCACTGAGCGAATTCCTCGGACCTTGTTTTCGCGACCCTATTCCGGCGCGCCATGGCCTGTCGACAAGAATCTTATGCTTGACAGATTGACTGACAATCTTGAAATTCGGCGAAACGCGACCGGGGGACCCGGCGCGACAAGAACAACAACCGCCCGTGCTTACGGCGCGACAGGGAGCGAACCATGGCAGCAGAAACAATCGGCTTTGTCGGAACGGGCCGCATGGGCGGACCGATGGCCGGGCGACTGCTCGACGCCGGCTATTCGCTGTGCATTTACGATTCGCAACCGGAGGCGACCAAGGCGCTGGTGGCGCGGGGCGCGCGGCTTGCGAAATCGCCGGCCGAAGTAGCTTCCAGCGCGGATATCGTGCTGGCCAGCCTGCCGACGCCCGACATCGTCAAGGCGGTCGCGCTGGGGCCCGATGGCATCGTTGCCGGAAACCGCGCCACGGTCCTGATCGACCTGTCCACGACCGGGCCCGGCGCGGCCAAGCTGATTGCGAAGGGATTTGAAGCGCGCAAGATTACATTGGTCGATGCGCCGGTCAGCGGCGGCATCAAGGGCGCGGTGAACGGCACGCTCGCAGTAATGGTGTCATGCCCGAAGGCGACCTATGACCGGGTCGAACCGATCCTGAAGCATTTCGGAAAGCTGTTTTACACCGGCGACCAGCCGGGCACGGCTCAGACGGCAAAGCTGGCCAACAATCTGATGGCGGCCGCAGCGCTGGTGATCACCTCCGAAGCGGTGGCGATGGGCGTCAAGGGCGGCGTCAATGCCAAGGTGCTGATCGACATCATCAACGCCAGCAGCGGGCGCAACAGCGCCTCGGAAGACAAATTCCCCCGCGCCGTGCTTCCAGGCACCTTCGACTTCGGGTTCACCACCGGCCTCTCCTACAAGGACGTGCGGCTCTGCGTCGACGAAGCCGAGGCCATGGGCGTCCCGATGGTCTGCGGCGCCGTGGTCCGGCAGATGCTCGCCATCACAAACGCCAAATACGGCGCGTCATCCGACTTTACCTCGATCGCCAAGGTGCTGGAGGAATGGGCCGGCGTGGAAATGCGCGGCTAGACCCGGGCCACCGGCGCGCGAGGGCGATTGCCATGACAATCAGATCGACCGGATCAAGCGAGGTGTCGTTGGCGCGAGCGTTGGCACGCACCGCGCTTGCCGTCGATCTCGGCCGTTTTGATGCCGATGTCATTGCCAAGGCGAAAATCTGCCTGCTGGATTTTCTTTCCTGTGCCTTCGAGGCCAGGAACCATCCATGGAGCCGTCAGGCGATCGGCATCGCCCGCGAGGTTCGAGACGGCGCAACTGTCATCGGCACCCGCACCCTCGCCTCGCCGGGCGATGCGGCCTTCGCCAACGCCGTCATGGGCCACGGCCTGGTGCGCGAAGACATGCACGCCGCCAGCATCTGCCATCATGGCGTGGTGATCTGGCCGACCCTGCTCGCGCTGTCGGAACGGGCACCGCTATCGGGCGCGACATTCCTTGCCGCCGCGATCATCGGCTACGAGACCGGCGCGCAGATCGGCCGCGCGCTATTTACCGCCGACCTCGCCCGCCTCTACCGGCCGACCGGACTTGTGGCGCCGCTGGGCGCCGCGCTGGCGGGATGCCATGCCCTCGGCCTTGGCGAGGATGCCGCGACCAGCGCGATGGCCATTGCCGCCAACACATCGTCCGGCCTGAACGAATGGCCGCGCGCCGGCGGTTCCGAGATGTATTTCCATCCCGGTTTTGCCGCCCGCAATGCGATCACCGCGATCGAACTGGCCGAGGCCGGCGCACGCGCTTCGGAAACGATCCTGGAGGGTGAAGCCGGCTTGTTCGCCGCCTTCCGCCGCCAGCCTGCCCCGACGGAAATCCGGTTGTTCGCCGACGCAAACCCGGAAATCATGGCCGTCTACAACAAGCCGGCGCCCGCCTGCAATTTCGCACAAACCGCGGCGCAGACCGCCTTGCGCGTCGCGCGTGAACTCGAGACATCGGAAGACATCGCCACGGTCTCGATCCGTGTCCCTGAGGCGGCGGCCCGCTACCCCGGCTGCGACTCCAAAGGACCGTTTCATAACGCGCTGCAGGCCAAGATGAGCATTCCCTTCAGCGTCGCCGCCGTGCTCGCGCGCGGTGCACTCGAAGAAGAGAACTACGCGCGAGTGGACGATATCCGGATTCTACGCCTCATCGAACGGATCGATCTGCAAAGCGCTCCTGATCTCACCGCCGCGTTCCCGGCCAGCCAGGGCGCCGAGGTTCTCATTAGGCTGCACAACGGGACGACGATCCAGCAGCGCCTCGACAACGTCATTGCCGCCACGCCAGAGGAAATCCGCGCCCGCTTTCGACGGGCGGCTTCCAGCGTCATCGGCGACCGCGCGCGGGATCTGGAAGAACTGGTGGATAGCTGTGCGTCGCTTCCGGACAGCCGCGTCATCGCCGCCCGGTGTGGGCTTCAACCGATAGAGCAACGGCTGCGGCCAGCATCATGATCGATAACGAAAAACGGAAAATGGGGGGCACGATGTTCAAGCCGGAGATGGCCATCGAGACCATATCTACAGCCCTTCGGAAACACGGATACTCCCTCGCCGCGCGGGGTCCCCGGTGACCCAGGCGCTGGAAGGTTTTCTGCAAGCGCTGTCCGCCGGCCTCCTGATCGGCGCGGTCTACGGCCTGATGTGCGTCGGGCTCGGACTGATCTTCGGCGTCATGCGGGTGATCAATTTCGCCCAGGGCGATTTCATGATGCTCGGCATGTACGCGGCGTTCTATTTCTTTACTGCGCTCGGCGTGCAGGCCACTTTCGGCAACACCTTCGGACCATTCGTCGCAATCGTTTTGGCCGGTCCGGTGCTGGCCGTGTTCGGCTACGTCGTCCACCTCACCCTGATCTCGCGCGTATCGGGCACACGCACCTCTTCGCTCGAGGGCGAGGGTCATTATGCCCAGCTCATTCTGACGCTGGGGATCGCCCTCATCCTGCAGAATGGCGGCCTGCTCGTATTCGGCTCGGTGCTGGCCTCGATCCGGACGCCGCTGTCGAGTTCAGCCTGGGAGCTTGGACCGCTGTTCAATGACATCAGCGTCTTCGTCAACAAGGCGCGCGGCATAGACGCCGTGGTTTCGCTGGTCACGATGATCCTGCTGACCCTGATGATCACCCGGTCGCGGATCGGAAAATCGCTGCGGGCCGCCGCCGATAACCCCACCGCCGCGACCTATATGGGTATCGACGTCGACCGTGCGCACCGCATCGCCTTTGCGCTCGGTACCGGTATCACCGCGATCGCGGGCGGCCTGCTCGCCACCAACTACCCATTTCATCCCTTTGTCGGCGTCGAATACGTCATCGTCATGTATGCCGGCGTCGTGCTCGGCGGCATGGGCAGCATCATCGGCGCCTTCTGGGGCGGCATGACGATCGGCCTGGTCCAGCAGATGTCGACGCTGATCCTGCCGACGCAATTGCAGAACGCCGCGATCTTCGTCGTGTTTCTCCTGATCATCTTCTTCCGTCCGCAGGGCTTCTTCGGGCGCATGGTCGAGAGGACATGACCATGCGCGAATGGCGTTCGCTGCTTCCCATCATCGTCTTCACCGCGCTCTATGCCGTGGTGTCGCTGAGCGTGACCAACTCCTACTATCAGCTTGTCATGACGCTGGTTCCGGTCTGGGCGATCTTCGGCCTGTCATGGAACCTGCTCAGCGGCTACACCGGGTTGATCTCGTTCGGTCACGCCGCCTTCTTCGGCGTCGGGGCCTATGCCGTCGTGCTCGGCCAGATCCATTTCGACCTGTCGCCGTGGATCATGATCCCGATCGCAGCCATCCTCGGCGGCGTCGCCGGACTGCTGATCGGTTTTCCGACGTTCCGCCTGCAGGGCCACTACTTCGCGCTGGCGATGCTCGCCTACCCGCTCGCCATTCTCTACGTATTCGAATGGCTCGGCCTACAGGAAGTGACGCTGCCGATCAAGCGCGACAATGCGGCGGCCTATATGCAGTTCGCCGATCACCGTCTCTACACACTGCTGGCGCTGGCGATGATGTTCGGAACGATCCTGCTGACACGGGCGGTCGAGCGGTCGCGCTTCGGCATGGCGCTGCTCGCGATCAAGCAGAACGAAGCCGCCGCGGAAGCCGCGGGGATCAACACGCTAGCGTGGAAGCTTCGTGCCGTCACCCTCAGCGGCGCCGTCGCCGGCGCGGTTGGCGGATTTTACGCGGTCGTGCTGCTGGTGGTGACCCCGCAATCCGTATTCGGCATGCTGGTGTCGGCACAGGCGCTGACGGTTGCCATGTTCGGGGGTGTCGGAACGGTCTGGGGTCCGGTGATCGGATCGGTGATCCTGATCCCGTTGGCCGAGACGCTCAACGCCGAAGCGGGCTCGCGCTTTCCCGGCATTCAGGGCGTGATTTACGGCCTCGCCATCATCTGCGTCATCCTGCTCGCGCCGGAGGGCCTGTTCTGGAAAATACGCGACTTCCTGCGCAAGCGGTCGGCGGCACCGATTACAGCAGCTCCGGCCACATCGGATGTGACGACCGCCGCCTCTGCCGAACTCGTGCCACTGCGACCCAAGCGGTCCGCCGGCACAGGCGATGTCGTCCTCGAAGTGCGTAACCTGTCGCGTTCCTTCGGCGGACTGAAGGCCGTGCAGGATGTCAGCTTCAAGCTGCGGCAAAACGAGATCCTCGGCATCATCGGCCCCAATGGCGCCGGCAAGACCACGCTGTTCAACCTGCTGAACGGGTTCCTGCGGCCCGGCGCCGGCCAGATCCTGCTCGACGGGCGCGAGATGTCCGGCCGCAAGCCGCATGAGCTCTGCGAGGCCGGCATCGGCCGCACATTCCAGATCATGCGCCCATTCCTGCGCATGTCGATTTCGGACAATGTCGTCGTCGGGGCCTATGTCCGCGCCAGGACCGATGCCGAGGCGAAGCAACTGGCCGCTGATGCGATCGCCCGGGTCGGCCTGTCCGGGATCGCCGATCGCATCGCCGGCGAACTCACGACCAAGGAATTGCGGTTGATGGAACTCGCCCGCGCGCTGGCCGGACAGCCGCGTATCCTGTTGCTCGACGAGACGCTCGCTGGCCTCGGACATGACGAAGCCAATGAGGTCGTGGCGGTGATCCAGCGGCTTGCCCGCGACGGTATGACGATCGCGATCATCGAACACACGATGCAGGCGATGGTCCGCCTGGTCGACAGCTTCCTCGTGCTCGACCACGGCGCCGTGATCGTCGAGGGCGAACCGGAAGCCGTCACCCGCGACAGCCGCGTCATCGAGGCCTATCTGGGCAAAAAATGGGTGGCCCATGCTCCGCATTGAAGGGCTGACATCAGGCTATTCTGCGATTCCCGTCTTGAACGGCGTCTCGATCAAGGTCGAGGAAGGCCAGTTCGTCGCGATCGTCGGACCAAACGGCGCCGGCAAGACCACGCTGTTCAAGACGATTTCCGGCATCGTGCGCGCGAGTTCGGGAACGATCACATTCGAAGATCGCGACCTGCTGTCAATCCGGCCAGCACAGCGCGCCCACCTCGGCATCGCCCACGTCCCGGAAGGGCGTCAGGTTTTTCCTTCGCTTACGGTGATGGAAAATCTCGAAATGGGCGCGATGACCGAGGCCGGCCAGCGCGACTGGAAGCAGAACATCCAGCGCATCTTCGAATGGCTGCCGATCCTGGCCGAGCGCCGCGGCCAGTTCGCCGGCACGCTGTCGGGCGGACAGCAGCAGATGCTGGCGATCGGCCGCGGGCTCGCCTCCTCACCCAAACTGCTGATGCTCGATGAACCCTCGATGGGCCTGGCGCCCACCACTGCCGATTTCATCTTCGAACGGCTGATCGAAATCCGGCGGCAATCGAAGCTGACGATCCTGCTGGTCGAACAGCGCGTGGCGGAGGCGCTTGAATTGGCGGACCACGGCTACGTGCTCGAAGCCGGCCGCGTCGCCCTTGAAGGCAACAACCAAACCTTGCGGGCGGACGACCGCATCCGCAAGGCCTATCTCGGCATGTAACAACGACAAACAACACTATTGGGAGGACAAGAATGGGCCAGGACAAAGTATCCGGCAAAATCTCGAAGACGTCGCTGACGCGGCGAACGGTGCTCTCAGGCGCGGCCGCCATGGGACTGTCGACGGTGGCGCGGGCGCAAGCGCCGGCCGAGGTCAAGGTCGGCCTAATCGTGCCGCTGTCGGGAATCTACACCCGCCCCGGCCAGGTGATGAAGATGGGCGCCGAGATGGGCATCGAGCACATCAACGCGCAGGGCGGCATCAAGTCGCTCGGCGGCGCCAAGATGAAGCTCGTCGTGATCGATTGCGGCGACACTACGGAGAAGGCCAAGAACGCCGCGCAGCGCATGGTCGCACAGGAGACCGATCTGGTGGCGGCGACCGGCTCCTATCTGAGCTCGTTCACGCTCGCGGTGACCGAGGTGACGGAGCGCGCACAATTGCCCGTGCTGACGCTGTCCTATTCGGATCTGCTGACCGATCGCGGCTTCAAGTTCATTTTCCAGACCGCCGCCCCCGCCAGCGTGCAATCCCAACTCGGCCTGCCCGAACTGATGAAGTTAGCGGAAAAAGCCGCCGGCAAGCGGCCGAAGACGGTCGCGATGCTGATGGACAATACCGCGACGTCAGTCGCGACCGCCAAGGCGTTGAAGGAAAAGCTCCTCGCGCAGGAGGGCCTTCAGCTTGTGGTCGAGGAAGTCTGGACGCCGCCGCTCTCCGATGCCACCCCCCTGATCCAGAAAGTCAGGTCGGCGAGGCCGGACTTGCTGCTGTTCATGCCGAACGCGGTCTCCGACGCCAAACTCGGCCTGGAGAAGATCAACGAATTCGGTCTCGGACAGGGCAAGATCCCGACCGTCTCTTTCAGCATCACCATTGCCGAGCCGGACATGCTGCAAAGCGTCACGCCCGAGGTCGTCCAGGGCATCATGACCATCGTCGCCAATTGGGGCTGCAAGGGACATGAGGACATCATCGCCGAACTCAAGGCCAAGTACAAAGAGCCCTGGGCGACGCAGAACGTCATCTCGACCTACGGCGACATGTGGCTGATGAAAGCCGCGCTTGAAAAGGCGGGCAAGGCCGACCGCCTCGCCGTCGCCGACGCTTTCCGCACCATGGATGGCGGGCCAGCGAAATACTATCCCGGCGGCCAATTGAAGTTCGACGAAAAGGGCCGGCGTGTCGGTGCCGGCGTCGTCATCGTGCAGTGGCAGAACGGCGTACCGGTCACGGTCTACCCGTCCGACCTCGCGCAGTCATCCCCGTTCTGGCCGAAGAAATCCTGACCAGCCATCGTCTCAAAAATTTTCAGGGAGGAATAGTCATGACAAAAAATACCCGGGCCACATTGACGCGACGCAGCCTGCTTGCCGGCGCATCCGCCGGCCTGATCGCCAGCCGCGCTTGGGCGCAACAGCCTTCCGAAGTGAAGGTCGGATTGCTGGTTCCGGTCTCCGGCCTCTATGCGCGCCCGGGCACCGTCATGCGCGAAGGCGCCGAGATGGCGGTAGACCACATCAACGCGCAGGGCGGCATCAAATCGCTCGGCGGCGCGAAGATGAAGCTGGTCGTGCTCGATTCCGGTGACACGACCGAAAAGGCCAAGAACGCCGCGCAACGCATGGTCGCGCAGGAAACCGATCTGGTGGCCGCGAGCGGCGCTTACTTGAGTTCATTCACGCTGGCGGTCACTGAAGTCACGGAGCGCGCCAATCTTCCGGTTCTCACCCTCTCCTACTCGGACTTGATCACCGATCGCGGCTTCAAATACGTGTTCCAGACTTCGGCGACGGCTGGCTCGCAAGCAAAGCAGGCCCTGCCCCAGATCGTGAAGCTTGCGGAAGCGGCTTCCGGCAAAAAGCCAAAGACAGTTGCGATCGTCACGGACAACACGGCGGCATCGGTGTCCTCGGCAAAGGCGATGCGCGACGGCCTGCTCGCCGAAAACGGGCTGCAACTGACCGTCGACGAAACCTTTACCCCGCCGCTCGCCGACGCGACCTCGCTGGTCCAGAAAGTCCGCTCGGCCAAGCCGGATCTACTCTTCTTCCTGCCGACCGTGATTTCCGACGCCAAGCTGCTGCTCGAGAAAATGAACGAGTTCGGCCTGGGCCAGGGCAAGATTCCGACGATCTCGTTCGGCATCGCGATCGCTGAGCCCGACATGCTGCAGACCGTCAGCCCCGAATTGCTGCAGGGCTTGCTCACCTGCGTTGCAAGCTGGGGCGCCAAGGGGCACGAGGCGCTGATCGCCGAACTCAAGACCCGCTACAAGGAACCGTGGATGACGCAGAATGCGATCTCCACCTATGGCGACATGTGGGTGATCAAGGACGCGCTGGAGAAGGCCGGCAAGGCCGACCGCGTTGCGGTGGCCGAGGCGCTGCGCACCATGGATGCCGGACCCTCGAAATATTACCCACTCGGCGAGATCAAGTTCGACGAAAAGGGCCGCCGCGTCGGCGCCGGCATGACCATCGTGCAATGGCAGGCCGGTGTGCCCGTCACGGTGTTTCCGCCGCAACTGGCGCTGGCCCAACCGTTCTGGCCCAAAAACTAACCGAAGATTGGATACCGATATGGACAAGACGACATACGACCGAGGCCTCGAGATTCGCAAGAGCGTCCTGGGCAATGAATTCGTCGACAAGGCAATTGCTTCCGCCGACGACTTCAACCGGCCGATGCAGGACCTGACGACGGAATATTGCTGGGGCTACGTCTGGGGCCGCGACGGCCTCACGCACAAGACCCGCAGCTTCCTCAACCTTGCGATGCTTTGCGCGCTCAACCGGCCGCAGGAACTCAAGACCCATGTGCGGGGCGCGCTGACCAACGGCGCCACGCGCGAGGAAATCCGCGAGGTATTCATGCAGGTCGCGATCTATTGCGGCGTGCCGGCCGGCGTCGATGCTTTCCGTAACGCCAAGGAAGTGTTCGCCGAGCTGGACAAGAAGTAACCGGGGCCTGAGACCATGCTGAAGGACAAATGGGCGCTCGTGACCGGGGCAACGGCAGGCCTGGGCCTCGCCGTGGCCGAAAGCCTTGCCGGCGCGGGCGCCAACATTGTCCTGCACGATCTGGTCGAACCGGCCGAGACGCGCGATCGTCTTCGCAAACAGTTTGGCGTCGAGGCGGTCAGCATCGCAGCCGATCTGTCGCAGCGCACCGCCATCGAAGCCATGATGGCGGACCTGCTCGGCCGCACCGGCGGGCTCGATATCCTGGTGAACAACGCGGTGGTGCGGCATTTTTCACCGGTCGAAAACTTCCCGCCGGAGCGTTGGGACGAAGCGCTCGCCGTCAATCTGTCGGCCCCGTTCCACCTGATCCGTCTCGCGTTGCCCGGCATGAAGGCGCGAGGCTGGGGCCGCATCATCAACATGGCGTCGATCTATTCGACCCGCGCCGTCGCGGACCGCATCGATTACGTGACCACCAAGACGGCCATCCTCGGCGTGACCCGTGCCGTCGCGATGGAGACGGCGAGAAACGGTATTACCTGCAACGCGCTGTGCCCGGGCACGCTGCCGACGCCGGCCATCCAGGGAAAAATCGCAGAGATCGCTGCCCGCGAAGGCCGCGGCGTCGACGAGACCACCAGCGACTATCTGGCGAGCCGCCAGCCGACCAGGCGGTTCGTCGCGCTGGAAGCCGTCGGCGCGATGGCGGTCTTCCTGTGCAGCCCGGCCGCGCAGGATATCACGGGCGCGACGCTGCCGATCGATGGAGGCTGGTCCATCGCATGAACATCATCAGCCGTCCCACTCAGGAGAGCTGCAATGGCTGAAGGATCAAGCCGAAATGCCGTGGTGACCGGCGCCGCCGGTGGCATGGGTCGCGCCATCACGAAAGCGCTGGTCGAAAGCGGACGGCGGGTCGTGCTGGCCGACCGCGATCCGGCTTCGCTGCGTGCGTTCGCCGCCGAAATGGGCGACAGGACCTTCCCGATCGAACTCGATATCACCGACGCCAAGGCCGTCGAGCGCCTGCCCGATCTCATTCCCGACGCCTTCAGGCCGATCGACATCCTCGTCAACAATGCCGGTCACGACATCGGTGGCCGGACGCGATTCGACGTCGGAGCGGCGGACGATTGGTCCGCAATCATCCAGACCAATCTGATCGGCCTGATGCGGGTAACCCGCAGCCTTCTGCCCGACATGGTCAGACGCAACGCGGGCCACATCGTCAACATCAGCTCGATCAACGCCGTACGCATCGTTCCTGATATGGCCGCCTACAGCGCCAGCAAGGCGGGCGTGCACATGTTTACCGAAACCCTCCGGGGCGAGCTTGCGGAAACCGCGATCCGGGTGACCGAGATGCAGCCCGGCCTGACCAGGACCAACATCATCCTCACCCGCTATCGTGGCGACCGGGAAAAGGAAAAGGACTATTTCGACCAGTTCAAGATGGCGCTCGATCCGGCTGACATTGCCCGGTCGATCGTCTTCGCATTGGACCAGCCACCCCATGTTCAGATTGCCGAGATGATGATTCTACCCGTAAATCGCTATTGAACCCATGCCGGTGCCAAGGCGGTAGACAATGGACAAACGCGGTGAACTGCAATCCACGCTCCGGATCGAGGACGTTCCGACCGTCCGCTCGATGGTCGCGCAAAAGCTGCGTGAAGCGATCATGTCCGGGACCCTGAAGCCAGGCCAGCGCCTGATCGAGCGCGAGCTTTGCGAGATGACCGGCGTTAGCCGTCCGTCGATTCGCGAGGCACTTCGGTTGCTGGAGGCCGACGGCCTCGTCAACACGGTTCCCCACCGCGGTCCCGTCGTCAGCACCATCAGTCTCGAGGAAGCAAAGCAGCTCTACGCGGCGCGGGCCGTTCTCGAGGGATTTGCCGGCCGGGAATGCGCGCGCCTGCACGATCCCGCCGTCGTGCGCCGGATCGGCGACGCCCTCACCAAATTGAAGGCCGCGTTCGCCGATGGCGACCTGATGACGGCGCTCGAGGCCAAGACGGAGTTTTACGCCGCGCTGATCGGCGGCTGCCAAAACGCCTTCATCGAACGAATGCTCCGGCCGCTGCACGACCGGATCACGCTGTTGCGCATTACCTCGATGTCGCAACCCAAGCGCATCAACAAGAGCCTGCGCGAGGTCACCGCGATCTGGCGTGCCATCCAGAGCGGCGATCCCGATCTCGCCGAGCAATGCTGCGTCGATCATATCAATGCGGCGGCCGTGGCCGCGCTCAGCATGATCGAGCAATCATCCGCGTCGAGCGAAAAGGCGATAGCGGACGAATGAGCCAATGTCAGGTCGATCAAGCTGATTTCAAAGTGCCAAGGGGCCGATAGGAAGCTGCCATGAAGTTTGTAAAATGCGTTTTTCTGATGCTGTTGCTGTCGCCGGTACTGCCGGCATTCGGCCAGGAATTCCCGAGCCGGCCGATCACGATGGTCGTTCCCTTCTCCGCCGGCGGCCCGGGCGACGTCATTGCCCGCCTGCTCGGGACGTCGATGAGCGCGACGCTGAAGCAGGCGATCGTCATCGAAAACGTCGTCGGCGCCGGCGGCACCCTCGGCACCAATCGCGTCGCCAAGGCTGCACCTGACGGCTATACGATCTTGCTGATGCATGTCGGCCAGGCGACCGCGCCCGCGCTCTATGCCAAACTGCCGTTTGACCCCGTTGCCGACTTTGCCCCGATCGGTCTCGTCACCGACGTGCCGATGATCCTGGTGGCGCGCGCCAATTTTCCCGCCAAGGACCTGAAGGAACTGGTCGCCTATGTGCGTACGCAGGGTGACAAGGTTACCTATGGCAACGTCGGCCTCGGCTCCGCATCGCATCTGTGCGGGCTGATGTTCATGAGCGCCATCGAAACCAAGCTGACACCGATCTACTACAAGGGCGGCGGCCCCGCGCTGAACGACATCATCGCCGGTCACATCGACGTGTATTGCGATCCGGCGACAGGGCCTACGCCGTATATTCAGGCCGGCACTATCCCCGGCTACGCCATTACCAGCAAGAAGCGCGTGCCGACCCTGCCGAATGTGCCAACATCGGTGGAAGCCGGAGTGCCGAAGTTTGACGTCACGACCTGGTACGGTCTGTATGCACCACGCAATACGCCCAAGCCGATCGTTGACGCTCTGGTCGACGCCCTGCAAAAGGCGCTCAAGGACCCGGCCCTGGTCAACCGCTTCGCTGAACTCAGCATGGCGCCGGTCGACCAGGAACGCGCGACGCCCGCAGCGCTCGAAGCCCTTCTCAAGAGTGAAATCGACAGATGGGGCCACATCATCAAGGATGCCGGCATTACGCCGCAGTAGATCGGACCCGCTCGCAGCAGGGCGTTTACGGATTGTCAGCGCGGCGATTGCTCCGCTGACACCTGTGCGATCAATGATTTGCCAAGCAAGACGACCCTCCCAAACCGGAGCGGCATCAATCTCTTGGGATATCGTGCATTTGGCCTTCCCTTGGGAGTGCCCTTTTCAACCGCGCGTCACTGTCGACTAACATGGCGGCGTCTAGCCTTCCCTCGGTCGACGCCGCCGCGGCGCAAGCAAATATCCGATAGAACTGCGCTCCATCGAAAGCGATCAGCAGCAGATCGACACCGGCATTGAGCGCCTCGACCACCGCCGTACAGACGTTGCATTGATAGATCGACCCCATCACGAGGTCGTCGGTCATGACGACGCCTTGGTAATTCCATTTCTTGCGAATGATGCCGTCGACGACCCGTTTGGAATGCGACGCTGGGCGATCCGGATCAACTGAGGTCAGCGTCACATGCCCGATCATCAGTTGCGCTTTCGAACCGGCCAGCACTTTCCTGAACGGAATCCAGTCCGACGCCTCGAGTTCCTGCAGCGGCGTATCGAGATCAGCGCTGAAATGATGGGTGTCGGTTCGTACGCGTCCGAGTCCCGGAAAATGCTTGACCGTCGCGCCGACGTCCGACGCTTCCAGCCCGGTTACGTAGGCCCGCGCGATATCGGCGACGATAGCCGGATCATCGGAAATCGCGCGTTGGCCGATCAGCGTGTTGAAGTCGAACCGGTTGCGCTTCGGTTGGGGTCGCAAATCCAATACCGGCGCAAGGTTCTGGTTGACGCCAAGCGCCGCCAGCTCCTGCCCATGCGTACGGCCGAACGCTTCCGCCTTCGCGGCGCGAACATCCGGCGCCAGCCCTGCAAGCGTCGATAGCGCCGGCAACTTGGTCAGGGGCGGAGCCAGATGCGATACGATGCCGCCTTCCTGGTCGGCGGCGACGATCAGGGCCGGCAGGCCGGCCGCGCGCCGCTTTGCCTGCAACGCTGCGACCTCTTCTTTCAGACGGGCCGGCGACGATCCCACGACATTGTGCCTGGTGATGTAGACGCCGGAGATCAAGCCCTTCTCGGCCAGAACCGCAACCTCCGGGAATGATGAGTATCCCACGATGAAGTGCCGCCCAAGGCTTCGCTCCAGGCCAGCCTCGGTTTGCAGGACGTTCCGCTTGCGCCATTCAAACGAAGCGTGCGCGCCGAGCATCGACAGCAATGGCAGGCACCACAGCAGAATGAGCGCCCTTCCCGCGACGCCTCTCCTCCAATAGCCGCGGCGGAGGAGGAACACGACGGCGATGATGCTCGTTGCGGCCAGAACAACGTTTCCCGGCCCCCGCAGCGAAATCAGATAGGGGTCGTTCTTGTTGACTGCTGCGAAAACGAAGACAACTCCGGCGAGCCAGACGAGGGTGATGCCGATACGCTTGAGGATTTTCATGAAAATGGATGGCGGCTTGCGCGAGGGGAACGAACGAGACAGTGGCCCGTATCAAACTTGTCCCGCCGGCGCGAGCGCATAACCGCGACTGCACGGAAACTGCATAAAAATCCTGAACTCTTGCAGACAGCGCTCCAGACAAATGCACACCGGCACCGGATAGTTCGTCCTGCAAACCGGGGCGATCCGAATGCCTGTTCCCACGAGACTAGCTAACGACGGGTGGTGGCTGTGCGAGCGGCCCGCAACAGCGCTGGTTTGCAATTTTCCTCTCCAGACAGGTAATGCAATAATGGCCGATTTCACCGCGCCGGCACCCGATGCCGGCTCCGTTCTCGAGGGCACCTTTCCCGTCAAAGCAGCCATTGTTCTCGCACTTGCTGCGCTGGCCGACTGGTTGTTCTACGGGCACGGCGTCGGAATATCGGCCGCCATCTTTGCAGTCGCCGTGGCCTGCGGCTCGCTGCTCGCCAACCTCGCGACTTTGAACCGAAAGCAGGTGCTACCGGCCGGGGTGCTCCTGCTGGTCGCCATGGTCCCCGCCATCGAGGAATTCAACGTCGCGTCCTTGACTTTCATCGTGCTGGCCCTCGGCATAGGCCTGCTGTTGACGACCAACCGCGATCGGCATGGTCTAGGTGAGCGAGCCGCGGCACTTTGCGATCTTTATCTGGTTGGCCCGTTCCGATTTTTCCGCGATGCTATCGCTGCATTCAATCTGCCGGCACTGAAGACCGGCTTTGCCGTCTGGTTCATTCCGATCGTTCTCAGCGGCATCTTCGTGTTTCTGCTGGTATCGGCCAATCCATTGCTCGAGAGGTGGATCAGCCAGCTGAACCTCGGCAACACGGCTTCTTACGTGAGCCTCGGACGCGTATTGTTTTGGGCCGTGGCGCTGTCGATCGTATGGCCCTTTGTCCACGTCCGGTGGAGCAGCAAGCGGGAGATGCCGGCAGGCCTAGCCGAAGCGGCAGCACTGGCGCAGGCAACACCGTCGCGCCAAAACGACTTCTTCGGTGTGGCGACGATCCTGCGCGCGCTGATCCTGTTCAATTTGCTGTTCGCCGTTCAAACCGTTCTTGATGTGGCCTATCTCTGGGGCAACGCGACCCTACCCGCCGATATCAGTTACGCTTCATATGCGCACCGAGGCGCCTATCCCCTGATCGTCACGGCGCTGTTGGCGGCAGGCTTCGTGCTGGCCGCCATGAGGCCCGGCGGGGCCGCCGAGCAATCGAGGGTGATCCGGCCACTGGTCTATTTATGGGTGGCACAAAATGTCCTGCTGGTGCTGTCGTCGATCTTGCGCCTCGATCTCTATGTCCAGATCTACCTGCTCACCTGGTGGCGCGTCGCGGCTTTCACCTGGATGGTACTGGTCGCGCTGGGGCTCGTGCTGATTGTTACCCGCATCGTTCTGAACCGCTCGAATGACTGGTTGATCCGCGCCAATCTCATCACCCTGACGGCAACGCTCTACATCTGCGCGCTGGTCAGCTTCCCAGCCATCATCGCTGACTACAACGTCAGCCACAGCCGCGAAGCCGCCGGCAAGGGCGTGTGGATCGACATGAACTATCTGTTTTCCTTGGGGCCGCAGGCACTGCCGGCCATTGACCGCGCCATTGCCCTTCGCGGCTTCGACCCCACCCTTGTTTCCCGCCGTGGTTGCCTTGTAGAACAGCAACTGAAAGCGACGGCTTCCTGGCGCTCCCTGGGCTTTCGGAGCTGGCGCCTCCAGCGCGCCCTGGGCGCCCTAGCGAAGAGTTCGACCATAGGCTGGTTCGATATGCCGATCTGCGCCGGGAGAGACGTTTGACGCACCGCATTCTCATAGTTGATGACGACCTGCACATCCGCGAGGTCATCCGAGTTGCACTGAAGAAGGCCGGGATGACTGTCTTCGAGGCACGCGACGGCAAGGAAGCATTGACCCGCTTTACCGCCGACCGGCCGGATCTGATCATTCTGGATATCGGCATGCCGGAATTCGACGGCCTCGACGTCTGCCGGGAAATTCGAAAGTCCTCGGACGTGCCGATCCTGTTTCTCTCTGCGCGCGACGACGAGATCGATCGTGTACTGGGGCTGGAGATCGGTGGTGATGATTACGTCACCAAGCCCTTCAGTCCGCGCGAACTCGTGGCAAGAGTGAACGTCATCCTGCGCCGCATCGCTTCGCGCGGGCAGGACGCGAAGGCGTCCATGGTCGCGCTGTCGCAAGGCAAGCTGTCGGTCGATCCCGACCAGCACATCGCCGAGTTTGCGGGCACTACACTTCGCCTCACCGCCATTGAATTCGGAATCTTGAGGGCATTTCTAACCAGGCCGACGCTCGTCTTCAGCCGCGAGCAGATCATGAGCGCGGCCTATCAGCTCAACATCCAGGTGTCGGACCGCACCATCGACAGCCACATCCGCAACATCCGCGCCAAACTGTCGGCGGTGAACTGTGACAACGTCATCGAAACCATTCATGGCGTCGGCTTCAAGCTCGGGCGATGCGAGCCGCAGGCATGATGTCCCGCACGGGGGAAAAATGGCGACCGTCAGTAGGGCAGGTCATTTTTACCGCGCTCGCCGCCGCGGCGACACTGCCACTCGTCGGCCTGTTCTTCTTCCGCCTCTATGACAACCAGCTCATTCACCAAACCCAGGCCGAACTGATCGCTCAAAGCCGGGTGCTCGCCGCGGTCTATGCGCGGGAAGTGGAAACCCGCCTCGGCGCCGGGATTACGCTCGGCGCTGAAATTCCGACCGAGGGCCGCCCGGACCGGGAAGACCAGCTCACGCCGATCCGGCCTGCGCTCGATCTCGCCGCCGGCGGCGATCTGCTGCGACGGCGGCCGAACGCCCTTCCGGCAAATACGCCCGCCTCGCCGCCCTATGTCGAGATCGGCACGCGGCTGATGCCAATCATCCGGGAAACGCAGAAGGTCACGCTGGCCGGGTTCCGCATCCTCGATCCCCGCGGCGTCGTGATTGCCGGCCGCGACGAGGTCGGCCAATCGCTTGCCCATATCGAGGAAGTAGCCACAGCGCTGCAGGGACAATACCGGGCGGTATTGCGCATTCGCAAACCCGACAAGACGCCGCCTCCGATCTACTCGATCAGCCGTGGCGTCGGCGTCCACGTGTTCTCGGCAATGCCTGTCATCGTCAACAACCGCGTCGCGGGCGTCGTCTATACGTCGAGGACGCCGAGCAACATCTTCGACCATCTCTATCAGGAGCGCGGCAAGTTCATCCTGGCGGCACTGGCCGTCGTCCTCGCGACCATCATCATCGGTCTGGTCTTCTCCCGAACCATCACCCGCCCGATGCGCGAGTTGGTCGATCGCGCCGCACGCATCAGCCGTGGCGACCGTGACGCGTTTCGGCCGCTCGCCCATTACGGGACGCGTGAGTTCGCCCAATTGTCGCACAGCTTTCTCGACATGGCCGAGCAATTGGCGCGGCGGTCGGACTACATCGCGACCTTCTCCGCGCACCTTACCCACGAATTGAAGTCGCCATTGACCTCGATCAAGGGGGCCGCCGAATTGCTGCTGGATTCGCTACAGAGCAAGTCGGACACGCTTACCCGGATGGAACAGAAGAATTTCATATCGAACATTCTGGGCGATACCGGTCGCCTGGAAGCCATGACGCAGCGGCTGCGCGAACTGGCGCGCGCCGAGGCCGCACCGCAGAACGAGCAAACCGAATTGTCGCAAGTTGTCGGGGGACTGAAGAGCCGATTCCCGACGCGAGCGATCGAGGCAACCGGAAGCCTCGAGCGCCCAATCGGCATGTCCAGCGAAAAGGCGCTGATCGTGTTGTCGCATCTGACCGACAATGCCATCCGTCACAACGCGAAGACAGTGCGGCTGGAAGCGAGCGAGGAAGCCGGATCCGTCAGGATGACGATCAGTAATGATGGCGATCCGATATCCGAAGCGAACCGGGAGAAGATCTTCGATGCCTTCTTCACCACACGCCGCGACACCGGCGGCACGGGAATGGGACTGGCCATCGTCCAGGCCGTTATGGCCAGCCACGCCGGATCGATCCGGCTACTGCCGTCCGATCAAGGCGTTGCGTTTGAGCTCTTGTTCCCGGCTGCCTAGATTAAGCAGTCGCTTCAAACTCGCTCGATGATGATCGCCGGCGCCATGCCACCTGCCGCGCACATCGTTACCAGCCCACGCTTGAGGTCGCGTCGCTCCAGCTCGTCCAGCACCGTCCCGATCAGGATCGAGCCGGTTGCACCGATGGGATGGCCGAGCGCGATCGAACCGCCATTGACGTTGACCTTCTCACGATCGAGCTTGAGGTCGCGGATGAATTTCTCGGCGACGACCGCAAACGCCTCGTTGATCTCGAACAGATCGATATCATCGAGCGTAAGACCTGCCTTGGCCAGCACCTTGCGGGCAGCCGGCACCGGCGCGTTCAGCATCAAGGTCGGCGAGTCCCCCATGTTTGCCATCGCGACGACGCGGGCACGCGGCTTCAAGCCATGGGCTTTTGCGTAACTCGGAGACGCCAACAGAATCGCGGCCGAACCGTCCACGACGCCGGACGAATTGCCGGCGTGATGCACGAAGTTGATGTCGAGGTCGGGATACTTGTCGAGGATGAGCTTCCGATAGGTCGTGCCCTTGTCGTCGAGTGCATAATCGGCAATCGCAGGAAACGCCGCCTTCAAGCCGGCCAGACCTTCCAGCGTCGTCTGCGGCCGCGGATACTCCTCGCGGTCGAGCGCGAGGCTGCCGTCTTCGCGGTAGACCGGCACGAGACTCTTGTCGAAATGGCCGCCCTTGATGGCGGCTGCCGCCCGCTTCTGGCTTTCGAGGCCCAGTTCATCGACATCCTGCCGCGTGATACCTTCGAGAGTTGCCACCGCGTCGGCACAGACGCCCTGATGCGATTGCGGGTGCTTGGCACGGAGCCGAAGATTGCCGTTGTCCATCATGAACGGGCCCTCGCCGCGGCGGCCTTCCATCGACATCATCTCGGTACCGCCGGCGATCACGAGATCCTCGGAACCCGACATGATGGAATTGGCAGCCATGTTGACGCTGGTGATGCCTGAGCCGCAGAACCGATCCAGGGTTACCGCACTGGCGCGCACGTCATAGCCGGCGTCGAGCGCCGACATCCGCCCGAGATCGCCGCTCTGCTGGCCGCGTTGCGAACTGGTACCCCAGACGATGTCGTCGACGTCAGCAGTATTGATGCCGGTGCGATCGGCCAGCGCGCGCAATACCGCGGCTCCGAGCTGCTGCGGATGGATCCCCGACAAGGCGCCCTTGCCGGCCTTGCCGATGCCCCGAGGCGTCCTGCATGCATCGATAATCAGTGCGTCAACCATGGTGCTTCCTCCCATGAACTCGTTGGCCGCATTTGCGGCCGATCGAACTTCAAAGTCAATTCGTCCGGCACGCGCTCGCGCCTCACCTTTTGCTCCGCGCTTCCCGGTTGTGGCCACGCCCATTCGCAGCCGGGGCGCCATCCTTGACGATCAATTTCGTTTATGCGCAGCTACCCAAAACAACAACATGTCCCCCGGGAGGAGATATGGTCGCGGTTCTGCGAGCGCTTGCCGGTTCCGGCTTCTTGATTGCATCGACAATTCTGGCTCAGGCCGCCGAGCCCCTCCATTTGCGCGTGGCGGACTCGTTTCCGAAGGGCCACTACCTCGTCAAGCTCGTCCTCGAACCCTGGATGGAAGAGGTCAAGAAGCGAACCAACAACGCCGTCACGTTCGACCATTATCCGGCGCAGCAACTCGGCAAGCCGGCCGACATGCTGAAGCTGACGCAGACCGGCGTCGCCGACATCGGTTATGTCGCTCCGGGATACACTTCGGACAAGATGCCCGTTTCCGAAGTGGCGATGCTGCCGGGAGCTTTCGAACATTCCTGCCAGGGTACCCTCGCTTATTGGAAGCTGGCGCGAAACGGCGTGATCGCACAGCAGGATTATACCCCCAACAATATCCGCCTGCTGCTGGCGGTGAGCCTGCCGCAATATCGCATTTTCACCGTCAAAGCGCCGGTGAAGGATGTCGGCGATGTCACCGGGCTCAAGCTGCGCTCCACCGGTGGCGCGCAGGACCTCACCCTGCGCGCGATCGGCGCGGTGCCGGTGCGGATGGCCGCGCCCGACGCCTATGAATCGCTTTCGCGCGGCACCATGGACGGCCTGCTGTTCCCGCTCGAAAGTGTGGTTGCCTACGGCGCCGACAAGCTCGTCAAATATTCCACCGACGGGCTCGGCTTCGGCAGTTTTATCGTTTCGTATTCGATCAGCGACAACGTATGGAAAAAGCTCTCGCCGGAGGTCCAGAAGGCGATGGTCGACGTCGCCGAAGAAATGATGCCTGCCGTATGCCAGCAGGTACAGAAGGCGGACAACGAGACCAGGAAATCGCTGGAAACCGCCGGCATGCGTTTCGAAACCCTGCAACCCGAGGCCAATGCGAAATTCAAGGACTTGATGAAGGGCGTCGCCAAGGCGTGGTCGGATGGGCTGGACGGACGAGGCAAGCGGGGCAGCGATGCGCTGAAGGAGTTCGACGCAGCGGTGGCGGCTATCCCCGCCAAATAAACGCAAGATGCGGAAGGCCGCAGCCTGCAAGATCGGCACCTTGGGGAGGTGAATTTTGCTTGACGGAATATTACGAGCGGTCGGCAGGATCGAAAAAATCGCCTCGACCATCGCCGCCGCGTTCATGTTTGCCATCATGATGATCGTGTTCGGCGACGTCATCATGCGTTACGCCTTCAACCGCCCGTTTTCCTGGGCCTACGACCTGATCTCGATCTACCTGATGGCGGGTGTGTTCTTCCTGGTCCTCTCGGAGGCCTATACCAGCCGCGCGCATGTGAGCGTCGACATCCTGCAGCAGAAATTTCCACCGGCGATGATCCGCCTGTCGGAAATCGTGACCTGCCTCGTCGGTATCGTTGTGTTCTCCCTGATCGCCTATCTCGGATTTCTGCGCGCCGTCGACAGCTTCCAATCGGCTGACGTCATGGCGGGCGCGATCCCCTGGCCGATGTGGCCCTCGATCGGCCTCGTGCCATTGGGAGCCGGATTGATCACGATACGCCTCGCGCTGCATCTGATTGGTCACGTGCTTTCACTTCTCACCGGGCGGGTCGTGATCGCGCTGCCTGCATCGCACGCCGCGGGAGAAACCTTCGAATGATTCTCTCGCTGGCAATGATCGTGCTGTTCGTGCTGCTGGCGATCGGCACCCCGGTGGGCTTTGCGATGGCAGGCTCGGGCGTGCTCGGGCTTTACCTGGTCGGCGGCATGCCGATGCTGAGCGGTATCCTGCAAACCGCGCCGTTGTCGGCGGTGACGTCCTATGAACTGATCACCATCCCGATGTTCCTGCTGATGGCTGAGTTCGTCCTGGTCAGCGGCATTGCCGATGATTTGTTCAAGGCTACCGCCGCCTGGGTAGGCCGGATCCCCGGCGGACTTGGCATGGCGACCGCGCTGGCCGGCGCCGGCTTTGGCGCGATCTGCGGCACCAGCACGGCTTCGGCCGCAACACTATCGGCCACCAGCCTGCCCGCGATGCTGAAGCAGGGCTATGAGCCGAAAATGGCCGCCGGCGTGGTTGCGATCTCGGGCACGCTGGCAATGCTGATCCCGCCATCGGTCGCGCTCGTCATCTACGGCTTGTTGGCGGAGGTGAATATCGGCGCGCTGCTGATCGGCGGCGTCATCCCCGGCATCCTCGTGACCATTACCATCATGGCGACTGTCTGGTTTCTTGCCTGGCAGGACCCGTCGCGCGCACCAGCGGCGCCGGCGGTTTCGCTGGTCGAAAAATTCCGGATGCTCCGGGTAGTCGGGCCCATGCTCCTGCTGTTCGGCATGGTGACCGGCGTGATCTACACCGGCGTCGCCACCCCGACCGAAGCCTCGGCACTGGGAGCCTTCGGCGCCTTCGCGCTTGCCCTCTGGAAAGGCAAGATCAACTGGCAATCGCTGCGCAGCGCGCTTTTACGCTCGGCGCACGGCACCTGCATGATCGCGATGATTTTGTTCGGCGCCTCGATCTTCGGTTATTTCTTTACGCTGACCCAGGTGACGCAAAACCTGGTGGCATGGGTAGGCAGCCTCCCAATGCCGCCCTGGGCGATCCTGACGATCATCCTGTTCGGCTACATCGTGCTTGGTTCCTTCATGGACCAGATTGCCATCCTGGTGCTCACGGTTCCGATCGTGCTGCCCCTGATCAAGTCTCTGGGTTACGATCCGCTGTGGTTCGGCGTCATCAAGATCGTCACCGCCGAGGTCGGCATGATTACGCCACCTGTAGGATTGAACTGCTTCGTGGTGGCGCGCTATTCGGGACGACCAGTGGCTGAAGTGTTCCACGGCGTCTTTCCGCATTTCATCGCTCACCTGTTCGCCATTGCGATCCTGGTCGTCTGGCCGCAGATCATTTTGTGGCTGCCAATAAAGATGGGATACTGAGACAAAAAATATAAAGGGAGGAGAACCTCATGATCGCAGCTCTCGACAGGCAAACCATTCTTGCATCGACGGTGCTTGTTGCCTTGGCAGGCCCCGCCGCGGCGCAGGAAAAGATCACGCTGCGCCTCGCCGAGAGCCTTCCCGCCGGTCACGTCATCCATGAACTGGTGGCGAAGCCGTTCATGGAACTGGTGACCAAGGCAACCAATGGACAGGTCACGTTCCAGCATTACCCGGCTGAGCAGCTTGGCAAGGCCAAGGACATGGCGCAGCTCACCGTCGCCGGTGTCGCTGACGTCTCCTACATCGTGCCGTCCTATTCATCGGAAAAATATCCGCTGACAGCGGTTGCCGAACTGCCGGGCATTTTCGATACCGAATGTCAGGGGTCACTGGCCTTCTACAAGATCTCGCACAATGGCGGGATTCTGGAGACCAAGGAGTTCGGACCCAACCAGTTGCGGCCGCTCGTGACGATCGCACTTCCGGCCTATCAGATCCAGCTCGCCACCAGCCGCGAGGTCAAGACCGCGAAGGATCTGGAAGGGCTGAAGATCCGCACTACCGGCGGCGCCATGGATCTCATGATGCGCTCGATCGGCGGCGTCCCCGTGCGCATGGCCGCCCCGGAGATCTATGAATCACTGACCCGGGGCACGCTCGACGGCCTGATCTTCTCGTATCAGAGTTCGGTGTCCTATGATTTCGGCAAGATCCTGAAATCGGGCACCGAAGGACTGAACTTCGGAACCGCCATCTTCACCTATTCGATCGGCGAGACAAAATTCAAGTCACTGCCGGAAAATGTGCGCAAGGTGCTGGTCGAGGCCGGCGAACAGGCTACGCGCGAGGGCTGCAAGCGCTTCGAGGACGGCGAGAAGGCCGCGACCGAAAAGATCAAGTCGCAGGGCATGAAAGTGATCAACTTCGGCACCGACGACAAGAAGGTCTTCGACACCGCGTTCAAGGCTGTGGCAGAGGATTGGGTCAAGGACATCAACAAGCGCGGTAAACCCGGCACCGAGGTGTTCAAGGCCTTCACCGAGGCCTTGGCCGCAAGCCATTGACCGGAAACTCCCAAAGAGAAGCCGATGCTGCCGCTCGGGCGGGGCCGCTCGCCGGCGTCAAGGTTATCGACCTGACCAGCGTGATGATGGGCCCCTATGCGACCATGCTCCTCGGCGACTATGGCGCCGACGTCATCAAGGTCGAAAGCCCCGATGGCGACGTCATGCGCTACGCCGCGCCGATGCGACATCCCAAGATGGGTGCGATGTATCTTCAGGGCAATCGCAACAAGCGCTCTATTGCGCTCGACTTGAAGAAAGCCGGCGGCCGCGCGGCACTGCTTCGGCTGGCGATGACGGCGGATGTCTTCGTGCACAATGTGAGACCGGCAGCGATGGCCCGGCTCAAGCTCGGCGCGGACGATCTGCTCGCGATCAACCCGCGGCTGGTCTATGCCAGCCTGCACGGTTTTGGCGAACAAGGCCCCTATGCGGGCCGCCCGGCGTATGACGATCTGATCCAGGGTTTGACAGCCCTGCCCGCGCTGACCGGCAAAATCACCGGAGAGCCGCGGTATTCCCCGGCCACAATGGCCGACCGGATCGTCGGGCTGAATGCCACGCACGCCATCCTGGCGGCGCTGTTTCATCGCGAGCGTAGCGGCGAGGGACAAGCCATCGAAATCCCGATGTTCGAAACCATGGCGCAATTCGTGCTCGGGGATCATATGGCGGGCCGCAGCTTCGAGCCGCCGATCGGGCCGCCGGGCTATTCGCGATTGCTGTCGCCCGACCGCCGCCCCTACCAGACCAGCGACGGCTATGTCTGCGCGCTGGTCTATTCGGACAAACAGTGGAGCGCGTTCTTTCGCCTGATCGGCCTCGACAACGAAGCCGATCGCGACCCGCGACTGAACAGCATCAGCGCGCGCACCAGGAACTATGACTTCGTCTATGAGTGGTTTTCGAAGGTCATGAAAACCCGCACGACTGCCGAATGGCTGCAATTCTTCAACGAGGCCGACATTCCCCATGCCCCGCTGCATGATCTGGACAGCCTGATCGACGATCCCCACCTCGCAGCCGTTGGGCTGCTTCAATCGATCGAGCATCCGACCGAAGGCACGCTACGCGTTGCAGGCCCCACCGCGACCTGGAGCAAGACGCCGCCCTCGATCCGAAAGCATCCACCGCGCCTTGGCGAGCATGGCGAGGAGATTCTGCGCGAGGCAGGCTTCTCCGATGATGAAATTGCGGCGCTTGAGGTCGAGGGCGCACTGATCGAGCCTGACGGCACTGATCTCAATCCGTCATCCTGAGTTCGTAGCCCGGATGGAGCGCAGCGCAATCCGGGATCTTACCTGCCCCGGATTTCGCTGCGCTCCATCCGGGCTACGCAATTTTTCAAACTACCTGCCCCGCAGCGCCAAAATCTTCTCCGCGGCGCGCAGATGCGGCTTGTCGATCATCTTGCCGTCGATCTTCACGACGCCGGACGTCGGATTGTCGTTGAAGGCCTTGACCACCTTCTCCGACCAGGCGATTTCATCGTCCGTCGGCATGAAGGCGGCATTGACGACGTCGACATGCTTGGGATGGATCACCGCCTTGGCAAGGAAACCATCCTGACGCGCCGCGATAGCCTCCTCTCTGAGAGCGTCGAGGTCGTTGATATCTGTGGCGATGGTATCGATGGCAACCACGCCGGCTGCTGCTGCGCTGATCAGGCAGAGATCGCGCGCCAGCAGGAACGGGCCGTGGTAGCGGCCAGCGGTCCGATTTCGCGACGCGCCAAGCGAAGCCGCGAGGTCCTCGGCCCCCCACATCATGCCCCACAGCCGCGGGCTCATATTTTCGAAATCGAGAAGCTTGAGAACCGCCCTCGCCGTCTCGGTCGCCACGGTGACGATTCTCGTCGAGCCGTGTTCGATCCCGGCGGCGGCCTCGAAGGCATCGAGATACAGCGAAAGCCGGTTGACGTCGGCAGCGCCGGCGCATTTCGGCAGCACGATGCCGTCGGGCCGGCCCGGCATGACGGCGGCGAGGTCGCCAAGCGTCATGTCCGTGTCGAGCGCATTGACCCGAACATAAATCTTCTGGCTGGGATTCCGGACGTCGAGCATCTCGCGCACCGTGCGCCGCGCCCCGACCTTTTCGTCTGGTGCAATGGAATCCTCGAGATCGAGGATCAGCGCATCAGCTGCGGTCTTGCTGGCGTTTTCGAACTTGCGTTGGCTGTCGCCGGGTACGAACAGGAATGATCGCATCGGCTTATGCCTTCGGCTTGCAGTGCATCAGCCCGGTCCGGCGGCAGCTTGCCACCACCTCGCCGCGCTGATTGGTCATGGTGTGTTCGAATTCCACAATGCCCTGGGTCGGCCGTGATTTGCTGGCGCGCTTGGAGATGATCGTGGTGTGCGACTTGAGCGTATCGCCGTGAAACACCGGCTTTGGGAACTTGACGTCGGTCATGCCCAGATTGCCGATCGTCGTTCCGAGCGTCGTATCGTAGACGCTCATCCCGATCATGATGCCGAGCGTATAGAGGCTGTTGAACAGCCGCTGGCCAAACTCGGTATTTTCGGAGAAATGCGCATCGATATGCAGCGGCTGCGGGTTCATGGTCAGCAGGCTGAACATCGTGTTGTCCATTTCGGTGACGGTCCTGGAGAATTCATGGTGAAACTCCCGGCCGACCTCGAACTCCTCGAAATACAATCCTGCCATCAACGTCCCCTGTAGTTTGGCGTTCGCTTTTCGACGAACGCATTCAAGCCTTCCTGACAATCTTCCGTCGTTGCGACCAGCGCAAAGCTCTCGGCCGCGTTTTCGACCGATCGGCGGAAATCGGCATCGACCGCGCGCATGAAGGCATCGCGCCCGATCTTCATGACGATGGGTGACTTGGCCGCGAGTTTGCTCGCGATCTCACGCGCACGCTCCAGCGCGGTTCCCTTCGGCACCACTTCGCTGAGCAGGCCCATACGGAAGGCTGTGGCGGCATCGAAAGGGTCGCCCAGAAACAGCGGCCCAAATGCCTGATGCTTGCCGACCAGCCGCGGCAGTTGCACGAAGTGAATGGCCGGGATCAGGCCGACATCGATCTCTGGGTAACCGAAGGTACAGGCGTCGCCCGCGATAATCATGTCGCAGGAGATTGCTATCGTCATCCCGCCGGCCCGCACCGCGCCGTCAACGGCGGCAATGGTCGGCTTGCCCATGCGGTACTGGGTATCGTTGAGCGCGAAATACAGCCGTTCGAGGAATTTCTTGGTCTCGATCCCCGGCTTGCCCCGGACGATATCGAGATCGAGCCCGGCGCAGAACACCTTGTGCGCGCTGCCGATGATGACGGCGCGCACCGCATCATCCTCCCTCGCCTTCGCCAGCGCGGCCAGCAGCGCATCGATCAGGTCCATGCTGAGCGCATTGACTGGCGGACGGTCCAGCATGATCTCGGCAATATTGCCCGAGACGGAATAGCGAACGAGATCGGTACTCATGCCGTGCCTCCCTTAATCTCTGCCTTGGCCTGACGCACCGCCCCGGCCTTGACCAGATTGTCGATGGCGCTACGCTCGAAACCCGCTTCCAGCAGCACCTCGTAGCTGTCCTGGCCTATATCAGGCGAGGGGCGCAAGTCATCCTCCGAGAAGCTCGCAATGCCCGGCGTCCGCGGCGAGTATACCGGCCCTACGCCCGGTGTCTGCTGGCACACCGCCGCCTGTGTCGCCTCGACATGGGCGTTGCGCAGCCATTCGCCGGGACTGAGGATCCGTTCTGCAATGAGGTCGGCGGCGTGCAGGCGGGCCAGCCAGACATCCGTGGGCAGCGTCAGGAACACTTCCCGCAGTTGCGGGATCAGCGCATCGACGGCATCCGCCCTCCGCGCAAAATCGGCAAAGCGCGGATCGCTGGCAAGGTCCTCGCGCCCGATCGCCGCGCACAGCCGCTTGTATTGCGGCTCGTTCACCAGCGTGACCATTATCCAGCCATCGGTGGTCTGGTACGAACCCGCCGGCACGTTGAGGGCGCGCGGCGCACCGCCCTCCAAAATATGTTCGGCCACCTTGTGACCGAGCAACGCAGAGGTCGACTGGCAGAGATTGACATCGATCCAGCGCCCGGTGCCGACGGTTGCACGTGCGAACAACGTCGTTGCGATCGCCTGGAAGGCATAGACGCCGGTGACGACGTCGGAGATCGTGGTACCAGCCCGGTGTGGGGTACCGTCATTGCCGACATTGATCGATACAAAGCCGGAAAATGCCTGCGCCACGGAATCAGAGCCCGGCCGCTTCGAGTAGGGACCGCTCTGCCCGAATGCGCTGACCGAAAGATAAATCAGACCGGGATTGTCGCGCGACAGTTCCTCATAGCCGATCCCAAGCCGCGCGGCGACGCCCGGCCGGAAGCCTTCGATCAGGACGTCGCAATCTTGCGCCAGCCGCCGGGCGATTGCGATGCCGTCCTTATGCTTCATGTCGAGACAGAGGCTGCGCTTGCCGCGGTTATAGACCGCCGACAGCGTGGTATGGCTGCCATAGGTCGTGCCCAGAAACCGCGACCAATCCCCCTCCGGCGGTTCGACCTTGATAACGTCGGCCCCGTAGACGCCGAGCAGCATCGCGCAATAGGGCGAGGCGATGCCCTGCCCGAAATCCAGCACGCGCAGGCCGCGATATGGCGCCTCATGCGTCGGCGATAGCTTGCGGTCGATAGCCATGTCTTCTCCCGGATCGGGCCGAAAGCTACAGCGCGAGGTAGCGCTGACGAATGTTTTCGTTGGCTTTCGGCTCTTCGATCCCGGATGTGTAGACGATCTGGCCCTTGTCGATAACCGTCGCGTGGCTCGCAAGGCCAAGGCAAAAATGCATGTTCGGCTCGGCGATCAGCTCAGTAGCCCCGGTCCCCCGGAGCTGGCTCAGCAATTCGCCGATCCGCTGCACGTCGACCTGCTCCAGCAGCGGAACAGGCATAAATGCACCGGATCGACCATTCGTGCCGAGGCTGGCCTTGGTCGCCTTGACACCGCCGAACGATTTGGAGAGGTAGCTGGTCACGCGCGGTTTACTCACACCTGAAGGGCAACGGCCATGACCGCTGAAGGCATCGTTCTCATCACCGGCGGCAGCCGCGGCATCGGCGCCGCAACCGCGACGCTCCTGTCCGAACAGGGCAAGCGCGTCGTGATAACGGATATCGCGCCGGAGTCGCTGGCCGGGAACGCAAACGATCCTATGGCCGGCCCCGTTCGACGTCGCGAGCGAAAACGCCGTCGTCAGCGGCATCGCCGATATCGAGGCCGCGCACGGCCCGATTACGGGGCTGGTCAACGCCGCCGGCGTCTTCGGCAAGATGCACCGGATCGAGCGCGTGCGGATGGACCAATGGGACCGCGAGGTCAATATCGATCTGCGCGGCACGTTTCTGGTCGCGCGCAGCGTCGGCGTGAAGATGGCCGAGCGCCGGCATGGCGCAATCGTCAATGTCGCCTCCGTTGCCGGCATGACGTCGGGACCGATCCATGCCTACACCGCGGCGAAAGCCGGCGTCATTCAGATCACGCAGACGCTGGCCGCCGAATGGGGCCGCAGCGGCGTGCGCGTCAATGCGGTCTCGCCGGGCTTTACGCGTACCGCCATGCTTGAAGCCGGTATCGCCTCCGGCGCGCTGAACAGGAAGTTGCTCGAAAGCCCCACCGCAATGAACCGGCTGGTAGAGCCGATCGAGGTCGCGCAGGCGATCGCGTGGCTGCTTTCGCCGATGAGCAGCGGTGTCACCGGAATCAACCTTCCGGTCGACGCCGGATACATCGCAGGCACCACCTGGGCCGCCTATGGCGGCCTGCCGGAAGCACCAGGCGCGTAAACGAGGACACCAGCATGAACATCGAGCTGCCGCGCAAGAAACTCGACCTGTCATCGGCCATCGCCGAGGGCGATATCCGGGTGCTGCTGATGGTACTGGTTCACATGACCGGCGACGAGCGCTGGCTGGAACCGCCCTACAAGCCCAAGCGCGACGTGCGCCTGATCCCGGACCCGCAAGCCGGCATGCCCAAGGAGATCCAGGCGGAAATCCGCGCCGCCGTGCTGAAGCTGTTCGAAAACGGCGAACCGAAGCCCGTCATCACCGACCCCGGTGACGAGTTGATGCTGAAGATGATGCGCGCGACGCTCGGCGAGAACGTCGCGCCGGAATATGCGCCATTGATGCGCGAGGAGATGGGTTTCATTCCGCGGGAGGCACGCTGGACCAAACCGCCATCCGGCGAGAAGCTGTCGCAGCAACATGTCTTGATCGTCGGCGCCGGCGTCTGCGCCATCGCGCTGGGCGTTGCGCTCGGCCGCCTCGGCATCCCCTACACCATCGTCGAGAAGAACGCCGAACTCGGCGGCACCTGGTACGTCAACCGCTACCCCGGCTGCGGCGTCGATACGCCGAACCATTCCTATTCCTTCTCGTTCGGCGCGCGCAACCCGTGGACGCGCTATTTCGCCCAGCGCCAGGAACTGCTCGATTACCTCAAGAAGGTCGCGCTCGAATACGACATCCGAAAGCATCTCCGCCTCAACACCGAACTGAAATCGTCGCGCTGGGATGAGAACAAGCGGCGCTGGATCTCCACGCTCAAGACCGCCGATGGCGAGGAGATCTTTGAATCGACCACGCTGGTCAGCGCCATCGGTCAGCTCAACGACCCCTCGCCCGCGCACTTCAAGGGCGAGGAGGATTTCAAGGGCTGAGATGCTGCACTCAGCCCTGTGGTCCGACGACATCAAGCTCGACGGCAAACATGTCGCCGTCATCGGCACCGGCGCAACCGCGATGCAGCTGGTGCCGTCGATCGCCGATCGCGTCGCGTCGGTCACCGTCTATCAGCGCACCGCGCAATGGGCGCGCCCCGTGGCAGGCTATTCCGATCCGATCACCGAAGGCGCACGGTGGCTGCTCGCGCATTTGCCGTTTTACGTGCAGTGGTATCGCTTCAACATGTTCTGGCGCTACGGCGACGGCCTGCTGCCGTTCCTGCGCAAGGACCCGGAATGGCCGCATCCCGAGCGCGCCGTGAACAAGGGCAATGACCGGCATCGCGAGGAACTGACGGATTTCATCCTGTCCGAACTGAAGGACCGCCCCGACCTGATCGAGAAATGCGTGCCGACCTATCCGCCCTACGGCAAGCGCATCCTGCTCGACAACAACTGGTTCAAGACGCTGACGAAGCCGAATGTCAAACTGGTCACCGACAAGATCGACCATTTCGCAAAGGACGGCATCGTTGCTTCGGACGGCAAGACGCGGCCGGCCGACGTCATCGTGATTTCAACGGGCTTCAAGGTCACGGAGATGGCGGCGCGTCTCAACATCAGCGGGCGTGATGGAAAGAATCTCAGAGCCGCGTGGGCCAACGACAACCCGACGGCCTATCTCGGCCTGACCGTGCCGGACTTTCCGAACTTCTTCGTGATGCTCGGACCCAATTCAGGCCCCGCGCATGGCGGCAGCGTGATCTTTCAATCCGAATGCCAGAGCCGCTACATCTCGGCCTGCCTCGTCGAAATGATCGAGCGTGATATCGTCGCCATCGATGTTCGCCCCGAGGCGCACGATCAATACATTCGGAAAGTGGATGCCGAACACGAACAACTGATCTGGACTCACCCCGGCATGACAACCTACTACCGCAACGGCCAGGGCCGGGTGTTCTCGGCGATGCCGTGGCGATTTGTGGATTACTGGGCCATGACCCACGATCCCGATTTACGCGATTATCGCCAAACCAGGGTCTGACATTTGTTCCCGTGGAACCGCGTTACTACTACCATTGTGATAGCTTGACACCGGCCTGTATCTGCCGCAGCATTTGGACGCTGCACCTGATGGAGTCACGGAGTTCGGCTCTCTGATTCGCAGGTACTGACGCCCCCGGTCATACGATCAAGGCGGCACGCAGCGTGCGGACGAAAGTCCGTCGGCCAACTCTTGAGGAGGAGCATGACGCCACCGGATCAGACTGGTGACCTTGCTCATCGCAAGGTCCAGGTGCGGTCGAGGTCATAAGCAGCTGCTACCCTCATCGCGCCTTCCGACAATTCGAACATATCCACAGGACCGGAGCGCAAAGGCCACGCGCTCCCGGACCCTGAGATTATACTGGTGTCTACCAGAAATCCTTCGCCTATAACGAAGATGTCGGGCCCCGCGATGCTTTAATGCACCGGGGCCCATTCGTTTTTGGAATATCAAAACCGCGCCGCGTGGTTCCATGCTGTGTTTGGATCGGAGATACTGGTCCGATCGAACAGGACACGCCATGGATAAACCGCGCGTACGAATCTACACCGACTACAAAAGCCCTTATGCATTCGTCGCCAACAAGCGGCTGTTCGAACTTGAGGACGCTCATGGCGTCGAGCTCGAATGGCTGCCCTACACGCTGCGCATTCCCGAATTCATGGGCACGGTGGAAGAACGCACGCCGCATTTCTGGCGCAAGGTGCGCTACTCCTACATGGACGCGCGCCGCCATGCCAACGCGCAGGGCCTCATCATGAAGGGGCCACGGCGCATCTATGACGCCTTCTATTCCAGCGCCGGCATGCTGTTCGCACAGCGCCATGGCTTGTTCCGCGCCTATCACGACACGGTATTCCGTCGCTTCTGGAGTCATGATCTCGAAATCGACGAGCTGTCGGACATTTCGGGCGTGATCGCGTCGATCGGCGGCTCGGCCGAGGCGTTCGAGGCTTACGTCCACGGCGCTGCGCGGGCCGAGCACGACCGCATCATCGACGAAGCCGAAGCGCTCGGTGTCTTCGGCGTGCCGACCATGGTCTTCAACCGCGAACTGTTCTGGGGCGGCGATCGCATCGACATGCTGATCGAGCGCATCAAGAATCCGGAATCGATCGCGACGGCGCTGGGCAGCCGCCACCGGACGTGAAATTGGCCTCGTGTATTAACTAGCCGCCGGCCAAATGCTGACAGCACCCGGTGCGTTCCAGCACCGGCCGCAGGGCCGCCCTGCTATTCTCATCCAGTGCGGAAAACTTGTCGCGAAGCTGCTGCAGGCACTTCACCTGATATTTGAACGGCGCCAGCGCATAGGGCAGACCCCAGACATCTATCTCCAGGCGCTCAAGGCCGTTGGCAAAGGCCTCTGCGTTGGCGACCAGGAACGGCAGATAGAGTTCGCCGGCAATTCTCAATAGCGCCTCTGCCATACCGCCGAACGCCTGTTCGCGCGGATACCACTCCCCTTCCACGCCCGATGCATCATCCAGCCGCCGCACCCAGTGATCGGTGAACGGTGCCTTCGCGCGCATGATCCGCATCGGCGTCGGGTCGGTCGCCATCTCGCTGAGCTGGCCGAACCAGGCGAAATCCGCGAGCGACGGCCGGCTGCCGAACAGATAACTGGACATGCCGACATGCGGCTCGAACGCCGCCAATATCCGCAAGTAGCTCTCCTCGAGCAGCGGCTTGTTCTCCGCCGTCGCGCCGAGAATGACCATGCGCGAAATCTGCCGCTGCCGGAACTGCTCGATCTCTTCCGGACTGCCGATTTCGGCCTCCGACACCGACCACTCCTCGCCGGCCCAGCGCGAGACATAGGCCTGATCCTCCGGATCCCACCAGCGATAGAGAAACAGCGGCTTCACCGCCCATTCGTCGGCGAGGTCTTCCAAGAGATCGCAGACGAACCCGACCGCCGTGTCATCGGGAATGACGGAACGTTCCTTGTGACGGCTCTCCAAATCGTAAGCCAGCGTCGTGGTCTCGCCGCGATAGGTCCCGTCGGGATACTGCAGCACCGGAATCAAATTGGGCCGCAAATGTTCGGTCGCCTTGCGCAGCGTCTTGGTCATGATGACCCAATCGAAGGGGATTCTGCGATAACGCAGCAGCGCGCGCAGCTTGATGGCGTAAGGCGACGCGGTCGAGCCGATCAGCCGGTAACGTCCTTCGGTCATGGCATTCTCTCGTCCGGTGCCATAGCGCATTCGAATTTTGCCCGCCAGACCTGCAATAACGCCTGCGGTGCTCGGCTTGCGGCGCAGCGAAATTTACCGCTATTCTGCCGGGCAATGATCGGACCCCGTCCGGCTCAATAATTCAACCGTGGAGAAACGCCATGAATCCACCCGTCAGTTCGCCGGCCGTCAAGGTTGTAAAATCAGTCCGCGAGCAGGTGAGCGCGGAGGAATGGCAGGCGCGGGTCGATCTCGCGGCCTGCTACCGGCTCACCGCGATGTACGGGATGACCGAGATGGTGGCCAACCACATCTCCTGCCGCGTGCCGGGCACAACCGACCAGTTCCTGATCAATCCTTACGGCATGCTCTACGAGGAAATCGACGCTTCCAGCCTGATCAAGATCGATGTCGATGGCAACACGCTGTTCAATGCGTCGGACTATGACGTCAACGTCGCCGGCTTCGTCATTCACAGCGCCATCCACATGGCCAAGCACGAGATGGATTGCGTCGCGCATACGCACACGCCGGCCGGCATGGCCGTCTCGGCGATGGAATGCGGCCTGCTGCCGCTGGCGCAGACCTCGATGCGGTTTCTCCATATCGCCTATCACGATTTCGAAGGCATCGCCGACAATGTCGACGAGCGCGAGCGGCTGGTGAGAGACCTCGGCGACCATGAAGCCATGATCCTGCGCAACCACGGCCTGCTCGTGGTCGGCCGTACGGTGCCGGCAGCCTTCAATGTGCTGTTCCGCCTCGAGCGCGCCTGCGAGGTACAGGTCATGGCATTGTCCTGCAACACCAAGCTGATCTATCCGCCGCAAAACATCCTCGAAGACACCTATGAGCGGATGCAGCCAAAACCCGGCCGCAACACCCGCAACGGCAACCTTGCCTGGCCGGCTCTGCTGCGCAAGCTCGATCGGGCTGATCCGTCTTATCGGAACTGAGAAATCATCCGTCCGTCAGGCGCGCCGCTTCCGCCCGATCTTTGGGCGGAGACTGCCTGCAATTTGTTCGCACATACCGTCGCTAAATCGCCGATGCTGATGCCAGGCGTAGCGACGGGTGCGTTCGATGAAGACATTCATTCGCGTGGTGGAACTATGGGTGCCCGACCGAACCCGCACCCACCTGGAGTTCGGCGGCTGTCTTTGCAGCGAAGACTATTCGGAATTCAAGGCCGTCAGCGAAAACGCCCTGTTCGCCTATGACGAAGGCCTCCCCGGCAAGGCCTGGGCCTCTGGTCATCCCGTCATCCTCACCAAATTCGCAAACTCCTACTTCAAGCGCACCGACGAGGCGACCGAAGCCGGATTGACCTGCGGCGTGGCGCTGCCGGTCTTTGCCGGTGAATTCCTGATGGCCGTGATGGTGCTGTTTTGCGGTGACGACGAGAAGCACGTCGGCGCCGTCGAGCTCTGGCACAACGATCCCGAGAAATCCCACGAGATGGGACTGGTCGACGGCTATTACGGCACCGCCGACATGTTCGAATTCAATTCGCGGCACACGAAATTCCCACGCGGGTTTGGCCTCCCAGGCCGAACCTGGAAGGCCGGCTCGCCTCTGATCATCAAGGACCTGCACAACGCCAAGAGCTTCCTGCGATGGGAAGAAGCATCCGAAATCGGAATCAATTGTGGCGTCGGCATTCCCTACAACACGTCATCGGATCAGACCTGGGTCGTGACGTTCCTGTCGGCGCAGGCGACGCCGATCGCCAGGCGCTTTGAAATCTGGGTGCCGAATCCGTCGCGAACGGAACTCGTGTTTCAGTCTGGCGATTGCAGCAAGAATACCGATCTGGCCTCGCTCTATGCGTCAAAGACAATAAGCAAAGGCGAAGGCAGCATCGGTGGCGCGTGGGCAACGGGCATGCCTGCGATCAACGAACATCTGAAGGTCGATCAGTCGATCGCGGCGCAGACGGCACGCGCAGCCGGGATGAACCAGATCGTGGTGCTGCCGGTGATCGACAATGCCCTGCTCAAGGCCGTTCTCGCCTGGTATCTCTGACCGATCGTTCGCCGGCGGATCAGCCCGCCTTGCGTCCGTGGTGACTGTGCAGTTGCGAGGAGAGAAGCCGTCGCCACTCGTTGAATTCCGGGCTCGCGATATCGCGCGGCCGCGGAAGGTCGATCAGATATTCATTGTCGATACGGCCGGGGCCCGGTGACATCACGACGACCCGATCGGCGAGGAAGATCGCCTCCTCGATCGAATGGGTGACAAAGATGACAGTCAGACCGGTTCGCGACCAGATATCAACCAGCTCGTCTTGCAGGCGCTCGCGCGTCATTGCATCCAGCGCACCGAAAGGTTCGTCCATCAGCACGACCTCCGCGTCGTTGGCGAGCACCCGGGCGATCGCGACGCGCTGCTTCATGCCACCGGAGAGCTGGTGCGGATAGACGTCGGCAAAGTTCTGCAGACCGACGAGCTCGATAAAACGGTCGGTCGTTTCGCGGATTTCGGCCTTGGTGCGCCCCCTCGACTTCGGGCCGAAGCCGATATTGTCGCGGACGTTGAGCCAGGGAAACAGCCCGTAGTCCTGAAACACCATGCCGCGGCTCGGACCCGGCCCCGATATCGGTATGCCCCACATGAGATTGTCGCCATGCGTGGCGGCCTCGAACCCAGCGGCCATTCGCAGAAGCGTGGATTTTCCGCAGCCGGACGCGCCGATCAGGCAGATGAACTCGCCTTTCTTCACGCGCAGATTGACGCCGCGCAACGCCTCGATCGAGCGGCCGTTCTGCGAATAGGTCTTGCCGACGTTTTTCATTTCCAGAATCGGGATCGGGGCTTCAGCCATGCGACGGATTCCATGCCAGAAGACGTCGCCCGATCAGCATCACCAGCTGGTCGGACAGAAAGCCGAACGCACCGATCACGATCATTCCGGAGATCACGATTTCGGTGCGCGAGAGCTGGCGCGCCTCCATGATGATCGCGCCCAATCCCGTTTGTACGCCGGTCATCTCGCCAACAACGATCACGACCCACGCAAAGCCCAATCCGAGCCGCATTCCGGTGAAGATGGACGGCAGCGCTGCGGGCAGCACGACGCGAAAGAACTGCGCCGACTCGCTGCAGCCGAGCATCGCAGCCGCCTCGAACAACCGCGGCTCGACCGAGCGCACGCCAAAAATGGTATTCACGAGGATCGGATAGAACGCACCGAGGAACACCAGAAAGAGCGCCGAGCGTGGACCAAGGCCGAAGATGATCATCGCAAGCGGCAGCCACGCCGTCACCGGCACCGGCCGCAATATCTGAATGGTCGGATCGAGCAACTGACGGACCAGCGGCACGCGCCCGATCAGCATGCCGAGCGGCAATGCGACGATCAAGGCCAGCGCGAAGCCGCCATAGACCCGGCTGACGGAGGCCAGCAAATGGATGTGCAGGGTCTTGCTGTAGGCGTCGTCATTAATCCCGCCGACTGCAAGATCCCAGAGTTCGAGCCAGACTTCGTAGGGTGGCGGGATCAGGCTCCCGGGGCGGCCGACCGTGGCAAAATGCCAAATCGCCAGCATGGCGGCAGGAAATGCTACAGCCAGCAGCAACGGCCGCAGGCGCGGCCACCATGTCGCGGCCCATGACATCCTGCGTGCGGCGACCGCGGCATCTTCGTTGTGGGCCGCAAGCGTGGTCATGGTCAGGTCGGCTTCACCGCATCGACAAAGCTGGTGTCGATGAAGGTTGCGAAATCGGGCAGACGCTTGATCTGCTTCAGCGCCAGCATGTGGTCGGCGTAGATTTTCGATTGCTCGATCTGCTTGGCCTCGAGCTTCCATGTCAGTTCGACATTGGGCACCGAAGCCTCGATCGCCTCCTTTTTCTGGCCGAGCTTGCTGGACGCCATTGCGACCATGGCGTCCTTGTTCGTCGCCGCGTAATCAGTTGCCCTCTGATGGATGCCGAGCATCACGCGGACGAGGTCAGGCTTTTGCGCAATCACGTCGCGATGCGTGCCGAACACCATGTTCAGCGACCCCATCGCCGTCGAGTAAGGATATTCGACCAGCGAACCGATGCCGCTCGATAGCGACACGCCGGGGCCGGGTTCGGCGCCGACATACGCATCGATGTCGCCGCGAGACAAGGCGATATGCATTTCGCTGAAGGAAACGCGGACCGGCTCGACATCCTTGATCGTCATGCCTTCCATGCGCAGCCGCTCCAGGAAGAACACTTCCTGCGTCGTACCCGGAAACACCGCGACCCGCTTGCCCTTGAGGTCCTTGATCGAGGCAATCCCTGCGTCCTTCTTCGCGATGATCGCCATGCCGCGGTTGCAGGTCGAGGCAATGACCACGACCGGTTCGCCGGCCGCGGCGCCGAGCAGTGCTGCGGCGATGCCGAACGCGCCGAAATCGACCGACTTGGTCACCACGGCGTTCTTGCACTCGGTCGGCGTTTCGAACGGCAGCACCTCGATCTTGTAGCCCGCGGGCACGAACTGATCGTAGAAATAGGGAGCGATGGAGTGGATCAACTTCAGCGCGCCGGCCCGAATGACGACCGGCCCCTCGGCCCGAACGATGGCCGGACTGGCGAACAATCCAGCCCCGAGACCGGCACCAAGGCCGGCAATGAATTCGCGTCGGCGGATCCCAGATGTCATCGCAGCACTCCCCTTTTGAACCCTGAGAAATGCAACAAACATGCCGCTCGAACAGGCGCTTACCAGCGCCTCGAGCGCGCCCGGAGACCGCACCTTCGAGGCTTGCCGAGGCTGCCATTCCGGCGTGAAAGCCCCCGGAAATGCTCCCGTGATTCAAGCGCAATGCGTGGAAAATGGGCGTGCCGAGACGCAGACTGATCAGGAAACAGGCGGCTATCGCAGCGTCCGGAAGAACTCCCGCACCTCCTGGACGAACAGGTCAGGCTGCTCGAACGCGGCGAAATGTCCTCCCTTCGGCATTTCGCGCCAGTGCCGGATATTCGTGTAGCTCGTTTCCATCCACTTTCGCACCGGCGTGACGATCTCCTTGGGGAAGACGGCGACTCCCGTCGGTATCGTCACCTTGAACGGCGTGCGGCGCTTGGGCCCGAAACTCTCCCAGTACAGGCGAGCTGAGGAGGCTGCGGTCGCCGTCACCCAATAGAGCATGACGTTGTCGAGCAGTTCATCGCGGCCGAGGATGTTTTCGGGATGTCCGTCGCAGTCGGTCCAGGCCCAGAACTTCTCCAGGATCCACGCCGCCTGCCCGCTCGGCGAATCCGTCAAGCCGTAACCGAGCGTCTGTGGCCGGGTCGATTGCTGCTTGGAATATCCGGAATCCCATTCGGCGTAATGTTCAATTCCCTTCAGCGCCCGTGCTTCCTCGGGCGTCGGCTGCCCTTCGACGTTGGGCCGCGCCGACATCGCGAGCGTGATGTGAATGCCAGCGCAATGCTCAGTGTCCTGCGCGCCGATTGCGGTGGTGACCGCCGATCCCCAGTCGCCACCCTGCGCGACATAGCGCTGATATCCGAGGCGATCCATCAACACCGCCCAGCTTGACGCGATGCGACCGACGCCCCACCCGGTGGTCGTCGGCTTCCCGGAGAAGCCAAAGCCCGGCAGCGAAGGGCAAACGACGTGAAACGCGTCGGCGGCGTTGCCGCCGTGCGCGGTGGGATCGGTCAAAGGCTCGATCACCTTGTGAAACTCGACCACCGAACCCGGCCAGCCATGCGTGATGATTAGCGGCATCGCTTCTGGATGTGGCGAACGGACGTGCAGGAAATGAAGGTCGAGCCCGTCGATTTCGGTGATGAACTGCGCAAAGCGATTGAGCCGCGCCTCGCGCGCGCGCCAATCATACTCCTCTGCCCAATAGCGGCAGATGTCCTTGATCCATTTCAGCGGCGCGCCCTGGCTCCAGTCCTCGACCAGCTCGGCTTCCGGCCAGCGCGTGTTGCGCAACCGCGATTTGAGATCGTCGAGCACGTCGTCGCCGACCGAAATGCGATAGGGTTTGACTTCAGCGCTCATGCAGGACCCTTTCAAAGCCAGACGGAACTGCCGGGGACGGAGTTCACAGGCAGAATCATTGTCGCACGCGAGCCCAACGCCGCAGGTGCCGGTGCATTTGACACGTCTGAAATCGAGCACGAATGGCTCGGCGAACTCAACGACACCGTCACAGAATTCGGGAACACACGCGCCGGCACTGTCGCACAGCGGTGCGAAGGCGTCGATACGACGAAGTCCGAAATTGGCTCAGTCTGAGACCCGCCCGGGACAATGCACTTGAGCCCGCCGGCCAATCGTTTTGACACCGCCCGCTCCATAGTCTCCCATTGAGAAGTTACGCTGACCCGCTCCACATCTTCAGCTGAGACCGAACGCGGACTAGCGCAACTGACGAGTTGTGATGATGATACCCCGTCGGTTCCCGAATTAACTCGCCGAGCGGACATCAAGCTTAACAAGCGACTTTCGTTGCGATGCCACCGGGATCGTCTAGTGATGAGCCGCCGGACAATTCCCCCAATTGTCCGGGTCCACACCGGCAAGGCCGTCAGGCGATCATACTTCGCTTGACGGCATTGTTCCAAACGTAGTTAAGCAATGGTCCTGGAACAATCAGCGGACGTCTCTCGATTTCAGATCGTCTGCGGCATTTGCGACGGTTTGGGGATTGTCTTCGACTGC
>CAVYOM010000004.1:0-344309 GCA_963770135.1 uncultured Alphaproteobacteria bacterium | reverse complement strand
CAAACGCTGTTTTAGCGGAGATCAGCGCGCCCGAATCTTGCGACTCAACTTTGCCCCCCGGCATCGCGGAGCGATCCGGGCGCGCCTCCCCCAAAGAGAAAATCGTTCCTGTCGTATTTGCATGGCGGCCATGAGGCGGCATCGCGGAACGAACCGGGCCAATTTGCTTCATTTGCCCATTACTTGCCTAAATCTTTTCGCATCGAGCGATGACTGTATTCGTAAGTAATAACAAGTATTGAATTGGTTAAAAGTTCGTTAAACGTCAGATTACGGAATATCAGCTGATTAGCTGATCTCGGTAACAAGATATTTCAGCCTGCGACATTCCGTCTTTACTGCCCAATTCACGCCTTATTGCCTGACCAAACGGCACCCACTGAACTGGGACGGGGGTTCCATTTGCCATGCATGTGGCAATACTATCTGAGGGACTAGTTTAATGCTGAATACCAATAATCTGGTGCCGGGAAATCTAACCCGGTCCCGTACGGCGTTCGCCTTGATCGCCGCAACTCTCCTGGTCGGCGGCAGCATTTCCGAAGCGTCCGCCAAATCCAGGCACCATCGCCACCATTCCCATCACGCCAGCAAGGCCCAGGCAGCCGGCGGCAGCTGGCTGGACTCCAATGCTTCGATCGGCTCCCAGAGCTCCGGGCGCGGCTTCGCGGGAAAGGCCTCTTACTACGGTAATGAATCCGGCAGCCGAACCGCTTCCGGAGCGCGCTTCAACCAGAACGCCATGACCGCGGCCCACCGCTCGCTGCCGTTCGGCACCAAGCTCCGGGTGACCCATCGTGGCCAGAGCGTCATCGTAACGGTCAACGACCGTGGCCCGTTCATCAGGGGACGCGTACTCGACCTGTCCAAGGGCGCTGCCCGCGCCATCGGCCTGACCGGCGCCGGCGTCGGCCACGTCACCGCCGAGGTCGTTTCCTAAGCGCGCGTCACCGCGTCGTTTTCCGTTCCATCAGTTCGCGTAAGCGTTGCGTAACGGTCGCGGAACTTTCCGCGGCAACAAAGGCTTGCCGTCGCAAATGACGGCAGGCCTTTTTTGTTTCAAGACTCTCTCCCCGTCATTGCGAGCGCAGCGAAGCAATCCATGCCTCAGCAAGCGGAAAGCTGGATTGCTTCGCTGCGCTCGCAATGACGCTGAAAGAGTTTGCCTTCGCTACAAAAAACTCTGCGGATCGACGTCGACTTCGAGCTTGAGATTGCCCTTGGTCTTCGGCCCTGCCGCCAGCCATTCGCGCAAGTACTCCGAGAGATCGACATTGCGCAGCGATTTCACCAGCAAGCGGAACCGGTAGCGGCCCTTGATGACGGCAAGCGGCGCTTCGGCGGGACCCAGCACCTGGATGCGCTCGTCGATCGGCGCGATGGCGGCGAGCCTCCGCGCGAAACTCTCCGCAGTCGGGCGGTCGCCCGCGGAAATGATCAGACTGGCGAGCCGGCCGAACGGTGGATAGCCGGCGCGTTCGCGGGCCTCGATCTCGCTGGCATAGAACGCCTCGCGGTCGCTCGCGATGAGCGCCTTCATCACGGGATGCTCGGGCTGGTGGGTCTGCAGGTAGCCGACGCCGCGGCCTTGCTCGCGCCCGGCGCGGCCGATCACTTGGTTGAGCAACTGGAACGTCCGCTCGGCGGCGCGCGGGTCGCCATTGCCGAGGCCCAGATCCGCATCGACCACGCCGACCAGATTGAGCCGCGGAAAGTTATGTCCCTTCGCCACCAGTTGCGTGCCGACGATGATGTCGACGCGGCCTTCGGCGATTTCGTTCAGCTCGCTGCGCATGGTCTCGATCGAGGTAATGAGATCGCTCGACAGCACCATGGTGCGTGCATTCGGAAACAGCGCCGCCGCTTCTTCCTGCAGGCGCTCGACGCCAGGGCCGACCGCGACCAGCGTTTCCTCGGCCTGGCAATGCGGGCAGATGTTCGGCCGCGGCATCGAGAAGCCGCAATGGTGGCAGACCAGCCGCTGGCGAAATCGATGATCCACCAGCCAGGCATCGCAGATGGTGCACGCAAAGCGGTGACCACAGGCGCGGCACAGGGTCAGCGGCGCGTAGCCGCGACGGTTGAGGAACAACAGCGCCTGTTCACGCTTCTCGATCGCGAACTGAATCTGTTCGGCGAGCGGCGGCGAAATGAAGCGGCCGCGCGGCGGCGGGGCGCGGCGCAGGTCGATCGCCTCGATATGCGGCATGTGCTGGCCGCCGAAACGCGACGGCAGCGCGACGCGCTGATAACGCCCTTTGCGCGCGTTGACTTCGGTTTCGACCGACGGCGTCGCGGACGCCAGCACGATCGGGATTTTGGCGATATGTGCGCGCACCACCGCCATGTCGCGGGCATGGTAATGCGCGCCGTCATCCTGCTTGTAGGCCTGGTCGTGCTCCTCATCGACGATGATCAGGCCAAGATCCGCATAGGGCAGAAACAGCGCCGAGCGCGCGCCGACCACCACCGGCGCCTCGCCCGCCGATATCGCCGCCCAATTGCGCTGTCGCGTGCGCGGCGTCAGTTCGGAGTGCCATTCGATCGGACGTACGCCGAAGCGCAGGGCAAAACGGTCGAGGAACTGTCCGGTCAGCGCGATCTCCGGCATCAGGATCAGCGTCTGTTTTCCGCGACGGACGATTTCCGCGATCGCCTCGAAATAGACTTCGGTCTTGCCCGACCCGGTGACGCCGTCGAGCAGCGCGACATGGAAACTGCCATTGGCCGCAAGCGCGCGCATCGCATCCACGGCCGTGCGTTGCTGCGGGGAAAAATCCGGCTGCGCAAACGACGGATCCGGCGCCGGCGGCGCCAGCGGCGGCGGCATCGCCTCGACGGCGAGCGTGCCCTCGTCGACCAGGCCATCGACCACGCCGCTGCTGACGCCGGCTTCCCGCGCCGCTTCGGATTTGCCGTGCAGCAGGCCATCCGACAGCACGTCGATCAGCCGCCGCCGTGCCGGCGTTAACCGGCGTGGCGGCTCGCCGACCAGCCGCACGCCGAGCCGCATCCGCTCGGGGCCGAGATTATCGCCCATCCGCAACGCCATGCGCAGCACCATGCCGCGCGCCGACAGGGTGTAATTGGCGACCCAGTCGACCAGGCTGCGCAGTTCCTCCTTCAGCGGCGGCACGTCGAGCTTTTCGCCGACGTCCTTGAGCCGGTTGTGCAGCCGCGGATCGGGATTGGCGTTCTCCGCCCACACCACGGCGACTACTTCGCGCGGACCGAGCGGCACGCAGACGACGTCGCCGGGCTTCAGCGCCATGCCGCGCGGCACCCGGTAGGAATAGTTCTGATTGAGCGCGACCGGCACCAGCACGTCGACGACGCGCGTCGCCGATGCGGATGAGGTGGTATCGCGGGTGGCGTGGTCCATCGGGGAATCGGCTTGAGGTGTTTTGGGGCAAGGCTAGCGCCGCGCCGCCAAGTTAGCGAACGGTAAACGAAAGAGGTGCGATATAAAGGATGGAATCACCGCTTCCAAGACAGGGCACATGGCACAGCTCACGGCCAAGGAAGTTCCAGCACTTCAACCGATCGAACTCGACTGCGCCGACGAGGGTCTTGCGCTGGAGATGACGCGCTGGCTGACGCATCTGCGCGCCGAGCGGCGGCTTTCGCCAAAGACGCTCGAAGCCTATGCTCGCGACCTCCGCCAGTGCCTGGCGTTCCTCAGCCAGCATTGGGGCAGGAAGGTCACGCTGAAAGGGTTTGCGGCGCTGGAGGCCACCGACATCAGGGCCTTCATGGCAATGCGCCGCGCTGACGAGATCGGCAGCCGTTCGCTGATGCGGGCACTGGCGGGCTTGCGTTCATTCGGGCGCTATCTCGAACGCGAGGGCAAGGGCAAGGTCGGGGCGCTATCCGCCATCCGCGCGCCCAAGGTTGCCAAGAGCCTGCCGAAGCCGATCCAGATCGATGCCGCCAAGCGCTTTGCCGATGCCGACGAGCGCGCCGGCGAGGAGCGCGACCCCTGGATCTGGGCGCGTGACGCCGCCGTGATGGCGCTGCTCTATGGTTCGGGCCTGCGCATCTCCGAGGCGCTGGGACTGAAACGGCGCGAGGTACCCAAGCCGGGCGAAGGCGACGTTCTCATCGTGACCGGCAAGGGCAACAAGACCCGGATGGTGCCGGTGCTGCAGAACGTGCTGGCACTGATTGCCGACTATGTCGCGATGTGCCCGCATTCGCTGCCCCCGGCCGGACCGATTTTCGTCGGCGCGCGCGGCGGACCGCTGTCCCCACGGATTATCCAGCTCACCATGGAACGGCTGCGCGGCGCGCTTGGGCTACCCGACAGCGCCACGCCCCATGCGCTGCGGCATTCCTTCGCCACCCATCTGCTCAGCCGCGGCGGCGATTTGCGCGCGATCCAGGAACTGCTCGGCCACGCTTCGCTCTCGACCACGCAGATCTACACCGGCATCGATGCCGAGCGGCTGCTGCAAGTCTACAAGAGCGCGCACCCGCGCCGGTGAAATGCGCTAGTTGGCGAGATATTCAATCGCGTACACGTAGTTCGATCCACGGCCGACCTCCACGCGGACTACCGGCAAGAATTTCAGCCGGTCATAGACGGGCGTCGTCACCTTAACTGTGCGGCCGGCTATGTCGGCGACGTATTCGGAGTTGTGCCTCCCTCGCGTTCGCACGTTCTGAACGCGACCTTCAAGCACAATCGGTGACTGGAAGAAGTCCTGGATCAGGATCATGCCCATCAGGACCGCAAGGGCTGATCCAGCGAGTACGGCCATGCAGGCCTTCAATGTCGTTTTCGGAATCGACCGGAAGAAGTACCACTCTCGCAATCCGATCCAGGTCAGCGCGAACCCAAGAATGAACAAGAACAGATAAAAGTCGACGACACCGACCAGCGAACTAGGGCCATAAGCCACCCCCAGTATGACGCAAAGCCCAATGAAGGGCCCGATGATAGCGCCGATCCATCGCAACAGCACCGGATCGCGCACGGTGTTCAGCAGCACGGCAAAGAGAATGACCAGCGGCCAAAAGCATGCCGCGACGAAATCGGCGGTTGTCATATTGAGAGCTTAAAAGGAGTGACAAAAAAATCCCTTAAAGCAACCGTTCAAATAGCAGCCAGACGCTTGCTTTGAACTGGCCGTTCGGCAATCGTGGAGTTGGATTTCACTGGAGAGGGGAAAATATGAGCGCGCATGAAAGCATGGAGCACGCGGAGCATGCCGAGCACGCTTCGGGCTCGAACAAGAAGATCGCGTTGCTCATCGCCGTGATCGCCTTGTTTCTGGCGTTATCGGAAACGCTCGGCAAGGGCGCGCAGACCGAAGCCATCAGCAAGAATGTCGAGGCCTCGAACCTGTGGGCGTTCTTCCAGGCCAAGAGCATCCGCCGCACGGTTGTGCAGGCGACCGCCGAACATGCCAAGCTCAGCATGGGCACCGTCGGCGACGAGGCCGCAAAGGCGGCGCTGCAGAAGCAGATCGATGACTGGAACAAGACCGCGGCGCGCTACCGCTCGGAGCCGGAGACCGGCGAAGGTTCGGAAGAACTGGCGAAGCGCGCCAAGCAAGCCGAGCACCAGCGCGACGATGCAACGGCGAAATATCACCACTACGAAATCGCCTCGGCCGCCTTCCAGATCGGGATCGTGCTGGCGTCCGCCACCATCATCACGGGTATAGTGGTTCTTGCCTGGGTGTCGGGCGCATTGGCGCTGGTCGGTATCGTCATTACCGCGCTCGGCCTCTACGCGCCGCATCTGCTGCATCTGCATTGAGCTTTCGGGGGAGCCGTTAACAACGCGCTCCCCCGTCCTGCCCCGCGAATGCGGGCATCCAGTACGCCGCGACGTCTCGACTCAATCACTACGGCCTCTGGAATACTGGGTCACCCGCCTTCGCCGGCGACGAAGAGCGGAGGCGTCAACGCGCCTCGTGCACGCTCTTGCGAAAGCGCTGGATCAACCGCAGCGTGCGCGATGACCAGCTGTCGCCATCGCCGCGCAGGATTTCCCGGATACGCTGCTTGATCGGCTGGACCAGGGCCGCGGCCTTGGCGCGCATCGACATGATGAACTCATAGACCTTCTTGAACCACGCCATCTGCAGCAGTTTTGTGCGCGTTACGTCGAATATGAACGCGGTGACGCCAACGCCGACGAATTTCCCGAGCACGATGACGACGGCGGCGCTGACCCAGTATTCATGCGCCAGCAGCCAGAGGCCGACCAGCTTGAGCGGGAACAGCGGGATCACCGGCACCGCGAATACAATCAGCGTCATCGCAGGCGTCAGCGTATCGACGCGCTCGGACAGCCATTGCTTGAAGGCACGAAGCGGGATCCGCGCAACGATGCGCGCGACAATCGGCTCGAGATGATCCCACAGCCATGCCTCGATCAGGAAGATGACCGCGAGCAGGACCCAGAACGGCTGTAACAGGCGGCGCATCATCGATCGTGATCTCTAGAGCGGAATGACGTCCAAGGATTGGTCGTTCCGCTCTTTTTCCTCGTTCGAAGCATGATCTTTTCTGGAAACGGGGTACCCGCTTCTTCAATCACACTCTACCCGGTATGTTCCGGGTATGGATCACATATGGATGGCGCGTTTGCCGACCGCAAGCGCGGCTTCCTTGATGGCTTCCGAACGGGTCGGATGGGCGTGGCAGGTGCGCGCCAGATCTTCGGCAGAACCGCCAAACTCCATCAGAACGCAGGCTTCGTGGATCATTTCGCCGGCTTCGCGGCCGACAATGTGCACGCCGAGCACACGATCGGTTTTCGCATCTGCGAGAATCTTCACGAAACCGTCAGTGGTCTGGTTGACCTTGGAGCGACCGTTGGCGGTGAAGGGAAACTTCCCCGAGGTATAGGCGACGCCCGCCTGCTTCAGCTCTTCTTCGGTCTTGCCGACCGACGAGACTTCCGGCGTGGTATACACCACACCTGGAATAACATCGTAGTTCACGTGGCCCGCCTGGCCTGCGATAATTTCAGCGCAGGCAACGCCCTCATCCTCGGCCTTGTGCGCGAGCATCGGGCCGGCGACGACGTCGCCGATCGCATAGACGCCCTTCACGCTGGTTGCGAAATGCGCGTCGATCTGCACGCGGCCGCGATTGTCGAGCGCGATGCCGGCCTCCTTGCAGCCGAGGCCATCGGTGTAGGGCACGCGGCCGATACAAACCAGAACCACGTCGGCCTCCAGCGTCTCCGCCGTCCCGCCCGCGGCAGGCTCGACGGTCGCCTTCAGCGTCTTCCCTGATGTGTCAACAGCGGTGACCTTGGCGCCGAGCTTGAACGCAAAGCCCTGCTTTTCGAGAGTGCGCTGGAATTGCTTTGCGACCTCGCCATCCATGCCGGGCAGGATGCGATCAAGGAATTCGACGACGGTGACCTTTGCACCCAACCGGTGCCAGACCGAGCCGAGCTCCAGCCCGATCACGCCGGCGCCGATGATCAAAAGGTTCGACGGCACCTTGTCGAGCGACAGCGCGCCGGTCGACGACACGACGCGCTTCTCGTCGATCTCGATCCCCTTCAGCCGCGCAATATCGGAACCGGTGGCGATGACGATGTTCCTGGTCTCGACCGTCTGCGCCTTACCGTCGCTGCCGGTGACCTCGACCTTGCCGGCGCCGAGAATTTTTCCCTTGCCGCCGATCACGTCGATCTTGTTCTTCTTCATCAGGAACTCGACGCCCTTGACGTTGCCGTCGATGCCCTGCTGCTTGAAGTTCATCATCGATGGCAAATCGAGTTTCGGCGCCGAAACGCTGACGCCCATCTTGGCAAAGGAATGCCCGGCCTCCTCGAACATTTCGGAAGCATGCAGCAGCGCCTTCGACGGCATGCAGCCGACATTGAGGCAGGTGCCGCCGAGTGTCGCGTTCTTCTCGACCACGGCGACCTTCATGCCGAGTTGCGCCGCGCGCACCGCGCAGACATATCCGCCCGGGCCGGTGCCGATGACGACGAGATCGTAGGAAGCCATGGTGCAGTCCTGTACTTAAGAAAGGTGTCAGGGATTACCGCCCACCCGAGACATCGAGGATGGTGCTGGTGACGTAGGAGGCCTCGTCCGACATCAGCCAGACAATGGCATTGGCGACTTCATCTGCGGTACCGACGCGCTTCATCGGCACCATATGCGCGAGCCGATGCGCGCGGTCCGGCTCGCCGCCCGCTGCGTGGATTTCAGTATCGATGAGCCCGGGCCGGATGCCCGCGACGCGGATGCCTTCAGCGGCGACTTCATAGCCAAGGCCGATCGTGAAGGAATCGATCGCGCCCTTGGAAGCCGCATAGTCGACATAGGTATTGGGCGCGCCGAGTTTTGCCGCAACCGAGGAGATGTTGACGATGACGCCGCCCGTACCGCCATGTTTGGTCGACATACGCTTCACCGCCTCGCGGGCGCACAAGATGCTGCCGGTGACGTTGACCGCCATCACGCGCTGGATGCGCTCAGCTGACATTTCGTCGACGCGCACACCACTCTTGCCGACAATGCCGCCATTGTTGACGAGGGCCCCTAGCCTGCCGAACTTGTCGGCAGCCTCGAACAGCTTGAGGATATCGCTCTCCTCGGCGACATCGCATTTCACCGCGACGGCCTTGCCGTTCTTGCCCTCAATCAGCGAGACCACCTCGTCGGCCGCCGCCTTGTTGCTGGCGTAGCCGACCACGACCCGATAACCGCGCGCGGCGGCAGCGAGTGCGGTGGCACGACCGATGCCGCGGCTACCGCCGGTGATCACAACAACCTTGTCCGTCATATCAGCCCCCACAACTCAACGCGCATCGATTCACGGCTCGCGACGCCGGCCTGCGCGCCGGCATCGGCCAGCGAGAAATGTCAGAGATCCAGCACCAGCCGCGCCGGGTCTTCCAGGCTTTCCTTGACGCGCACCAGGAAGGTCACGGCTTCCTTGCCGTCGATCACGCGGTGATCGTAGGACAGCGCCAGGTACATCATCGGGCGCACCTCGATCTTGCCGCCGACCACCATCGGCCGCTCCTGGATCTTGTGCATGCCGAGGATGGCTGATTGCGGCGCGTTCAGGATCGGCGTCGACATCAGCGAGCCATAGATGCCGCCATTGGTGATGGTGAAGGTGCCGCCCTGCATTTCGTCGATCTTGAGTTGGCCATCGCGGGCGCGGCGACCGAAATCGGCTATACCCTTTTCGATATCGGAGATCGACTTGTGGTCGCAGTCGCGCACCACGGGGACGACCAGGCCCTTGTCGGTGCCGACGGCGACGCCGATGTGGTAATAGTTCTTGTAGATCAGGTCAGTGCCGTCGATCTCGGCATTGACGGCCGGGATATCCTTCAGCCCCTGCACGACGGCCTTGGTGAAGAAGCCCATGAAGCCGAGCTTCGAGCCATGCTTCTTCTCGAACACGTCCTTGTACTGCGCGCGCATCGCCATGATGTGGGTCATGTCGACCTCGTTGAAGGTCGTCAGCATCGCCGCCGTGTTCTGCACGTCCTTCAGCCGCCGCGCGATGGTCTGGCGCAGCCGCGTCATCTTCACGCGCTCCTCGCGCGCGGCATCGTCGGCGGGCGACGGCGCGCGGACCTGCACCGAGGCGGCCGGCTGATTGACCGGGGTCGGCGCGGACGCCGCCTTCTCGATCGCGGCCAGCATGTCGCCCTTGGTGACGCGGCCATCCTTGCCGGAGCCGGGAACGGTTGCGGCATCGACGCCACTTTCGGCGGAGAGCTTGCGAACCGACGGCGCCAGCGGCGCATCCGCGGCCACAGCCTTCGGCGCCGCGGCAGGCGCGGGAGCGGCCTTGGCAGGTGCGGCGGCGGGCTTCGCCGCGCTCGCGGCACCACCTTCGTTGATCTGACCGAGCAGCGCGCCGACGGCCACCGTCTCGCCGTCCTTGGCCGCGATCTCGCCAAGCACGCCGGCCGAGGGCGCCGGCACTTCGATGGTGACCTTGTCGGTTTCGAGCTCGACCAGCGGCTCGTCCACCGCGACGGCGTCGCCGGCCTTCTTGAACCAGCGGCCGATGGTGGCTTCCGTCACGGACTCGCCGAGCGTCGGAACACGAATTTCAGTCATGGTAGTTTTCCTCAATTGCTTCCACGGTCACCGTCCGCGGAGACGCGCGATCCAGCGCTCCGAGACGTCGTGATCTAAAATGATAACTCGGGGTACTGGATGCCTCGCCCGGTGCGCGATTTCGCACCAGGCGGGGCAAGACGAATTCCTAGTTCAGCGCCTCATCCAGCATCGCCTTGAGCTGCGCCAGATGCTTCGACATCAAACCGGTGGCGGTTGCGGCCGAGGCGGCGCGGCCCGCGTAACGCGGACGCCGGTTCGGCGCATGGATCTGGTTCAACACCCATTCGAGGTAGGGCTCGATGAAGTGCCACGCGCCCATGTTGCGCGGCTCCTCCTGGCACCAGACCATTTCGGCGTTCTTGAAGCGTGCGAGTTCGTGCACCAGCGCCTTGAGCGGCACCGGATAGAGCTGCTCGACGCGCATGATGTAGATGTCGTCGATGTCGCGCTTCTCGCGCTCCTCGTAGAGATCGTAATAGACCTTGCCCGAGCACAGCACGACGCGGCGGATCTTATCGTCCGCCACCAGCTTGATCTTCTCGTCGGGCAGCATCTGCGCGTCATCGTACAGGATGCGGTGGAAGGTGGTGTCCGCCCCCAATTCGTCGAGCCGCGAGACCGCGCGCTTGTGCCGCAACAGCGACTTCGGCGTCATCAGGATCAGCGGCTTGCGGATTTCGCGATGCAGCTGGCGCCGCAGCACATGGAAGTAGTTCGCCGGCGTGGTCGGATACACCACCTGCATGTTGTCTTCGGCGCACATCTGCAGGAAGCGCTCGAGCCGCGCCGAGGAATGCTCCGGCCCCTGCCCTTCATAGCCATGCGGCAGCAGGCAAACGAGGCCGGACATGCGCAGCCATTTGCGCTCGCCCGACGAGATGAACTGGTCGAACAACACCTGCGCGCCGTTGGCGAAGTCGCCGAACTGGGCTTCCCACATCGCCAACGCCTTCGGCTCCGCCAGCGAATACCCATACTCGAAACCAAGCACCGCCTCTTCCGACAGCAGCGAGTTGATGACCTCGTAATGGCCCTGGTCGTGGCCGAGATGGTTGAACGGCGTGTAGCGGCTTTCGTCTTCCTGGTCGATCAACACCGAATGGCGCTGCGAGAATGTGCCGCGCTCGGAATCCTGTCCCGACAGGCGGACGTGACGGCCTTCCTGCAGCAGGGTGCAGAACGCCAGCGCCTCCCCGGTCGCCCAGTCGATGCCGACGCCGTTGTCGATGGCCTTGGCGCGGTTTTCCAGGTAGCGCTGGATGGTGCGGTGAACCCGAAAACCGTCCGGCACCTTAGTGATCTTGCGGCCGATATCCTTCAGTACGTTGATGTCGACGCCGGTGACGCCACGGCGGGCGTCCTCTTCCTGGTCGGCGGACTTGAAGCCCGCCCATTTGCCGTCGAGCCAGTCGGCCTTGTTCGGCTTGTAGCCGGAGCCGGCCTCGAGCTCGGCATCGAGCCGCGCGCGCCAGTCGGCCTTGGCCTTCTCGACCTCGCCCTCGGTCATCACGCCGTCGGCGATCAGCCGCTTGGAATAGATCTCGACCGTGCCGGGATGCGTTGCGATCTTCTTGTACATCACCGGCTGGGTGAACGCGGGCTCGTCACCCTCGTTATGACCGTGGCGGCGGTAGCAGAACATGTCGATGACGACAGGCTTGTGGAACTTCTGCCGGAACTCGATCGCAACCTTGGCCGCGAACACCACGGCTTCCGGATCGTCGCCGTTCACGTGGAAGATCGGCGCGTCGATCATCTTCGCCACGTCGGACGGATAGGGCGAGGACCGGGAATAGCGCGGATAGGTGGTGAAGCCGATCTGGTTGTTGACGATGAAATGCAGCGAGCCGCCGGTGCGGTAACCCTTCAGGTCGGACAGGGCGAAGCATTCGGCCACCACGCCCTGCCCCGCGAACGCCGCGTCGCCATGCATCAGCATCGGCAGCACCGAAATACGCATGTCCGGCGGGTCGCCATGCTGGTCCTGCTTGGCGCGCACCTTGCCGAGCACGACGGGATCGACGATTTCGAGATGCGACGGGTTGGCGGTCAGCGACAGATGGATCCGGTTGTTGTCGAACTCGCGGTCGGATGACGCGCCAAGATGGTACTTGACGTCGCCGGAACCTTCGACCGCGTCCGGGTTGGCGGAGCCGCCCTTGAATTCATGGAACAGCGCGCGGTGCGGCTTGCCCATGACCTGGGTCAGCACGTTGAGCCGGCCGCGATGCGGCATGCCCAAAACGATTTCCTTCACACCGAGATTGCCGCCGCGCTTGATGATCTGCTCGAGCGCCGGGATCAACAATTCTGCGCCGTCGAGGCCGAAGCGCTTGGTGCCGGTGAACTTGAGGTCGCAGAATTTCTCAAAGCCTTCGGCTTCGATCAGCTTGTTGAGGATCGCGCGACGGCCCTCGCGGGTGAAACTGATTTCCTTGTCCGGACCCTCGATGCGCTCCTGAATCCAGGCCTTCTGCGCCGCGTTGGTGATGTGCATGAACTCGACGCCGAGCGTCTGGCAGTAGGTGCGCTCGCAGATCGCGACGATCTCGCGCAGCGTGCCGTATTCGAGGCCGAGCACGTGATCGAGGAAGATCTTGCGGTCGAAATCGGCGTCGGTGAAGCCGTAGGTGCGCGGATCCAGTTCTTCGCGATCGCGCGGCGCCTCGATGCCCAGCGGATCGAGCTTGGCGAAGAAATGACCGCGGATGCGATAGGCGCGGATCAACATCAGGGCGCGGACGGAGTCGCGCGTCGCCTGGTTGATGTCGGCGGTCGACAGTTCGGCGGCGCCCTTGGCCTGCGCTTTGGCGACGAGCTTGGCGCCGACCGCCTTCTCGACGGTGGCCCAGTTGCCGTCCAGCGCCGAGGTCAGGTCGTCGCGCGGGGTGAGCGGCCAGTTGTCGCGACCCCAGGAGGGGCCCTCGGCGTTCTTCTGAACGTCGGCCGGGGTGTCTTTCAGGCTCTTGAAGAAGTCCTGCCACTCGGCGTCGACCGACCCGGGGTTCTGCTCGTAGCGGGCGTAGAGATCGTCGATGTAGGTGGCGTTGGTGCCCTGCAAAAATGAGGAGAGGGCAAATGCTGCATTCGCGTCCTGGCGAGACATGATGACGTCCTGGTAATTTTCGCTTTGCGCGTGGAAAACGGCGCTTTAGCCGGTCCGGAAGCCCGAACCAGCTCGGTAAAGCATCATTACCCTATTTAGGACGGATATTCGCGCCTAAAAGAACCAAGGATTGAATTAGGACTTCAATTTTTCGGCAAGGGTATGTCCGAGCCGCGCAGGCGACGGAGAGACCGTAATTCCGGCCGCTTCCATGGCCGCGGTCTTGGATCCGGCGTCGCCCTTGCCGCCGGAGATGATCGCGCCGGCATGGCCCATGCGACGGCCGGGAGGGGCGGTGACGCCGGCGATGAAGCCGACCATCGGCTTCTTGCGGCCCTTCTTGGCCTCGTCCTTGATGAACTGGGCGGCGTCTTCCTCGGCGGAGCCGCCGATTTCGCCGATCATGATGATCGAGGTGGTCTTGGGATCGGCCAGGAACATCTCCAGCACGTCGATGAATTCGGTGCCTTTGACGGGGTCGCCGCCGATGCCGACCGCGGTGGTCTGGCCAAGGCCTTCCTGGGTGGTCTGGAACACGGCTTCATAGGTCAGCGTGCCCGAGCGGGAGACGATGCCGACGCTGCCGGGCTTGAAGATGTTGGCCGGCATGATGCCGATCTTGCACTCGCCCGCGGTCATCACGCCCGGGCAGTTCGGGCCGATCAGGCGCGACTTCGATCCGCTCAACGATCTTTTGACGCGCACCATGTCGAGCACCGGAATGCCCTCGGTGATGCAGACGATCAGCGGAATTTCCGCATCGATCGCTTCGCAGATCGCATCCGCCGCACCCGGCGGCGGGACATAGATCACGGAAGCATCGGCGCCGGTCTTCTCGCGCGCCTCGGCGACGGTGTCGAACACCGGCAGGTTCAGATGCTTCGAGCCGCCCTTACCGGGCGAGGTGCCGCCGACCATCTTGGTGCCGTACGCGATCGCGGCTTCTGAATGGAAGGTGCCGTTCTTGCCGGTAAAGCCCTGGCAGATGACTTTGGTATTCTTGTCGATCAGAACGGACATGACTGATGTTACTTTCGCGGGATGACCGGTGAAGGGTTGAAGGGGATCAGTGAATGCGCCGGTAGGTGCCGGTGAGAACGTCGCTCCACCCTTCGGCATCGGGCGAGAACTGGATCTTCATGGTGTAGTTGTCGTTGTCGACGACCTCATAGACATGGCGCGCATTGCCGCGCAGCGAGCCGCGCACCAGGATCAGCGTCTTGCCGCTCCAGCCACCGGAGGCCGGCGCCGGTGAATAGTAGCCGAGCGAATCGTGCCAGAACAATTTGTAGTGCCGGTCGTCGCGGTCGTAGGTGAACACGCCGTGGGTGGCGAAGGTTTCCTTGCCGTCCCGCGTCTGGCGGGTGTCCTGGATCAAATAGAAGCCGTTGAGATCCATTCGCGCGACCACGCGCGAGATCGCGGGCCCGCCGGCGGTCCAGCGCGACGGATAGACCATTTCCTCGCCGGCCCATTCGCCCGCAAACACCTCTAGCTTGCGGTGTTCTTCCAGCGCTGTCGGTGCGGCGAGATGGTCAGCCATCGCTAGCCTCCCTTGACGGCTTTCACGATTTTCTGTGCGGCATCGTCGAGATTGTCGGCCGGCACCACGTTGAGGCCGGAATCGCTTATGATCTTCTTGCCTGCATCGACATTGGTACCTTCGAGCCGCACCACCAGCGGCACTTTCAGGCCAACTTCCTTGACGGCGGCGACCACGCCCTCGGCGATGATGTCGCACTTCATGATGCCGCCGAAAATGTTGACCAGGATGCCCTTCACATTCGGATCGGCGGTGATGATCTTGAAGGCCGCCGCGACCTTTTCCTTGCTGGCGCCGCCGCCGACGTCGAGGAAGTTGGCGGGCTCCATGCCGTAGAGCTTGATGATGTCCATGGTCGCCATGGCAAGGCCGGCGCCGTTGACCATGCAGCCGATGGTGCCGTCGAGCGTAACATAATTGAGATCGTATTTCGACGCCTCGATTTCCTTGGCGTCTTCCTCGGTCTCGTCACGCAGCGCCGCGACTTCCGGATGGCGGTACATGGCGTTGTCGTCGAACGACACTTTGGCGTCGAGCACGCGCAACTGGCCCTGCTTGGTGACGACAAGCGGATTGATTTCCAGCATCGCCATGTCCTTGGCGACGAAGGCGTTGTAAAGCTGCGCCACCAGCTTTTCCGCCTGCTTGGCGAGATCGCCGGAGAGGTTGAGCGCCTTCGCAACGGTGCGGCCGTGATGGCCCATGATGCCGGTCGCCGGATCGACCGAGAAGGTCACGATCTTTTCCGGGTTGTTGTGCGCGACTTCCTCGATGTTGACGCCGCCCTCGGTCGAAACCACGAACGACACTTCGGACGTTTCTCGGTCGACCAGGATCGAGAGATAGAACTCCTTGTCGATGTCGGAGCCGTCCTCGATGTAGAGGCGGTTGACCTGCTTGCCGTGTGCGCCGGTCTGGATCGTGACCAGGGTCGCGCCCAGCATCTGCTTGGCGAATTCATTGACCTCGGCGACGGATTTGGCGATGCGGACGCCGCCCTTGTCGCCGGCGGAAGCTTCCTTGAACTTGCCCTTGCCGCGGCCGCCGGCATGGATCTGGCTTTTGACCACCCAGATCGGGCCGGGAAGCGTCTTGGCGGCGGCGTCAGAATCCGAGGCCTTCAGCACAGGCACGCCGCGCGAAATCGGCACGCCGAATTCATGCAGCAACGCCTTGGCCTGGTATTCATGGATATTCATCTGGACGCTCCCCAAAACCCTATGCGGCGAGTTCTACAGTTCACCTACATTGGTAGTTGGCATACCATATACCAATTGAACTGCAACCCCTGAAAACACTTTCGCCCCACAAAGGGGCGAAAGCTTAGCAAATTCAACGTCCGAGCAGGTCGGGTGCGATCTTCTTGCAGGCATCGACCAACCCCTGCACGGCGCCGACCGATTTGTCGAAGGCCTCGCGGTCCTTGCCGCCAAGTTCGATCTCGACGATACGCTCGACGCCCTTCGAGCCGATGACGACGGGAACGCCGACATACATATCCTTCACGCCGTATTCGCCGTTGAGATAGGCGGCGCAGGGCAGCACGCGCTTCTTGTCCTTCAGATAGCTCTCGGCCATCGCGATCGCGGAAGCCGCCGGGGCGTAGAACGCCGAACCGGTCTTCAGCAGGTTGACGATCTCGGCACCGCCGTTGCGGGTGCGGTCGACGATCTCGTCGATGCGGGCCTGCGAGGTCCAGCCCATCTTGACGAGATCAGGCAGCGGGATACCGGCGACGGTGGAGTAGCGGGTCAGCGGCACCATGGTGTCGCCGTGGCCGCCGAGCACGAAGGCGGTGACGTCTTCGACCGAGACGTTGAATTCGTCGGCCAGGAAGTAACGGAAGCGCGATGAGTCGAGCACGCCGGCCATGCCGACCACCTTCTTGTGCGGCATGCCGGAAGCCTTCTGCAGCGCCCATACCATCGCATCGAGCGGGTTGGTGATGCAGATGACGAAGGCGTCGGGGGCGTACTTCTTGATGCCGGCGCCGACCTGCTCCATGACCTTGAGGTTGATGCTCAGGAGATCGTCGCGGCTCATGCCGGGCTTGCGCGGCACGCCGGCTGTGACGATGCAGACCTTGGCGCCATCGAGCGCGTCGTAGGAATTGGCGCCGGTGAGATGGGCGTCGAAACCGTCGACCGGGGAAGACTGGGCGATATCGAGCGCTTTACCCTGGGGGACGCCCTCCGCGATGTCGAACATCACGACGTCGCCGAGCTCCTTCAGGCCGACGAGGTGAGCCAGCGTTCCGCCGATCTGACCGGAGCCAATCAAAGCAATCTTGTCGCGCGCCATGGGAAATTTGTCCTTCTAAGACGAAGTGAGGGGTGTGGATAAGGAAGTTGGATGGCTGGTTATCCCTTTCGAATGACCGGTTCAAGCGGGAGCGTGCCCGATTCCCGGTCCTGCCTCGATTTCGATCAGGTATGCCAGGAGACGTTACCCGCTCAGGCCCCCCACAGTCGTTGCGAGAAGCCAACAGGGTCGCAATCACGGCGGAGAGATCAGGTCTCCACCAAACCCGTACTCGACCCGCTCGCCGCGGAGTCCTTCCGGCCATGCGGCAGGGCCAGGTAGGATTCCGAGCTCATTTCGATCAGCCGTGACGAGGTCCGCTTGAACTCGTTGGCCTCGACACCCTCGGTCGCCAGATACAGCGACACCGGATCGGCTCCGGCCGAGGCCATCAGCTTTACGGCATTGTCGTAGAGCGTGTCGATCAACGAAATGAAACGCTTGGCGGCGTTCCTCTCGGGGTAATCCATGACCGGAATGCGGTCGATCAGGATTGTGTGATAGTCGTGCGCCAGTCGCAGATAATCCGACGCGGCCAGCGGCTTTTCACAGATATCGGCAAAGGAAAACCGTGCGACGCCATGCGCCGAACAGGGCACGCGCAAAACGCGGCCCTTGATCGCGATGTCGCGCAGCTTGCACGGCGCATTACCCGTCATCCTGCGCCAGGCGCGGTCGAGCGCGGCACCTGCTTCATCATCCGGCGGCACCAGCCACATCTTCACGCCGGCGAGCTTTTCCAGCCGGAAATCGGTGCGCGCGTCGAGCCGCAGCACATCCATGCGATCTTCGATCTGCGTGATGAAGGGCAGGAACAGCGCGCGGTTGAGGCCGCCCTTGTAGAGATCTTCGGGCGCGACGTTCGAGGTCGCCACCACGACGGTGCCGAGTTCGAACAGTTTTGAGAACAGCCGGCCGAGGATCATGGCGTCGGCGATGTCGGTGACGTGGAATTCGTCGAAGCACAATAACCACGCCTCGTCGAAGATTGCGTTCGCCGTCAGCTCGATCACGTCGCCGTCTGCGATTTCACCGCGCGCGATGTTCTGGCGGTAGGCGTAGATCTTCTCATGCGCCTCGGCCATGAATTCGTGGAAATGGGCGCGGCGCTTGTGCTGGATCGTTGAGTGCTGAAAGAACAGATCCATCAGCATGGTCTTGCCGCGGCCGACCTCGCCATGAACGTAAAGCCCGCGCGGCGGCGGCTCGCTCTTGTCGCCGAACAGCCGTCCCAGCAGACTGAGCTTGCGCGCCGGCTTGTAGCTCGACAGCCGCTCTTCAAGCGCGGCGAATGCTTCGGCGGCTTCTGCCTGCGCCGGATCGGCCTCGATCGCACCGGAGGAAACCAGCGCCTGATATTGTGCGTGGAACGAGGTGGGGTCGGTCGACAGCATGGCCCCCTTTCGGCCTCAAGCGCGCGAAAATTGCAAGCTGCGAATTGGTGATGGGGTCATGCATTGGCGGCGCGTCATACCCAGACCCGTAGCCCGAATGGAGCCTCACGCACTCAGCGCGTAGGAATCCTCGACCACATAGGGGCCGCCGCCGGTGGAGGCGCGTGATGAAAACAGCACGAAGCGCGAGGCCATGAATGTCCGGCTCGGAAAGTAGCCGCGCACCGAAAGATAATCAGCGACATCCCGGCTCGAGGCATCGTGCAACCGCGCCAGCGTCACATGCGGCGTGAATTTGCGGCCCTCGGGATCGAGCCCGAGCCGCTGCATCAGCCGTTCGAGCTCGGCCTGCAGCTCGATCAGCGGCCGGCACGGCTCGACGGACGCGACCACCGCGCGCGGTTTCTTGCCGCCAAAGCTCTGCAGGCCCTGTACCTTGACCTCGAACGGCTTGCGGTTGACCCGAAACAGCATCGAGGCGATTTCATTCGCCGACATGCCGTCGATATCGCCGATGAAGCGCAGGGTGACGTGATAATTTTCGGGATCGATCCAGCGGGCGCCGGGAAGGCCGCCACGCAAATTGGAGAGGCTCTGGCCGATCTCGGCCGGAATTTCCAGTCCAGCAAACAAACGCGGCATCGCAAAGTCCTCGATGCGAAGGCGTCAGCTTTGGAGGCTCACGCCTGACAGCAAACCCAGTGACGAATCACCGATCACTAATTTCTATCCGACTTATATGACCCTGCGAAGCGCGCCTCGCGAGCAGACCGGAAAGCTACGGGGAAAACCATCGGTAAGGTTATTGGTTTGCATCCTTTTCAACTTCGCTGCCCGGAGATCGTGCCGAGAAATGCCTCCACCGTAGGCAGAATGTTCTTCACGATGACATCGACGCCCTCCGCGGTCGGATGCATCCCGTCGGCCTGGTTGAGTTTTGCTTCGGCCGCCACCCCCTCCAGGAAGAATGGATAGAGCGGGACACCGAAAGATTTGGAAAGCTCCGGATAGATCGCGTTGAAGCGCGCGGCATAGTCGCTGCCGTAATTGGGCGGAGCGAGCATTCCGCACATCAGCACGGCGATCTTGCGCGCCTTCAGCCGCGTCAGGATATCGGTCAGCGCGGCGCGGGTGACGGCCGGATCGATCCCGCGCAGCGCGTCGTTGGCGCCAAGCTCGAGAATCACCGCCTCGGTTCCCTCGGGGATCGACCAGTCCAGCCGGTCGCGGCCGCCAGAGGTGGTGTCGCCGGATACCCCGGCATTGATCATGTCGACCTTTATCCCCTTGTCACCCAAGGCTTTTTGCAAGCGGGCGGGGAACGCTGCCGTGGCCTGCAGGCCGAGGCCGGCACTTAGGGAATCGCCGAGCACGACCATCTTGACCGGTTTGGTGGCAGGGACCTGGGCTTGGGCCAAAACCGGGCCGGCCGTCATCAAAACCACAATCAACGCGCCTATGTGCGCAAACATCCGTTTCAAGCCCTCGACCCGAGTGGCTGAAGTGCCATATGACCGAGCCATGGACAGTCTCATCGAACCCTCTTCACTGACCGGCCTCGGGCCGGACACCATTACCATTTCCAACGTCAACCTCTCGCTCGGCTCGGGCGCCGCACGTGTACATATCCTGAAAGATATCAGCCTTCGTGTGGCATCGGGCGAGGCGATCGGCCTGATCGGGCCGTCAGGCTCGGGCAAATCGACCTTGCTGATGGTGATGGCGGGACTGGAGCGTCCCGACAGCGGAGAGGTGGTGGTCAACGGCACGCCGTTCAATGCCCTCGACGAGGATGCGCTGGCCCGCTTCCGCGGCCGCCAGGTCGGCATCGTATTCCAGTCGTTTCATCTGATCCCGACCATGACGGCGTTGGAAAACGTCGCGGTGCCGCTGGAGCTTGCCGGCAACCCGGACGCTGCAGCGCGCGCGGCGCAGGAGCTGGCGTCCGTCGGGCTCGGCGAGCGCCTGCATCACTATCCGACACAGCTCTCCGGCGGCGAGCAGCAGCGCGTGGCGCTGGCCCGCGCGCTGGCGCCTGATCCCGCCATTCTCGTCGCGGACGAGCCGACCGGCAATCTCGACGAAGCCACCGGCAAGCAGATCGTCGATCTCCTGTTCACCAAGCACGCCGAGCGCGGCATGACCTTGGTGCTGGTGACGCATGACACCTCGCTTGCGCAACGCTGCGACCGCGTGGTGCGGCTGCGCTCGGGCCGGATCGACGGACATTCATGACCATCGTTTCCGAACCCGCTTACCGCAGCCGCGCGTCATCCCTTGCCCTGCGCTACGCGCTTCGCGAACTGCGCGGGGGCCTGCGCGGCTTCTACGTCTTCATCGCCTGCATCGCGCTCGGCGTGATGGCGATTGCCGGCGTCGGCTCGGTGGCGGCGAGCCTCAGCGAAGGTTTGACGCGCGAGGGCCGCACGCTGCTCGGCGGCGATGTGGCGTTCTCGCTGATCCAGCGCGAAGCAAAGCCCGAGGAAATCGACTTCCTGCGCGCGCGCGGCCAGGTTTCGGTCGCAGCCGCGCTGCGCGTCATGGCGCGAAGCAGTGACGGCAAGCTGGCGCTGGTCGAGCTCAAGGCCGTGGACGGTAACTACCCGATGCTCGGGGAAGTAACGCTCGATCCCAAAATGCCGATGGCGGATCTGCTGGCCGAGCGCGACGGGGCGTTCGGCGCGGCCGTCGATTCGACGCTGCTGGCGCGGCTCGATCTCAAGCTCGGCGACCGCATCGGAATCGGCAATGCCAGCTTCCAGATCCGAAGCGTGGTCGTCGCCGAGCCCGACAAGCTCGCCGGCAATGTTGGCCTCGGCCCGCGCGTTCTGGTCAGCGAAGCGAGCCTGCGCGCCACCGGGTTGCTGCAGCCCGGCAGCCTGGTGCGCTGGATGTACCGCGTGACGCTGCCGAACAATGCGGCCGACGATCGCGCCGCGACCCAATTGATCGACAGCGCGCGGAGCGCGCTGCCGGAGGCCGGCTGGTGGATCCGCAGCAGCAGCAACGCATCCCCGCAACTGGAACGCACCATCAACCGCTTCAGCCAGTTCCTGACGCTGGTCGGCCTTGCCGCGCTTCTGGTCGGCGGCGTTGGCGTCGCCAACGCGGTCAAGAGCCACATCGATCGCCGCCGCGACGTCATCGCCTCGTTCAAGGCGCTGGGCGCCACCGGCCGCGAGGTCTTCACGATCTACCTGACGCAGGTGATCCTGCTTGCCGGGGTCGGTTCTGTGATCGGACTGGCGGTCGGCGCGGCGTTGCCGTTCATCATCGTAGGCGTCTTCGGCAAGCTGCTGCCGCTGCCGGTCATCCCCGCTTTGCACGCGGACGAACTGGCGCTGTCGTTCGTCTACGGCCTGCTCACCGCGCTCGCCTTCGGATTATGGCCGCTCGGACGGGTGCACGACGTGCCGGTCGCAGCACTGTTTCGCGAGGAGGTGTCGCGCGAATGGCACCGGCCGCGCTGGAGCTATCTCGCGCTGATGGCCGCGGTAATCGCGCTGCTGATCGCCGTGGCCATCGGTCTTTCCTACGACAAGCGGGTGGCGGCCGTATTCGTGGTCTCCTCGGTCGCGGTGTTTGCGCTGCTGCGCGTCGTGGCGGCCGGGCTGATGGCGCTGGCACGCCGCATGCCGCGAAGCCGGATCACCATGCTGCGGCTGGCGATCGCCAACATCTACCGGCCCGGCGCGCTGACACCCTCGGTCGTGATGTCGCTCGGCCTCGGGCTCGCCGTGCTGGTCACGATCACCCAGATCGACGGCAATCTGCGCCGGCAATTCCTGGCGGCGTTGCCGGAGAAAGCACCCTCGTTCTACTTCATCGACATCCCGACCGCCGATGCCGACCGGTTCGGCGACTTCCTCCAGAAAGTGGCGCCGCAATCGACGGTGGACGATGTGCCGATGCTGCGGGGACGCATCGTCGCGGCCCGCGGCGTCAAGGCTCGACGAACTCAAGCCCTCGCAGGATTCCGAATGGGTGCTGCAGAGCGACCGCGGCCTGACCTACACCAACGAGGTTCCGAAGGGCTCGAAAGTGGTCGAGGGCGAATGGTGGAGTGCGGACTATAAGGGGCCGCCGCTGGTCTCGCTGGAGAAGAAGATCGCCGACGGCCTCAAGCTCAAGATAGGCGACGAGATCGTCGTCAACGTGCTCGGCCGCGACATCCCTGCCAAGATCAGCAATCTGCGCAACGTCGACTGGCAGGGACTCGGTATCAATTTCGTGCTGGTGTTCTCACCCAACGCCTTCAAGGGCGCGCCGCACAGCCATGTCGCGACCCTGTCGGAGGTCCATCCGGACCCGGCCGGGGACGCCCGAATCATCAAGCAGGTGGCGGACGCCTTCCCGATGGTCACCAGCGTACGGGTCCGCGAGGCACTGGAAACCGTCGGCACCGTCATCACCAACCTCGTGCTCGCCATTCGCGGCGCCAGCGCGGTGACGCTGATCTCGGCGATCCTGGTGCTGGGCGGCGCGCTGGCGGCCGGCCACCGCCACCGGGTCTACGACGCCGTTATCCTGAAGACGCTTGGCGCGACCCGGGCGCGGCTGCTCGGCGCCTACGCCCTGGAATACCTGATGATCGGGCTCGCCACGGCGGTATTCGGCGTGATCGCGGGTTCTGTCGCGGCCTGGCTGATCGTGACCCGGCTGATGACGCTCAGTTTCATCTGGCAGGCCGGCAGCGCCGCCGGCGTGGTCGCCGCCGCCCTGATCGTTACGGTAGGCCTCGGGCTCGCCGGGACGTTGTTGGCTCTGAACCAGAAGCCGGCGAGCGTGTTGCGGAATTTGTGACAATTTGTAGCGGCGGAAAGGCGGCGTTAACGCTGCTTTTGCCCGGAAACGACGCAGAAGCGACATTCAGCCGCGCGTGGAAGCTTGCGACGAATGTGTTAGTTTCCCACATACCAGCCAAGATCAGTGGCCGGGTTCATGACGTAAAATTAACGTCGGCAGATCGGGACATCTGAGATAGAAATCTAACCGGCGCCGCAAAACCCTTGCGCTCCGCCGGGCAACCAACGGGAATTCGACCATGTCGGACCTAGACCGTAACTATACTTCTCCTTTCGGCCGGGCCGCCGGGCGCGTTGATGCCGCGACCGTCGATGCCGGTCTGCGCGCCTACATGCTGCGCATCTACAACTACATGAGCATCGGCCTGGCCATCACCGGCCTTGCGGCGCTCGGCGTCTATATGGCTGCCGTGACCACCGACCAGGCCGGCGCCGCCGCCAAGTTCGGCAACGCGTTCCTGACGCCGTTCGGCTACGCCATGTATGTCAGCCCCCTGAAGTGGCTGTTCATCCTCGCGCCGCTCGCCATGGTGTTTGCGATCTCGGCCGGCATCAACCGGCTGCGTCCCGCGACCGCCCAGATGCTGTTCTGGGTGTTCTCGGCGCTGATGGGCATTTCGCTGTCGTCGATCTTCTTGGTGTATACGCACACCTCGATCGTGCGGGTGTTCTTCATCACCGCGGCCACCTTTGGCGCGTTGAGCCTCTACGGCTACACCACCAAGCGTGACATGAGCGGCATGGGGTCGTTCCTGTTCATGGGCCTGATCGGCATCATCATCGCCAGCGTGGTCAACATCTTCCTGGCGAGCTCGATGCTGCAGTTCATCGTCTCGGTGGTCGGCGTGCTGGTGTTCGCGGGCCTCACCGCCTGGGATACCCAGCGGCTGAAGAACGACTACATCTACGGCTATGCCTCCCAGGGCGGTGAGATTGCGGAGAAAGCGGCGATTACCGGTGCATTGTCGCTCTACCTGAACTTCATCAACCTGTTCACGCTGCTGTTGCAGCTGCTCGGCCAGCGCGACTAGCCGCTGCCGCAGAGGTTACAAGTCGAAGCCCCGGCCCAACGGCCGGGGCTTTTGTTTGAGTAGTCACCATGCCCGGGACTGGGCCGGCCATGACGGAAAGAGTGTTGATCGCGACACGCCCGCTGATATCTTTTCTGCCATGTCCGCCGCTGAAATCCGGCCCGCCACCGAGGCCGACCTCCCCGCCCTCACCGAAATCTACGAGCATGCGGTGCGCTACGGCACCGCGACGTTCGAGCTGATCCCGCCCGATCTCGCCGAGATGACCCGGCGGTTCAGGGCCCTGATCGACGGCGGCTTCCCCTATTTGGCGGCTGCGGTCGAAGGCGATGTGATCGGTTACGCCTATGCCGGCCCTTATCGGCCGCGGCCGGCCTATCGTTTCACGGTGGAGAACTCGGTCTATCTAAGACCCTCGACCCACCGCCGCGGTATCGGCCTGCAACTGATGCATCGGCTGATCGCCGAATGCGAGGCGCGCGGCTACCGGCAGATGATCGCCGTGATCGGGGATTCCGCCAATGCCGGCTCGATCGGCGTTCATACCAAATGCGGTTTCCAGATGATCGGGACGCATGGCAATGTCGGCCTCAAGTTCGGCCGCTGGCTCGACACCGTGATGATGCAGCGCGCGCTCGGTGAGGGTGGCTCGACGGTGCCGACCGCACCGTAGTCTTGTAGGGTGGGCAAAGCCAACGGGTCGCGCGAATGCGCGCCCGATGACAGGCTCCGCGTGCCCACCATTCTTGCTCTCGTCGGGAAAGGATGGTGAGCACGGCGCAAGCGCGCCTTTGCCCACCTACAGCAGTCCCGCTAAACCACCGCCAGCTTGCGATCGATCACCAGCAGCACGCGTTCGAGTTCGTGGCCGCGGCGCAGGATCAGTCCGGTCGCCGAGATCACGCTGTACATGCCCTGCTTGCGCGCGAGCCGCGGATCCTTCTCGATGCGGTAGATCGGAACTTCGGACGCGCGGCGGAATACCGAAAACACCGCCCGGTCTTTCAGAAAATCGATGGCGTAGTCGCGCCATTCGCCGTCGGCGACCATGCGGCCATAGAGGTTGAGGATACGATTGAGTTCGAGACGATTGAACGTGACACGATTCGGCTGCGGCGTTGCAGTGGCGGGGCGCGCCACTGCGCGGGCCTCGCTTGGATCGGTGTCCTCCGATATCGAGCTCATGGAGCGCCTCCTGTCATCTCAGGCATGCCCTCGTTCCGAAAACCGGTCCCCATTTTTCTGAGGCGTGCCAAGGCGTACATGATCGCGCTAACCGCAGGAGGCTGCAAGGGGGTGAAAATGCAAAGGAAACCGCCCGGATGCCCCACCATCGCCGGAAATTTCGATTCACGGGATCGTTAGCGGAATCTTATTGCTGCCCCACTTCCGCCAACCGCCCGCCCCGCTGGGTTGCAATAAGAAGATACTGCGTTGGCCCGGTCCTTTCGGTTCCGGATTCCTCAGCCCCCAGCCCCCCGGGGCCGTCGGGATCGGGCCTGTTCGCAGAGGGAGTTAATCCCGATACTGGGCCAACGAAAGTTGGTCCTTTTTCGTTTGTGGGGACGGCGAAGAATTGTAGCCGGGATGGAGCAAGCGCAATCCGGGAATCGCACGGCGCCGAGAAAGCTCTCCCGGATTTCGCGGAGCCTGCCATCGGGAGCGCATTCGCGCGACCCGTTGGCTCCATGCGGGCTACGAGAGCTGCGCGAGCGCCCTCGCCAATCAGCGCAGCGACGTGTAGGCAGCGCCGAGCATCGCACCCGGCTTGTCGCGGCTGCCGTCCTGGACATAGACGACCGCGGCGTCGACGCCGTCGCTGGAAATATTCTCCAGCGGAATGGTCCAGTTTCCTGCGCCGCCGTTCCAGTCACCGACCTTCACGAGATTGCGCACCACGTTGTAGTAGGTGATTTGCTGGCCGCGATTCTCGCCGCGCCCGATCGAAATCGGCACCGCCCGCGAGACCGAGCACAGCCAGACTTCGCCGCGGCCCGTTGCCGCCACCTTGCTCGCCTCAACCGAGACGTTGATCTGCTTGCCCGACAACGTCATCGTCACCGGCACCGACATCACGCCCTCGGCCTTGCCGGTGTTCGTGATGGCGCCATCGATGGCGGCGCGATCGCTGCCGATCACCTGCGCTGAGCCGTTGACGATCATCTGCGGCGTATAGAGATTGCGGTCGCCGCGCACATGCGAATAGGCTTTCTGACGCGCGCTAAAACGCGAATCCGCCAGCGTGTCCTTCCAGCCAAGATAGTCCCAATAGTCGATCGGCATGCTCAGCGCGATCACGTTCGGATCCTTGGCGAGTTCGCCGACGATCTTGTCGGCCGGCGGACACGAAGAGCAGCCCTGCGAGGTGAACAATTCGACCACGGCGCGCGGATCGGCATGGGCCGGGCGGATGACGGCGATGATCGCGCAGACGCCGAGTGCGCCGGACCATCGCGATATCAGATTATTGGCCATCATCGCTGTCATGGTGCGAACCGGTGGTAGCGTCTTCTGTCCGTATTGGTGCGGGGCATGATGTCATCCTAAAAAAGCGTCCCCCCAAACACGCGAAAGCGGCCTTTTCATAGGCCGCCTTCCCCCTGGTCGCTACTCACTTCGAAGTGAGGCACTGATCACAAATCCGCGTTTCAAAGCGTTTTCAAGCCAAGCATGCCCTCGGACTTGATCCGAGGGTGGTTACCGGTTCGTGTGAAGAAAACGCGTCAAAAAGAGAACTCTAAGCCGCGAGTTTGCGCAGCACATAATGCAGAATGCCGCCGTTTCGGTAGTACTCGAGTTCGTCGAGGGTATCGATGCGGCAAAGCAGCGGCACGCGCTGCAGCGCGCCATCGCCGGAGACGATCTCGGCCGTCAGCATCTGACGCGGCTTCAGATCGCCCTGCAGGCCCCGGATCGTCACCTTCTCGTCGCCCTTGAGGCCGAGCGACGTCCATGACGTACCGTCCTCGAAGGTGAGCGGCAACACACCCATGCCGACCAGGTTGGAGCGATGAATGCGCTCGAAGCTCTGGCAGATCACGGCGCGAACGCCGAGTAGCCGGGTGCCCTTCGCGGCCCAGTCGCGCGACGAACCGTTGCCGTATTCTGCGCCGGCGAACACCACCAGCGGCACGCCCTCCGCCTGGTACTTCATCGCTGCGTCGTAGATCGGCATCTGCTCGCCGTCGGGCCAGTGCTTGGTGAGGCCGCCTTCCGGAATGTTGCCGTCGGCGCCCTTCAGCATGAAGTTCTTGATGCGGATGTTGGCGAAGGTACCGCGCATCATGATTTCGTGATTGCCGCGTCGCGTGCCGTACTGATTGAAGTCGGCCGGACGGACCTGGTGCTCACTGAGGAATTTTCCGGCCGGCGAAGTCAGCTTGATCGAACCGGCCGGCGAGATGTGGTCGGTGGTGATCTTGTCGCCGAACATCGCCAGGATCCGCGCATCGATCACGTCGACGACGGGATCGGGCTCCTTCTTCATGCCCTCGAAGTAGGGCGGGTTCTGCACATAGGTCGAACTCATGTTCCAGCGATAGGTCTCGCTGTCGACCGTCTTGATCTTGCGCCAGTTGGTGTCGCCCTTGAACACGTCGGCATAGCGCTTCTTGAAGATCGTCGCAGTGACGAACTTCTTCATGTAGGCGTTGATCTCTTTCGTGGTCGGCCAGATATCCTTCAGATAGACCGGCTTGCCGTCCTTGCCGGTGGCGATCGGCTCCACCGAGAGATCCTTGGTCACCGTGCCCGCTAGCGCATAGGCCACCACCAGCGGCGGCGAGGCCAGGTAGTTCGCCTGCACGTCCGGCGAGACGCGGCCTTCGAAGTTGCGGTTACCCGACAGCACGGCTGCCGCGACAATGCCGTTGTCGTTGATCGACTTCGAAATCTCTTCCGCCAGCGGGCCGGAATTGCCGATGCAGGTGGTGCAGCCGAAGCCGATCAGGTTGAAGCCGACCTTGTCGAGATCGGTCTGCAGTCCGGAATTGGAAAGATATTCCGCGACCACCTGGCTGCCTGGCGCCAGCGAGGTCTTCACCCACGGCTTGGCCTTCAGACCCCTGGCGGCGGCGTTGCGCGCCAACAGGCCCGCGCCGATCAGCACGCTCGGGTTGGAGGTGTTGGTGCAGGAGGTGATTGCCGCGATCACGACGTCGCCATGACCGAGATCAAAATTGCGGTTCTCGACCGCATAGCGGGTGTCGCCGCCTTCCGGCTTCTTGTATTCGCCAGCTAACGCGGTGGCGAAGCCGGTGGAAACGGCGGGCAGCGCGACGCGGCCTTCGGGGCGCTTCGGGCCGGCCATCGACGGCACGACATCCTTGAGATCGAGCGTCAGCGTTTCCGTGAACACTGGGTCGGCCGATTTAGCGGTACGGAACAGGCCCTGCGCCTTGGCGTAGGCGGAGACGAGAGCAACGCGGTCCGCCTTGCGGCCCGAGGTCTTGAGGTAATCGATGGTCGCGGCATCGACCGGGAAGAAGCCGCAGGTCGCGCCATATTCCGGCGCCATGTTGCCGATGGTCGCCTTGTCAGCCACCGAGAGGAAGTCGAGGCCGGGGCCGAAGAATTCGACGAACTTGCCGACCACGCCCTGCTTGCGCAGCATCTGCGTGACGGTCAGAACGAGGTCGGTCGCGGTGACGCCTTCCTTGAGCTGGCCCTTCAACTTGAAGCCAACCACTTCCGGCAGCAGCATCGACAGCGGCTGGCCGAGCATGCAGGCTTCCGCCTCGATGCCGCCGACGCCCCAGCCGAGCACGGCGAGGCCGTTGACCATGGTGGTGTGCGAGTCAGTGCCGACCAGCGAATCCGGATAGGCGACCTCGAAGGTGCCGGTCTTCTTGCCGACCGTCATCTTCTCCTTCCTGGTCCACACCGTCTGCGCGAGATATTCGAGATTGACCTGATGGCAGATGCCGGTGCCGGGCGGCACCACGGAGAAGTTCGAAAATGCCTTCTGGCCCCACTTCAGGAATTCGTAGCGCTCCTGGTTCTGCTTGTATTCCTCGACCACGTTCTTGCCGAACGCCTTGTTGTCGCCGAAGAAGTTCACGATCACCGAGTGGTCGATGACGAGATCGACCGGCACCAGCGGGTTAATCTTCTCGGCGTCGCCGCCGAGCGCCTGCATCGCGTTACGCATCGCGGCGAGATCGACCACCGCCGGCACGCCGGTGAAATCCTGCATCAGCACGCGCGCCGGGCGGAAGGCGACTTCATGCTCAAGTTTACGCTTCCTCAACCATTTCGACACCGCGACGATGTCTTCTTTCTTGACCGTGCGGTCGTCTTCATTGCGCAGCAGGTTTTCCAGGAGCACCTTCATCGAATAGGGCAGCTTGGAAATTCCCTTCAGACCGTTCTTCTCGGCGGCGGGCAGGCTGTAATAAACGTAGGTCTTGCTGCCGACCTTGAGGGTTTTGCGGCATTTGAAGCTGTCGAGCGAGGTCATGTCAGGAAATCCCAAATTCTAGTTATACCCGGCAAGGGTATTTAAACACCATCAGCATAGGCTGGCTTCTTGGCTTGCAGCCGCCGAATGTGTGCTGCATCAAGTTCCGGGCTTATAGAATCTTTCTAGAAGCGCCGCCACACCGACAAGCGTGCTGCAGCAATGCGGTACCCACAAATTCTGACGCGGTACCCATCAATTTCAGAGGGCTGTGAAGGGGCAATATGCGGCTCTCCGGGCGCCACATCGACTGTATCAGGGGTGGCCGCGAAGTGTTCTTCGGCCTCGATTTCGAAGCCTCTTCCGGGCAGGCTCTGGCCGTGGTCGGCCCAAACGGCTCCGGCAAGACCTCGCTGCTGCGCCTGATCGCGGGTCTTCTGGTGCCGGCGGGCGGATCAGTCAGCCTGGAAGGCGGCGAGGCCGAGCTGACGCTGCCGGAACAATCCCACTATCTCGGCCATCGCGATGCGCTGAAGCCTGCACTCAGCGTGGCGGAAAACCTGTCGTTTTGGCGGGATTTTCTCGGCGGCGCGGCCGGTGACCTCGGCCGCTGCCTTTCCGCCGTGGGCCTCGGCCACGCCACCCATCTGCCGGCGGCGTATCTATCGGCCGGCCAGCGGCGGCGGCTTTCGATCGCCCGCCTGCTCGTGGTGCGCCGGCCGGTCTGGCTTTTGGACGAGCCGACCTCGGCGCTCGATACCGCCGGGCAGGATCTGTTCGTCGGCGTCATGCGCGAGCATCTGGCAGGCGGCGGCATCATCGTCGCCGCGACACATTCCCCGCTCGGGATCGAGACGCGGGAACTGCGGATGGGGGGTGGGAAGTGACCGCCCTCGCCGCACTGATTCGCCGCGACATCAAGATCGCCCTTCGCGTCGGCGGCGGCGCGCTGATCGGGGTGCTGTTCTTCCTCACGGTGACGGTGCTGATGCCGTTCGCGATAGGGCCGGATCTCGCGCTGCTGACGCGGCTCGGACCAGCGATCCTCTGGCTCGGCGCGCTGCTGGCAAGCCTGCTCACGCTCGACCGCCTGTTCACGGCCGACCACGAGGACGGTTCACTCGACCTGATCGTGATGGGCCGGGCGCCGCTGGAACTGGCCTGTGCTGCAAAAGCGCTGGCGCACTGGCTTGCTGCCGGCGTGCCGCTGATCGTGGCGACCCCTGTGCTAGGGCTGCTGCTCAATCTCGACGCCACCGCAACCTCGGCGGTGGCGCTGACGCTGCTGGTGGGAACACCAGCGCTGACCTTTACGGGCATGATCGGCGCAGCGCTCGCCGTAACCCTGCATCGGGGAGGCCTGCTGCTGGCCGTGCTGGTGCTGCCGCTGTCGATCCCGGTACTGATTTTCGGCGTTGCAGCGTCGCAGGCGGCCATCACCGGGCCGCTATCATTTGGAACACCGTTTTCGATCCTGTGCGCGCTCTCGTTGGTCAGCCTCGTCGTCGGGCCGTTCGCGGCCGCGGCAAGCCTGCGCCATGGGCTGGACTGACATGATCTGGACTGAAAATGATTTGACGCTGATCAACTCTCGCGGAGGCAATGTGAAACAAACCGCGCCGCATTGCCTGCCCCGCCACTGACGACTATCAGGATGCCATGACGCTGATCGACCTCGCCAATCCCACCAAATTCCTGTCGCTGACGGCGCGCGTGCTGCCGTGGCTGGCGGGCGCGACCGCGATCCTGCTGCTGGTAGGTTTCTATCAGGCGGCGATGGCGCCCGACGACTATCAGCACGGCGCCGTCGTGAAGATCATGTTCATCCACGTGCCGAATGCGTGGCTGTCGATGTTCGTCTGGAGCGTGATGAGCCTTGCAGCGCTTGGCACGCTGGTATGGCGGCATCCGCTTGCCGATGTCGCGGCGAAAGCGGCAGCCCCGATCGGCGCGGCCTTTACCTTTTTGGCGCTGGTGACGGGCTCGCTGTGGGGGCGGCCGATGTGGGGCACTTATTGGCAATGGGATGCGCGGCTCACCTCGGTGCTGGTCCTGTTCCTGATGTATCTCGGCCTGATGGCGCTGTGGCGCGCAGTGGACGATCCGTCGCGGGCGGCGCGCGCCGCCGCGGTCCTGACGCTGGTCGGCGCCCTCAACCTGCCGATCATCAAATTCTCGGTCGACTGGTGGAACACGCTACATCAGCCGGCGTCTGTGCTGCGGATGGGCGGACCGACGCTCGACAAGGCGTTCCTGATTCCGTTGCTCTTGATGGCGGTCGGCTTCTCGCTGCTGTTCGTCACGCTGCACCTCGCAGCGATGCGCAACGAGATCCTGCGCCGGCGCGTGCGCAGCTTGCAGATGATGCAAGCCAGCCAGCAAGCGGCGTGACGCGATGGCGCTCGGCCCTCATGCTTCCTTCATCGTGACGTCCTACACGCTGGTGGCAGCGGTCGTGGTGCTTCTCATCGTATGGATCGCGATCGATTACCGCCGCCAGAAGGAGCGCCTGCGCGAACTCGAGGCCAGCGGCGTGACCCGGCGCTCCGGCCGCCAGGCGACGGACATCTGATGAGCACGCCCGTCACATCGGACGAGCAGCCGCGCCGCCGACGCTGGCTGGTGGCGCTGCCGCTGATCGGTTTCCTCGCCGTCGCCGCGCTGTTTTTGCTGCGGCTGTATGGCGGCGATCCCTCGAAGATCCCCTCCGCGCTGATCGGCCGCCCGGCGCCGCAAACCACGCTGCCGGCGCTGGAAGGCCTCCTCCATAACGGCGCGCCGGTCCCCGGGCTCGACCCCGCGCTGTTCAAGGGCAAGGTCTCGGTCGTCAATGTCTGGGCGTCCTGGTGCGTGCCGTGCCACGACGAGGCGCCGCTTTTTACGGCGCTGGCCAAGGACACGCGGCTGCAGATCATCGGCATCAACTACAAGGATTCTCCCGACAACGCGCGCCGGTTCCTCGGCCGCTACGGCAATCCGTTTGCCGCCGTCGGCGTCGACGGCAACGGCCGCGGCTCGATCGAATGGGGCGTCTATGGCGTGCCCGAAACCTTCGTGGTCGGCCGCGACGGCACCATCCTCTACAAGTTGGTCGGACCGGTGACACCGGACAATCTCGACAGCGTGTTGAAGGTCGCGATCGAGAAGGCGTTGAAGACGGGTGGTTAGCCACCGACCTCATCCTGAGGAGCCGCGAAGCGGCGTCTCGAAGGATGGGCCACGGGCCTCATGGTTCGAGACGCGCGAAGACGCGCTCCTCACCATGAGGGATAAATAATTTTTGGCTTTTATCTGCCGTTCATTTCGCAGCCATGGCGCCGCCACGAATTCACAGCTAGCTTGATGGCGTTACTTGAACCGTCCTTGGAGGGACACCCTATGCGTCATTTCACGCTCGCTTCTGTTCTCGCAACCGCACTTGCTCTGGGCATGCTGACGGCGACGCCGTCGATGGCCCAGACCGCGCAGCCCGCGACCAAATCCGACAGCAAGATGGCTCCCGCGCCGAAGGCCTCGGAATCGAAGATGGCGCCCGCGCCGAAGGCGGAACTGCTCGACATCAACTCGGCATCCGCCGATCAGCTCGACGCGCTGCCGGGCGTCGGCAAGGCCTATTCCGCCAAAATCATCGCGGGCCGGCCGTACAAGGGCAAGGATGAGCTGGTGCAGAAGAGCATCGTCCCGCAGGCGACCTACGACAAGATCAAGGACAAGATCATCGCCAAGCAGAAGAGCTGACCTCTCTTGCCCCGGACACCGCTTCGTAGGGTGGGCTGAGCGGAGCGAGCCCACCACACGCTGGTGCGGCGGCGAGATGGTGGGCACGCTACGCTCAGCCCACCCTACGAATTCGGTGCCCTCTCCCTGCGAACGCGGGGCGAGGGAGCAGGCAGAACCTACCCCTTGCTCACATCGCCCGCTTCGGCCTCGCTGGCTTCCAGCGTGGCCGGCTCCAGATGATAGCGCTTGACCAGCGGCATCTGGGTTATGGCGAACAGCATCGTCAGCGGCACCATGCCGAACACCTTGAAGCCGACCCAAAAGTCGGTGCTTTGGGTGCGCCAGATAATCTCGTTCAGCACCGCCATCGCAAAGAACCACAACGCCCAGCGCGCAGTCAGAATGCGCCAGCCGTGCGGGGTGAGATTGAACATCTGGTCGAACATAATGGCGATGAAGGAGCGGCCGAACAGCAAGCCGCCGCCGAGAATGGCGGCGAATAGCGTGTAGACGATGGTCGGCTTCATCTTGATGAAGGTCTCATCATGCAGGATCAGCGTCAGCGCGCCGAACACGATGACCACCACAGCAGTCACGATCGCCATCATGGGCACATGACGCGTCACCACGTAGGACGCAATCATCGCAGCCAGCACCGCCACCATGAATACGCCGGTGGCGACGAACAGGTTGGACTTGGCGTTGGCGACGAAAAAGATGAGAAGGGGGCCCAACTCGGTCGCAAGCTTGAACAGCGGATGCGGTACTTTCTTGTCCATTACTCGATTCCTGCAATCGCGTTGGCAAAATCTCGCGCGGTGAACGGCGCGAGATCCTCGATGCCTTCACCGACGCCGATGAAGTGCACCGGCAGTTTGAATTTCTCCGCCAGCGCCACCAGGATGCCGCCGCGCGCGGTGCCGTCGAGCTTCGTCATCACGAGGCCGGTGACGCCAGCGGTACGATGAAATGCCTCGACCTGCGACAGCGCATTTTGTCCCACCGTGGCATCGAGCACCAGCAGCACCGCATGCGGGGCTGACGCATCGACCTTCTTGATGACGCGAACGACCTTTTCGAGCTCGTTCATCAACTCGGCCTTGTTCTGCAGGCGCCCGGCGGTATCGACCAGCAGCACGTCGATATTTTGTTCTTTCGCCGCCGTCAGTGCGTTGAAGGCAAGGCTCGCCGAATCCGAACCCTGCGCGCCAGATATGACCGGCGATTTGGTGCGATCGCCCCACACCTTGAGCTGCTCGATCGCCGCAGCACGAAACGTGTCGCCCGCCGCCATCATGATCTTGCGGCCTTCGGCACTCAGCTTCGCGGCAAGCTTGCCGATCGTGGTGGTCTTGCCCGACCCATTGACGCCGACCACGAGAATGACGAACGGCTTCTGCGCGGCGTCGATCTCAAGCGGCTTCGCCACCGGCGACAGCACCTTCTCGACTTCGGTCGCGACCACCGTCTTTACTTCGTCGGCCGAGATCGCCTTGTCATAACGGCCGGCGCCGACGGCGTCCGCAATCCGAACCGCCACCGTCGTCCCGAGATCGGCGCGCAGCAGCACATCCTCGATGTCGTCGAGCATGGCGCGGTCGAGCTTGCGCTTGGTGACGAGGTCGGCAACGGCCGAGCCCAGCGAACTCGAGGTCCGCTTCAGGCCGCTCGAAAGCCGCCGCCACCAGCTCAGTTTGGGGGTCCCGGGAGTGGTATCGCTCATGTCGGGGACGTGTTAGCGGTTTCGCGCCATGAGCGGAAGTCACAACAAATCCATTGCTGTTCCCGGGCCATCCCTTGATGTGTCTGAGACTTCCTTTGATGTCGCAGGCTTAACGGCAGACGAAATCCAGGCCCGCGTGCTCCACCGCGACGGGCTGATGCTGGTCATCGACAAGCCCGCCGGGCTCCCCGTGCATCGCGGCCCCAAGGGCGGCGCCAATCTGGAAGCGTCATTCGACGGCCTGCGATTTGGCCTGCCGCGGCCGCCGGTGCTGGCCCACCGGCTCGACAAGGATACCTCCGGCTGCCTGGTGCTGGGACGCCACCGCAAGGCCACCGCCTCGCTCGGCCTGTTGTTCAAGCACGGCAAGATCGGAAAAACCTACTGGGCCGTGGTCGAGGGCGGACCTGCCGAGGATGAAGGCACCATCGACATGCCGCTCGGCCGGCTCAACGCCGAGCGCGGCTGGTGGCAGAAGCCGGACCCGGAGGGTCAGAAAGCCGTCACCACCTGGAAAGTGCGCGGCCGCGGCGACGGCCTTTGCTGGCTGGCGCTGGAGCCGGTTACCGGCCGCACCCATCAATTGCGCGTGCATACGTCTGCCACGGGCTGGCCGATCGTCGGCGACAATATCTACGGCAACGGACCGCGCTTCGGCGAGCCGATCCTGCATCTGCATTCCCGCGAGATCGTGATTCCGATTTCGAAGAACAAGGAGCCGGTGCGCGTGGTGGCACCAGCGCCGGAGCATATGCGGGAGCGGTTGAGGTTGTGTGGGTGGAACGGGGAATAGCGCACGCTCCATCCTCACCACCGTTGTCATCATCCGCCTTGTGCGCAGTTGCGCACTGGGGCGGATGATCCAGTATTCCAGAGACGTTCGCGATCAGCCGAGGGGCCGCGGCGTACTGGATCGCCCGGTCAAGCCGGGCGACGACGGCGGAGTTTGTGGCTCACACCGTCAGCCGCGCGCCGTCGTGGCCGCTAATCGCGAGCGTCATCACCTCGCCCGGCGTTTTGCCTGATACCGCCACCGGCAGGAAATGCTCCGTCCGGCCCTGTGTCGCGCTTTCGATCAGAACCTGACGTGTCGTTCCAATCTCTACCGCCAACCGCCGATGCAACGCCGCCTCACCCACCGCGCGCAATCGCTTCGCACGCGCCTTGATCTCGGCGCCCGCCACCTGCGGCATCCGCGCAGCAGGGGTGCCTGGCCGCGGCGAATAGGGAAACACGTGCAGGAAGGTGAGATCGCATTCCACGACCAAATCTTCCGAACGCACGAACATCTCTTGCGTCTCGGTCGGAAAGCCCGCGATGATATCGGCGCCGAGCGTGATGTCCGGACGGAGCCGCTGCACCTGGGCGCAGAACTCGATCGCGTCTTTGCGCGAATGCCGGCGCTTCATCCGCTTCAAAATCATGTCATCACCGGATTGCAGCGACAGATGCAGATGCGGCATCAGCCGCTCATCATTGGCGATGACGTCAAGCAGATTGCGATCAACCTCGATGGAATCGATCGACGAAATTCGTAGCCGCTTCAATTCCGGTACATGCCGCAGGATTTGCCGGGTCAATTGCCCGAGTTTTGGCGTGCCCGGCAGATCGGCGCCGTAGCTCGTGAGGTCCACGCCCGTCAGCACGATCTCGGCATGGCCACGCTCGGCCAGCGCGCGGACCTGATCGACGACGGCACCCATCGGCACCGAGCGCGAATTGCCGCGGCCGTATGGGATGATGCAGAAGGTGCAGCGGTGGTCGCAGCCGTTCTGCACCTGCACGAACACGCGCGGCAAACCCGTCTTGAAACCGTCCAGCAGGTGCGGCGCCATCTCGTGGACCGCCATGATGTCCGCGACGGCGATCTTCTCGCTTGCCTCAATACCGAAACCGCCATCAAACGCCGCGCGCGCGTCACGCCATGCCGCGCCGCGCATCTTGTCGTCATTGCCGACGACGCGATCGACCTCGGCCATTTCGGCGAACATTTCCGGCTGCGTCTGCGCCGCGCAGCCGGTGACGACGATGCGCACATCCGGCCGCTCGCGCTTCAGCCGCCGGATCGATTGCCGCGCCTGCGCCACCGCCTCATTGGTCACCGCGCAGCTATTGATGACGACGGTATCGGAAAGCCCGGCGCGCTCCGCCTCGCGGGCGATCACCTCGGATTCGAACGCGTTGAGACGGCAGCCGAAGGTGAGAACGTCGACACTCATGGCGCTCAGGCGACGCTGGCGAACAGCGCGGGATCGAAGCGGCCTTCATATTCGAAATCGGCGGTGCCGGTCATCAGCACGTGGTCGTCGCGCTCGCGCCATTCGATCGCAAGCTTGCCGCCGGGCAGCGTGATCTCGACGCTCCGGTTGGCGCGCTTCAGCCGGGCGGCGGCGACCGCGGTCGCGCACGCGGCCGAGCCGCAGGCCCTGGTCAGGCCGACGCCGCGCTCCCAGGTGCGAATCGTGATGTGATCGCGATCGACGATATGGGCGAGCGTGATGTTGGCGCGCTCGGGGAAGATCGGGTGGTTTTCCAGCAGCGGCCCGAAGCGCTCGAGGTCATAGGCGTTGACGTCGTCGACCCAGAAGATCGCGTGCGGATTGCCCATCGAGACCACCGACGGCGAATGCAGCACCGGCGCATCGATCGGACCTACCTGCAGCTCGATGTAGCGGGTGTCGCGAAACTCTTCGGCCAGCGGAATATCCTGCCACGCAAACTTCGGCGCGCCCATGTCGACGGTGTAGAGATCGGGGGCCGGGCCCTGCCAGCAATTCAAAAGACCCGCGCGGGTCTCGAAGGTAACGGCGGTCTGGCCGGTCTTCTCGAACAGGCGGCGCACCACGCAGCGCATGCCGTTGCCGCAGGCGCCGGCCTCCGAACCGTCATTGTTGTAGATGCGGATGAAGGCCTCGGTGCCCTGCAGCCGCGGCGGCTGCAATACCATCAACTGGTCATAGGGCACGCCTGCGGGCGAGGCGACCGCACGCGCCTCCTCGGCCGTCACGGCGGCCTTGGTATCGCGCAGATCCACCACGACAATTTCGTTGCCGATGCCATTCATCTTGGCAAATGCGTGGTTGGCCAGCGCGCTCATGGAATTTCCTAAATTCTGCCTGCCTTATATGGCGAATGTTGCCGCATTGCCTAGTGCGCGGGGGCATATGACGCATCTGTCATGGGACGAAAGCGGACCTTGCGTGTTAGAAAATGGCACCATCCTGGCGGGTGCGGATGGGGACATGCCGCCGCCAGATGGGGTGGATGGAGAATACCTGAAATGAACCGAATCAGCACTTTCCGTGCGGCCCTGGCCGCGCTCTCCATGGTTGCGTTAGGCGGGGTCGCCCTCGCCCAATCGCCGGCGCCCTCAGCCTCGCCGGCCCCGAGCCCATCGGCTGTGCCCAGCCCCGCACCGTCGGCGGTGCCGGTCCCGCCGCCGGCCGAAACCAAGTCGCCCGCGGATGCCCCCACGGCGGAAAAGGCCCCGGCGCCCGCGCCGCCGCCTCCCGCTGCCAGCGTCCAGACCGCCGACCCGTTCGGCGAGGAGTTCGCGCTGGCGCCCAAGAAAGTGGTCGTGATCAAGGGCACCGCCAACTGGGATGCCGCGTTCGACACCCTGATCGAGGCGTTCAAGACGCTGACCACCCTGCTCGACAAGCAGGGCATCAAGGCGACAGGCAATTCGATGATCGTCTATACCTCGACCGACGATACCGGCTTCACATTTCTGGCGGAAATCCCGGTCGACCAGGAGCCGAAGAACCTGACCAAGGACATGAGCATCGGCAAATCGCCGGAGGGCAAGGCGCTGAAGTTCGTCCATCGCGGCTCCTACGACAACATGGACAACACCTATGAGGCGATCACCAACCACCTCGACGACAAGAAGCTGGAAGCTAAGGACACTTTTATCGAGGAATACATCACCGATCCCCTCAAGACGGCGGAGGACAAGCTGGTGATCAATGTCTACGTGCCGCTGCGGTGAGACGGATGAAGCGTTCGTTCGGCGTTGTCGTGGCCTGGACACTGCTCGCCGCGCCCGCGCTGGCGCAGACAATGCCGCCGCCCGCAATTTCCGTGACCGGCGAAGCGAACGTGTCGGTGGCGCCCGATCAGGCCCAGATCGACGGCGGCGTGACGTCGGACGCCAAGACCGCACGTGAGGCGTCGGAGGCCAACAACGCCGCGATGGGCAAGGTATTGCTGGCGCTCAAGGGCGCCGGCATCGACGAAAAGGACTACCAGACCTCGCGGCTGTCGCTGCAGCCGCAATTTGCTGCGAATTACAAACCCTCGGAGCGAGCATCAGGCATCGTCAGCTTCCGCGCCAGCAACCGCGTCATGGTCAGAATCCGCGATGTCGCCAAGGTCGCGAGCGTGATCGACGTGCTGGTCGGCGCCGGCGCCAACGAGATCGGCGGCATCAATTTCACGGTAACTCAGGCCTCAAAATACCTGGACGAAGCCCGCGAAAAGGCAATCGCGGATGCGCGCCGCAAGGCGGAAATCTACGCCAAGGCCGCCGGCGTGACGCTCGGCGAGCCCATCAGTATTTCCGAGGAAGGCGCACCCGGGCCGGTATTTCGCAGCAAAATGGCCGCGCCAATGGCTGCGGGAGCGCCGGTGGCGCAAGGCGAAGAAACGCTCTCGGTGACGGTGAGCGTGACCTGGGCGATCAAGGCGAGCCAATAGTTGCTGTCGCCCCTGCAAAGCAGGGACAACAGTTAGATCTCGTACACCTGCCCCGGCTTTAGCGCCGCGAACCGCTCGGGTGGGATCTTCGCTTGCTTGAGCGACTCATCCAGCGCCATCACCGGCGCATCGATCGCCTCATCGGTGAGCTGGAATGTGCCGTGGTGATGCGCCAGCGCTTGCACCGCACCGCAGTCGGCCAGCGCCTTCACCGCATCGGACGGATTCATGTGCTGATCCTTCATGAACCAGCGCGGCTCATAGGCGCCGATCGGCAAGATCGCCAGCCGCAACGGCCCGTGCTTCTCGGCCACGCGCCGGAAATGCTTGCCCTCGCCATAGCCGGAATCGCAGACGATGTAGATTTTCCCCGCCGGCGTCTCCAAAACAAAACTCGCCCACAGCGCCTTGTTTCGGTCGAACAATCCCCGCGCCGACCAGTGCTGCGTCGGCACCAGCGTCACCGCGATGCCGTTGCCGAGCTCGACGCGGTCCTGCCAGTCGAACGCCTCGGCTTTGATCGCGCTGTCCGTGTCGCGCATGGTGACGTCGTTGCCAAGCGGCGTAATCACGCGCGGCGAAAACTTTTCTGTAAGCTTCGACAGCGTCGCGATGTCGAGATGGTCGTAATGGCCGTGCGACACCAGCACGACGTCGATCTTCGGCAGCGCGTCGAATGTGATGCCGGGATCGTGGTGCCGCTGCGGCCCGGCAAACGACACCGGCGAGGCCCGCATCGACCACACGGGGTCGACGAGAATGTTGAGGTCCGCCGTCTGGATCAGCCAGGTGACGTGGCCGACGAACGACAGCCGCACCTTGCCGCCGGAAACCCGCGGCGGCGGCGTATCGCTGTGGGCGTTCGGCACCCAATCCGGCCAACTCGCCCGCTTGCGGTCGGTGCCGAACTGCCAGCGCAGCACTTCGCCGAGCGATCTCGGCGGCACTCCGTCGGGATCGAAGAAGCGGGTTCCGTCGAAATGATCCGAGACGGGGCCGTCATAGGTTTTCATATTGCTTATCCAGATCGACGGCACGCCGACGGCCGCAGCCGCCCCGGCGAGCACTCCAAGAAGATGGCGGCGGGTGACGGCCACGGGCGGGGTCAATAAACTGAAGAGACGGAAGGCATGCAGGCTTATATGGTGTCGGCCTCGCAACATGGAACCTGCAGCGGTATCCACTCGCGCTGAGCCCAACCGATTATCGCGCGATTTTCTTCACGCAAATTGGATCGCCCTGCGGGACGCTCTTACAGTCCCACTCCGGGCCAAAGCCCGTCGTCGTAGCTACAAAGCCCGGAAATCGGATGTAGGTGAAGAGCAGAAAGCCGAGCACCGCCACGACGAACAGAGCGCCGAAGACATCCCCTCGGCTCGGATACCACGGAAAAAAGCGCAGAAATCGCATGATCCCATTATATCGCCAGTTCGCGCGGGGCGGGCACGGATTTTCCAGCCAGCGGTTAACCGATTGCAAAAGAAAGCAAAAATACCGTTTTCGACAAGTTTCCTTGACTTCCGCCCGTTCCGGGGGTTTAACGCCTCAACTTTCTCGGAAAGACGTTCTTTTCGACCCGCCGCCCGGTCCATGAGATCGGAGGCCAACGCCCGACAGCGCGATGCGCCCTCGGGCGCGAAAGTGTTTGGACGATCCTCATCCTGAGGAGCCGCGAAGCGGCGTCTCGAAGGATAGAGGCCACGGTGGTCGCCGCCACCCTTCGAGACGCAGGCTCCGCCTGCTCCTCAGGGTGAGGAGAACAGCAGGACAACGGCATTGTTCGACAATCTGTCGGAGCGGCTTGGTGGGATACTCGATCGGCTGACGGGTCGCGGCTCGCTGTCGGAGGCCGATGTCGACGCCGCGATGCGCGAGGTCCGCCGCGCGTTGCTGGAAGCCGACGTCTCGCTCGAGGTCGTCCGCAGCTTTACCGATCGCGTCCGCGAGCAGGCGGTCGGCGCCACCGTCGTCAAGTCGGTCACGCCAGGCCAGATGGTGGTCAAGATCGTCCATGACGAACTGGTCGCCACGCTCGGCTCCGACGGCCAGACCATCGATCTCAATGCGGTGCCGCCGGTCGCCATCATGATGGTCGGTCTGCAAGGCTCCGGTAAAACCACCACCACCGCAAAGCTCGCGCGCCGCATGGTCCAGCGCGACAAGCGCAAGGTGCTGATGGCCTCGCTCGACATCTACCGCCCGGCGGCGATGGAGCAATTGGCCGTGCTCGGCCGCGACCTCGACATTCCGACGCTGCCGATCGTGGCGGGCCAGAAGCCGGCGCAGATCGCCAAGCGCGCGCTGGAAGCGGCCAAGCTCGGCGGCTACGACGTGGTGCTGCTCGACACCGCCGGCCGCACCACGCTCGACGAAGAAATGATGAGCGAGGCGGCCGAGATCAAATCCACGGCCAATCCGCATGAAGTGCTGCTGGTCGCGGACTCCCTCACCGGCCAGGACGCGGTCAACCTCGCACGCGCCTTCGATCAGCGCGTCGGCCTCACCGGCATCGTGCTGACACGCGTCGACGGCGACGGTCGCGGCGGCGCGGCGCTGTCGATGCGCGCGGTGACCGGCAAGCCGATCAAGCTGATCGGCACCGGCGAAAAGACCGACGCGCTGGAAGATTTCCATCCGAGCCGTATCGCCGGCCGCATCCTCGGCATGGGCGACGTGGTGTCGCTGGTCGAACGCGCGGCGGCGAATATCGACGCCGAAAAGGCCGCGCGCACCGCCGAGCGGATGCGCAAGGGCCAGTTCGACCTGACCGACATGCGCGAGCAATTGCTGCAGATGGCGAATATGGGCGGCATCAGCGGGCTGATGGGCATGATGCCCGGTGTCGCCAAGATGAAGAACCAGATCGCCGCCGCTGGGATCGACGACAAGATCATCAAGCGCCAGGTCGCGGTGATCGATTCAATGACGCGGCAGGAGCGCAAGAATCCCGATATCCTCAAGGCCAGCCGCAAGAAGCGCATCGCCGCCGGCGCCGGCCTCGAAGTTCAGGAAGTCAACAAGCTGCTCAAGATGCACCGGAACATGGCCGACATGATGAAGGCCATGGGCTCGGGCAAGCGCGGCCCGATGGCCGGCATCGCGCAGGCGATGGGCTTTGGCGGCGGCATGAAGCCGCCATCGGCCGAAGAGATGAAGGCGATGGCGGAGAAGATGCAGGGCGGCGGCGGTCCGGGCGGCATGCCCCAATTGCCCAAGGATCTTCCGGTTGGCCTGCGTCAGGGCCTGCCGAACGTGCCGGGCCTGACGGGGCTCAGCGGCAAGCCGACCTTGCCGGGCCTCGGCGGCTTTCCCGGGAAGAAGAAATAATCGCGACCCATTCACCAACACGAATCCAACCCACACTCAGGAGAACCAAATGTCAGTCGTTATCCGCCTCGCTCGCGCAGGCACCAAGAAGCGTCCGGTCTATCACGTCGTCGTCGCCGACTCGCGTTTTCCCCGCGATGGCCGCTTCATCGAGCGTCTCGGTCATTTCAACCCGCTGCTGCCGAAGGACAATGAGTCGCGGCTGAAGCTCGACATGGACAAGGTGAAGTCTTGGCTCGCCAAGGGCGCGCAGCCATCGGATCGCGTGACCCGCTTCCTGGATGCGGCCGGCGTCGTCAAGCGTCCCGCCCGCAGCAACCCGGAAAAGGCCGTGCCGCGCAAGGAGCGCAAGGCCCGCGCCGAAGCCGCCGCGAAGGCGTAAGACTTAGCGGCGCACGACGGTGGCTGCACCGATTTGCGTCGCGCGTATCGGCGCTGCGCATGGCGTGCGCGGCGCGGTGAAGCTGTGGACGTTCACGGAAGATCCGTTCGCCGTGAAAGAATACGGCCCGCTGACGACCAAGGACGGCGCGCGCCAGTTCGAGGTGACGCATGTCCGTGAGGCAAAAGACCACCTGGTGGCGACGCTGAAAGGCATCGCCACCCGCGAGGATGCCGAACGGCTCAATGGCATCGAACTCTACATTGCGCGCGAAAAGCTGCCGGCCACGGAAGAAGACGAATATTATCATGCCGACCTGATCGGGCTTGCGGCGGTCACCGCCGCCAACGAGCCGCTCGGCCGCGTCACTGCGATCCACAATTTCGGCGCCGGCGACATCATCGAGATCGCGCCTCCACAGGGGCCGACCATGCTGCTGCCGTTCACCAATGCGGTGGTGCCGACGGTCGACCTCGCCGGCGGCCGCGTGGTCATCGAACTGCCGCAGGAAATCGAAGGCGACGACGCCCCGACGCTCACGTGATGGGTTTGATATGACCTGGCGCGCCACCGTTCTCACGCTCTTCCCCGAGATGTTTCCCGGGCCGCTCGGCGTTAGCCTGGCGGGCAAGGCGCTGGCGTCTGGCCTGTGGGAGCTGGAGGCGCGCGATATCAGGGACTCCGCGACCGACCGCCACCGCAGCGTCGATGACACTCCGGCCGGGGGCGGTCCAGGCATGGTGCTGCGGGCCGATGTGCTGGCGGCGACGATCGATGCCGCGGATACCGGCCACAGCCGGCCACGCCTGCTGATGAGCCCGCGCGGTCGGCCATTGACCCAGTCGCAGGTTAAGGAACTCGCGGCGGGGCCGGGCCCCTTGGTCGTCTGCGGCCGGTTCGAGGGGATCGACCAGCGGGTCATCGAAGCGCGGAACCTCGAAGAGGTCTCGATCGGGGACTATGTGCTGTCAGGAGGCGAGATCGCCGCGATGGCGCTGATCGATGCCTGCGTGCGGCTTTTGCCGGGAGTGATGGGCAAACAGGCCTCCGGCGAGGACGAAAGCTTCTCCGAAGGACTACTCGAATACCCCCAATTCACCCGCCCGCAGGAGTTCGAAGGCCGCGGAATCCCTGAAATCCTCACTTCCGGCGACCACGCCAAGGTGGCGGCCTGGCGCCGGGCCGAGGCCGAGGCCCTGACCCGGGCGCGGCGGCCGGATTTATGGGCCGCGAGGCCCGGCCAAAAAGCCACAAAAAGCACGACAGACGGGTGACAAGCGCGCGCCTTTGCCTTATACGAGCGCCAAATCCGCGCAATGGCAGGATACTAGGACGTTCGCGCAGCCCGCGCTGGACTGGCTGGGCGCGCCGCCGATGGAGATTTCAATGAACCTCATTCAACAGCTCGAAAAAGAGCAATTCGACAAACTGTCGGCGACCAAGACGATCCCGGAATTCGGGCCCGGCGACACCGTGATCGTCAACGTCAAGGTGGTCGAAGGCGAGCGCACCCGCGTGCAGGCCTATGAAGGGGTCTGCATCGGCCGTTCCGGCGGCGGGCTCAACGAGAGCTTCACCGTCCGCAAGATTTCCTACGGCGAAGGCGTCGAGCGCGTATTCCCCGTGATGTCGCCGATGATCAACTCGATCAAGGTGGTGCGCCGCGGCAAGGTGCGTCGCGCCAAGCTGTATTACCTGCGCCAGCTGCGCGGCAAGTCGGCCCGCATCGTCGAGAAGCAGGACCGCCAGACCGCCGTCGGCGAGTAAATTTCCCGAACGGGATGCGACAAAAGCGCGGGTTCACCCCGCGCTTTTTTGTTGAGCCATACTTATCTAGGCGGTGCCCCTGCCCAATCGATTGATTGTGGCAACCGTGGGCCCTGTGTTAGAAATTTAGAATGGTTCCGGATCAAGCAAACATGCCCTGCCAGCGCGTCGTGATCGACGATCGCTCGCGCCTGCCCGGTCGCTTCTTCGGACGGTTCGCGACCTCGGCGACGTCTGCGCTTACGCGCGCAGCTTGATGCTGCACTGACGACCGTTGCTTGCGCACCCTGCGCATAACCGCTCACACAGAATTTCATTTGGAGCTGACGCTCATGTCCACCCCGACCACGCTGTACGACAAGATCTGGAACGACCATCTGGTGCACGAAGCCGATGACGGCACCTGCCTGCTCTATATCGACCGCCATCTGGTCCACGAGGTAACCTCGCCGCAGGCGTTCGAAGGCCTGCGCGCCACGGGGCGCAAGGTGCACGCGCCGGAGAAGACGCTGGCCGTCGTCGATCACAACATCCCGACCACCGACCGCTCGAAACCGAATCCCGATCCGGAGAGCATCGAGCAGATGCGCGTGATGGCTGACAATGCCAAGGAATTCGGCATCGAATATTTCAACGAGTTCGACAAGCGCCAGGGCATCGTCCACGTGATCGGCCCCGAGCAGGGCTTTACGCTGCCCGGCACCACCATCGTCTGCGGTGACAGCCACACCTCCACCCACGGCGCGTTCGGCGCGCTGGCGCACGGCATCGGCACGTCGGAAGTCGAGCACGTGCTGGCGACGCAGACGCTGATCCAGAAAAAAGCCAAGAACATGCGCGCCGTGGTCGACGGCAAATTGCCCGACGGCGTCACCGGCAAGGACATCATCCTCGCCATCATCGGCGAGATCGGCACCGCCGGCGGCACCGGCTATGTGCTGGAGTACGCCGGCGACGCGATCCGTGCGCTGACGATGGAAGGCCGCATGACCGTCTGCAACATGTCGATCGAGGGCGGTGCCCGCGCAGGCCTGATCGCGCCGGACGAAAAGGCGTTCGAGTTCCTCAAAGGCCGCCCGAAATCGCCGAAGGGCGCCGACTGGGACGCCGCGATGCGCTATTGGGAAAGGCTGCGCTCGGACGAAGGCGCGCATTTCGACCACGAACTCCGGCTGGATGCCGCCAAGCTGCCGCCGATCGTGACCTGGGGCACCTCACCCGAAGACGTGGTGTCGATCGCAGGCATGGTGCCCGATCCCGACCAGATCGCGGATGAAGCCAAGCGGCTCTCAAAACATCGCGCGCTGAAATATATGGGCCTGACCGCGGGGACGAAGATCACCGACATCAAGCTCGACCGCGTCTTCATCGGCTCCTGCACCAATGGCCGGATCGAGGATCTGCGGGCGGCGGCGAAAGTCGCCGAAGGCAAGACCGTCAACGGCCATGTCAACGCGATGGTCGTGCCGGGCTCGGGCATCGTGAAGGAGCAGGCGGAAGCCGAAGGCCTCGACAAGATCTTCATCAAGGCCGGCTTCGAATGGCGCGAGCCGGGCTGCTCGATGTGCCTCGCCATGAACCCCGACAAGCTGTCGCCGGAAGAGCGCTGCGCCTCGACCTCGAACCGCAATTTCGAGGGCCGGCAAGGCTTCAAGGGCCGCACCCATCTGGTGTCGCCCGCAATGGCTGCAGCTGCCGCGATCGCCGGGCACTTTGTCGACATCCGGGAGTGGCGTTAAACCTCCAGTTGCCTAGATAGCGAGGCGTTCTTGAAACGGCTCGTTAAGGTGGCAGGCGCACAGTGGTCCCTTGCGAATACCTTTCGCGAGGGGGAGCCTGACGTGGCGGACAAGCCTGAATTCGTCGATTTGATCAGCGAGGCGACGGCGCAGTCGTATCGCCGGTCCATGCCGCGCATCGTCGATCTGCCAACGGCGCCCAAGGAAACCTCGCGTCTCAGCCATTGGCCGCCGGAGCACTGGACGCAGTGGCGGCTGGCGAAACTGACACCCTGGAAAATCAAGCCCTGGGAAGGCAAGGATTGGGATTGATCGGGGAGATTCTTCTCCGCTCATGAAAACAGGCGCCCGATGGGGCGCCTGTTTCATTTCAAGCTGTCTCACCAATAGCGGTAGCCATAGTGGCGAACGCGCCAGTGATGGCGATACCACGGACGATAGCGGCAGATCTTGCGCGGCCCGTAATAGGTCCAGATCACGCGGCAATAGCGGTGACGGTAGCCATAGTAATACGGATCGCTGTAATAGCGCGGCGCATAGAACCGCCGGTGGAAGTGATGCCGGTGATAGAAGTGCGGCCGGTGATAGACGTGGCGATATCCGTAACGATAGCCGCCGCCACGGAAGACCGGCGCGGCACGAAAGCCGCCGCGATGGATCGCCATGCCACCGCCTCTGAACCCGCCGCCATGGAACGCAGCACCGCCGCCCCTGAATCCACCGCCATGAAACCCGCCGCCGCGGAAGCCACCACCACCGCCGCCGCGAAAACCGCCGCCTCCACCACCGCGGAAACCACCTCCCCCGCCATGACCGCCATGCCGGACTTCAGTCGTCAAATCGTCGGTTGCAAACTTCGCTGAAGGCGCCGTGCCGGGACTCGCAAGCGAGAGCGCCTCGGCGCGCTGTTGTGATGCGGCTGCGAACGCAAACAGGGCCGCAGCTGTTACGCCCAGACGGCGGACAAGGCCGCGTCCGGGATCGGATATCGCCATGGATGAATCTCCCTAACCCGCGACGGCGCGCCACCAACCGCTCTGCGGCTGGTCCCCGTCCGGTTTCCTTACGGTCGCTCCCAACATGACGTTAGAGACAGGCACGTGAACGCGTCATGAATGCGCCGACCGCAAAGATGAACGCGCGGAAGAAAGCAAACAGAGAAAGCGCAAATAATATTTGCGGCCGACCAAGTCTGTGCGCGCTCACCACCATGCCGGACCGAACCCGATACCGAAGGTGAACGGCGCCGGTGATGAATAGGGATACGGCCGATAGTAGACCGGCCGATCATAGTAGTGGGGGCGAGAATAGCCGTGATGACGATAGTGGCGTCTGACATGGTGGCGCGCGCTGAAATCGGATGTGCCGGCGCTCCGCTCCTTCGCCTGTGGCGCCGCGGCGACCGGACTGATCGCGGCCGGCACCACAACCGCGAGCGCGCCGGCGACAAAGGCTGCCCCAAACAAGCCCTTCATGACGAACTCCTCGCGTTGAACCAGACGACAAATATAACGGGCGGCAATCTCGCAGTTTCAAGGCGTCTCTTCAAATCGAAACAGGCCCGCAATGAAGCGGGCCTGTGCGATATCCGCGCCGAGTTGTCGCAGTTACCAGCGACGCCAGTGACGATGATGGTGGTGACGATGATGATGGTGCCAGCGATGCCACCGATGATGGCGATGATGCCGCCAATGCACTTCCGTCGTCGCCAGCTTGGCGTCCTCCTGAACCGCCGCCGCAGCGCCGGGATTGCTGAGCGACAGCGCGTTGGCGCGCTCGGCCGGCGCTGCGAGCGCAAGCACTGCGCCAACGGCGGCGAGCCCCATCATTTTCGTGAACTGCATGAATGCTCTCCTTGGGTCGGGTGTCACGTCTGCGCCGAATCGCTCGCCGCAACGCTGCACCCAATCTGAGGCCAGCGACTTGAATGGGTTCTGAATGAACGTGCCACGAACATGAACGGATGAAGGCCGTCGTTCGCCGCCATCCTCGCGCACGCCAACTGGCGCAGAGCCGGTCCTGGCCCGACTCCCATCAAAGAAATGCGCGACAAGAAAATGGAGCGGGAAAAACCTAGCCCGGCCGCCAATAGCAGTTCATGCGCGGGGTGATCACCGTGCCGCTCGGCCGGTACTCCTGCACGTAATGCGCGGTGCAATCGCGCACGGCGTTGGGGCCGGGGTTGTAACGCGGGTAGACGTCGGGCGCCCATTCCTCCTGCCGATAGATCGGCACGCGCCGCAACGGCCGCCGGCGCTGCGCTGACACATCCGTGACGGCCGGCTCCGCCGCTTGCGCGATCCGCAGCCCGGACGATGCCGCCTGCGCCTGCGCCAACGTACCTGATAGCACGAGCCCGGCAAAGGCAGCCCAAATTGCAACCGTCACGATCCGCTTCATCTGAAGTCCACCCACGCCTGATATCCCCCGTACGGTCCCCGATTGGCGCCCCGAGGTCAACTCGCAAAACCAGGATGCGCACGGGCATAACACACGCTAAATACGTTCTGATGTGGACCGAAGCAAAAGCCCCCTCGCTCGCCGAAATGGAAGCCATGGCGCATGAGGTGTTCGAGCGCCTGCCCAAGACGTTTCGAACCCTGTGCGAGGGCGTGATCATCCGCGTCGATGATTTCCCGACCGACGAGGTTTTGGACGAGATGGAGGCGCAGAGCGAGTTCGACCTGCTCGGGCTGTTCCAGGGGATCGGCCTGCCGCAGCAGAGCCACGGCGACGTCGCCCGCCTGCCCAACATGGTCTGGCTCTACCGGCGGCCGATCCTCGATTACTGGGCCGAGCATGAGGAAACGCTGGGCCATATCGTCCGCCACGTCCTGATCCACGAGATCGGGCACCATTTCGGGCTGTCTGACGCCGATATGGAGGCGATCGAGGCGGCTGCCGGGTAGGTAGCGCGGACTAGGATTGCGCAAATTGCCCTTTTGCCGGGGCCATATTCGCGATAAATTAGCGACCTGCCCCACCCCTCAACCGGGAAGTGCGATCGATGGACAAGTTCACCACACTGGAAGGCGTAGCTGCCCCCCTGAAGATCATCAATGTCGACACCGACATGATCATTCCGAAGCAGTACTTGAAGACCATCAAGCGCACCGGCCTTGGCAAGGGGCTTTTCTCGGAGCAGCGCTACAAGGATGACGGCAGCGAGAACCCGGACTTCGTGCTCAACCAGCCGGCCTATCGCAGCGCCAGGGTGCTGGTCGCCGGCGACAATTTCGGCTGCGGCTCCAGCCGCGAGCACGCGCCGTGGGCGCTGCTCGATTTCGGCATCCGCTGCGTGATCTCGACCTCGTTCGGCGACATCTTCTACAACAACTGCTTCAAGAACGGCATTTTGCCGATCCGCGTCACCCAGGACGACCTCGACAAGCTGTTCGACGACGCTGAGCGCGGCGCCAACGCGACGCTGACCATCGATCTCGCCAACCAGGAGATCCGCGGCCCCGACGGCGGCAAGGTGAGGTTCGAAATCGATCCGTTCCGCAAGCATTGCCTGATGAACGGCCTCGACGACATCGGCCTGACCATGGAAAAGAAGTCGTCGATCGACGATTACGAGGCGAAGCTGAAGAAAGAGCGCGCCTGGGCCTGATCGTGTTACCTGTTTGTGTTACGAGAGCCCCGATCACGTCGGGGCTCTTTTGTTAAGAGGAGGCGACGCGGATGCGGCCTGACGTCGTCACTTTCTGGCACGGCCCGCTCGACCGGCTGCGGCTGACCTGCCTGCGGTCGCAGGTCACCGCCGGCCACAAGGTCACGGTCTACAGTTTCGATCCATTGCCGGGCCTGCCCGACGGCGTCGGCAATGCCGAGGCCGAGGCGATCCTGCCGCACTCCTTTTCCGAACGGCTGCGCCCACCCCAGCCTGACGGAAGCTGGCGTGACTGGACCATTTTGCAGTTCAGCGATTTCTTCCGCATGCGGCTGATGGCGGAAAAGGCCGGCCTGTGGCTCGACGCCGACGTGCTGTTGCTGAAGCCGATCGAGGTCGATCCGGCAAAGCCCTATTTCGCGTGGGAACGCCGCCGCCAGCTCGGCAACTCGGCTTTGTACTTGCCTGCGAATAGTCCGATCGTGCTGGCATTCGAGGAATTGATGGAGCAGGAGGATCTGACGCCTGACTGGCTGGCGCTGCGCCATCGCGTCACCTTCATGCTGCGCCAGTTGCGACATCGATCCAGCCGTCTCTCCGACATTCGCGTGGCAATCTACGGCCCGGCCGCGCTGACCGCGCTCGCACGCCGCTCAGGTGAGTTGCAGCACGCGCTGTCGAAGCAATCCTTCTACGCTGTCCATGCCGAGCCGAAGCTGTTCTTCGAGCCGACGGATTTTTCAGGCCTGCTCGCCGATCCCCACATCATCGGGCTGCACATTTCCCCAAAAGGTCGCGGCGGCCCCGCTCCAATTCCAGGCAGCCTTTACGCCTGGGCAGCGGAGAAGTTTGGCAAATAAGCGCGCGAGCCTCCTTCCCTTCTCCCCTTGTGGGAGAAGGTGGATCAATCGCGTGAAACGCGATTGAGACGGATGAGCGACTATCTGGGAAGTCAAGTTGCATTGGCATATCGGGCGCGCGCATCGCGTGCTTTTGCGTTGAGGCGGACAAGTAGCTTGCGCGCCAGGGCGATGCGGATGACCATTTTTTCTTTTCCAGCAGCGACCAGCCTGGCGCGGAAATCACCGAGGCTTTTGTCGTAGCGAGCAGCGATGGCGGCGACCAGGAACAGGATCGAGCGAACACCGGCGCGGCCGCCGCGGATTGGCCGTTTGCCGCGTCGTTTGCCACTGTCATTGGCGATCGGGGAGACACCGACGAGCTTGGCAATAGCCTTGTTGGAATAGGTTCCAATCTCCGGCAGATCGGCCATGATCCAGGCGACGGCACGATCAGCGACGCCCTTGATGGAGCGGAAGGTACTGGAGAGACATGCCCACAGAGAGTCGTCATTGATCATTGATCCGATCTCGCCCTCAAGGGTGCGGGACTGCCGCTTGAGCAACGCAATCACCTCGTCGATGCTGGCCAGCATCTCGGCGTTATCGAGCAGGCTGGAGCGGCGCTGCTTTTGCACGGTTAGATCGTCGGTGAGCTGCCGGAGCCTTGCTACAAGGGCTTTCAAGCGCTGCTGCGATGAGCTCGGCAATGGGGTCGGCTTTAGATTTTTGGCTTGTGCGAAGCGAGCGATGATATGAGCATCGATCGCGTCAGTCTTCTCCAACACGCCCATTGCCTCGGCATAGAGCCGGACCTGACGTGCATTGGTGACGGTGCAGGGCAAGCCCTGCTCCCAGAGCAGCCAGAAGGCCCTACGTTCATAGCCGCCAGTTGCCTCCATCGCCACCAGTTCCACCCGGTGCTGCCGGCAGAAGGCCTCCAGCCCAGCGATCCCGGCCGCGTCATTGGCGAAGCTGCCGCGGATAGAGCCCGGCTCGATGCAGGCATCGAGCCGGGCCTTGGAAATATCCACTCCACAAATGTTCTTCATCACGGTAACCTGCCTTGTGCGTGCGATTGTGATCCAACGACTGTTCGGTCGTACGTGACAATGGCGACGATCCCAGGCTCATCCACGGTTGTGGCCGGAGGGGTATCGGGCAACATCGCCGCGCGCTTTGGCCGGTGGCCACCGGCCAAAGCGCTCAGTCGCTTCCATCGCACATTTTGCTCAATGGGCAGATACAAGGGGTCTGTGTCCCCGAGTCCTGCTCGTTGAGAGAACCCCTCATCCGGCGCCATAGCCGATGCAAGGCATCGGCGTTCTAAAGGACGGCGGCCTACGGCCGCCTATGCCACCTTCTCCCCTTGTAAGGGGAGAAGGAAGACGCCGCCGCCTGCATTGCGTTTTTCCAATTTGATCCAGCGCAACGACGCACGCACGATCTGCGCTCACCTTGGGTCATTGGAACTACCCAAGGGAGCCGCGCCATGACCGTTCAGGAAAAGCCCTATCCCGTCGTCAGCCTCGTGGTCGATACCTTCGGCGAATGGCTGAAGCACCGGCGCGAGCTGAAGGAAATGCACGAGATGGACGCCGCCAATTTCGGCCGGATCGCCAGCGAATTGCGGATGTCCTCCACCGATCTGGAGGCGCTGGTCCGCCAGGGGCCGCATGCCGCGGACGAGCTGCCGAAGATGCTTCAGGCGCTCGGCATCGACCAGAAGGCTCTGGCGCGCACCGAGCCCTTCGTGCTGCGCGACATGGAGCGCGTCTGCTCGCTGTGCAATCACAAGCGCCAATGCGACCGCGATCTCGCCGCCGGCACCGCCGCTGCGCACTATGGAGAATATTGCGGCAATGCCGACACGATCGACGGCCTCGGTCCGCGGGCAAACCAGTAAGACCCGCTCCAGGAGTTGCCGCAAATGGCGCGTCCCACCTGGCTGCATATCTTGATCGCGGTTGCCGGCGCGCTCGCAGTGCTGCTGTTCGTACGGCTGCACAATGCGAGCGGCGCCCCGCTGCCTTCAGAGAGCATTTCGGCCGGACATGGCCTTGCCGAAGCATGGTGCAAGAATTGTCACGCAATCGAGGCCGCGACCGCCGGCGCGAGAGGCCGCGGGCCGGATTTTGTCGCGATCGCCAATCGAGCATCGACCACGGCGCTATCGCTGAAAGTGTTCATGAAGACCAGCCATCACCGGATGCCAAATCTCATCATCACGCCCGCGCAGGCCGATGATCTCACGAATTATATCCTGAGCCTGAAGCGCGATTAGAGCGTTTTCGAGCGAGGTGGATACCGGTTCGCATAGCAATCAAGTTTACGCAGATTGCGTAGACTTATCTGCGGTAGGAAACGCGTCAAAACCAGAATCTACTTCCCCATCGCCGCGATCGCGTCCGCAATCGCGATCGTGCGCTTGGCCATATCGGCGTGCAGCCGTTCCACCATCCGCCCGTCGAGCTGGATGGCGCCGCGGGAGGCATTTTCCGGCTTCTCGAATGCCGCGATGATCTTGCGCGCTTCGGCCACCTCTTCCGCCGGTGGCGTGAAGATGGCGTTGCAGGCCTCGATATGGCTCGGATGGATCAGCGTCTTGCCGTCGAAGCCGAGATCGCGGCCTTGCGCGCATTCGGTCGCAAAGCCGTCGATATTGCTGATGTCGCTGTAAGGCCCGTCGAGGATTTCGAGCCCGTGCGCGCGCGTCGCCAGGATGCAGTGCGTAATCATCGGGATCATCGCCGCGCGGCCCGGCTGCATGCGGATCCGCGTCTCCCGCGAGATATCATTGGGTCCGAACACGAAGCCCGCAAGCCGGGTTTCCGAATCCTTCGACGCCGCGGCGAGCTTGTCGGCGTCCAGCACCCCGCGCGCGGTTTCGAGCATGGCCCAGACCCGGATGGCCATATCGGCGTTGATGTCGCTCAGGCGGTTCGCAATGGCGTTGAGATCGGCCACGGTGGAAATCTTGGGAACCAGTATCCCGTCCGGCCGGGCCTTGCCGGCCATGGTGACGTCGTCGACCCACCAGGGCGTATCGAGGCTGTTGACGCGGATCAGAACCTCGCGCTTGCCGAACCCGCCGGCCGCAATCGCCTTGGCGATCTGGTCGCGCGCCGCAGCCTTGGCGTCCGGCGCCACCGAATCCTCGAGGTCGAGAATGATGCCGTCGGCGGGCAGGCTGCGCGCCTTTTCCAGCGCCCGCGCGTTCGATCCCGGCATGAACAACAGGCTACGGCGCGGACGGATCATGGGCTGGTTCCTCGAGGCGGTCTGGATCCCCCGCCCTAACATTTCAAACCCGGGTCCGAAAGCCTTGTTCCCGTCACCGGTCTATGGTTAGGCATGGCTCGATACGGACAGGACACCATGGCTTCATTCCCGCAACATCTGCTCGACGGCTACCGGGCTTTCACCTCGCAGCGGCTGCCGACCGAACAGACGCGCTACCGGGAACTCTCCGAGCGCGGCCAGTCGCCCGCCGTGATGGTGATCGGCTGCTGCGATTCGCGCGTCTCGCCGGAGGTGATCTTCGACGCCGGCCCCGGTGAACTCTTCGTGGTGCGCAACGTCGCCAATCTGGTGCCGGTCTTCCAGCCGGACGGCGGCGCCCACGGCGTCTCGGCGGCGCTGGAATATGCCGTCAACGTGCTCCGCATCAAGCATATCGTGGTGCTGGGCCACGCCCAGTGCGGCGGCATCCGCGCCTTCATCGACAAGATCGACCCGCTGTCACCGGGCGATTTCATCGGCCGCTGGATGGCGATGTTCATCAAGCCGGGCGAGATCGTCGAGCAGCGCGAACGCGAGACGATGCAGGACTTCACCGTCAGGATCGAAAAGGCCGCGATCTTCCGCAGTCTCGAAAACCTGATGACGTTCCCGTTCGTGCGTACGCGTGTCGAGCGCGGCGAGATGGAGTTGCATGGCGCCTATTTCGGCGTCGCCGAGGGCTCGCTGTTCGTGCTCGATCCCGCGGCGAAGGAGTTTCACAGCGTGGCGGAAGCGCAGGCTTCATCCTAAGAATTTGTAGGGTGGGCAAAGGCGCAGCCGTGCCCACCATTCAGCGCTGTGCTCGCGATGGTGGGCACGCTGCGCTTTGCCCACCCTACGAACTCTTAACTCACGCCGCCTTTTTCTTCGCGGTGATCAGCTTGCGGTTGATCAGGCATTCGGCGATCTGGATCGCGTTCAGCGCGGCGCCCTTGCGCAGATTGTCCGACACGCACCACAGCGACAGGCCGTTCTCGACGGTGTTGTCCTCGCGGATGCGGCTGATGTAGGTGGCGTCTTCGCCCGCCGCCTCATACGGCGTGACGTAGCCGCCCGGCTCGTGCTTGTCGATGACGAGGCAACCCGGCGCATTGCGCAGGATGTTGCGGGCTTCATCGGCGGTGATCGGATTTTCGAATTCGATATTGACGGCTTCCGAATGGCCGACGAAGACAGGCACGCGCACGCAGGTGGCGGTCAGCCTGATTTTGGGATCAAGAATCTTCTTGGTCTCCATCATCATCTTCCACTCTTCCTTGGTGTAGCCGTCCTCCATGAACACATCGATGTGCGGGATGACGTTGAAGGCGATCCGCTTGGGGAATTTCTTGTTGATCAGTTCGCTGTTGGTGTAGACGGCCTTGGTCTGCGAGAACAACTCGTCCATCGCATCCTTGCCGGCGCCAGAGACCGACTGGTAGGTCGCGACCACGACGCGCTTGATGGTGGCCTTGTCATGCAGCGGCTTCAGCGCGACCACGAGCTGCGCGGTCGAGCAGTTCGGGTTGGCGATGATGTTCTTCTTGGTGAAGCCGGCGACCGCATCCGCATTCACCTCAGGCACGATCAGCGGCACGTCCGGATCCATCCGCCAAGCCGACGAATTGTCGATCACGACCGCGCCGGCGGCGCCGATCTTCGGCGACCATTCCTTCGACACCGCGCCGCCCGCCGACATCAGGCAGATGTCGACGTCGGAAAAATCATAGTGCTCGAGGGCTTTGACCTTCAGGGTGCGGTCGCCATAGGACACCTCGACGCCGACGCTGCGGCGCGAAGCCAGCACCACGACCTCGTCGGCGGGGAATTTGCGCTCGTCGAGAATGTTGAGCATTTCGCGCCCGACATTGCCGGTCGCACCGACGACAGCGACTTTGTAACCCATCGTTCACTCTCCGAGGAAAAATGCCGCCCCGCCGCGTCAGGCGGAAAGGGGGAGGCAGCGCTTCTATGCGAGAAACGCCCTTATAGCGTTTTCGAGCGAAGTGGGTACCGGTTCGCGTAAAGAAAACGCGTCAAAACAATAATCTGAACAACGTTTGACGGCTGTGTTTGGGCGTTTGATGTATTCGTTTCCGGCCGGTTCGGCCAATTCCCACTATACGCTGAGAATCCGGACGGCGCTGGCAAGCTTCGCGGACGAAGTCTGCGGCACGCTGGCACGGCTCTGCGCCTATCTGATGACGCTGGCGCTGATGGCCATTGGCGGTATCGCGCTATGGGAGCACTTGCCCGCCGTTGCCGCGATGGAGACGTCGTCCAAACTCTGGAGCCAGGCCGGGCGCATCGCACCCGCGTTTGCGGTAAGCCAGCTCATTTTCCCCGGTAAGACAGAGACTTACGAGATCCTTCGGCATCCCGAGGGCGGCCGCAAGGACGTCTTCCGCTGGAGCGGCGTCGGCGGCACGCCGGTCGGCGAACTCGAAATCTATCGTCCGGGTGAAGAAATCGATCAGATTGGGTCGCCGGCCGGCTACCTCGCCGCAAGGATGGACCCAGCTGGCCCACGCGAACTGGAAGCCGCAGGAATCATCGACAGCAAGTTCGGCGCCGTCACCCTGTTTCGCCGGGTCGGCGGCACGGAGGCCGCCCGCGCCTGCCTGCGATTTTACAGGCATGTCGATGAGCCGAAATTCCGTCTCTCCGGCTGGTCATGCCTAGGCGAGGACTTGCCGGCCCGCCGCACCGCGATCGGCTGCATGCTGAACCGGCTGATCCTGCTGACAGCCGGAAACGATACAAAACTGGCGGAATTGTTCGCCCATGCCGAAGTCAGGCGCAGCGATTGCGCGACATCGGCCGCCCCCGCCTTGTCGGCGGATTGGGTGATGGGCGCCGACAACCCGCATTTGCGCGGCACCCTGTAATGCGCCCTTGGCGGGGCCTGCTTCGGCAGCCCCTGACAATTGTGGCGACAAGCCGCCAAGACACTGGTTTTCATGAAACTTTTTCGCTACGCGCCGCATTATTCCGGCGCGGTGTGGCGCAATTGACCTAGCGACGATGGTGCCGTCATGGCTACAATGCCGGCAACCAGATTTGGCGATCCGCCAGCCCGTCACGGGCGGACAATGACGAGGATGCAATGACCCGAAAATTCCCCGCTGCGAGCAAGCTCGCGATGTTGCTTGCCGCGGCTGCCCTCGTCGCGCTCGGCTCGGCTTCCGCCAGCGCCCAGTCCAAGCCGAAATATGACAAGGACGGTCGTATCTATTACGGACCCAGCGGTCCCAACCGCTCCTATCAGCAGGGCCCGCGCACCCGCGTCTTCGTCACCACCCGCTCATGGCTCGATGCCGGCACCGAAGTCTTGCCGGGCGACCGCAAATTCCTGGACTACGCCTTCCCGTCGGAATTTGGATATCCGTCGTTCGCGCGCGAAAACCTCAACCGCCCGATCGACCGCCAGCCGCTCAACCCGCCGTCGGACATGGGCGGGTATCCGCTGACCGTCCCGCTGCCGCCGTATTAAGCGGCATTATTTGCCAGATGAAAAATGCCCGGTCGAGACCGGGCATTTTTTGTGACGTTCAACTGTCGGACCCTCATGGTTCCGTATCCACTTTCGATCTACCGACTTGCCGCAAATTCCGGGTCGTAGCGCTCACAAAACTGTTCGATCGCTTCGGAGCGAAAATCGCTCAGGCGTTCGAAGATGACTTCATCCGGCCAGTCCCACCAGGCGATGCGGCGCAGGCTTTCGGCGACCGAATCGGGAAAGCGCTGGCGGATCGCGCGGGCGGGGACGCCGCCGACGACCGTATAGGGCGGCACGCTGCGGCTGACGACCGCACCGGCGGCAATGACCGCGCCGTCGCCGACCGTCACCCCCGGCAGCAGGATAGCGGCATGGCCGATCCAGCAATCATTGCCGACAATCACCCGGTCGCCGCGGCGCTCGGCGAAGAAGTCGCGGTCACGCGCCGCCGTCGCCTCGTAATATTCCGGGCAATAGGTGAAGCGGTGCTGCGACGGCCGCCCCATCGGATGGTTTGGCGCGCCGATTCGCACTGAATTGGCGATTGCCGTGAACTTCCCGATCACGGCGTCGGCGACATCGCAATTCTCCCCGAGATAGGAGTAGTCGCCGAGCGAGGCGTATTCGATGCGCGTGTTGCACAGGACTTCGCAACGCCGGCCGATCTGCGCCTCGCGCAAGCGGACCGTTTCATGGACGATGGTTTCGGCGAGCTTGGGTCGATGTGAGGTGTCCATGAACCGACTCCCAAGATAGCAGCAGTTAAACCGTAGGATGGGTAGAGCGCAGCGAAACCCATCAATTCATTGCGCGGAGAGATGATGGGTTTCGCTGCGCTCTACCCATCCTACGATTCCCGGCGGAGCTAGGCGTGCAGCTTCTGCAGCTCCTTCAAAATTGCCTCGCCCATCTGCGTGGTTGAGGCAGCCGTGGTGCCCTCGGACTTGATATCCGCGGTGCGAAGACCGCTGGCGAGCACCGCTGCGATCGCCGCATCGACCTTGTCAGCCAGCGCGCCCATGTCGAAGGAATAGCGCAGCGCCATGCCGAACGAGGAGATCATCGCGATCGGATTGGCGAGGCCTTGGCCGGCGATATCGGGCGCCGAGCCATGCACCGGCTCGAACAGCGAGCGGCGTTTTTTCGTCTTGGCGTCGACTTCGCCGAGCGAGGCCGAGGGCAGCATGCCGAGCGAGCCGGTCAGCATCGCCGCGATGTCGGACAACATGTCGCCGAACAGATTGTCGGTCACGATGACGTCGAATTGCTTCGGCGCCTTCACCAGCATCATGCCGCCGGAATCGGCCAATTGATGCTCAAGGGTCACGTCCTTGTATTCGCGCGCATGCACCTGAGTCATGACCTCGTTCCAGAGCACGCCCGACTTCATGACGTTGCGCTTTTCCATCGAGGTCACCTTGTTGCGGCGCTTGCGCGCCAGGTCGAAGGCGACGCGGCCGATGCGCTCGATCTCATAGGTGTCATAGACCTGGGTATCGATAGCGCGCTTCTGGCCGTTGCCGAGATCGGTGATGGTTTTGGGCTCGCCAAAATAAACGCCGCCGGTCAATTCGCGCACGATCATGATGTCGAGACCTTCCACCGCCTCGCGCTTCAGGCTGGAAGCATCCGCCAGCGCCGGATAGCACACGGCGGGGCGCAGGTTGGCGAACAGGCCGAGATCCTTGCGCAGGCGCAACAGCCCAGCCTCGGGACGCACCTCGTAGGGCACGCTGTCCCATTTCGGCCCGCCGACCGCGCCGAAGATGATGGCGTCCGCGGCCGCAGCCTTGGCCATGTCGGCTTCCGAGATCGACACCTTGTGCGCGTCATAGGCGGAGCCGCCGACCAGCCCCTGCTCGGTCTCGAATGACGCGATGCCCTGCTTGTTCAGCCAGTCGATCAGGCGCTGCACCTCCCCCATCACTTCGGGGCCGATACCGTCGCCGGGGAGAAGCAGCAGTTTATGGGTCGCCATGGTTGATTACCTCCAACTCGTCTTGGCCGGGCTTGTCCCGGCCATCCACGTCTTTGTTCCGTTGACAGTAAGACGTGGATGCCCGGCACAAGGCCGGGCATGACGGAAAATGTGAATTCCGGGCGGAGTGCTAAAACGCCCAAGGCGGATTGGCAAGGCACCGCTGACAGGTCAAAAGGTCCCGAACGAGCAGCCCGCCGCCCGTCAAGAAGGCAGCACAAGACGGACCTCATGACATCAGCCATTATTTACGCCTTCGCTTCGGCCTTCTTCCTGGGCGCCGGGGTCGTTCTGGCGCAACTGGGCCTGCGAACCGTCGAGCCGCTGTCGGGGGCCGCGATCAGCGTTCCCTCGTTCACGCTGCTGTTCCTGCTCCTGTCGCCGCTGATCCTCCGGGGCGAGCCCGTAGTCTGGGCCGGCCTACCGATTTTCGTCGCCATCGGCCTGTTCTTCCCGGCCTCGCTCACGCTGTTGACCTTCGCCTCGAACCGGGCACTTGGGCCGGTGATCACTTCGACGCTCGGCAACCTCGCGCCGCTGTTTGCGGTAGCGACGGCTGTGATCCTGCTGCACGAGCCGCCGCATCCGCCACAACTCCTGGGCCTCGTCGTGGCCGTCGCGGGGGCCGCGATCATCACCGTGACCCGGCCGCGCGACCTCGGCCATTGGCGAAGCTGGGCGCTGTTGTTGCCGCTTGTCAGCGCACTGATCCGCGGCGTGGCGCCACCGGTCGTCAAGCTCGGGCTCACGGTCTGGCCGAGCGCGCTCTGGGCCTGCCTGATCGGCTACATCACGTCCTCGCTGGTGCTGCTGACGGTGCAGCGCGTTCGCAAAGGCAGCTTTATCGTGCAGGCGCCGCGCGCAGGCCTGTTCTGGTTCGCCATGACCGGGATCAGCAATGGCTTGAGCGCGCTCACCCTGTTCGCAGCCGTCCGCAACGGTCCGATCACGCTGGTGGCGCCGCTGGCCGCAATCTATCCGCTGGTCACGGTGGGGCTGAGCGCGATGGTGCTCAAGCACATCGCGATCACCGCACGGATCGTCGTCGGAACCGCGCTGACGGTGCTCGGCGTGGCGCTGGTGCTGATTGGCTGATGCCATTGCGGGATTGGCAAGACACCGTTGCTCCCCGTACGGCTGTGCAACGGCCACTTTGCCTGCCAGAATGACCGCCGCCGGAGAATTTTGTGAAAGCCCCCGACCAACACATCTACGCGCACCCTGCGTGGCTGATCCTGATTCTGTCGCTCGCGCCAACGATCGGTCTCGGAATTGGCCGCTTCGCCTATGCGCTGGTGCTGCCCGACATGCGCGACGCGCTCGGTTGGTCCTATTCCGCGGCCGGCTTCATGAACACGATCAACGCCGTCGGTTATCTGGCGGGCGCGTTGCTCGCCTCACGGATGATTCGTCGTTTCGGGCTGACGCAAACGGTCCGCTGCGGAACGCTTGCCGCCGTCGCCTCGCTGGCGCTATGCGCCGTCTCCGGCAATTTTTTCGTGCTGAGCTTCGCGCGATTGCTGGCGGGCGTTGGCGCGGCGGGTGGATTCGTTGGCGGCGCGGCGCTGGCCGCCACGATCGCGCAAACGCGCCCCGAACGCGCCAACTTTCTGCTCAGCCTGTTTTATGCCGGACCTGGGCTCGGCATTATCTCATCGGGGCTGATCGCGCCGTTCGTGCTGCAGGGCTTTGGACCCGGATCGTGGTGGATCGTGTGGTGGACCATGACGCTGCTCTGCGCCGTCCTGATCCTGCCGCTGTTGCTGGCGCCGCTCGGCAGCGGGGCCGCGATCAGCAGCGCGGCGCCGGCCAAATTCTCCATCCGGCCGGTGCTGATCTACCTGATCGGCTACTTCCTGTTCGGCGCCGGCTACATCGCCTACATGACCTTCATGATCGCCTATGTCCGTGACGCCGGCGGCGGCGCGGTGGCACAGAGCGCGTTCTGGAGCCTGATCGGCCTCAGCGCCTTCGTGACACCATGGGTATGGCGGCGCGTGCTCGCGCTCGACCGCGGCGGGCTCGCCACCACGATCATTCTCGGCGTCAATGCCGTCGGCGCCGCGCTGCCGATCTTCGGGCACTCGGTCTGGCTGCTGGCGCTATCGGCGCTGGTGTTTGGCGTTGCCTTCTTCGCGGTGGTCGGCTCCACCACCGCCTTTGTGCGCTTCAACTATCCGCCGCAGGCCTGGCCGACCGCGATTGCGGCCATGACGATTTCGTTCGGCATCGGCCAGACGCTGGGTCCAATCGTGGTCGGCGCGATCACGGATGCGGTGGGCAGCCTCTCGTTCGCGCTGAATATTTCAGCGGCGATGCTGGCGCTGGGGGCGGTGCTGTCGGCGTTTCAGAAGAGGGTGCCGCAGAAGCCGTAAGGTGGGCAAAGGCGCGTCTTCGCGCCGTGCCCACCGAATTCTTGTCCGCTATTGATGGTGGGCTCGCTCCGCTCAGCCCACCCTACGACGCTGGTGTTCGCAGGGACGACGAGAGAGATCAACTCCTGCTGAGTGACAGTCGCATGCGGCAGTTTGTAGCCCCAGCAAATATCGGCCTGTGCTAGACTAGCTGCCCGGCACAGTAGAGAAATCCGAATGATCCTGGAGATGAAACGGCATGACCTATTTTGATCTCGGGCCGTACAGCCGAAAAATCACCACGTCGTCGAAGGACGCGCAGATCTGGTTCGACCGGGGCCTCAACTGGCTGTTCGGGTTCAACCATTACGAAGCGATCAAGTGTTTTCAGAAGGCGCTGAGCCACGATCCCGAATGCGCCATGGCGCATTGGGGCATCAGCTACGCCTCGGGCCCCAACTACAATCTGCCGTGGGTTCGCTACGACCCGCTTGGCCGGCAGATGGCGCTGTCGGCATCCTGGGATGCGATGCAGGCAGCACTTGTGCATGCCGGAAAAGCCAGTCCGGTCGAGCAAGCCATGATCAAGGCCCTCGCGGCGCGCTATCCGCAGCGCGAAGCGATCGAGGACATGTCGCCCTGGGACAAGGCCTACACGCGGGAAATGCGCAAGATATTTGCTGCGTTCCCCGACGATCTCGAGGTTCGGGCGGTCTTTGCCGAGTCGATCATGAACGAAACGCCGTGGCAGATGTGGGACCTGCCATCCGGCAAGCCTGCCGAGGGAGCGGGCACCGAGGAATGCAGGACGCTGCTGGAATCCGCGCTCGACCGGATTCCCGCTGCGTGGGATCACCCGGGACTCCTGCATCTCTATGTCCACCTGATGGAGATGTCGCCCTTCCCGCAGCGCGCGCTGCGCGCCGGTGACCGGTTGCGCGAGATCGTTCCGGATTCCGGTCACCTCATCCACATGCCGACGCATCTCGATGTGCTGTGCGGTCACTACAGAGACGTGCTCGTCCATAATCAGAAGGCATTGGAAACCGACCGCAGGTTCCTCGCCTATTCCGATGATCCGGGTGTCTACCTCGTCTACGTCATTCACAACTTCCACTTTGCGATCTACGGCGCGATGTTCCTCGGCCAGTACACGCCCGCTATCGCGGCGGCGGAGGAACTGATCGCCACGATCCCTGAGGCCGTCCTGCGCATTCAATCGCCGCCGATGGCGGATTTCCTTGAGGGCTACCTGACGATGAAGCAGCACGTGCTGGTGCGCTTCGGCAAATGGCGCGAAATCATCGAACAGGAGTTACCCCGGGATCGAGACCTCTACGCTTCGAATGTCGCCATGATCCACTACGCCAAGGCGGTCGCGCATTCGGCGCTCGGCAATGTCGCCGAGGCCGAGACGCAGAAGACGTTGTTCCTGGCGGCGAAGACCCGGGTGCCCGAGAGCCGCCGCGTCCACAACAACCTTGTCGTTAATCTGCTTGGTGTGGCCGAAGCGATGCTCAACGGCGAATTGGAATATCGCAAGGGCAACCATGACGCGGCCTTCGTGCACCTGCGCAAGTCAGTCGAGCTCAGCGACGGGCTGCCCTATGACGAGCCGTGGGGATGGATGCAGCCGACCCGCCATGCGCTGGGGGCCCTTCTCCTCGAGCAGGGACGCATCGAGGAAGCCGAGGCGGTGTACCGCTCCGATCTCGGCCTTGACGGCAAGTTGAGCCGCGCCTGCCAGCATCCCGACAATCTCTGGTCGCTGCATGGGCTGCATGAATGCCTGGTGCGCCGCGGCGAAAGGGTGGAGTCGCCCCTGATCAAACAACGGCTCGACCTGGCGCAGGCGCGGGCGGAGATTCCGATCAAGGCATCCTGCTTCTGCCGCCGGATGGATATGGCGGCGGCGTAGCTGATCGCAACGACCGTTGGATGCGGCTTCAGGCGGACCTCAATCAGGCCCGTTGTCGCGCCGGCACGCCAACGTTGAACCTTTGTTTGCAATATCGTCGCAGGAATAGCGGAACGCCGCGAGGACTGGGCGGTTGTTGCCGGCAGAATCTTATGACACCATCCGATTATCGATTATTGAGACTTTTCAAACGCCTATGCCCCGCCGGAAATTTGCCTGGGAAAAATTATCGGATGAACAGCTGCTCAAGCAACGCCTCAGCAGCCTGAGGGTTGCCGTCGACGGCACCTGGCTGGAAGGCTGCCTCAACACTCTCCAGGAAGAACTCGAAGCGCGGGACATCCGGTTGCGGCCGCACACCTGGGTGTCGAGCGAATGGTTCAGCCCGGCTGGCGTGCCCGGTGTCGCCATCCCGTTCTATCTCACCCATCCCCGCTTAATGAAGCTCGAGAAAAAAATGATGCTCGACGTCGAGGGCGGCACCTGGTCCGAGTGCATGGCCATTCTCCGTCACGAGACAGGCCATGCCATGCAGCACGCCTACCAGCTGCAACGCCGCCGGCGCTGGCAGCAACTGTTCGGGCCGTCCTCGAAACACTATCCTCGTTACTATCGCCCCAACCCGGCCAGCCGGAATTATGTCCAGCATCTTCGGCTTTGGTACGCACAGAGTCATCCGGACGAGGATTTTGCGGAAACTTTCGCGGTATGGCTGCGGCCGCGTTCGAAATGGCGGACGCGTTATGCCGGCTGGCCGGCGCTGAAGAAGCTCGAATATGTCGACGAACTGATGCACGAAATCGCCGGAAAACGACCGCTTGTCACGACGCGGGAGCGCGTCGATCCGCTGCATCAACTCAGCGAGACGATTGGCGAGCACTATCAAAAAAAGCAGGCATTCTACGCATTCAAGGCACCGAAGACTTACGACCGCGACCTGTCCCGGCTGTTTTCCGCCGATCCGCGGCATCGCCGCGAGCAGGCGGCTTCTCTCTTCATCAGGCGACACCGCGCCCAAATCAGGCAGCTGGTTGCGCGGTGGACGGGCGAGAACCAGCTGACGCTTGATGCCGTGCTTGACGATATGATCTTCCGGTGCCGCGAGCTCGATCTGCGCGCGGTCGGCCCTAAACAGAAGCTTGTGATCAATTTCACCATCCTGTTGACCGCCAAAACCATGCATGCGCTGTTTGGTCCGTCGCGGCGGAAATGGATCGCTCTATGAGGCACCTTCGCGTTCTGGTGCTCATGCATCCGGACTTCGTACCACCCGACTCGTCGGACGGATACTCCGTGCGGGAAATCAATGAATGGAAAACCGAGTACGACGTCGTGAGCACCTTGCGCGCGGCCGGCCACGAAGTGCGTCCGCTCGGCGTGCAGGAGGAAATCAAGCCGGTGCGCGAAGCGATCGAGGGATTCAAACCGCATGTGGTATTCAACCTGCTCGAGCAATTTCATCACGAACCGGTGTATGACCAGCACATTCCGAGCCTGCTCGAACTGATGCAGGTGCCATACACCGGTTGCAACCCACGTGGGCTGATTCTGGCGCGCGGCAAAGACTTGTCCAAGACGCTGGTGCACCATCGCCGGATCGCGGTGCCGGCGTTCGCCGTGTTTCCGATGCGGCGCAAGGTCAAACGGCCAGCGCGCCTTGCACTGCCGCTGATCGTCAAGAGCTTGAGCGAGGATGGATCGCGGGGCATCTCACAGGCATCCATCGTCGATACGGACGAGAAACTCGCAGAGCGCGTCGCCTTCGTTCACGAGCGCGTCGGAACTGCCGCCATCGCCGAGCAATTTATCGAAGGACGTGAACTCTACGTCGGCGTACTCGGCAACAATCGGTTGCGGGTTCTGCCGATTTGGGAATTGAAATTCGGCACCATGGGCGGCCAGAGTGCGCGGCATATCGCGACAGAAAGGGTCAAACACGATCCAAGCTATCAGGAGCGCGTTGGAATAGAAGACGGCCCAGCCAAGGATCTGACGCCGGAGGTACAAGCCCGTATTCAGCGAATAGCAAAACGCATCTACCGAACGCTGGGCCTTGATGGATACGCGCGCATCGACTTTCGCCTCTCAGCCGATGGCACTGCGTATTTCATTGAAGCAAACCCTAATCCCGAAATCGCAAAAAGCCAGGAGTTCGCTTTGGCGGCCCGGCATGATGGACTCGATTACCCCGACGTGCTGCATCGCATAGTGGCCCTCGGAATAAGCCGGGCAAAGGCAGGCGTATCCGTCGGCTGAAGGCGCAAGAAAACCCGCATGCACAGCAGTCGTGCACTCCGGGATTTAGGCCGCATCGCGCTATAAAATGACGCGGCCTAACTCCCGCTGAACGAATTATACCCCTGGTCTTCCCAGAAGCCGCCCTTGTAGTCGTTGGTGACTTCCATCGACATCACGTATTTCGGATTCTTGAAGCCGAGTTTTGTCGGCACGCGAATTTTCATCGGAAAACCGTAGGCGCGCGGCAATATCTCGTCGCCGAACTTGAACGTCATCTGGGTCTGCGCGTGCAGCGCGGTTTGCATGTCGAGCGGCGAGTTGTAGCCGTCCTTGTCGGCGCACTGGAACCAGATATATTTCGCGCGCGTATCCGCGCCGATCACTTTCAGGAAATCGCGCAGCGGCGTGCCGGTCCAGCTTCCGATCGCGCTCCAGCCTTCGACGCAGATGTGGCGCGTGACCTGCTTGACCTGCGGCAACTGGTAGAGCTCTTCCAGCGTCCAGGATTTCTTGTTCTCGACCAGACCGCGCACCTCCAGCTTCCAGCTCTTGCCGTCGACGGTTGGCGCGTCATCGAGATCATAATAGGCATTGAACGGGAACGGCTTTGTAATGGCGCTTTCCGGAAAGGTCGGCGCCATCGCATTGGGGTTGAAGATCAACGCCTGCACGCCGTCATTGAACTTCGAGACCTGCTTCAGCATCGCCTCGGCCGAAAAACTGTCCGTCACGTCGCAGCCGGTCAGCAGCGTCAGCGCGCCGAGGCTGGCGCCGCCGGAGATGAAGCGCCGGCGCGTCAGGTCCGGCATGGTCTTGACGGCATCTCGGACGAGAAGCGTCTTGTCGACGCCGGGGATCAGGAGATTGCGCATGCGGCCCATGGTCATACTCCCTTGAATTAGCGGCCGATGATCATGGCGCGCAGGCTCTTCGGCACCAACAGTGCGAGCGCGACATGGACCACCATGAAGGCGACGATCGCCGCCATGCAGAAGAAGTGAACGTAGCGCGCGGCGTCGTAGCCGCCGAACAGCGCGGTCAGGTATTGCAACTGAACCGGCTTCCAGATCGCCAGCCCCGACAGCACGATGAGAATGCCGATGATGATGATTCCGGCATAAAGCAGCTTTTGCACCTGATTGTACTTGGTGAGATCGTCATGCGAGAGCTTGCCGGTCAGCGCCGCCCTGGTATCCGAGATCACGCCCTCCGGCGTGATCGGCAGCAGCTTCCTGCGGAAGCGGCCGGTGGCAAGACCCACCGTCAGATAGATCAGGCCGTTGACCATCAACAGCCACATCGCGGCGAAATGCCAGAGCAGAGCGCCACCGAGCCAGCCGCCCAGCGTGATGCTCGAGGAGAAACTGAAGCCGAACAGCGGCGAGGCGTTATAGATCTGCCACCCCGACATGATCATCAGGACCATCGCGAAGGCGTTGGTCCAATGCAGCGCCCGCACCCAGGCCGGCTGGATCACCTTGGCCTTGGTTGACGCGGCGTGTTCGTCGCTGACTGTGAGGGTCGACATGGCTTTTTCTCGCTTGGAATACGATACCGTCTGTTTATACGCCGGGAACTGGCTTTCCGTTACCGCTGCGACACGATCAAATCGACGCATGGCGGATATTGCGTTCACGAAAAAGCGAGCCGGGTTGCCCCGGCTCGCCAATCCACACGCCCCTGTTGGGACCAGTCAAGGGCGCGCGGGAGCTCAGGACGCCGGCATCAGCACGGTGTCGACCACATGGATCACGCCGTTCGACTGATTGACGTTCGAGATCGTGACCATCGAGGTTCCGCCCTTGGCGTCGACGATCCAGACCTTGCCGTCCTGAAGCTTGACCGACAGCTGTTCGCCTTCGGCGGTCTTCAGCTTCATGCCGTCCTTGAGGTCGGCTGCGGCGAGCTTGCCCGGGACGACGTGGTAGGTGAGGATCTTGGTCAGGGTCGCCTTGTTCTCAGGCTTCACCAGCGTCTCGACGGTGCCGGCCGGCAGCTTACCGAAAGCCGTGTTGGTCGGCGCGAACACCGTGAACGGGCCCTTGCTCTCGAGGGTTTCGACCAGGCCGGCGGCCTTCACCGCGGCAACCAGCGTGGTGTGATCCTTCGAGTTGACGGCGTTCTGGACGATGTTCTTCGAGGGGAACATCGCCGCGCCGCCGACCATCACGGTCTTTTCTTCCGCGCTGGCGGGCGCGGTGATGGTGGCAGTGAAAGCCAGGGCGCTGAACACGGCGGCGGACAGAAGTGCAATACGTTTGGACATGGAATCTTCTCCCGAGGATTGCGATGGCCGGCGGGTGATCCGCCGGTAGCAACGACGCCAGGTCGAATGACCGGGTTGATTTCGTCGTCGTTGGGCCGAGCTACGGGAGGTTTTTCGGCCGGTTTCGGCGAATAAATTATCGTGATGGTTGAAACTTTTGAGGAGGCGGGCCGTGCGGCGACGGATGCCCGTAGCCCGGACGGAGCGCAGCGCAATCCGGGGTTCTTCTCGGCCGCGAGATTCCCGGGTTTCGCGGAGCCTGTCATCGGGCGCGCATTCGCGCCACCCGTTGGCTTCACCCGGGCTACGAACTCAAGAAGATCTCGGCCGATATCTTTCGCAACGATCTAGCCAGATACTTCCAGCGCTGCCGCCGCCGGCCCATCCGCCAGATCGGATCGGACCAGGCGCACCGCGATTCCGACTTTGCTGAGCGTATGCGGGATTGGGGGGCTGAACTTGGAGACGCCAACGGTGATGGTGTCGATCAATGCGAAGCGCCGCAGCAGGCCAATCGCAACGGCCTCCCCGAGCGCTTCCAGCGTTTGATATTTCGTTCCGCCGGCGAGGCTCACCGCGGCGTCCACCACGGCATCGTAGCGGATCGATGCGTCCAGTCTGTCGTCCCGGTGCGTCGGAGCCGGATTCAACGTCGCGTCGATGTCGAAGGTGAACTTCTGGCCGAGGCTGCGTTCTTCCTCGAACAAGCCATGGTATCCGAAGGTCTGCAATCCGGCGATCTGGATAGTCGTCAACATTGGGCCGCTCCTTCATGAGAAGGTGGATCGGATTTTTCCGATTGCCCAGGCGAGCGGCTCGATTCCTCGCGCTTCCCGATGGTGCCCCATCTATGATCGCCAGTCGCGCGAGATTGCTTGTATAGAGACACTATCGACGCGGCTCAAGGGTGAGCCGGATATTTCCGAGTTGGCTTCGGAGCGCTGCAATGCATGTGGAATTGTACGGTTACCAATACAGTGTCTACAGCTGGATTGCGCGTCTCGCGCTCGAAGAAAAGGGAGCGAGCTACCGGTGGATCGAGATCAATCCCTTTGCTGCCGATGTCCCGGAGATCTATCTGGCGATTCATCCTTTCAAACGTGTGCCGACACTCATTCACGACGACTTTCAGATCTACGAGACTGGCGCGATCACACGCTATGTCGACGAGGCATTCCCTGGTCCCAGCCTCCAGCCGACTGACCCGCGCCATCGCGCCCGCTCCAGCCAGTTCATCTCCATCGTTGACAGCTACGTTTACTGGCCATTGGTGCGCCAGGTATTTTCCCATCGCGTGTTTCGCCCCCTCCTTGGGCGGCCGTCGGATATCTCGGAGGTGCAACGGGGTTTGGAGAAAGCGCCTGTCGTGCTTGCCGCATTGGAGCGGCTTGTTGCCGACACCGAATTTCTCTGCGGTAACGACATATCTTTGGCTGACATCCATCTTGCGCCGATGATCGGCTACTTCGCGATGGCGGAGGAAGGCGACGCGCTGCTGAAGACGCAGCGCAAGCTCAGCAATTGGTGGTCAACGATGTCAGCGAGGAACGCGTATCGCGCCACCAAGCCGCAATTGCCCGTATAACTTGCATTACTGTAGACGTTCGCAGCCCCTTAGTATGGCTGGAGCGCTTGCGATAGCTGGGAGATGACGCATGAATAACTCGATCTTCGCCGACGGCGCCGGCTATGTCAGGGGGCGCTTCGTCCCGATCGCAGAGGCTGTGCTGCCCGTTACCGATTGGGGTTTTACGCGGTCCGACGTCGTCTACGACGTCGTGCATGTGTTCAAGGGCGGCTTCTTCCGGCTTGCCGACCATCTCGATCGCTTCGAGAACTCGATGGCGAAGCGCCGGATCCGGCCGCCGGAAGACCGCGCCGCGATCGAGGCGATCCTGCATCGCTGCGTGGCGCTGACCGGCCTCATCGACGCCTATGTCGCGATGGTGGCCTCGCGCGGACGACCGCGCATTGCGGGATCACGCCGGCCGGCCGATTGCGAAAACCACCTGATCGCCTACGCGCTGCCCTGGATCGATGTCGTTCCGAAGGACGTGCAGGCGCGCGGAGCCCATGTCTGGGTCGCCTCGACGCCGCGCGTGCCCGACGCCTCGGTCGATCCCACGGTCAAGAACTATCAGTGGAACGACCTGACCTCCGGCCTCTTGGAGGCGCACGACGCCGATTTCGATACGGCAGTGCTGTGCGACACGCAGGGTTTCCTGACGGAAGGGCCGGGATTCAACGTCTTCCTCGTGAGGGACGGAAAGGTGACGACGCCGGATCGCGGCAGCCTGCACGGCATCACGCGCCGGTCGGTGCTGGAGCTCTGCGCCGAACTCGGCATCGAGGCTGCGGTTGAACCTATTCCCCGATCGGCGCTCGACCACGCCGACGAGGTCTTCCTGGCGACAACGGCCGGCGGCGTCATGCCCGCATCGCGCATCGGCACACGCATCCTCGGCAACGATCGGCCCGGGCCTATCTCCACCCTGCTCAAGGACACCTACTGGCGCAAGCACGAGGAGGGCTGGCACCGCACACCGGTCCGCCCGCTGGAGGCCGAGGCGAGCGAATGAATTATCTTGAGGGGGCGGGCTGTGCGGCCGTCATGATGCGTAGGGCGGGTTAGCCGCAGGCGTAACCCGCCGCCACGCACACACCCACGGATGCAAGGCGAATTACGCTTCGCTAATCCGCCCTACGCAGCCGGGCTGCGCGTGTTCAATCCCTGTTCGCCGGCGTCTGGATGAATCCGCGATTATGCGTCGGGCTGATCAGGATCTCGTTCATGCATACCCGTGCCGGCATGCCGGCGACGAAGGCGATGGTGCGGCCGCAATCTTCCGGCTGCAGCATTTTCGCCTGCTCTGATTCCGACGGCACCACCGGGCGCAGCTTCAGGATTGGGGTCGCGACCTCGCCGGGCGACAGGCAGCAAGCGCGCAGGCCGTTGACGCATTCGTCCATGTTGAAGGAATGGGTCAGCGCCAGCACCGCATGTTTGGTGGTGGTGTAAGCCGGCCCGGGCATTTTCGAGACATGACGGCCGGCCCAGGACGCGACATTGATGATGCAACCGTCCTTCTGCTTCCGCATCGCCGGCAGCACCGCGCGCATGCAGTAGAGCACGCCGTTGAGATTGACCTCGACGAGCTTGTCCCATCCCTCCAGTTCCATGTCGGCCCAGCTTCGCTTCGGCACGTTGATGCCGGCGCTGTTGACCAGGAGGTCGATCCGGCCGTGCTTGGCGAGGATCTGGTCGGCGGCCTCGTTGACATCGGCCTTATTGCTGACATCGAGCTGGATGGCCTCGGCCTTGCCGCCCTTTTTGGTGATGTTGGCAACCACGCGCTCGAGTTCTTCCTTGCGGCGGCCCGAAATCACCACGGTCCAGCCGTCCGTCGCCAGAAATTCCGCCCCGGACTCGCCGATTCCGCTGCCACCACCGGTCACCCAGGCCACGCGTTTCCCGTTATTTGACATGCAAACTGTCTCCGTTGCTTTATGAAGGGCGTTCTTGCTATTCCAGCCGGCGAAATTCCGCTGGCCAGCGCCCTTCCCTGAGGGGCGCTAGCACGACCCTCAGGGAATGTTGCATGAACACGACCGCCAACGCCAACCTGTTTTCCCGCCTGTTCGATACGCTCGACGATCCGAACCGGCTCGCGATCGAAATGCTCGACGGCACCCGCATCAGCTATGGCGATCTGATCGCCCGTGCCGGCCAGATGGCGAATGTGCTGGTCGCGCGCGGCGTCAAGCCCGGCGACCGCGTCGCGGCCCAGACCGAGAAATCGGTACCGGCGCTGGTGCTCTATCTTGCGACAGTGCGGGCGGGTGCGGTCTATTTGCCGCTCAACACCGCCTACACGCTCAACGAACTCGACTACTTCATCTCCGACGCCGAACCGTCGCTGGTCGTCTGCGACCCCTCGAAGGCGGAAGGCATTGGCGCGATCGCCGCGAAAGTGAAGGCAAAAGTCGAAACGCTCGGGCCCGACGGCAAGGGAACGCTGACGGATGCCGCGGCCAAGGCCGACGCGGCGTTTACAACCGTCGCGCGCGCCAATGACGACCTCGCCGCCATCCTCTACACCTCCGGCACCACCGGCCGTTCCAAGGGCGCGATGCTGACGCACGACAATCTGGCGTCGAACTCCTACAGCCTGGTCGACTACTGGCGCTTCACGGACAAGGACGTGCTGATCCACGCGCTGCCGATCTATCACACCCACGGCCTGTTCGTGGCGAGCAACGTCACCCTGTTCGCCCGCGCCTCGATGATCTTCCTGCCCAAGTTCGATCCGGAACTGATCATCAAGCTGATGGCGCGCGCCACCGTTCTGATGGGCGTGCCGACCTTCTACACGCGGCTATTGCAGAGCCCGGCGCTTTCGAAGGATGCGACGAAGCACATGCGGCTGTTCATTTCGGGCTCCGCGCCGCTGCTCGCCGACACCCATCGCGAATGGTCCGCGCGCACCGGCCACGCCGTGCTGGAACGCTACGGCATGACCGAAACCAACATGAACACCTCCAACCCCTATGACGGCGAACGCGTGCCGGGCGCCGTCGGCCATCCCCTGCCCGGCGTTTCCGTGCGCGTGACCGATCCGGAAACCGGCAAGGAGATCGCGCGCGACGAGATCGGCATGATCGAGGTCAAGGGACCGAACGTGTTCAAGGGCTACTGGCGGATGCCGGAAAAAACAAAATCCGAATTCCGCGACGACGGCTTCTTCATCACCGGCGATCTCGGCAAGATCGATCCCAAGGGCTATGTGCACATCCTCGGCCGCGGCAAGGATCTCGTGATCTCCGGCGGCTTCAACGTCTATCCGAAGGAAATCGAGAGCGAGATCGATGCCATGCCGGGCGTGGTCGAGTCCGCCGTGATCGGCGTGCCGCATGCCGATTTCGGCGAGGGTGTTACGGCCGTGGTGGTCTGCAACAAGGGCGCCGAGGTCACCGAAGCGGGCGTGCTGAACGCGCTCGACGGCAGGCTCGCGAAATTCAAGATGCCCAAGCGTGTGTTCGTGGTCGAGGAATTGCCGCGCAACGCCATGGGCAAGGTGCAGAAGAATGTTTTGCGGGATACGTACGCGAAGATCTACGCGAAGTAGTTGGCGTCGTCCCTGCCACTGTCTTACGATCCCAGCTCACAGCAGGCTGATCGCGAACCGGCCGCCGACGATAAACATATAGATCCCGAACGCTGTCTCCAGCGCGCGCTTCGACAGCGCGTGCGCAACCTTCACCCCGAGCGGCGCCGTGATCAGCGTGGTCGGCATGACCAGCAGCGCGCCGATTAGCGACACATAGCCGACCGCAAACGGCATCTGCAGCGCGGCGACATCGGGAAAGCGCGCTGCCGCAGGCCAGCCGGCATAGACGTAGCCGATCGCGCCGGGAATTGAGATCAGCACCGCAATCGCCGACGAGGTGGCGACCGCCTGATGGATCGGCCGGCCATAGAACGTCATCAGCAGGTTCGCGAACAGGCCGCCGCCGACGCCCATCAAGGTCGACAACAGCCCGACAAAGAAGCCGTAGACGCGCATCAGAAAGCCCTTCGGCACGTCGTCGCCGAGCTTCCAGCTTTCCCGCGCCAGCAACAGTCGCGCCGCCGCCGACCACGCCACCATCACGAACACGATCTTGAACAGCCGCTCCGGCGCATAGCGCGCGGTGACGCTGCCGGCGAGAACGCCGAGCACGATCGGCAGCCACCAGCGCCGGAGGATATCCATGTCGACCGCGCCCCTCTTGTAATGGGCGCGAAAAGAGGAGAGCGAGGTCGGGATGATGATCGCGAGCGAAGTACCGATGCAGAGCGGCATCCGCACCTCCAGCGGCACGCCGGCCAGCCGAAAGCATTCGTAGAACACCGGCACCAGGATCGCGCCGCCGCCGATGCCGAACACGCCGGCCAGAAATCCCGACAGCGCCCCGACCGCGATCAGCAGCATAGCGAGTTCGATGAGTTCTCTGGAATCAAGGCCGGCCATCATGTCTTTGAGCATCCCGCGTCCGGGAATGGCGACCCGCGCATCTGCATGGGCGACCCGCGAGACTTGGCTGCTTCAAAGCGGGCCGCAAAATCCGCATATCCGGTCGGCTCTGGATGAATAGCATCGATACGCGCGCCGCTTGGCGGAGGAAGGTGCCTGCATCTTACGCGTGCCGTCGTCGCAGGCCGCGGCCGGCCAGGCCGGCTGGCCACCTGGTTCGCCTGCTCGCCGATGGCGGTCCGGCACCGGTGCCGTTGCACCCGATGTTTCTGCGGCGGCGGCCGGCTTGGCGAAGTTCAGGGCCTCCGTCGGTTACCTCGTCAAACCCCGACGCAGCATCAATCCACTCGACGAGCAGTCCGCGCCGACAGATAAAGAGAATCATTATTCAATTCTTTAACCGTGCCAGATCTCCGTGGTATACCAAGACACTGATCAATCGCATTTCATAGCCTTCTAGCAATGAACGTTGGTTCGATTCGAAGCGATTTGATCGTTGCGCGGACTGATTCGACTCCGTAAATAGAATTCATCTGCCGCGCATCCCGATGGGCCGGTCGCGGTTCCACACAACATGAAGCCGCCGAATGACCGCCAGGATCGAACGACCGCTCTCGCCCCATTTGCAGACCTATCGCGTCACCCTGACGATGGCGCTCTCCATCATCCACCGCGCCACGGGAATTGCGCTCTATTTCGGCACGTTGCTGCTGGCCTGGTGGCTGATTGCCGCAGCTTCCGGCCCCGGGGCCTACGCCAACGTCCAGGCCTTCACCGGCAGCATCATCGGCAAGCTGATCCTGTTCGGCTACACGTGGGCGCTGCTGCATCATCTATGCAGCGGGATCCGCTACTTCTTCTGGGACCTCGGCTATGGCTTCGGGGCCAATGAGCGCGAGGCGCTCACCTGGGGCGCGCTGATCGCGGGCATTTCGCTGACCGTCCTGGTCTGGATCATCGCCTACACGGTCGGAGGCGGACGATGAGCGGCCCCTCCTCGATGCGCACGCCGCTCGGCCGCGTCCGCAATCTCGGTTCTTCGCATTCCGGCACCACCGATTTCTGGCGCCAGCGTCTCACGGCGGTGGCGATGGCGCTGCTGATCGTGCCCGTCGTCGTGATCATTCTGATGCTGATCGGCCGCAATCAGGCCGGCGCCGCGCAAATCCTCGGCTCGCTGCCGATCGCGATCATCATGGTCCTCTTCATCGTCGCCAGCACCTGGCACATGCGGATCGGCATGCAGATCGTGATCGAGGACTACGTGCACAACGAAAAGATCAAGCTCGCCAGCGTGATGGCAAATAATTTCTTTTGTATCGCGGTGGCCTTGGCCTCGATCTACGCGATCCTCAAATTGTCATCGGGAGTTTAACCCATGGCTACTCAAGGTTCGGCTGCTCAAGGCAGCGGCAAGGCCACCAACGGCAGTGGCGGAACTGCAAGTGGTCCTGCCACCAACGGTAAATCCTATCCGATCGAGGACCACACCTACGACGTCGTGGTCGTCGGCGCCGGCGGCGCTGGCCTGCGCGCCGTGGTCGGCTGTTCGGAAGCGGGCCTGCGCACCGCCTGCATTACAAAAGTGTTCCCGACCCGCTCGCATACGGTGGCGGCGCAAGGCGGCATTTCGGCGGCGCTCGGCAACATGCATCCGGACGACTGGCGCTGGCACATGTACGACACCGTCAAGGGGTCGGACTGGCTCGGCGACCAGGACGCGATCGAATACATGGTGCGCAACGCGCCCGAAGCGGTCTACGAACTTGAGCATTGGGGCGTGCCGTTCTCGCGCACCGAGGACGGCAAGATCTACCAGCGCCCGTTCGGCGGCATGACCTTGGACTACGGCAAGGGCCAGGCGCAGCGCACCTGCGCCGCCGCCGACCGCACCGGCCACGCCATGCTGCACACGATGTACGGCCAGGCGCTGCGCCACTCGGCCGAATTCTACATCGAGTTCTTCGCCATCGACCTGATCATGGACGACCAAGGCGTCTGCCGCGGCGTCATCGCGCTCAAGCTCGACGACGGCACGCTGCACCGTTTCCGGGCGCAAACCACGATTCTGGCCACCGGCGGCTACGGCCGCGCCTATGCGTCCTGCACCTCGGCGCATACCTGCACAGGCGACGGCGGCGGCATGGTGCTGCGCGCAGGTCTGCCGCTGCAGGACATGGAATTCATCCAGTTCCACCCGACCGGCATCTACGGCTCGGGCTGCCTCGTCACCGAGGGCGCCCGCGGCGAAGGCGGCTATCTCGTGAATTCCGAAGGCGAACGCTTCATGGAGCGGTACGCGCCGTCCGCCAAGGATCTCGCCTCTCGCGACGTCGTCTCGCGCTCGATGACCATCGAGATCCGCGAAGGCCGCGGCGTCGGCAAGAAGAAGGACCACATCTATCTGCACCTCGACCATCTCGATCCCAAGGTGCTGAACGAACGGCTGCCCGGCATTTCCGAATTGGCGAAGATTTTCGCCAATGTCGACGTCACCCGCGAGCCGATCCCGATCGTGCCGACGGTGCATTACAACATGGGCGGCATTCCCACCAATTATCACGCCGAAGTGCTGACCAAGACAAACGGCGACGACAATGCCGTTGTGCCCGGCCTGATGGCGATCGGCGAAGCCGCCTGCGTGTCCGTGCACGGCGCCAATCGCCTCGGCTCGAACTCGCTGATCGATCTCGTCGTGTTCGGCCGCGCTGCCGCGCTGCGGCTTGCGGAAAAGCTGACGCCAAACGGCAAGCAGCCGGACCTGCCGGCGGGTTCTTCCGATCTGGCGCTCGGCCGGCTCGATCACTATCGCTACGCCTCCGGCGGCACGCCGACCGCGAAACTGCGCGACAGCATGCAGCACGTCATGCAGAGCAATTGCGCGGTGTTCCGCACCGGCGAGATCCTGCACGAAGGCCAGAACCTGATTCACAAGGTTTATGGCGGTATCGGCGACGTCGCCACCACCGACCGCTCGCTGGTCTGGAATTCCGACCTGATCGAAACGCTCGAATTCGACAATCTGATCGCGCAGGCCGTCGTCACGATGGATTCGGCGGCGAACCGCACCGAAAGCCGCGGCGCCCATGCGCGCGAGGATTTTTCCGAGCGCGACGACAAGAACTGGATGAAGCATACGCTGGCGTGGATAGACAAGGGCGGCAAGACCTCGATCGATTATCGCCCGGTGCACGACTACACGATGACGAACGACGTTCAGTACATCCCGCCGAAGGCGCGGGTTTACTAATGACGAGAGCCGCCACGATTGCTTTTCTGGGTACGCTCGCTACGCCCGCGTTGGCGGCCGGCGGCGAGCTAGAAAGCACGACGTGGGGGGTTATCGCTGCAGTTTACGCTGTCGCAGCTTTTCTGGTCGTGGGGCTCGGATTTGCCCTCCAGAGATTCTTGCGACTACGAAACGCAACGATTGGATTGACGATCCTTTGCGCGAGCTTTCTGGCGTGGCTTGCAACTATCTATGGCATAGAGAAAACACTGCATGCCGTGCCTGAATTCGCACTCATCCTGGCTTTGTTTGGCGTGTTTTTTGGACTGGGCTGGTTCCTTGGAATGAAAGACGCCGGACGCCGGTCAAATCAAACGACCGCACTTAACGCTGGAAGCAACCATGGCTGAATTCGCACTTCCCAAGAACTCGAAGATATCAGGCGGCAAGGCCTGGCCGAAGCCAGCCGGCGCGACCGAGACGCGCGAGTTCAGGGTCTATCGCTGGAACCCGGACGACGGCAAGAACCCGAGCGTCGATACCTATCATGTCGACATCAACGATTGCGGACCGATGGTGCTGGACGGCCTGATCTGGATCAAGAACCACATCGATCCGACGCTGACCTTCCGCCGCTCCTGCCGCGAAGGCGTCTGCGGCTCCTGCGCCATGAACATCGACGGCCAGAACACACTGGCCTGCACCAAGTCGATGCACGACGTGGCCTCGGGCGGCGCGGTGAAGGTCAACCCGCTGCCGCACCAGCCGGTCGTGAAGGACCTGGTGCCTGACCTGACCAATTTCTACGCGCAATACGCGTCCATCGAGCCGTGGCTGAAGACGACCACGCCGACGCCGCAGAAGGAATGGAAGCAGAGCCACGAGGACCGCGAAAAGCTCGACGGCCTCTACGAGTGCATCCTGTGCGCCTGCTGCTCGACCTCCTGCCCGAGCTATTGGTGGAACAGCGACCGCTTCCTGGGGCCAGCGGCGCTCCTGCAAGCGAACCGCTGGGTGACGGATTCCCGTGATGAAGCCACCGGCGAACGGCTCGACAACCTCGAAGATCCGTTCCGGCTCTACCGCTGCCACACCATCATGAATTGCGCCAAGGCGTGCCCAAAGGGTCTCAACCCGTCGGAAGCCATCGCCGAACTCAAGCTGAAGATGGTCGAGCGGCAGATCTAGGCCGAGATGCCGTAGCGCCGGATGGAGCGCAGCGCAATCCGGGGCTGCGGACCGATCGGGCAGCGACGCCAAAGCTATGGTTGCCCAGTAAAGTTGCGGCGCAGCTTGTCGGCAAACCAGACCGCAAAAATAGCAACGAAAGAGAGAACGAACAGTTCTCCGGTCAACAGAAGAGCCTGTTGTGCCGCTGACATGAGTTCCTCCTGATCTGCTTTGTTTGGTTGATGCCCCCGCACAGCTGCCCGGCGGCAGCCCTGCTCACAATGGCCTGTAACCTCCACCCCGGCATTGCGGTGGATCAATTTCGGAACCGCCGGCCTCTACGCCAAGCCTCGGGGACCGGATCGAGGCGATCCCCGGCATTTGCAATTTGAAGCAAATGAGAGCGCCCAGGGCCGGCCACGGCAAGCCTCGGTTCCATCGACGGGACTTTGTTCGTCGCCAGATCTTGCGTTAAGCTTGGCGCGGAGCCGGAGCGAACGTGCAGACCGCGCAACGCAATTCGCTGAGACTGCTGCAATGGATGATGGTCGCTTCGCTGACCCTTCCGTTGGCGCTGTTTGTATTTGCATCCGCCGTCTCCTGGGTCTCGATCCGAGAAACCGCTGACCGCGAAATCGAGCGCGCACTGGATGTCGCGCACGAACATGCGCTGAAAGTGTTCGAGACCATCGACCGCAGCCTGTCGGAGATCGCCGAGATCGTCCGCGACGTTCCGGATGCCGAGATCGTTGCGCGCGAGCAATTGCTGCATCTGCGGCTGAAGCAACTGGTCGCCTCCTTGCCGCAGGTGAAATCAGCCTGGATTTTCGACGCCAAGGGCCACGCCCTCGTCAACAGCCTGGTCGTACCGGCGCCGGAGATTGATTTTTCCGACCGCGACTATTTCAAGGTCCACGTCGGCAGCGATATCGGGACCTATATCGGCGAAGCGCTGAAGCCGCGGCCGCCCTATCAGGGCGCCGCGTTCTTCGGCGTCAGCAGACGGCGCCCCAGCGATGATGGCAGCTTCGCCGGCGTGCTGCAGGCGTCCGTATTCCCGGAATATTTCGAGAACTACTACGCGCGGATCGGCCGCGAGCCCGGCAGCTATTTTGCACTCGGCCGAACTGACGGCGCCATGCTGGCGCATTTCCCGGCCATAGATCGCGACATCCGCATGGGGCCGATCGGCGAATTGATCGCAGCCGGCACGAAGGCCGGCATCAAGTCCGGCCTCGTCACCGTGACGTCGCCGGTCGACGGCATCGAACGCCGCCTCGGCTACCGGCGGCTCGCCGAATACCCGATCGATGTCGCCGCCGGCCTCGAGACCTCCGCGATACGCGCGCGCTGGCTGTCCACCATGAGCCAGCATCTGATCTTCGGCGCGCCGGCCACCGCACTGCTGTTTGCCCTGCTGGGGCTGGCCTTGCGCCGGACGCGTCATCTCTATTTCGAGGCCGAGAAGCGGCGGGTGGCCGAGGAAGCGCTCAAGCACGGCCAGCGGCTGGAAGCGCTGGGCCAGCTCACCGGCGGCGTCGCGCATGACTTCAACAACCTGCTTACGGTGATCCGCGCCTCGGTGGACCTGTTGCGGCGGCCCGATCTGCCGGAGCCGCGACGGCTGCGCTATATCGAAGCGATCTCGGATACGGTGACCCGCGCCGCCAAGCTGACCGCGCAATTGCTGGCCTTCGCGCGGCGGCAGACCTTGAAGCCGGAGGTGTTCGAGGTCGGGCGAAGCGTGCAGACGCTGAGCGAAATGATCGGCACCCTGATCGGTTCGCGCATCGAGATCGTCATCCTGGGGCCGGAAGAGCCGTGCTTCGTCAACGCCGACGCCGGCCAGTTCGAAACCGCCATCATCAACATGGCCGTGAACGCGCGGGACGCCATGGAGGGCCGCGGACGGCTGACGATTGCCGTGGGCATGGCGGCGAGCCTGCCCAACGCCCCGCCCTCGGCGCAACATCCCTATGGCTATGTTGCCGTATCCGTCGCCGACACCGGCAGTGGCATTCCGCCGGATCAGTTCGAACGCATCTTCGAACCGTTCTTCACGACCAAGCTGGCCGGCCATGGCACCGGGCTCGGCCTGTCGCAGGTGTTCGGCTTCGCCAGGCAATCCGGCGGCGAAGTCGCCGTCGCCAGCGAGCTCGGTAAGGGCAGCATCTTCACGCTGTACCTGCCACGCACCGCCGGCAGTGGAAAATCGCGAGCGCTGCCGGCAGAAGGTGCGCGGCCGCTCGACGGACGGGGAATGTCGGTGCTGGTGGTCGAAGACAACGCGGAGGTCGGGCAATTCGCCAACGACGCATTAGCCGATCTCGGCTACTCCGCCCGTCTGGTCGGCAACGCAGCGCATGCGCTCGAAGAGTTGGCCGTCGACGCCGATCGTTTCGATGTCGTGTTCACCGACGTGGTCATGCCGGGCATGACCGGCCTCGAGCTCGCCCAGGAAATCCGCCGCCGCCACGCCGACCTGCCGGTCGTGCTGACCAGCGGTTACAGCCACGTGCTGTCCGAGCACGGCAGCCACGGTTTTGAGCTGCTGCAAAAGCCCTATTCCGTCGAGCAACTCTCGCGCGTGCTGCACCGGGTCGGCCGGCGGAAATTCAGACAGGCGCCCACAGTCGCGCCATCCTGACGCCGCGATAGCCAAAGCCCTTCCAGTCGCGCTATTTTGCAACGGCCTTCCGACAATCCGGGAATTGACCAGAAGAGAACGCATGGCCACCGAGCATCCCATTATTCTCCACCACTTTCCGCAATCGCCGTTCTCCGAAAAGATCCGGCTGATCTTTGGCCTCAAGAAGATTGCATGGACGTCAGTCGAGATTGCGCGGATCATGCCGCGGCCGGACCTGATGCCGATGACCGGCGGCTATCGGCGTACCCCGGTGATGCAGATCGGCGCCGACATCTATTGCGACACCCAGTGCATCATCCGCGAGCTGGAACGCCGTTTCCCGGAGCCGACACTTTATCCGGACGGATACCACGGTCTTGCGTCCGCGACGGCGATGTGGACCGACAAGGCGTTCTTTCAGAGCACCGTGAACCTCGTCTTCGGTACCCTCGCCGACAAGGTCTCGCAGGAATTCATCGCCGACCGCGAGAAACTCCGCGGCGCTAAATTCGACGTAGCCGCGATGACGGCCGCGATCCCGCAAATGCGCGATCAGTTTCGCGCCAATCTGCAATGGATCGACGCGCAGCTCGCCGACGGCCAGAGCTGGATCTGCGGGGATCAGGTCAGCCTCTGCGATATCAACGCCTACATGAACGTCTGGTATGTTCGCACCAATCTTCCCATCCTCGACCAGATGCTCGCGGAATTTCCGGCCACGAGAAATTGGGAAGTGCGGATGCGCGCGATCGGGCATGGCGCTTCCACGGAAATGTCGACGTCAGCGGCACTGGAGATCGGCACGCACGCGACGCCTGACACCGCCGAGCTCGCCGATCCCCATGACCCGAACGGCCGCAAGCCGGGCGACATGGTGACGGTGATGCCGGACGATTACGGCAAGATCGGCGTTCGCGGTGAAATCGTAGCGCTTTCGTCCCAGCACATTGCGATACGAAGGCATGACCCGATCACCGGCGAAACGGTCGTGCATTTTCCGCGCGCGGGGTTTGTTGTGCTGCCAGCATAGACCGAGCGGAACCGGCCGGAACCTTTTGATTTGGTTGCCGTTGTGCCGCATGGGCAAAGCAACCGTCAAATCATCCGCAAAGAAATCCGCTGCAAAGAAACCCGCACCGGCAAGCAAGCAGCCGGACCCTGGCGCCGACACGCCGGATTCCGAAGAAAAATCGGAATTCGTTGAAGTCACCGCCGAAGACGGCGACCATGTCGATCCGCCGCCGCCGGAGGTTGTCGAACCCGATCCGGAATTGTCACCCGAGGAGGCTGAGCAGGTCCGCAAGGATTATCTGCTGACGCGATTCTGGATCAGCGCCCGCGGCTATTGGGGGAAGAAGGGCGACCGGCTGGCGTGGCTGTTTACGATGGGTCTGCTGGTCCTGATTGTCGCCAATGTCGGCTTCCAATACGGCATCAATGTCTGGAATCGCGCGATCTTCGACGCCATCGAGAAGCGCGAATTCCGCTACCGTCTATTACCTCGCCGCGGTGTTCTTTCCGCTGGCGATCGGCAGCGTGCTGCTCGGCGTGGCGCAGGTGTTCGCCCGCATGGGCATCCAGCGCCGCTGGCGCGCCTGGCTGACGAACGCGGTGATCTCGCGCTGGCTGGCCAGCGGACGCTACTATCAGCTCAACCTGGTCGGCGGCGATCACAAGAACCCGGAATACCGCATCGCCGAGGATTTGAGGATCGCGACCGACTCGCCTGTGGACTTCGTCGCCGGCGTCACCTCCGCGTTCCTGTCGGCCGCCACCTTCATCGTCGTGCTGTGGACCATCGGCGGCGCGCTGACGGTGACGCTGGGCGGCTCCACCATGACGATCCCCGGCTTCCTGGTGATTGCCGCGATCGTTTATGCGGCGATCGCCTCGGGCTCGATCATGACGATCGGACGAAGTTTTGTGCAGGTGTCCGAGGACAAGAACCAGGCCGAAGCCGAGTATCGCTATGCGCTGACGCGCGTGCGCGAGAACGGCGAAAGCATTGCCCTGCTCGGCGGCGAGGAGGAAGAGCGCGACGGCATCGACAAGACTTTTACAAAAGTTCTGCGGCAATGGGCGCGGCTCGCCGGCCAGCATATGCGCACCACGCTGGTATCGCAGGGATCGAGCCTGATCGCGCCAGTCGTACCGCTGCTGCTGTGCGCGCCAAAATTTCTCGACGGCAGCATGACGCTCGGACAGGTGATGCAGGCGGCTTCCGCCTTCACCATCGTGCAGACTGCGTTCGGCTGGCTGGTCGACAATTATCCGCGGCTTGCAGACTGGAACGCCTGCGCGCGCCGCATTGCCTCGCTGATGATGTCGCTTGATGGCCTCGAACGCGCCGAGCGCGGCGACGGCATCGGTCGCATCAAGCGCGGCGAGACCGAGGAGGGCGGCCCGATGCTGAGCCTCAAGGATTTCTCGGTCACGCTGGATGACGGCACCGCGGTGGTAGGCGAAACCGAAGTGGCGATCGGCCCCGGCGAGCGTCTGCTGGTGGCCGGCGAATCCGGTACCGGCAAAAGCACTTTGGTCCGCGCGCTGGCGGGGTTATGGCCGTGGGGCGGAGGCAGCGTCAATTTCCATCCCGACCGCCGGCTCTTCATGCTGCCGCAGAAGCCCTACATCCCTTCCGGCACGCTGCGCCGCGCCATCGCCTACCCCGGCGCCGCTGACGACTGGACGGTCGAGGCGATCGGCGAGGCCCTGCACAAGGTCGGCCTCGATCACCTCAAGGAAAAGATCGAGGAAGACGGACCGTGGGACCAGACGTTGTCCGGCGGCGAAAAGCAGCGATTGGCGTTTGCGCGATTGTTGCTGCACAACCCCGACATCGTCGTGCTCGACGAGGCAACGTCGGCGCTCGACGAAAAGAGCCAGGACAAGATGATGGAGATCGTCATCAACGAACTGCCGAATGCCACCATCGTCAGCGTCGCTCATCGTGTCGAGTTGGAGGCGTTCCACAGCCGCAAGATCGTGCTGGAGCGGCGCAAGGGTGGCGCCAAGCTGGTCAGCGACGTCGATCTGATCCCGCGCAAGGGCAAGCGCCGCCTGCTCGGCCGCTTCCTGCGCAATCGCAAGGGAACGAAGAAAGCGGCGTGATGCCGTGTTCCTGCTGCTAGCGCTCGGAATTGACTTCCGCGTTCGGCGGTACGGCGGACATGGCCCGACTTGCTACGCTCGGCCCGACCGCGAATGATCCTGAACAGACCTCGCGCTGCCTTGGCTTAGGGGCAAAATTCAAGCCATTTGGAGTTTGACCGTTAGAATCCCAGAACACGCAACATTTGCGGTGTCGGTTCGGCGGAGTCTCGATCGTCTTCAAGCGGGGACTAGCTCCCCTTGCGCCACTCGCTGGAGATTGGCATCCCAACAGGTCAAGGAAAGAATGATGAGCAAGACGATTTTTGTGAGCCTGCCGGTCACGGACCTCAAGGCGTCCATGACTTTCTACGAATCCATCGGTTTCAAGAACAATCCTCAGTTCACCGACGAGACGGCTGCGTGCATGGTGTGGAGTGAAACGATCAACTTCATGCTGCTCACCCATGCCAAATGGCGCACCTTTACGAGCCGTCCCATCCCACCAAAAACGTCGAGCGAAGTGATGCTTGCTCTGTCGTGCGATAGCCGCGACGCGGTCGATGCGATGAACCGCGCAGCCGCCGCAAATGGCGGCACCGCCGACATCAATCCAATAGAGGACCACGACTTCATGTACACCCGCGATCTCGCTGATCCCGACGGCCATGCTTTGGGAGCGATGTGGATGGACATGTCCGCGATGCCTTCGGGCGACAAGGTGGGCTGACCGAGCTCACCGATCTGCCTCTCAAAAGACCCGCGGCCCGGTGTGCAGAACTCAACAATTCTGCATCGAAAGTTCGATCCATCCGTTCCAACGGATTAGACCGTGCAGAAATTAGATGTAAGCAGTATGGCGAGCGTAGCCCGGGTGAGCGCAGCGATACCCGGGTTCACTCTATCACCGCCCCGGATATCGCTGCGCTCATCCGGGCTACAAGCTACAAGCCCCCTCAGTGGCGTGCACGATCTTTCCATCCGTCATTGCGAGCGCAGCGAAGCAATCCACCTTCGCCCCTTGCCGCGCTATGGATTGCTTCGCTGCGCTCGCAATGACGTGGATAGGCCGCGCGTGCGGGACATGCCGCAATTGCGGCACGACCGGTCAATCAAACCCTCACAACAATTGAACCTGTTTCACTGCCGCAAAACCGGCTATGCATGCGCCGCTCACCGAGGACCACCGATTGACGCCCGACAATGACCCTGCCCCCGCGCCGTTCGGCGCATTTGCACCGAATGCCGCGCAGGCTGCGATCATCTCAATGGCGCACCATTCGCGGCTGAAGCGCGGCGCATTTCGGCCGATGCTGTCGCGGCTGGTGAACCTGCTGCGCGCGGGTCCCGTCGATGTGCCGTATCAGGGCGCCTCATTTCGCTTCTACCATCAGGCCAGCGCCACCGAGCGCGGCGCGCTGTTCAATCCCGCCTACAACATCGAGGAGCTGGATTTTCTGCGCGCACAGGTGCCCACGGGCGGCGTCTTCGTCGATGTCGGCGCCAATGTCGGCACCTATGCGCTGGCGCTGGCGCGTCATGTCGGCGCCGGCGGCAAGGTGATTGCGATCGAACCGCATCCGGTGACCCATGCACGGCTCGCCTTCAACAACACCGCCTCCGGCTACACCCAGGTGAAACTGGTCGCGGCCGCCGCCGGCCCCGCCGATGGCGAATTGCTGATCGAAACCGACGGCGACAATCTCGGCGCCAGCCACATCGTGTCAGGTGAGGCCTCCGGCAAGGCGATCAAGGTGCCGTCGTTGCGGCTGCAGCGCATCCTCGAAGAAGCCGGCGTCTCGCATGTCGACGCGCTCAAAATCGACGTCGAGGGGTTTGAGGATCGCGTGTTGACCAGCTTCTTCACCGACGCGCCGCAAGCCTTGTGGCCCCGCGCGATCGTGATCGAACATCTGTCGAAGGACGAGTGGCTGGACGACTGCATCGCCGACATGCGCGCGCGGGGTTATATCGAGACGGGCAAGACCCGCAGCAACACGCTGCTGGCGCGCGGCTGAATCACCCCTTTCTCAAACCGCAGGAGAGATTGATGATCGACCACATCGGATTTCCGGTTTCGGATTATGTGCGCTCCAAGTCCTTCTATCTGAAAGCCCTGGCGCCGCTCGACTACACCCTCGTGATGGAAGTCACGCAGGAGGAACACGGCCACGACCCTGCCGCAGGTTTCGGCGCCAACGGAAAGCCAGATTTCTGGATCGGCGGCGAAGGCGGGTTGGACAAGCCGCTGCATGTCGCGATTGTGGCAAAGGACCGTGCGACGGTGGACGCCTTCTACAAGGCAGCCATGGCGGCCGGCGGACGCGACAACGGCGCCCCCGGAATTCGCGCGCATTATCACCCGAACTATTATGGCGCCTTCGTGCTCGATCCCGACGGCCACAATATCGAGGCCGTCTGCCACGCGCCGGCTTAGAGCGGAATGGGTGGGGTCGAATCGATCGCTGTTTGCGGGAAGCACTGATGATCTAGTTTCCCCGGAGGTGGTGCAGGGGGTACATCGCAGGGCCCGGACCCAGAATCGCGAAAACAACCCCATGCAAAGTACAATGGGCCCCGGCTCGGAGCACTCACGTGGCTTGCGTCCGGAGCACGAGATGGTCCGTCGTCACAACCCAACCTCACCTTGCTCCAGCCCGCACCATTAGCGGGGGCGGGAACTTCGCGGCGACCCCGCCGTTATCGCCCCTGGAGTTTAAACCTTCGGGAGACGTGATGCCTATTGAACCGCCGGAGATACCGCCGGCGACGCCAGGACAGCCGACTGAACCGCCGCTGGAGAATCCTCCGGGCAATCCCAATCCGGAGATTCCACCCCCAGTCCGTGAACCGGGTGAGCCATCACAACCGCAGGAGTTGCCGGGTAAGACGCCGGATGAGTTGCCGACGCGCGGGCCAAACAGCCCCACGACCCCAAATCCCGCCACCGATCGGGCGGGCACATGAATGCTCCGCCTGAACGCGCAATGAATAAAGATGCATGCAACCCATTGCGCCAATGAAATAAAAACCATCCAACCATTTGTAGGTCGCCACAATCCGGCCTAATGATTAGCCGTTCAATCGACCAACTGACATGCCAGTGAGGGCCATTCGCTGCTGTCAGGCCTATTCCGGGGACCAAGAATATCATGACAAAGCTTCGCATCCTGCTGCTCGCCACGACCGCTTTGACGGCGACGCAGCTCGCGACCTCTGCATCGCATGCGCAGACCGCGCCGCTCGTCGTGGCGCAAGCCAGGGACGAGGGTGGCCCTCCGGGCGCCAGGAAGGAGGCACCGCCACCGGCCGGCGCACCGAAGGGTCCGGCCGCGCCACCGGCTGCTGCGCCTCCGCGTCCGGCAGCCCCTCCGCCGCCACCCCCGGCAGCTGCGCCGCCACCGCGTCCGGCTCCGCCGCCGCCACCGCCTGCTGCGGCTCCGCCTCCGCGTCCCACGCCACCCCCGCCGCCTCCGGCGGCTGCGCCTCCTCCGCGTCCGACGCCACCTCCGCCGCCCCCGGCTGCCGCGCCGAAGCCGCCGACTCCGCCGCCGCCGCCCCCGGCGGCTGCACCTTCGCGCCCGACGCCGCCGCCGCCTCCTCCACCGGCAGCCGCGCCCGCGGCGCCGAAGCAACCGGCCGCACCGACTACACCACCTCCGCCGCCACCGCCGCCGCCTTCAACTCAGAAGTCGACGCCATCACCCGTGCCGCCACCGCCACCCGCCGGCGTCAAACAGCCGCCGGCGCCTGCCACCACGCCGGCTCCGACAGCACCGCCGACGGCTGCCCCTCCACCTGGCGGAAGCACGACGACGGCGCCACCGCCGCGTCCCGGCGCACCGACAACGCCTCCGAGTGCGGGCGCCCCGGCAACTGTACCGACCACACCGCCCGGGCGACCCGGCGCGCCGCCGCCTGCCGCACCAAGCGCTGGCGGCGTCCCCGCCGCTCCGGGCGCGACGCCACCGGCCGCTCCCACCACTCCTGGAGGCGCAGCCCCCACGGCACCGACCGCCGTGCCGGGCTCGCCGAATTCAGCACCACCTCCCGGCCGGGCCCAAAACGCCCCGCCGACGGTCGCGCCGGCCTTCCGTCAGGCGCCGCAAGTCACCGCACCGTTGCCAGCGGCCCCGCCGCCGGACGCAGGTGGCATCAAAGCCATTCCCGCGGGTGCGCCACCAGCCGGACCGCAGCGCCTCGACGACTTCCGCGGCCAGCGCCGCGAGAGCCAGCAGGGCGGCCGCACCATCATCACCGAGCCCGGCCGGATCATCATTCGCGATCCCGGCGGACAGCAATATGTTCGTCACAGCGAAGTGGACCGCTTCCGCTATGGTGCGCGTGACATCCAGACCTCGGTCGTCGGGGGTGACACCCGCACCGTCGTGATCCGGCCTGACGGCACGCAGGTGATCACCGTGGTCGGCCGCGACGGTCAGTTGCTGCGCCGTATCCGCCGCGACCAGCGCGGCCGCGAGATCATCATCATCGACAACAGCTACCGCGATCCGCGCTTGGGCGGCGGATTCTATGTCGCGCTGGCGCCGCCGGTGGTCCGCATTCCCTACAACCGTTACATTGTCGACTCCGAAGAGGCGTCGCCGGAGGTGCTTTACGAGACCATGATGGCGCCGCCGGTGGAACGGATCGAACGGCGTTATTCGCTGGACGAAATCCGTTACAGCCCGACCGTGCGCCAGCGCATGCCGAGCATCGACGTCAACACCATCAACTTCGAACTCGGATCGTGGGAAATCCCGCCCGATCAGGCGGCGAAGCTGCAGGCGATTGCCGACGGCCTCAACCGGGCGATCCAGGAAAATCCACGCGCGGTGTTCCTGATCGAGGGCCACACCGACGCGGTCGGCAACGACGTCGACAATCTGTCGCTGTCGGACCGCCGAGCCGAATCTGCCGCGACCTTGCTGACGCAGCAGTTCAACGTGCCGGCGGAAAACCTGACTTCGCAGGGCTATGGCGAGCAGTACCTGAAAGAGCAGATCGACGGGCCGAGCGCGATCAACCGGCGCGTCACCATCCGCAACATCACGCCGCTGCTCAACGGCGGGCAGGCCTCGCTGCCGCCGCCCCCGCCCGGCACCGCGCCGCCGCGCCGATAAGACACGTCATCGCGAGTGAAAATGGCCGGGAGCAATCCCGGCCATTTTGTTTGAGCTTCTGGTTTGACGCGTTTTCTACCGCAGATAAGTCTACGCAATCTGCGCAAGCTCGATTGCTATACGAACCGGTGTCCACCCCGGATCAAGTCCGGGGCAGGCTTTCGCTCGAAAACGCTATCAGGCGCTGAGCGCCTGCGAGGGCACGCAAGCCTCGCAGATCGCCTTGGCGTGCCGGTGATCGGTGCCGCAACAGCCGCCAAGAATACACATCTTCGGAAACACGCCCCTGAGCTTCAGGTAACGCCGCCCAAGATCGGCCGGATCGCCTGAATCGAGCGTTTCGGATTCGTCGAGTTCGGCGTGGCTCTTGGTCGAGGCGTTGGCCCTGACGCCATGGATACGCTCCGTCCAGGTCTCGCCGGCCTTCAAGGCGTCATCGAAATGCGTCGGATGAGCGCAGTTGATCAGGAAATATTCGACCGAACCATCCGTCTCGCGATCCACGGTCTCGATCGCCTCGCGCAACGTCTCGCCCTTCACCAGACGGCCATTGGTCTCCACGGTGAACGAGATGGCTGCCGGTATGCCGAGCGACCTGGCTGCGCGCGCGACGCCGATCGCTTCATTGATGCCGGTGAGCGTATAGGCGGTAACGATGTCGGCGCCACCCTCGACGAAGGCCGCGATCTGCGCATGATGATAGGCTTCCGCTTCGTCGGCATCCATGTTTCCCGCCTTGTAGCCGTCGCCGCGCGGACCGATGGCGCCGCTGATGACGCAGGGCTCGCCCGGCCGCTCCCAGCCCGCGCGCAGCTCCTCCAGGAATGCAATCGATCGGACATTGATCGCCCTGAGCGCGACCGCGTCGTAGCCGAGCTTCGCGCCCCAATCCGGATTGGCGCGCCACGTCGGACTGTCGAGCACAAAGCCGGTGCCATGATTACGGGCAACTGAAAGATAGGCTGCGTAGTAACGCTTCAACTGCTGCCGCCCTTCATCGCTGTCGAGCAGCACGAAGGCGGCGAAATGCGGTAGTTCGATTCCTTCCTGGAAAATCAGCGTGGTTTCCATGCCGCCGTCGGTGAGAAAAATGCCGTCATTGCGCTGTGGCAGGGCGTGTCTGTACTTGGCCATTTCAACATCTCCGCGATTGGGGACCTCGATACGTCGCTGCCGCATCGATCAGGTCCGGCGATGTTGGTGCCTCATAGTGTCGCGGACTCCTAGACGGCTCTGCGGTGCAGATGAACCGAAAGCTGCAAAGTGATACGAAATCAGATGGTTGTGGATTGGGCAGTAGTGCGGTTTGTGCTGCCGGAAGTGGAGAAACCGTACCATGAGTACAGTTCTGGAGCCCCGCATGGGCAAGGGCGAAGCCACCCGCGAGCGAATTCTCGAAATCGCGGAAGCCGCCGTTCTCGCCAAGGGATTTGGCGCCACCTCGATCGAGGAGGTGATCGCGGAAGCCGGCCTCACCAAGAGCGGCTTCTTCTACCACTTCAAGGACAAGAACGCGCTCGCCCGCGAAATGCTCCGCCGCTATGTCGCGACCAACGATCGTCTGTTTGACGACATTTTCGCGCGCGGCCGCGAGCTTTCCGACGACCCGCTGCAGGCGTTCCTGATTTCATTGAAGCTGCTGGCCGAGACGATGGCCGATCTGCCGAGCGGCCATCCGGGGTGCCTGATCGCGAGCATCTGCTATCAGGAGCGACTGTTCGATCGCGAAGTGCGCGAGCTCACGGCGCAATCCGTCCGCGACTGGAACGCGCGCTTCCGCGGGATTCTCGACGGCATTGCCGCGGTGTATCCGCCGAGAGAGCCGGTCGATCTCGACGATGTCGCCGACATGCTGTCCTGCATCGTCGACGGCGCCATCATCATGTCGAAGACGCTGAACGATCCGAGCCGCCTCGAACGGCAGATCCTGATCTTTCGAAGCTGCGTCAAACTGATGTTTGCCGCGCCGGCGCCTTCCTGACGCGCAACGAACCTCTGCGCGAAGCTACGGTCCCGTGGCCGCGAGCCCGAGCGCATCGGCCATGACGCGGAAGACTTCCGTATTGTCCATCGAGCCGCGCACGCGTTCGCTGCCCGGCCCGGTTGCGGTCAGAATGACGTCCTCGCCTGAATGCACGCTGGCGCCGATCATCGCCGGCAGATTGCCGAAGCGCAGCACGACGCCGGGGACGTCCTTGTACTTGTCATTGGCCTTGAAGCTGTCCGCCTGCTCGCCCTTCACCGTCGGCTCATTTGGATTGTCGAGCTTGGGGCGGAAGGTCTCGTAGTGGTCGGGCAGGCTGGCGGAGAAGATAGCAAGCCGCTTGCTGACATCGACGCGCGACGGATACCCGTCCGCGTCGGGCGCCGGATAGTTGGGAAAACCGGCCTTCTCATAGACCCCGACGCGCTCGCGCAGCGGCGCGTTGGGCGTCGTGCCCATATCGTCGTTGATGGTGCCGACCAGGCTGTTCGGATGATTGTGGTCCGCCAGCACCAGGATCAGGGTGTCATCGCCGCGGGCGCGCGCCCAGTCGCGCGTCTGGCGAACCGCGTTGTCGAGCATGATCGTGTCGTAAACGGCGCGCTCCATGTCGAGGAGATGCGCGTATTTGTCGATCATCCCGGACTCCACCATCAGGAAGAAGCCGGCCTCGTTCCGCGAAAGCACGTTCAGCGCCGCCTGCACCTGTTCGGTCAGGTCGGGCTGGTCGGGAAATTTCTTGACGCCGCCGCCCTTGAGAAACTTGCGGTCCAGCAGCGCCATCCATGTTGCCGGTGGCAAACAGCCCAAGCAACTGGCGCGTGTCCGATTTCGTCGCCGACGCATCCAGCTCGGACTTCGTCATGGCCACCTGATAGCCGGCGTCGCGAAAGCGGGCGATGTAATCGACATCGTCCTTGCGTTTGGAGCCGGCTGCGGTCTGCGGCAGGAAATTCGCTGCTCCGCCGCCCATCAGCACATCAGGCCTGGCGGCGAAATACTGCTCGACGATCTCGTCATAGGCGGCGCGGCGGCGGGTATGCGCGACCATTGCCGCCGGCGTGGCATCCTCGATCTCGGTGTTGGTGACGATGCCGACCGCCAGACCGAGCCGCCGCTTCGCCAGGCTGGTGATGGTTTCGACCCTGGGGTCATCGAACGGGCTTGCGGTGCGGTCAGCATAGACGCCCATCGCGTTGACGGCGGACTTGTGGCCGGTGGCGTAGGCGCTGGCCGAATTCGCCGAATCGGTGATGATCGAATCGGAGCCGGCGGTGGCCACCAGCGCCATCTGCGGCATGTCGTCGATGGCGAGCTTGCCACGGCTCTTGCCCTCCGCGATCCCCTTGGAAAGGATGCGCGCGGCGACCCGGTGCGCGGGCGACAATCCGTCACCGATAAACAAGATCACGTTCTTCGCCTTGCGCGGACCGGTGTCGTAGACCGTCCACACCACACTGCGGCTGCGCGTACCGTCGCTGACCTCGACCGAGACACTGCCGGGCCTGGACAATGCGACATTGCGCAAGATCAGCGCCGACTGGTCCTTGTCGTCTTCGCGATCGACGAAGCTTCCACTCTGGCCGAACGCGGTGGAATAGTCCGTTCCGTTGACCGTTACTTTCAGTTTCGTCGGGTCGACGCGATCCGGAAACTCGACCTTGAAGTCGAATTGGGCGCCGGCAAGTATTTCGGCGCGGTCGATCGGATAGATCGGTTGAGCCGATGTGGGCAAACCCGACAACAGGATAGCAACAGTGGTTGCGGCGAATGCCTTGATCATGATCGATGCCCCGCGATCGTTGGTGGCGCAGCGCACAGCTGGATTCCGCGCCGCATGCGCGCAGCGCGGCCAGCCTAGCCGCGCCCAATGACGTCTCCATAACACAGGGCGTTGGCGACCCGGCCGGGAGAAAAGCCGGAGGCGTGATCCAGGAAGGTAAGGATACTTGCGCCCGATTCAGCCCTTGTCGCTCTTGTCGTTATCAAGCTTGAAGATCTCGGAGCCATCCCCGCTCGATAGCAAGCCTGTGTCTGAATAGAGCTTCAGCTTGGTGCGGGTATCGGCGATGTCGAGGTTGCGCATGGTCAGCTGGCCGATGCGGTCCGCCGGCGTGAACGCTGCATCCTCCACCTTTTCCATGCTCAGCCGCTCCGGCTGATAGGTCAAATTGGGGCTCTCGGTGTTCAGGATCGAATAGTCGTTGCCGCGGCGCAGTTCGAGCGTCACCTCGCCGGTGACGGCGCGCGCCACCCAGCGCTGCGCGGTTTCGCGCAGCATGAGGGCCTGGGAGTCGAACCAGCGTCCCTGATAGAGCAGCCGGCCGAGACGCATGCCGCTGATGCGGTATTGCTCGATGGTGTCTTCGTTGTGGATGCCGGTGACGAGACGTTCGTAGGCGATGTGCAGCAGCGCCATGCCGGGCGCCTCATAGATGCCGCGGCTCTTCGCCTCGATGATCCGGTTCTCGATCTGGTCGCTCATGCCAAGGCCATGCCGGCCGCCGATGGCGTTGGCCTCGAGGAACAGCGCAACCGGGTCAGTGAACGTCTGGCCGTTCAGCGCAACGGGCTGGCCCTCCTCAAAACGCACGACGACCTTTTCGGCCTTGACGACACAGTCGTCGCGCCAGAACGGCACGCCCATGATCGGATTGACGATCTTGATGCCGCTGTCGAGATGCTCGAGATCCTTGGCCTCGTGGGTCGCGCCGAGGAGATTGCTGTCGGTCGAGTAGGCCTTTTCGGCACTCATCTTGTAGGCGAAGCCATTGGCGGTCATGAACGCCGACATTTCCGCGCGGCCGCCCAGCTCGTCGATGAACAGCTGGTCGAGCCACGGCTTGTAGATCCGCAAGCTCGGATTGGTCAGCAGGCCGTAGCGGTAGAACCGCTCGATATCGTTGCCCTTGTAGGTGGAGCCATCGCCCCAGATGTTGACGCCGTCTTCCTTCATGGCCGCCACCAGCATCGTGCCGGTCACGGCGCGGCCGAGCGGCGTGGTGTTGAAATAGGCGATGCCGCCGGTCGAGACATGGAAGGCGCCGGACTGGATGGCGGCGATACCTTCGTGAACCAGTTGCGTGCGGCAATCCACCAGCCGGGCCTTTTCGCCGCCGAACTCCAGCGCCTTGCGCGGAATCTCGTCGTAGTCGGCCTCGTCGGGCTGGCCGAGATTGGCGGTATAGGCAAAGACGCGCGCGCCCTTCTGCTTCATCCAGAGCAGCGCGCGCTGAGGTGTCGAGACCGCCCGAGAAAGCGATGCCGACTTTTTCGCCTTTGGGCAGGCTTTTCAGAATCGTACTCATGGAACTGTCCAATCGGTCGAAATAGCGGATGCCGTTATAGCGTTTTCAAGCGAATTGGGTACCAGTTCGCGTGGAAAACACGTATTCAATAACAAGAAGCTTACTTACTAGGCGCGCCCGCGCCAGCGCTGCAGCAGCCGGTATCCGGGCCGGCCCCAGCGCGCCAGCGCCGCTTCGACTTGCTCGTCCGAAATCCGGGTCGACGGCCAGCGGTAAATCCAGGCGTAGGCCAGCCAGATCACGAAAAAGCTGACGAGGCCCGCGGCAGCGACGTCGGTAAAAAAATGCCCGCCGAACGCCATCCGCAGCACGGAGGTTACGATCCCGAACGCGGTCGCCGCCACATAGGCCAAAGGCCGCCACGCCGGCGGGGTCAGCGCCGCGGGCGCATAGGTCCAGAACGCGGTGGCGCCCTCGCCGGAGAAGAACGAGCAGTTGCGCCCGCACTCCCCGCGCGGGTCCCACCACGGCACGAAGTGCCAGGGGCCATTGAACTCGGTGACCACCACCGGCCGCGGCCGCCCCCAGTGGCTCTTGAAGGTGAGATTGGTCAGCACGACGGCCGAGAGCAGGATGGTGACCACGAGAAACACCGCCGCGCGTCCCGGAACCAGCATCGGCCGGTCCGGCCGCACCAGCTTTCCGACAATGGCGATCAGCGCCGGCAGCGCCAGCGCCCAGGCGATCCACATCGCGGCATCGCGCGCGAACCCGGCAAGCCCGTCCTGCTTCAGCGGAAACGATGCGCTCGCAGAATCGTAGAACAATGCCGCCAGCTTCAGGTCGAATTCGGGAAAAATCCCGAACAGCAGTCCGATGACGAGCGAGAGGCACAACGCGATTACAAGTCCGGTCCGGTTCATGGCGCGGGGTTTAGCCGAGGTGGTTGGGTATGAAAAGGCTCACGCGGATTTCCCTTCTTGCTTGTGGGAGAAGGGAAGAAAAGCGTCACATCTGCGGCGGAGAGTGCGAAGGCAGCGGCGGCGGTGGCCGCAAGGGAGGCCTCGGCTCGCGCCAGGCGCCGGCGGATCGGCCCGCGATCATCCAGTAGATCAGGCCGGCCACGATACCCGCGCCGGTCATGATTTCGAGGTGGCGGCGCACGATGCCGTCGAATTGCATGGTCTGCGGATCGAACGGAATGAGACCGAGATAGCAGGCCGCGCCGACGATCGCGCCGCCCACCGCGTAAGCGAGCACGCTGCGGATATAGAACGCCTCGGTGATCAAAACCACGATCAGCGCCGGCAGAAGTGCGAAGCCGGACAGGAAAATGAAGCCGAAGCCGAGCAGGACATTGATCGCGCTCTGGTCGATCTCGCCGCCGCCGAGATCGCTGAACTCAGGATACAGCACCGCCCCGACCACGATCATCCCCGCCACGAAGCAGGCGGCGAGAAAGGCGAACAGGATGACGAAGAGGCGGCCGATCAGGGACATGTGCTCACCGTCATTGCGAGGAGCGTAAGCGACGAAGCAATCCATAGTTCAGCAAGCGGAGAGATGGATTGCTTCGCTTCGCTCGCAATGACGGCCTGAGTGACGGCTCGCCTCATCTTCTCAATCCGTCATCGCCATGGCGCGCAGCGCCTGGCGCTCGCGCGCGGACAGTTTTTCGGTCTCCGACTTCAATTGGCCGCAGGCGGCGAGGATGTCGCGGCCGCGCGGGGTGCGCACCGGCGACGAGTAACCGGCGTTGAAAATATATTCGGAGAATTTTTCGATCTGCTCCCAGTCCGAGCACTCATATTTCGTGCCCGGCCACGGGTTGAACGGGATCAAATTGATTTTCGCCGGAATGCCCGCGAGCAGTTTCACCAGCAGCTTGGCATCGTCCATGGAATCGTTGATGCCCTTGAGCATCACATATTCGAAGGTGATGCGCCGCGCGTTCGACGAGCCCGGGTAATCGCGGCAGGCCTGCAGCAATTCGGCAATCGGATATTTGCGGTTCAGCGGCACCAGATCGTTGCGCAGCTCGTCGCGCACCGCGTGCAGCGAGATCGCCAGCATGACGCCGATCTCGTCGCCGGTGCGGATGATGTTCGGCACCACGCCGGAGGTCGACAGCGTGATGCGGCGGCGGGAAATGCCGATGCCTTCATTGTCGGCGACGATCAAGAGCGCATCGCGCACCGCGTCGAAATTGTAGAGCGGCTCGCCCATGCCCATCATGACGACGTTGGTGACGAGCCGGCTGCCGGTCGGCGTCTCGCGATCGGCCCAGTCGTTGAGACGGTCGCGCGCCACCATGATCTGGCCGACGATTTCGCCGGCGGTGAGATTGCGCACCAGCCGCTGCGTGCCGGTGTGGCAGAAAGAGCAATTCAGCGTGCAGCCGACCTGCGAGGAAACGCACAGCGTGCCGCGATCGGTTTCGGGAATGTAGACGCACTCGACTTCATGCGCTTTCTGGAACGCGTCGCCGCTCGGCAGACGCAACAGCCATTTGCGGGTGCCGTCGTTGGAAACCTGCTCGGCCACCACCTCGGGGCGATCGACGGTAAAATGCTGCTCCAGCTGTGCACGCATGTCCTTCGAAATGCTGGTCATCTCGTCGAACGCCTTGGCGCCGCGGACATACATCCAGTGCCAGAGCTGCTGCGTGCGCATCTTGCGTTGCGCAGGTGCAACGCCGATCTCGCCCAATCGGTCGGCGATCTCGGCGCGCGACAGGCCGATCAGCGAAGGCTTTGCCGGCGGCACATAGGTTTCGAGCGGGATTTTCTCGAGGGGGGCCTGAGCCGAGGAACTGCTCTCGATGGAAGCGACGGTCATGTGTTTCTGTTCTTGAGATGCGTAGGGTTGGCAAAGCGTGCCCGCCACAAACGTTAATGGTGGGCACGGCGCGTCGCGCCTTTGCCCACCCTGCGAGAAGACTCAAATAGGCCTTCCTTGGCCCCTAAACAACGTCATTCTGGGCTTAAAGCGGCTTAGCGCTTGCAATCCTGCGCCAGCCGGTCGAGCGCCTGGGACAATCCCTTCAGGGAGAAGACGTCGATGGTCTCGGTGCCCTTGGCCGAGACGCCCTTGACGGTGACTTCGGCGGATTTGCGCATGGCGCTGACCATCTGCTCTTCCTCCGCGGCGTTCTTGATCCAGAGCCCGTCGCCCTGAGTATACATCGCATAGGCCGAACCGCCGACCTCGAGCGAGGATTCCGAGCCCGGCTTCAGCGCGTATCCGATCATGATCGAAACTTCGTTGACGACTTTTTCGGCCGGACGCGTCGAGACGAAAGCGTAGGCGGGATCGCGCGGGCGATTCGGCGGATTGGTCTTGGATGACGACGGCTTCGCCAACGCAAAACAAACCTTCCTGCCGTTCGGCGTCGCCGTGTAGGCGCCCCAGGTACCGAACTGACCGATCAGGGTGGGCTCCGCGCCGCCAACAGCGGCGGCCGCTGCCGGTGGCGGCGCAGCGGGCTTGGCCGTTGTCGGTTTTGCGGCTGGGGCCGGCGCAACGGCAGGCTTTGTCGGTTCCTTTGCGCCCTTCGGAACAGGGCTCTGTGCTTGCGCGAGGGACAACGACCCACACATCGCCGCAATCGCAACCAGAAATGTCAGTATTCGCAACACGGACAACTGGTTCCCTCATCATTGTGACTGCAAGATGGCCCGAACGCGCGTCGCGCCGCCGGGGGATGGATAGCCGGGAAATGCTTTTTTGGGAAGGCAGTTACAGCGTTGCTCACCACCGTGGCGACGCTTCGTCTCAGGATCCTCGTGACGCCCTGTTGGCGAATCAAAAACGCAGGCTTTGATTTCAGCCCTTCGGCCGGCGCTCGCGCTGCTTTTGCCACTGCGCATCGGTCCATTGCAGCAGATCCTCCGCACCGGAACTGCGCAAATGCGCGCCGCCGTCCTGCACCACCATCTCGCCGTTGATGTAACCGGCCTGATCGGAAATCAGAAAGCTCGCCAGATTGGCAAGTTCGTCATGCTCGCCGGCGCGGCCGAGTGGATTGCGTTGCGCCCAGCTTTCATCGCGTCCTTCGGGACGGAGCTGGCCCGAAGCCCCCGGCGTCGGAAACGCGCCGGGCGCGATCGCGACCGTGCGCACACCCTTGGGTCCCCATTCCACCGCCAGGCTTCGGGTCATCGCGAGCACGGCGGATTTCGCCATCGCCGACGGCACCGTGAAGGCGCGTCCGGTGATGGTCGAGGTCGAGAGGATGCTCAGCACGACGCCCGCGTGCTTGCCGTCGATCCAGCGCCGGCCCGCGGCGAGCGTGCAATACATCGTGCCGTGCAGCGTCGGCGCCAGAATCGCATCCGCCGCCCGCGGCGACAGGTGTTCGGTCTGCGCGATAAAAGTCGCGGCGGCATTGTTGACCAGCACATCGAGCGGCGCCTCGCGCCAGATTTCTTCCATCATGGCATCGACCGCAGCACCATCGCGTATATCACAGCCGATCACGCCAACCTTGCCGCCGAGTTCGCTGCGCATCCGCGTGGCCGTCGCCTCCAGCATTTCGAGCCGGCGGCCGCAGATGATCAGCTCGGCGCCGAGCTCGACGAAGCGTTGTCCCATCGCAGCCCCGAGCCCCGAACCGCCGCCGGTGACCAATATCCGCTTGCCCGCCAGCAAAGCCTTTTCAAACATCGTCTGAATCCCCTCGACCACCATGAAGCCATGCGCCTGAATCGGATTGTAGCCTGCCTTTAAATCCGGCAAGAAGCATCCAGCCTTCTTCTTTCCCGGTCCGAAATCAGGTGCGCCCATGAAAGCCATTCTCTGCTCGCAATATTGCCAGCCCGACGATCTCGTGCTGGCCGACGTCCCGGATCCGGTGGCCGAACCGGGACAGGCCGTGATCGCGATCAAGGCCGCGGCGCTGAATTTCTTCGATATCCTGATGATCCAGGGCAAGTACCAGATCAAGCCGCCCTTCCCGTTTTCGCCGGCGGCCGAAGTTGCCGGCGTGATCGAAAGCGTCGGCGCCGGCGTCACCAACCTGAAGGTCGGTGACCGTGTGGTGGCGTCCTGCGGCCATAACGGCGCGCGCGAAAAGATCGCGCTGCCGGCGAACACGATCGTGAAAATTCCCGACAATCTCGATTTCGATCGCGCCGCCGGAATCATCATCATCTACGGCACGGCGCTGCACGCGCTGGAAGACCGCGCCAGCCCAAAGCCCGGCGAAACGCTTGCGGTGCTGGGCGCCGCCGGCGGCACCGGACTTGCGGCCTGCGAACTCGGCAAACTGATGGGCCTGAAGGTGATCGCCTGCGCATCGTCGGACGAGAAACTCGAATTTGCCAAGGCCCATGGCGCCGAGCTGACGCTGAACTACAGCAAGGAAGACCTCAAGGAGGGCTTGCGCCGGCTCACCGGCGGCAAGGGCGTCGACATCATCTTCGATCCGGTCGGCGGCACTTACGCCGAAGCCGCCTTGCGCTCGATCGCCTGGGAAGGCCGCTTCCTGGTGATCGGTTTCGCCGCGGGCGACATTCCGAAGATGCCGCTCAACCTCGCCCTACTCAAGGGCTGCGATATCCGCGGCGTGTTCTGGGGCGCGTGGACCAGGCTGAACGTGGAGAAGAACCGCGCCAATCTGGAAAAGCTCGTGAAGTGGACTGCGGAAGGCAAGATCTCCTCGCATGTCGATCGCACTTTTCCGCTGGCGCAAACCGCCGAAGCGCTGAAAGTGCTCGCCGGCCGTAAGGCGATGGGCAAGGTGATCCTGCATCCCTGATCGGGAATGCCCGATCATCTGTTGAATTGTCGTCCACTTTATGAGAGGCGCAACGGTCCGTGCGAGGCGCGGGCCGGAAACGTGCGTCGCAAACCGACGCAGGCCTTCAAAGTCACGTCACGGAGATATTTTCGGTAACTCGGTAACAATGCGTGTTCCCAAATCGCGCCATGCCGCTTCTCCGCCGCAATCATACCAAAATATCTCCCCATTCCGATCGGTGATCGTCGTTTTTTGAACCCATTCCGTGTGCGACTTTAACCATCTGTTAAGGCGCTCCTGTACGCCAACAAGAGCAAGAAGTAGGTGCAGGGGACGCCCGATGTTGCGTTCAAGTAGTGGGGAAAATCACCATGGCGGAGAATAACAGACCGGCTCAGTCAAACGACCCGTTCGACCGCTTCGACGAAGCCATTAGCGATCCTCGGCTGTATGAAGCCGATCAATCTCGATACGAGCAGCTGCGCGCCCAGCTGAGATACACGCCACAGCACGATGAGCCGCAGCCCCAGTACGAGCAACCGCAGTACGAGCAGGCTCAATATGAGCAACCGCGGTACGAGCAGCCCTTTGCGCTGTCGTTTGAGCGGACGGAGGTGCCGCCGGAGGAACTGCCGCCGCACGAGGCGGTGCCGCTTTTCCTCTCCAACTATGAGGAAGAGTCGCATCAGCAGCTTTCCGAATATGCTTTCGCGGGCGGGAACCGGCGGTTCGGCAGCGGAGGGCTGAAGAAAGCGCGCGCGGGGCGCGTCGTGACCGGCGTCGTGATCGTGTCGGCGATAGCGGCTGTTCTTGCGCTGTTTTCCATCGACTCGACGCGCGCCGTCATCTTCAACGCCTCGCTCGGCGGCGGTGGCGGTGGCAGTGTACCGCCGGCCGCTCAGCTTGCCGCGGCGGTTCCGGAGCCTTCGCAGCCGCAGCGCAGCATCGCCGCGCCGCCGCTTGCCGCCGAACCGACCGGCGCCGAGGTTGCGGCCGCTCGCCGCACACCGCCCAACGCGGTGGCGTCGGCATCGCCGTCGCGCGACGAAATCGCCGCCGCCTATCAGACCGCGCTCAAGGGCAACAAGGTCGCGGAGCCTGAGCCGGTGGCGCGCGAGGCTTCCCGCCAGGTCGCTGCGTTAGCGCCGGCAGCCCCGGTCGTCGCGGCGGTGGCTCCGGCCGTTCGTGAGCCTGTACCGGTGACGCGTGAAGCGGCCCCGGCACGGCGCATCGATCCGGACGAGCTTGCGGTGCTGCTGAAGCGGGCGAAGGGCCTGCTTGCGATCGGCGACATCACCTCTGCCCGGCTGCTGCTCGAACGGGCCGCGGACGCGCAGGAGCCGGAAGCCGCGCTGATGCTAGCGGGGACGTATGATCCGCAAGTTCTGGGCAGCCAGGATTTGCGGAGCGTCGCGCCCGATCCGGACGCGGCGCGGGTTTGGTATCAGAAGGCCGCTCAGATGGGCTCGGCTGACGCGAAACGACGGCTCGGTCAATTGAACTAGAGTTTTTCCCGTTCCGATGGAAATCGGAGCGGGATTCTATATTTTGATTTGACGCGTTTTCCTGACGCGACCACGCTGGAAAACGCACCAGAGAATTCCTCAAGATCAGCGCAGAGGTTTCTATGCGACATTTGTTCGGAATGGCATTGCTTGCCATGACGATGGCATGCGGCAGTACGGCGGCCCAGTCCGCGGAGACGGAATACGATCCAGCCAAAGTCAGCGACAGCCTCAAGGCTATTTTCCAGTTCGGTTCGGTCGCCACCAAGCAGGCACTGAACCAGAACACGGTCACGCTGATCTCGGGAACGATCGGCGGCACCTATGTGCAGTTCGGTGCCGATCTCGCTTCCGTGCTCGACGACGGAAACAAGTTGCGCGTACTTCCGATCGTCGGGCGCGGCTCTGTTCAGAGCGTCGCCGACATCCTGTTTCTGCAGGGTGTCGACCTCGGTATCGTGCGGGCCGATACGCTCGACTATCTCGAGAAAAAGGGTTTTGCGAAGGACATCAAGAAGCAGTTCACCTATGTGACCAAGCTCTACAATGAAGAGATGTATGTCATCTCGTCGAAGTCGGTCACCAACCTCAGCCAGCTCAATGGCAAGAAGGTCAGCGTCGACCTTCCCAACGGCGGCACCTTCGTAACCGCCGCGATCGTGTTCGAGCGGCTCGGCCTCAAGCCGAATTTCCTCTACATCGAACAGCGCATCGCGATGGAAAAGATGCGGGCCGGCGAGATCGACGCGGTGATTGCGGTCGGTGGCAAGCCGTACAAGTCGGTCAGCGCATTCTCCGACAACCGCTTCCACCTCGTTCCGGTCGATTATTCGCGGCCGCTGCAGACCGACTATCTGCCCGCGACGCTGACGTCGAAGGACTATCCCAACCTGATCGCGGAAGGCGAGAAGGTCGATACCATCGCGGTGCCTGCGGTGCTCGCCGCCTACAACTGGGCGCCCAACACCGAGCGCTATCGCAAGCTGGCGCAGTTCGTGGATGCGTTTTTCACGAAGTTCCCGACGTTCCAGAACCCGCCGTTCCACCCGAAGTGGAAGGAGGTCTCGCTGTCGGCGCCGTTGCCCGACTGGCAGCGTCTGCCGGTCGCCGAGCAATGGCTCAAGAGCCACAACGTCGAGGCGGTGTCGCGCGCCAAGTTCGATGAGTTCCTGAAGCAGAGCCCGGCGACGGCGGCAACTGTCAAGACCGATGCGGACAGGGAAACCCTGTTCAAGCAATTCCAGGCATGGGAAGCCGAGCGCGGCGCGAGGGCGCAGGCTCCGCCGCCGGCGCAGCGCTAGGGCGTTTGCGAAGATAGGCGCGCCCCGGATTTATCCGGGGCGCGGACTGGCTCGCGTCGGGAAAGGCCTCTGTGCCGGCTATTCAGTCACTTCAGCTGCGTCGAGCCCGCGCTTGAGCGCAGCACGGGCCGCCTCGCGATGCTCCTGCGTGATGTGGCTCGCGACCATGCGGACAGCCGTGGCCAGAATGGCGGCATCGTCGGTAAAGCCGAGCAACGGCAGCATGTCCGGCATGAAATCGAACGGCAGGATGAAATAGGCGAGGGCGCCGAGCAGCGCCGCCTGCACGTGACGCGGCGTCTGCTTGTCGAACGCACAGTAATAGGCTGCGAGCAGGTCTTCGGCGAAGGGAAGCTTCGCCACCACCTGCTTGAACTTGATCCAGAAGCGCCGGCGCACGCTTTCACGGTCCTGCGCCAGCCGGTCAGCCGGTTCGAAACCCACGGTGTGATCAAACGATGCCATCGCGGCGCTCCCTCAGGACTCCGGCGCGGCAGATCGCCGCGGCCGGACACATGGTTGGAGAATTGGGGATGTGCGCCGCGCCCCGCAAGATCGCGGATGCACGAACTCAGGTGACACCCAATTGCCTCGCGATCGCATTCATTGCCTTGGCCAGATCGATGTCGAGCCGGGTGACGCCGCCGGCGTCGTGAGTCGCCAGCACCACTTCCACCGTCTTGTAGACGTTCTTCCATTCCGGATGATGGTCGTTCTTTTCCGCCACCAAAGCGGCGCGGGACATGAATCCGAAGGCTTCGTTGAAATCCTTGAAGGTGAAGGTCCGCCCGATCGCCTCGCGCCCCGGCGTCTCGGACCAGCCGGGAAGTTCCGCCAGCGCCGATTTCCGCGCCTCCGCCGACAGTCGTTCCGCCATGATCGCCTCCCGTTTCAGACCACCTCTACCCTAACACCGAAGCCTGCATCGGGATCCCCCCAAGACGGGCCGGATCGGCCGCCGCCGCTAACCATGACGCAGATGTAACAAAGGTTAGCCGGGAAATTTGCTAGACTGCGGAGGTAACTTTGGCGGCGGCATGAAATTACACCTCGAACGATCACCCAGGGATTGATGAGCGACGGCACCCTTCCTTCGGAAAAGCCCGTCTCACCCTCGCCCCGCCCAGCGCAACGGCGGCTGACCTTTGTCGCGCTGGCCGGCGTGCTGGCCATCATCGGCGCGCTGGCGGCCGGCTATTACTTTGCCATGCGGCCGGTGACCCTGCGGATCGCAGTCGGCCCGGCCAACAGCGATGACCTCAAGGTCGTTCAGAACCTGACGCAGGCCTTCAACAACCAGCGCAACAGCGTGGTTCGGCTGCGCCCGGTGCAGACCGACGGCGCGCTGGCGAGCGCCAGCCTGCTCGGAGAAGGCAAGGCTGACCTCGCTATCATCAGGGGCGACCTCGATGTGCCGAAGAATGCGCAGGCCGTGGCGACGCTGCGCAAGAACGTCGTGGTGCTGTGGGTGCCGCCGGCCGTCAAGACCAAGGGAAAGAAGGCCGCGCCTGCCATCACGAAAATCAGCCAGCTTGCGGGGCGCCGCATCGGCGTCGTCGGCCGCACCGAGGCCAATGTCAATCTCCTCAAGGTGATCCTGCGGCAATACGGCGTCGATCCGGCAAAAGTCGAGATCATCCAGTTCCCCGCCAACGAGGCTGCCGAGGTAATTCGTCACCAGAAGGCGGACGCCTATCTCGCCGCCGGCCCGGTCAACAGCAAGATCACGACCGACGCGATCGCCGCCTCTGCGCGCGACGGCGGCACGCCGAAATTCCTCGCAATCGATTCGGCCGAGGCGATTGCGCAGAACCATCCCGCCTATGAGGCCTCCGAAATCCCGGCCGGAACATTTGGCAGCGCGCCGAGCCGGCCCGAGGAAGAGGTCAAGACGATCAGTTTCTCGCACCACATCGTGGCGCGCAGGGGTGTTGCGGAATCGACCATCGCGACCTTTACGCGGCAGTTGTTCGCCATCCGCCAGACGCTGAAGAACGAGTTTCCGCTGGCCGCCAAGATCGAGACGCCCGATACCGACAAGGACGCCACCATCCCCGTTCATCCCGGCGCCGCAGCCTTTGTCGACGGCGAGGAAAAAACCTTCCTCGACCGCTACAGCGATTACATCTGGTGGTCGCTGATGGCGCTGTCGGCGATGGGCTCTGCCGGCGCATGGTTCGCCGGCGCCCTCAAGAAGGATGAGCGCAACATGAACACCTCGCAGCGCGACCGGCTGCTCGACATGCTCACGGCTGCGCGCCAGTCCAATTCGATGGACGAACTGGACCAGATGCAGGCCGAAGCGGACGCCATCCTGCGCGACACGCTGCAATGCTTCGAGCACGGCGCGATCGAGGAAGGTACGCTGACCGCCTTCAACATCGCGATCGAGCAGTTTCACAACGCCGTGGCCGACCGCAAGGCGCTGCTGATGAGCGTGCCGCAAAACCTGCAGCGCGCAAGCGCGCAGTTCCGCGCGGCCGGCACCGCCTGATCGGCAAATCCCGTAATCGAACCGTCATCAATTCTTTCTAGGTCTGTGGATGCTATCGTCGCACCGCGCCAGATCCCGAAGAGGCCAGCATGACGTTCAGGATTTCCCGCAGATTTTCCCGCCGCCGCTTCCTCGCCACCGCGGGCGTCAGCGCCATCGGTGCTTTGGCAATGCCTTATCTCAGCCGCGCCGCCGACCGGCCGGTCGTGACATCAGGCGTGCAATCCGGCGACATCGGCACTGACGGCGGCGTGGTATGGGCGCGCGCCGACCGCCCCTCGCAGATGCTGGTCGACGTCGCCACGACGGAGTCATTTGCCAACTCACGGACCCTGCCGCCGATCTCGGCGCTGCCCGAAAGCGACTTCACGGCAAAAATGCTGCTGGAGGACCTGCCGGCCGGACAGGAGATCTTCTACCGTGTCCGGTTTCGCGACCTCGCGCATACCGGCATCGAAAGCGAGCCAGTGATCGGACGGTTCCGAACCGCCCCTGGCGATCGTCGCGACGTCAGTTTCGTCTGGGGCGGCGACGTTGCCGGGCAGGGCTGGGGCATCAACCCTGACGATGGCGGCATGTTCACCTTTGCCACCATGCGCAAGCATCGTCCGGATTTCCTGCTGCACTCCGGCGACACCGTCTATGCCGACGGACCGATCAAGAGCGAAGTGACGCTTCCCGACGGCAAGGTCTGGAAGAATGTGACGACCCCGGAGAAGGCGAAGGTCGCCGAAACGCTCGATGAATTCCGCGCCGCGCACAAGTACAATTTCATGGACGAGCATTTGCGCGCCTTCAACGCCGAGGTGCCGATCTTCGTGCAGTGGGACGACCACGAAGTCACCAACAACTGGTCGCTGTCGAAGCAATTGCCTGCGACTTACAAGGAACGCAACATCGCCCTGCTCGCCGCCCGCGCGGCGCGCGCGTTCCACGAAATGTATCCGATGCGCGAGAGCATCGCGGAGCCGGGCCGGATCTATCGCACGCTCAACTACGGCCCGCATCTCGACGTGTTCATGCTGGACGAGCGCAGCTATCGCGGCCCCAATGGACCCAACCAGCAAGACAGTTACGGACCCGAGAGTTTCTTCCTCGGGCCCGAGCAGATGGCCTGGCTGAAGCGGGGACTGTTGAATTCGCGTGCGACCTGGAAGGTGATCGCATCCGACATGCCGCTCAGCATCATCGTCTATGACGACGCGCCCAACAAGAAGGGCTCGGAGGCGTTCGCGCAGGGCGACGGGCCGCCCCGCGGCCGCGAACTTGAGATCGCCGACCTCCTACGCTTCATCAGGGCATCAGGCGTGGTCAACACCGTGTGGCTGACGGCGGATGTGCATTACGCGGCCGCGCACTACTACAATCCCGACAAGGCGCAGTTTCAGGAGTTCGACCCGTTCTGGGAGTTCGTCGCCGGGCCGCTGCACGCCGGCACGTTCGGTCCGAACGACCTCGACAATACGTTTGGCCCCGAGCTGAAGTTCATCAAGGCGCCGGGGCCTGGCAACCAGAACCTGCCGCCATCGGCCGGGATGCAGTTCTTCGGCCACGTCAGGATCGACGGCGCCAGCGGGCAGATGACGGTGACCTTGCGCGACCGCGCCGACGTGGCGCTGTGGTCGACAACGCTCGATCCCAAACCGGTGTAGCCGCAGCGACGGCCGCGCCCGCTCAAGGCTTGACGCAGCCGCCCTTCAAGAGCGCCTGCAGCGCGTCGGTCGAATAGGGCTTGGGCAGCCGCGGCTTCGCCGCGAATGCGGCCGGAAGCCGGGCGTCGGCGCCGTAGCCGGTGACGAAGGCGAACGGAATCTTGAGCGCCTCCAGCCGTTCGGCGACGGCAAAACTCTTCTCGCGAATGAGGCTGACGTCGAGCAGCGCGAAATCCGGCGGCCGATCGGCGATCATATCGAGCGCTTTGGCCACGTTCGCAGCGGTCCGCACCGTCTTCACCCCAAAGCCCAGAACCGTGTCTTCGAAATCGAGCGCAATGATTGGATCGTCTTCAACGATCAACACGTCATTGGGCATGCCGTCACAGGGGGCGGGTTCCATGTCTCTCGCCAATTCAAGGTTCCGCATTTGATCAGAAACCCGGGCCGAAGCCCCGGAAGCGCAATCCAGCCGTCACCCACGAAAGCAGCGCCGGTTCCGGAACTGAAACCACCACATGTAAGTTCTATCGTCTGTCCACTAGTGAACACATAACTGGGATTGGATCGATTATTGTGCTCCGGCGGGAGCGGGGAACCTTCTATGACTGCGAGACTAGTCGACGCTGCCGGCGGACGGCCGTTCAACAATTTGCTGCGTCGCCTGAACGACGCCGATTTTGCGTTGATCGAACCGCACCTCGTCCCGGCCGATGCCTCCCCGAACGACCTGCTCTACAGCCCCGGCGATGACGTCGAGACCGTGCACTTCCCCTGTGGCCCCAGCCTCGTCTCCTACATGGTGACCAATGAGGACGGCCGCGATGTCGAAACCATCCTGATCGGCCGCGAAGGCGCGGTCGGCGGCATCGTCAGCCAGGGCTTCCTTCCGGCCTATACCCGCATTACCGTCAAATTCGCAGGCCCCTTCGTGCGGATGCCGATCGGCAAGCTCGATGCGGCGAAAGCGAAGTCGCGCACCCTGAACAACATCTTCGCGCGCTATGCCGACTGCATGCTGGCCCAGATTTTCCAGTCGACCGCCTGCAATGCCATCCATTCGATCGAGCAGCGCACGGCGAAATGGATCATTTCAGCGATGGAACGCGCCGATGGCGACGAGGTCGTGCCGCTGACCCATGAGCAACTGGCGACGCTGCTCGGGGTCGGCCGCTCCTATACCAGCCGGGTCATTCAGACCTTCAAGGCGGAAGGCACGCTGGAGACCCGGCGCGGCTCGATCCTGGTCCGTAACCCGGATGCCATGCGAAACCGCTCCTGCCAGTGCAATGAGGCGGTCAAAGCCCATTTCGAGGAAGTCCTGCGGGGGGTCTATCCCGACCCCGAAAAGGGCAATTAGGGCCGACGACACGCCCAAAATCAGCTCCCCAAATGCCAAACAAACCATTGTTTTTTGGCGTTTTCTGAATATATTGCGGCGCAATGAGTAAGGTGTGCCCGGTCTTTTTGGCCGGGCTTCCTTTTTGGGGCCCATTGGGCTCCCGGAGCATGATCCGGAAAAGTGGATACCGGTTTTCCCTCGGGACAAACGCGGTACGTGTTTGCCCGGAGATCATGCTCAAACAAAAGACGGAGCGGGATGACGATTCGAACAAGCGTCATCACGCACCAGTATTCCAGGTTTTAGAAGCGCGATCCGGAAAAGTGGGTCCCGGTTTTCCGGTGAGATCGCGCATCCACCATGCACGACCAGAAGAAGAGCCATGAACCTTCGTAACGTCGCCATCATCGCCCACGTCGACCACGGCAAGACCACCCTCGTCGACCGCCTGCTGCAGCAATCCGGCACCTATCGCGAGAACCAGAAGGTGACCGAGCGCGCGATGGACTCCAACGACCTGGAACGCGAGCGCGGCATCACCATTCTGGCCAAGGCCGCTTCGGTGCAGTGGAAAGACACCCGCATTAACATCGTCGACACCCCCGGCCACGCCGATTTTGGCGGCGAGGTCGAGCGCATCCTCAACATGGTGGATGGCGCGCTGGTGCTGGTCGACGCGGCCGAAGGTCCGTTGCCGCAGACCAAGTTCGTGGTCTCCAAGGCGCTCAAGGTCGGGCTGAAGCCGATCGTCGTCATCAACAAGGTCGACCGCCCGGACGCGCGCCCGACCGAAGTCATCAACGAAGTGTTCGACCTGTTCGCCGCACTCGACGCCAGCGAGGAGCAGCTCGATTTCCCGATCCTGTACGGATCGGCCAAGCAGGGCTGGATGGCCGACAGCCCGGACGGTCCGCAGGATGCCGGCATGCAGCCGCTGTTCGACCTGATCGTGCGCCACGTCGCGGCGCCGACCGTCGAGGAAGGCCCGTTCCGGATGATCGGCACCATCCTCGAAGCCAACCCCTATCTCGGCCGCATCATCACCGGCCGCATCACCTCCGGTTCGATCAAGCCGAACCAGCAGGTGAAGGTGCTGGGCGCCGACGGCAAGACCATCGAAATGGGCCGTATCACAAAAATCCTCGCCTTCCGCGGCATCGAGCGCACGCCGCTGGATGAAGCCGACGCCGGCGACATCGTTGCGATTGCCGGCCTCACCAAGGGCACCGTCGCCGACACCTTCTGCGATCCCTCCGTCGAGACGCCGCTGGTGGCGCAGCCGATCGATCCGCCGACGGTTTCGATGTCGTTCATCGTCAACAACTCGCCGCTCGCCGGCACCGAAGGCGACAAGGTGACCTCGCGCATGATCCGCGACCGCCTGCTGCGCGAAGCCGAAGGCAATGTCGCGCTGCGGGTGGTCGAGGCTTCCGATAAGGATTCGATGGAAGTCTCCGGCCGCGGCGAATTGCAACTCGCGATCCTGATCGAGACCATGCGCCGCGAAGGTTTTGAACTCTCGGTGTCGCGCCCGCGCGTCGTGCTGCAGAAGGACGAAGCCACCGGCAATTGGCAGGAGCCGATCGAGGAAGTCGTGATCGACGTCGACGAGGAGCATTCCGGCGTCGTCGTGCAGAAGATGAGCGAACGCAAGGCCGAGATGATCGAGATGCGCCCCTCGGGCGGCAACCGGCTCCGGCTGGTGTTCTACGCGCCGACCCGCGGCCTGATCGGCTATCAGGGCGAACTGCTCACCGATACCCGCGGCACCGCAATCATGAACCGCCTGTTCCACGGTTATGCCCCCTACAAGGGCGACATACAGGGCCGCCGCAACGGCGTCTTGATTTCCAACGATCAGGGCGAAGCGGTGGCTTACGCGATGTTCAAGCTGGAAGACCGCGGCCCGATGATGATCGAGCCGGGCTGGAAGGTCTACAAGGGCATGATCGTCGGCGAGCACACCCGCGACAACGACCTCGAGATCAACATCCTCAAGGGCAAGCAGCTCACCAACATCCGCACCACCTCCAAGGACGAAGCGGTGCGTCTGACGCCGCCGATCCGGATGACGCTGGAAAAGGCGCTGGCCTATATCGAGGAAGACGAGCTGGTCGAAGTGACCCCGAAGTCGATCCGCCTGCGCAAGAAGTTTTTGGACGCCAACGACCGCAAGCGCGCGGAAAAGGCCAAGGAAGCGGTGGCGTAATTTGGCGAATGGCGAATGGCGAGTAGCGAATAGGGGCGTTTCCGCGCGGTTCGGTTTGCTGTACCCTACTCGCCATTCGCCACTCACCATTCGCACACTTCATGTCCCTTCCCTCCTCAGTCGAGGTCGCCATCATCGGCGCCGGCGCCGCGGGCCTCGGTGCCGCCCACGCGCTGAAGAACTCCGGTCTTTCCGTACTCGTGCTGGAAGCGCGCGACCGCGTCGGCGGCCGGGCGCACACCATCATGGCTTCGCCCGACGTCACCTTCGACGTCGGCTGCGGCTGGCTGCATTCGGCGGATCGAAACTCCTTCGTCGGAATCGCCGAAGCGCTCAATTTCGAGATCAACCGAAACCTGCCGCCCTGGCGCGAGCGCGCCTACGGCAAGGCGTTCCCGCAGGACGACCGCGACGAGTTTATCCGCGCGCTGGACGCGTTCTACGATCGTGCCGAGCAAGCCGCGCAAGAGGCCGAACGGAGTGGCCGCGACGGCCCCGCCAACCTTTGCCTCGAGCCCGGCAACCGCTGGAATCCGATGATCGATGCGATCTCGACCTACATCAATGGCTGCGAGCTCGATTCCGTCTCCCTTCTCGACATGGACGCCTATGAGGACACCGACCTCAACTGGCGCGTCCGCCGCGGCTATGGCGCGCTGATTACCGCCTATGGCGCCTCATGCCCGCTGGCGCTCAATTGCGCGGTGACGCTGATCGATCATTCCGCAAGGCGCGTCCGCATCGAGACCTCGCAGGGCACGCTGACGGCCGACAAGGTCATCGTCACCGTGCCGACCAACCTCATCGCCGACGAGGCGATCCGCTTTCACCCGCCTCTGCCTGCCAAGGTCGACGCCGCGCGCGGCTTGCCGCTCGGCCTGGCCGACAAGGTGACACTGGCGCTCGACGAGCCGGAAGCGCTGCCGAAAGAAGGCAATCTGCGCACCGCCACCATGCGCACCGCCATGGGCACTTATCACATCCGCCCGTTCGGCCAACCCTGCATCGAGGGTTTCTTCGGCGGCCGGTTCGCGCAATCGCTGGAAGATGCCGGCCCCGGCGCGCTCGCCGCGGAGAGCATCAACGAGATCGTCTCTATCCTCGGCAATGATTTTCGCCGCAAGCTGAAGCCGCTGGCGGAATCGCGCTGGGCCCATGATCCCTTCGCGCGGGGTTCGTATTCGCATGCGCTGCCGGGTCATGCGGGGGACCGTGCGGTGCTGGCCGCACCGGTGGACGGACGATTGTTCTTTGCGGGAGAGGCGACCTCGCCGGAGTTTTTCTCGACCGCGCATGGGGCGAGGGACAGCGGGGAGCGAGCGGCGAACGAAGTATTGGCTTCGCGCGTGAGCGAATAGCGTGTTCCCGGATCAGCCGCACGCGGCGAGCACCGCATTCTTGAAGGCGTGATATTCGGCCTGGAGATCGACGCCATAGGCAGCCGAATAGGGTGGTTGCGGCTGACAAGACAGCGTGACGATGACGACGTTGCTTTTCCGATTCACGTAGAGCGACTGGCCGGCAAAGCCGACGGCGACCATCGACCCATCGGGATCAAGCCACCAGCTGTAACCATATCCCGCCGCCCCATAGCGATTGGTCGCGGGATCGAGGACGAAGGCCGGGCGTCCGGCATGTTCGACCCAGTCCAGAGGCAGCACGGGCGTGCCATCGATGACGCCGTTGCGCAGCAGGAAGATACCGAAGCGGCCAAAATCGCGCAGCGCTATCCCGGCGCGGCTGCCGCCGATTTCCTGCCCGGCATCGGACTCCAGCGTATAGAACGCGTCGAACTCCATACCGAGGCGGGACCAGATCGTCTCGGACATGTAATCGGCCAGGGTTTTTCCTGTGGCCGCCGATATCAGGCTGCCGAGGACGTAGGTATCGCCGGTATTGTAATCGAATTGACTGCCGGGCCGGTGTTCGGCCTTCAAACTGCGCATCAGCGCCAGAACGCCTCCCGGAACCTTGTCACCCAGCGATTTGCTGTAGCGATTGACGTGTGAATTCCGGTCCGTGTAGTCCTCGTTCCAGCGCACGCCCGAAGACATGGTGATCAGGTGGCGAATGGTCACCGCGTCATAGGCACAGCCGCGCAGCGCCGGGATATATCTGGACACGGCGTCGTCCAAGCTCGCGATCGCGCCCTCCTGCAGCGCGGCCCCGACCAGCGTCGCCGTCAGCGACTTGATCATCGACATCGACGACCAACGCATGTTCTCCTCCAGTCCGAGGGAGTAACGCTCCAGGACGATCTTTTCCTGCCTGATGATGAGAAGCCCCGCGACGTTGGCACGATCCATATACGCGTCAACGCCATAAACCACCTGCCCCGCTTGATAGCGCGGCGCAATCTCCAGGCTACGTTCCAGCTGCAGAACCGAATGGCCCCGGCGTATCGCCCGCGTCGCGAACATCCGGTCGACATTCCGGTAGGCGTGAGCCTGCGCCGTCGGCGAAAGCAGCAAAAAATCCTCTCCCGCGGGGACGTGCTGTTTTGGATACGCAACGGAAGTTGTCATGCGACGCCCTTCTTACTTTATCACCACGGCATTAAAGCCGAGCCGGTGCGCCGAGCACAACAATCCGGAATCGTCCTACCCTAGAATTCCAGAAACACGTGCTGCTCCACCAGCACATGCTCTACCTTCTGGATCGACACGCCGATCTCCAGGCCTTTCAAATGCTCGCACAGGGTTTCGCCGTCGACCAGGTCGATCGCAGGCGCGCCATCCCTGGTGGCTTCCTTCCGCGCGTCGGTGGTGAACGTTCCGGTCGTCATGACCAGTCCCTTGTCTGCCCTGCCGACCATGGCGCCGCGGAAATCCCTGATCACCGATGCGCCGACCGATCCTTTCCACCGCTTGCATTGAAAGAAGACGTGAAACGACAGAAGATTCAGACGAAGCACACCGATGCCGTCGATCCCGCCGTCTCCATTGCGGCCCGTCACGTCGACCTTAATGAGTCCGGATTGCTTCAAGATCTTCTGACACAGCCGCTCGAACGCCGACGGCTTCATCTTGAGAAGGCACTCCAGCACCACGTCCTGCCAGGGAGTTTCAAATGTCGAGTAAGCCGGCATTAGTCTACCGTATCCGGCCAGGTCCTGCGCCGGTTCGTTCGGCTTATCGTGCTCTCTGTGCAGCGAGACACCGTGGGGCTGAACCGGAGCGATTGGAATATCAGCGGCGCAAATCGCGATACCGGGCGCAGGCCGCCAGGATTTGCGCTTGTCGGTTTCGGCTTTCAGTTGATCTGGGCCGGCTGGCCCGACAGCGTCATCTTTTCCCAACTCCTCCAACGCTTTTCACCCCTCGCTTGTTTTTCTGTCGAGCAAGTCGGAGCAGCATAAGGTTTGGCAGCAGCCATCCAGCCTGATTACCTTAGGTGGTTCCATCATGGCGTGTCTACTTTGATTTGTCGACTTTCGATCGGCGTGCAACCGTTGGCGGTGCGACTATTCCAGCACTCTCGCGCGCATGTCCGCATCTGGGACAAAGCACGAATCAAATTTTCCGAAAATCTTGTAGCGATTGCGCGCTACCAGATTGTAGATCGCGTCACGCAGCGGCTTAGGCACCAGGAATAACAGGCGCGTCCAGCGCCATCGCGGCAGTTGCGACAGCACCGCCAGGGCGGCGTCGGATTTGAAATGAGCGGCGCCGCCATGCACGACAGCGTTGGTGTCGGGATCGTCAGGATCGATCCCGAACGCCTGGGCCAGCCGTGTGCCGTATGACGACTGGATCGCGGTGAAGCGGAATCGTTGCTCGATGTCACGGGTCGCGACGAAGCGCACCCAGCGCGAGCAGAAGATGCAGACGCCGTCATAGAGGATCACGTCATCGTCAGGCCAGCTACCAGTCATCTATTATCCAGAGTCAGCAGCGCGACCAGCATCAGCACGACGGCGGGGCCGGTCTTCACCAGCGCGCCGAGCGGCTCGATCCAGAGGTCCGGCGTCAGGATCGCCGCGCCGAGCATATAGCCGAGCGAGGCGACGATGCCCGCCATCAGACCGAATGCCGCGGTGCGACGGAACGCAATCAGCACCCCGATGCTCATATCCATCAGGCTTGTGCCAATTGTGACGGGAGCGACCAGCCATGGCGGAAAGCCGTGGCAGCGCAGGATCTCCGCCGCCGCGTCATAGGAAATCACCAGCGCAATGAAGCCCGAGACGACCCAGAACAGCACAAGGCTTGCGATCATCAGCGCCTTGATCGGAAACAACCGGGCAAACCATTTGTCCTGAATGGTCGCCGGGCGTTTTCCGGCCGTCTGTTCGATGCGCTTCGGCACGATGCCGGTCGCGGCCATCCAGTCGGCGGGATTGCCGCTGACGCCGCGGCGCAGCTCCACGATCGCCGTGGTTCGCATCGGCGGCATCCAGCCGAGTTTGTTCGCGAGATCGCCGAGCCTGGCGCCGAGATCGAGCAGGAACGTCGGCATCACGATGCGCCACCATCTGCCGGTGCCGAACACCTCGCGGAATTGATCGATCACGTCGCCGAGCGTGACCGGCTGCTCCTGCATCAGGTCCCATGTCACGGCGTTCGCCTCGCGGGAATCGCGCGCCGCAAGCCAGGCGATGGTGGCGGCAATGTCTTCCATGGCGACCGGCTGGAATGGCGCGGCCCGTTCCGCGGCCGGAAGATCGAGCGGAAACGCCGCCAGCGAGCGCACCATGGCGCTGCCGCCATAAGCGGCAAGCGCCACCACGAAGCCCGGCCGCAAGATCGTGAAAGCGACGCCGGATTGCGCGATCAGCCGCTCGGCCTCGCGCTTGGTGGTGCTGAAGGCGGTGCGGTCGGACTCGGGTGTGCCGGGGATCGAGATATGCACCAGCCGGATCGCGCGGTCGCTGTCGCGGATCGCCTGCAACAACCGCGCGACGAAATCGCAGTGAACCACAGACGTGTCGCTGCCGGGGCCGTCCTGCAGCACGCCGAGGCAATTGACGACGACATCGATGCGGTGATCGCGCAGCAGCCGCGCCAGCGTGACCGCTTCCATCGACATGACAGGCAGTTCGAGATCGAGCGCGCCGCTTTTCTGCGATGCGGACAGTTTGCGCGCGACACCCACCACGGGAAATCCTCGCTCGCGCAGATCATCGGTCACGAAACGGCCGATCAGGCCGGAGACGCCGAGCACGAGGATCTTTCGGATGTCGGCGTTCATGCGTGCCTAGATCGGTTTGGCGATCATCAGCCAGAGAATAGCCATGACAGAGCCAAATCCGGGAATCCCGAACAGAAACCAGCGGTGGAAAAGTGCGAAATATCTTGGTGGCAACCTTTGGTTATTTTCAACCGCCGCGCGTGCGAGGTCGCGCATTTCGATCTGCATGAAGATGACAGGCACCCAGAACAGCCCGGCAACCGCATAGAGCCCGAGCGAGGTCATCAGCCAGCGCTCGCTCCACATGGTGGAGGACAGCCACATCAGCACGCCGCCGCTCAGCGGCTGTAGCAGCACCGCCGTCAGTGTGAACAGCATGTCGGCGATCACGACGGTCGCAGCCGTCCGCGCGATGAAGGCCGCGTCCTGGCTGCGATGGGCCATCAGCATGAAGAACGCGATGCCGGTGCCGGTACCGAGTATGACGATCGCGCCGAGCACGTGCAGATATTTGACGATGAAATACAGCGTCATCGCTTCTTTGCCGAGGTTGCGAATCGCGCCCTCAAGACGCGATCGAGTTCGGGGCCAGCGAGTTTTACCCCGCCCTCGGTTTCGACCAGCCAGTGCCCCTCGCCGCTGTGAGCCGGCAGCACCTGAAAATCGGCTTTGCCGCCGGCGGTACGAAACGCGTCGGCCAGTTGGCGCGAGAAGGCAGGAGAGAAATAGCTGTCATTGGCGGCCACCAGCCAGGCCACCTTTACGCGCGCGGCCTTGCCGAACTCGCCTGCCGCAGCGATCAGCGTATGCGGCGCGCAGACCCGGTTGGGAAAATCGTTGGCATGCCCGCCGCGCCCCGGCGCGAACGCGATGATGGCGGCAACGCTTTTCGGATCTTCGCCGGCCAACGCCAGCGCGCCCCAGGCACCGGCCGAATGTCCGATCACGACCATGGCCTCAGGGCGGATGAAGGATTGCTTGCGCAGAAGGCCGGCGGCAGCAGCGATCTCGTCCGCCGTGACGCGACCAGATCTGGCGTAGTCAGCCTCGTCGCAGCCGCCCTGATCTTCGAGGTATTTTCCGCCCGTCGCGCCATGGCCCGGACGCTCGGGGACCAGCACCGCAAAACCGCGCGCCACTAGCCAGCCGGCGAGCGCACGGTATTCGGGCTGCGGCATTTGCGCCCGTCGCATGACGTTCTGGGTGGAGGCGTGCGCGATCACGGCAAGTGGAAACGGTCCCTCGCCAGGCGGCCTGAACAATACCGCATGCGCCGCGGTGGCGAGATCGGGCGAAGGCACCAACCATTGCTGCAGCCGGTGAGGCTCGCCCTCCGCACCTTGCGCGCCAAGGGCAGGCTGCGCGGATGCGGCTTTCATACCGAGCGCGGCAACGAGAGCCAGCGCAAAAAGCAGGTTTGGCGGGTGCATGAACGGGCCTGACATACAGCCGAAGGCGGGCGTATTCCGTAGTCACCAGCAGAGTACCGCCGGCGAATCAAATCCAGTGCATTTTTCCGTGAACGGAATTCGCGGGGATGTTTCGTTGCATGATTCTGACAACGATTTCGCCCCGGCATTCATCGGGAAATATCGGTTAAGACAGGGCCGCTGTCCTCTTTCGGTACAGAACCACACATAACTGATGCACAAAATCCACAGGTTAACCGATAATTAACGATGGACCTTGAAGCCGGGCCGCCGACTTGCTTTGATCAGCACATGAGCACAACCCTGATCGAGGTCCGACCGGCCAAGGCTGCAGACGCAGCCGCGGTGGCGTCTACCCATGATGAAGCCTGGCGCTCGGCCTATCAGGGCATCATTCCCGGGGCCGAGCTCGAAAAACTCATCAACCGTCGCGGCCCGCAATGGTGGGACAGCGCGATCCGCAAAGGCAGCCGCGTCAGCGTGCTGGTGTTCGGCGACAAGGTCGCGGGCTATGCCAATTACGGCCGCAACCGCGCCCGCAGCCTGCATTTCGAAGGCGAGATCTACGAACTCTATCTGCGGCCGGAATTCCAGGGCCTCGGCTTCGGCCGCCGCCTCTTCACGTCAGCCCGGCGCGATCTGATGCAGAGCGGGCTGAAGAGCATGGTGATCTGGGCGCTCTCCGACAACGACCCGGCGACGGAATTCTACCGCGCGCTCGGCGGCCGGATGGTAGCTCGCTCCTCGGAGAAGTTCGGGCCGAAGTCGCTCGACAAGGTTGCCTTCGCCTGGTCCAACTGAGGTTTTTCTCTTTGTTTTGAGTATTATCCTTACGGAGAACCGGTGTCGGTTTTCGGGATCGTGGTCCAATTGAAGGCTTTTCCCTGCTTTGCTGTGGGTCTAAACGGACCCTAACGCGCGCCTGATCCCAGGCGTGCCCTTCAACGCCAAGCGGAGCCCTTCATGCGCATTGACGCCATCCCGATCGGAGTAAATCCGCCCCACGACGTTAACGTCATCATCGAGGTTCCGGTTGGCGGCGAGCCGATCAAATACGAGATGGACAAGGAAGCCGGTACGCTGGTAGTCGACCGCTTCCTCTATACGGCGATGCGCTACCCCGGCAATTACGGCTTCATCCCGCACACGCTGTCCGGTGACGGCGATCCCTGCGACGTGCTGGTCGCCAACACCCGCGCGATCGTGCCCGGCGCCGTGATGAGCGTGCGTCCCGTCGGCGTGTTGCTGATGGAAGACGAGGCCGGCGGCGACGAGAAGATCATCGCGGTACCGTCATCGAAGCTGACCCAGCGCTACGACAAGGTCAAAACCTACAGCGACCTCCCCGACATCACGCTGCAGCAGATCCAGCACTTCTTCGAGCATTACAAGGATCTCGAACCCGGCAAATGGGTCAAGGTGCTGCGCTGGGGCGGCGCAGAGGACGCCCTCCGGCTGATCGTGGAAGGCATCGAACGGGCGAAGCAGAAGTAGGCGCTCTGAAGCCGGAGGCTGTTCCCTCGTCGCATGGCCGGGCTCGTCCCGGCCATCCACGTCTTCGGGGCTGCTATAGGGTTAAGGCGTGGATGCCCGGCACAAGGCCGGGCATGACGAGGGTTTGGAATTGATCATGCCCCGGATCATTCGCACTACCCGCAACATCCTGCTGCTTGCGATCGCCGTTATCATCATCCTCGCCGGCGTATTGGCATTCAACACCCTCACCCACGGTTCGCGGCAGCTTCAGGTGGCGGCCGTGCCGCGCGCCGAAGTCGACGCACAGGCATCCGCTGCACGCCTGGCGGTAGCGATCCGCTTCAGGACCATTTCAAGCTACGAGAAACCCGATCAGCACGCCGAAGCGCTGCGCGGCATGCGTGCGCATATTGAAAAGAGCTTTCCGGCATTTCATGCCGCGGCCAAACGCGAAATCGTCGGTCGCTACAGCCTGCTCTACACATGGACAGGCTCCGACCCGAGGGCGCAGCCGGTCGCATTGCTCGCGCATCAGGACGTCGTGCCAGTGGCGCCGGGTACCGAGAAGGATTGGCAACAGCCGCCCTTTGACGGGGTCATATCAGACGGCTTCATCTGGGGCCGCGGCTCCTGGGATGACAAGGGCAACCTTTATTCCATGCTGGAGGCCGCCGAGGCGATGGCCAAGGCCGGCTTCCGCCCCAAGCGAACGATCTATTTTGCGTTCGGCCATGACGAAGAGACCGCCGGCACCGCCGGCGCCAAATCGATCGCGGCGCTGCTCGCCTCGCGCGGCATCCGCCTCGACTTCGTGATCGACGAGGGCCTTCTGATTACCGAAGGCATCATGAAGGGCCTCGACAAGCCCGCCGCGCTGATCGGCGTCGCCGAAAAGGGCTATGCCACGCTGGTCTTGAACGCGCAGGCAACGGCCGGCCATTCGTCGATGCCGCCGCGCGATACCGCGATCGGCATGATGAGCGCGGCGCTGGCGCGGCTGGAGGATCACCGCCTGCCGATGCAGATCCGCTCTACGGTCGCGGAGATGTTCGACACGCTGGCGCCGGAGATGTCCGGCTTCAACCGTGTGGTACTGTCGAACCTCTGGCTGTTTCGGCCGCTATTGCTGCGCGAGTTCGCAAAAAGCGGGCCGACGGAAGCCATGGTGCGCACCACCACGGCGCTGACGATCTTCAATGCCGGCGACAAGGATAATGTGCTGCCCGGTAACGCCGAAGCCACCGTCAACTTCCGCCTGCTTCCCGGCGACACGCAAGGCAGCGTGATCGACCACGTGCGCAGCACGATCGCCAATGACCGGATTTCCATAAAGCCGTTTCCCGGCAATACCGATCCGCCGCCGGTGACGGCGACCGCGAATCCGTCGTTCCAGATGCTCAACCGCACCATCCGGGAAATCTATCCGGACGTGATCGTCGCGCCCGGCCTGATGGTGGCCGCCACCAACTCGCGCCACTACACGGGGATCACCGACACGATTTTCCGCTTCTCGCCGGTGCGCGCCAATTCGGAAGATCTGAAGCGCTTCCACGGCACCAACGAACGGCTCTCTGTCGAGGGCTATGCCGATATGATCCGGTTCTATCGCCGGCTGATCGAGAACGCGGCGGGGTGAGGTGTTAGCGCTCCCTCGCCCCGCACTTGCGGGGAGAGGGAGAAGAAAGATCACGCCCCCGGCTTCGGCAGCCCGTGGATGCCACACGCTGCGCGCAGTGTGTTGACCAAGAGGCACGCCACCGTCATCTGCCCGACGCCGCCGGGCACCGGCGTGATCGCACCTGCCACCTCGGCCACTTCCTTGAAGGCGACGTCGCCGACCAGCCTGGTCTTGCCGTCGGGCAATGGCGTGCGGTTGATGCCGACGTCGATCACCGTGGCGCCAGGCTTGATCCAGCCGGCGCGCACCATCTCCGGCTTGCCGACGGCAGCATAGACCAGATCGGCGCGGGCGCAGAGTTGCGGCAGATCCTTTGAACGCGAATGCGCGATCGTCACCGTCGCATTTTCGTTGAGCAGCAATTGCACCAGCGGGCGACCGACCAGGTTGGAGCGGCCGATCACGATGGCGTTCATGCCCTCCAGCGAGGCGTGCACGCTCTTGGTCAGGATGATGCAGCCGAGCGGCGTGCATGGCGACAGCGCGGCAAAGCCGCCGGCCAGCCGGCCGGCATTGTTCGGATGCAGTCCGTCAACGTCTTTGGCCGGGTCGATGGCATTGATGATGGTTTCGGTGTGGATCGATTTCGGCAGCGGCAATTGCACGAGGATGCCGTGCACAGTGGGGTCACCATTGAGCTTTGCGATCAGCGCCAGCAGGTCGGCCTGCGCGACATCGGCGGGCAGCCTGTGCTCGAACGAGGCCATGCCGGCGGCCTGGGTCTGCGTATGCTTGCTGCGGACATAGACCTCGCTGGCCGGGTCGTTGCCGACCAGCACCACCGCAAGGCCCGGCGTTATCTGATGCTCGCGCTTGACCTTTGCCACCTCGTCCGCGACGCGGGCGCGAAGCTCCGCTGCAATGACTTTTCCGTCGATAATACGTGCCGTCATCTCAGTCCTTCGTCCTCAGTTTTACGCATGATCTCCGCGCAAACGCGTTCCGCGTTTGTCGCGAGGGAAAACCGGCTCCCACTTTTCCGGATCATGCCTTGTCCGCCTTGGCGGCAGCCGCCTTTCGCAGCGTTTCGCCGAGAATTTTGGGATCGCCGTCCACAGCGACCTGCTTCAGACGTGAGGTCGTTCCTGACAGGATCTTCACTTTCGCCTTCGGCACGCCAAGCACCTTCGCCAGCAATTCGGTCACCGCGCGATTAGCCTCGCCGCCCTCGGCGATGGCGCGGACGCGAATCTTGACGACCGAACGGCCGTTAGCGAGCGTCTCGATCCCATCGATATCGTCGCGGCCGCCGCGCGGGGTCACCCGCAGTGCGACACTGATGCCCTCGGTGGAATAGCGCCAAGGATCCATCACGTATCCATCGAGCATCCACCAGCTATCGAAACACGCGATCAGATGACGTTTGGATAGATGTAATAAAGGATCACCCGCTGGATGAGCATGATGAGCAGGATCAGGATGATCGGCGAGATATCGAGGCCGCCCAGATTGGGCATGAACCGGCGGATCGGCGCCAACACCGGTTCGGTAATTCGGTAGAGGAACTCGGCCACCGCGGCGACGAACTGGTTGCGCGTGTTCACGACATTGAAGGCGATCAGCCAGGACAGGATCGCGGAGGCGATCAGGAGCCAGACATAGAGGTCAAGGACGATGATGACGATGTCGAGGATAGCGCGCATGTGGCGGGGGCTCGCGAGGAAGGATATCCAGCTAGATATCGGTTCATCCCCCCGCAAACAAGGGAAGTTCCCGGCAAAATGGCGCCAAAATCGGCCGTTTCAAGTTTCTTGCACCGTTCTTGACTTGGCCTTGGGCCGGACTGTAAATGGCGCCGATTGTCGATCGCTTCGGATCACTTCGAAGCGGTCGCGACGGGGCCATAGCTCAGCTGGGAGAGCGCGTCGTTCGCAATGACGAGGTCGGCGGTTCGATCCCGCCTGGCTCCACCAGCCTTCGCTCGCTTCGCGAGCTACGGCTGGGCAGGCCACACCGTGCCCTATCGTAGCGAAGAGAGCGAAGGCTGCCCCGCCATAGCCCGCTGGGCGACGGCGGGCTGGGGCAAACCCCCACCACGACCCCTCCCCCTCACTTCCCCGTAAACTTTGGCGCCCTCTTCTCGACAAAACTCGCCACGCCTTCCTTAAAATCGCTACCCTTCAGCGCGATCTGCATTTCGCGGTTGGCCTCGATGGTCGCTTCCGCCAGCGTCTGGAACGGCACGTCGTAGAGCTGCCGCTTGATCACCGAAATTGCGCTGGGCGAGACGAAATCGGCCAGATCGCGCGCATAGGCATAGGTCTGCTCGCGCAGCTGGTCGGGCGGATAGAGCCGGTTGACCAGTCCGATCCTCAGCGCCTCCTCGCTTGAGACCCGCCGCGCGGACATCAAGAGATCGAGCGCGTTGGCGTGGCCGACGATGCGCGGCAGCATCCAGCTGATGCCGTGCTCGGCGATCAGTCCGCGGCGCGAAAACGCGGTGGTGAAGACGGTGTTGTCGGCGGCAAAACGCAGATCGCAATAGAGCGCGTGGACCAGGCCGATGCCGGCGGTGGCGCCGTTCAGCATGCCGATCACGGGTTTCGGGATCGCCGGATAATAGGCATAGCGCGTCTGCCAGTCCGCCCGACGGTTCATGTCGAACGCCGGGGTGTTCTCGCCGCGCCTGATCTCGCTGGGATCGATGGCTTGCAAGGCTTCCATGTCGGCGCCCGCGCAGAACGCCCGGCCGGCGCCGGTGAGCACGATGACGCGAACATTGTCATCGCCGGCGGCCGCCGCCATCGCGTCGCGCACGTCGCGCTCCATGGTTGCCGTCCACGCATTCATGCGGTCCGGCCGGTTGAGCGTGATGGTCGCGATCTTGTCGCTCACCTCGTAAAGAATATGCTGATAGGTCACCGCGATCTCCCTGTCGTTCTTGTCATTGATTTTGTGCGCGCGAGCCATTCGGCAGCGCCAGATCAGGCGAACGACACTATCACATTCGGAAATTTTGAAAGATGCTCGGATACGCGGGCAAATTCCGCGTGACGGCTATTCCGCGGCGTCCAGCATGATCGCGTGCGGCGCGCGGGCGATCCAGCCCGCAATGAAATTCTTCAACCACGCCAGCTCGATCAGGTCGTGCACCGCGCGACCATCGAAGTGAAGGTGACGCGGTTGCGCGCCCGGCTGGTCCATGCGGACACATCCGCGCGTGGTCCAGCGATGCATCATGGCGTAGGTCACATCAGGGTGAAACTGCAAGCCGAACGCATGACCGTGCTGATAGGCCTGCACCGGAAAGTCATCGCCTTCGGCAAGCAGTTTTGCGCCATGCGGCAGTTGAAATCCTTCGCCGTGCCAGTGGTAGACACGCTCCGGCCAGTCCGAACAAAGCGCGTGACCGGCCGCCGTCGGGCGGATCGGATAGTAGCCGACCTCCACCCGCCCTTCGTGATGCGGCGCGACCTGTGCGCCCAATTGTTTGGCAAGCATCTGCGCGCCCAGGCAGATGCCGAGAAACGGCCGCTGCTCGCGCAGGGGAATTTTGATCCAGTCGATCTCGCGGCGGACATAGTCATCGGAATCGTTGGCGCTCATCGGGCCGCCGAAGATCACCGCGCCGGCATGCTGATCCAGTGTGTCCGGCAGGGGATCTCCGAACCGGGGACGGCGAATGTCGAGAGGATGGCCGAGCGCTCGCAGCGCGTTGCCGACCCGTCCCGGTGTCGACGTCTCCTGGTGGAGAACGATCAGAACGGGCAAGAGGGGCGCCGGGCAAGGTGCAACCAGCGTCTGTCGGCCCGGAAAGGGCAGGATGGTGTCGCCAATTTTTCTCGACCGGAACGACATCGAAATTGCCCCAGGGGCAGCTCAAACCGAAACGATACCTAAGTGAATCTTAATTTCGCGTGAGTTCGCGCACACTCAAACAATCCCAAGCAAGTCGTGGGCCAGACGTGGCCGCTGGCAGGCGGTACCGGCAGGGCAGGTTTTCAGCAGGAAAACAGCGCTTTCTCAGCGCTGGCGGAGTTGGAGGCGGCCGACCGCTCCCAGAATGAACCCGCGCGGGAAGAACCGGAGCAGGAACGGGACAATCTTGATACCGATGCCAGGCATCACTGCCCGCTTGTTCGCCATCAATCCGCGATAGGCTTGCTGGGCCACGGCGGCGGGCAAAACCTTGAGGACGGCAGAATCGAAACCGGGCCTGAACCCCGCGCGCGCCTGGAACTCCGACGGCACCGGACCGGGACAGAGCACCGTCACGCGCACGCCGTGCGGCGCCAGTTCGGCCCGCATCGCCTCCGTGAACGACAGCACATACGCCTTGGTGGCGTAATATACCGCCATCCCCGGCCCCGGCAGAAAGCCGGCGATCGAGCCGACGTTCAAAAGCCCGCCGCGGTTGCGGATCATCTGGTCGGAAAACCGCAGCGAGAGATCGGTCAATGCGCGGATGTTGACGGCGATCATGTCAAGCTGATCGGAGCGATCGCGCTGGACCGCCCTGCCAAACAGGCCGAAGCCGGCATTGTTGACGACGTACTCCACTTCGAGGCCGGCCGCGGCCAGAGCTTCGGCAATCCTGTCGCCGGAATCGGGCTGCACGAGGTCGCAGGGAATGACGATCGGAGCGGCGCCGCCCGAAGCTGTGATTTCAGCCGCCAGGGCTTCCAGGCGATCGGCGCGACGGGCCACCAGCGCCAGACGATGGCCGTGGGATGCAAAAACGCGCGCCAGTTCGGTGCCTATGCCTGCCGATGCACCGGTAATCAGCGTCACACGTTCGGTCACGATCGAATGCTCTTAAATCAATTTCAGATAGAAGCGAGTTCCGTAACGAGAGCATAGGCGCGTAGTGTGACGCAAGCCACGTGCATGGCATATGCCTATGCACCGTTGCGCTCCCGGACAATTGAAGTTCAATAGTTTCAGGCCTGTCGCGTTTATTCGCGGCAGAGGGGGCGGCACATTAAAGTTTCGTCATCTGCAGTGGCATGCGATCGATGGGTGCAGCGCCGCCGCCGCTATGTCGCCGCGTCGGCCGCTTTCGATATGCCTCCGGACGAGGCCGGTTGCCGCTGCTCCGCCACCTTGTGCTTGAGATCGATCCGGTCCCGCGATGAAATACCGAGCAGATCAGCCGCGCGCCAGACCACGTTATCCTCGAACTCGCTGACCTGGCCGTCCGCGTACACCAGTTCCCACATCATCTCGATGATGCGAAGCCGGCCGTCCTCATCAACCGACCGCATGATGACGCTGGTGAAATGATAGAGATCGACCGCCTCGCCTTCGACCCGCGTGGCCTGTGCGATCAGATGATCCGCCGTGCCCGGATCGAGCTTGAAGCGGCTTTCGATCAAGCTGTGCAATTTGCGTTTCTCGATCACACTCGGCTCGCCATCGAGCGAGACGACGTGAACCAGCAGCGCCGTCGCCGCCAGACGATACCCGGTATCGTCGAACGCGAGATCCGGATCCGCACTGGGTGCAACGATATCGGCAATGAATTGGCGCAGTCCGTCGAGCATCAGTCTACCTGCAAAAACCGTGGAAGCTGTTCACCGAATATGGGTCGAAGGCTTGGCCTTCGCAATCTGCGCGATGCAGGCCTGACCGTGCAGGCAGATTAAATCGGCGTCAGGTTGAAATCCGCGCCAGGCCTAAGCAGCGCCCCGCGGTCGCAGCGACCCCGCCTAGCCTCCGCTTATGGGTGATTCGAAGTCCGCCGATATCGTTCGAGGCTTACCGTCCCGGAGGACTCGGCCTGTCGGCCGAACGCAAGCCGCGCGATTCGCCGCAGGCCGTACGGTCGATATCTAATTGCAAGTCATTCGCATTTGCATTACGGCTGAACTCGTTGTTTCACAAGCGATTTTAAGAGGGGAACGCACATGACCTCCTTCCGCTTCGCACTTGGCGCGGCCGTCATGCTGGGAGCAGCTTCGGGAGCCGCGCTGGCGGCAGGCGACCTGTCGCGGCAGACGCCTATAGAGGTGACGGTCGATCTGGGTTCGCCGGGCAAACATGAATTCGCGCCGAAGCAGCTCAAGTTCGAAACCGGCAAGCTCTACAAGCTGATCCTGCGCAACACGAGCAACGATCCGCATTACTTCACCTCGCACGCGTTCTCGCAGATGGTGTTCACGCGCAAGGTGCAGGTGACGCAGCCGCAGAACGGCAAGACTGTGACGCTCGCCGAATTCAAGGGCGCGATCCGCGAGATCGAAGTCTATCCGGGACAATCCGCCGAATGGTGGCTGGTGCCGATCGCGGCCGGCCGCGCCAGCGACCTGCGTTGCGACATCAAGAGCAGTGACGGCAAGACCCACGCCGAACTCGGCATGACCGGCGAGATCGTAATCGAATAAAGCGTTACGGAATCTCGTACACCACCATCTTGTCAGCGATGCCGCGCAGCGCGGCTTCCTTCTGGATCGGCTTGATCGCCGCTCGTTCCAGGATCGTTGCAACCGCCGGCGAATCGATCACCGGGCCGGTGATGTGGATCTCCTGCGAGGTCGACAAGCTCTGCACACGGGCGGCGATATTGACGGTCTGGCCGAAATAATCCTGCCGCTCGTTGAGCATCACGGCCAGACATGGGCCCTCGTGAATCCCGATCTTGACGATCAGATCCTCGGTGCCGCGCTGCGCGTTGAGCGCTGCCATCGCGGAGCGCATCCGAAGACTGGCGGCAAGAGCGTGTTCCGGCCTGATGAACGTCGCCATCACGGCGTCGCCGATGGTTTTGACCACCGCGCCTTTTTCGGACGAGATGATTTCCAGCAGCGCATGGAAATGCGCGCGCACCAGATCGAAGGCTGCGAGATCGCCGACCCGCTCATACAGCGCCGTCGATCCCTTCAGGTCGGTGAACAGAAACGTCAGCGAAGTGATCTTCAGCCGCTGGTCGATATTGAGATTGTCGGCCTTGTAGACGTCGCGGAACGTCTGGTTGGTCAGCATCCGCTTGGCGGTCAGGAACGGCTTTCGCTTGCCTATCAGGTGATGAAGGCCCTCGGCGGCGATAAACACCGACGGAAGCACCCGCGTGCCGGTCTGATTATCGAGCGACAGCCGCAACGGCCCGGGCCGCATCGTGGTGGTTCCGGTCGGCGCATGGACGTTGTTGTACATCAGGGATAATTGCTGACGCTCCTTGGTGGGCTCGCCCTGAACGTCGATGAATTGCGCAGCATGCGTCACCGGCTCGAACACGATGATGAATTGCGCCGGCAATTGCAGCGACAGCACCGCCTTCTCGCCCGGCGGCAGTTCGAGCGCGTCGATCACGACCTCCTCGGTCAGGGACTCGAACGACTCCTTGTTGAAGTCGACGCCTGAGCTCCAGAAGATCTGCTTGAAATATTCCCAGATCGGCAGCGTGTTTGGGTCGTGCGCGGCGATACGCCTGACACGCGGGCTGACGGTAAAGGCGACTTCAACCTGTTCGTCGACCGAGGCCTCGTAACCCGCCGCGCACAGCGCGCAATTGTAATCGTCGTGGCGCAGCGATTTCAGCGTTGAATGGGCGTCGAGCACGCCGCCGCAGCCCGGGCACAGCACATTCCATGTCAGCTCAAACAGGCCCAGCCGCGACGCGTGGAGAAAGCCGGAGATCACCCGCTCTTCGTCGAGCCCGGTTTGCCTGGCGAAGTCGAGGGCGTTGATCCGGTTAAGCTCGTGATCCTCGCCCTTCTCGATGAGCCAGGCAATTGCGTCGGCGACCGCGGGATCGGCGGTCTGCCTCAGAACTGCGAACTGGGCCTTTGTGTCACTCATGCTGGTAACCTAGATGACGTTCCCGAGGCGGCGACGCAAGGTGCTCTCCTTGGTTCGACGCGTTTTCTTCACGCCAACCGGCATCCGCCCTCGGATCGAGTCCGGGGGCATGTTCCGCTCGAAAACGCTACGCTATCGCGGCGTGATCGCAAACATCGGCGAACGGTCGGGCTGGGTCGTGACCACGCCGATCGGCATCACCGGCTCCTTGTCGACCAGATCGACATGAAACGCGCCGATCATCTTCGCCAGCGCCAGCGTTGCTTCGACCAGCGCGAAATGCGCGCCGATGCAGACGCGCGCGCCGACGCCGAACGGCAGATAGGCGAAGCGATCGGGCGGCGTGCCGGTCATGAAGCGGGACGGAATGAAGGCGTTCGGATCGCGCCAGAGTTTTTCGTGCCGATGCAAGAGCCACGGCGCGATCATGATGACGTCCTTTTTCTTGACCGAAAACCCCGCGATCGTATCCGGCCCGCCGGCGGCGCGCGCAATCAGGAACGCCGGCGGATAGAGCCGCATGGTCTCGTCGACCACCGCGCGGGTGAATTTCAGCCGCTCGATATCGAGCGTGCCGTCGACAGTTGCGCCCTGAACTTCCGTCGCCACTTGCTGCTGGACCGCCGGATCGAGCGCCAGCAGATAGAGCGCCCAGAACAGTGCGGTGGCCGTGGTCTCGTGGCCGGCCAGAATCATGGTCGCGATCTGATCGCCGAGCTGCGCATCGGTGAAGGCCTCGCCAGTTTCCGGATCGCGCGCGTCGCCCATCAGGTCGAACAGGTCACGGGCCGGCGCGCCCTCGTTCTTGCCGGCGGCGCGGCGTTCCGCCATCAGCATGCCGACAAAGGCGGTCCAGCGCTTGCGGAAACGGGCGCGGGCGAAATCCTGCGGGCTCGGCCATCCCAGCGGCAGCAGCAGATCAAGGAAATGCGGCCGCGCCAGCCGCTCGCCATACTCCATCACGAAGTCGCGCAACGCGGCGCCGTGCCGGTCCATACCGAACGAAAACATCGTGCGGCCCGCGATCTCGAGCGTCATCCGCTGCATCGCCTCGCGCAAATCCACGGGCGCGTTGCTGGCGGTCCTGAGCTTGGCGATCGTCTCGTCGGTCGCGGCCAGCATATGCGGAACCAGCGTCGTCACCGCGCGCGGCGTGAAGGCCGGCGCCAGCGTCCGGCGCTGATGCTTCCACGCGCGTCCTTCCGCGATCAGCAAGCCTTCGCCGAGGATCGGACGCAACACGCGGAAGCCTGCCGGCGTGCGTGTATAGTTTTCGTAATTGTCGACCAGCACGTGCCGGATCGCATCCGGCGCGTTGAGGATGAAGCTGCTGTGGCCAAGGAAACGGCCCCGGACGATGTCTTCTTCATAGGCGCGCTGGCCCCAGCTTCCGATCGGGCTGATGCGGATCGCCTTCATCCGCCCGAACACACTCATGTCATCGGGGGCCCGTGGCGGGCTTGGCGGCACCAGCGGCGCGCGTGCGGCCGGCATGTCGTAGGTTTCGGCTATGCTCATGGGTGCCTGTCTCGTAGCCCGGATGAGCGAAGCGACATCCGGGATTCCGCCAAAGCCCGCATATCGCTACGCTCATGCGGGCTACTGCCAAACCATCTCTGTCGATCCGGGCGCCACGAAGGCGCACCGCTTACGAAAGAGCTAGTAAGTCAGTTCGGCGACCGCAATGCGGTTCTCCGAGGCCGGCCAGGCCCGCGCCACGATTCGCTCTGTATTGAACATGGCTACCACCGCGCGGCCAGCCTCCTCGGCCGGAAGCCGCAAGGTCGTCACTGAATCGGTCGGCACACCGGATTTCACGTCCTTCGGCTCCTTGCCGTCGATCAGTACTACGTCCCGCGGCAGGCCGAAATAACCCCGCGGACGCGCCATCAGGACGACGGCGCCCGCGCCGGCATCGGCCGGCCCGAGCGGGCGCGCGGCGCGCAGATGCACGATGTCGGAGGAGCGCGGAAACGGCGAGCGATAGATGTGCGTCGTCGGAGCGCCGGCCGATGTCAGCACGATCTCGATATACCAGCTCGGCTCGACCTGCGCCGGGCCCCAACGGCCGTCGGCGCCGGTCTGCGACGAATGGATCGGCCCGCCGGTACGTTCACCGGTATCGGGAGAGACGCGATAGATTTCGACCGTTGCGCCTGAGACGGGACGGTTGGTAACAACGCCGCCCGGCGTGCCCGTTACAAGCCCGCTCAATCTGACTTGCGCCTCCGGCACGATCTCGATACGCGACGGCTCCCTCCCCGCGATGAATTTGTAGATCTCGCGAAACGCGCGCGGATGAAACGCGACCTCGCGATGATCAAGCGCGCCGAGCACGAGATTGGTCGCCCCCTTCAGCGCTGGCCCCTCCGATGTCACGCCGGTCGGCGTGCCCGGCTTGCCGGCAAAGCGCCCGTCGGCTTGCGCAAATTTATCGTTGCCGTCGCTACGCAAGGTGAGGAACGCCGTGCCCGGCGTCACCTCGCTCTCGCCCTCGTTCAGGCCGCGCAGGAACGGGCCGCGGCCGTTGAACTCCCCATTGAGGCCATCGTCCCAATCATAGACGCCGTGGTTTGGGACGCCGCACAGCACCGCATGGCTGATATCGGCGCCGCCGCCATTCCTGATGTAATTGCGGACCGAATTGCCGCCGCGCGAATTGCCGACAAGGGCGATGCGCGCCGCGCCGGTGCGACGCTGCAGTTCCTTGACGGCCTCGGCGAGCTCGTGGCGCTGGTCTTCGGTCGAGGAACGGTTTGCCTGCTCCACCTTGTCATCGGTGCGCGCCAGGGGATCGGTGAAATTGATCGCTGCCATTCGTTCGCGCGGCACGCCGTTCGATTCCATGCGCCATAAGGTCGTAATCCAGAGCGCGGCATGATCGCCGTTGCCGTGCACGAACAGGACCGGCGGAACCTCTGCCGCCGTCGGGGCCGTCTGCGCCCAGGCCTGCAAACTGAAAGCCGAAAGCGCCGAAGAGCCGGTCAGCAGAGGCAGGACTCCCACGCCCCTGAGAATCCCCCGCCGTGACAACCTCATTTCGAAACCTCCCGTTGCCTTTCAGTACCTTAGCTGTGCTGGAACACCGCCGATAGCGGTCTAACGACTGGACAGGCCATGGTCTTCGCAGGCATCACCTTAAGCCAATATGGAATCAAGCCGGTGACAGAACGCCAACGGAACCGATCATGACCGACCAGCCGAAACGCCTGGGTTTTGCGACTGACGGGATCGCTGCGCCGCTACGGCATCCCGTGTTCCGGCGCATCTGGCTCGCCAGCCTCGTCTCCAACCTCGGGATACTGATCCAGGGCGTTGGCGCGGCCTGGGCGATGACGCAGATGACCTCGTCCGCCGACAAGGTCGCGCTGGTGCAGACCGCGCTGATGCTGCCGATCATGCTGATCGCAATGCCCGCCGGCGCCATCGCCGACATGCACGACCGCCGCGTCGTCGCGCTGATCTCGCTCGGGATCGCGCTGGCCGGCGCGACCACGCTCACGGTACTGGCGTGGTTCGGGCTCGTGACGCCGAATATCCTGCTGGCGCTGTGCTTCGTGGTCGGCAGCGGCATGGCGCTGTTCGGGCCGGCCTGGCAGGCCTCGGTCAGCGAGCAGGTGCCGGCGGAAACGCTGCCGGCAGCCGTGGCGCTCAACGGCATCAGCTACAACATCGCGCGCAGCTTCGGCCCGGCGATCGGCGGCCTCGTGGTCGCGACATCGGGCGCGGTGGCGGCGTTCGCCGTCAATACCGTGCTGTATCTGCCGCTGATGGTGGTGCTGTTTCTGTGGAACCGCACCCACGAACCGTCGCGCCTGCCGCGCGAACGTCTCAACCGCGCCATCGTCTCGGGCGTGCGCTACATCGCCAACTCGCCGTCGATCCGGATCGTCCTGATCAGGACATTGGTCACCGGCATCATCGGCGGCTCGGTTTCGGCCCTGATGCCGCTGGTCGCGCGCGACCTCCTGCATGGCGGCGCGCAAACCTACGGCATCATGCTCGGGGCTTTCGGCATGGGCGCGGTGTTCGGTGCGCTCAATATCGGCGAGGTTCGCCGGCGCATGAGCGGCGAGGCCGCGGTGCGCGCCTGCGCGATATCGATGGCCGGCGCGATCGCCGCCGTCGCCCTGAGCTCCAGCGCCATCCTGACGGCGGTCGCCCTGGTGCTCGCCGGCGCGGTGTGGATGCTGGCGGTCGCGCTGTTCAACATCGGTGTGCAGCTTTCGGCGCCGCGCTGGGTTGCGGGCCGCTCGCTGGCGGCTTTCCAGGCCTCGATCGCCGGCGGCATCGCGGTCGGAAGCTGGGGCTGGGGCCACCTCACCGACCTCGCCGGCGTCGAGACCGCGCTGCTGGTTTCGGCCGGCCTGATGCTGCTTTCGCCCCTGCTCGGAATCTGGCTGCGCATGCCGCGGGTCGGCGCGCGCAACGAGGACGCAACCGAGCTCCTCGCCGATCCCGAGGTCCAGCTCTCGCTGACGGCGCGCAGCGGGCCCTTGGTGGTCGAGATCGAGTATCGCGTCGCGCAGGATAATGCGCGCGCATTCCACAATGTGATGCAGGAAGTGCAGCTCAGCCGGCAGCGCAACGGCGCCTATGGCTGGTCGATCGCGCGCGACATCGGCGATCCCGAATTATGGACCGAGCGCTACCATTGCCCGACCTGGCTCGATTATCTGCGCCAGCGCAACCGCGCGACGCAGTCCGAGCGCGCCCTGCACCAGCGCGCGATCGACTTTCATCTCGGACCCGACCCGATCCGCGTCCGCCGCATGCTGGAGCGGCCGTTCGGTTCGGTGCGCTGGAAGGAAGATACCCCCGACCGCGCCGCCAACGAGGTCCTGCCGGTGGTCGCGACCGCAGCAGGCAGCAGCACGTAATCGCGGCGTTTGCGACGGCGCCGTTTACCAATTTAGCGGTCCGGCAGACCCTGCGGCGTGGCGCCGCAGGCCTAACGCCGCATTGGTATAACGTATCCTTGCCAAAGCTCGGACGCGGCCTCTAGAGTTCCGGCCAATCAATCACGCCGGCCAACCAAGGATCGGCTCAACCGGGAGGATACTCATGACCAAACCAACCAAGGGGAAGACTTCGAGTCGCCGCAGCTTCCTGAAAGTGGCCGCCGCGGGCGCTGCAGCCACCGTCGCCGCACCGAACATTGCGAGCGCGCAGGGTCCGGTGAGCATGCGCTGGCAGAGCACCTGGCCGGCCAAGGACATCTTCCACGAATACGCCCTCGACTACGCCAAGAAGGTCAACGACATGACCGGCGGCGATCTCAAGATCGAGGTGCTTCCGGCCGGCGCCGTGGTGCCCGCCTTCGGCCTGCTCGATGCGGTGTCGAAGGGCACGCTCGACGGCGGCCACGGCGTGCTGGTCTATCACTACGGCAAGCAGAACGCGCTGGCGCTGTGGGGTTCGGGCCCGGGCTATGCGATGGACGCCAACATGCTGCTGGCCTGGCACAAGTACGGCGGCGGCAAGGAGCTTCTGGAAAAGCTGTACGCCTCGATCGGCGCCAACGTCGTCTCGTTCCCGTACGGACCGATGCCGACCCAGCCGCTCGGCTGGTTCAAGAAGCCGGTGACCAAGGCGGAGGACCTCCAGGGCGTCAAGTTCCGCACCGTCGGCATCTCGATCGACGTGTTCACCGGCCTCGGCGCCGCCGTCAACGCGCTGCCGGGCGGCGAAATCGTCTCGGCGATGGACCGCGGCCTGCTCGATGCGGCCGAGTTCAACAACGCCTCCTCCGATCGCATCCTCGGCTTCCCCGACGTTTCCAAGGTCTGCATGCTGCAGAGCTACCACCAGAACGCCGAGCAGTTCGAGATCATGTTCAACAAGACCAAGTACGATGCCCTGCCTGAAAAAATAAGGGCGATCATCGCGGTGGCCACCGAGGCGGCAGGCCAGGAAATGTCCTGGAAGGCGATCGACCGCTATTCCAAGGACTACGAGGAGATGCAGACCAAGGACAAGGTCAAGTTCTACAAGACCCCGGACTCGGTCCTGCAGAAGCAGCTGGAAATCTACGACCAGGTCATCGAGAAGAAGTCGGCGGAAAATCCGCTGTTCAAGGAAATCGTCGAGTCGCAACTGGCGTACGCCAAGCGGGTGACGCAGTGGGAGCAGGATACCGTGGTGAGCCGCCGCATGGCCTACAACCACTACTTCGGCCCGAACGCCAAGAAGAAGACCTGACAGCATAATTCAAGCGAGTAATGCATCATCCGGGATAGCTATCCCGGGTGATGCTTTCTATTGTTCGACGCCCTCTAAACCGGTAGCCCGAGATCCAATGAACGCGCAGCGTCTTCTGCATACCATCGACGGCATCAGCACCTGGTTCGGCAAGGCCGCGGCGTGGCTGATCGTGGGACTGATGGCGCTGGTCTGCGCCGAAGTCTTCAAGCGCTACATCCTCAACATGCCGACGGCGTGGATCTTCGACGCCTCCAACATGCTGTACGGCACGCTGTTCATGCTCGCCGGCGCCTACACGCTGGCGCAGAACGCCCACGTCCGCGGCGACTTTCTCTATAGTTCGATGCGGCCGCGCACCCAGGCGGCGCTCGATCTCGTGCTCTACATCGTCTTCTTCCTGCCCGGCATCGCCGCGCTGGCCTATGCCGGCTGGGACTACGCGTCGGCTTCGTACCGCATCAACGAGCACTCCAACGTCACCGCCGACGGTCCGCCGGTCTATCATTTCAAGTTCATGATCCCGCTTGCCGGCGCGCTGCTGCTGCTGCAGGGCGCCGCCGAGATCATGCGCTGCGTGATCTGCCTGAAGACCGGGGTGTGGCCGAGCCGGCTCAAGGACGTCAACGAGATCGACGTCGTCGAGGAGCAGCTGGCGCACAGCGAACATGTCGACGAGGAATCGCGCAAGGAAGCGATCGCACACGCGGCGAACATCGAGGAAAGCGCGCGGCAGCGCGGCATGGGCGGAGACTTGCAGCGATGAGCGATCCGGCACTCGGACTTCTGATGCTGGGACTCATCGTGGTCGTGATCATGATGGGCTTCCCCACGGCGTTCACGCTGATGGGGCTCGGCATGTTCTTCGGCTTCTTCGCCTATTACCGCGGCGGCGAGGCCTGGGCCGACAACCACATCTTCGACCTGATGGTCCAGCGCACCTATGGCGCGATGACCAACGACGTCCTGATCTCGATCCCGCTGTTCGTGCTGATGGGATACGTGATGGAGCGCGGCGCGCTGGTCGACAAGATGTTCTATTCGATCCAGCTCGCGTTCCGCCGCGTTCCCGCCTCGCTCGCGGTCGCGACGCTGATCGTGTGCACCTTCTGGGGCATCGCCTCGGGCCTGGTCGGCGCGGTGGTGGTGCTGATGGGCGTCATCGCCTTCAACCCGATGCTGAAGGCCGGCTACGACGTGAAGCTTGCGTCCGGCGTCATCACCGCCGGCGGCACGCTCGGCATCCTGATCCCGCCCTCGGTGATGATCATCGTCTATGCGGCGGTCGCCGGACAGTCGGTGGTGAAGCTGTACGCGGCGGCGATGTTTCCGGGTTTCTTCCTGGCGTTCCTGTATCTCGTCTACATCATCGGCTGGGCGCTGATTAACCCGAAGATCGCGCCGAAACTTCCCGAGAGCGAAACCCGCGTTCCGGTGCGGCCATGGGTTTCTGAATTGCAGCAGGCCTATTCGCGCAAGATGCTGCCGGCGCTGTTTGGCGCTCTGCTGGCGCCTGCAAAAGCCATGAACATCAGCGTGGACGGCGCACGCATCGGTTACTCGATGCTGCTGAAGAATTTCGGCTTCGCGCTGGTGCCGCTGGTGCTGACGCTGGCGACGCTGTGGGCGACATGGTGGTACGTCGTCATCCATCAGCAGCCGGATATTCCGACGCCGCCCGCCGCATCGATCCAGCAGAAGGTGGACGACGCGCCGCAGCCGCTGGGCGCCGGTGCGGCTTCGCAGCCGGCAGAAGAAAAGCTGGAAGAGCTCGGCGGCGGCAGGTCGGGCGCCGCGACCAGGAACGAGCCGGAAACGCTGCAGCAGATGGGCAGCGCAGAACTGCGCGAACAGATCAAGGCGTCGCCTTCCGACGCCGGACCGCCGCCGGAGTTCTATACCTACTTCGCGTTCATCGCCGGGATCTTCGGCCTGGTGCTGCTGTATTACTACTGGACCATGGAGGCCGAGCAGTTCGAGGTGCTGCGGCTGTTGATTTCCTCGGTGATGCCGCTCGGCATTCTCACCGCGGTCGTGCTGGCCGTGATCCTGCTCGGCATCACCACCGCGACGGAATCGGCCGCGGTCGGCGCCGCCGGCGCCTTCCTGCTCGCCTTCCAGGCCCGGACGCTGGACTGGAAGCGCACCAAGGAAGCGGTGTTCCTGACCGCCAAGACCACCTCGATGGTGTGCTGGCTGTTCGTAGGCTCGGCGCTGTTCTCGGCGGTGTTCGCGATCCTCGGCGGTCAGGCGCTCTTGGAAAGCTGGGTGCTGTCGCTCAACATGACGCCGGTCCAGTTCATGATCCTGTCGCAGGCGATCATCTTCATCCTGGGCTGGCCGCTGGAATGGACCGAGATCATCGTGATCTTCGTGCCGATCTTCCTGCCGATGCTGAAGCACTTCAACATCGACCCGATCCTGTGGGGCGTGCTGGTGTTCGTGAACCTGCAGGCGGCGTTCCTGTCGCCGCCGGTGGCGATGTCGGCGTTTTATCTGAAGGGCGTCGCGCCCAAGCACGTCACGCTCAACCAGATCTTCTCCGGCATGATGCCCTACATGTTCATCGTCATCATCTGCATGGTGCTGATGTACATCTGGCCCGGCATGACGCTGTGGCTGCCGAATTATCTGTACGGCAACTAAGCCGGCGCAGGCTTCTACTGACCGTGGCTGGCCAGCATCTGCTGGCAGCCCTTGCTGATCTTCGCGCGATTCTGCTTCAGGCAGGCCAGAATGACCTGGTCGCCATCCTGCATCTGCGCCCGGCAGAAGCGCGAGACGTCCCGCGAGCAGGCGTCCTGTCCCACCCGCTGCTGCGCCGACGCGCTGGAGGCCATCAGGACCAGGGGAATGACGAAAAGAATTTTGTTCATTTGCTATGCCTTCGTATCCGGGAACCGCAATCAGAGGCGTTCTATAGCGACTCCAGCGGAGCATGTCCCCGGACTTTCGTGGCCGGCGGAACTGCCCCGAACGCCGCCCTTGTGAACGCCGCGAAAACGGAAAAACGCCTGCGTCGCATCGACGCAAGCGTTTTTTCTGAGCCGTCAAAGACTGCAAAATGCGCGGTGTTATTGCGCGGCGAGCTTGCCGGACTTCTGGGAGAGTTCTTTATCCATCACGGTGCGGCAGCCCGCGCTCAGATCGGATTTGTGCTTGATCATGCAGGCGGTGATCTTCGGAATGTTCGGGATTTCCGAGCTGCAGAGGCGGAACGCGTCTCCGGTGCACTGCTGCTGCGCTTCCGAGCTGAAGGCGAAGCTCGCGGTGGATGACACGGCGGAGAAAGAAGCGGCGAAAGCCAGCGCCAGAGTGATCTTGCGGGCGGTCTTGGTAAACAGTGTCGTCATTGTCGGCTCCCATTGGCCCGGGGTAGTGGGCCCGTTGTTGATGGTTGGAGCATGCGCCTGAAACAACGCGTCGACTGTGACTGACCTCACATAGCATTAAGCCCCTCGTTTTGAGCGCCAAACCGGCGCGTGTTCGCGAGCCGTTAAGACATTGTTGGCATTAATGCACCGTTGCGTCTGTGTACCCCGAGTATGTGGAAAGAGTAGCGATGCGTAATGCGTTGGGCCTGATGCTGGCCAGTGTAGTCACGGCGCTGGTGATCACCGGCGTTTGGTTCTGGACCTCCTCGCCGCGGGCCGACGCGGCCCCGCCTCAAACCGTCGCCGCCCGCAAAGCCGAGCCGTTACCGGCGCTGCGGCAAAACCCGCGCCCAGGGACGACGTCGAGATCACGGCTTCCCTTTCGAAGCCGGCCCCTGCCCCCGCGTCCGTTCCGGCAGCCCAGCCGATGCGATCCGTCTGCGCCAATCCCGACGCGCTTGGCGTCAGCCGCATTGTCGTGATCGACACCACAGGCGGTCCCGGATTCGGCTTCCTGCAATACAAGCAGTTCGATTTCCTCACCGACAAGGAAATCGTGCTCACCTTCGACGACGGTCCATGGCCGACCACGCCCGCCGTGCTGAAGGCGCTTTCGGATGAATGCACCAAGGGCCTGTTCTTCCCGGTCGGCAAGCACACCACCTATCATCCGGAGATTCTCAAGCAGGTCTTCGCCGCCGGCCACACCGTCGGCTCGCACACCTGGTCGCACGCGCATCTCGACGGCAAGAAGATGACGGAGCCGCAGATGAAGGAAGAGATCGAGAAAGGCTTCAGCGCCGTGAAGATGGCGATCGGGACCGCGCCCGCGCCGTTCTTCCGCTTCCCCGGACTGGGCCATACGCAGGCGGCGCTGGGCTATCTCGCCTCGCGCAACATCTCGATGTTCTCCGTGGATGTCGATTCCAACGACTTCAAATCATCGGGTCCCGACCAGGTCATCAACAACGTCATGACCAAGCTCGACAAGCAGGGCAAGGGCGTCATCCTGATGCACGATCTGCAGAAGCATACCGCGATCGCCTTGCCGACGCTGCTGCGCCGCCTGAAGGCCGGCGGCTACAAGGTGGTGCAGATGAAGGCCAAGGAGCAGCTCGAGACCCTGCCCGAGTATGATGCGATGCTGGTGAAGGACCAGAAGGTGCCGGCCGTCGCCAGCCGCCCGATCAGCAGCGTGGTGCAGACGGTGATGCAGTAAGGATTGGCGGGAAGCCGTTCACCGGACAAAACTTACGCAACGAAAAACGCGCCCTCGGATTTGAATCCAGGAGGCGCGCTTTGCTTTGGCAAGATTACCAGTAGATGCCATGACGGTGCAGCGCGGTGATGATGCGCGCCCGGATCCCGAAGCGCATGCGGTGCTGGCCGGCGCCTCTCTGCTGCATCATCGCAGCTCTCCGGGCCGACGCTCCACCAGCCCCGGCGCTCTGAGGGCGACCGGCGTACCGCTGCTGCATGCCGGCCGGCCGTTGCCGCATCCTCGCGGCGTTGCCCGCCGCGGCCCTGCTCGTCTCGGATCGGGCCGCCTCGGTCCCGGTCGTCTCAGACCTTGTCACCGCGGGCTTGGACTCGACGGCCGCCGGCCGTTCGACATATTTCGGGGATTCGGCAGCCTGCGGGACTTCGGCGGTTCGCGGTCCGTCGATAGCCTTGGCCGGAGCGCTCACCTTCGTGGTCTCGCCGCCACCGAGCGACAAGCTCCGATCGCCGGCTTGCGCGGCGGCGGATGCCAAAACGAACCCTGCAATCAGAATGAATTTACGCATGTTTGTATCTCCCCTTGAGGTCTGGGTGGAGACTATGCGGGGCGGGCAGTTCGTGATGTGAGACCCGTCACGCACACGCATCCGTGAATGCGGGCGCCGGCTGTTCGAAGGAAAATTTTGAAGGGCTGGTGCCGCAAACAGGACTCGAACCTGTGACCCCGTCATTACGAATGACGTGCTCTACCAACTGAGCTATTGCGGCGGACCAAATCGGCGTTCGGGAGCGACCCGAAACGCCCGCACCTGATATCGGGCACGGCCTCGATTGGCAAGAAAAACGGGACTAGTCACCGCCCCAGCGCGACAAAAATCCCCGCCAGCCGCCGGCCTGGGCCTTGGGCGGGCCGATTTGTTCCGCGAATTCGTCCGCCGGGCCGTCGTCGTCGACCCCGGGATCGTCGGGCGCCCGAACGAGGGGAATTACAGCCGGAATCGGGGTCGGAATGGCCTTCGGTATGTCGTGCCGCGAGCGGAACAGAGGGGCCGGCTGGCTTGGCGCCGATTCGGCAGGTTTGGGCGGAGCTGGCATTGGCGCGGGGATCGGGTCGGCGGTGACCGGCTCGGGGCGGGCGGCTTCAGCAGGGGACGCCTCGGCGTCAGCGGCCGGCGGCGGCGCATTGTCCTGCTCGGCGGCCGGCGCAGGCGCTGAGACAGCGGGCGCGTCGGACGGCGCCGGGGCGGCGGGTGACGGAGCCGGCTCCTCCGCCTCGACGTCCTTTGGCGGCTCAAGCACGACGGCGCGGCGCGGGGTAGCCAGCATCGCTTCCTCGAACGGCGAGGGTTCGATCATGGCTCCCCTGTCGGACGGAAGTGCGGCTACCGGCGTCTGCCACTGGAAGGCATCCAGCCGCCCGGTGACGGGCGAGACCGGCCGCCAGCGATCGCTGACATAGCCGTCCGCGGTCCAGGCCGGATCGTGCAGCGCGCGCACCGCGCGCAAGGTCCAGGCCCGTGCGCGGCCGCTATCGCCATGTTCGGTGCGTTCGATTTCCGCCATCAACAGCGCAACGCGCTGCGTTGGCGCGGCGATGAACGGCGCGAGCGCCTCGCGCGCCTTGGTAAACTCCGACGCGTCGATCGCGGCGCGCGCAATCGCCAGCGCGCCCTCGATGTGGCCGGGCACCTTCGCCGCGAGCGTCTCGACCCGCACCAGCCGCTGCCGGGCTGAATCGCCGAGCTTCACGTGCGAATAGGCCTCCGCGAGATCGGGATGCGGCTGCGCCAGCCACGCCGTCTCGACCAGCCGCATCGAACGCCGCACCTGATGCGCCTCGCTCTCGAACTTGCTCGCCAACACCGCGGCCGGCACCAGGGTGGGCGCCAGCTTGACCGCTTCCATCACGCTCTCGCGCGCCAGGTCGCGATCGACCTTTTCGAGCTCGAGCGCGCGCGCCGTCAGCAGCACGCCGCGCTGCCTTCGATAGCTCGCCTTGTCGATCAGGCCGGCCGATTGATTGTTGTCGAGGAGTTTCAGCGCGCCGGCCCAGTCGCCCTTGGCGCAGCAGAAGCCGAGCACCGCATGCGACGCCCATGACGAGGACGGCGACAGTTTCAGCGCTTCCTCGGCGACCATCACCGCCGCCACCGGATCGTCGGCGCGCTGCGCCTCAATGAACAGGCCGCGCAGACCCAACAGTCGCGTATCCTCGCGCTCGGCCATGGCGCGGAACGCGCGCTGCGCGCCTTCGCGGTCGCCGTCGAGCTGCGCCGACTGCGCGTGCAGCAGCAGCGCCAGCGGATCGTGCGCCGCATGTTTGCGCGCGGCTTCGGCATGGATGCGGGCTGCGGAAGAATCGCCATGGCCGATCGCGAGCAATCCTTGCGTGATCGCATGGCGGCCGCGGACCTGGCGCCGTTCGCGCCGGTTCTTGCGCATCCGATCCGGTGTGCGCCACAGGCCACGCAGGATCGCCCAAATCATCATCGCCACGACGACGACAATGCCGACCCCGAGCACGAAAACCGGCAGCTTGGTCGTGAGCTTCACGCTGCCCCATGACAGCATGACATCGCCGGGCTGCTCGGCAATCCAGGCCGCGCCGGCTGCGCCCAGCGCGATCAACAACAGAAACAGAATGATCCGGATCATCGAAATCCTTAATTCGCCGGTTTGGCGAGCGCAGCCATCGCGTCGGTCGCGAATTGACGGGATGCCGCCAGCGCGGCGTCGCGCGCGTCGGCCCGCTCGAGCCAGGACTGCGCCGCGGCGCGATCGTCCGGCTCCAGCGTCTTCAGTTCCCGCCGCGCCTCGTTGAAATCATTGCGCAGCGCCGCCGCCGTGATCCGCGACACCACGGCGCCGCGATCATTGCCCACAGTATCGGTGCGTTCGATCTTGACCAGTTTTGCAGCGCCCGCCTGCAGGCGCTCTACGATGCCGGTGCCGGTCGTGGCATTGTTCTGTTGCACGGGCGGCTGCAGTTTCGGCACCAGCGCCAGCAGTTCCGAACTCAGCCGGTTGGCGTTCGGCACACCCTTCTCCGCAAACTGATCGAGCGGCTTCAAGGTATCCGGATTGAGCGCCAGCGCCTTGGTGGTGGCGAGCGTCGCCGGATAGGGCTCGCCGATACGGACCTGAACATCGAGCAGCGCGGCCGACACAAGGCGGCGCAGCGCCATGTCGTCGGCGGGCTTCGCGGCGGCCTTGGTATCGGCAAGCTTGCTGCCTTGCTGCGCGATCTCGGCGCCCTGCGTTCGCATCTGGCTCTCGATCTTCGCGATGCGCTCATCGATCCCCGAGAGATCGGGCGATGCAGTGCCGTCACCGCGCGGCGCGGATTTCACATCATTGATGGCGGAGGCCAGCTTCTCGCCTTGCGCCCGCGTCGCCGCGAGTTCCGTGCGCAACGCCGCGACGGTTTTTTCCAGGGCATCGGTACGTGCGGCAGCCGCGGGATCGGGCTTGCCTACCTTTGGCTCCAGTCCGGCGACACGGGCGGTAAGACCGTCGATGGCGGCACTGAGCTGCGGGGCAGGCGGTGCGGACGCGGGTTGAATCGCAGGCCAGCCCAGCATCCAGCCAACGCCGATCACCAAGGCAGCCGCGACCGCGCCGGAGACCGGCGCGACAATCCAGGGCGAGACCGGCCGGGACGGCGTCTCTACAACCGGCGATTCCTCAACGGAAGCTTTGGCGGCTTCCGGCGTGGGCTCAACTACAGGCTCGGGTGTCGCCTCGGACGATGCGCCGGCAGCGCTCTTCGTCTCGCTGGATACTTCGGTGGCCTCGAGCTCGATGGTCGGCGGCTCGCGCTTCGGCCGGCTCGAATCGGGCAGCGATCCAGTGTCTTCGGGCCTGTCATCGACCATCACAGCGGTTCCCTTGAATGGTTAGGTTCCGGAACTTAGCAGAATCGGGACGTCTTAGAGCATGATACGGCCGTGGCGGCACCGGTTTTCCGATAAGACCATGCCCAGACTTAAAGATTAGGGCACGAACGACCGTAGCGTTTTCCAGCGAAGTGGGGACCGGTTCGCGTCGAGAAAACGCGTCAAATCAAAAATCTGGAGCCTCGTTCCGATTCCATCGGAACGGGGCTCTAGCCGGATCGCGGTTGCAGAGCCCGGCCCAACGCCTCGAACAGGGCATTTTCGTCCGGCGAAGTTGCGGCCGTGACCTGGGTCGCGCCGGCATCCCGCAGGACCGCGGCGACCGCCGCTGAAATGCAGCATTGCGGCAGCGCCAGTGCCGAGATTTCGACGCCCCCGGAGCGCGCCGCGTCCAGGAATGCGCGCGCGCTGCGCCGTGAGTAATGCAGCACGGCCTCGATTTCATGCGCCACAAAGGCGTCACATGTTTCCCGCGGCAGGCTGGGCGCGGGGACCATCCGGTAGGTGGTCTGCGTGACCACCGTGAAACCGTTCTCGCCGAGTTCGCCGGCGAGATCGCGGGCGAGATCGGCGCCTGCAAGGTACAGGATCGGGCTGGCTTTCTTCAGTTGCTTCGACTTCGCGCGCGCCAGCACCAGATCGCGCAACGCACCGGCATCGCCCTTTGACGCGATCACCTCGCCAAACCCGGCGTCACGCGCCGCGGCCGCGGTATTTTCACCGACTGCAAACAGGGGCAACTTGAGCAGCCGGCTATCGACGATGTATGGCGCGATGGCGCGCAGTGCGTTGGCGCTGGTGACGATGACGGCACCATAGGTCGCGTCCGCATCGTCCCGGAACGGCACCGGTTCGAACCGCAGCATCGGCGCGCGCAGGACGTCGAACCCCCGCGCAAGCAGCGCCGTGGCCGTCGCCTCATCGTCCGGATGCGGGCGCGTGACGAGAACGGCCATATTTCAAATCTCCGCCAACACGGCATACCCAAGCGATTGCACGCCGTCACCTCGTAATGCTACCCGGTTACGGAAGAGTTGCGATAGCGCAAGGGATCAAATTGGACAACGACAAGCCGATGCTGGTGCTGGGTATCGAGACCACCTGCGATGAAACCGCGGCCGCCGTGGTGGAACGCCAGAGCGACGGCAGCGGCAGGATTCTGTCCAATATCGTGCACTCGCAGACCACAGAGCACGCCCGTTTCGGCGGCGTGGTGCCGGAGATCGCGGCGCGCGCCCATGTCGACCTGCTCGACGGCATCGTCGGCCAGGCGATGAAGGACGCCAATGTCGGCTTTGCCCAATTGTCGGCGGTGGCGGCTGCCGCTGGCCCGGGCCTGATCGGTGGCGTGATCGTCGGCCTCACCACGGCAAAGGCGATCGCGATGGTGCACGATACGCCGCTGATCGCGGTCAACCATCTCGAAGCCCACGCGCTGACGCCGCGGCTCACCTGCGCGCTCGCCTTTCCCTATTGCCTGTTCCTGGCCTCGGGCGGCCACACCCAGATCGTGGCCGTGGTCGGCGTCGGCCAATATGTCCGGCTCGGCACCACCGTCGATGACGCGATGGGCGAGGCTTTCGACAAGATCGCAAAGATGCTGTCGCTGCCCTACCCCGGCGGACCGGAGGTCGAACGAGCCGCGGCGAGCGGCGACGCCAAGCGGTTCGCCTTTCCGCGGCCGATGCTCGGGCGGCCGGATGCGAATTTCTCGCTGTCGGGATTGAAGACGGCTGTGCGCAATGAGGCCAACCGCATGATGCCGCTGGAACCGCAGGACGTCAGCGATCTCTGCGCCGGTTTTCAGGCCGCGGTGCTGGAATTGACGGCGGACCGGCTGAGCGTAGGCCTGAGATTATTTCACGAACGATTCGGCCCGCCGCGCGCGCTGGTCGCCGCCGGCGGCGTCGCCGCCAATCACGCCATCCGCAGCGCGTTGCAGAACGTTGCCGCGAAAGCGCAGACCACGCTGATCATTCCGCCACCCGCGCTGTGCACGGACAACGGCGCGATGATCGCCTGGGCCGGCGCGGAACGGATGGCGCTCGGGCTGACCGATACGATGGACGCGCCACCCCGCGCGCGCTGGCTGTTAGATGCCAACGCGACCGCGCCGGCCGGCTACACCAACACGCGCGCGGGATTTTGACATGGCGTCCTTCAATTCAGTAGCTGTGATCGGCGGCGGCGCCTACGGCACCGCGCTCGCATGCGCCGCGAAGCGCGCCGGCCGCGACGTCGTGCTGTACGCGCGAAGCACTGAGGCCGTCGTACAGATGCAGACGACACGAAAGAATCCAAAGCTGCCCGGCGCGAGCATCGATCAGAATATCGACATCACCGCCGACATCCTTGCCGCTGCGCGCGCGGATATCATCCTGCTGGCGACGCCCGCGCAAAATTTGCGCGAAGCCGCGACGAGGCTGGCGCCGCACCTGAAGCCAAAGACGCCCGTCATCGCCTGTGCCAAGGGTATCGAGCGCGGTACCCATCGGTTCATGACCGAGGTCATCGCCGAGGCCATGCCGGAGGCCATCCCTGCGATCCTGTCGGGACCGAACTTTGCTGACGACGTGGCGCGTGGCCTTCCAACCGCCGTCACCCTCGCCGCGAAGGACGAAGCGCTGGCAAGCGACCTGGTACAGGCGCTCGGCTCGTCGACCTTCCGGCCCTATCACACCACGGACGTGCGCGGCGTCGAGATCGGCGGCGCGGCCAAGAACGTGCTGGCGATCGCCGCCGGAATCGTCGAAGGACGCAAGCTCGGCGCGTCGGCGCTGGCGGCGCTCACCACGCGCGGTTTCAGCGAACTCGCCCGGCTCGGCCGCGCCTGCGGCGCGCGCGGCGAAACGCTGGTGGGTCTTTCCGGCCTCGGCGACCTGATCCTGAGCTGCTCGAGCCTGCAATCGCGCAACTTTGCCTTCGGCATCGCATTGGGACGCGGCGAAGCGCCAAACCGCGACAAGCTCGCCGAGGGCGAATTCACCGCGCCGGTTTTGATCGAACTGGCGGCTTCGCAGAACGTCGATATGCCGGTATCAAATGCGGTCGCGGCGATCCTGGGCGGCAAGGTGACGATCGACGCGGCTATCGAAGGCCTGCTGACACGGCCGTTCAAGGCGGAGGAATGACGATGGCGTACTGGCTGGTGAAATCCGAACCCTCGGTCTGGTCGTGGGACCAGCAGGTGGCAAAGGGCGCCAAGGGCGAAGCCTGGACCGGCGTGCGCAACTTCACCGCACGCCAAAACCTCGTGGCCATGAAGAAAGGCGACAAGGCCTTCTTCTATCACTCCAACGAGGGCAAGGAGATCGTCGGCATCGCGGAAGTTATCAAGGAAGCCTATCCCGATCCTTCCGACAAAACCGGCAAGTTCGTCTGCGTCGACATCAAGGCGGACAAGCCCTTGAAGACGCCGGTGACGATGGCCGCGATCAAGGCCGACAAGAAGCTCGCCGACATGGCGCTGGTGAAATATTCGCGGCTGTCGGTTCAGCCGGTGACGGCGGATGAGTGGAAGATGGTCTGCAAGATGGGCGGGATGTAAGTAACCACATCGCGCAATGCCGTAGATGGGGTAACGGGCCCCGGTCCGCCTTCCAAGCAGGCCGCGCTTGCTACGGCGCCATTGGTAGCGCGCTTCGCGCGGCCTGCTTGGAAGGCGGGCGGTCGTCCCTCACATTGATGGTGTGACGGAGTCAGAGGGATGAACCTCGCTCCAAGCATCAAGGAGAGACGACCATGGAGCATTATGCAGGAATTGACGTGTCATTGGAATGCTCGAGCGTGTGCGTTGTCGACGCCAATGGCAAAATCGTGCGTGAGGCCAAAGTGGCGAGCGAGCCGCAAGCCCTGATCGACTGGTTCGGCTCGCTGGGCTTCGGCCTGGAACGGATCGGGCTGGAGGCCGGGCCATTGTCGCAGTGGCTGTTTGCGGGAATGAAGAAGGCCGGCCTTGCCGTGGAACTGCTGGAGACGCGGCACGTACGGAAGGCATTCGAGGCCATGCCGGTCAAGTCGGATCGCAACGATGCACGCGGCATCGCGCAACTGATGCGGCTGGGCTGGTTCCGGCCGGTGCACTGCAAATCGATGAGTGCGCAAGAGACCCGATCGCTGCTGACGGCGCGCAAGCTGGTGCAATCGAAGCTTCACGACGTGGAGAACAGTTTGCGCGGGATCCTGCGCGGTTTTGGCCTGAAGGTTGGCAAGACGACCGGACAGAAGTTCGCGGGGCGGATCGAGGAACTCGTGGCGGGCCACCCGCACCTGCAGACGATCGCCAAGGCGCTGCTGGCGGTGCGAGCGGTGCTGCGGACCGAGTTCGCAGCCTTTGAGAAGCAGACCCGCAGGATGGTGCGATCCGACATGCAGGCACGGCTGCTGACGTCAGTCCCGGCGGTCGGCCCGATCGTGGCGTTAAGCTATGCCAGCGCGATCGACGATCCCGCCCGCTTCAAATCGTCGAAGCAGGCAGGAGCCCATTTCGGGTTGACGCCGAAGAAGCATCAATCCGGCGAGACCGACTACGCCGGCCGGATCAGCAAGATCGGTGATGCTGCGGTGCGCACGGCGCTTTACGAGGCTGCCAACGTCATGCTGACCAAACCGGTCAAAGGCTGTTCGCAACTCAAGAGCTGGGCCATGCGGATCAAAAATCGCGCCGGCATGAACAAAGCCAAGGTGGCGCTGGCGCGCCGGCTCGCGGTGATCATGCATCGCATGCTCGCCGACGGAACATCCTTTAACGCCGCTGCTGCGGCAGCCTAACAGGGAGACATATCGGTTTTCGGGCGGGTCACGACACCAGGCCTTCTCGAAGCGAAGTCCCTTCGCCGGGACGATGGATCAGGTCAGGCCGTTGCCCACCAGGTCGCCTTCGTGAGCACGCACAACGTAGATTGGTCGACCTATCCTCTTCCAACCCCATCAGGTGGCGGCCCTGCGCCGACCCCGTACAGAAGCGAGACCCCGGCGAGCGGACTAAGCAAAGGGATTGACTAATCGAGGCCCGTTACAGAAGGGTGGGCAAAGCGTAGCGTGCCCACCAACTTTGCATCCCGATGTTGATGGATGGTGGGCTCGCTTCGCTCAGCCCACCCTACGGCTTCGGTGCTACGCCGCCGCTGCCGTTACCACCTGCGCCAGCAGCGCCTCGCGCTTGGCTTGGGTGCGGTAGCCCTTCATCGTCGCGGCAAAGCGCTCGAGGATACCGTCCTCGAACGCGGTGACGATGGTGTCGTGGACGTAGCTCTTGCGGCAGATCGCGGGCGTGTTCGACAGTTCGTCGGCGGCGGAGCGCACCGCATCCAGCACCTGCTTCTTGCGGCCGCGCTCGCTTGCTGCGGGCGTTATCCGCGACAGCGATTCCAGCACCACGGCTGATGCCATCAGGGTGCGAAAATCCTTCAGCGAAATCTTGATGCCAGCGATCTCGCGCAGGAACGCGTTCACCGTCGTGGTCGAGACCGTGCGCACGGTTCCGGAATTATCGCGGTACTGGAACATACGCTTGCCCGGCACGGCGCTCAGGATGCCGATGGCGCGCACCAGCTTGGCGGCGTCGCATTCCTTGCGCACGGCCTTGCCGCCCTTGGCCTTGAAGGTCAGGACGAAGCTGTCGTCTTCCAGTGTAACGTTGGATTTCAGCATCGTGGTCGCGCCGCGGGTGCCGTTGAGGCGGGCGTAGGATTCATTGCCCGGGCGGATCGCGGTGCGCGCGATCAGTTCGATCACCGCCGAGAGCGCGAATTCGCGCGTCGGCTCGTCACCGGACAAAAACGCCGAGACCTTGCGGCGGATCTTCGGCAGGGCGCCCACCAGCCGCGCCAGGCGATGCGCCTTGCGTTGCTCGCGGACCTTTTCCCAATCGACGTGATAGCGATACTGCAGCCGGCCGGCCGCATCGATGCCGACGGCCTGCAGATGCGAGCTCGGATCGGCCGAATAACGCACGTCACGATAGGCCGGCGGCACCGCCATCGAGTGCAGGCGGCGGATGGTGCCGGCGTGACGGATCTGCGTGCCGTTGGCGCGATGGAATGAATATCCCTTGCCGCGCTTGACGCGGCGGATGGTCAGTCCGTTCTGGTCGCCGAGCTTGAGGCCGAGTTCCTCGGCCAAATCTTCGACCGACGTCTTGGCGACGATCTGCGACTTTGCCCCGGGCGCTTTCGGCGTCGGCTTGGGCAGTTGCCCGAGCGCTTCGGCCAATGCAACGGCAGGATCGGCGGAAACGGGCCGCGTAGCCTCGAAACTCTGCTGATCCATCATGACCGTTATCGCCTTGCTCCACCTGTCTGCCGGCAATGCCTGTTGTTATAGCTTGGTTCCGGAAGGCCGTCCGGCCCCGGGGACCGCATTTAGGGGGTAAAGGTTAGCTTTGCGAAGTCCCGATTCCGTCATCGGAGGTATTGAAATACCTGTCATGGGAGCCATTCGGCGATAGCGTTGATTTTTGGCTCGGCCGGATCGTTAAAAATATCCGAAAATGACGCCGGTTTGATCGGCGACAAGACGGCAAGCCGGCGGCGCGACCAAGGTCGCAGACGTTTCCGCCTTGTCCGGGTATCGCCCCGCGACGCATAATCGCTGCAACAATCAGGACGACTTGCGGCCGCCAGCGCGTGCGGTGCCGCAACGAGTGGGAGGGTAAGAATGTCCGAGAAAATCTACGACGTATCCGCCGATTGGGCCAAGCGCGCCTATATCGACGACGCCAAGTACCGCGAAATGTATGCCCGTTCGGTCTCCGACCCCACTGGCTTCTGGGGCGAGCAGGCCAGGCGCATTGACTGGATCAAGCCCTTCCACAAGGTCGAGAACGTCTCCTTCGCCCCCGGCAACATCTCCATCAAATGGTTCGAGGACGGCGTCCTGAACGCGGCCTGGAACTGCGTCGACCGCCATCTCGACAAGCGCGGCAATCAGACCGCGATCATCTGGGAAGGCGACGATCCCTCGCAATCCAAACACATCACCTACCGCCAGCTGCACGACGAAGTCTGCAAGATGGCCAACATCCTGCGCACGCGGAACGTCCAGAAGGGCGACCGCGTCACGATCTATCTGCCGATGATCCCGGAAGCGGCCTATGCGATGCTGGCCTGCGCGCGGATCGGCGCCATTCATTCGGTGGTGTTCGCCGGCTTCTCGCCCGACAGCCTCGCCCAGCGCATTACCGACTGCCAGTCCAAGGTCATCATCACCGCCGACGAGGGACTGCGCGGCGGCAAGAAAGTGCCGCTGAAGGCCAATGTCGACGCCGCGATCGCGAAAGCCGGCGGTGTCGATTGGGTCGTCGTCGTCAAGCGCACGGGTGCTGCGATCGACATGAATCCTTCGCGCGACTTCTGGTACCACGAAGCGGCCGCGATGGTGACGACGGAATGCCCGGTCGAGCACATGCACGCGGAAGACCCGCTGTTCATCCTCTATACGTCGGGCTCCACCGGCCAGCCCAAAGGCGTGCTGCACACCACGGGCGGCTATCTCGTGTTCGCGGCGATGACGCATCAATACGTGTTCGATTATCACGACGGCGACATCTACTGGTGCACCGCCGACGTCGGCTGGGTCACCGGTCACAGCTACATCCTCTATGGACCGCTGGCCAATGGCGCGACCACGCTGATGTTCGAAGGCGTGCCGAACTATCCGGATAATTCGCGCTTCTGGAACGTCATCGACAAGCACAACGTCAACATCTTCTACACCGCGCCGACCGCGATCCGCGCGCTGATGCAGTCAGGCGATGGTCCCGTGCAGAAGACCTCGCGCAAGAGCCTGCGCCTGCTGGGTTCGGTCGGCGAGCCGATCAATCCCGAAGCCTGGGAGTGGTATCACCGTGTGGTCGGCGACGGCCGGTGCCCGATCGTCGATACCTGGTGGCAGACCGAGACCGGCGGTATTTTGATCACGCCGCTGCCGGGCGCCACAAAACTCAAGCCGGGTTCGGCGACACGGCCGTTCTTTGGCGTGGTGCCCGAGATCGTCGACGCCGACGGCAAGGTGCTGGAAGGCGAAACATCCGGTAATCTCTGCATTGCCAAGTCCTGGCCGGGACAGATGCGCACGGTCTATGGCGACCACGCCCGTTTCGAGCAGACCTATTTTTCGACTTACAAGGGCAAATACTTTACCGGCGACGGCTGCCGCCGGGATGCCGACGGCTACTACTGGATCACCGGCCGCGTCGACGACGTCATCAACGTGTCGGGTCATCGCATGGGCACCGCCGAAGTCGAAAGCTCGCTGGTCGCGCATGCCAAGGTGTCGGAAGCCGCCGTGGTCGGCTATCCCCACGACATCAAGGGCCAGGGCATTTATGCCTATGTGACCCTGATGGCCGGCACCGAGCCGACTGAGGAGTTGCGAAAAGAACTGGTCGCGTGGGTGCGCAAGGACATCGGTCCGATTGCATCCCCCGACCAGATCCAGTTTGCGCCGGGCCTGCCGAAAACCCGCTCCGGCAAGATCATGCGCCGTATCCTGCGCAAGATCGCCGAGGACGAACCTAGTAGCCTCGGCGATACCTCGACGCTGGCCGACCCCGCCGTGGTCGACGATCTCGTCGAGAACCGGCAGAACAAGAAGGGCGCGCCGGCGTAAGCCGGCGGCAAATTCGGACCCGCCATTTCCTGCTCCGCTCACGCGTTTGTCAGCGGCAATACCTGAACACCGGGCGTTTCGGCGTCCGGTGTTGTTTTCAGGTCATTTACTTTGATTCGAACATTTCCTTTGTTCCCAACGACAAAATGAGTCTCGACGCCGGAGTGGAAACCGCCCGGTGAATACACATGGTCAAAAATGCGTGGACGAGACTACAGCCGGCAAAAGGCTTGCATGATGTTTTGAGGGCCCCGGAAGGGGCGGGCGATTGGGAGCTAATCATGTCGATGAGAATTGCGGTGGCGCTAGCCGTCACTATTGGTGCGAGCGTTGCGATGTCGTCGGGCGCGCAAGCGCGGCCGGAACTGGTCGGTATCAATGGCGAATACACGCCGGGCACGATCGTGGTGAAGACCCACGAGCGCCGGCTTTATCTCATTCTCGATTCCGGTCGCGCCATGCGCTATCCGGTCGGCGTCGGCAAGACCGGCAAGCAGTGGGCCGGCACCACCACGATCGACGGCAAGTACCTCCACCCGGCGTGGTCGCCGCCGAGCGAAGTCAAGCGCGATAAGCCTAATATGCCCGACGTCATTCCCGGCGGCTCGCCGCGCAACCCGATGGGCGTCGCGGCGATGACGCTGGCCGGCGGCGAGTACGCCATTCACGGCACCAACGTACCGGGCTCGGTCGGCGGCTTCGTGTCCTACGGCTGCATCCGGATGCTCAACGACGACATTTCGGATCTCTATCAACGCGTATCGGTCGGAACGACGGTGACGGTCACGCACTGATCGACTAATCAGATTGCTACAAGAGCTGCGCGATGGCGCGGATCTTTCATCTGAGCGGCGTTTGACCTGCATTCGCACACCAGCCGTTGCGATGGCCACCGCCGTAGCTGCGGGCATGACCCGCGGCAAGCATCGCCGTCGAAACATTTCCGGTGCGCCGCGTCGCGACCTCGGCAACGACGCGGCCGGCATATTTGTCCGGCCCGATATTGAAGATCCTAACGTCGCCTTCACCGAGCAATGCGCGCAACGCGCCCGTCGCGGCCTCGGCCATCCGCAATTCCTGCGCGCAGGACGCCTTTAATTCAGGCGCGTCGATGCCACGCAGACGCACCCGCGTGTTGAGATCGAGACCGGGCTCCAGGTGAACCCGCGCCTCGAACGTGTCCCCATCAATCGTCCTGACGACCTCGACGGCGTGACGCGTGTCCGGACTTCCGGCCCGCTTCCAGATGGTTTCGGCATCGCGCGCCGCCTGGCTGTCGGCCAAACTCGGCAGCGACCGCCGCACCCAGTCCCGCACCGGCAGCATCGTCCCCGCCGCCACGCAAATCACGAACATCCAGGGCAACGCCGCCGCAAACCATCGGCGCCAGGAGCCCCGGCGCGGCGCCCTATAGGCACTTAATCTCTCATATGGAGGCATATTCCCGACTAAGGGCTGAGTCGGGGAATCCGGCAAGAGCCCATTGCGCTCCCTTGCTTTCCCCGAGTCTCAAAAATCCGAAGCGATGCCTTTGCGCTCCCAATCGCCATGTCGGGTCGGTTCCGGACCCTTCGGGCCCTGGAACTCCTTCTGGTGCGGCGTGGCGCTGGCCTCAGCGGCCTTGCGGCGGGCATCGGCCTCGGCGAGCGCGCGCTCGGCGGCGGGCGTCAGCTTCTTGCGTTCCGCGGTTAGCGCGGGAGATGAGGGACTGTCGGTCATCGCAGTTCTGCTCTTAGCACAGGGATGAGCATACAGATCACATCACATTCGCGAAATTGTCCGTGGCAATTTTTACATTTGGCATATTCACATGCCAAACACGCTTTCATTCCAATGGCATGAGCCAGAACCTTTCCGCTTTCCGAGACGTTGCCGCTTCATGCCACCTTCCAGATTCGCAGTACCTTCCGAAGTGCCCGGTCTCGCGGCACGGCGGATCGCGGCCGATATACTCGACGGCGTGCTGCACAAGCACCGCACCCTCGACGACCAGCTTGACGGTGCCGGCGCGCATCCCGGCCTGAAGACGCTGGCCGATCGCGACCGCGCCCTGATGCGGCGGCTGGTGGCGACAATTCTTCGGCGGCTCGGTACGCTCGGCCATTTGCTGTCGCGCCTGCTCGATCGCGGCATCCCGACGGATGCGCCGCGCGCGCAGAGCGCGCTTCTGATTGGTGCCGCGCAGATTCTCTGGATGGATGTGCCCGATCACGCCGCCGTCGATCTCTCGGTGCGGCTGGTGCAATCGGACCGCCGCGCCGCAAAATATGCCGGCCTCGTCAACGCCGTGCTGCGCCGCTGCGCGCGCGAGGGGCAGCCGCTGATCGACGAGGTCAAATCGCAGAACCTCGACATTCCACCATGGCTGCTGGCGCGCTGGATCGACGCGTATGGCGAGACCACCGCGCGGCAGACGGCGCTCGCCATCGGCCATGAACCCTCGCTCGATATCACCGTGAAATCAGACGCCGCGCAGTGGGCGAGCCGCCTGCACGGCGAAACCTTGCCGACCGGCACCGTGCGCACCTTGCTGCAGGGTTCGGTGACCATGCTGCCCGGCTTCACCGATGGCCAGTGGTGGGTACAGGACGCCGCCGCCGCGTTGCCGGCGCGGTTGTTCGGCGACGTCGGCGGCAAGACCATTGTCGACCTCTGCGCCGCGCCCGGCGGCAAGACCGCGCAACTGGCGCAAGCCGGCGCACGCGTCACCGCCGTCGACCGCTCGCCGGCGCGCATGGCGCGGCTCCGCGACAATCTCGCGCGGCTTTCGCTGCAGGCTGATGAATTGGTGACCGATGCCGCCGAGTGGCCCGGTCAAGACAATGGAGGTTTTGACGGCGTGCTGGTGGATGCGCCTTGCACCTCCACCGGCACCATCAGGCGTCATCCCGACGTGGCGTGGTTGCGTCAGGAGACCGACATTGCCGCCTTGGCGGCGCTGCAGAAACGATTGCTGCAACGGGCGGTCGCGCTGCTCAAGCCGGGCGGAACGCTGGTCTATTGCACCTGTTCACTGGAGCCCGAGGAAGGCGAACAGGCCATAGCGTCGCTGCTGGCCGCCGAACCCGGCATGCGGCGCGTGCCGGTCGAAGCCGGCGAAGTCGCCGGCCTCGCCGAGATCGTGACCGCGGACGGCGACTTGCGGACCCTGCCCTGCCATTTGCCCCATGCCGACCCCCGGCTCGGCGGGCTGGATGGATTTTACGCCGCCCGGCTGGTTAAATCCTGATTCTAAACCGGAATTCCCCGATGTTGGGGTGATTCGCGCCTGTTCAAGATGGTGCCACGGCGGCGTTTCCGGATTAAAAGGATTCGCCAGAATACCCCTCCCTCCCGAAGCAAGGCACGGCGTGTCGGTCGCTCAACGCAGACGCATCTCGACGCTTATCATGAGCCGCTCGGCGCGGACCGTGATCGCGCGTGCGACCGGTGCGACGGTGGCGGTGTCGCGGCTGTGGCCCGGCCGCGCCGACCGGCTGATCATCGCGCCGCATGACCTGCGCACCGCCGACGCCACCCGCGCCGCGGAGATCTATGCCGGCCGCTTCGTGTTCGCCGGCAAGATCGTGACCTGCCACGGCCGCTCGATCTTCGATCTTGAACCACCGTCGGAAGATTGGGAAGTCGCCCTGCTCGGCTTCGGCTGGCTGCGCCATTTGCGCGCCGCCGACACCGCGCTGACCCGTGCCAACGCCCGCTCGCTGGTCGACGACTGGATCTCGAATCCGGCGCGCAAGCGGCCGCTCGAACGCCGTCCCGACGTGCTGGCGCGCCGCGTGATCTCGCTGTTGTCGCAGGCGCCGCTGGTGCTCGGCGACACCGATGGAAAATTCTATCGCAAATATCTGCGCGGGTTGACCCGCGAGATTCGCTATTTGCGCTACGCGATGCTCGACATCGCCGACGGCGTGCCGCGGCTGCAGGTCCTGATCGCGCTGTGCTACGCCTCGCTGTGCCTGGCCAATCAGGCGGGTCACATCCGTTCCGCGACGCGCCGGCTTTCCGACGAATTGCAGCGGCAGATCATGCCCGACGGCGGGCACATCTCGCGCAATCCCGGTGCGCTGGTCGAACTGCTCAGCGACCTGCTGCCGCTGCGGCAGACCTTTGCCGCCCGCAACATCGCGCCGCCGCCGGCGCTGTTGAACGCGATCGACCGCATGATGCCGATGCTGCGCTTCTTCCGGCACGGCGACGGCAGTTTCGCGCTGTTCAACGGCATGAGCAACGCACCCTCCGACCTGGTAGCGACTCTGCTCGCCTATGACGACACCCACGGCGTGCCGATGGCGAACATGCCACATACCGGCTTCCAGCGCCTCGATGCCGGCACCACGACCGTCATCATGGACACCGGCGCGCCGCCGCCGCCGAATGTCAGCCAGGAAGCGCACGCCGGTTGCCTCTCGTTCGAACTATCGTCCGGGCCGAGCCGGATCGTCGTCAATTGCGGCATGCCCTCGACCGGCCGCGACAATTGGCGCAGCTTTGCGCGCAGCACCGCGGCGCATTCGACGCTGACCTATCACGACACCTCCTCGTGCCAGTTCATCGAACTGTCGGCGATGAAGCGTCTGCTGCAGGGCGCGCCTGTCGTCAGTGGCCCGGTCAATGTCGAAAGCTACCGCGAGGCGGTGAACGACGGCGACCTCCTGACCACGTCGCATGACGGCTATCTCGCGCGGTTCGGCGTGGTGCATCGCCGGGTGCTGATGATTTCCCAGGACGGCGGCAGGCTCGACGGCGAGGACACCATCTCGCCGGCGCCGGGCGCGCGCATCAAGGGCGACGGGACCGACTTTGCCCTGCGGTTTCATCTGCATCCCGCGGTGAAGGCAAGCCGTCTCAGCGACACGCGCGGCGCCATGCTGGTATTGCCGAACCGCGATGTCTGGACCTTCGAGGCGCTCGACGACAAGGTCGACCTCGAGGACAGCGTGTTTCTGGCCGGCAATGACGGCCCCCGCCGCACCGCCCAGATCGTGATCCGCCAGGATTCCCGCCACGCCTCCTCGGTCCGCTGGAGTTTTGTCCGTTCGACGACGTCGGCTGCGGCCACCGGCGCCCGGCGCAATGCCAGGCGCGAGCCGGAACTGCCGCTGTAGCGACCGCTGCCGGCCGCGAGATTTCCACACGTGGATTTGGCCTGTTTCTGCCCGGTTTCATGACCGGCAAAACCATGCTACCGGGCTGGCTTACCAGCCTGGGAACCTCCTGATGACCGACCATCCGCGCCGTGTAACCCGCGCCCTGTTGTCCGTTTCCGACAAGACCGGCCTGATCGAATTTGCCAAGGCGCTGGCCGGGCATGGCGTCGAGCTCATCTCCACGGGCGGGACCGCGAAGGCGATCGCGGCGGCCGGGCTGCAGGTCAGGGACGTCTCGGAGCTGACAGGCTTTCCCGAGATGATGGACGGCCGGGTCAAGACGCTGCACCCCAAGGTGCATGGCGGCCTGCTCGCGATCCGCGACAACAATGAGCATGCCGAAGCCATGAAGGCGCACGGCATCGCGCCGATCGACCTGCTCGTGGTCAACCTCTACCCGTTCGAGGAAACCGTCGACAAAGGCGCGGGCTACGAAGACTGCATCGAGAACATCGACATCGGCGGCCCCGCGATGATCCGCGCGGCGGCGAAGAACCACGACGATGTCGCCGTCGTCGTCGAGGCGCAGGACCATCAAGCCGTGCTTGACGAACTCGCCGCCAACAAGGGCGCCACGACGCTGTCGCTGCGCCGCCGCCTCGCCGCAAAAGCCTATGCGCGCACCGCCGCGTATGATGCCGCGATCTCGAACTGGTTCGCGCTTCAGATCAAGGATGACGCGCCGGATTTCCGCGCCTTCGGCGGCCGGCTGATCCAGTCGCTGCGCTACGGCGAGAACCCGCACCAGACCGCCGCGTTCTATCGCACGCCCGACAAGCGGCCGGGCGTCGCCACCGCGCGGCAGTTGCAGGGCAAGGAGCTGTCCTACAACAACATCAACGATACCGACGCGGCCTATGAATGCATCGGCGAGTTCGATCCGAAGCGCACCGCCGCCTGCGTCATCGTCAAGCACGCCAATCCCTGCGGCGTCGCCGAAGGTCCCGATCTGGTCACGGCCTATCGCAAGGCGTTCGCCTGCGATACGCAGTCGCCCTATGGCGGCATCATCGCCGTCAACCGGACACTCGACGCCGAAGCCGCCCGCGTCATCACGGAAATCCTGACCGAGGTGATCATTGCGCCGGATGCTACGGAAGAGGCCATCGCCATCATCGCGAAGCGGAAGAACCTCCGGCTTCTCCTCGCCGGCAGCCTGCCCGATCCGCGCGCGGCCGGCCTTACCGCAAAAACCGTCGCAGGCGGCCTGCTGGTGCAGAGCCGCGACAACGCCGTCGTCGATGACATCGCGCTGAAGACGGTGACCAAGCGTGCGCCAACCGACGCCGAACTGCGCGACCTCAAATTCGCCTTCCGCGTCGCCAAGCACGTCAAGTCGAACACCATCATCTATGCCAAGGATCTCGCTACTGTCGGCATCGGCGCCGGCCAGATGAGCCGGGTCGATTCCGCCCGTATCGCCGCGCGCAAGGCACAGGATGCCGCGGCCGACGCCAAGCTCGCCGAGCCCCTGACCAAAGGCTCGGTCGTTGCGTCAGATGCGTTCTTCCCGTTCGCCGACGGCATGCTGGCCTGCATCGAAGCCGGCGCCACCGCCGTGATCCAACCCGGCGGCTCGATCCGCGACGAAGAGGTCATCAAAGCCGCTGACGAACATGGCATCGCCATGGTGTTCACCGGCGTGCGGCATTTCAGGCATTGAGCCGTGATGCCGTAGATGTCGCAGTCGTAGATGGGGTAACGGGCCCCGGTCCGCCTTCCAAGCAGGCCGCGCTTGCTACGGCGCCATTGGTAGCGCGCTTCGCGCGGCCTGCTTGGAAGGCGGGCGGTCGTCCCTCACATTGATGGTGTGACGGAGTCAGAGGGATGAACCTCGCTCCAAGCATCAAGGAGAGACGACCATGGAGCATTATGCAGGAATCGACGTGTCATTGGAATGCTCGAGCGTGTGCGTTGTCGACGCCAATGGCAAAATCGTGCGTGAGGCCAAAGTGGCGAGCGAGCCGCAAGCCCTGATCGACTGGTTCGGCTCGCTGGGCTTCGGCCTGGAACGGATCGGGCTGGAGGCCGGGCCATTGTCGCAGTGGCTGTTTGCGGGAATGAAGAAGGCCGGCCTTGCCGTGGAACTGCTGGAGACGCGGCACGTACGGAAGGCATTCGAGGCCATGCCGGTCAAGTCGGATCGCAACGATGCACGCGGCATCGCGCAACTGATGCGGCTGGGCTGGTTCCGGCCGGTGCACTGCAAATCGATGAGTGCGCAAGAGACCCGATCGCTGCTGACGGCGCGCAAGCTGGTGCAATCGAAGCTTCACGACGTGGAGAACAGTTTGCGCGGGATCCTGCGCGGTTTTGGCCTGAAGGTTGGCAAGACGACCGGACAGAAGTTCGCGGGGCGGATCGAGGAACTCGTGGCGGGCCACCCGCACCTGCAGACGATCGCCAAGGCGCTGCTGGCGGTGCGAGCGGTGCTGCGGACCGAGTTCGCAGCCTTTGAGAAGCAGACCCGCAGGATGGTGCGATCCGACATGCAGGCACGGCTGCTGACGTCAGTCCCGGCGGTCGGCCCGATCGTGGCGTTAAGCTATGCCAGCGCGATCGACGATCCCGCCCGCTTCAAATCGTCGAAGCAGGCAGGAGCCCATTTCGGGTTGACGCCGAAGAAGCATCAATCCGGCGAGACCGACTACGCCGGCCGGATCAGCAAGATCGGTGATGCTGCGGTGCGCACGGCGCTTTACGAGGCTGCCAACGTCATGCTGACCAAACCGGTCAAAGGCTGTTCGCAACTCAAGAGCTGGGCCATGCGGATCAAAAATCGCGCCGGCATGAACAAAGCCAAGGTGGCGCTGGCGCGCCGGCTCGCGGTGATCATGCATCGCATGCTCGCCGACGGAACATCCTTTAACGCCGCTGCTGCGGCAGCCTAACAGGGAGACATATCGGTTTTCGGGCGGGTCACGACACCAGGCCTTCTCGAAGCGAAGTCCCTTCGCCGGGACGATGGATCAGGTCAGGCCGTTGCCCACCAGGTCGCCTTCGTGAGCACGCACAACGTAGATTGGTCGACCTATCCTCTTCCAACCCCATCAGGTGGCGGCCCTGCGCCGACCCCGTACAGAAGCGAGACCCCGGCGAGCGGACTAAGCAAAGGGATTGACTAATCGAGGCCCGTTACAGAAGGGTGGGCAAAGGCGCGAAGCGACGTGCCCACCATCTGCCACCGAGCACGCAGCAAGATGGTGGGCACGCTTGCGCTTTGCCCACCCTACGACGTCTCCCTCACCCGCGTCAGCAGGGCCAGGCCGGCGACGAAGAACACGACCAGCAGCGCCATGCCCGCCTTCTGGCTCCCAGTCACCGCCGTGATAACGCCGATCAGGAGCGGACCGATGAACGAGGTCACCTTCCCGGTCAGCGCGAACAATCCGAAATACTGCGCGATGCGATCCCTCGGCGCGAGGCGGATCAGAAGCGTTCGCGACGCCGCCTGCAGCGGGCCGCCGGCGGCGCCGATCAGGCAACCGAGCACGAGATAGGCGCGCTCGGCCGCACCCGAGAACAGCGGGCCGCCCGGCACCGGCGGCGCGACCTTGACGAACAGGATCGAATCCTTGTCGACCAGCAGAATCGCGCTCAGCGCGAACAGAAGAATCAGCAAGCTGCCGGCAATGACGCGTTTGGGTCCCAGCCTGTCGTCGAGCTTGCCGCCGAGCCACGCGCCAAAAGTGCCGGCGATGGCCAGCAAAATCCCAAAACTTCCAATCTGGATCGTATGCCAGCCGAACGTGCCGGCGGCGTAGATGCCGCCGAATGCAAACAGCGAGACCAACCCGTCGGTGTAAATCATGTTGGCGAGCAGGAACGTGGCGAGCGATTTCTGCTTCGGCAATTCGCCGAGCGTTCGCTTTAGCCCGCTCAATCCTTCGCGCAGCGCCGCGCGGATCGGACGCTTTGCCGGATAATCCGGCGTGAACAGGAACATCGGCGTCACGAAGATGATGAACCAGATTCCTGTCAAAGGACCCGTGATGCGGTCGCCCTGATGGGAGACCGGATCGAGGCCGAACAGCGGCGCCAGCCCGAAAAGCGTCCGCCCTGTTTCGGGGTTCGCGGCCAGAAAGCCCAGCACCAGGATGAGGCTGAGGATGCCGCCGATATAGCCGGTGGCCCATCCAGTGCCGGACAACCGCCCAATTCGATCCGGCGGCACCAGCGTCGGCATCATCGCGTTGTTGAATACGGTGGCGAATTCGACGCCGACGCTCGCGATCGCGTAGGCGAGCAGCAGCGGCGGGATGACGCTGGGGTCGCCGGGCTTTCCGAGCCACATCAGCGAGGCGCCGATCACCAGCAGCGCGCCGAAGCCGGCGATCCACGGCTTGCGCCGGCCGCTGGCATCCGCAATCGCACCCAGCACCGGCGACAGCAGCGCGATCATCAGGCCGGCGGCCGCGGTGGCGAATCCCCACAGCGCCTGCCCCTGCGCGGGATCCGGCGCGACGAAGCTGGCGAAATAAGGCGCAAATACAAAGGTGGTGATCAGCGTGAAATACGGCTGCGCGGCCCAATCGAAGAATATCCAGCTGACGACGGCGGCGCGGCGCGGATATTCCCGCGGCATTTCGGCGCCGGCTGCCTCGGAAGCGATCACCGTCATGTGAGGAAATTCCTTCAAAAGTCTCGCGAGGCATTTTGCCGATCGAATCCGAACCCATATAGCATGCGTCACCGATGCTGGCGGTTGCTGCCAAGCGTCACACAGGCTCCAACTGCGGCGGATTTTCGATGACAGTCTTTTCGATCCGATGGCGCCGGGTAGCTGCCACAATTTTATTTGCGTTTGCCTGCGGGACGACGGGCTTTGCGCAGGAACGACGCGTTTACGCGCCTCCCGATCTCTCCACTGTTCGAGCCATTACGGCCGAGCATGGCCTGGTGGTGGCGCAGGAAAGGATCGCTGCGCAAGTCGGCGCCGACATTCTGCGGCAAGGAGGTAACGCAGTCGATGCTGCGGTTGCCACCGGCTTTGCGCTGGCCGTCACCTATCCGCGCGCCGGAAACATCGGCGGCGGCGGCTTCATGGTGATTTATTCCGCCGGGCGCAATGAAGACGCCGCCATCGATTATCGCGAGACCGCACCGGGTGCGATCACGCAGGATGTTTTTCTTGGGGCCGACGGCAAACCCGACAGCGACAAGTCGCGCAATTCCGCGCTTGGCATCGGTGTGCCCGGCACGGTAGCCGGGTTGACGCTGGCGCTGGAGAAATACGGCTCGGGCCGTTTCACACTCGCGCAAATCCTCAAGCCCGCCATCGAACTGGCGCGCGACGGCTTTGTGATCGCCGACGACATGGCTGACACGCTGTCGGATATGTATCGCCGGATGGGACGGTGGCCGAACTCCGCAAAAGCGTTCTCCCGCAGCGACGGTACGCCCCTGCAGGAAGGCGACCGGTTGATCCAGGCCGACCTCGCGGCGACATTGACCGCGATCGCCGAGCAAGGGCCACGAGGATTTTATGAGGGATCGGTCGCCGAACGGCTGGCAAAGGCCGTCCGCGACGGCGGCGGCCTCATGACGGTCGACGACCTGAAATCCTATCAGGCCGTCATCCGCAACCCAGTGCGCGGCAACTACCGCGGCTACGATATCGTGTCGATGCCGCTGCCGTCCTCAGGCGGCACGGTGTTGCTGGAGACGCTGAACATCCTCGAAGGGTTTCCGATGGCGGACATGAAGCAGGGCACGGCGCCGTCGCTGCACGTCATCGTCGAAGCCATGAAGCGCGCTTACGCCGATCGCGCGCGCTATCTCGGCGATCCCGCTTTCGTCAACGCGCCCGTCAATGTGCTGATCACGAAGGAGTATGCGGCCCGGCAACGCGCCGGTATCGACCTTACACGCGCAACGCCGGCGGCCGATTTCCTGGCAGTGAGCCCGCGCGAGGGCAGCAACACCACGCATTATTCGGTCGTCGATTCCAGCGGCAACGCGGTCAGCAACACCTACACCTTGAATTTTCCCTATGGTGTCGGCCTGGTCGCTGAGGGTACCGGCGTGCTGCTCAACAACGAGCTCGACGATTTCACTGCGGCGCCCGGCGCATCGAACGCCTTTGGCCTGGTCGGGTTCGAAGCCAATCTGCCCGGTCCGGGAAAGCGGCCATTATCGTCGATGTCGCCGACCATCGTGCTGAAGGACGGCAAGCCGGTGCTGGTCACGGGCTCGCCGGGCGGCAGCCGCATCATCTCGGCGGTGCTGCAGGTCGTGATCGACGTGCTCGACTACAACATGGACGTCGCCGCCGCCGTGGCGGCCCCACGGATCCACCATCAATGGATGCCCGATGAGGTACGCGTGGAACGCGGCTTTTCCGACGACCTGTTGGCCGAGCTGAGGGCGAAAGGCCACAAGGTGATCGAACCGCTCGGCCAGACCTCGGCGAATTCAATCGCCGTCACGCCGACCGGCCTGCTCGGCGCGCCCGATCCGCGTACAAGAGGCGCGGCGGCAGTGGGACAGTGAAGCAGTGACGGCGGACGGAGATTTGCCCTATAGATCGTAGCCAACGCTGAACTAAAACCGGGAGCGAGCCCAATGACATCTCTCAAAGGCAAGACGCTGTTCATCTCGGGCGCCAGCCGTGGCATCGGCCTGGCGATTGCACTACGTGCCGCGCGTGACGGCGCCAACGTGGCGATTGCGGCGAAGACCGCGGAGCCGCATCCGAAACTCAAGGGCACCATCTACACCGCCGCCGACGATATCCGCGCCGCCGGCGGCAAGGCGCTGCCGCTGCTGTGCGACATCCGCGAAGAGACACAGGTGATCGCGGCGATCGAGCAGACCGTCGCCGAATTCGGCGGCATCGATATCTGCGTCAACAACGCCAGCGCCATCAGCCTGACCAATTCGCAGGGCACCGACATGAAGCGATTCGACCTGATGATGGGCATCAACACCCGCGGCACCTTCATGGTGTCGAAATACTGCATCCCGCATCTGAAGAAAGCCGCCAATCCGCACATATTGATGCTGTCGCCGCCGCTCGACATGAAGGCAAAATGGTTCGAGCATTCGACTGCCTACACGATGGCGAAGTTCGGCATGAGCATGTGCGTGCTAGGGCTATCAGGTGAATTGAAATCCGCAGGCGTCGCGGTTAACGCGCTGTGGCCGCGCACCACCATCGCGACTGCTGCGGTCGGCAATCTGCTCGGCGGCGAGGCCATGATGCGCGCCAGCCGCACGCCCGAGATCATGGGCGATGCCGCGCACGCGATCATGACCAGGCCGGCGCGGGAATTCACCGGGCAGTTCTGCATCGACGACAAGGTGCTGTACGTCTCGGGCGTCAGGGATTTCGAGCACTACCGCGTCGATCGCTCGGTGCCGTTGATGTCGGATTTCTTCGTCCCCGACGATGACGTGCCGCCGCCCGGCGTCACCGTGCAGGCGCTGCCCTCGGTGGGCGCGGCGAAGGCGTCGCGCTAGATGCTGGCGTTGGTTCCCTTGGGGAGCGCGTGAATTTGCGAAAGTGGATCGCGATCGGGCTCGCCCTCTTCATCGCCGCGCTGGCGGGCGGGACCGTCCACTTCCGGCCCGATCGCGCTATTCGTGTCGCCACCAGCTACGTGGCCCATAACATTTGCTCGAAGACCTTCGTTTCAGGCCTCGATCCGCAAAACGTGTTCGCGGAGGTTTCCGACCGCGCCGGGATTCGCCGGCTGCGTCCCCTGCTCCGCTTCGATCTCGACCGTGGCGCACGGACCGTCGACGCCTCCACGCTCGGACTATTTCGTAGCCGTGCGTTGTTTCACGACGGGCTTGGCTGCGTCGAGCAGCATGGACAGAAAGAACCTTATGTCCTGAAGAGCGATGTCGAAGCGCTGAAGGCGAAGACCGGGCCGTCGCTTCCCGAGATTGCCGGGCCGGCCGTGGTGGAGCCTGCCGATCCGGCATTGAAGACAGCGCTCGACCGCGCCTTCGAGGAGCCGCCGGCACCGCCGTTCCGGAGAACCAAGGCAGTGGTGGTGGTGCATGATGGCAAGGTGATTGCCGAGCGCTACGCAGCAGGCATCGGCGTCGATACGCCGCTACTGGGCTTCTCCATGACCAAGTCGGTGGTCAACGCGCTGATCGGCATCCTCACCCAGCAGGGTCTCGTCACGCCGTCGATGCCTGCGCCGATACCGGAATGGCGCGGCGCCGACGATCCGCGGCGCGAGATCGAGGTCGAGCATCTCATGCGCATGACGACCGGGCTCGATCTGGATGAAACCAATTCCGGCTTCGATCCATCCAGCCGGATGTTCCTCGAGGACGATACGGCGGCCTATGCCGTGAATACGAAGATGATCGCACCGCTGGGCACGCGATGGCATTATTCGAGCCCCACCACGCAGATCCTGGCCCGCATCGTCCGCGATGCCGTCGGCGGGCCGGAGCAGACATTGGCGTTCGCGTGGCGCGAATTGTTCAACCCGCTCGGCATGCGCAACGTCACGCTTGAATTCGACGGCGCAGGCACGCTGCAGGGCTCGACCTACATGTTCGCCAGCGCGCGCGACTGGGCGAAGTTCGGCCTGATCTACCTCAATGACGGCGTGGTCGGGGGAAAACGCATCCTGCATGAGGACTGGGTGGATTTTTGCGCGGCAGCGACGCTCGACACCGATTACGCCGCCGGCTTCTGGACCAATCGCAGCGAGCATCCCAACGCGAAGGCGCGCGTCCGGCTCGGCATTCCCCGCGATGCATTCTTTGCATCCGGCGATCTCGGCCAGCGCATCGTGATCATGCCGTCGCAGAAACTCGTCGTGGTCCGGCTCGGCGACAGCGTCGAACCGAGCGGCGATATCAGGGGGCTAGGCCGGCTGGTGAAGGAAGTAATCGCGGCGGTGCAGCCGTAAAGCCATCAGCGCCCGACCACATATGGCCCGCCCTTTTCCAGCGCGCGCGCATAGGCCGGGCGGGCGTGAATGCGTTCGAGAAATGCCATCGCTTTGGGATGGCCCATCTCCAGGCCGCCACGCGCCGCGGCGGCTTCCAGTGGAAAGCTCATCTGGATGTCGGCGCCGGTGAATTCACCACCGGCGAACCATTCGCTTTTTGCCAGCTCGCCCTCCCAGTAATCCATGTGCTGCTTGAGCTGCGGATTGACCAGCGTGGTCAGCGCCGTGTTGGACACCTTGCGCACCAGCGGTCGCAGCAAGGCCGGCGCGCGCTTCGGCATCAGCGTGAACAGCAGCTTCAGCAGCAGCGGCGACATCGCCGAGCCTTCGGCATAATGCAGCCAGTAGGTATAGCGCAGGCGCTCCGGCGTGTTTGGCGGCGGGATCAGGCGGCCCTTGCCATAGGTGCCGATGATGTATTCGCAGATCGCGCCGGACTCGGCGATGGTGTTGCCATTGTCGGTAATGACGGGCGATTTGCCGAGCGGGTGGATGGCGCGCAGTTCCTTCGGCGCCCGCATGTCCGGCTGACGCTGATAGCGGACGATCTCGTAGGGAACCTCGAGCTCTTCGAGCAGCCACAGCACGCGCTGCGAGCGGGAATTGTTGAGATGATGAACCGTCAGCATGGCGTTCCCTTCAATTGGCCGCCGTTGGTGCCAGCCGGGCGGGGCAAAGTCGAGACAGCCTAAAGAGTAGCTCTATATTTACCCGGGCAATATTGACATTCCAATTTATCCGGGTAAATATACCCTGCCGAAAATCCAGAGTTCCTCCAATGACTGACAAGACTCGCCCCGATTTCACGGCCTTCATCGGCCCGTTGCGCCTGGCAGCGGGCCCGCTAGCCGAGGTCGCGATCGCGGTCATGCAGGCCTCCCGCCGGCCGGCCGCGCCACCGATCATCATCTTCAGCGACGCGACCGGCCAGCCGATCGATCTCGACCTTCGCGGCACCGAGCGCGACATCATTGCCCGCCTGCCGCAGCCCGCCGCGCCTCCGGACGTCGAGACCGAGGAAACGGCGGCAGCGGAGCCGCGCGGACGCGGGCGGCCCAAACTTGGTGTGGTCGCGCGCGAGGTGACGCTGTTGCCACGGCATTGGGAATGGCTCGGGGCGCAGCCCGGCGGCGCGTCGGTGGCGCTGCGAAAGCTGGTGGAGGAAGCGCGCCGCGCCAATGGCGATGCGGATCGCACCCGCGCAGCACGGGATGCCGCCTATCGCTTCATGTCCGCGATGGCCGGCAATCTCGCCGGCTTCGAGGAAGCGTCGCGGGCGCTGTTCGCCGATGACCGGCGGCGCTTCGTCGGCCTCATCGCCGGCTGGCCCGACGATATCCGCGACCACGTCGTCAAGCTCGCCTTCAGCGATCGCGCCGAACCGTAGGCGCGGTCGACCTTTCCCCAAACTTCCAAGACCTCTCATCCGCCGCCGCTCCGGTGCGCGGCAACGATCCGTCACGTCTTCAATGGGAACAACCGCCGTGTCGAAAACCCCTCTCTCTGGAAGACCTTCCTCATCTTCCTCGCGCCCCTGATGCTGAGCAACGGGCTGCAATCGCTGTTCGGCACCGTAAGCAACGCACTGCTTGGCCAGATGATCGGGGTCGACGCGCTGGCGGCGGTTTCGGTGTGCTTTCCCGTGATGTTCTTCCTGTTCGCCTTCATCATGGGCCTGAGCACCGGCGCGACCGTCCTGATCGGACAAGCCTGGGGCGCGGGCGAACGCGACGTGGTGAAGGCGGTTGCCGGCGCGACGCTGGCAATCGCCCTCCTCCTCGCCATGTCGGTGGCGCTGCTCGGCGGCCTGTTCAGCCGGCAGTTGATGGTCGCGCTCGCCACGCCGCCCGATATCCTCGATCAGGCCAGCGCTTATGCGCGCGTCATGTTGTTGACGATGCCGCTCGGCTTCGTCTTCCTGCTGACGACGGCGGTGCTGCGAGGCATCGGCGACACGCTGACGCCGCTGCTGGCCTTGGCCCTGTCGACCGCGATCGGCCTGATTCTGACACCACTGCTCATCAGCGGCGGGCTCGGTCTTCCCTCTGTCGGCGTGACAGGCCCGGCGTGGGCGTCGGCTATTGCCAACGCGCTGACGCTGTTCGTGCTCGGCCTATATCTGCGCCACAGGAAGAGCCCGCTGGCGCCGGACGCCAAATTCCTGCGCAGGCTTCGGCTCGACGGCGCGCTGCTTGGGAAGATTCTCAGCATCGGCCTCCCGAGCGCGGTCGGGATGGTGGTGATGGCGATCGCCGAACTGGTACTGCTCGGCCTCGTCAACGGCTTCGGTTCTGACGCCACCGCGGCCTATGGCGCCGTCAACCAGATCATGGGCTATGCGCAGTTCACCGCGATGTTGATTTCGATCTCGGTTTCGATTCTCGGCGCGCAGGCGATCGGCGGCGGGCATGCCGGCCGGCTGGACGCCATCGTCCGGACCGGCCTGCTGCTCAATCTCGTCCTGACCGGCGGCTTGGTGGCGCTGATCTATCTGTTTCCGCGCGCGGTGCTGGGCATCTTCATTACCGACGCAGCCGTGCTCGAGCTCGCGAAAGAGCTGCTCTTCATCGCCCTGTGGAGTTCGGTGCCGTTCGGCATGGCGACCGTGTTTTCGGGCGCGATGCGGGCCGGTGGCGTGGCCCTGGCTCCCATGCTGCTGTCGATCTTCGCCATCGTCGCGATCGAGATACCTTCTGCCGTGATCCTGAGCCGGATCATCGGGCTGGACGGGGTCTGGGCCGCCTACCCGATTGTGTTCTGCGCCATGTTCGTGCTGCAACTCGGCTATTACGCGCTGGTCTGGCGCCGCCGTCCGATTTAACGGTTAGTTTGACGCGGGCTAGTTGCGCATTGCCACGGTATTACGATCGTCATAATACCGTGGACGCGCCACCGGCCTTGCGCCACAATGCGCCAAAATATCAAGGGAGACTGCCGTGAGCTCAAATCCGCAATTCCTGTTCGATTTCGGTAGTCCCAACGCCTTCCTCAGCCACGAAGCGATCCCGGCAATCGAAAAGCGCGCGAACGTGAAGTTCGAATATGTACCGGTCCTGCTCGGCGGCATCTTCAAGGCCACCAACAACAAGTCGCCCGCCGAAACGCTCGCCGGCATCAAGAACAAGCGCGAATTCCACGCGCTGGAAACCGAGCGCTTCCTGAAGCGCTTTGGCGTCAAACCCTATGTCTGGAATCCATTCTTCCCGGTCAACACGCTGAACCTGATGCGCGCGGCGGTAGCGGCCCAGTTCGAAGGCGTGTTCGAGAAATATGTCGAGGCCGCCTTCCATCACATGTGGGTCGAGCCGAAGAAGATGGATGACCCCGAAGTCGCGGCCAAGGCGCTAGCCTCGTCGGGCCTCGATGCCGGGAAACTATTGGCACGCTCGCAGGACGCCGATGTAAAGGCCAAATTGATCGAGAATACGCAAAACGCGGTCGAGCGCGGCGCGTTCGGTTCGCCGACATTCTTTGTCGGCAAGGAAATATTCTTCGGCAAGGAGCAGCTTCGCGAAGTCGAGGAAATGGTTTTAGGCAAATAGCCAACCGAATTCCGCGAGAGCTGGAGTCAGCGAATAGTGAGTGGCGAATAGCGAATGGTTGGTGATAAAGCGGGTCGGGAATTTCCTACTCGCCATTCGCCACTCACTATTCGCCACCCCAAAACCAATAACAAAAGGAAGTCTCGCATGCGTATTCTCGTGGTCGGCGCCGGCGCCATCGGCGGCTATTTCGGCGGCAGGCTGCTTCAGGCTGGAAACGACGTGACGTTCCTGGTCCGGCCGAAGCGCGCTTCCGAGCTTGCAAGCGCAGGCCTCGTCATCAAGAGCCCCAACGGCGACGTGACGCTCAAGAGCCCACCGACGGTGCAGGCCGACAAGCTCGCCGAGAAATTCGACTTCGTGCTGCTGAGCTGCAAGGCGTTCGACCTGGAAGACGCGATCAAGTCCTTCGCTCCCGCGGTCGGGCCCAAAACGGCGATCATCCCGCTGCTCAACGGCATGCTGCACCTCAACGTGCTGGACGAGAGGTTTGGTGCCGACCGCGTGCTCGGCGGTCTCTGCGCCATCGCGGTGACGCTCAACGAGGCACGCGAGGTGGTCCAGCTCGCGCCGATGCACTCGCTCAATTTCGGCGAACGCGACGGCTCGATGTCGGAGCGCGTCCACGCCGTTGCAAAGGTGTTCGAGAGCGGCAAGTTCGGCGCGGTAGCCAGCGACCACATCATGCAGGACATGTGGGAGAAGTGGGTTTTCCTCGCCTCGCTCGCGGCGTCGACCTCGCTGATGCGAACTTCCGTCGGCAACATCCTGGCGGTCGCCGGCGGCAAGGACTTTTTGCTCGGCATGCTCGACGAATGCAGCGCGATTGCGAAGGCTTCGGGCTACGCACCGACGGGCCCGTTCTTCCAACGCACCAGCGGCTTGTTGACCACGGAAGGCTCGCCGATGACCGCCTCGATGTTTCGCGATATCAAGGCGGGCCTGCCGGTCGAGGCTGATCATGTGATCGGCGATCTCGTCGCCCGCGCCGACGCCGCCAAGATCCCGGTGCCGAAGCTGCGCATCGCGTATACGCATCTGAAGGCGTATGAGAAGCAGCGCTCCGCGTAGCTTGAACTATCTCGACTGCGTCAGAGCCTTGATCCTCATCCTGAGGAGCTTGCGGAGCAAGCGTCTCGAAGGATGCAGCCCGCCAGTGGCCTCATGGTTCGAGACGCGCTCCGCGCTCCTCACCATGAGGGAGTAAAACTGTCCTCTGCATTAGAGATGCGCGAGATAATGCGCGAGCGCCTCGATCTCTTCCTCGCTGAGGGGGAAGGCGACATCGGCCATCGCCGCCATGGCGCCGCCGGCCCGCACGCCCGATTTGTAATCCCCCAGCGCCTTCACGAGATATTCCTCGCGCTGGCCGGCGATGCGGGCGACCGCCTTGGTGCCGGCATAGGTATCGGTATGGCATGAGGCGCAGCGCCGGCCGACCGCCGCCTGTGCGCCCTTAGCTGAAAGGTCCGGATTGTCGTCGGGCTTGGGCGTCTTCGGCGGCGGCAGCGAGGCGTAATAGGCGCCGAGGTTGCGGATGTCCTCATTGTTGAGCTGCTCGACGATCGGCTGCATCTGCTCGTTCTTGCGGGTGCCGGCGCGAAAGAACACGAGCTGCCATTGGATGAACAAATCGGGCTGGGCCGCGAGCGAGGGAATGTTCTCCATCTGTGAAATGCCGCCCTCGCCGTGGCAGCCGACGCACAGCTCGGCCTTCTCCTTGCCGGCCGCGATGTCGGCGGCGCGAGCCGGCGAACCGCAGGCGATTGCCGCCGCCAGCACGATCCCGACCAGTGCATTTCGCATGTGAACTCCTCTGCACCACACCTCAAACAACAAGGGCTGCGGCCACCCGTTCCCGGATAACCGCAGCCCCTGATCGTTGACGTCCTACTTCTTGTAGCTGATGCGATAGACGGCGCCGGCCCAATCATCGGCCACCAGGATCGAACCATCCTTGGCGAGGATGATGTCGTTCGGACGGCCGAGATAGCCCGTGTCACCCTCGAGCCAGCCGGAGGCAAAGATCTCTGACTTGGCGTTCTTGCCGTCGGCATCGACGATCACGCGCTTGATGCGGGCGCCCTGGTACTTGGCGCGGTTCCAGGAGCCGTGCTCGGCGATCAGGATGTTGTTCTTGTACTCAGGCGGAAATTGATCGCCGGTATAGAACTTCATGCCGAGGGGAGCCACGTGCGCGCCGAGATTGACGACGGGCGGCGTGAACTCGGAGCACTTGTGACCCATCGCGAATTTCGGGTCCGGCATGTCGCCCTGGTGGCAATAGGGATAGCCGAAATGCTCGCCGATCTTGGAGATCATGTTGAGCTTGTCGCTCGGCATGTCATCGCTAATCCAGTCACGCGCGTTCTCCGTGAACCAGTATCGCCCGGAACGCGGATCGACGTCGCCGCCGACGCTGTTGCGGACGCCGAGCGCCCAGATCTCGGCATTACCGGTCTTGGGATCGACGCGGCGAACCTGCGAGACGCTGGTCGGGGGGATGCCGATGTTGAAGGGCGGTCCGAACGGCAGATAGAACCAACCGTCCTTGTCGACGGTGATGTATTTCCAGCCATGCGCGACGTAGGACGGCATGTCGTCATACACCACCTTGCCGGCGCCGAGATTGTCGAGATTGGCTTCGGCGTTTTCGTATTTGATCAGCCTGTTGATCGCGACGACGTAGAGCGAGCCATCGAGAAAGGCCAGGCCGGTCGGCATGGTGAGGCCCTTGAGGACGGTTTTGACCTCCCGCTTTCCGCCGCTGTCCTTGATCGCATAGACGTTGCCGAGGCTGAAGGAACCGACAAACAGCGTGCCCTTGTCGCCCCAGGCCATCTGCCGGGCCTCCAACACGTTGGAGGCGTAGACTTCAATACTGAAACCCTCCGGCAGCTTGATCTTCTTCATCATCGCCGCGAGTTCGGCGTCTGAGGCGCCGGTCGGCGGACCGGATGGCGGCGCCTGGCCCTTCTGGCCCTCGGTCTCGTCGCCGAGGAACCAGTCCGGCGGCGGATTGGTCCAGAAGTCCTTGGTGCCGGACTCGTATTTCTTCAGGGGCTTCTGCTGCGCGCTGGCCTGGCTGACCCCCGCGACAACGAGGACGGCCGCAAGCGCAAGAATGGATCGATTGAAAGCCGATTTCATCGCGTCACTCCCTATGCAGCCTGGCGGCTGCGACTGTTATTATTTTGAGAACGTTCGAGAGGCGAACTTTGGTCTGGTGAAGAGAAACAGACCGGGAAATGGTAGCACATCCGATACAAGAGAGAAGCGCGCGCTGCGCCGCTCTGGCTGATCAAAGGAAATTGTGAGACGGATTGCTAAACAGCGGCGTTTGGCGCGCCGCTGCACCGCAATATTCGCGGCGGGTGAACGCGTGCCCGTCATCGCTAGGCGCACAAGTGGGCGGCGTTCCACATCAGCGGACCGCGCGCGTCGTCTTTGCCGGTCACGCAAACGAACAACGCAATTGTGGCCCATTTCATAGTGGAGCGGCCAAATCCCTGAGAAACTTTCCGCGTGTCCTTCTGAAATGCCGGTCTCCCTCGACCGGGCTTGAGCGAGCGTCCGTATGGCAAACAAGCGGATCATTCTGCTCTCGGACGGCACGGGCAATTCCGCCGGCAAGGTCTGGCGCACTAATGTGTGGCGGACGTTCGAGTCGCTCGATCTAACGAGCTCGCAGCAGATCGCATTCTACGACGACGGGGTCGGCACCTCGTCCTTCAAGCCCTTCGCGATCCTCGGCGGTGCCTTCGGCTTCGGCCTGAAGCGGAACGTGCTAGATATCTACAAGTTTGCCTGTCGCAATTATCGCTCGCATCTCGACTATCTGGCGATCGAAGCCGCCGCCGCGAAGGCTGAAAATCGCGACGAGAAATACGGCCCCTACCGGGGCGACGATATCTTTGCCTTCGGGTTCAGCCGTGGCGCCTTCACCATACGCGTGGTGAACGGGCTGATCTGCGAACAGGGGCTGGTGAGTTACCGCACCGAGGAGGAACTCGATCGAAAGGTCGCCACGGCCTACCGCGCACACCGGGCGGAATGCTTCAAATCGCGGTTTCAGATCGAATGGGTGTTTCGACAGCTGCGCAATCTGTTCGTCTCCGCCAAGCACGACAAGACCCAGCGCCCGGTCGATCACATCGCCTTCCTAGGCCTCTGGGATACGGTGGCCGCCTACGGTCTGCCCGTCGACGAAATGACGCGCGGTGTCAGCCGATACCTCTGGCCGCTCGAGCTGCCGGACCGGCAGCTTAACCCCCTGGTTCGCAAGGCCTGCCATGCGCTCTCGCTCGATGATGAGCGCACGACGTTCCATCCGCTGCTGTGGGACGAGAGCCCGGAAACCGTCGCGACCGGCACCCGGGGCGCCGATTCGGAACGGATCACGCAAGTCTGGTTCGCCGGCGTGCATTCCAACGTCGGCGGCGGATATCCAGACAACTCGCTCGCCCACGTGTCGCTCACCTGGATTTTGTCCGAAGCAAAACGTCGTGGCCTTACCTTGAAGGAAGCTCCGGGCGCGGATCCCGACGCCTTCAAACGCGTCTGCTCGACTCAGGACAAGGACGGCCGGATTTATGATTCGCGAAACGGGCTGAGCGGCTATTACCGGTACGGGCCAAGGAGCGTAGCCGCACTGTCGGACTCGCGATATTCGGACGACAAGCGCGATTGCGTGAAGATCGCGACGCCGAAAATCCACGAGAGCGTGTTCGCGCGGATCGCCGTCGACGCGCATCTCTATGCGCCGGTCGGACTGCCACCCACCTACGAAATCCTGACCTATGACGAGAAGATCGTTGCGCCGGACAAGGTGGGATACGAAACATCCAAGGCTGCACGCGGACGCGAGAAGACGCAGGAACACGTCGTCGGAAGTTCGATCTGGCGGCGACGTATCATCTATTTCCTGACCGTGATCGCTTCGATCTATCTGTTGGCCTATCCGGTAGCATCTCAGCTTACGGCCGCCGACGAGTACACCAGCCGGCTCAGGCCACTTTCCGACGTCATCCGCATGGTCGGCATGGCCTTGCCGGGAGCGATCTCCTCACGCTGGATAAACGCGTATGCGAGAGATCCGCTTTCGTTCGTGCTTCATGCCGGACTTGTCGCGCTGTTGCTGTGGTTAAGCGCCAGCCTCCGGAGCCGGATCACCGACCAGATGCGCTGCGCGTGGCGGGTAAGCCTGTCGAAGTTCGATATCCACGGACGGCATGCCGAGCCGCCGGCCGGCACGAGCGCCCTGCAGAAGCTCGTCTGCCTTGGTCTGTTCCTGATCGCGCTCTATCCGGTGCCGGGCTGGTTCGGATACCCGGTCCCCGCGGCGCCGGAGGCCCTGCAGATCTTCATCGACCGCATCACCCGTCCGTATTTCCGGTTCTTCGCCATCGCAATCCTGATCACGATGTTGCTCAAGGATTCGACCATCGCCTGGTTCAGGCTGAAGGACGGATACAAGCAAGCCATCGCCAATATCAAACTCAAGATCGCGCCGGGGATTTTTGCAGTCTTGTTTCTATATGGTGGCGTCGCGATCGCGAGCCACTACATTTTCAACGTCCGCGACAGTTTCGGCGATTTCTGCAAACCGGATCCCAAGTCGACCAAGCTCGACCTTTGCACGTCGGCCGAAGTTGGGTTGTGCACCCAGGCGGCCGACGGCACACTTCCCGACACGTGCACGAAGCTCTGTGCCGTGAAGACCGAATTCGACACCCGGAACGCTTGCACGTCGACCAAAGTCAAGGTTTTTGCCGCTCAGACTTATGCATTCGAGATCAGCAAGAAAGATGAATGGTCATTTCTCGGCGCAACCTCGGGTCCGGGTGGAATGCCGCTGAGCGAGTTCTGGCATCACAAGGACGCCGGCTGGTGGGGTTCTGCCGTCGCTTTGGCGCAAATGGCGGCCTTGGGTGCGGCATATCCGATCAAACGCACTTTCGATCGTCCGTTTGGACGGGTCATTACCCGCTACGGAGACACCGGCAACACGGAAAATTTCATCGACACGCGCGACGATCCGCGAACGGTCGAGTACTTGCGAGAGACGTTCAAGCCGGCAGTCGACGGCGAGCTCTACGTCTATTTGAACAAGCCGGTGAGCGGTTTCTGGTCGGGCCTGTTCCACGACGTGAATGCGGGAACGGCAAGGGTTCGGGTCGTGCGTATTCCGAACAGGTGATGTTGGTGCGCATCGGACCAAAAACGACAAGGCCGCCAAAAGGCGGCCTGTCATCGATCCGGTAGTTTGCCAAAAAGATATCTGGAGCGGGCGAAGGGGCTCGAACCCTCGACCCCGACCTTGGCAAGGTCGTGCTCTACCACTGAGCTACACCCGCATCCGAGATGGCGGCGAACGCTCGCCGTCAACGGCAGACCTATGCCAAATGCGGACCGCGAATGCAACAGTCCGGATGCGATCCGATGCCGCGCCGGTCATCCAATTTCATTACCAAATGGGAGCGAATCGGTCCGAAACAACGCCTAAACGGGTATGTCGGCCCCCTTCAGGCCCACGCCGGGAACCCCACGATCAATCGCCTAGCGTGACGCGGGGGCGATTCGAGCCGCTCCCTGCGGTTCCGCTCCCCTGCCGGAAGACACCTGCCGATTGAATTTTGCGGCCAAGCCGCCATCTAGCGGAGGAGGAACTTCGTCCCTAGCCGTGCTAGAACGGCCCCGAATTCCAGGACACCTTCCAAGATCAAGACACCTTCTAATTCCAAGACCTAATTCCAAGACATCTTCTCAAGACATCAGGCGAGGATACCGTGACGATAGTTGAGCAGGGCGGCGGCCCGGCGCCGCAGGCAGTACCCGATCTGATCAAGGAGACGACCACCCAGACCTTCGTCAAGGACGTCATCGAGGAGTCGAAGCGCCAGCCGGTGCTGATCGACTTCTGGGCGCCCTGGTGCGGACCCTGCCGCCAGCTCACGCCGGTTCTCGAAAAGGCGGTCCGCGCGGCCAAGGGCAAGGTCAAGCTGGTCAAAATGAATATCGACGAGCATCCGGCCATTCCCGGCCAGATGGGCATTCAGTCGATCCCCGCCGTGATCGCGTTCGTGGCCGGGCAGCCCGCCGACGGCTTCATGGGCGCGGTGCCGGAGAGCCAAGTCAACGCCTTCATCGACAAGCTCACCAAGGGCATGACGGCGCCGGGCGAACCGAATATCGCGGAGATCCTACAGGAAGCCGAGGCCGTGCTGGCGGAAGGCGACCCTGCCGCAGCCGCCCAGATCTACGCCGAGGTATTGGGTTTCGATGCCACCAATATCGCCGCGCTGGCGGGGCTGGCGAAATGCTACGTGACGACGGGCGCGATCGAACAGGCCAAGCAGACGCTGGCGATGGTGCCGGAATCAAAGCGCAACGACGCCGCCGTCAAGGCCGTGCAGGCCTCGATCGACCTCGCCGAGCAGGCCCAGTCGGTCGGTCCGGTGACCGAACTCGAGCAGAAGGTCGCCGCAAACCCGCTCGACCATCAGGCGCGATTCGATCTGGCGACCGCGCTCAACGCCCAGGGCAACCGCGCTGAAGCGACCAACCAGCTGTTGGAAATCGTCAAGCGCGATCGCAAGTGGAACGATGACGGCGCGCGCAAGCAGCTCGTGCAGTTCTTCGAGGCGTGGGGCGGCGCAGACGAAGCAACCGTCGATGGACGAAAGCGGCTGTCGACGATTCTGTTCTCGTAAGGTGCGTTTCCACCGGAGCGGGCACGGTCTTGTGAAGAGAACACGCATCGAACCAGCAAACTGACCGGGACTGCACATGCCGATCAATGCCGAATACCGCGGACCCGGCGAGCTTCCCGAAATCATTCCGGTGTTTCCGTTACCGGGCGCGCTGTTGCTGCCGCGCGGCCAGATGCCGCTCAATATTTTCGAGCAGCGCTATCTGGCGATGGTGGACGACGCGCTGCGCGACGGTCACCGGCTGATCGGGATGATCCAGCCGGATATTTCGCACAGCAAGGACGAGGCGAAGCCTGAGCTGTTCCGGGTCGGCTGCGTCGGCCGCATCACGCAACTCGCCGAATCCGGCGACGGCCGCTACATCCTGGAACTGACCGGTGTCGCGCGCTTCAGGGTAGTCGAGGAAATCTCAGGCCTGACCGCCTACCGACAATGCAAGGTGGATTTCTTTCCCTATGCCGACGATTTTGTCGCCCGCAAGGGCGAAGACGCCGTCGACCGCGCGGCCCTGCTCGACGTGCTGACCGATTTTCTCGAAGCCAACAATCTGAAGGTGGATTGGGAAGGAATCGAGAGCGCGCCGAACGAGGCGCTGGTCAACGCGCTAGCGATGATGTCGCCTTACGGCCCGGCGGAAAAGCAGGCGATGCTGGAAGCGCCCGATCTCAAGACCCGCGCGGAAATCCTGATCGCAGTGACCGAAATGGATCTCGCCAAGAAGCGCACCAGCGGCGACACCGGGCTGCAATAGCGTTTCAAATCCCCGTTCCGATGGAGTCGGAACGGGGATTTGAATTTTTGATTTGACGCGTTTTCTTGACGCGAACCGGTTTCCACTTCGCTGGAAAACGCTCTAGTACCCGGCCACCGCGAGCACGACGACGGCGCCGAGCGCTTTCCAGCCGAAGCCGCGGCCACGCGACCACCAGGCATTGGCGGCGGCGGCAAAGGCGTAGACCGCGACAATCGTCACCACGATCCAGTGCCGCGCGCTTTCCGACCCAAACGATGGCGCGGCAATCAGCAGCACGCCGCCGCCGATCCAGGCCACGGTGCCGGCCTGCCATACCAGCCGGATCAGGGTCCGCAGGCTTTCCGGCTGAATGGTTGCTTTGGCGAATACCTTGGTTTCCCCCAGCACGCCGTGAATCAGGGCCACCGCTATTCCGGCGACACCGGCACATTGAAGAATGAGATCGCGCATCGAAACGCCTCCATACAGTACTGTATGGTTATGCGCCGCATTCTGGCGCCTGTCAATACAGTAGTGTATGGTCGGCGCCGCATGGAACGAACATGAGCGATCAACTCTCGGCAAAGGACTGGGTCGACGAGGGCCTCAAGGCACTGGCGAGTCGCGGCTTCACCGCCCTGAAGGCCGAGCCGCTGGCGAAGGCGCTCCGCGTGTCCCGCGGCAGTTTCTACTGGCACTTTGCCGATATCGCCGCCTTCCATGCCGCGATCCTAGCGCGCTGGCACGAAGTTGCGGCCGAGCAGATCATCGCCAATGTCGAGGCCGCCTCAAAGGACGAAGACCCGCTCGCGCTGCTGCTGCGCCGGGTATTCGGCGAGCGGCTGACGCTGGAACGGGCGGTCCGCACCTGGGCGAGTGTCGATCCCGCCGCCCGTGCCGCCGTGCAGGCCATCGACCGGCGGCGGCTGAATTATGTGGAGGGGCTGCTGGCGCAATCTGGATTGTCGGCGGAACTGGCCCGCGCCCGCGCCCAAATTCTATATTGGGCGTTTCTCGGCTTCGCGCTATCGGATCAGCAACTGCCGAAAGCGCGACAACAGGCCGTACTCGACGAACTGCTGCGTATCGCCGCCTCATGACACTGTGCGATCCTGTATGCTAAGGACCGCGGCCTATCCGGAGACTTCCCATGAATGCCACGCCCGAACGCCTCGACGGCACCGTTGATCCAAAGCTGCTGGAGATCCTGGTCTGTCCGGTGACCAAGGGTCCGCTGGAATTCGACTCAACCCGGCAGGAACTGATCTCGCGCTCCGCCAAGCTCGCCTATCCCATTCGCGACGGCATCCCGATCATGCTGCCGGAAGAGGCGCGGAAGATCGAGTGATGAGTTGGCGAATAGTGAGTGGCGAATGGCGAATAGCAAAGCTCCCATTCGCCACTCACTATTCGCCATTCGCCCCTTACAACGCCTCGCCCTTCAGCAGCCGCGGCACTTCGCCGGACAATCCCGCGGCCTGGCGGATGAACAGGTTCTTCAGCGGCGGCGCGCGATCGACGAGGCCGAGCCCGATATCGCGCACGGTGCGCAGCAGCGTCGATTCGTTCGAGAACAGGAAGTTCAGCGAATTGGTGGCGAGCCCCATCGCCATCGTGTCGAAGCGCCGCCAGCGCTGGTAGCGGTCGAGCACGTCGGCCTGCCCGGGATCGATGCCGAGCCGGGCGGCGTCGACCACGACCTCGGCCAGCGCCGCGACATCCTTCAGGCCCATGTTGAGGCCCTGCCCCGCGATCGGATGAATGACATGCGCAGCGTCGCCGACCAGCGCCAGCCGCTCGGCGATGAATGAGCGCGCGACGAAATAGCCGAGCGGAAACGCGCGCGGCTTGTCGAGCGTCTTGATCTCGCCGAGGTGCAGCCCGAAGCGCTTCTCCAGTTCATCGTGGAATTCGGCTTCGCCGAGCGCGGTGATGCGTGCGGCCTCGGCGCGATTCTCGGTCCACACCAGCGACGAACGTTTGCCGGTGAGCGGCAGGATCGCGAACGGCCCCGCCGGGAGAAAATGCTCTTCGGCGCGGCCGTGATGATCCCGCTCATGTCCGACGGTGACGACGATGCCGGATTGATCGTAGTCCCAGCCATGGGTGGCAATGCCGGCGCGCTCGCGCAGCTTTGAGCGGGCGCCATCGGCGGCAACCAGCAGGCTTGCCTCGATGACATTGCCGTCGGCCAGCGTCACGGTGACGCCATCAGGACGGGAATCGTAGGTCGAAACCGCCGTTGCGCGGAGATCGATGCCATCCGACTCGGCGCGCGTCACCAGCGCATCGATCAGCCGGCGGTTTTCGACCATGTGCGCGAAGGGTTCGCCGGGTTCGACATCGCCGGCAAAGGTCAGGAATACCGGGCGGGTGGCGTCCTCCAACCTGGAATCGGTGACGACCATGTCGAGGATGGCTTGCGAATCCGATACCTGATCCCAAACGCCGAGCGCCTCGAACAACCGCCGGCACGCGGCTACAATGGCGGTCGCCCGCGGATCGCGGCTTGGTCGGGTGGCAAGTGCCGGATCGGCCACGATGACGGGAATCTCCGCGCCAAGGCCCTGACGGAACGCCAAAGCCAGCGCCAGCCCGGCAAAGGCGCCGCCGCAGATGACAATGCTTCGCTGTGCCGCCATGCGATTCCTTACCCGGTTACGTCATTACACTACGCTTGCTACCTGATATTAGCTGGGCGAAACAGGGCCGAGAAACAAGGTACTTAACCTGACCGTCATTCCGGGGCGCGCTTCAGCGCGAACCCGGAATCCAGAGGTTTTCGCGCAAGATTCCGGGTTCGCCTCTTCGAGGCGCCCCGGAATGACCCCGAAGTTGAAAGCACCGTCATGTCCAAAGGCCTGATCGACCTGATTTCCATCCTCGATCTCGAACAGCTCGAGGTGAACCTGTTCCGGGGCAACAGCCCGAAGACGAGCTGGCAGCGGGTGTTCGGCGGCCAGGTGATCGGGCAGGCGATGGTCGCGGCGTGCCGCACCGTCGAGGGCCGCCTGCCGCATTCGATCCATTGCTATTTCATCCTGCCCGGCGATCCGCAGATCCCGATCATCTACCAGGTCGAACGGCTGCGTGACGGCAAGAGCTATTCGACCCGTCGCGTCACCGCGATCCAGCATGGCAACGCGATCTTCTCGATCATGGTGTCGTTCCATGCGGAAGAGGAAGGCGCGTTCGACCATCAGGACAAGATGCCCGATGTCCCGCCGCCGGAAAAACTCACGGCCGAGGAAGTATCGAAACAGCCGCTGTTCAAGGAGATGCCGGAATTCATCCGCCGCTATTATGAATCCGACCGGCCGATCGAATTGCGCCCGGTCGAGCTCGGACGTTACTTCGGCCAGAAGATCGACGACGGGCGCATCCACGTCTGGATTCGCACCGCGGCCAAGCTGCCCGACGATCCCGCGCTGCATTTGTGCGCGCTGGCCTATGCGTCGGATTTCTCGCTGCTCGATGCGATCATGGCGCGCTACGGTCGCACGCTGTTCGACAATCGCATGATGCCGGCGAGCCTCGATCACGCGATGTGGTTTCACCGGCCGTTCCGCGCCGACGAATGGCTGCTTTACGCGCAGGATTCGCCCAGTGCCCAAGACGGCCGCGGATTGACCCGCGGCCTGATCTTCAAGCCCGACGGCACGCTGGTGGCATCGGTCGCCCAGGAAGGCTCGGTGCGCCAGCGCAAGTGAGCGCCGGCGATCCGGTCAGACCGTGCGATCGGCCAGCGCGAATTGCGACGCGTACCAGCGCCCGTACCAGGCCAGCACCCAGGGAATCGGAATGATGAAGATGCAGGCGACCACGAACACGAGGGTTCGCCACAGCACTTCCAGTCCGGTGGCAGTGAAGATGACTTCGCGATGCGTGCCCTCGATGTTGCGGCAGATCCAGCGCATCCAGGCTGTGACCACCCAGGCCCAGCCAACGATGGTGATGAAGGACACGTACAGCAGGACTTGCCAGCCGACATAGCCCAGTGCGTCGCCGTTGAAGGCGATCGGAAGCGGCTGGCCGTTGGAGTTCAGGTTGGAGGCGATCCAGCGAATGACCATCCAGGACAACACGGCCTGGATCGGGATCGTGAGGTATTGCAGGTAGTAGAGGTCGGCCGAGCCGACATAGGTCAAAATGCCGATGGCGATGAAGACGTACCAGATGTCGAGGGGCTGGCCGGTGAAAGCGAGGTTCGGCCGGCCTGGCACGTAAAGCCGGGAAAAGACCCAGCGATAGAACCAGGTCGCGACCCAAGGCGCCGGAATCACCAGCACCATGCCGATGATGAACACCAGGCTCCGCCCGAGCAGCTCCCAAATGCCAACGTCGATCGACAGCGCACCGCCGGCATAACCGCCCGCCGTAACCGGGGGCGGGGCACCCGGATGCGAAATAGAGGGCGGAGCTGATCCCCCGGGGACCAGGCCGGGAATGTCTCCGGCCCGCTGCCAGCCCGACATCCCCTCGGTCCAAACCAACGTGTCCGCGCTCACCGTGCCCCGGGTAATGAGGTCGCGAAGCTGCGCCTCCGGATAGGGACCCTGTTGCTGGCCGCTGGATGCATAAAACCACGATCGGTTTGACATTTTTGTACCTTGAGCCGTGGGGAGGGGAAACCAACCGGACGGCTGGCGATGAAATCGTATTTTGGCGGACGATCCTGCCGCCTGTACAGTGATCAAAATCACCAGCCCGTAATGTTTTCCTCTTCTTCCTGCAACTTTTTTGTGCCATTTGCCCAGAAAGATGCCAGATTTGCTTCGGCAGCGATGGGCCGGGCGGTCATGCTGCCGCGTGCTCAAGAAATATCCAGGGAAATAAAGGCCTGACCATGAAACTCGTCGTCGCGATCATCAAACCCTTCAAGCTTGACGAGGTGCGCCAGGCGCTGACGGCCATCGGCGTCCACGGCATGACCGTGACCGAGGTCAAGGGCTACGGCCGCCAGAAGGGTCACACTGAAATCTATCGCGGCGCTGAATACGTCGTGAACTTCCTGCCCAAGCTCCGAATCGAAATCGCGGTCGCCTCCGACGTCGCCGAGAAGGCGGTCGAGGTCATTACCGCGAACGCGCGTACCGGGCAGATCGGCGACGGCAAGATCTTCGTCACACCGATCGACCACGCCCTGCGAATCCGCACCGGTGAGACGGATAGCGACGCGCTCTGAGCCATCGCGAAATCAAGGCGCGGCGGCAACGACGCCGAACGCGAGAATCCAAGAAACGACAACGACACGACAACACGCCGGGGGAATTCCATGGGGGCACCATCGTATCGTGCAGCGAGCAATGCTGCGCTCATCACGCTTGCGGCGAGTTCGCTCGCGACGCCGGCGCTGGCCGCCGAGACATCCACCATCAATGCCGCCGACACCGCGTGGATGATCGTCGCCACCGCGCTGGTCTTGATGATGACGATACCGGGCCTGGCGCTGTTCTATTCCGGCATGGTGCGCAAGAAGAACGTGCTGGCGACGATGGCGCAGAGCCTCGCTGCAGTTGCGCTCATCTCGATCCTCTGGGTGGCGTTCGGCTATTCGCTGGCCTTCGTCGGCGACGGTCCCTGGATCGGCACGCTCGATCGCTGGTTCCTGATCGGAATGACGATGGAGAGCGTCAACCCGGCGGCGAAGACGATCCCGGAAGCGCTTTTCATGCTGTACCAGATGACGTTTGCGATCATCACGGTAGCGCTGGTGGCGGGCGCGGTGGCGGACCGGATGCGGTTCTCGGCCTATCTGCTTTTTTCCGTCGGCTGGTTCACCTTCGTCTATGTGCCGCTCGCACACTGGGTGTGGGGCGGCGGTTTCCTCGGCACCATGGGCGTGCTGGATTTCGCCGGCGGCCTCGTCGTGCATCTTTCCGCCGGCATCGGCGGACTGGTTGCCGCGACGGTGATGGGCCGGCGTCAGGGCTATGGCAGCGAGAACCTCGCGCCGTTCGACCTGTCGCTTGCCGTGATCGGCACCGGATTGCTGTGGGTCGGCTGGTTCGGCTTCAATGGCGGATCGGCGCTGGGCGCGAATTCGCGCGCGGTCATGGCGATCACCGCGACACATCTGGCCGCCTGCGCCGGCGCGCTGACCTGGGCCGCGATCGAATGGGCGACACGGCGCAAGCCCTCGGTGCTCGGCATGATTTCGGGCGCCGTCGCGGGTCTTGGCACCATCACGCCGGCCTCCGGATTCGTGGCGCCGTGGCACGGCGTCATCATCGGCGTGATCGCGGGAACGCTCTGCTTCTGGGCCTGCACCTGGCTCAAGCAGCGCTTCAAATATGACAACTCGCTCGACGTGTTCGGCGTCCACGGCATCGGCGGATTGACCGGCACATTGCTCGCCGGCGTGTTCGCGGTGAATGCGATCGGCGGCACCTCGGGCCTGATCGAGGGCAATCCGCAACAGGTCCTGATCCAGCTCTATGGGATCGCCGCCACGCTGGTGTGGTCCGGCGGCGTCACCTTTGTACTGCTGAAGCTGGTGGGCGTGTTCGCGCCGCTGCGGGTTTCGGTCCAGCAGGAGCTGGAAGGCCTCGATATCTCGCAGCACGGCGAAGCGCTGCAATAGTCACCCACCCCATTACCGTTTTCTTGCCCGCATGCTGGGCAGGGATTGTGACGCCCGTCAGGCCTGCTCACGATTTGAGCAAGCCTGACTACACTTTGGGCGCGACGGAATGGCGCAGGAACGTGCAATTCCCGCAAAGGGCGAAAAGGGCCGGATTCATAAACTGTTAGGGAACGATGCCGATCTGGCACGGCATTTGATTCTATAGGGTCCTGGCTGTGCCCGCGAAGTGAACATCTCCGCGTGGTGAACCTCAGTCGAGAACGCCCGGTCGGTCTGAACCGGGCCCAAGCGGGGATAGGACCCATGAAAATTGTTATGGCGATCATCAAGCCATTCAAGCTCGAAGAAGTCCGTGATGCCCTGACCGCCATTGGCGTTCATGGTCTCACGGTGACGGAAGTCAAAGGTTATGGCCGCCAGAAGGGCCATACGGAAATCTATCGCGGCGCCGAATACGCCGTGAGCTTCCTGCCCAAGATCAAGATCGAGGTCGCTGTGGCCTCGGATCAGGTCGACAAGACCATCGACGCCATCACCTCAGCTGCCAAGACCGGCCAGATCGGCGACGGCAAGATCTTCGTCATCAACCTCGACCATGCGGTGCGCATCCGCACGGGTGAGGCGGATGCCGCGGCCCTCTGATTTCGCGCTCAAACCTTACCACTCAGGAGTAAAACCAAATGACGTTTAAACGTCCCTATAGCGCGGGACTGGCGGCCCTCGCAGTCGGCATGTTCGCCGCGACCGCGGCCTACGCCGAACCAACCGTCAACAAGGGCGACAACGCCTGGATGCTGACGTCGACAGTGCTGGTGCTGTTGATGACCATCCCCGGCCTGGCGCTGTTCTATGGCGGTCTCGTCCGTTCCAAGAACATGCTCTCGGTCCTGATGCAGGTGTTCTACACCGTCTGCATCGTCACCCTGCTCTGGGCGCTCTACGGCTACAGCCTCGCCTTCACCGGCGGTTCCGACTTCATCGGCGGCTTCTCCAAGGCCTTCCTGATGGGCGTCACCCCGGATTCGAAAGCGGCGACCTTCAGCGTCGACGCCAACATCTCGGAACTGATCTATGTCTGCTTCCAGATGACCTTCGCGGCGATCACCCCCGCCCTCATCGTCGGCGCCTTTGCCGAGCGCATGAAGTTCGCGGCGATCGCGCTGTTCATCCCGCTCTGGGTGACGCTGATCTACTTCCCGATCGCGCACATGGTCTGGTACTGGCCCGGTCCGGACGCGATCCAGGATGCCGCCAAGGCGCTTGCCGCGGCGGCTGACGGTGCGGCGAAGACCGCGGCGCAGGCCAAGCTCGACGAGATCAACGCCGACGCCGGCTGGATCTTCAAGAAGGGTGCGATCGACTTCGCCGGCGGCACCGTGGTGCACATCAACGCCGGTATCGCCGGTCTCGTCGGTGCGCTGCTGATCGGCAAGCGCGTCGGCTACGGCAAGGAGCTGATGGCTCCGCACTCGCTGACCATGACCATGATCGGCGCTTCGCTGCTCTGGGTCGGCTGGTTCGGCTTCAACGCCGGATCGAACCTGGAAGCCTCCGGCGGCGCCGCGCTCGCCATGACCAACTCCTTCGTTGCAACCGCAGCGGCGGCGCTGGCCTGGATGTTCGCGGAATGGATCGTCAAGGGTCATCCCTCCGTGCTCGGCGCGTTGTCGGGCGCGGTGGCGGGCCTCGTGGCGGTCACGCCTGCGGCCGGCTATTCCGGTCCGATGGGCGCGATCGTGCTCGGCCTCGTGGTCGGCGTCGTCTGCCTGTTCTTCTGCACCGTGGTGAAGAACTGCGCTCGGCTATGACGACTCGCTCGACGTGTTCGGCGTCCACTGCGTCGGCGGCATCGTCGGCGCGCTCGGCACCGGCATCCTGGTGAATCCGGCCCTCGGCGGCGCCGGCGTCATCGACTACACCGCCATTCCGCCGAAGGTCGCCGACTACGACTTCGCGGCGCAGATGATCTCCCAGATCTGGGGCGTCTGCACCACGCTGGTGTGGTCGGGCATCGGTTCGGCGATCCTCTACAAGGTGGTCGACGTGATCGTCGGTCTGCGCGTCAACGTCGAAACCGAGCGTGAAGGCCTCGACGTCACCGAGCACACCGAGCGCGCCTACAACATGTAAGTTCTCCCGGGATGCGGTCCCCCGGGACAACGTAGTCGTTGCCCCGAGGTCGCATCCACAACTCCGGTTCGGGCACATACCCGGCAATGCCCTGACCGTTGAGGGGCTCCAGCGCAAGTTGGAGCCCCTTTCTTTTTGCTTCGGCCACGAAAAGGATTTGCCAAACCGGACGCGAGCCGTCGAAATGCCGGCAACAACAAAGGGAGAGACGTCATGAAACTCGAAGGCGGATGCTATTGCGGCAAGGTACGCTATGAGGCCGAGGGCGAACCGATGATGGCGGCGCAGTGCCACTGCCGCGAATGCCAGTACATCTCGGGCGGCGCGCCGAACATGTTCGTGGCGATGCCGGTCAGCGGCTTCAAATACACCGCAAGCCAGCCGAAGCAGTTCTCCCGCAGCGACCTCGAGCGCGCCGTGACGCGCGAATTCTGCGCCGAATGCGGGACCCATCTGGTGACCAAGGTGCCGGGATTGCCGGCGGTGGTGCTGAAGGTCGGAACTTTCGACGACCCTGCCCTCTTCAATCCGCAGATGGCGATCCACACGCTCGACAAGCAGGCCTTCCACCACGTGCCCGACGGCATGCCAGCCTTCGAGCGGCTGCCGCAGCGGTAGCAACCGGAACCGTCACATCCGGGAATTTGGCTGCGGTCGCTTGCGCCGCACCCGGTCTGGCTCGAGACCGCCGTCCAGCCCGCTTGGAGAATCGTCACTCGGCCATCGCCGATGCTTTGGCACCGTTTTTCAAGAAATGTCGTCCAAGGGTGGAAAGGCCGTAAAATCGCTGCCGGCACCGATGGTTAATCGCGTCTTAACCTCGCCGTATCTATGGTGGTTTGATGTGTTTCCGGTCATCGGTTTGGGCCCTCGACCGCTTTTGAAAGTGCTGGCGTTTCAGACATGGCAATGACGGCCTCTTCCGGCGTGGCGCAGGGCGCCGGCAGCTTACCTGCCGGTCAGGCCGAGCGCTCGCCTTTCCTCCGGACGACCGAGCTGCTGGCACCCTATCAGCCCGCCAAGCCATTGATTACGCTGTCATTGGGCGAGCCGCAGCACCCGGTGCCGGACTTTGTCGGACCGGTCCTGGCGAAGCACATTGGTGATTTCGGCCGCTATCCCCTTGCCAAGGGGCATCGAGCCGTTCCGGCGCGCCGCCGCAGGCTGGCTGAGCACCCGGTTCGACCTGCCGCGGCCGGTCGATCCCGAAAGCGAAATCCTGGTGCTGAACGGCAGCCGCGAGGGGCTGTTTTTCGCGGCGATCACCGCCGCCCGTTATGTCGGTCCGCGCAAGGGCAGGCCCGCGATCCTGATGCCCAACCCGTTTTATCCGGCCTATGGCGCCGGCGCCCGCGCCGCCGGTTGCGAACTGATCTACCTGCCGACCACGCTCGCCAACGGATTTTTGCCGGATCTCGATGCGCTCGACGACGCGACGCTGGCCCGAACCGTTGCGATGTTCATCGCCTCGCCCGCCAATCCGCAAGGCGCGGTCGCCTCGCGCGACTACTTCATCCGCTTGAAGAAGCTCGCCGACCGTTATGGCTTCATGATCCTGAGCGACGAGTGCTATTCGGAAATCTACACCCGGCAGGCGCCGGGCAGCGCGCTGGAATGCGCCGGGCCCGACTTCACCAACGTCGTTGCGTTTCAGTCGCTGTCGAAGCGCTCGAACCTGCCCGGCATGCGCGTCGGCTTTGCCGCCGGCGACCGCAAGTTTCTCGCCGCCTTTCACGAATTGCGCAATGTCGCGGCGCCCCAGGTGCCGGTGCCGCTGCAGCACGTCGCGGTCGCCGCCTACAGCGACGAAGCGCACGTCGAAGAAAACCGCAGGCTTTACCGCATCAAGTTCGATCTCGCCGACCAGATTCTCGGCAGCCGCTACGGCTATGTGCGGCCCGCCGGCGGCTTCTGCGTCTGGCTCGACGTGTCTGAACTCGGCGGCGACGAGGCTGTGGCGGTGAAACTCTATCGGGATGCGGGGGTCCGCGTGATCCCCGGAAGTTATCTGTCGCGGCTGCAGAACGACGGCTTCAATCCCGGCGCAGGCTACATCCGTCTCGCGCTGGTCTCAGACAGTGAATCAACGGCCGAGGCACTGCACCGGCTGGTCGAAATTCTGGATTAATCGCAGGGCCCCCATGAGCATGCCAGCGATCGAACGTGTTATTCCCCTGGTCAGCCATCTGCCGGTCTCGATCCGCGACGCCCTCGCGCGACGGCTGCGCGAGCTCACAGGCCTTTGCCTGATCGCGCTGTCCGGCGTGGCGGCGGCGGCGTTGATGACGTGGTCGGTACAGGACCCGAGCCTGAGCCACGCGACGTCGCGTCCGATCCGCAACGTTCTCGGCTATCCCGGCGCGATCGGCGCCGATCTCCTGATGCAGATTCTCGGCCTCGGCGCGATCATGCTGATCCTCCCCGTCGCGGTGTGGGGCTGGCGCATGCTGACCCATCGCACCTTCGACCGCGAAGCGCTGCGCCTTGGATGCTGGATTCTCTGCACCGTGATCGCGGCAGGCTTTGCAAGCTGCTGGCCGCATGGCGGAGCGTGGGCGCTGCCGACCGGCCTTGGCGGCGTCGTCGGCGATGCGCTGGTGCGTGCGCCCGCCGTGGTGTTCGGCCCGGCCGGCTTCACCTATCGTCTCGTGCTCGGCATCATCCTGTTCGCGGCGATGTGCGCGGCCTTCCTGTTTGCCAGCGGCTGGGGCTCGCGCCCGAGAGATGAAGAGCTGACGCCGATCGAGGACGATGACACGCCCTTCGAGGAAGAAGAGGACCGCAGTTCGGTTTCGCTCGGCTGGGTGTATCACGCGCTGATGAGCCTGAAGGCGCGGCTCGGCTGGCTGATGAGCGCGGCCTACCGATCGCTGGTATCGAGTTCGCCGCCGCCGCGCCGAGCCTCGTTCGAACGTCAGGAACCGACCCTCCGCGGTCGCGCCGCGCCGGCACTGGCCCCGCAGGACGAGGAATTCGAGGACGAGGAGGAAGAAGAAGAGGAAGACGAGGAGGAGGAGGAAGCTCCCGCCGCCCGCGCTTCGCGCAAGAAAGCCGCGCCGCGCGCACCGGCCCGCAAATCCGAAAAGTTCGAACTGCCTTCGGTCTCGGTGCTGACGGCGCCCAAGGCGTCGGACCGGCAGCCGCTCAGCAAGGTCGAGCTGGAAGCCAATTCGCGCGCGCTGGAAGGCGTGCTCGGCGATTTCGGCGTCCGCGGCGAGATCGTCAAGGCCAACCCCGGTCCGGTCGTGACGCTCTACGAACTCGAACCGGCGCCCGGCATCAAATCCTCGCGCGTCATCGGCCTCGCCGACGACATCGCCCGCTCGATGAGCGCGCTCTCGGCCCGCGTCGCCGTGGTCGCCGGCCGCAACGCCATCGGCATCGAACTGCCGAACGTGCATCGCGAAAAGGTCTACCTGCGCGAACTGCTGACCGCGAAGGACGAGTCGCACGCAAAGCTGCCGCTCTGCCTCGGCAAGAACATCGGCGGCGAATCCATCATCATCGATCTGGCGCGCACGCCGCATATGCTGATCGCCGGCACCACCGGCTCCGGCAAATCGGTCGCGATCAACACCATGATCCTGAGCCTGGTCTATCGGCTGCGGCCGGATCAGTGCCGCCTGATCATGGTCGATCCAAAAATGCTCGAACTCTCCGTCTATGACGGCATCCCGCATCTGCTGACGCCGGTCGTGACCGATCCGAAGAAGGCGGTGGTGGCGCTGAAATGGGCCGTGCGCGAGATGGAAGAGCGCTACAAGAAAATGTCCAAGCTCGGCGTGCGCAACATCGACGGCTACAACCAGCGGCTCGTCGAAGCCAGGGGCAAGGGCGAGGAACTGACGCGCACGGTGCATACCGGCTTCGACAAGGAAACCGGCAAGGCGATCTACGAGGAAGAAAAGCTCGACCTCGAACCGCTGCCCTACATCGTCATCATCGTCGACGAAATGGCCGACCTGATGATGGTGGCCGGCAAGGACATCGAAGGCGCGGTGCAGCGCCTGGCGCAGATGGCGCGCGCCGCCGGCCTGCACGTCATTCTCGCCACGCAGCGTCCCTCGGTCGACGTCATCACCGGCACCATCAAGGCGAACTTCCCGACCCGTATCTCGTTTCAGGTCACCTCGAAAATCGACAGCCGCACCATCCTCGGCGAAATGGGCGCCGAGCAACTGCTCGGCCAGGGCGACATGCTCTATATGGCCGGCGGCGGACGCATCAGCCGCGTGCACGGTCCGTTCGTCTCCGACGAGGAAGTCGAAAAGGTCGTGCGTCACCTCAAGACGCAGGGTCAGCCGGAATATCTGGAAGCGGTCACGGCGGAAGAGCCGACCGACGAGGACGGCGCGGTGTTCGATTCCACCGGCATGGGCGGCGATGGCGGCGGCGACCTGTTCTCGCAGGCGGTTGCGATCGTCAAGCGCGACCGCAAGGCCTCGACATCCTACATTCAACGCCGGCTGCAAATCGGCTATAACCGCGCCGCGTCGCTGATGGAGCGGATGGAACTCGAAGGTATCGTCGGGCAGGCAAATCACGCCGGCAAGCGCGAAATTCTGGTCGAGGAGGAAGAGGGCGGATTCTAAGGGCGCCGGCGCTGAAGGTGAATTCGGCGCAACGATTTTCACGGAAAAACGATATCTCCTTTGGTCGAAAGCACGATAAAATGGCCGGCAGCGGGACGCCTCGTCGAAAAGAGATCCGAAATACCTGATGAAACAACACTCCACCCATCGCGGGCTGCGTTCCGGACTGGCCCTTTTGATCGCCGCATCCATCGCGGGCTTCGCGACGCCGGCGTTCTCGCAGACCGTGCCGGTTCCAAAGCCCGCGCCCAAAGCCGCGCGAGGCCCGCGACGGCAGCGTGCAGATGAGCGCGCAGGACAAGGCGCCGACGACCACCGGCGCCACCCAGACGCCGCCGAATCCGGTGATTCCCGATCCGCGCCGCAATGTCCCGGCCAATATTTTTGCAACCTTCGACGCCAACCAGAAGGCGCAGGCTGCCCGGGTCAGTTCCTATCTGTCCTCGCTGCAGACGCTGGTCGGAAATTTCGTCCAGGTCGGCCCCGACGGCAGCAAGACCAAGGGCGATTTCTACATCCAGAAGCCGGGCAAGGTGCGCTTCGAATACGAAGCGCCCAGCCCGATCGCGATCATCGCCGACGGATCGTCGCTGGCGGTCCGCGATACCAAGCTTGCGACCCAGGACATCTATCCGCTGTCGCAGACGCCGCTGCGCTTTCTGCTGTCGGACCGGATCGATCTGCTGAAGGACACCAATGTCGTCAACGTCACGGCCGATGACGTCTACATCAGCGTCACCATCGAGGAGAAGCAGGCCCTGATCGGCACCAGCCGGCTGATGCTGATGGTCGGCGTCAAGGACGGCCAGCTCAAGCAATGGACGGTGACCGACCCGCAGGGCTACGACACCACGATTGCGGTCTACAATCTGGACTCGTCCAAGAAGGTCGATCCCGGCCTCTTCAAGATCGACTTCACCAACTACATTACCCCCGCGAACTGAACGGCGCTTTCTCTCAGGAATCGTAGGGTGGGCAAAGGCGCGTCAGCGCCGTGCCCACCCTACGAAATTGCACTGTGGACAAGCAGGGCGACGTCATCACGAACCGTGGTAATACACGGCCCTCATGCGGTTTTCCCTGACAACGTGGAATATCAATTCGGTGCGCCTGCGCATCGACATCGTCGCCAAATTCCTCAAATCGGCGCGGCCGGACGTGCTGTGCCTGCAGGAAACCAAATGCATCGACGACGCCTTTCCCGCTGAAGCGGTTCAAGCGTCTCGGCTATGAGCATGTCGCGCTGAACGGGCAGAAGGGCTATCACGGCGTCGCCATCGTCTCGAAACTGCCGTTCGAGACCACCGACATCAGAACCTTCTGCGACAAGATCGATTCGCGTCACATCTCGGTGGCGTTCGGCGAGAAGGCGCAGCTCGCAAAGCCGCTGGTGCTGCACAATTTCTACGTGCCGGCCGGCGGCGACATTCCCGATCCCGCGCTCAATCCGAAATTCGATCACAAGCTGAAATTTCTCGACGAGATGAAGGCGTGCGAGCCGCTGCATCCGCGCGGCGACGATCGCCACATCCTGGTCGGCGACCTCAACGTCGCTCCGCATGAGAACGACGTGTGGTCGCACAAGCAGCTCTTGAAGGTCGTCTCGCACACGCCGATCGAATGCGAGAAGCTGCTGGCGGCGCAGGCCCACGGCGAATGGTTCGACGTCGCGCGCGAGCGGATCCCGCTTTCGGAAAAGGTCTATACGTGGTGGAGCTACCGCGCCGCCGACTGGACGGTGGGCGACCGAGGCCGGCGGCTCGACCACATCTGGGTCTCGCGCGCGCTGAAAGACGGTGTCAGCGATTTCAGGATCACCCGCGACGCCCGCGGCTGGGAGCGCCCGTCCGACCATGTGCCGGTGACGGTGACGCTGGACGTGTAGCCTTCGTTTCCCCTGCCTGGAGCGAAGTCGAATCGAGTCGGCGTTAGCGCGAAGCGCTAACGATCTCGTGTCCCGGACGCAGTGCAGATACCCTTCGGTGGTGCACCGCAGGTGTCCAGGCACAAAAACGCGAAAACAACCCCATGCAAAGTAGAACGAGCCCCGGCTTTCAGCACTCAGGCCGCATGCGTCCGGGCTTGCCCGGGACGACGGAAATCAAATACTCAGCTTGGCGCCGGCCATCAAAATATCGCTGGCGATCTGGCTGGTGCGGGTGGCGAGTTCGTCGCGCAGCCGGCGCGCCGCGCCGGGATCGCTTTCGAGCACGCGTTGAAACAGGCTGCGCGCCACCCGGATGACCGAGGAATGATCGAGCGCGACCGCACTCGACGGCCGCTTCATCGCAACGATCAGCGCCAGTTCGCCGATCAGAGAACCGGGCCCGGCAACGACTTCGGCGCCGCCGTCCTCGACGCGGAACGAACCGCGTTGAACGATATAGCCGGCATCCGCCTCGTCACCGGAGTTGAACAGATAATCGCCGGGCGAGAAATCGCGCTGCTCCGAGCCGATCGCCAGCATGCGCAGCGCCGCCGTTCCCAACAGGCGCAACGTCGGGACCCGCTCGAGCAGGGCTACATCATCTTCGATCGACATAGATCTGTGACCGGGATGCGTGAAAATTACGAATCGAGGCTGCGAATCGTGTCACGGCACCAGCTTGTAGCCACCGGCTTCCGTCACCAGGATTTCCGGATTGGCCGCATCCTTCTCGATCTTCTGCCTCAGACGATAGATATGGGTTTCCAGCGTGTGCGTGGTGACGCCCGAATTGTAGCCCCAGACCTCCTGCAGCAGCGTCTCGCGCGACACCGGCAACTGGCCGGCGCGATACAGGAAACGCAGGATCGCGGTTTCCTTCTCGGTCAGCCGCACTTTTCTGGCATTGGCGGCGGTCAGCATCTTGGAGCCGGGGCGGAAGCTGTACGGACCGACGGAAAACACCGCGTCCTCGCTGGCCTCATGCTGGCGAAGCTGCGCCCTGATCCGGGCGAGCAGGACGGCGAACCGGAACGGCTTTGCGACATAATCATTGGCGCCGGATTCGAGTCCCAAGATGGTGTCCGAATCGGTGTCGTGGCCGGTCAGCATGATGATCGGCGCCTTGAAGCCGCCCTTGCGGAGGCTGCGCACGACTTCCCGTCCGTCGGTATCGGGCAAGCCGACATCCATCAGCACCAGATCGGGCGAATTGGCCTTGGCGGCGCTGGCGCCCTTGGCGCCGGTATCGACTGCGGAAGCTTCGAACTCCTCGTGCAGCGATAATTGCTCGACCAGCGTGTCGCGCAGATCGTTGTCGTCCTCCACGATCAGGATCTTGCGGGCATTGGGCATAGGATACGATCCTCTTGAGGCACGCGGCGGACACAGGGGAAGCGTCAAGCCGGGTCTTGGTCGATGGCAATCTGACTAGCTGGCAAGGTTCACAAGTAAGCCGGGTCGTCAGGTACTGATTCGCATTGAGGTAAGAGATTGTTACAGATTCACAAGCCGAACCGCAGTCTATCCCAAATTTGAGGCGCGTTTGGATGAATGTCCTGTAATGGCGTCATTAGGGCGGGTTTTGGCCGGCAGACAATCCCAAGATTCGGACATTGGTATGGAAAGCAATGCTATTTCAATCACTTATAAGACAGCCGCGCGTGATCGGCCGCTTGCGGCCATTCGGGTCCGCCGGGCGGCCGGCGACCCGCGCCGGGGCTGGCTGACGGCGGACGGCTGGACCGTGCCGGTGGCACTTGGCCGCGGCGGCATCCTCGCCAACAAGCGGGAGGGCGACGGCGGCACCCCGCGGGGCACGTATCACCCGCTGCAATTGTGGTGGCGCGCCGACCGCCATCCGCGACCGCGGACCTATCTGCCGGTGCGGCCGATCCGGCCCGAAGACGCCTGGTGCGAGGACCCGCGGGACCGCCATTACAATCAGCCCATCCGTCTGGTGCGCGACCAGCCTGGCGACCGGCTGACGCGCGACGACCATCTCTACGATTTCATCGTCGAAATCGATCACAACGCCGGCCCACGAGTAGCCGGCCGCGGCAGCGCCGTATTCCTGCATCTGGCGCGCTCCAATTTCTCGCCGACCGCGGGATGCGTTTCGATGACGAAATCCAGCATGCTGCGGCTGTTGCGGCGAATGGGTCCGCAGACCAAGATCACGATCGGCTGATAGGGAATCAAAGCCATGCTCGACGAGAAAGCGATAGCAGCCGCATCGAAGACGCTGCACGACCACTGGCGCGCCGGCACCAAATTCGCCGGCCTCGACGATGGACTGCGGCCGCACGATCGCATCGACGGCTACGCGATCCAGGCGGAAATCGAAAAATATTCGTCCGAAAGTCTGTTCGGCTGGAAGATCGCGGCCACCAGCGAGGCCGGACAAAAGCACATCAATGTCGACGGCCCGATGGCCGGGCGCATCCTGGCCGAGACCGTAATATCCAGATGGCGGGACGGCTTCGATGGCGGGCAACGAAATGCGCGTCGCCGAACCCGAATTCGCCTTTCGCATGCGCGTCGATCTGCCGGCGCGTGCCACGCCCTATACAGTGCAGCAGGTCCTCGACGCGGTCGACACGCTGCATCCGGCCATCGAGATTCCGGATTCGCGGTTCGCCGACTTCGTCAGCGCCGGCGCCGCGCAGATCATTGCCGACAACGCCTGCGCGCATCTGTTCGTGCTGGGGCCGGCCGACAACGCGCGGACTGGCGTTCGCTGCGACCTGGTCGAGGAGCGACCTGTCATCACGATGCGCGGCCAGCAATTTATCGGTCACGGCAAGAACGTGCTGGGCGATCCACGGATCGCACTGACCTGGCTCGCCAATGAACTGCGCCAGCTTGGCGTGACGCTGAAGGCCGGCCAGATCGTTACCACCGGCACCTGCCACCCACCGCTGCCGATTCAATCCGGCGATTTTTGCGCCGGTCGATTTCGGAGTCGCTCGGAAAGGTGTCGGTGGGGTTCAAGTAGGCTCTCTCTGCGTCATTGCGAGCGAAGCGAAGCAATCCACCTCCCCGCTTGCCGCGCTATGGATTGCTTCGTCGCTTCGCTCCGCAATGACGGCGAAGGGTGTTCAGCGGTGTCCGAAAATCGCCGAGCCCACGCGCACATGCGTGGCGCCGAACTGGATCGCAACCGCGAAATCGGCGCTCATGCCCATCGACAGATTTTTCAGTCCGTTGCGCGCGGCGATCTTGGCCGTCAACGCGAAATGCGGCGCCGGCGCCTCGTCGACCGGCGGGATGCACATCAGGCCGGAAATAACGAGACCATATTTCTCGCGGCAGCTTGCGATGAAGGCGTCGGCGTCGCCCGGTGCGACGCCGGCCTTCTGCGGCTCCTCGCCGGTGTTCAGCTGAACGAACAATTCCGGCCGCTTGTTCTGGGAATTGATTTCCTTGGCTAACGCTTCGCAAATGCTGGGACGGTCGACCGAATGGATGGCATCGAACAGCGCCACGGCCTCCTTGGCCTTGTTGGATTGCAGCGGCCCGATCAGATGCAACGCAATTCCGGGACAGGCCGACACCAGCGCCGGCCATTTCGCCTTGGCTTCCTGCACGCGATTTTCGCCGAACACGCGTTGGCCGGCATCGATGATCGGCGAAATGGCTGCGGCGTCGAACGTTTTCGACACCGCGATCAGCGTCACCGACGCGCGCTCGCGGCGCGCTTCCTTGCACGCACGCGCGATGTCCTGCTCCACCTGGGCGAGACCGTTTGGTAAAGACCTGGTTAGCGGCGTTGTCATCTCTCTCGCGTCATGTCCTGATTTCGGCGGTAAATTTACGGCATTTCCTCGAATTTTACCAAGTTCGGGAAAGGCTTTTTGAACCCTTCACTCTACCCTGCGGTGTGGGGGGCAGGATGTCTGGCGTAACTTTCAACCGCAAACGGGTCAAACTCAAGAAGCTTCTGGGAATCCGGGCGCGGCTTGCCATGCTGGCCGTGCTGCTGGTGGCGCCCTTGATGTTTGAGCGCGTCCGCTCGCTCGAAGACACCCGCGCCAAGCAGATCGCAACCGCTTCGGAAGAATACGCCAATATCACCCACCACAGCGCCGAGACCCAGCGCGAGGTGATCTCCTCCGTCGAGACGATGCTGAAATCCGCCGCCTATATCCGCGCGGCCAGCGGCATCGGGCGCAGTTGCGAGATCCTGCGCGCCAGCCTGCCCGCCAACCTGCCCTGGATCCGCAGCATCATGCTCGTGAGCAAGGAAGGCGTGGTGCAGTGTTCCACGCTGAACATTCAGGTCGGCCTCAACATCGGCGATCGCGACTATTTCAGGAAGGCGCAGGAAACCCGCGACTTCGTCTTCAGCGACTATTTGTTCGGCAAGACCAACAACCGGCCGATCATGATGGCGGCCTATCCGGTCTCCGCGATCAATCCGGAGGAAGAATTCGGTTGCGGTCGCCGGCATCAATCTCGACTGGCTGTCGAAGATCATGGCCAACTTCAGCGGACGGCCGGGCATTTCGGCGCTGCTGATCGACAGCACCGGCGTCGTGCTGGCGGCGCCGCCCGACCAGGCCAGCATGATCGGCCAGCCGCTCGGCAATGTGCCGCTGCTGTCGGCCATCACCTACAAGGCGCTCAGCGCCAACTCCGATACGGGCTCGATTTCCTTTACCGCGACCGACGGCTCCAAGCGCGCCATCAGTTTCGCCCGCATTCCCGGGACGCAATCGCGCCTGATCGTCAGCGTCGACGAAGCCAAGGTGACGGCCGCGATCAATCGCGACATCCGCACCGCCTATCTGCAATTGGCATTTGTCTGCCTGTTCGTGCTGCTCGGTGCGCTGATCGGCGCCGAGAAACTCATCATCAAGCCGATCGAAGTCATGACCGGCATGGCCAAGCGGTTCGGCGAGGGCGATTCGTCGGCCCGCGTCTGCGCGCAGCCGCCTGCCTGCCGAGTTCATGCCGCTGGCCCGCGCCTTCAACGCGATGGCGGCCCAACTCAGCCAGCGCGAGCGCGAACTGGTCGCCACCAACGACCGGCTCACCGTGATGGCCTCGATCGACATGCTGTCGGGCCTCGCCAACCGCCGCGGCTTCCAGAGCCGGCTGGATTTCGAGTGGATGAAGGCGCAGCAATTCAACAGCGAGCTGTCGCTGCTGATGATCGATGTCGATCACTTCAAGCTCTACAACGACACCTATGGCCACCCCGAAGGCGACACCTGCCTCACCAGGCTTGGCGAAGCGCTGGCCGGCATCGCCGCCGGCACCATGGGCTTTGCCGGCCGCTATGGCGGCGAGGAATTCTGCCTGCTGCTGCCGAACACCAGCCCCCAGCGAGCGCTGGAGATCGGCGAAACGGTGCGCGCGGCCGTGCAAGACCTCGGCCTGCCGCACAGCACCTCCAGCCACCGCACCGTCACCGTCAGCGTCGGCGTCGCCGCAACGCTTCCGAACGACGCCCAAACCCCCGGCGAGTTGATCGAGGCCGCCGATGCCGCCCTCTACGCGGCCAAGCACCGCGGCCGAAATACCGTCGTCGAGCACGGCTTTGCCAAGCTGGTGGATGAGCCGGGATGGCGATGGCGGGGTGATGCAGCCGCGCTGCGCCTTCGGTCAAATGCCCTTCCTCCCCTCCCCAACCCGTTGACCCCGCAGCCGCTTTTGTGGCCTAGTCCGCCGTCCTCTGGACGGGACCCGAATCCACAAAAAGCGCTACGATTCCATGACCTCCGAACGTTACAACGCCCGTGATTCCGAGCCGCGCTGGCAACGCCAGTGGGACGAAAAGGCGATCTTCGCCTCGAAAAACGACGATCCGCGGCCGAAATACTACGTGCTCGAGATGTTCCCCTACCCGTCCGGGCGCATCCATATCGGCCATGTCCGCAATTACACCCTGGGCGACGTGCTGGCGCGGTTCATGCGCGCCAAGGGTTTCAACGTGCTGCACCCGATGGGCTGGGACGCGTTCGGGCTGCCGGCCGAGAACGCCGCGATCGAGCGCAAGGTCGCGCCGAAGGCATGGACCTACGACAACATCGCCGCGATGAAGAAGCAGCTGCGGTCGATCGGGCTGTCGCTCGACTGGGCGCGCGAATTCGCGACCTGCGATCCCAGCTACTACAAGCATCAGCAGAAGATGTTCCTGGACATGCTGCGCGCGGGGCTGGCCGAGCGCGAGAAGCGCAAGCTCAACTGGGACCCGGTCGACATGACCGTGCTCGCCAACGAGCAGGTGATCGACGGCCGCGGCTGGCGCTCCGGCGCGGTTGTCGAACAGCGCGAGATGAGCCAGTGGGTCTTCAAGATCACAAAATACTCGCAGGAGCTGCTGGACGCGCTCGACGGTCTGGACCGCTGGCCCGACAAGGTGCGGCTGATGCAGCGCAACTGGATCGGCCGCTCCGAAGGCCTGCTGCTGCGCTTCGCGCTCGATCCGGCGACGACGCCGGCCGGCGAAACGGAGCTGAAGATTTTCACGACGCGGCCCGACACGCTGTTCGGCGCCAAGTTCATGGCGATCGCGGCGGATCATCCGCTGGCGCAGGCCGCGGCGGCGAAGAATCCAAAGCTCGCCGAATTCATCGCGGACGTGAAAAAGATCGGCACCGCGCAGGAGATCATCGACACCGCCGAGAAGCAGGGTTTTGACACCGGCATCAAGGCCGTTCATCCGTTCGACCCGAGCTGGAAGCTGCCGGTCTACGTCGCGAACTTCGTGCTGATGGAATACGGCACCGGCGCGATCTTCGGCTGCCCGGCGCACGACCAGCGCGACCTCGACTTCGTCAACAAATACAAGCTCGGCAATATCCCGGTGGTCTGCCCCGAGGGCCAGGACCCGAAGACGTTTGTCATCACCGACACCGCCTATGACGGCGACGGCCGCATGATCAATTCCCGCTTCCTCGACGGCATGACCATCGAGCAGGCCAAGGAAGACGTCGCCAAACGGCTGGAATCCGAGATGCGCGGCAACGCGCCGGTCGGCGAGCGCCAGGTGAACTTCCGCCTGCGCGACTGGGGCATTTCACGTCAGCGCTACTGGGGCTGCCCGATCCCGGTGATCCACTGCCCGAAATGCGATGTCGTGCCGGTGCCCGACGACGATCTGCCCGTGGTGCTGCCGGAGGATGCCACCTTCGACAAACCCGGCAACGCGCTCGACCATCATCCGACCTGGAAGCACGTCAACTGCCCGAAATGCGGCGGCAAGGCGCAGCGCGAAACCGACACCATGGACACCTTCGTCGATTCGTCCTGGTACTTTGCGCGCTTCACCGATCCCTGGAACGAGAACGCGCCGACCACGCTGCCGGTCGTCAACCGGATGCTGCCGATCGACCAGTATATCGGCGGCGTCGAGCACGCGATCCTGCATCTGCTCTACAGCCGCTTCTTCACCCGCGCGATGAAGGCCACCGGCCATATCGGCATGGACGAACCGTTCGCCGGCATGTTCACGCAGGGCATGGTGGTGCACGAGACCTATCAGAAGGCCGACGGCGCTTATGTCACGCCGGCCGAGGTGAAGGTCGAGGTAATCGGCGGCGAGCGCCGCGCCACCATGATTGAAGGCGGCGAGGAGGTCGCGATCGGCCCGATCGAGAAGATGTCGAAGTCGAAGAAGAACACCGTCGACCCCGACGACATCATCGCGAGCTACGGCGCCGACGTCGCGCGCTGGTTCATGCTGTCCGATTCGCCGCCCGACCGCGACGTGATCTGGAGCGACGAGCGCGTGCAGGGTGCCTCGCGCTTCGTGCAGCGGCTGTGGCGGCTGGTGAACGAATCGGCCGAGATCGCCAAGACGGCGCCGGCCGACCGACCGGCCTCGTTCGGCGCCGATGCGCTGGCCTTGCGCAAGGCCGCCCATGGCGCGCTGGACAAGGTGTCGTCCGGGATCGAGCGGCTGCATTTCAACGTCTGCCTCGCCCATATCCGGGAATTCGCCAACGCGCTGGCCGAGGTGCTGGGCAAGGGCGGAACACCGTCACCGGACATCGCTTGGGCGGTCCGGGAGACTTCGGCCATCCTGGTTCAACTTTTCGCGCCGATGATGCCGCATCTGGCCGAGGAGTGCTGGCAGGTTCTGGGGCAGTCCGGGCTGGTTTCGGAGGCCGATTGGCCCCAAATCGAACGCGATTTGCTGGTTGAAGACACCGTGACGCTGGTGGTCCAGGTCAACGGCAAGAAACGGGGTGATGTTACCGTGCCACGGGTCGCCCAAAATCCGGAAATTGAGGCTGCCGTTTTGGCGCTCGATGCGGTAAAACTCGCTCTCGGCGGCAAGGCCGTCCGCAAGGTAATCGTAGTTCCCATGAGGATCGTGAATGTCGTTGGCTAGGACCCGGATCGCCGTTCGGCTCATCGCCGTCGCCGCTCTGGCGGCGCTCACGGCCGGCTGTTTCCAGCCGATGTATGCCGAACGTAATGACGGCAAGCCCGGCCTGCGGGAAAAGCTGATGGGCGTGGAAATCCCGCCGGTCGACAAGCCAAACGCGTCGCGCGAAGCGCGGATCCAGGTGGAGATCCGTAACGCGCTGGCGTTCAAGCTTTACGGCAACGCCACCGGCATGCCGCCGACCCATAAGTTGGTGCTGCGGTTCGGCACCTCGCGTTCCTCGCTAATGCTCGATCCGGCCACCGCGCTGCCGTCGAGCGAAAACTACGGCATCGACGCGCAGTACAATCTGATCGACCTTACGACCAACAAATCCGTCATGACCGGGACGACCTTCTCCCGCGTGTCGTACGACATTCCGGGCAATCTGCAGCGCTTCGCCCGCCAGCGCGCCTTCCGCGACGCCGAGGATCGCGCCGCCCAGGAGATCGCGGAAAACATCCAGACCCGGCTGGCATCGTTCTTCTACGCCGGCACCTGACCCCGTTGGTCGCGCTCCGCGGAAAAGACATCGACGCTTTTCTCGCCCGGCCCGATCCCGGCCGCCCCATCATCCTGCTTTACGGCCCGGACGCCGGCCTGGTCCGCGAGCGTGCGGAAGCGCTGATCGCCTCCGCCGTCGACGATCCCAACGATCCCTTCTCGCTAGTGCGGCTGGACGGCGACGAACTGTCGGCTGAGCCGTCGCGGCTGGTCGACGAGGCCATGACAATACCGATGTTCGGCGGCCGCCGCGCCATTCGCGTGCGCGCCGGCTCCCGTAGTTTTGCCAGCGGCGTCGACACGCTGGCGGATTCGCCGGTGAAGGATTGCCGCATCGTGATCGAGGCCGGCGAGCTGCGGCCTGAATCCCCGCTGCGCAAGGCCTGCGAACGCGCCAAGACTGCGGTCGCCATCGCCTGCTATCCCGACACCGAGCGCGACCTTGCCCGGCTGATCGACGAGGAATTGCGGACTTCCAATCTACGGATCGCTGCGGACGCGCGCGCCGTGCTGATGTCATTGCTCGGCGGCGACCGCCAGGCCTCGCGCAACGAGCTGCGCAAGCTGGCGCTCTATTCCCATGGCAAGGGCGAGATCGCGCTCGACGATGTCATGACCGTCGTCTCCGATGCATCCGAGCTGAAGCTCGACCCGATCGTGGACGGCGCCTTTGCCGGCAAGCCGGACCTGGTCGAAAGCGAGTTCGCCAAGGCGATGGTCGCCGGCACCTACCCCGGCGTCATCATCTCCGCCGCGCAACGCCAGGCGGCTTGGCTGCACAAATCGGCGCTCGCGGTGGCCGAAGGCACGCCGGTCTCGACCTTGCTCGAAAGCGGCTATCCGCGCCTGCATTTCTCACGCAAGGGGGCCGTCGAAATCGCGCTGCGCAATTTCAGTGCGGCGCGACTGGTCACGATCATCGATCAGCTCGGAACGGCCGCGCTCGACATGCGCAAGCAGGCAACGCTGGCGTCGGCCATCGGGCTGCGAACGCTACTGTCGATCGCAGTCAATGCGAAGCGGCGGGGGTGAGCCAACAGCAATTCCGCAGCCGTCATTGCGAGCGCAGCGAAGCAATCCATCTTGCAGCAAAGTAAGTGTGGATTGCTTCGCTGCGCTCGCAATGACGCGGAGAGCTTTGTGGCTCAAGCCCCCTTCGCCAGCCGGCGCATTACCTCGTCGAGTTGTTCGAGGTTGCGGTAGCTGATCTGGACGGAGCCGCCGGGGTCGCGATGGTTCACGGTCACGGCAAGACCGAGCGCGTCGCTGACGCGCTTCTCCAGCGCGATCGTGTCGGGAGCTTTTGTCTTGCCACCGCCGCCCGCCCTCGCCTTTTGCGGCTTGCGCTCCGGGACGCCCTCTTCATGCGCGAGCGCCTCGGTCTGGCGGACGTTCAGACCTTCCTCGACGATGCGTTTTGCCGCGGCCAGCGGATCGGGTACACCGATCAGCGCACGGGCGTGGCCTGCGGATAATTTTCCGTCGGAGATAAAGGCCTGCACTTCCGCCGGCAGCTTCGTCAGCCGCATCATGTTGGCGACGTGGCTGCGGCTCTTGCCGACTTCCTTGGCGATGTCTTCCTGGCTGCGTTTGAATTCGTCGGCCAGCGCATGGTAGCCCTGCGCCTCTTCCATCGCATTGAGGTCTTCGCGCTGTACGTTCTCGATGATCATGATCTCGAGCGCGTCGCTGTCGTTGACGTCGATCGGAACGATCGGCACCTCATGGAGACTGGCGAGTTGCGCGGCGCGCCAGCGGCGTTCGCCGGCGATGATTTCGAACCGATCCTGAGACCCCTTTACTGGCCGAACCACGATCGGCTGGATCACACCATGCTGCCTGACGGAGGCCGCGAGCTCGCCGAGTTCGGCATCGGAAAAGGTCCGGCGCGGGTTGCGCGGATTCGGCTTTAAAAATTCGATCGGCACCTTGCGCTGGTTGCGCGGCCGGTCGACATGCGCGGCTTCGCCGCCGACATCCCCGATCAGACTTGCGAGACCACGACCCAGTCGCGAACGCGTTTCGTCGGCCATCGCCGCCAACTCCCTAGGATTCACTTACGCCACTCCGGAAACAGAATTCGGTTGACCGTGGGGTAGGCAAAGCGAAGCGTGCCCACCGGTTTTCGCGACAGATCATGGGTGGGCACGGCGAAGACGCCTATGCCACCCTGCGCCCGACTAATGCGTCCTCAGCTCGCGCTCGCGCTGGATCACTTCCGTCGCCAGCTTCAAATAGGCTTCGCTGCCGACGCATTTGAGATCGTAGACCAGCACCGGCTTGCCGTAGGACGGCGCCTCGGAGATGCGCACGTTGCGCGGGATCATGGTGTCGTAGACCTTTCCGCCCATGAACTGCCGCACGTCGGCGACGACCTGGTTCGACAGATTGTTGCGGGAGTCGAACATGGTCAGCACGATGCCGTGGATCGACAGGTTCGGATTGAGCGTCGAGCGCACCTGCTCCACGGTCTGCAGCAATTGCGACAGACCTTCGAGCGCGAAGAACTCACATTGCAGCGGCACCAAGATCGCATCCGACGCCGCCATCGCGTTGACGGTGAGGAGGTTGAGCGACGGCGGGCAATCGATCAGCACATAGGTGTAGTCGGTGTCCGGCGCGGCATTCTTGTTCAGCGCGGCGATCGCGTCGCGCAGGCGGAACGCGCGGCCGGGCGTCGCGCCGAGTTCGAGCTCGAGGCCGGACAGATCCATGGTGGAGGAGGCGATGTGCAGCCGCGGCACCGCAGTCGCAACCACCGCTTCGCGCAGCGGCGCTTCGCCGATCAGCACGTCATAGGTCGAGCAGTTGCGGGTGCGGCGATCGATGCCGAGGCCGGTCGAAGCGTTGCCCTGCGGATCGAGATCGACGATCAGAACACGCTCGCCGATTGCCGCAAGGGCCGTGCCCAGATTGATCGCCGTGGTGGTCTTGCCGACGCCACCCTTCTGATTGGCCAGCGACAGGATGCGCGGATGGGGCGGTGGCGTTGGATCCCTATCCTTTTGATATAATTCATCTAATTCAGTCATGCCCGATCGCCATATGTGATCGCGGAGGGGTTGCGTCGCTCGATCCGATCGAGTTCGACGATCCAGCCGTGCCCGCCCGTGCGGCTGGAGTAGAGTTGCGGTTCAATATTCCAATATTTAGTGGCTTCGGTCAATTCAGCCTCTACATCTTGGCCTTTAAGAAACAGGGCTTTCGCCCCATCCCTCACAAACGACTCCGCGAAACCGACTAGCTGATGTAATGGAGCCAGCGCCCGTGCAGTGACGCAATCGACGCGTCCACCAATTCTATCCACAATATCCCCGATTCCCGCCAAATGCACGGTCGCTGCCGCAGAAGTTATGCGGACGGCTTCGCGCAGAAAGGCCGCCTTCTTGGCGTTGCGCTCGACCAGATGGACATTGACGCCCGGCGTCTCAGCCAACGCGCAAGCCAACACGACGCCTGGAAAGCCGCCGCCACTGCCGAGATCGACCCAGATCTTCGCCGTCGGGGCTAGGTCAAGCAGCTGCAGCGAATTGGCAATGTGCCTCGTCCAGAGATGCGGAAGTGTCGACGGCGCGATGAGATTGGTCTTGGCCTGCCACTCCACCAGGAGATCGACGTAGCGATCAAGCCGCGCCGCCGTCTCGCGTGAAACGGGGGTGAGGGCGAGCGCCGTCGCTTTGTCGTCAGCGGAGGGAAGGTCTGCCGGTTGGACTTTGTCCATGTTGTTTCTTTAAGCCGTCATTGCGAGCGAAGCGAAGCAATCCATTTCGCGGCTTGTTGAGACATGGATTGCTTCGTCGCTACGCTCCTCGCAATGACGACCGCAATCGTAGGATGGGTGGAGCGCAGCGATACCCATCGCACAGCATGCGGGGCATCGATGGGTATCGCTTCGCTCCACCCATCCTACCTCAACGTTTCACGTGAAACAGATTCTTAAGCCGTCGCCTTCGAAGTCTTTCGCCGCGCCTCACGACGTAGATACGCCGCCAGAATACCGAGCGCTGCCGGCGTCAAACCATCGAGCCGACCCGCCTGCCCCACCGTCCGCGGTCGCGCCGCCTCCAGCTTGGCGCGCGCCTCGTTGGAGAGCCCAGGTACATCCGCGTAGTCGATATCGGCCAGGACCAGCCCCTCGTCCCGGCGGAAGGCATCGACGTCGGCGGTCTGGCGCTTGAGATAGACATCGTACTTGGCGTCGATCTCGAGATGCACGGCGATGGATGGATCGACCGCCGACAGCTCCGGCCAGATGCCGCGTAGCGCTTCCCATTCGATCTCGGGATAGGCCAACAACTCAAACGCCGAGCGCCGATGGCCGTCGCGGTTGAGCGCCAGGCCATGCTTGGCCGCTTCGTTGGGAGTCATCGTCAGCGACTTCGCCAGTGCCTTGGCCGCAGCCAGCGCAACCATCTTGTTGCGATGTCGCTCCGAGCGCGCCTGCCCTACGCAGCTCAGCGCAATCCCCTTATCGGTCAGGCGCTGGTCGGCGTTGTCGGCCCGCAAGGTCAGGCGATACTCGGCTCGTGAGGTGAACATCCGATACGGCTCAGTGATCCCGCGGGTCACGAGGTCATCGATCATCACGCCGAGATAGCCGTCCGCCCGATCGAACACGATGGGGTCGGCACCGCTGGCCATCAAAGCCGCGTTCAGGCCCGCAACAATTCCCTGCGCCGCCGCCTCCTCATATCCGGTCGTGCCGTTGATCTGTCCGGCCAGGAAGAGACCCGGCAGGCGCTTGGTCTGCAACGTCGGCTCTAGCTCGCGGGGATCGACATGGTCGTATTCGATGGCATAGCCCGGCCGCACCATCTTCACCCGCTCGAGCCCGGGAATGGTCGCGAGGATCGCGAGCTGAACCTCCTCCGGAAGCGAGGTCGAAATGCCGTTGGGGTAGACCGTGGAATCGTCGAGCCCTTCCGGTTCCAGGAAGATCTGGTGGCCGTCGCGATCGCCAAAGCGGACGATCTTGTCCTCGATCGAGGGACAATAGCGCGGGCCACTGCTCCTGATCTGTCCGGAATACATTGGCGAGCGATGCACGTTGGCCCGAATGACTTCATGCGTCACGGCCGTCGTCCGGGTGATCCCGCACTGGATCTGTGGCGTCGTGATCCGCTCGGTCATGACCGAGAACGGCTCCGGCGGATCATCGCCGGGCTGCATCTCGACGGCGGACCAGTCGATGGACGTGCCATCGAGCCGAGGCGGCGTGCCGGTCTTCAATCGTCCGAGCGTAAAGCCTGCTCTCTCGAAGGACGTTGAAAGCCCCATGGCCGGCGCCTCTCCGACCCGTCCGGCGGGCCAGTTCTTTTCGCCGAGATGGATCAGGCCCCGCAAGAACGTACCTGTAGTGATGACCACGGCACCGGCGGAGAGTTCACGTCCCTCGCCTAGCCGGATGCCGGTGACCCGGCCGTTCGAGACAATCAGCTCATCCGCCTCACCTTCGATCACGCTGAGATTGGCGGTCCCCCGGATCGCAGTCTGCATGGCGGCGGCGTAAAGCTTGCGGTCCGCCTGGGCTCGCGGTCCGCGGACGGCTGGGCCCTTGCGACGGTTCAGCATCCGAAACTGGATTCCGCCGGCATCAGCCACCCGGCCCATCAGGCCATCCAGGGCATCGACTTCGCGGACGAGATGTCCCTTGCCGAGACCGCCGATGGCGGGATTGCAGGACATGGCTCCGACAGTGGCGAACCGGTGAGTCACCAAGGCAGTCTTGGCGCCCATCCGCGCAGCGGCACTCGCGGCTTCGCAGCCGGCATGGCCGCCGCCGATAACGATGACGTCGAAGGAGTCCGCTTGGGAAAGCATGCGGGGACTTCTATCCCGGAGTTGTTGGACCCGAAAGCAGAAGTTTGAGGAAAGTGTTTCACGTGAAACACGGGTTCCGCCTGGGTCCATGTTTCACGTGAAACATGATTGGCGAAAGGTAAGGAAAGGTCACTTACCTACGCAGAACTCCCGGAAGATCACGTCGAGAATGTCTTCGACATCCACCCGGCCCAGTAACCTCCCGAGCGAATGCGCCGCCGCGCGAAGTTCTTCCGCTGCCAGCTCCTCACCCTGCCCGATCACGGCGATACAGCGTTGGAGCGAAGCCACGGTCTCCTGCATCAGTTTCCGCTGCCGGGTCCGGCTGATTAGTCCGCCCTCGGTGCCGCCAAAGTAGTGCTGGGCGAAACCGACCAATGCCGCGATCAATTCCGGCACCCCATCGCCGCGGCTCGCCGATATCTGAAAGGCAGGCCCTTCGGCCGACTCAGCCACTGGCCGACCTGCCGTATCGAGATCGATCTTGTTGCGTACCAACCAGACCGGCGCGGTCCCCTCGCCCCGGGTCTCGACTCCTGGCGAGTCCGCCAGCCACAACACGAGATCGGCATCTGCAGCCCGAGCCCGAGCACGACGGACGCCCTCCTGCTCGACCGGATCGTCCGTCTCTCGAACCCCGGCGGTGTCGATCACCGTCACCGGATAGCCGTCGAGATCGAGCTGCACCTCGATGACGTCGCGCGTGGTGCCGGCATGCGGCGATACGATCGCGACCTCCCGGCGCGCAAGCTGATTCATCAGTGTGGACTTGCCGACATTCGGTGGACCGGCGATCGCGACGACGAGGCCATCGCGAAGCCGCTCGCTCCGCCCCTGCCCCGCCACCACTTCCTCGATCTCGGTCAGCAACGCTTTGACCTTTGCCAAGGCCGGCGCGATCAATTCCGCCGGCACGTCGCCCTCATCCGAGAAATCGATTCCTGCCTCGATCAACGCTGACGCTTCGATGATCCGCGCGCGCCAGTCGCGCGCCTTGTCGCCAAGCAGTCCCTTCAACTGGCGCAGCGCCTGGCGCCGCTGTCGATCCGTGTCGGCATGGATGAGATCGTCGAGACCTTCGGCCTCGGTCAGATCAAGCTTGCCGTTCTCGAAAGCGCGCCGGGTAAATTCACCGGGCTCCGCCGGGCGAACATTTTCGAACGCGGACAGCGCGGCGAACAAAGCGGCCAACACGGCACGTCCACCATGGACGTGAAGCTCGACGACGTCTTCGCCCGTCGCACTGGCGGGAGCCGGAAACCACAGCACTACCGCATCATCGATCGGCCGTTGGCCGACATCTCTCAACAGAGCGCGGGTCGCCATTCGCGGCGACGGCGCTTTGCCGGCAAGCGTTGTCATGATCTTTCCGGCCTGCGGACCCGAGACGCGCACCAGGGCGATCGCGCTTGGGAGCCGGCCCGACGACAATGCAAAGATGGTCTGGTCCCGTGGATGCATGACCTATTTGTGCAGGCGGTTTTGAAAAGGCAACGCGATTCAATTCAGTGGCTGAATCGCCAGACGAGGGCCGAAGTCCACGCAGGCAGGTGCCGGCAAAGAATGCTGCAAAATCCGGAGAGGCGCCCTCCCCCGGGTACCCGGATCAAAATAAATATAATAAACTTCAATGTGTTATATGGTTAACCAAACCCTAACGCCGATTTTCCGTTGCTGCAATCGCATCGCAGCAACGCCTGCAGCATGAAAAAAGGCGCCCCGCTTCCGCAAGGCGCCCTCTCCTGACCTTGGCCTGTCGGCTCAGGTGTTCATGGAATTGAAGAACTCCGAATTGTTCTTGGTGTTGCGGAGCTTGTCGAGCAGGAAGTCGATCGCATCCATGGTGCCCATCGGATTGAGGATCCGGCGCAGCACGTACATCTTCTTCAGGAGTTGCGGATCGGTGATCAGCTCTTCCTTGCGCGTGCCGGAGCGCGAGATGTCGATCGCCGGGAAGGTCCGCTTGTCGGAGACCTTGCGATCGAGGATCAGTTCGGAGTTACCGGTGCCCTTGAATTCTTCGAAGATGACTTCGTCCATTCGGCTGCCGGTATCGACCAGCGCAGTCGCAATGATGGTGAGCGAACCGCCCTCCTCGATGTTTCGCGCGGCACCGAAGAATTGCTTCGGTCGTTGCAGCGCGTTGGCGTCGACACCGCCGGTCAGCACCTTGCCGGATGACGGCACCACGGTGTTGTAGGCGCGGCCCAGACGCGTGATCGAATCGAGAAGGATCACAACGTCGCGGCCATGCTCGACCAACCGCTTGGCTTTCTCGATCACCATCTCGGCGACCTGGACGTGACGCACCGCTGGTTCGTCGAAGGTCGACGATACGACTTCGCCCTTCACCGAGCGCTGCATGTCCGTGACTTCTTCCGGACGTTCGTCGATCAGCAGCACGATCAGATAGCATTCCGGATGATTGGCGGTGATGGAGTGCGCGATGTTCTGCATCAGCACCGTCTTGCCGGTGCGCGGCGGCGCCACGATCAGCGCGCGCTGGCCTTTGCCGATCGGCGCGACGATGTCGATCACCCTTGCAGAAAGGTCTTTTCGCGTCGGGTCTTCAAGTTCGAGGCGGAAGCGCTGGTCCGGAAACAGCGGCGTCAGATTGTCGAAATTGACCTTGTGCTTGGATTTTTCCGGATCTTCGAAATTGAGCGTGTTGACTTTGAGCAGCGCGAAATAGCGTTCGCCTTCCTTCGGGCTGCGGATGTGGCCTTCGATGGTGTCGCCGGTGCGTAGGCCGAAGCGTCGGATCTGCGACGGCGAGACGTAGATATCGTCAGGGCCGGGCAGGTAGTTCGCGTCGGGCGAGCGCAGGAAGCCGAAGCCGTCGGAGAGAACCTCGACGACGCCTTCGCCGATGATGTCGATTTCCTGGATCGCGAGCTGCTTGAGAATGGCGAACATCAGCTCCTGCTTGCGCATGGTGCTGGCATTTTCGACCCCGTTCTCTTCCGCGAACGAGACGAGCTCGGCCGGCGTTTTTGATTTGAGGTCCTGGAGTTTCATTTCCCGCATTGGGGTGGTCCTGTGGAGTGTTCTTTTGGGGAAGGGGTGCGAGGTGGCTTAAGGAAAAAGCGGACACGAAAAATGGAAGGTCCGCAGGTCTAAGCAAGGAAAGCGCCGGTGAGGCTTCAAACCTGATGCGGCGGCCGGTCCAGTGAAGGAACCGAAACGCAACCACATCCGCCTGCGTGGGGTGGGATTTCGACAATATAGAAAATCGGCCGCCGTTTCGCAAGCCGGGGAGAAACCATCGGGGCGACGAAAAGCCTGGTCTAGAACGGTTTCACGATCACCAGGATGACGATGAAGATCATCAGGGCGGTAGGCACCTCATTGATAATACGATAGAATTTCTGACTTCTGGTATTCCGGTCGGCGGCGAAATCCTTGACCAAACGTGAAAAAAAGCCGTGGACACCCGACAGGATCAGCACCAGCGTCAGCTTGGCGTGAAACCAGCCGGAGGTGAACCAGTGCCCGCTCCAGGCCAGATAGAGCCCGGCCAGCCAGGTAATCATCATCGCAGGGTTGATGATCGCCTTCAGCAATCGCCATTCCATCACCTTGAAGGTTTCGGACTGCTTCGATCCGACGTCGGCCTCGCAGTGATAGACGAACAGCCGCGGCAGATAGAGCATGCCGGCCATCCAGGAGATGACCGCAATCACATGCAGCGCCTTGATCCACGGATACGCGGTGATCGTGATCCACTCGTACATTGCAGTCGCCCGACCTTGTTCGTCCCCGGAACGTTCCGACCATCTCAGCGTTGCTGAAGAAGCTCTGCCAGAGAGGGGACGCAAGACATATCCGCAATGCACCGCTTCTCTAAACTAATAATTTTAGAATCTTAGGTTTGAGTCTAAGTGACCGTGATTATGACTCACACAAAATGATCCCGCATCTTTGCGAGGCTTGTTCACAGTCCTCCCCAATTTTGGCCGGACATTGCATCATCCTGATAACGCCCTCTGTATCAATTGCTTGCGTGGCTTCGCGGTCAGCTTATGAAGAGACAAGTCCACACCTTCCCACTATCATGGTGATGAGCCCGTGGAGTTGTCCTCACACGAGGCCCTGTGAAGAAAAGTCCGGGTTATCCCTGACGTGGCGACCCAGGGCCAAATATCTCGGCTAAGCTCCACAGGCATCCACAGGATACACAGGATTACACAGGGGTCTTGGTGCCTACGACCGGCAATTATTTTCATCTCCATCTGGTCTCCGATTCGACCGGCGAGACGCTGATCACCGTGGCGCGCGCGGTGGCTGCGCAATACGCCAACGTGACCGCGGTCGAACATGTCTATCCGCTGGTGCGCAGCCAGAAGCAGCTCGACCGCGTGCTCGACGAGATCGAGGAGGCGCCGGGCATCGTGCTCTTTACGCTGCTGGAAAAGGATCTGGTCGGCCGGCTCGAGACCAAATGCAGGGACATCAATATTCCGAGCCTCTCAATCATTGGTCCGGTGATGCAATTGTTCGAGGCGTATCTCGGCGCGGCAACGACGGGCAGGGTAGGGGCCCAGCACGTTTTGAACGCAGAATATTTCAAGCGCATCGACGCCTTGAACTACACCATGATCCATGACGACGGCCAGCATGTCGAAGGTCTGGAAGATGCCGACGTGGTTCTGGTCGGCGTGTCCCGCACATCGAAGACGCCGACCTCGATCTATCTCGCCAACCGCGGCGTCCGCACTGCGAACGTGCCGCTGGTGCCGGGCATTCCGCTGCCGCACCAGTTGGAGACGCTGAAAAAGCCATTGGTCGTCAGCCTTCACGCAACGCCGGAGCGGTTGATCCAGGTCCGGCAAAACCGGTTGCTGAGCATGGGCTCCGATACTCCCAATGATGAGTATATCGATCGCCAGTCGGTGACCGATGAAGTCGCCTACGCCCGGAAACTGAGTGCCAAGTTCAGTTGGGCGCAGCTCGACGTGACGCGCCGCTCGATCGAAGAAACCGCCGCGGCCGTGCTGAAACTGTTCACTGACCGCCAGCGGCAACGGCTTTCCGAATGATGCGCATGCGATGACCATCTGGCGTGGAAAAGATCCGCTGATCCTGGCCTCGCAGAGCCACGCGCGGAAAATGCTGCTTGCCAATGCCGGCATTTCCTTCGAGGCAGTTCCTGCCGATATCGACGAGCGCGCGATCCAGCAGAAATCCGGCTTGTTGCAGCCCGGAGAGATCGCGGCCTTGTTGGCGCAGGAAAAAGCGCTGTTCGTTTCGGCCAAAATGCCGGATCGATATGTGGTTGGCGCCGACCAGACGCTGGCGCTTGGCCAGCGATTGTTCTCCAAGCCAGTAGGCCGGGCACAGGCGGCAGAACAGTTGCGTGCCCTTGCTGGAAGTACGCACGAGCTGCATTCGGCCGTCTCCGTGGCGCGAGACGGCAAGATCCTGTTTTCCGAGGTATCGATCGCGCGCATGACCATGCGCCAATTGAGCGGAGAGGAGATACGAACCTATCTGGATGCCGCTGGCGACGCCGTCACGACCAGCGTCGGCGCCTATCAGCTCGAAGGGCTGGGCGTGCACCTGTTCGAGCGTATCGAGGGCGATCATTTCACGATTCTCGGCTTGCCGCTGTTGCCGTTGCTTGCTTACCTGCGTGGGCAGGGGCTACTCGGTGTTTGAAATGAAGCGACGCAAACGATGCTGATCCAAAGATGCTGATACTTGGACTTACCGGTTCGATCGGCATGGGCAAGTCCACGACGGGAAAACTGTTCGTGGAGGCTGGCGTGCCGCTCTACGACGCCGACGCAGAGGTCCATAAACTCTACGAGGGGAAAGCAGTCCCCGCGATTGAGGCGGCTTTTCCCGGAACGACGGCGAGCGGCAAGGTAGACCGGCAAAAGCTCAGCGAGCGCGTGGTGCACGATCCTGCGGCGATGAAGCAGCTCGAGCAGATCGTTCATCCCATGCTGGGCGCCGGCCGGCAAAAATTCTTCGAGGATGCCGAACGCGCCGGCGCCGCTGTCGTCGTGGTCGACGTTCCCTTGCTCTATGAGACCGGCGGCGAAAAGCGGGTCGACGCGGTGGTGGTGGTGACAACGTCGCCGGAACTGCAGCGCGAGCGGGTGCTGGCGCGCGGTACCATGGATGCCGCGAAACTCGATTCCATCATTGCGCGGCAAACGCCTGATGCCGAAAAACGCAAGCGCGCGGATTTCGTCGTGGATACCTCGCACGGCCTCGACCCTGTGCGCGCGCAAATCAAGGACATCCTGGCCGAGGTTGTTAAGATGCCGCAGCGGCGCACCTGATTCGCCGAGTCTCCGGTCTCATATCCATGCGCGAAATCGTCCTCGATACCGAAACCACTGGCCTCGACCCGCTGCGCGGCGACCGGCTGGTCGAGGTCGGCTGCATCGAAATCTACAACCGCATGCCGACGGGGCAGACCTTCCACCGCTACATCAATCCCGAGCGTGACATGCCGGCGGAAGCGTTCGCCGTGCACGGCCTGTCCAGCGAGTTCCTTTCCAGCAAGCCGTTGTTCACGGAAGTGGTCGAGGAGTTCCTGGAATTCATCGGCGATGCGCCGCTCGTCATCCACAACGCCTCGTTCGACATCGGCTTCATCAATGCCGAACTCGACCGCCTCAAGCGGGGCCCGATTTCGCGCGATCGCCTGGTCGATACGCTGTTGCTGGCGCGACGCAAGCATCCGGGCGTCTCGAACCGGTTGGACGATCTCTGCTCGCGCTATGCGATCGACAATTCCCGCCGCACCAAGCACGGCGCGCTGCTCGACGCCGAGCTATTGGCCGAAGTCTATATCGACCTGATCGGGGCGCGGCAGTCGCAACTGATCCTGGCGTCGGAAACCCGCGTCACCATTACCAGCGGCGCTGGCGAAACGCCGCGCCGGCAGCGCGAAGTGCCGCTATCGCCGCGAATCACCGACGCGGACCGCGAAGCGCATCGCGCTTTCGTCGCCACCTTGGGCGACAAGCCGATCTGGAACGATTTTCTGCCCGCAACGGCCTAGCGGCGAAAAGCCGCCAGGCTGCTCGAATGCGGCGTTAGCTCGGCTTTGCGCCGGAAGCGGCCTGTGCCGCAGCCTGCCGTTCCATATTCTGGCGGTACAGGCCGACGAAATCGACGGGATCGAGCATCAATGGCGGGAAACCGCCGTCGCGGACTGCGGTGGCGATGATCTCGCGCGCGAACGGGAACAACAGCCGTGGGCATTCGATCATGACCAGCGGATGCAGGTTTTCCTTCGGCACATTGACGATGCGGAACACGCCGGCATAGGCCAGCTCGAAGCTGAACATCACCTTGCCGGCGTTTTCAGCCTTGCCCTCGATCGAAAGCGTCACCTCGAACTCGTTGTCCGAGAGGTTGTTCGCGCCGACGTTGATCTGGATGTTGATCGCCGGCTGCTGCTGTTGCGGCGCCAGCGAGGAGGGGGCGTTCGGATTCTCGAACGACAGGTCCTTGGTGTATTGCGCCAGCACGTTGAGCTGGGGAGGGGCCTGCTCGGGGGGTGCGCCGTTGCCGTTGGTCATGAAACTCTCTCCTGAAGCTGGCGAGCGGTGCCCGTTTTCGTCTGAATTCGCTCGATCGGCGGGATGCCTTTTCCGGGCGAGTGGCTATCATAGCCCCGCCTCGTTCCACAAGGACGACGGGTTGACCCTTTGGACCTCGACGAAATGTGGCGGATATGCCTAATACGGTCCCGCCAACCGCCCCATACTTGCCCTAAATAATTGAATATGCGTGATTTCCGGACTCGATCGGGTTTCCCCTCGACCCCAAAACGCGCTACAATTCACCCGCGCCAAAACGCGCCATTGGCCGGGCGTAGTTTCATGCCTACATGCTGCAGTCTCAACCGATGATGTAATCTCTGCCGTTCTCAGGGAAAACTCGTAAGAGAGCTTCTCACCAGGGAACGCTCGACCGCCGGGCCCGTTGCCGGCGTTAGAACCAGAAAGCGAATACGACGTGGATATTTACACCATCATCTTCCTGGCGCTGGCGGTCTTTATCTTCCTGCGCCTGCGCAGCGTCCTCGGACAGCGCACCGGAAGCGAACGGCCGCCCTACGATCGCGCCGCGCCCAATGTCGTGCAGCGTACGCAGGACAACAATAATGTCGTTCCGATGCCGGGTGCGGTGATCGATCAGGCGCCGCTGGCGCCGAGCGCCGATGTCGCGCCCGCCGACCGCTGGAAGGGCGTTGCCGAGCCGGGCACGCCGCTTGCCGCCGGCTTGGACGCCATCGTCGCGCAGGACTCCTCGTTCGATCCCCGGCACTTCATCTCCGGTGCCCGCAGCGCCTACGAGATGATCGTGCTGGCCTTCGCCAATGGCGACCGCCGCGCGCTGAAGGATCTGTTGTCCGGCGAGGTCTATGACAGCTTCGAGGCCGTGATCAAGGATCGCGAGAAGCACGAGCAGAAAACCGAAACGCGGTTTGTTTCGATCGACAAGGCCGAGCTGGTGAGCGCGGAAGCCCGCGACCGCGCGGCGCAGCTGACCGTTCGTTTCGTGTCGCAGATGATTTCCGTCACCCGCGACAAGACCGGCGCCATTGTCGATGGCAACCCCGATAAGGTCGCCGATATCACCGATGTCTGGACATTCGCCCGCGACACGAGCTCTCGCGATCCGAACTGGAAGCTGGTTGGCACCGGAAGCGCGGCCTGAAACGCGACGCCTTTTAAGGCTCGCGTTTGGCGTGATCGCTTTGGCGTGTTCGCTGGCTCCGGTGGATGCCCTTGCAGCGCGTTATGCGCGTTCACAAAAGCCGTCGCATCCGCCCCCCGTCCGTCACCTGCCATATCCAGAGCTCGAATTGCCGTTTCAGATCAGCGGCGGCCAGTATGCGCCGGTCGCCTGGGCCGAGATCGCGGGCTGGAGCGAGGACGATCATCTCGCCGCCTATAACGCGTTTCGCGTCAGCTGCAGGCCGATATCGGCGCAGCGAACGCCGCCGGCCGATCCGAAGGCGCTCGGCACTTCGCTGCGCGATCCCTGCCAGATCGCGAAAGGTCTCGAACTGTCCGACGGGCTGAAGGCAAAAGCTTTCTTCGAGGACCATTTTCTTCCCCTTCGTATTTCGCGGCTTGGCGAAGGCGAGGGGTTCGTCACCGGCTACTACGAGCCCATCGTCGATGGTTCGCGGACCGAGAACGAGGTCTACAAGGTGCCGGTCTATCGCCGGCCGTCGAATCTGTTCGTCCGCGGCACCACGCAGAGTTCGGCCGGCCTGCCCAACAAGGGCCAGGTGTTTCGCAAGATCGGCCGCCGCAAGCTGGTGCCCTATTACGATCGCGGTGAGATCGAGGATGGCGCCATTGCCGGCCGCGGTCTCGAAATCTGCTACCTGAAGGAACAGACCGACCTGCTGTTCTCGCAGATCCAGGGTTCGGCGCGGGTCAGTCTCGACGATGGCTCGACCGTCCGCATCAATTACGACGCCCATAATGGCTATCCCTATACGGCAGTCGGCCGCATCCTGATCGAGCGCAACATCATCCCCAAGGATCAGATGTCGATGCAGAAGATCCGTGAGTGGATGGAGGCGAATCCCAACGAGGCCGACGAACTGCGGCGGCAGAACAAGTCCTACGTCTTCTTCCGCGAGGTGCAGCTTTCCGACAAGGACGAGGCGGTCGGCGCCCAGGGCGTGCCGTTGACGCCGGGCCGCTCGATCGCGGTCGACAAATCGCTGCATGTCTATGGCACGCCGTTCTTCATCGAAGGCGAACTGCCGATCGAATCGGCGCAATCAAAGACGCCGTTTCGCCGCCTGATGATCGCGCAGGACACTGGCTCCGCCATCATCGGTCCCGCGCGCGCCGATCTCTATTTCGGCGCCGGTCTCGATGCCGGCAAGGTCGCGGGCCGGCTCCGTCACAATGCGCGCTTCGTCATGCTGGTGCCGAAAAGCCTCGATCCGGTAGCGCGCAGCCGCAAGCTGCCGGTGCCTGACGCGCGGCCGTCGGAGGTGATCGCAAAACTGTTCCCGCAAACCGCGCCGGTGACGAAACCGCCCGAGGTGACGGCGGTGGCCAATACCAGGCCGACGACGCAGGCAGTACCGCCGACGCCAGCCTCCGGGCCTTCGCAAACTGCTGCTATCCAGGCGCCTGTGGCAAAGCCGGTGCCGCTTCCCGAGCCGCGGCCGAAGGTTGAAGCGGTTTCGACAAAGCCGGTTCAGCGCCACCTGCGCCGATACCGCCATCGTCGATGAAACGCCGGCGGCCTGATTCGATTCCCGAATTGCCGGAGCCGCCGCGACGCAAGCGCGGCCTGAGCGAAGAGGACCGCGCGTTGTGGGAGAGCGTCGCCAAGCAGGTCAAGCCGCTGCGCAAACGGCGCGCTTCGAAATCATCGGCTTCCCCGGCTGAAGCCAATACCAACGTGGCGCAAAAATCCGCAGCTTCGCCAAGACACGTCACGCCGCAACGAATCGCCGCTCCCCCCAAACCATCGCCGCCGCCGCTGGCGCCGATCGGCCGCCGCGAGCGATCGCATCTGTCGCGCGGGCGGAAGGAGATCGACGCCCGGCTCGACCTGCACGGCATGACGCAGACGCGGGCGCATCGCACGCTGTTCGGTTTCCTGCAGCGCGCCCATCATGACGGGCTGACCTTCGTGCTCATCATCACGGGCAAGGGCAAGATGGGTGCCGAATCCGAGCGCGGCGTGTTGCGCCGTCAGGTGCCGCAATGGCTCGGCCTGCCGGAATTCCGCTCGCTGGTGGTTGGCTTCGAGGAAGCCCATATCGGCCATGGCGGGGAGGGCGCGCTGTACGTCCGGGTGCGGCGGTCAAGGCTCTAGAAGGGCCGCACGATCCCGACCCGTGGGATCAGCGTGTTGATCCAGCCGAACAAAATAGTCCTGCGATCATTCGCCGATATCGGCGGCGCGTCCTTTGACGCCGGCAGCATTTTCACCGCATGCAGGATCAGGAACAGGGACACCGCCCAGTTCGAAATCCAACGGGAATAATCGAACACGATCGCAAACATGACGAGATAGCCGGCGCTGACCATCACGATTGCGGCGGTGACGATGTGGCGGTGCGCTTCAATGGAAAGTGCTGCGATCAGATCGCGAAAATATCGCCACAGCGGCGTGTGCAGCCAGATCAGGAGTGCGAACACCGGCACGCCGAGAAGGTTGTGCGGCAGGCGAGCCCAGGTATCCCCAATCTCCTTCGAGAGCGGCTGGTACCAGATGTATCCAAAGCTCAGCAGGTTCGTTTGCGACGGGTCGGCCATCCGGCCCTGCAGATGCGCGACAAACTCCGTCTCCGGCACGGGAACTGTGCCGTAGAATTGCGCGGCGATGAAAAGCAGGCCCACCGCCCCGAGCGATACGATGCCGACGGCGACGTTCTGCCGGCCGGTTCCGCGAACGAGATAATGACGCAGCACCACGATGGCGGCGATCGTCGGCACATACATCAAGAGATGAATGTGGTGGATCAGAACGAGCACGATCGAGAACATCGCGGCAAGCACCACATAGGCAAGCGAGCGCGCCGGAATCAGCAGCAGGCAGATCGCAAACAGGCATCCGTAGATGTCGAAATGCCCGAGCGTGTGCATGAAGTTCTTCAGGAAGAACGGCGAGCCTGCCATGAACACGAACAGTGGCAGGTGCTTTTCGTCAAAACCGAACGTCCGCCGGAACAGCCGGACGAACAGCCCGGCCGTTACCAGCCACACCGCGCCCGCCAGCGCGAACACCAGCCAAACCGGCACCTTGGCCGTAAACAGCGAGACGATCGCGCCGATCAGGGCGCGCTTGGTGAAGCCGAAATGATAATCAACCAGCAGGTGGATGTAGGGGACGTAAGGCGGCAGCGCGATCTTGTGCCAGAACACCCCGATCAGCACGGCGGCATTGACGGCCAGCATCAAGCGCCAGGGGTTTTCCCATAGCCGCAAAGTCATTCAGCACCATCCGTCGTCCCTGCCTAGTGCGCAATTGCGCACGGGCGCAAGGACCCATAACCACCAGCGGTGGTCGTGAACGGGATAGCGGCCCCAGCCGGAGCGCACAATCGAGATTTGTGGCTATGGATCCCTGCATTCGCAGAGACCACGCTGCGGGCTACAAAATAAACCGGCTCAGATCGGCGTTCTTGGCGAGGTCGCCGACGTGCTTCTGCACATAGTCGGCATCGACCTTGATGGTCTCGCCATGACGGTCGGGTGCTGCGAACGAAATCTCGTCGAGCACCCGTTCCATCACGGTCTGCAGGCGACGGGCACCGATATTCTCCACCGTCGAATTGACGGCGACCGCGACGTCCGCCAGCGCGTCGATGGCATCGTCGGTGATCTCGAGCGTGACGCCTTCGGTCTGCAGCAGCGCGACATATTGCTTGATCAGCGATGCTTCGGGCTCGGTCAGGATGCGGCGCATGTCGTCACGCGTCAGTGCCGACAGCTCAACGCGGATCGGCAGCCGCCCCTGCAATTCCGGCAACAGGTCCGAAGGCTTTGCGATATGGAACGCGCCGGAGGCGATGAACAGGATGTGGTCGGTCTTGACCGCGCCATGCTTGGTCGAGACCGTGGTGCCCTCGATCAGCGGCAGCAGGTCGCGCTGCACGCCTTCGCGGGAGACGTCGCCACCGCTGCGGCCGTCGCGCACGCAGATCTTGTCGATCTCGTCGAGGAACACGATGCCGTTGTTCTCGACCGCGTTGATGGCTTCCAGCACCAACTGGTCGCTGTCCAGCAGCTTGTCGGATTCCTCGTTGACGAGAATCTCGTGTGAGCCTTCGATCGTCAGGCGGCGGGTCTTGGTTCGCCCGCCCATTTTCCCGAAGATATCGCCGATCGAAATCGCGCCCATCTGCGCGCCGGGCATGCCCGGGATTTCGAACATCGGCATGCCGCCGGAGGATTGCGTCTCGATCTCGATTTCCTTGTCGTTGAGTTCGCCGGCGCGCAGCTTCTTGCGGAAGGAATCGCGGGTAGCGGGGCTCGACGCAGGTCCGACCAGCGCATCCAGCACGCGCTCTTCGGCGGCCTGCTGCGCGCGGGCTTCCACGTCCTTGCGCTTGCGCTCGCGCACCTGCACGATCGCGACCTCGACGAGGTCGCGGATGATCTGTTCGACATCACGGCCGACATAGCCGACCTCGGTAAACTTGGTGGCTTCGACCTTGATGAAGGGCGCGTTGGCGAGCTTCGCCAGCCGCCGCGCGATCTCGGTCTTGCCGACGCCGGTCGGCCCGATCATCAGGATGTTTTTCGGCAGCACCTCTTCGCGCAAGTTGCCGGTGAGCTGCAGCCGCCGCCAGCGGTTGCGCAGCGCGATCGATACCGCGCGCTTGGCGTCGGCCTGGCCGACGATGAAGCGATCGAGTTCGGAGACGATTTCACGGGGAGAAAAGTCGGTCATGTTTCCTAGGTAGGTCTCAAATGTTGCGAGAGCAAGCCGGGCAGGAGGGCATCAAATGATCGGCGGCCCACTCTGCCAGACCTTGATCGCCTCGAACGGGTGAATCAGCATGATGATGTTCAGCGTCAGATTGTCGCGAATATGAAGCGCCAATATAAGTTCGAACAGGAACACGATCGCGACAGTGCCGGCAATCGGAAGCCGTTTCGCCAACAGGAAGCCGCCGATCATCGCAAAATTATCGGAGATCGAATTGACGATGCTATCGCCGAAATAATCCAGCGAGATCGTTCCGGCGCGGTAGCGGTTGATGATCCAGTCGGAATTCTCGACCAGTTCCCAGCCGCCCTCCACCAGCATGGCAAGGATCAGGCGACCCTGCCAGGCAAGACGCGGGAAGGCGAGGAAGGCTGCGCCGTAGAACAAGATACCGTGCAGGATGTGGGACAGCGTGTACCAGTCGGCGATGTGCTGCGAGTTTTCCGAACTCTGAACCACGCCGTGCCAGAGTTTTACGTAGCCACAGGCGCAGATCGGCAGGCGGCCCATCCCGTACAGGATCAAGGCTTGAGCTGCGAGGAAACCGGCCGCGATCAGTGTCCAGTGCCAGGTCGAAAGTGTGCCGAACGTCGGAGTTTTGGCGATGCTGCTGGTCGAGGTCATGCGTTGCGGACCATCAAAAGGGCGGGGCCATCAGGTGTATCGACCATACCAGCTTTTTCAAAGCCTGCTTTCTCGTAGGCACGAACGGCCCGGGTGTTGGCCGGATCGGGATCGGTGACAATGCGCGGCGCGCCTTCCCTCAAGCGCGCATCGACAAAGGTGCGAATGAACGCCGAACCATGGCCGCGCTCGATCATGCCGGGTTCGCCGATGAACTGGTCGATGCCGCGGGTGCCGCGCGGGTGTTCGCCAAAGCCCGAATTCCACGCGGTCAGGCCGTAGCACTGCAGATAGGCGAAATCGCTGCTTCCGGCCGAGACGATGAACTGGTCCATCGCCGGTTCGCTCAAGTCGCCGCTGACCAGGTCATATTGCTCGGACGGATCGCCCCACCATTGCACGACGTGCGGCTCCGTCAGCCAGCGCCGGACCAGCGGCAGGTCTGCAGATGTCATCGGGCGGAAGACGTAGTTCGGCGCCATGACCGCCAGCTCCTTCAGAGCGATTCGATCGTGACGTTGCGGTTGGTGTAGACGCAGATGTCGGCGGCGATATCGAGCGCGCGGCGCACGATGGTCTCAGCGTCCTTGTCGGTGTCGACCAAGGCACGGGCGGCGGCCAGCGCGTAATTGCCGCCGGAGCCGATCGCCATCACACCCGATTCCGGCTCCAGCACGTCGCCGGTCCCGGTCAGGACCAGCGAGACGTCCTTGTCGGCGACGATCATCATCGCCTCCAGCCGGCGCAGATAGCGGTCGGTCCGCCAGTCCTTGGCGAGTTCGACCGCCGCCCGGGTCAATTGCCCCGGATATTGCTCGAGCTTGCTTTCCAGCCGCTCGAACAGGGTAAAGGCGTCGGCGGTGGCCCCGGCAAAGCCGCCGATGACGTCGCCCTTGCCGATTTTGCGGACCTTTTTGGCGTTGGCCTTGATGACGGTCTGGCCGATCGAGACCTGGCCGTCGCCGCCGATCACCACCTTGCCGCCCTTGCGGACCGTCAAAATCGTGGTGCCGTGCCAGATCGGCAGGCTGTTTTCAGATGCTTGCATGGATTGTCCTCGTTCCCGTCAGATTTAGGGGTTGGCGGGGAGGGTTACAATCGCGGGATCCGGCGGCGATTCGCTCACCATAGGCCCAAGTTCGGCTCTTTCAGCGTCATCCCGCAGTAGCGAAGGGGACATCGGCCTGTTAAAAGGGCCGCGTTTTCGGCCCCCAGGCGGCCCAAGGGAAGCAGTTTTCATGCGCACGGCGTCCATCAAGCGCAAGACCAAGGAAACCGACATCGAGGTCGCGGTAAACCTCGACGGCACGGGCGTGTCCAAGGTTTCGACCGGTATCGGCTTTTTCGACCATATGCTCGACCTGCTGGCCCGGCATTCCCGCATTGACATCACCGTGAAGGCCGATGGCGACCTGCATGTCGATCACCACCACACCACCGAGGACGTCGGTATCGCGCTGGGGCAGGCCGTGAAGCAGGCGCTCGGCACCATGGCCGGCATCACCCGCTATGCCTCGATCCACATGCCGATGGACGAGACGCTGTCGCGCGTCGTGATCGACATTTCGGGCCGGCCCGTCCTGGTGTTCAGGGTCGAATTTCCGCGCGACAAGGTAGGCACGTTCGACACCGAGCTGGTGCGCGAATGGTTCAACGCCTTCGCCATCAACGCCGGCGTGACTTTGCACGTCGAGACCTTATATGGCGAGAACAGCCATCATATCGCCGAATCCTGTTTCAAGGGTCTGGCGAGGGCGCTTCGTGCGGCGGTCGCGATCGATCCGAGCGCGGCGGGCGAAGTGCCTTCCACCAAGGGTCAGCTCGGCGGCTGATTCCTTGTTCGCGTTTTTCGGTGGCGGCGGAGAGGTTCGATGCCGGTCTACACAGTACATGCTCCCGTAGCAGGCGGCGCCGATCTCGCGGCGACCGACAGGTTCGTCTTTGTCCGCGACGGCTTCCATTTCTGGGCAGCGGTCGCGAGCGTGATCTGGCTGCTGTGGCATCGGCTGTGGCTGGTGCTGATCGGATGGATCGTTCTGATGATCGCCGTCCAGTTCGGGATGTCGGCACTGGGCGCCAGCAGCGGCACGATCTTCGCGGTTGACGTCCTGATCGCCATCCTGATGGGCTTCGAAGCGGCCAGCCTGCGGCGCTGGACCTTTTCGCGGCGCAAATGGCGCCAGCTCGATATCGTGGTCGCCGACGACGAGGAAGCGGCCGAACATCGTTTCTTTGAACGTTGGACGGCCCGGCAGCGCGGCTCGACCAACGACCAGTGGGCGGTCGATCGCGGCGCGCCGCCGCCGACGCGCAATATTCCGGGCCAGCCGTTCTCCAAACCACCGCCGCCCTTACCGCAAGGCGGGATCATCGGCCTGTTTCCGGAACCGGGAGGGCCGCGATGAGCGTTGCGATCATCGATTACGGCTCCGGCAATCTTCACTCGGCGGCAAAGGCGTTCGAGCTTGCCGCGCGGAGCATGCAAGATCCGCAGAAGATCATGGTGACGCGCGATCCCGAAGCCGTGTACCGCGCCGATCGCATCGTGCTGCCCGGCGTCGGCGCCTTCGCCGATTGCCGCCGCGGCCTCGACGCGGTGGATGGCATGCTGGAAGCGATGACCGAAGCGGTGCGCGTCAAGGCGCGGCCGTTCTTCGGCATCTGCGTCGGGATGCAGCTGATGGCGACCCGCGGCAAGGAGCATGTCATCACCGAGGGCTTCAACTGGATCGCGGGTGACGTCGAGAAGATCGCGCCGCGTGAGGAAAACCTGAAGATCCCGCACATGGGCTGGAACACGCTCGACATGATCCGCGAGCACCCGGTGCTGGAGCGGCTGCCGCTCGGGCCAAAGGGCCGCCATGCCTATTTCGTGCACTCCTATCACCTTAACGCCTCCAGCGAGGCGGACGTGCTGGCGCGCGCAGATTACGGTGGGGCGGTGACGGCGATCGTCGGCAAGGACACCGCGATCGGCACGCAGTTTCACCCCGAGAAGAGCCAGCGTTTTGGATTGGCCCTGATCTCGAATTTTTTGAAGTGGAAGCCGTGATCCTCTTTCCCGCCGTTGACCTGAAAAACGGCCAGTGCGTGCGCCTCGAACAAGGCGACATGGCGCGCGCGACCGTGTTCAACCTCGATCCCGCCGCGCAGGCACGCTCCTTCGCCGCGCAGGGGTTCGAATATCTGCACGTGGTCGATCTCGACGGCGCGTTTGCCGGCAAGCCGATCAATGCGCTTGCGGTCGAGGCGATGCTCAAGGCCGTCAGCATGCCGGTGCAACTTGGCGGCGGCATTCGCGACCTCAAGACCGTGGAAGCCTGGCTCGACAAGGGCATTGCCCGCGTCATCATCGGCACGGCTGCGGTGCGCGATCCGGAACTGGTGAAGAGCGCCGCGAAGAAATTCCCGGGCCGCGTCGCGGTCGGGCTCGACGCCCGCGACGGCAAGGTCGCGGTCGAAGGCTGGGCCGAGACCTCGCAGGTGACCGCGCTCGAGATCGCGCAGCGGTTTGAGGATGCCGGCGTCGCCGCGATCATCTTCACCGACATCGCGCGCGATGGTTTGTTGAAGGGACTCAATCTCGACGCAACGATTGCGTTGGCCGAGCGCATCTCTATCCCCGTCATTGCCTCCGGCGGTTTTGCTTCGATCGAGGACGTCAAGGCGCTGCTGCAGCCGCGCGCCAAAAAGCTCGCCGGCGCGATTGCCGGCCGCGCGCTCTATGACGGCCGGCTCGATCCCGCCGCCGCGCTGACGCTGATCCGTAACGCGCGCGCAGCGGCGTAGGAGAGTTCTTATGTTCAAAGTCCGCGTGATCCCCTGTCTCGATGTGAAAGACGGCCGCGTGGTCAAGGGCGTCAACTTCGTCGATCTGCGGGATGCCGGCGATCCCGTCGAAGCGGCGATTGCGTATGACGCCGCCGGCGCCGACGAATTGTGTTTCCTCGACATTACCGCCACCCATGAAAACCGCGGCACCATGCTGGATGTCGTCCGCCGCACGGCGGAGGCCTGTTTCATGCCGTTGACGGTCGGCGGCGGGGTCCGCACCATCGACGACATCAAGACGCTGCTGCGGTACGGGGCCGACAAGGCCTCGATCAATTCCGCCGCCGTCTCCAACCGCGAATTCGTCAAGCAGGCGGCCGAGAAATTCGGCGAGCAGTGCATCGTGGTCGCGATCGACGCCAAGCGGGTCAAGCGCGCCGGCGGCGGTGAGCGCTGGGAAATCTTCACCCATGGCGGGCGCAACTCCACCGGGATCGACGCCATCGAATACGCGCAGGAAGTGGTGTCGCTCGGCGCCGGCGAAATCCTGCTGACCTCGATGGACCGCGACGGCACCAGGCAGGGGTTCGACCTGCCGCTGACGCAGGCCATCGCCGACAGTGTCCCCGTACCGGTCATTGCCTCTGGCGGCGTCGGCAATCTCGACCACTTGGTCGACGGAATCCGGCAAGGCCACGCCACCGCGGTGCTGGCCGCCTCGATATTCCACTTCGGCGAATTTACCATACGGCAAGCCAAGGAGCACATGGTGCGCGCCGGACTGCCGATGCGGCTCGATCCCTGACGACTCCCCGCCACAAAAGTGCTACGTTCTGTCTTGGAACTGCGCTGCGGCCTTTGGCCTGGCGCGAGTATTGAGTTCGGTTGATGCCGCGTTTCACGATCCATGACCTGGCCGCCACCATCGATGCACGGGCCGCATCGGGAGGAGAGGCGTCCTACACCCGCAAATTGCTCGACAAGGGTGCGGAGCATTGCGCCAAGAAGCTGGGCGAGGAAGCGGTCGAGACCGTGATCGCGGCGGTCGAGAACGATCGGGACCATCTGATCGCCGAAAGCGCCGACCTGCTGTTTCACCTGCTGGTGCTGTTGAAGGCGCGTGGCGTCAAGCTCGACGAGGTCGAGGCCGCGCTGGCGCAGCGGACGTCGATGTCCGGGCTCGAGGAAAAGGCGTCGCGCAAACGCGACTAGCGGAAGGGTCAGTCCATGGATATCCGGACCACCGAACAGCAATACAATCCCTACCGGATCTTTACGCGCGAGCAGTGGGCGCGGTTGCGCGACGATACGCCGATGACGCTGGAACCCGGCGAATTCGAGCGGCTGCGTTCGATGCACGATCGTCTCGACATGCAAGAGGTGGAGGACATCTACCTGCCGCTGTCGCGCCTGCTGTCGATCTATGTCGACGCCACCCACCGCCTCTATCAGGCGCAGCGCCAGTTCCTCGACATCCGCGACCGCAAGGTGCCTTACATCATCGGCGTCGCCGGCTCGGTCGCGGTCGGCAAATCGACCACCGCGCGCGTGCTGCAGGCTTTGCTGGCGCGCTGGTCGCCGCGGCCCAAGGTGGATCTGGTAACCACCGACGGTTTTCTGTTTCCCAATGCCGTGCTCGAGCGGCAGGGCCTGATGCAGAAAAAGGGTTTTCCGGAGAGCTACGATCTGCCGACGCTGCTGTCGTTCCTCAGCGATATCAAGGCCGGGCGCCGGCCGGTGCGCGCACCGGTCTATTCGCATCTGGTCTACGACATCGTGCCGAACAAGTGGATCGAGGTAGACCGTCCCGACATCCTGATCGTCGAGGGCGTCAACGTGCTGCAGACCGGCCGCCTGCCGCGCGACGGCAAGGCAGTGCCGGTGGTATCCGACTTCTTCGATTTCTCGGTCTATATCGATGCCGATGAGCCGGTGCTGCGCGAATGGTATGTGCGGCGCTTCCTCGCGCTCAGGGACACCGCGTTCACCGATCCCAAATCGTATTTCAATCGCTACGCCGTCCTGTCGGACGAGGAAGCCACGGCAACCGCGATTGCGATCTGGGAACGCACCAACCTCGCCAATCTCGAGGACAATATCTTGCCGACGCGGCCGCGCGCGACGCTGATCCTGAAAAAACGCGCCGATCATTTGGTCGAGACGGTGGCGCTGCGGCGGTTGTAGGCTCGTAGGGTGGGCAAAGGCGCGCTTGCGCCGTGCCCACCGTCTATCCGCGATCGCTAACTGAGATGGTGGGCACGCTTCGCTTTGCCCACCCTACAAATCCTTCGCAATAACCTCACGCTGCGATGTGCCGTGACGCGACGAGGCCGGCGAGCGCCTCGGCGAGTTTCTCGCGATCGAGCGGCTTGATCAAAAACCCGTCCATGCCGGCCTCGAAGCAGGCATAGCGGTCTTCCACCAGCGTGTTGGCGGTGAGCGCGAGGATCGGCATTCGGCTGCCCGGCTCGCCGAACTCGAGGAGGCGAATCCGCTTGGTGGTTTCGATGCCGTTGAGCTGCGGCATCTGGATGTCCATGAGCACCAGATCATAGGGGGTCCCAGCGGATTTCGCCGATAGCCAGGATTCCAGCGCCTCGGCGCCGTTGGTGGTGATGACGGTGTCATGGCCGAGTCGGCCGAGCAGCGAGCGGATCAACAGCGCGTTGATCTGATTGTCCTCGGCGACCAGGATCGACAGGCCCTTGGTCGATGGCGCGGCTGATGTCTCGATCGGGCCGATGGCCGGCTCCAGGCTCGGCGCGGTCACCTCCGGTGCGGTCGTCAGGCGTGCCGCGAGCGAAGCCGCGCGCAGCGGCTTGACCAGATACCCGGTGAGCGCGGAGGTCGCCGACGGCTGCAATTCCTGCCGCGTCGCCGGCGTGAACATCACGATACGCTGGGTGGCATGCAGCCGCGCGGCTTCGCCAAGCCGTTCGATATCGGCCAGCCCCATCGCGTGATCGATCAGCACGGCGTGCCATGCCCGCTCGGGCATCAGAGCTTCCGCGACATCGGCGTCCGATACCATGCAAGCATGCCCGCCCCAGCGCTGCAGCCGCCGTGCCGTCAGCGACGCCGCGATGCTCTGTGGCGAGACCAGCATGATCGACTGACCGGAGAGATCGGGCGCCGGGAAGGAGGTCTGGTCGGCGTCGGCGGCGATGAGCGGAATCGACACTTCGAATGTCGAGCCGGCGTCCGGCTGGCTTTCCAGCGTGATCCGGCCGCCCATGCGCTTGATGATGCGGTCGGAGATGCTGAGCCCAAGCCCGGTGCCGCCATAGCTGCGGGCGATCTTGTCGTCAGCCTGCTCGAACTCGCGGAAGATCCGCTCGCGCGCCTCGGGCGCGATGCCGATGCCAGTGTCGCGCACCAGAAAACTGATTTCATTCGGCCAGATGCCGGGCTCAACGATCAACGCGACGCCGCCGGTCGAGGTGAACTTGATGGCATTGCCGGCGAGATTGAGCAGCACCTGTCGCAACCGCGCCGAGTCGCCGATCACATGCATCGGCAGTCGCTCGTCGACATAGGCGGCGATCTCGATCTTCTTGGCTTCCGCGCGCGGCGCCAGCAATTCGGTGATGTCCTCGATCATGCCCGACAGCGCGAACGGGCGATGTTCGAGATCGATCTTGCCGGCCTCGATCTTGGAATAGTCCAGCAGTTCCTCGATCAGCGAGAGCAACGCGTCGCCGGACGTCTTCACCGCCTTGACATAGGTCGTCTGTTCCGGCGTCAGCGGCGTATCCATCAACAGGCCGCTCATGCCGATGATGCCATTAAGCGGCGTGCGGATTTCATGGCTCGCCATCGCAAGGAAGCGCGACTTGGCGCGGCTTGCCGCATCGGCCTGGTCGCGGGCCTCGGCCAGCGCGCGCTCGCTTTCGGTGCGGTCGGTGACGTCGCGGCCGACGCTTTGCATTTCCGCCGGGCCCCCGGCGTCGTTGCGGACGAGGCCCTCGCGCCATGCGATCCAGCGCGGGCCGAGCGGGCCGGAGACCTGCTGATCGTGAACGCGGGTGCCATTCGGCTCGAGCGCGGCGTCGCCCTGCTCGAGAACTTCAAGCGCGAAGCGGGTGCCGATCAGCGCATCGCGCGGCATCTGTGCGAGCTCGCAATAGGCATCGTTGGCATAGGTAATACGGCTCTCGGCGTCGCGCAGCACGATCAGATCGCCCTGCGATTCGAACAGGCGGCGGGCGCGCTGCTCGGCTTCCTGCAACTCCCAGTTCCGGTCGGCCAGCGCTTCATTGTGCAGGGCGACCTTGCGCATCTTCTTGCGCATCAGGCGGAGCCGGACGCTGAAAGTGGCGAGCGCGACGCAGGCGAGCGCAAACAGGAAAGCGACGCCGATCGCAAAGGCGTGCGGGTCGTAGCCGGAGTTTTCCGTTTTGGCGCCGGCAATGAAGCCATAGGCGCCGCCGAACACGACCGAGAAGATCATGAAGGAGCGAAGTGTGAAGGTGAGCCAGGGATGGCGGCGACCGAAACGGCGAAAGCGAAGTTTGATCCGGAAAGTCCGTCCCATCGCCAATGACCCTGAGATTGGTGGTTGAACCAGGCCGGCGGTCGCCGTCTGTCGTGGACAGACGATGGGTCGCCGACATTGCAAAGTGCTTGAGGTTAACCGCGGTTGCCGGCCGCGATGAAAACGTGGTGAATGAAGTGTTAACCGAGCATGGTCCGGAAAAGTGGGAACCGGTTTTCCGAGAAGACCATGCTCAAGCCTTAAAGCGATGCCGCTTCGACGCGGTGGTGATCGCCGCGGGCGGCGACGATCAAGGCCGCGGCATCGAGCAGCGTAAAGCTGTTCGAGGACACGAAGATCCGATAGTCGGCCGGTCCGTCCCGCGAAAGATAGATCACGGGATCGGAGGGCGAGGGATCGCGGGAGATCGCGACCAGCTGTGGCGGCGCGTGGCTCTCACAGGCGCCGGCCTCGACGGTGTCGACGTCGTCGATCACAGTGAAGTCGGCGGCTTCCGCGCTGTCGGAAATCTGCACCCGCACCGTCGCGCGGGAGGGATCGTTGGTGAAACTGACGTGGCGGTGCGCCTGCCAAGAGAGGGTGGCGATCTGGACGGACGTGCCTGCGATCTCGATGCAGGCCCGAGGCCCGGTCAGAAACTCGCCGCGCGCGAACAGGGCGGCAATCGCCAGCGGAAAAACCGAGGCCAGGATCTTCAAACGCAACATGACACGCTACCCACTCACCATAAGCCCGGGACAGGGGGCTTATGGTTGGCAGACGGTAAAGGAAACTAGTTACCGAGGTATTGACGGCGGTTGTTTTTTGGTGGCCCGGCATCCTCGTGGCGAGTCCGGCGAAGCAATCCAGGGCGCGACGGAGCGGATGAAACTGTAGCCGGCATGAGCGCAAGCGATATGCGGGTCTTGCCGGCACAGTCCCCGGGTGTCCCTGCGCTCAACCGGGCTACGCTTCGTTGCACCCCGCTCCGGCAATGCCTGACGCGTATTACCGCTCCGCTCCGGTCGCGGCGAGATACCGCGCCAGCTCATCGCGCGGATTGTCGCGGAAGCTCTGGCGGTCACGCATCTCCGGCGGAGCCCGCCAGCCCGGCTCGATGCCGGTCATGTCGGGCAGTTCATGCGCGATGCCCTTGTGGCAGTCGATGCAGGTCCTCTCCCCGGTGACGAGAAACTTGCCGTGGATGTCCGCCGCGCGTCGCGTCTGTTTGGTGAAGTCCATCGCCACCGAGGAATGACAGTTGCGGCACTCAAGAGAATCATTGGCCTTCAGCCGCGCCCATTCATGCTTGGCGAGTTCAAGCCGATGATTCTGAAACTTCTGCCTCGTGTCGATCGTGCCGAAGATCTTGCCCCAGACCTCCTTCGAGGCCTGCATCTTGCGGGCGATCTTGTCGGTCCAGTCGTGCGGAACATGGCAGTCGGGACAGCTGGCGCGGACGCCTGAACGGTTCGTGAAGTGCGGGGTGTGCTGCAGCTCCTGGAACACGTTGTTGCGCATTTCGTGGCACGAGGTGCAGAACTTTTCGGTGTTGGTGACTTCGAGCGCGGTGTTGAAGGCGCCCCAGAACAGCACGCCGCAGACGAAGCCGCCCAGCGCGAGGAATCCGAGGCTCAGATGCGCGCTCGGGCGGCTGGCGATGCGCCAGAACCAGATCAGGAGGGACTTGAGCCGCTGCATTGCAAGTTCTCACTTCTTCTCGGGGCCGACGAGAAGCATGTCCTTGAACGTGCTGGGAACGAGCGGCTGCGCGTCCGTCTGCTGGACGTGGCAGGCGGTGCAGAAGTAGCGCCGGGGCGTCACGTCGGCGAGAACCTGACCGTTGCGGTCCATGAAGTGGGTGACGCTGATCATCGGCGCGCCCGAGCCTTCGGTGAACTGGCGGCGGTGACAATCGAGGCACCGGTTGGTCTTGAGCGTGAGCTGATAATTGTCGATGGAATGCGGAATGATCGGCGGCTGCTCAGGGTAGTTACGCATCAGCCGCTTGTCATCGACGATCGGCCGCGCCACAGGTGGCGTTGGCACATCTCCCATCGGGGCCGCCGCCCCGGTAACGCGAGGCACGATCTGCGGCGCGGTCTGCGCGTAGATCGCGCCGCCGACAAACACCAGCATGCCGCCGAGCAGGGCGCCGGCAATGGATGAGCGAAACCGCATCAGGCCGCAATGATTTTGACCGCGCATTTCTTGAAGTCCGTCTGCTTGGAAATGGGATCGGTTGCGTCCAGCGTCACCTTGTTGATCAGTTGGCTGGCATCGAACCACGGAACGAAGACAACACCGCGCGGCATCCGGTTGCGCCCCTTGGTGTCTATCCGGCTTCTGATTTCGCCACGGCGGGAAACCACGCGGACCTCAGCGCCCTCATTGAGGCCGCGGGCGCGCGCGTCTTCCGGATGCATGAAGACCCTGGCGCCGGGAAACGCCTTGTAAAGCTCGGGCACCCGCATGGTCATCGAGCCGGAGTGCCAATGTTCGAGTACCCGGCCGGTAACCAGCCAGACGTCGAATTCCTTGTCGGGAGATTCTGCCGGGGGTTCGTAGGGCACGGCGATGATCCGTGCCTTGCCGTCCTTGTTACCGTAGAAGTCGACGCCCTTGCCGGCCTTGACGTAGGGATCGAGGCCTTCGCGATAGCGCCACTTCGTCTCCTTGCCGTTGACGACAGGCCATCGCATCCCCCGTACCTCATGGAGGGTCTCGAAATCCGCCAGGTCGTGGCCATGGCCGCGGCCGAACTCGGCGTATTCCTCGAACAGCCCTTTTTGCACGTAGAAGCCGAAAGCTTTCGCCTCGCGGTTTTCGTACTCGGCGGGAACTTCGCTCGCCGCGAACTTGTCGACCTTGCCGTTACGGTAGAGAACGTCGAACAGCGTCTTGCCGCGATAATTGGGATTGGCGTCCAGGATCTGCGCCGGCCACACCTCGTCGGTGGTGAAGCGCTTCGAGAATTCCATCAGCTGCCAGAGGTCGGAGCGCGCCTCGCCGGGCGCGTTGACGAGCTGCCGCCAGACATGGGTGCGGCGCTCGGCGTTGCCATAGGCGCCCTCTTTCTCCACCCACATCGCCGTGGGCAGAACGAGATCGGCGGCCATCGCCGTCACGGTTGGGTAGGCATCGGAGACGATGATGAAGTTGTCCGGATTCCGGTAGCCGGGATAGGTCTCGCGCGAGCTGTTCGGCGCGGCCTGCAGGTTGTTGTTCACCTGGATCCAGTAGAAGTTCAGCTTGCCGTCCTTCAGCATCCGGTCCTGTTCGACCGCGTGATATCCCGGTTTTTCCGGAATGATGCCTTGCGGGACGCGCCAGATTTCCTCGGTATGCTTGCGGTGCTCCGGATTGGTGACGACCATGTCGGCCGGCAGACGGTGCGCAAAGGTGCCGACCTCGCGCGCGGTGCCGCAGGCGGATGGCTGCCCGGTCAGCGAGAACGGCGAGTTGCCGGGCTCGGAGATCTTTCCCGTTAGCAAATGCAGATTGTAGAGGAGCTGGTTGGCCCATACGCCGCGGACATGCTGGTTGAAGCCCATGGTCCAGAGCGACATCACCTTGCGCTTCGGGTCGGCATAGAGCTCAGCGAGCTCCACCAGGAAGCCACGCTCGACACCGGTGAGCTCGGAGACCTTCTCGAGGGTGTAGTCCTTCACAAAGGCGGCATAGGCGTCGAAATCAATCGGCTCCGTGGCGCCGGGAGCGGCCGCGCCCTTGGCCTTGACCTCGAGCGGGTGCTCGGGGCGCAATCCGTAACCGATATCGACGGCGCCCTTCACGAAGGTGGTGTGGTTCTTCACAAAATCCTGGTTGACCCGCCCGGTCGTGATGATGTGGTTGGCGATGTAGTTCAGGATCGCCAGGTCCGTCCCCGGCTTGAACACCATCGGGATGTCGGCGAGATCAGAGCTTCGGTGCGTGAAAGTGGAGAGAACCGCGACCTTCACATGCGGATGGCTCAAACGGCGGTCGGTGAGCCGCGTCCACAGGATCGGGTGCATCTCGGCCATGTTCGAGCCCCACAGCACGAAGGCATCCGCGGCCTCGAAATCGTCGTAACAGCCCATCGGCTCGTCCATGCCGAAGGTGCGCATGAAGGCGACCGCGGCCGAGGCCATGCAGTGGCGGGCATTGGGATCGAGATTGTTGGAGCGAAAGCCGGCCCGCATCAGCTTGGTGGCGGCATAGCCTTCATAGACAGTCCATTGCCCCGAGCCGAACATGCCGAGCGCGGTAGGGCCCTTTTCCTTCAGTGTCGCCTTGGCGCGGGCAGCCATCACGTCGAAGGCCTCGTCCCACGACACCGGAGTCAGTTCGCCATTTTTGTCGAACACGCCGCCTTTCTTGCGCAGCAGCGGCGTGGTGAGGCGGTCGCCGCCATACATGATCTTGGAGAGGAAATAGCCCTTGATGCAGTTCAGTCCGCGATTGACCTCGGCGAGCGTGTCGCCATGGGTCGCAACGACCTTGCCTTCCTTGACGCCGACCATCACTCCGCAACCGGTGCCGCAGAAGCGGCACGGCGCCTTCGACCATTTGATCTCCAGCGATCCGGCGCCGCCTTGCACCGGCTGCGCGTTTGCTGGAGCCATGATGCCTGCGGCTGCCGCGGCGACCGCTGCAGCCTGCGCCTTCAATAGTTCGCGTCGCGAGAGTGACATGTTCTAGTCTCCGATCTCGACGGGCCCATCGGCCTGCTCGAACACCATGTTGGCCGACAGGACGCCTTCCCAGCATGCGATTTCAGCGAGGCGGCTGCCGAGAATTCCGCTCTCGGTCGCCTCCATCACGATCACGATCTTTGACGCATTGCGTTGATGTGTCTCAACGCCGGGCATCGCGGTGAGCATGCGCAATACCTTGTCCCGGTGGTCCGGCAATACGGATACGACCGCGCTCGAAATGTGAATGGTAGCCTCCGCCGTCATGAAACGCCCCTGCTGCTCGCCGCGCCCAGCGTGATGGCGTCGCCCGGGCACGCACCAACGCAATCGCCGCATCCGGTGCAGGTGGTTTCGTTGACGATGGCCTGCGGTGGCAATCCAATGCGGGGCTGGAAACGAATCGCCGATGAAGCACAGGCATCGCCGCAGGAGCGGCAGACGATGCCGGCTTCGGCGAGGCAGTCGCCGTTAATGATGGCGACCGGTCGGGAAAGGAGTTGACCGCGAAACAGCGCGCGGCGCGAGGGGCCAGGGCTTTCCATGGCGCTCATCCTCCCGGAGGGCCGGGAGGCCCCAGGATCGCCTGGGTCATCCAGACCAGAAAGCCATACCCGCCGACCACGCCGACGGCGACCACCGGCCAGATGAAAGCGACGATGATGGCGAATACGAGAAATTCCGTGCGCCGGCTGGTCGCAAGTGCGGACTCATGCGTCGGCTGCGCATCATGCTTACTTGACGTGTCGCCCATATAACGACCTGCCACTTTCAAAGTCGAACAGCGCTGGGCTGGCCGCACGCTCCCGTGCGGTACCGGTCAACCTGTCATTTGCAATCGGATGGAACGCGCCATGCCTGCTCCATTGCAGGAAATCTCATTGCGCATGCGCAGCATAGATGCTGGCTGCCCAAGCCTTCATTGATCTGGATCAAACGCGAAGGGCACAGGCTTGATGATTCGATGATATTTTCGTCGTACCCCAAGCAAGGTGCAGTGCGCCGCACTTGCTTCTCGCTTCACACTTTACGCAAATGCGCCGCTTCGGGTCCGGATCAAGCGCTATGCCGCGCGCCGCAGATCTTCCGCCAGCGCGCGATAAGACAGTGCTTCTGCCAGATGCAGCCGGCCGATCTTTTCCGCGCCGTCGAGGTCGGCCAGCGTGCGTGCGACGCGCAGCACGCGGTGATAGCCGCGCGCGGTCAGCTTCATGGTCTCGGCGGCGTCGCGCAACAGCTTCTGGCCTTGCGCATCCGGCTGCGCGATCGTTTCCAGCAGAGATGCCGGCGCTTCGGCATTGGTGCGGACATGCGGCATACCGGCAGCCGCATAGCGCGTGAGCTGGAGGTCGCGGGCGGCGGCGACGCGGGCTGCGACTTCGGCGGAGCCTTCGGAAGGCGGCGGCAGGATCAAGTCGGCGGCGGTCACCGCCGGTACCTCGATGCGCAGATCGATGCGGTCCATCAGCGGGCCGGAGATCCGCATCTGGTAATCCGATGTGCAGCGATCGAGGGGCGCGCGCTTGCAGGAATAGCCGGGCTCATAGGCATGGCCGCAGCGGCAGGGATTCATCGCCGCGACCAGCATGAAGCGCGCCGGATAGGTGACGCGGTGATTGGCTCTGCTCACCGAGACCTCGCCGTTCTCCAGCGGCTGACGCAGCGAATCCAGAACGCGCGGATCGAACTCCGGCAATTCGTCGAGGAACAGCACGCCCTGGTGCGAAAGCGAAATCTCGCCGGGCTTTGCGCGCAGGCCGCCGCCGGTCAGCGCGGCCATGCTGGCGGAATGATGGGGCGCGCGGAACGGCCGCCGCGCGGTCAAGGCGCCGTCGCGGATTTCGCCGGCGACGGAGGCGATCATCGAGACTTCCAGAAGTTCTGACGGCGACAGCGGCGGCAGGATCGACGGCAGCCGCGCCGCCAGCATCGATTTGCCCGCGCCGGGCGAGCCGATCATCAGCAGATGATGCCCGCCGGCCGCGGCGATTTCGAGCGCGCGTTTTGCACTCTCCTGGCCCTTGATGTCGCGCAAATCGAGATGCGTTGCTTCCGGCTCGTGCACTTTCGGCTGCGGGCGCGACAGCACCTGCGTGCCTTTAAAATGGTTGGCGATCTGGATCAGCGATTTTGCCGCGATGATCTGGATATCCGGGCTCGCCCAGGCGGCTTCCGAGCCACACGCCGCGGGGCAGATCAGGCCCTCCTCGCGCGCATTCGCACCGATCGCGGCCGGCAAAACGCCGGCGACAGGGGCGATCGAGCCGTCGAGCCCGAGTTCGCCAAGCACGGTAAAGCCGTTGAGCGCGTCCGGCGGGATCGCGCCGATCGCCGCCATCAGGCCGAGCGCGATCGGCAGATCGTAATGGCTGCCTTCCTTCGGCAGATCTGCCGGCGCGAGGTTGACCGTGATCCGCCGCGCCGGCAGCGCCAGCCCCGAGGCAATCAGCGCTGAGCGCACCCGCTCTCGCGCCTCGGAAACCGCCTTGTCCGGGAGGCCGACGATGGCAAACGCCGGCAGGCCAGGCGCGACCTGAACCTGCACGTCGACCGCGCGGGCCTCGATCCCTTCAAAGGCTACGGTAGAAACCCGCGCAACCATGCTGCCCCTCGTGCTGCAATCGAAGGTAGCGGGGAACCGTGGGGCAAGTCAAGAACATTAAGGGAACAAGATGGCAGGTTGTCAGTCAAGCGCAGTTTGGACAGACAACAAGACAACTCCTGGCTGCTTTCCACCGTCCACGAATGCGCTCTCGCGGGTCACCGAGAAAGTCACGGAAACAGGGGGCCGTCGCTCAATTCAGCTTCCCCGCCGCAATCGACGCGGTGCTGCTTTGCGGCTGTTCCAGCATCTTCAATGCCGCATCGAGGCCGTTGCGGAGATTGGCGGCGGCGTTGGCGCTGCAGCGGATGCGGCCGGAGGAGATGAATTTGACCTCCGTCGATCCATCCGGCTTCGGCACCAGGATGCGGGTTGCGAGTTCTACCTCGACCGCACCGTTCATGGTGCCGTAGGCGCCGACGATGTCGAAATAGACCAGCGGGGCCATGGCCCCGGTGTCCTCGTAGATCAGGTCGGACGGCTTGGCGGGCGGTTGGTCGGTCAATGGCCTTCTCCCGGATCGTGCGCAGAGGGTGATTCGCTGATCAAGACTTACGCGACCGGGCGTTTGATCCCTAACGGGAGACGGAAGATCCGGGGCCGGCCGCGTCGACCGGCCCCGGACATCGATTCCCCTCAGAGCTCCATCTTCATCGGCTCGGGATAATAATGGAATCCATCGCCGGCCTTGGCGACGTGGCCAAAGCCGGGCCAGGCGAAGTGATAGGACATGACCGGGGTCTTGTTGGCCGCGATCGTGTCGAGCAACCTGACCCGACTCGCGGCCGCCTGTTTCGGGTCGGTGTCGTAGGAAAATTCCATCCGCGGCTTTTCGAGCAACAGCACGGCGTGGTGCGTGAGGTCGCCGAGGAAGGCGAAGGATTTGCCGGCCGACGTCACCATGAAGATGGTGTGGCCCACGGTGTGGCCGGGCGCCGCGATCGCCTGCACGCCGGGCAGGAATTCCTGGCCGTCCTTGATGAACACGATGCGATCGCGCACCGGCAGCAAATTCTTGCGGGCGTGAACCACGAAATCCTTCAAGTCGCCGCCGAGCTTGCCTTCATCGGTCCAGAACTCGAAGTCGCTCTGGGTGATGTAATATTGCGCGTTGGGGAATAGCGGCTTGTCGTCGGCGCCGACGATGCCGCCGATATGATCGATATGGGCGTGCGACAGCACCACGGCGTCGATATCGCCCGGCTTGATCCCGGCTTCCGCCATGCTCTTCTGCTGGCGGCCGGTGGTCGGCCCGAATGCTTTCGATGTGCCCATGCCGGTGTCGAACAGGATCAGCTTGTCGCCGGTGTTCACGATCGGCGAGTTCTGCTCGAGCACGACATTGTCGGGATTGAGGAAGTTGTCGGAGAGCATCTTCCTCACTTCTTCATCGGGCACGCCGACGAAGGTGCCCTTGGGAGGGCCGAGCGGCAGTGTGCCGTCGGAAACGATCGTCACTTCGGCGTCGCCGAGGACGAAGCGGTGCCAGTAGGGCGTCTGCGTGCCGAGTTTTGGCGCTTTGGCCAGCGCGCTGCCGCCGAGAAAGGTCGAAGCACCCAAACCGGCGCCGAGCGCGAGCAAAGACCGCCGTGAAACGTTCATCGTCATACGTTTTCCTCCACTATTTTTATGAACTGCAGCATGCTGCCCGGACAAATTCATCCGTGACTACAGGCTGCGCCCGCTTCCTGAAATTGGCAAGTGGGATGAGAAAGCGCGAGAGAAATACCAGAACGAAGGATGACGCACGCGTCAGATTGAGCTGTGCGCGCGCGACGCGCTCGACCTGTTGTCGCTGAGGCGGATTTTTATCGTCACCGTTCGGCGGCTACCAATCGTCGTAGAGCCATTCCTGCGGATATGGATATCTCGGCCGCGCTCTCACTTGCGGCCGCGGCCGCTCCGTCCTGCGCAAGGCCGTGGTGGGCTGCGCCGGCAGCGATGACGCCCTGGGCGGCGCCTGATCGGGAACCCTGGCGAGCGCACGCTTCATTTCGTCCTGGCTCGCCTTCAGCTCCCCGATGGCCTTTGCATTGTCGCTTGCCATCTGTTGCTGGTTCGTCCTGAGCTGTTCGATGTTGCGCTCCAGATTCGCCAGGTCGCGGGCCATCGTCTGCAGCAACTGCGTTTGATCCGATGGCGGCGGTGCGGCCGTCGCCGGTCGGGCTTCCTGCGGTGGTGCGGCCTGCGCGAGGGTCGTTGCCGACGGCGCTGGTGATGGCGGCGGCGCGACTTGCGGCGGCACAGCATCAACCGAGGCCAGCTGAACGGTAGACGGAGTGGGTTGTGCGGGCGGATGTTCCGGCGACAATGATGGCGCTGAAGCGAGCTGTGGCGAAGGGCGGACCCCGCCGCCATAGGACGATTGCCAAACCAGCGCCACGACAACGATGCCCGCTGCCAGCATCAAGCCCACGGGAACGGCGAGCGCCGGCTTTGCGGGCGGTGATGGTGTCGCTGGCGGCGGCGTTGCGGATGATTGCGCGGGCGGCGGTTGCGGGCCAGGCTCGGCCGGAGGCGGGCGCACGTCATCGCGCTCCAGCTTCGCAAGCTGGTCGCTCAGGCGCGTGAGCTGTTCATCCGCCTGTACGATCTGTTCGTGGGCATGCGCAAGCTGCTCATCGGCGCGGCCGGTCGGGCCATCGCTTGGTACGTTGTCTTTCGAAGGCGTGGAGTTCATTGGCGCTTCCATTTTTCGGTCCAATGTCTTCCAAAAGTAACGGCAGACTGTCCGCGTCCATTCTTGTCCAAAGAATGGCTGTATGATGGTGGAATACTGGATTGCATGGCAATGGCGTTCCTGGATGCCGCCGTCCAGACGACCCGGCGGCGCAGCTGGAGGGCTGCCGCGGCTCCCCTCTTCGGTTTCATTGGCCGAGCGTGAGGGAAATTATTTCCCGGCGCGCTTTGCCTCGATGGCATCCCAGACCTTTGCCGCGACATCCGGGCCGTTGAGACGCTGGATCGCACGGATGCCCGTCGGCGACGTCACGTTGATCTCGGTGAGATTGCCGTCGATTACGTCGATGCCGACGAACAGCAGGCCGCGTTCGCGCAGCGCCGGGCCGAGCGTGGCGCAGATCTCGCGCTCGCGTGGTGAGAGTTCGGTGGCCTGCGCGGCGCCGCCGCGAACCATGTTGGAGCGGAGGTCGTCGGGCGCTGGCACGCGGTTGACGGCGCCAGCGAATTCGCCGTCGACCAGAATGATGCGCTTGTCGCCGTGCTTGACCTCGGGGAGGAAGCGCTGGATCACCCAGGGCTCGCGGAAGGTGACCGAGAACATGTCGAACAGCGAGCCGAAATTCATGTCCTGCGGCATCACGCGGAATACCGCCGCGCCGCCATGGCCGTGCAGCGGCTTCATGACGACAGCGCCGTGTTCATTCCTGAACGAATTGATCTCATCCAGGTCGCGCGAGATCAGCGTCGGCGGCATCAGTTGCGGAAAGTTCATCACGAACAGTTTTTCCGGCGCGTTGCGCACCGAGGCCGGGTTGTTCACCACAAGCGTCTTGGGATGGATGCGTTCGAGGAAATGCGTCGAGGTGATGTAGGCGAGGTCGAAGGGCGGGTCCTGCCGCAGCAGGATGGAGTCGAACGCCTGCAGCGGCTCGCGCCTGGCTTCGCCAAGCGTAAAATGGTCGCCGACTTCATCGCGGACGGTGAGATGCTGTACCGGCGCCACCAGCTCCTCGCCGCGCAGCGAGAGCTTGTCGGGGGTGTAGTAGGAAAGGCTGTGGCCGCGCTTCTGCGCCTCCAGCAGCAGCGCGAAGGTCGAAATCGCCGCGGATGTTGATACGCGCGATGGGGTCCATCTGGACGGCGACATTCAGTTTCATGGGAGGGTCCGGGTCTCTCGAGGGGTCAATGCGTTGTCAAGCGAAGTGGGTACCGGTTCGCGTCAAGAAAACGCGTCCACATTAAAATCTTCAAGGGCTGGCGTCGAATGCCGCCAACAGATGGCGTGGCAGACGCCGCGGCGCAATCAGGATGGCGTCAAATCGGAGCTCAAATTCGGCATGCTCGGGGTGCGCCATCAGCCACCCTTGCGCGGCGTCACCGCATAGGCGGCGTCATCGAGGCTGGCGCGGGCCTTGACCTCGATGAAGGCGATCAGATTGCGCTTCCTCGCCACCAGGTCGATCTCGCCATAGGGGGTGCGGAAGCGCTTTGCCAGGATGCGGTAGCCTTTGGCGATCAGAAGGGCGGCGGCGCGGCTTTCGGCCGAAAGTCCGGTGCGGAAGGCCGCGACCCGCTCGGGCGCGGCGATCTTGGCGGACGCTTCGGGCGGCCTGACGCCATCAGTCTTCGCCATCGTCGCCTCTGGCTTGCTTGTCGGTTTCCTTGGCGAGCTCCAGCGCGCGGGCATAGACCTCGCGGCGCGAACGCCCGGAAAGCTCGACGGCATGCGCCACGCTGTCCTTGACGCTGTCGCGCGCTAGCGACGAACGCAGCAAGTCGTCGAGATCATGCTGCGTCATGATATTGGCATCCGCGCGTGGCGGGCCGATCACGAGCACGAACTCGCCACGGGTTTCCAGTTGATCTGCGGCCTTCGCCAGTTCGACGATCGGAGCGCGCTTGATCTCCTCGTGCAGCTTTGTCAGCTCACGGCAGATTGCGGCGTCGCGGCCAGCCATCGACTCGGCGAGATCGGCCAGCGTCTCCTGCACGCGGTTGCCGGATTCGAACATCACCAGCGTGGCGTCGATACGGGCAAGCTCCGCGAGCCGCGTCCGCCGCGCGACTTGCTTGGCCGGCAAAAATCCCTCGAAGAAAAACCGGTCGGTGGGCAGCGCTGCGACCGAAAGCGCCGTCAGCACCGAGGACGCGCCAGGCACCGCGATCACCGCGTGGCCGGCGGCACAGACCTCGCGCACCAGCTTGAAGCCGGGGTCCGATATCAAGGGCGTGCCGGCGTCCGATACCAGCGCGATCGAGGCGCCCCGCGCCAGCTTCTCCAGGATTTTCGGCCGCGCCATCGCCGCGTTGTGTTCGTGATACGGCTTCAGCTCTGCTGAGATCGCATAGCGCTCGGTCAGCCGGCGGGTAATGCGGGTATCCTCACAGGCGATGATGTCGACACCCGCCAATGTCTCCAGCGCGCGCAAGGTAATGTCGCCGAGATGGCCGATCGGGGTCGCCACCAGGTAGAGGCCGGGAACCGGCTTCGGGGCATTGAGGACGTGGCCGCCTATTAAAAATGTTCTGTTGGCCGAACCCGGTTCGGTGTCTGACCCGTAGTTCGAAGTGGGTTTTGCGCGCATAATGACAATCTAGAGGGGTCTTGGTGCAAGCGCTATATCCGGCGGGATGGCGGCAAGACCGGAGTTCCCCGCGACGTGCGGCGGGGCAGTAATCCTTTTGTTTTAGTTAACTAATTCTCGACAATGTGCAGAATCCCGTAGTGGTTTCAGTAGCGGTTCAGGTGCCTTGGCCCAGAAAGCCGGCATCCTGACCGACGGCGGTCGGTCAAGAGAAGAGACAAGATGTTAGGCCCGCTCAATCGCAAGCCTGGATCTCCGGATTCCAGGCTATCGGGACCGACCCGCCGTGCGGCGGTCGGCCTTATTCTTGGCGCACCCCTGCTCGGCGCCTGCTCCGGCAGCCAGGTTTCCAACCCGCTCGGCCCGTCCGCGCCCGAGGGAGCCGCAGTCCCGCAGCAGCAGCCGCTTGCGGTCGGCGCCGGGCAGGTCAAGGTCGGCCTGATCCTGCCGCTCTCGGCCTCCGGCAATGCCGGCGTCGCCGCGCAATCGATGAAGAATGCGGCCGAGATGGCGCTGGCGGAATTCCAGAATCCAAACATCCAGCTTCTGATCAAGGATGACGGCGGCAGCCCGCAAGGCGCCCAGCAGGTCACCCAGCAGGCGCTCGGCGAGGGCGCGGAAATCATTCTGGGCCCGCTGTTCGCGGCCTCGGTGCCGGCGACCGCGCAACTGACGCGCGCGCGGGGCGTTTCGGTAATCGCGTTCTCGACCGATTCGAGCATCGCCGGACGCGGCGTCTATCTGCTCAGCTTCCTGCCCGAATCCGACGTCAACCGGATCGTCGATTACTCCGCCAGTATCGGCAAGAAATCCTTTGCGGCGCTGTTGCCGGACAATGCCTACGGCAACGTGGTGGAAGCAGCGTTCAAGCAGGCGGTCGGCCGCAAGGGACGCATCGTCGCCTTCGAGAAATATGCCTCCGACCGTTCGGCCGCCGCGCGGACGGTGGCGCAGTCGCTGGGATCGGCGGATGCGCTGTTCATCGCCGACGACGGCGAATCGGTCGTGGCGACGGCGGATGCCCTGACCGCGGCAGGCGCGAATTTGCGCAACATCCAGCTGCTCGGCACCGGGCTGTGGGACAATCCGCGCGTCTATACGAGCCCCGTACTGCAGGACGGTCTCTATGCCGCGCCGGATCCGTCGGGCTTCCGCGCCTTCTCCGGCCGCTACCGCGCCAAATACGGCTCCGATCCCGTGCGCACCGCAACGCTGGCCTATGACGCGGTCGCGCTGGTCGCCGCGTTGTCGAAGCAGGGTGCGCAACGTTTTGCGCCGGAGACGCTGACCAACCCGTCGGGCTTCGCTGGCATCGACGGGCTGTTCCGGTTCCGCTCCGACGGCAGCAACGAGCGCGGCCTTGCGGTGATGAAGGTCGCCAGCAGCGGCAGCACGCCGGTTGCAGGCTCGCCAAAGAGTTTTGGGGCGTAGTGATCGCAGTCGCGTAGCCCGGGTGGAGCGCAGCGCAACCCAGGGACGGCCTTGCAAGCGGATATACTGGCCCCGGATTGCGCTGCGCTCCATCCGGGCTACGAAGCTTACGCGGCGAGATCGGCGACCACAGCGTCGAGCACCGGAAAACCATCCTTCGTCACGCGCAGCCTGCCGTCGGCGTCGACGATGATGGCGCCTTCCTCGCGCAGCACGGCGATCCGGCTCGGGTCGAGTGCGCGGCCGGACAAGGCCGTATAGCGTTTGGGGTCGATGCCCTCGGCGAGCCGCAATCCCATCAGCAAAAATTCGTCGGCGCGTTCTTCGCTGTTGAGGTGATCGTCGGTGACGACACCATGGCCGTTGGCCTCGACGCGCATCAGCCAGGCCTCAGGACGCTTTTCGGTCGCGATCGCGTGCCTGATACCGTCGATGTCGAGGCGGCCATGCGCGCCCGGACCGATCCCGGCATATTCGTCGCCGCGCCAGTAGACCAGATTATGCTGGCATTCGGCGCCTGATCGGGCGTGGTTGGAAATCTCGTAGGCCGGCAGGCCGTGATGCGCACAGACTTCCTGCGTCACGTCGTAGAGCGCGCGGGCCACCGCCTCGTCCGGCGTCTTCAATTTGCCCGCCGCATGCAGGCCGAAGAACGGTGTGCCTTCCTCGATCGTGAGCTGGTAGAGCGAAAGATGTTCGGCGGCTTCCGAAATCGCGAGCTTCAATTCGTCGGCCCACATCTGCGGGGTCTGGTCGGGACGGGCGTAGATCAGGTCGAACGAGTAACGGTCGAACGCGCTGCGCGCGATCGCGACCGCATCCAGCGCTTCGCGTGCGCTGTGCAATCGTCCGAGCGCCTTCAGCGAAGCGTCGTCGAGCGCCTGCACGCCGAGCGAGACGCGGTTGACGCCGGCTGCGCGATAGCCGCGAAACCTCGTTGCTTCCACGCTGGTCGGATTGGCCTCCAGCGTCACCTCGACATTGCCGGCGACGCGCCAATGCTTGCCGATCGAATCCAGGATGGCGCCTACGGTTTGCGGCTGCATCAGCGACGGCGTGCCGCCGCCGAGAAAGATCGACGTGACGGTTCGATCAGGCGCGCGCGCCGCTGTTGTTTCGATTTCGCGCGCAAACGCGCGCGCAAATCGTTCCTCGTCGATCGGGCGCGTGGCGGACGTGGCTGTTGAAATCGCAATACGGGCACTTCGACAGGCAGAACGGCCAGTGCACGTAGACGCCGAAGGCGGCCCGCTTCGGGTGATGGCGTTCGGCGCTAGCCAAGACAGATCTCCGCCAGCTTGACGAAGGCGCGTGCCCGGTGCGACAGGCCGAGGCCGAGTGGTGGCAGGCCGTGTTTCTCGATCGAGGTCATCTCGCCAAAGGTCCTGACGTGTCCGTCGGGCAGGAACGCCGGATCATAGCCGAATCCGGCGGTGCCGCGCGGCGGCCAGACCAAAGTTCCATCGGCGCGGGCCTCGACCTCTTCGAGATGGCCGTCCGGCCAGGCGACGCAAAGGGCCGAGACGAAATGCGCCTTGCGCTTGTCCGGCGTGGTGGCGCCGCGTTCCTGCAGCAGGCGCTCGATCCGGCTCATCGCCGCCATGAAATCCTTGCCCTCGCCGGCCCAGCGCGCCGAGTAAATGCCGGGCGCGCCGTCCAGCGCGTCGACCACGAGGCCGGAATCGTCGGCAAAGGCCGGCAGTTGCGCCGCCTCGGCGGCCGCGATTGCCTTGATCGCCGCATTGGCGCGAAACGTCTGGCCGGTTTCCTCGGGCTCGCCAAGGCCCAGTTCGCCCGCGGAAATGGCTTCGACGCCATGCGGCGTCAGCAGTTCCCGCATCTCGGCGAGTTTGCCGGGATTGTGGGTCGCGATCACGAGCCGGCCTGTGATTCGACGGTGCATGTGCGATCAGACTACGCGACGGCCAGCTTCTGCAAGTCCACCAGGCGCGCGACACCCTTGCGCGCCAGTTCCATCAGCGCGAGGAACTCGTCCTGCGAGAACGGCGTCTTTTCGGCGGTGCCCTGCACTTCGATGATGCGGCCGTCGCCGGTCATGACGAAATTGGCGTCGGTGTCGGCCTCGGAATCCTCGGCATAGTCGAGGTCCAATACCGGCGTGCCCTTATAGATGCCGCAGGAGATCGCGGCGACGTTGTCGCGCAGCACGTTGGCCTTGATCATGTTGCGGGTCTTCATCCATGCGATGCAGTCGGCCAGCGCCACCCAGGCGCCGGTGATCGAGGCGGTGCGGGTGCCGCCATCGGCCTGGATCACGTCGCAATCGACCGTGATCTGACGCTCGCCGAGCGCTTCGAGGTCGACGGCTGCGCGTAAGCTGCGGCCGATCAGCCGCTGGATCTCGACGGTGCGGCCGCCCTGCTTGCCGGCGGCGGCCTCGCGGCGGGTGCGCTCCAGCGTGGCGCGCGGCAGCATGCCGTATTCGGCGGTGACCCAGCCGCGGCCCTGGCCCTTCAGCCAGGGCGGCAGCCGTTCTTCCAGCGTGGCCGTGACCAGCACATGGGTGTCGCCGAATTTAACCATGCAGGAACCTTCGGCGTATTTGACCACGCCGCGTTCCAGCGACACGGGGCGCAGCTGATCGGGCGCACGGCGGCTTGGCCGCATGGGAAATCCTTTCGAAATCGAGCGAAAATTCGTTCGCGGTGCTTGTAGGAGGGGGCGTGCGCAGCGGCAAGGGCTTTTGGCCTTGTTTGACGGGAAAGGGACGCTTGTCATTGGCCCGCCGGAGCGACAAATTAGGGGCTGTGCAAGGAGTTGACCCGTGGCCCACCACGATCCGATTGGCCTGATCGCGCCGCACGCCGGGCTCGCCCAGCTCAACGAGCGCTCGCGCGACATTTTTCGTCAAATCGTCGAGAGCTATCTCGCGACCGGCGAACCCGTCGGCTCACGCAATATTTCCCGCCTGATTGCGGTGCCGCTGTCGCCGGCTTCCGTCCGCAACGTGATGTCGGACCTCGAGCAACTCGGCCTGATCTATGCGCCGCATACTTCGGCGGGGCGATTGCCGACCGAACTCGGCCTGCGGTTCTTTGTCGACGCCCTGATGCAGGTCGGCGACCTCACCGAGCCGGAACGGGAATCGATCCAGAACCAGCTTGCCTCCGTCGGCCGCGCGCAATCGGTCGAAGCGGCGCTCGGCGAAGCGCTGACGCGGCTGTCGGGCCTCACGCGTGCTGCCGCCGTGGTGCTGACCGCCAAATCCAATTCGCGCCTGAAACACATCGAATTCGTGCGGCTGGAGCCGGAACGTGCGCTGGTCGTGCTGGTCGGCGAAGACGGCCAGGTCGAAAACCGCGTGCTGGCGCTGCCGCCCGGCGTTCCCTCCTCCGCGCTGACCGAAGCGACCAACTTCCTCAATTCGCGGATTCGCGGGCGGACGCTTGCCGAAGCGCGGCTTGAACTCGAAACCGCGCTGACGCAGAACCGCGTCGAACTCGATCAATTGACGCAGAAGGTGATCGCGGCCGGCATCGCAAGCTGGTCCGGCGGCGACAATGACGACCGGCAATTGATCGTGCGCGGCCATGCCAATTTGCTCGAAGACCTGCACGCGCTGGAGGATCTCGAACGCGTCAAGTCGCTGTTCGACGATCTCGAAACCAAGCGCGGCGTGATCGATCTGTTGGGCCGGGCCGAGCGCGCCGAAGGGGTGCGGATTTTCATCGGATCGGAGAACAAGCTGTTCTCGCTGTCCGGTTCCTCCACCATCATCGCTCCCTATAGCGACGCCGCGGGCCGCATCGTCGGCGTTCTCGGCGTGATCGGGCCGACCCGGCTGAACTACGCCAGGGTGATCCCGACGGTGGATTATGCCGCCCGGATCGTCAGCCGGATGCTGGGCGGCTAATCCGGCCCGAATAGGGCCGCAATCCCGGCTGGTTGTGCTTGATTTTCGGCCCCTAAAGCACGATATCCCCGGCAGCAAATCCCCATCGAACCAAATACGTTTTTTCGAGAAGGCAGTCTTATGACCGATCCAAACCGGCCGACCGATGATCGTGAAACCGGCCCAGACCGGCGAGCCCGTGGTCTCAAAACCCTACATCATGCCCGACGATCCCGAGGAAGGGTCGATGGAGCTGCTGGTCAAGGAAGCGACCGAGTCGCGCGACAAGATGCTGCGCACGCTGGCGGAGATGGAAAACCTGCGCAAGCGCACCGCCAAGGAAGTCGCCGATGCGCGCACCTACGGCATCACCGGGTTCGCGCGCGACATCCTCGATATCGCCGACAATCTGCAGCGCGCGCTCGACGCCATTCCGGCCGAGGCCAAGGAGACCGCCGATCCCGGCCTCAAGGCCTTCATCGAGGGTGTCGAGCTGACCGAGCGCTCGCTGCTCAACACGCTGGAGAAGAACGGCGTCAAGAAGTTCGATCCGTCCGGCGAGAAGTTCGATCCCAACTTCCAGCAGGCGATGTACGAAGTGCCCGATCCGTCCGTCCCGTCCGGGACGGTGGTTCAGGTCGTGCAGGCCGGCTTCATGATCGGCGAGCGCGTGCTGCGTCCGGCGCTGGTCGCCGTCTCCAAGGGCGGCGCGAAGGCCGCAGCGGCCAACAACGAACCGAACAGCGCGGCGTAAATCGCCACCTACCTGATCCTCATGGTGAGGAGGCGCGTGAGCGCCGTCTCGAACCATGTGGCCTCGCTGCTGCATCTCGGCCTTCATCCTTCGAGACGCCGCTAACGCGGCTCCTCCAGCGACGAGCGCAATTGCGCTCGCGCAGGGATGAGGGTCTGACAGCGTCTGTCTTGCACCCTCTAAACCGCGATATCGTCCGACTTGATCCGCTTGACGCCGGCCTTGGTCATGTCGGTCCAGGCTTTTGCCAGCGAGCCCTGGGTGTCGATGCCGCGGCAGGCGTCCTCGATCACATAGGTTTCAAAGCCGGCCTTGCGCGCGTCGAGCGCGCTCCATGCCACGCAGAAATCGGTGGCGAGGCCGGCGAGGAATACCCGCTTCACCTTGCGCGCCTTCAGGTAGGCGGCGAGACCCGTCGTGGTCTTGCCGTCAGCCTCGGTGAAGGCCGAATAGCTGTCGACGTTCTTGTTGAAACCCTTGCGGATGACGAGCCCGGCATGCGGGATCGCGAGGTCCTTCGACAGCGACGCGCCGTCGGTGCCCTGCACGCAATGATCCGGCCACAGCACCTGCTTGCCGTAGGAGAGATCGACGGTCTCGAACGGCTTCTTGCCGGAATGGGACGTGGCGAACGAGACGTGGCCCGCGGTGTGCCAGTCCTGCGTCATCACCACATTGGCAAAGCCCTTTGCGATGCGGTTGATGATGGGAACGACCTGCTCGCCGTCTTTGACCGCAAGGCTGCCGCCCGGCAGGAAACAGTTTTGCACGTCGATGACGAGCAGCGCGGAAGCGTCATCAGGCTTGATCGGTGCGGCCCACAGCGCCGATGGGGCGAGGGCAGCGGCTGACGTCGCGGCGAGACCTGTCAGAACCAGCCTGCGAGTGAACATGGTGCGTCTCCCCGATCATGAACCCGATGGGGGAAAAGCTAGTTCCATTGCGTGTGCGAACGAAAGCCCGAAGTTTTGGCGGGCCTTGCGAATTTCGAACGTCAGCCGCGCGGATGAATCCCGTCGCGCACGGCGCGGAAGCGCGGAAAGGCCTTGGTCCAGTCGTCGCGCGGCGAAGAGCCGATGATGCGCATCGAGGTCTGGGCGCCGAACCGCAGCCACTGCACGATGGTGACCGGCGTATTGTCCTTGCCGCTGATGGCGTCGATCCGCGTCTCGTAGCCGGGCTGGCCATCGATGCGGACCGGCTCCGACATCGTGATCCGGCCGTCGCGCACGCCGGGAATGGTGGTCGCAATCTGCTGGGCGAAGCGGCCGCGATCATCGGGCGAGGCCGCCGTCGAGCCGATCAGGCCGATGATCATGAAGGGCGCGGCTTCGAAGCCGGTCTTTTCGTCGCCGTCGGAGAGAATGAGGGCTGCGCCCGGCGCCAGCATGCGGACGTTCTTGAAGCTCGAGAGCTCGCTGATCTTGAACGGCATCAGCCCGAGCTGCTCCTCGACCGGGACCTCGTTGCGGATCACGGCGGAAGCGAACATCTGGCGCACGGCGTCGTCGGTATAGATCCTGGCGGCGTTCTCCGGCACCTGCACGGCGACATAGCCGGAGAAGGTGGGGCCGGGCAGGATCATCGAATAGCGGCGCACACTGGTGGCGCCATCCTTGCCGTTTTCGACGGTGTAGTAGGCAAGCCCCGCCGCGGTCTCGATGCTCTCCGGCTTGATGCCGCCGGTGCCGCCCGGGGCGGCCTTGAAGGCATTGGCGACCTCGCCATAGGCCTCGGCGGGGAGGTCGGCGATCAGCACCTTGACCCCCTGATCCTCGGTCTCGAAGCCGATGAACGTTCTGGCCTTGTTGAGGCCGACCAGCGGCGTCATGCCCACCCTGGCGCCCGGCGGGAAGACCGGGTCGGCCGCGAACGCGGAAGAGAAGACGGTAGAATTGGCGGCAACGATCAGGGCAACCGCAGCGAAGGATCGAAGGAGCTTCATGAAGGATCTACCGGGTTTGCATGGCGGCCGCTCGGTGGGGCCGTCGATGCCGCTGGGAATCTCGGGTGAAATCTTGGAGACAATCTTGGAGCCTTGGGGCACGACAGGGGTCGTCCCGGCCGGCCCGCTTTTAGCGGTTTTGATGTCCCTGCAACAGGGCAGGGTGGGCGTCCGTTCCACCGTCACGTTCCGATATGTCGGCCAATTCGCGGGATTTTGCTCGCTATCCGGGCGCTTTTTGAGGCGCTTCCAGCGGCCAAATACCGCGTCCCTTGCCGCGGTGGCGGGCTCGCGCCCAGGCAGGATGGATGCCGCTTCGGTGCGCAACGCCTCCGTGGCGCGCGATGAGCGGCCCGAAGTGAGCGACCTTGCCGATTTCTTAACGGCGCTTGAGGCACAGGCCGGCCCGCCACGGGCTGACACAATCTTTCAAACGTCAGCCTTTTCAGGCCCTAAGCTTGCGTTCGGTCCTTGCAGGGCCGACCCCCCCTCCTATATGAGGCTCACCGTCGCAATATCGCGAGTAATTGATCGTTGGGGGTTCGGTTAGGTGCGCCGTTCAGGGCCCAGCCAACCTGCCGCAACAAGAAGGATATGAGGACCATGGGAAAGGTCATTGGGATCGATCTCGGCACCACGAATTCGTGCGTCGCCGTAATGGATGGCAAGACTGCGAAAGTCATCGAGAACGCGGAAGGCATGCGCACCACGCCTTCGATCGTTGCCGTCACCGATGACGGCGAGCGCCTCGTCGGCCAGCCCGCCAAGCGTCAGGCGGTGACCAATCCCGAGCGAACGTTCTTCGCGGTGAAGCGCCTGATCGGCCGCCGCTACGACGACCCGATGGTCGAGAAGGACAAGAAGCTCGTCCCCTACAAGATCGTCAAGGCATCGAACGGCGACGCTTGGGTCGAAGCCGACGGAAAGACCTATTCGCCCTCGCAGGTCTCCGCCTTCATCCTGCAGAAGATGAAGGAGACCGCGGAAGCCCATCTCGGCCAGAAGGTCGATCAGGCCGTCATTACGGTTCCTGCCTATTTCAACGACGCGCAGCGCCAGGCCACCAAGGACGCCGGCAAGATCGCCGGCCTCGAAGTGCTGCGCATCATCAACGAGCCGACGGCGGCAGCGCTCGCCTACGGCCTCGACAAAACCAAATCCGGCACCATCGCGGTCTACGACCTCGGCGGCGGTACCTTCGACGTCTCGATTCTTGAAATCGGCGACGGCGTGTTCGAGGTGAAGTCCACCAACGGCGACACCTTTCTGGGCGGTGAAGATTTCGACATGCGCCTCGTCAGCTATCTGGCCGATGAGTTCCAGAAAGAGCAGGGCATCAACCTGCGCAACGACAAGCTTGCCCTGCAGCGCCTGAAAGAGGCCGCCGAAAAGGCCAAGATCGAGTTGTCCTCGACCACGCAGACCGAAATCAACCTGCCCTTCATCACGGCCGACCAGACCGGTCCGAAGCATCTGACGATGAAGCTGACCCGCGCCAAGTTCGAGGCGCTGGTTGACGACCTCGTGCAGAAGACCGTCGAGCCGTGCCGCAAGGCGCTGAAGGATGCGGGCCTTACCGCCGCCGAGATCGGCGAAGTGGTGCTGGTCGGCGGCATGTCGCGCATGCCCAAGGTCCAGGAAGTCGTGAAGCAGCTGTTCGGCAAGGAACCGCACAAGGGCGTCAACCCGGACGAAGTCGTTGCCATCGGTGCTGCGATCCAGGCCGGCGTGCTGCAGGGCGACGTCAAGGACGTGCTGCTGCTCGACGTCACCCCGCTGTCGCTGGGCATCGAGACGCTGGGCGGCGTGTTCACCCGCATCATCGACCGCAACACCACGATCCCGACCAAGAAGAGCCAGGTGTTTTCGACCGCCGAGGATAACCAGAACGCCGTTACCATCCGCGTCTTCCAGGGCGAGCGCGAAATGGCGGCCGACAACAAGGTGCTCGGCCAGTTCGACCTGATGGGCATTCCGCCGTCGCCGCGCGGCATGCCGCAGATCGAGGTGACGTTCGACATCGACGCCAACGGCATCGTCAACGTCTCGGCCAAGGACAAGGCGACCGGCAAGGAGCAGCAGATCCGGATTCAGGCCTCCGGCGGCCTGTCGGAAGCCGACATCCAGAAGATGGTCAAGGATGCCGAGGCCAATGCGGCCGAGGACAAGAAGCGCCGCGAGGCGGTCGACGCCAAGAACCATGCCGATGCGCTGGTGCATTCCACCGAGAAGGCGCTGGCCGAACATGGCTCCAAGGTCGAAGAGTCCGAGCGCCGCGCCATCGAGGACGCCGTCAGCGATCTGAAGGAAGCGCTGAAGGGCGACGATGCCGAGGCCATCAAGGCCAAGACCAACACCGTGGCGCAGGCTTCGATGAAACTCGGCGAAGCCATGTACAAGCAGCAGGCCGAGGCCGACGCCAAGAAGGATGCGGCCCAGGATGACGTGGTCGACGCGGAGTTCACCGAGGTCGACGACGACAAGAACAACAAGAAGTCGGCGTAAGCGGGCTTTCGATCATGACCCTCATCCAAAAGAGCGCGCAGACAGCGTTCGATGGGTGGGGGTCATTTTTCTTTAAGCCGAAGGCTGCATCTTTCTATTGAGCGTGCCTGCGGCATGAAGACGAATTTCGGGCGGGTTTGACTGATGTCCACCAAGCGCTGCTATTACGAAACCCTGGAAGTCGAACGGAACGCGGACGACGGCAAGCTCAAGGCGGCGTTCCGCAAGCTGGCGATGAAGTGGCATCCGGACAAGAACCCGGGCGACGCCACCAGCGAAGTCCGCTTCAAGGAAATCAACGAAGCCTACGAGGTCCTGAAGGACGGCGATAAGCGCGCCGCCTATGACCGCTACGGTCATGCTGCGTTCGAGCAGGGCATGGGCGGCGGCGGCCCCGGCTTCGGCGCCGGCTTTGCGTCGTCATTCTCCGATATTTTCGAAGACCTGTTCGGCATGGCCGGGCAGCGCGGCCGCGGTGGTGGACGCGAGCGCGGCGCCGATTTGCGCTACAACATGGAAATCACGCTGGAGGAAGCCTTTCAGGGCAAGACCGCGCAGATCGAAATTCCGGTCTCGGTCACCTGCGAGCCCTGTTCGGGCACCGGCGCCAAGGCCGGCACCAAGCCGAAGGCTTGTGCGACGTGTGGCGGCGCTGGCCGCGTGCGGCAGGCGCAGGGCTTCTTCACGCTGGAGCGGACCTGCCCCGGCTGTCAGGGCCGCGGTCAGATGATCGAGGACGCCTGCCCGAACTGCGCAGGGTCAGGGCGCGTGACACGCGACCGGACTTTGTCGGTCAACATTCCGCAGGGCGTCGAGGACGGCACCCGCATTCGTCTGGCCGGCGAGGGCGAGGCTGGTGTCCGCGGCGGACCGCCCGGCGATCTCTATATTTTCCTGTCGCTGGCCACCCACGAATTCTTTCAGCGCGACGGCGCCGATCTGCATTGCCGGGTTCCGATCTCGATGGTGGCGGCTGCCCTCGGCGGCGAATTCGAGGTCCCGACCATCGAGAAGAGCAAGACCAAGGTGAAAGTGCCGGCCGGGACGCAGTCGGGTCGACGATTCCGCATTGCATCAAAAGGCATGCCGGTGCTTCGCTCGCGCCAGACCGGCGACATGTATGTGCAGGTCATGGTTGAAACGCCGCAGAATCTGACCAAGAAGCAGCAGGAATTGCTCGCCGAGTTCGAAAAATTGTCGTCCGGCGCTACCCAGCCGGAAGCGGCGGGCTTCTTCACCAAGGTCAAGGACTTCTTCGGCAACCGCGCCGGCTCCTGACCGGCGCGCACGCGAACTGCGCGCAGCGCAGTTCTCGCCCACCAGTCATGATTCATTCAGCTTGCACAGGGTCTTATTGCTGCGTCGCGGGCACTTTGGCGCGACCGGCGCGTTACCGTTTGGCTTGACCATATCGCCGTCGACCTATACGTGTTTATGACCGTTTTCTGACATTCCCCGCTTTGTTAGCGGTCCCGCCTGGTAGCGACATGCCTTTGCAATCGTCCGTGCGTGCGTTGAAGAAGCCTCTCCGTCTCGACGATGAGGTTCGCTTCCTCCGTTCATGGATCGAAAAGCCGCTGCACATGGGCGCGGTGATGCCGTCGAGCAAATTGCTCGCCCGGACCATGGCGCAATATGTCGACGTCGATTCCAAAGGACCGGTGATCGAGCTCGGACCCGGCACCGGCGCGATCACCAATGCACTGATCGAACATGGCGTCGACCAGAAGCGGCTGGTGCTGGTCGAGTACAATCCCGGCTTCTGCGCGCTGCTGCGCGACCGCTATCCGCAGGCCAAGGTTGTGCAGGGCGACGCCTATGCGCTGCGTGCCTCGCTTGCCGCGGTGCTGGATGCGCCGGCCTCCGCGGTGGTCTCCGGCCTGCCGCTCGTGACCAAACCGATGCTGACGCGCCTGAAACTGATCCGCGACGCCTTCGTGGCGCTCGCGCCCGGCGCCCCCTTTGTGCAGTTTACCTATTCGGTCGCGCCGCCGATCCCGAAATCGTTGCCGGGCGTGTCCACAGAAGCCTCCGAGCGGATCTGGATGAACCTTCCGCCCGCGCGGGTCTGGGTGTATCGCAAGGGCTGATACGCCACGTATTCGCGTGGCACGTTTGCCCGAATACGAATTCAAATATGGCCGCACTGAAAATCCTCGTGATCCCGGGATCGCTACGATCAGGCTCGCTCAACGCGAAGCTGGCGGCGGTTGCCGCGCATGCGCTGGCGCAGGAAGGCGCCGAAATCACCCGGATCTCGCTGTCGGATTTTCCGCTGCCGATCTATGACGGCGACCTGCAGGCCAAGTCCGGCGTGCCAAAGCACGCGGTCAATCTGAAGCGCATGATGGCGGCCCATCATGGCGTGCTGATCGTGACGCCGGAGTACAATTCCTCGGTGCCGGCGCTGGTGAAAAATACCATCGACTGGGTAAGCCGGGTGCAGGACGTGCACGAGACCAGGGGGCAGGTGTTTCGCGAACGGGTGTTTGCGATCGCCTCCGCTTCCGGCGGGCGGCTCGGCGGCTCGCGTGCGCTGGCCGCGTTGCGGCTGATCCTGTCGGCCTGTCATGCGACCGTGATACCGAACCAGCTCGCGCTGCCGTTCGCGGACGCTGCCTATGACGAGATGGACCGCCTGAAGCATGCCGCCGACAGCGACGCGCTGAAAGCGCTGGCGCGGCAGTTGATCGATATTTCCCAACGCATGATGTGAGGTGACATGCAGCCAGCCGATATCGCGCCGAAAGACCGCCTGATCGTCGCGCTCGACCTGCCCGGGGTGGCGGAGGCGGAAGCGATGATCGCGCGGCTCGGCGACAGCGTGAGCTTCTACAAGATCGGCTATCAACTGGCTTACGCCGGCGGACTGCCACTGGCGCAGCTACTGGCGAAATCCGGCAAGAAGGTCTTCCTCGATCTCAAGCTGCACGACATCGGCAACACCGTGGCGCGCGGCGTCGAAAGCGTCGCCAAACTCGGCGCGACCTTCCTCACCGTGCACGCCTATCCGCAGACCATGAAGGCCGCGGTCGAGGCCCGCGCCGGATCGGGTTTGAAGATTCTCGCGGTCACCGTGCTGACCTCGTATGACGACGGCGATCTTCATGCTGCGGGTTACCGCCTCAACGTTTCCGACCTGGTGGAAGCGCGCGCGCAGCAGGCGCAGGTGCTCGGCGTCGACGGCCTCGTGAGTTCGCCGGAAGAGGCGGCAGCGTTGCGCAAGATCGTCGGTCACCAGATGAACCTGGTGACGCCAGGCATCCGCCCGGCGGGCGCCGCGACGGGCGACCAGAAACGCATCATGACACCGGCACGCGCGATTGCCGCCGGCGCAGACTATCTGGTGGTCGGACGGCCCATTACGGAAGCCGCCGATCCGAAGGCGGCGGCAGATGCCATTCAGGCGGAAATCAAGCAGGCGTCGGCCTGACGGCAAGGCAGAAAAGTCGGACGAGCAACGAGGGAACGAAGATGGCAAAAGGCTATTGGATCGCACGCATCGATATTCACAACATGGATGGGTACAAAGATTACATCGCGCAGAACGGCCCGGTATTCGCAAAATATGGGGCCAGGTTCCTGGTGCGCGGCGGCCCGCATGAGGTCAAGGAGGGCACCTCGCGCTCGCGTAACGTGGTGCTCGAATTCAAGGACTACGAGACCGCGCTGGCCTGCTACAATTCGCCCGAGTACACCCGCCTCGTTGCGCTCCGCAGCCCGCATTCTCAGGGCGATCTCGTCATCATCGAAGGCTATGACGGCCCGCAGCCCGGCTGAGACCCGGGCCTGATTGGTTGCCGGAATGGTCCTATCCCGCTATAGGGCTTGAAGAGGTATTGCCATGGCCGATATGCGATTGATCGTTGCGGGGGCCGGCGGCCGGATGGGCCGCGCGCTGGTGCGCGTCATCTCGGAAACGCCGGGCGCGGTTTTGGCCGGCGCATTGGAAGCGCCGGGCTCGGAACTGCTGGGCAAGGATGCTGGTGTGCTCGCGGGCCTGCCGGCCAATGACGTCAAACTCTCGGCCGACCTGTGGGCGCTGTCGGCGAACGCGGACGGTATTCTCGATTTTACCGTTCCCGCCGCCACCATCGCCAATGTCGCGATCGCCGCCGAACGCGGGCTGGTCCATATCGTCGGCACCACCGGGCTGTCCGAGTCCGACATGGCCGTGATCAAGAGCGTGACTTCCCGTGCGATCGTGGTCCAGTCCGGCAATATGAGCCTTGGCGTTAACCTGCTTGCTGCGCTGGTCAAGCGCGTGGCGCAGTCGCTGGACGAAAACTTCGATATCGAAATTCTGGAGATGCATCACAAGGCCAAGATCGACGCGCCGTCGGGCACCGCGTTCCTGCTGGGCGAAGCCGCCGCCGCAGGCCGTGACGTCGACCTGCACGCTCGCTCCGCACGCGGCCGCGACGGCGTTACCGGCGCGCGGCGTCCCGGCGATATCGGCTTTGCGTCGCTGCGCGGTGGCACCGCCGCCGGCGATCACAGCGTCATCTTCGCGGGTCCCTATGAGCGCATCACGCTTTCGCACCACGCCGAGGATCGCATGATCTTCGCACATGGCGCGCTGAAGGCGGCGCTGTGGGCGCACGGCAAGAAGCCCGGCCTCTACTCCATGGCCGACGTGCTGGGGCTGACCGAAAGCTGACTACGATTTCTCGAAATGAAAACGGAATTTGTTAAATGAGCGACCGTCTTCTTGTGCTCGTGCGTCACGGGCAGAGCGAATGGAATTTGAAGAACCTGTTCACCGGCTGGAAGGATCCTGATCTCACCGAGCAAGGCATTGCCGAAGCAAAGGACGCCGGCCACAAGCTGAAGGCACAAGGCCTGACGTTTGATGTCGCCTTCACCTCGGATCTCACGCGCGCCCAGCATACGCTGAAGCTGATGCTCGCCGAGATCGGGCAGACCGGGCTGCCGACGACGAAGAACCTCGCGCTCAACGAACGCGACTACGGCGATCTCTCCGGCCTCAACAAGGATGACGCCCGCAAGAAATGGGGCGAGGACCAGGTGCTGGTCTGGCGCCGTTCCTACGACGTGCCGCCGCCCGGCGGCGAGAGCTTGAAGGACACGCTGGCTCGCACGCTGCCGTATTACGTGCAGGAGATTCTGCCCGGCGTGCTGCGCGGCCAGCGCACGCTGGTCGCCGCCCACGGCAATTCGCTGCGCGCGCTGATCATGGTGCTGGAGAAGCTGACGCCCGAGCAGATCTTGAAGCGCGAACTGGCAACCGGTGTGCCAGTGATCTACCGGTTGAATGAGGATTCGACGGTGGCAGAGAAGGTCGATCTGGCGGCGTGAGTTCAAATCGTAGGGTGGGCAAAGCGAAGCGTGCCCACCATTTCAATTGCCGATCAGGATAGATGGTGGGCACGGCGCAAGAGCGCCTTTGCCCACCCTCGAAGTCAATGCAGTCCCACCTGCCCCGCTTCCCAGCCGAGCATCGCCTGTTTGCGCGTGATGCCCCAGTGGTAACCGGTGAGCGTGCCGCCTTTGCCGAGCGCGCGATGGCAGGGCACTACGAATGACACCGGGTTGCGGCCGACCGCGGCGCCGACGGCGCGCGAGGCCTTCGGGTTCTTGATCTTGTTGGCGATGTCGGAATAGCAGACCGCGCGGCCCATCGGGATCTTCAACAGCGTCTCCCACACCCGCACCTCGAAATCGGTGCCGATCAGCACCACGCGGAGCGGCTGGTCGGGCCGCCACAGCCGCGTATCGAAGATGCGCTGCGCAAGGCCGATGGTGCCGTCGTGGTCCTCGACGTAAGTCGCGTTCGGCCAGCGCCGTTTCATGTCGGCAAACGCCGTCGGCTCCTCGCCGGGATCGGCGAATGCGAGCCCCGCCAGCCCGCGCTCGCTCGCGATCACGATCGCGGTGCCGAACGGGCAGGCATGGAATCCATAGCGCAGCGTCAAGCCGGCGCCGCCGTTCTTCCATTCGCCCGGCGACATCGCTTCATGGGTGACGAACAGATCATGGAGCCGGCCCGGGCCCGACAGACCTGAGTCGAGCGCGGCATCGAGCACGCTGGCGGAATCGCGCAGCAAGCCCTTGGCATGGTCGAGGGTGAGCGCCTGCATAAAAGCCTTTGGCGTGAGCGAAGCCCAGCGGCGGAACAGATGGTGCAGTTCATCCGGCGTCACGGCGGCGGCGTCCGCCATCGCCTCGATGGTCGGCTGCGCGCGCCAATGCTCGGAGATGAAAGCGATGGCGCGGCGCACCGAGTCGTAGTCGCGCAGCGCGGCGTTCTGGGGGCCCGGCTTGGTCAGGCGCTGGTCATGTATGGCAAGGGTCATCATGGGATCTGATTTAGGCTTCATCCGAGTTCCAAACCACCCGATTTCAGACAAGCCATCAGTTTACGGGATTATAGGTGATACCGCGCTTGGCGGTCTGCAACGCAGCCAGTAAAGCTTTGGAAAAACTTGCTTTTTCGTCGGGCCCCAGAAAATAGCCGATCGGGACGCGGCGGCCGCGGGAGACCAGATAGAGCCTCTCGATGCCGAATTCGGGGTCGCCCGTCTGCTCGAGTTGCACCCAGAGCGGGTTGAGCGTCCATTCCATGACATGGCCGCGATGGCTGACCCGGCGCACCCGTAATTCCGACGGCGTCATCGCGATGTCCTCGGTGGCACCAGCGCTGCGGAAATTGACGCGGAAGGCCCAGTAGATCACCAGTACGTCGAGCCCGAAAAAGCCGAGTACCGGCCAGGCGCCCATCAGGTAGAACGCGACGCCGGCGACGAAGCTGACGACGCCGATGAACGTCATCAGCACGAAAAAGCCGGTGCGGTTGAGCGAGCGATGCGGCGTCACCCGCGCCGAAAACAGCGTCGGCTGGTCAAGCGGCGGATCAAAGTCGTTGCCTGCGGTCATCGCGTATCAGTATATCCCGATCATGGCCAAAATCATCCGCTCTATCAGCGCAAAAAAATCAGGCGTCCCGTCCGTGCCGAAGAAAGTGGCAAAGAAGGCCGTCAAGGCGGTGCCCAAGCCGGCCGGGAAGAAATCGCCGAAGCTAAGACCTTGGACACCGGCTGAAGTCTACGAGGCGTTCAGCCGGTTTCGCAAAGCCAATCCGGAGCCGAAGGGCGAACTCGAACATCTCAACCCCTATACGCTCTTGGTCGCCGTGGTGCTGTCGGCGCAGGCAACGGATGCTGGCGTCAACAAGGCGACGCGCGCGCTGTTTGCGGTGGCCGATACGCCCGCGAAAATGCTCGAGCTCGGCGAAGAGAAAGTGCGCGAGTACATCAAGACCATCGGGCTCTATCGCAACAAGGCCAAGAACGTCATCGCGCTGTCGGAAAAGCTGATCGCCGAGTTCGGCGGCGAGGTGCCGCGCACCCGCGCCGAAATCGAGACGCTGCCCGGCGCCGGGCGCAAGACCGCCAATGTCGTGCTCAACATGGCCTATGGCGAGCACACCATGGCAGTCGATACGCACGTCTTTCGTGTCGGTAACCGAACAGGACTGGCGCCGGGCAACACGCCGCTGGAAGTCGAGCTGGGGCTGGAGAAGGTGATTCCGGCCGAGTTCATGCTGCACGCCCATCACTGGCTGATCCTGCATGGGCGCTACACGTGCCTGGCGCGGAAGCCGCGCTGCGAGGTATGCCTGATCAACGATCTTTGCCGGTGGCCGGAAAAGACGGTCTGAGGCATCATCGTCGTCATGCCCTGAGGGCCTTGTCCGGCTCGCGGGAACGTGATTGAGGGGGTTGCCGTGACCGCGCAGGATCAAACGAGTCCGCCTCCCGCAAGTCAGGCCCCATCTCCGCCGCTTGCGCCAACTCCGAAGCCGCCGCCGGCGGTAGGCGGCTTCTGGGGTCGCTTCACGATTCCATTATTCGCGGTGCTGGCGGCGTTTGCCTTTATCGCGCTGGCGACGCTGCGCTGGGATGGCTGGGTCGGCAGCGCCACGGTACAGACCACCAACGACGCCTATGTTCGTGCCGAACTCACGCGGCTGAGCAGCCGCGTCGCCGGCGAGGTGATTACGGTCGCAGTGCAGGATTTCCAGCGCGTCAAGGCGGGCGATTTGCTGGTGCAGATCGATCCCGCCGACTACGCGGCGCAGGTCGCACAGGCCGACGCCAGCGTTGCCGCCGCGCAGGCGGCCCTCGACAATCTGAGCAATCAGGTCGAGCTGCAATATGCGACGATTGCCCAGGCCGAAGCCCAGCTCGTATCCGCGGCGGCTCAGGAGGTCGAGGCGCGTCAGGAACAGGAGCGCCAGCAGTCGCTGTCACAAACCGAATCCGGAACGCGGCAAAAACTCGAACAGGCGACTGCAGCGTTTGCCAAGGCGCAGGCTGACGTGCGTGCGAGCCGCGCCGTCATCGCCGCGCAACGTCACCAGCTCGAAGTGCTGTCGGGCACCAAGAAGCAGCGCGCTGCAGACCTCGAGGGAGCCAAGGCGACGTTGGCTGCGGCCAAACTCAGGCTCGGTTACACCAAAATCGTGGCGCCGTTCGATGGCGTCACCGGTGAGCGGCAGGTGCAGCCCGGCGACTACGTCAATATCGGCACCAACCTCATCAATGTCGTGCCGCTGCCGAACGTCTATGTGATCGCCAATTACAAGGAGACGCAATTGACGCGGGTAAAACCCGGTCAGCCGGTCGAGATCACCGTCGATAGTTTCCCGAACCAGACACTGCATGGCCGCGTCGAGCGGATTGCGCCGGCGAGCGGTTCGCAGTTCGCATTGCTGCCGCCGGACAATGCCACCGGCAATTTCACCAAAGTGGTTCAGCGGGTGCCGGTCCGGGTCCAGTTCGACAACAACCAGCCGCTGTTGGAACGCCTGCTGCCCGGAATGTCCGTCGTTACCCATATCAATACCGGCGAGGCGGGCGCGGATGGCGGAAAATGACATCGATCGCGGACCGGTTTCGCAAGGCGGGATCGCGCCGCAGCCTCTATTTGCAGTCGGCGCGGTGCTGCTCGGCGCGTTTCTTGCGAATTTCGACAGCCGGCTGACGACGGTAGGCCTGCCTGATCTGCGCGGCGCGTTTTCGCTCGGCTTCGACGAGGGCGCCTGGCTCTCCACCGCGGGCATCGGCTCGCAGATCTTGATCGCGCCGGCGGTGGCGTGGCTCGCGACCGTATTCGGCCTGCGCCGCGTGCTCGGAATACCGAGCCTGGTCTATGCCCTGATCTCGCTGGTAATCCCGCTCGTGCACGATTACCCCACGCTGATCGCGCTCAGCATCGTGCACGGCATGCTGCTCGGCACCTTCGTGCCGGCGACGCTGATGATCATCCTGCGCAATTTGCCGATGAAATGGTGGCTGCCGGCGATCTCGATCTATTCGATCAGGGTCGGGTTCGCGCTCGACACCTCTACCTGGCTGGTCGGTTTCTACGTCGACCATCTGGGATGGCAGTGGCTGTATTGGCAGGGCGTGGTGATCGCGCCGCTGATGGGCCTGATGGTCTATCTCGGCACGCCCAACGAACAGATCAACCGCGACCTGCTGAGGCATGCCGACTGGGGCGGAATGCTGCTGCTCGGAGTTTCCGTCTCGATGATCTATGCCGGCCTCGATCAGGGCAATCGTCTGGACTGGCTGGAGTCGGGCACGGTGATGGCGCTGTTGCTCGCCGGTGGTGCGCTGTTCATCGCCTTTCTGATCAACGAGACGCTGGTTCACCAGCCTTGGGCGCACGTCAATGTGCTGTTCTCGCGCAATGTCGGGCTCTCGCTGGTTGCCATCCTGCTGTACACCCTGACCAGCCTCTCCAACTCGTCGCTGGTACCGAATTTCCTCAGCGTTGTTGGCCTGATGCGGCCCGAACAAAGCGGTGTCCTGCTCCTGACCTTTGGCGCCTTGCCGATGGTGGTGCTGGTGCCATTCTCGATCTTCCTGCTTCGGTATTTCGATGCACGCTTCGTGGTGATCCTCGGGTTTTCGGCATTCGCAGCCGCCAATTTGTGGGGAACCCAATTAACCCATGACTGGGCACGCAGTGATTTCGTCGGCATCGTGATCCTGCAGTCGATCGGACAGGCACTTACGCTGTTGCCGATCATCATCCTGGCGCTGTCCAACGTCGACCCGACCCGCACGACGGCATTCGCCGCCTATATCCAGATCATGCGGCTCGGCGGCGCCGAGATCGGCGTGGCGCTGATGGGCACCTGGTTGCGCGTGCGCGAGCAGATCCATTCCAACTATCTCGGCCTGCACATCCAAAACGGCACTTTCGACGTAACGCGCCTGCTCAAGCAGCTCGGAGACTATTTTGCCAGCCATGGCACCGGAGCTGCGCCTGCGCGTGCACTGGGCACGTTGTCGGCGATGGTCCAGCGCGAAGCCAACGTGCTCGCCTATATTGACGGATTTTGGCTATGCTTCTGGCTGGCGATGGCGGCGCTGTTCTCCGTCGCCCTGATCACGCGCGCCCCGCCGGGCCCCTTCACGCCTGCGCCGTTCGGTTTCGCGAAAAATGTGCTGCGGAAGTGCGGGGTGACCGTGTCGTAACGGGCGGCGCGGATCAGCGCACTCACAACGTCTGCCGCTGCGCTGGCTCGATTGCGACATTAAAGGGCTGCATTCAAATCATAGTGAATGCCGAAAGCCGTTCGATGGCGGCAGTCGATGAAATATTCGCATGATCGCGCGGTCTCATGTGTTGGAGTACCGAAGGCGGGGACAGCGATATGAACCACACGGCCGCGCTGGTTTCGCTGGCGACCTCGATTCCGCCATATCAATTCCATCAGAAGCAAATCCTTCAGGCTGCGCACGACCTCCTCGCGGATCGCTACCCGCAGTTCGAGACGCTTTCGAGCCTGTTTGCCAATACCGGCATCCGCCATCGCTATGGGGTCAAACCCATCGAATGGTATCTCGAGCGGCGCGGCTGGCCGGAGCGGACACAGGCTTTCCTGGAAGGCGCGGAATCCCTGTTTGTCGACGTCGCGCGCAAAGCCATCGCGCGTGCCGATCTCGCGGCCGGTGATATCGACACCGTCGTCACGGTATGTTCGACCGGCATCGCAACGCCGACGCTGGAGGCGCGTGTCGCCGGCAAGCTCGGCTTGCGCAGCGACGTGTCGCGCGTGCCGGTTTTCGGCTTGGGGTGCGCGGGCGGCGTGTCGGGGCTGTCGATCGCGTCGCGCCTTGCGCAGGCGCGGCCCGGTACAAACGTGCTCCTGGTCGCGCTTGAACTCTGCACGCTTGCGGTGCGCCACGATGAATTGACCAAGGCCAATATCGTCGCTGCCAGCCTGTTCGGTGATGGTGCCGCGGCCATCATTCTGCGCGCCGGCGACGGAGGCGCGACCCGGATCGAGGCGTCAGGTGAAAAGCTGTGGCCCGACACGCTCGATATCATGGGCTGGAGCGTCGATCCCGAGGGGTTCGGCGTTATCTTCCAGCGCACGATTCCCGATTTCGTTGCCGAACATTTCGGTCCTGCGGTGATCGAAATGCTCTCCCGGATGAAACTTTCTGCCGAGGATATCGATCGCTTTATCTGTCATCCCGGTGGCACGAAAGTGATTGCCGCGCTGGAGCGCGCGCTGTCGCTGGATCAGGGCACGCTCGATCACGAGCGCGAGGTCATCGCCGATTACGGCAACATGTCGGCGCCGACGGTATTGTTCGTGCTGGAACGCGCCATTGAGCGGGGGCTGCCGGCGCGCTCGCTGCTGACCGCGCTCGGGCCCGGGTTCACCGCAAGCTGCGTCGCATTGCGGCACGCCGCGTGAGCTTCGCGTCAACCATTCTCCTGCTGGTCACGCTGCAGCGATTGGGCGAACTCGTTCTCTCCAACTACAACACGCGTCGGCTCCTGGCGCGCGGCGCGATCGAGGTCGGCGCCAGTCACTATCCGCTGGTCGTGTCGGTTCATGCGGCGTGGCTGATCGCCTTGTGGATCTGGGGCCGCGATCAGGACGTCATTCTCCCCGCACTTGCGGGCTTCATCGTGCTGCAAGGCTTGCGGCTGTGGATCCTTGCCACGCTGGGGCCGCGATGGACCACGCGCATCATCGTGCTGCCAGGCGAGCCGCTGGTCGCGTCGGGGCCCTACAGATATCTTGCGCACCCCAATTATGCGGTCGTCGCGGGAGAGATCGCGCTGCTTCCGCTCGCCCTGCATCTGCCGCTGCTGGCGTTGATCTTTACCGCGCTCAACGCCGTGGTGCTCGCAATCCGGATCCGTGCCGAAGCACACGCGCTCGCCGCGACGGGTGAGCGGCTTGCACGTCCGGTCCAATGAGCAATCGGCAGGAGCCCCTGTCAGGCGTCGCGGTCGTCGTGCCTTCCATTAAAACCTGGGCCGCGTTCCTCCTGATGTGCCTTGGCATGTTCATGGCCATCCTCGACATTCAGGTGGTGGCGACGTCGTTGCCGGCGATCCAGCAGGCGCTTGCGATTTCCCCCGATGCGATGAGCTGGGTCCAGACTGCCTACCTGATCGCGGAAGTGGTCGCGATTCCCTTGACCGGCCTGTTCACACGTGTCCTGACCCTGCGGTGGCTGGTCGCCTCCGCGGTGACGCTCTTTACCCTTGCATCGATCGGCTGCGCCTACAGCGGCGGCTTTGCCGTGCTGCTTGTATTCCGCGTGGTGCAGGGATTTGCCGGCGGCGTGCTGATCCCTGCGGTCTTTACCGCGGTATTCCTGCTGTTTCCGCGCCAGCTTCACGCCGTCGCCACCACGATTGGCGGGGTGGTCGCGGTGCTGGCGCCGACGGTCGGTCCGGTGGTCGGCGGCTGGATCACGGAGACCTGGTCGTGGCCGTGGCTGTTCCTGATCAACGTCATCCCCGGGCTGATCGTGACCTCGGTAACGCCGTTCCTGCTACCGCGCCAGAACACGGATTTCGTCGAGCTTGCGAAACTGGACTTTGGCTCTCTCGTGCTGCTGGCCGCGGGCCTCGCGACGCTTGAAATCGGCTTGAAGCAAGCACCTCATCACGGCTGGTTGTCCCCTACCTGCATGGTCTTGTTGGCGGGAAGCGCGGTCGGCTTGGGTCTATTTGTCCATCGCAGCCTGGGCGTCAGCCATCCTGTGGTGCGGCTTGTTACACTGCAGCGGCGTTCGTTTGCGGTTGGCTGCGCCCTGAGCTTTTGCCTTGGCGTCGGTCTGTTCGGCTCGGTCTATCTGATGCCGGTGTTTCTCGCCTTCGTGCGCCGTCACGATGCCTTCGAGATCGGCACGATCATGCTGGTGACCGGGATCGCGCAGCTCATTGCCGCCCCCATCGCCGCGATCCTGGAAAACCGGCTCGGCGCGCGCGCGCTTACCGGTGCCGGTTTCGCCCTGTTCGCGCTGGGGCTCGGCTTGAGTGCCTTTCAGCCGCGCACGGCCGATTTCGACGAGATGTTCTGGCCGCAAATCGTCCGCGGCGTCGCCATCATGTTCTGCCTGTTGCCGCCGACGCGCATCGCCCTGGGCGCGCTGCCCGAAATTGAAGTCGCCGACGCCAGCGGGTTGTTCAACCTGATGCGGAATCTCGGCGGCGCCATCGGCATCGCGCTGATCGACACGATCCTGTATGGCCGCGTCGCAATGTACGCCGAGGATTTTCGTGTCCGCCTGCTGGCGGGAGATGTCAGCGCGGCGAAGGCGATCGGCCTCGATCCGGTGCTGCTCGCCAACCGGCCGCCGGGTCCGCCCGACGCGGCCGCCGTGGCGTTCGTGCGGCCGATGGTCGAAAAGGCGTCGCTGGCGCTCTGTGTCAACGAAGCCTGGGCGATGCTCGCCTGCGTGGCGATTGCGGGCCTGCTGCTGGTGCCGCTTGCGCGCGATCGGCTGGATCCAAGAGATAGTTAGATGGTGGGAACGCCGGTCCGCCGCGCCGGCTCGATCAGTTCAGGCCTTGGACCCGACAGTCGCTTGTGCATGTGGACCATGAAGGCCATGCCGAACAGCGGCGTCGCCAAATTGACGATCGGGATCGACACGAAGGCGGCGATGAACAGGCCCGCGGTGAACACGATGGCGGAATTGTCCTTGCGCATGGCTTTGGCTTCCGCCGGCGAGCGGAAGCGCATTGCCGCGAGTTCGAAATATTCGCGGCCGAGCAGCCAGGCGGTGGCGATGAAGAAGATCAGAAAGCCGGCGCCGGCGAACAGCACGAACGGCAGTGCGATCAGATAGACCAGGATCGTCAGCAGCGCCGTCTTGATGCCTTCCGGGATCGCGACGCCGAGCGGCAGCGCGTTGCCGGGGCGCTCGGCCGGATAATGTTCGCGTTCGACATGTTCGGCGACGTCGTCGACGAACACGCTCGCGATCAGCGAGGTGACCGCCGGCATCAGGAAAATGCCGCCGAGGACAACGCCAAGACCTGCCGCGATCGAGAGGATCCAGGCGAGCACGTTGAGCGTCGAGTGGAACCCCGGCCCCAGCATCGCCTCGGCCCAGACTTCGCCTGATACGGCAAACCAGCTCAACAGCCGCTGCAGCCCGATCGCCAGCACCGTAATCACGACCAGCGCCAGCCCGATCGAGCGCCACAGGATGGAGCGCATCGGCGGCGACAGGATCTGCGAAATCGCCTTGACGGCGGCGTCCAGCATGGCGGTTCAACCTCTCGTGAAAGCCCTCGCGAGAGGTAGATATAAGCGGGCACTTCGGCAAGAGGCGGGACGAGGACCCCGGGCGTCGAGCGACTTGTCGCGGACCGCATTACAGGCACTCGCTCATGGCGGTTGCGTTCCAAAACGGTGAATGCAGTATTTGCGAGATTGTAATGTTCGGATGGTGGGCGAACGCCTAACCAGGGCTGCAAAGGGCCCACCAACGGAGGCGTCGGGATGACCGGAACGGGACTGCCGCTTGACGGCGTAAGGGTCGTCGAGATGACCCATATGGTGATGGGTCCGACCTGCGGCATGATTCTCGCGCAACTGGGCGCCGAGGTCATCAAGGTGGAGCCGCCGGTGGGTGACAAGACCCGCTCGCTCGGCGGCATGGGAACCTCGTTCTTCCCGCTGTTCAATCGCGGGAAGCGCAGCGTCGTGCTCGATCTGGCCAAGGCCGACGACCGCGAGACCATGCATCGGCTGCTGGAAAGCGCCGACGTCTTTGTGGAAAACTTTCGCGACGGGCAGCTGGACAAGCAGGGGCTTGGCATCGAGGAACTACGGCGCAAGCATCCGCATCTGATCGTCGCCGGTCACAAGGGATTTCTTTCCGGTCCCTACGCGCATCGGCCGGCGCTCGACGAGGTCGTGCAGATGATGTCGGGGCTCGCCGCCATGACCGGCACGCGCGAGAAACCGCAACGCGTCGGCTCGTCCGCCAACGACATCATGGGCGGCATGTTCGGCGCCATCGCGGTCCTTGCCGCGCTCTACGAGAAGCGCGGCGGCAAGAAGGACGGCGCCGACATCCGCATCGGGTTGTTCGAGAACTGCCTGTTTCTGGTGGCCCAGCACATGGTCGAATATGAGATGACCGGCCGGAAGCCGCGCTCGATGCCGGAGCGCGAGCACGCGTGGCCGATCTACGACATTTTCGACACGGCTGAAGGCGGGCGCATCTTCATCGGCGTCGTCACCGAGGGGCACTGGTGGAGTTTCTGCCGCGAGTTCGGCCTGCAGGAATTCGCCGACGACCCAACGCTGCGCAACACCACTGATCGGATCATGGCGCGCGGGAGGATTATTCCGCGGGTTGCCGAGGTGATCAAGGGTTGGAAGATCGCCGATCTCTCCGCCAAACTCGATGCGCTGAACATCGCCTATTCGCCGATCAACCGCCCGGAGGATCTGCTGCAAGATCCGCACGTGCTGCGCCCCGGCGGCCTGGTGCATAATTTCAACGCCGACGGCGCGCCGTTCCGGGTTCCGGCGTTGCCGGTGGAGTGGAACGGCGGCAATATCGGCGAAGGGCTGAGGGTGCCGGTGCTGGGCGCCGACACCGAGGCTGTTCGCGCTGAACTCGACAAGCAAAACCCGTCTTCAAAAAACAACGCCGCATGAGGCTGCCATGACCCGCGTCCAGGAACTCTATCCCGACAACAAGATCGTGCTGCGCGAGGTGGGGCTGCGCGACGGCCTGCAGCTCGTGAAGAAATTTCCTTCGACGGAAGCGAAGCAGCGCTGGATGCGCGACGAATACGCCGCGGGCGTGCGTCATTTCGAGGTCGGCTCGTTCCTGCCTGCTAAAACCTTTCCGCAATTCGCTGACGTGCGCGACATTATCGGGACGGTGGCCTCGCTGCCCGGCGCCTACGGCATTGCGCTGACGCTGAACGAGCGCGGCGTCAATGAGGCGCTCGCCTCCGGCGTCGCCGAAGTCGCGACGGTGGTCTCGGCTACCGAAGAGCACAGCCAGGCCAATGCCAACCGCTCGCGCGAGGCGGCCATTGCCAACGTCAAGCGGCTCTGCGAACTGCGCGACGCCAGCGCGCACAGGCCGGTGGTAAATTCCGCGATCTCGATGGCGCTGGGCTGCTCGATCGTGGGGGCCGTCGACCCCAGGGAAGTGCTGCGGCTGACGGAAAAACTGTTCGAGGCGGGCGTCGACATGGTCGCGATCGCCGACACGGTCGGTTACGCCGGACCCAAGCAGGTGGGAGAACTCACCGCCGGGGCAGTCAAGATCGCAGGCGCAAAGCCGATCTGCATTCACCTGCACGATACGCGAGGGATGGGAATCGCCAACGCCTCCGCCGCGCTCGACGCGGGCGCGCGCGTGCTGGATGGATCGCTCGGCGGCCTCGGCGGCTGTCCGTTTGCGCCGGGCGCGACCGGGAACGTCGTGTTCGAAGACCTGGCGTTCCTGTGCGAGAGCAAGGGATTTAAGACGGGGATCGATATCGAGAAGCTGGTGGCGGTGCGCGGGATCCTGAAATCGGAAATGCCGGGTGAGACTCTATATGGTGGACTGGCGCGGGCAGGCTTGCCAGGAGGGGCGGCGAGGGCGGCGTGAACCAATTCTCGTCATGGCCGGGCTTGTCCCGGCCATCCACGTTCTTGATACAGAAGCAAAGTCGTGGATGCCCGGGACAAGCCTGGGCATGGCGACCTGAACTACAATCTCGTCATCCGTAGCCGCAGCGCGTTGCCGACCACGCTCACTGACGACAGCGCCATCGCCGCGGCGGCGATGATCGGCGACAGCAGCAGCCCGAACGCGGGATAGAGGATGCCCGCGGCGATCGGGATGCCGGCGGCGTTGTAGATGAAGGCGAAGAACAGGTTTTGGCGGATATTGCTCATGGTCGCCTGCGAGAGCCGGCGGGCACGGACGATGCCGACCAGATCGCCCTTCAACAGCGTGATCCCGGCGCTTTCCATCGCAACGTCAGTACCCGTTCCCATGGCAATGCCGACTTCGGCCGCCGCGAGCGCCGGCGCGTCGTTGACGCCGTCGCCGGCCATCGCGACGATCCGTCCGGCCTTCTGCAGTTTTGCGACCACCGCGCTCTTCTGATCGGGCAGCACTTCCGCCTCGACGTCGGTAATTCCAAGGCTGCGCGCGACGGCATTCGCCGTGGTCCTGTTGTCGCCGGTGAGCATGATGACCTTGATGCCCTCGGCCGCCAGCGCCTTCAGCGCATCCGGCGTCGACGCCTTTACGGGGTCCGCAATGGCGAACAGTCCGGCCAACTTGCCGTCGATGGCGATGTTGATGACGGTGGCGCCGTCGCCGCGCAGCCGCTCGCCCTGCTCGTTCAATGACTGCGCATCGATGCGGAGCGATTGCAGGAAGGTTGCGTTGCCGAGCACGACCGCCTTGCCGTCGACCTTGCCGGTTGCGCCCTTGCCGGTCGGCGAGTTGAATTCGTCGACCTTGCCGAGATCGAGATTGCGTTCCTTGGCTGACCGCACGATGGCGTCGGCCAGCGGGTGTTCGCTCGCCCGCTCGACGGTCGCCGCCAGCCGCAGAATATCGGTCTCGTTAAATCCCTCTGCCGGGACGATGGCGACGACCTTCGGCTTGCCCTCGGTCAGCGTTCCCGTCTTGTCGACCACCAGCGTGTCGATCTTCTCCATGCGCTCCAGCGCTTCGGCGTTCTTGATCAGCACGCCGGCTTGCGCGCCACGCCCGACGCCCACCATGATCGACATCGGCGTGGCGAGTCCGAGCGCGCAGGGGCAGGCGATGATGAGCACGCTGACGGCGGCGACCAGGCCGAACGCCATGCGTGGTTCCGGCCCGAACCAGGCCCAGGCGCCGAACGCGATCAGCGCCACGGCGATGACAACAGGCACGAACCAGCCGGAAACCTGATCGGCCAGCCGCTGGATCGGCGCGCGCGATCGCTGCGCATCCGCCACCATCTTCACGATCTGGGACAGCAGCGTGTCGCGCCCGACCTTGTCGGCGCGCATCACGAACCCGCCGGACTGGTTGAGCGTACCTGCGATCACCTTGCTGCCGGCCTCCTTGGTAACCGGCATGGATTCGCCGGTCACCAGCGATTCGTCGAGCGCGGAGCGGCCGTCGAGGATGATGCCGTCCACCGGCACTTTCTCGCCCGGCCGGACGCGCAGATGATCGCCGACCGCAAGCGTATCGATTTCCACTTCATGATCGGCGCCATCGTCGCCGATCCGGCGGGCGGTTTTCGGCGCAAGCTGGAGCAGCGCCTTGATCGCGCCTGATGTCGCTTCGCGGGCGCGCAGTTCGAGCACCTGGCCGAGCAGGACCAGCACGGTGATGACAGCGGCCGATTCGAAATAGACGGCGACTGCGCCGCCATGGCCACGGAAGGTCGCCGGGAATATTCCGGGCGCGACGGTGCCGACGACGCTGTAGAGATAGGCCACGCCGGTGCCGACCGCGATCAGCGTGAACATGTTGAGATTGCGCGTGACGAGCGACTGCCAGCCGCGCACGAAGAACGGCCAGCCGGCCCACAGCACGACGGGCGTGGCGAAGGCGAACTGGATCCAGTTCGACAGCGTCGGATCGACCCAGCCATGGCCGCCGACGAGGTGTCCGCCCATTTCCAGGACGACGGCCGGCAGCGCGAGCACGAGGCCGACCCAGAAGCGGCGCGTCATGTCGGCAAGTTCCGGATTGGGCGGCGCGTCGAGGCTCGCGACCTCCGGCTCCAGCGCCATGCCGCAGATCGGGCAGCTTCCCGGGCCGACCTGGCGGATCTCCGGATGCATCGGGCAGGTGTAGATGGTGCCTTCCGGCACCGCGGCTTTTGGCCTGCTGTCCTTTTCCAGATAGGAGATGGGATCGGCGGCGAATTTGGTCCGGCAGCCGGCCGAGCAGAAATGGAAGGTCTCGCCGCGATAGTCGAAGCGGTGCTTGCTGGTCGCGGGGTTCACGGTCATCCCGCAGACGGGGTCGCGAACGGTTTCGGCAGCGTGGGGGTGGTGATCGTGGCCGGCATGGTCATGGCCGGCGTGACTGCGGCCGCCGCAGCAGGCGCCGTTTGATTGGGCGCTTTCGCTCTTGTTCATCATTCGCTCCGGCCCTTGAAGCCTATACCCTGTGGGGGTATATAGGCCGCATGCGAAAAGACATCAAGGCATCCTGTCAAAAGCGTCTCAGCCGGATCGAGGGCCAGGTCCGCGGCCTCGCCAAGATGGTCGACGAGGACCGCTACTGCATCGACATCGTCACCCAGATCTCGGCCGTGCGGGCCGCGCTTCGCCGCGTCGAGGAGGAGGTCTTGAGGGATCACGTGTCGCATTGCGTCGAGCACGCGATCACCAGCGGCAACAAGGCCGATCAGCGCGAGAAGATCGCGGAGCTGATGGCCGTGATCGGCCGATCCGACAGATAGGCCGCCTCGTAGCCCGGATTGCGCTGCGCTCCATCCGGGCTACGCGACTATCCTAGTCGTGGCGATGGCCTTGCTTGCGCGCCTTCGGCTTCTTGTCGGATGCGGTCGGGATCATCACCACGCGGCCGTAGCGCACGCCGCGTTCGGCAATGATGTGGTCGGCAAAGTGCCGGACCTCGCCGCTCCCTCCTTTCAGCGCCGTGACCTCCATGCAGGAATTGTCGTCGAGATGGACGTGCAGCGTCGCCAGCGACAGGTCGTGATGACCGTGGAAATTCTGCACCAGCCGTTTCGATAGGTCCCGCGCGGCGTGGTCGTAGACGTAGACCAGCGCCGCGACGCATTGGCCCGATGGTGCGGCGTCCTCGGCGTCCTGCTGCAGCCCGGCGCGGGCGAGATCGCGGATGATCTCGGAGCGGTTCTGGTAGCCGCGGGCTTCCGCCGCCGCATCGATCTCGGCGAGCAGATCGTCTTCGATCGTGATGGTGATCCGTTGCATGAAAATTCCGTCCTGCCGCAGTATGATATTTCGATTGTATCCTCATACCGCGTTTGCTAGCGTAAGGGCCCGAGCTAAGTCGATACAGTCGCGTGCCGACTGTAGCAATTATCGTGCGGGGGCATGGCGTTGCATAAGGTCGTTCGGAGAATATTTTCCGCCGCCGCATCGCTGGTTGTCATGATGCCGTCGGCAGACGCGCAGGGTGTTGTGGCAGTCATGTCTGACCAGCTTCCCGCCGTGACGGTGTATCCCCCTGAAGCGCCGCCGCGCAGCCGGACCAAGCCGCCGCGCCGTGAGCGGAGCGTGCGAAATCCATCCGCGGTCCAACCGAACGCGCCGGTTCCAACACCAATCAGCGCCGGTGTGACGTCGGGATCCGCGGCCACGGGGCCGGCATACATGCAGCCCACCGCCGCCAGCGCGACGACCATCAGCGGCGCAGAGGTGAACGCGCAGCCCTTCTCCCGCCCCGGCGAGGCGCTGGAGGTGGTGCCTGGCCTGATCGTGACCCAGCATTCCGGCGAAGGCAAAGCGAACCAGTATTTTCTGCGCGGCTTCAATCTCGACCACGGCACCGATCTCGCCATCAAGATCGACGGCATGCCCGTCAACATGCCGACCCATGGCCACGGGCAGGGCTATGCCGATCTCAATTTCATGATTCCCGAACTGATCCAGTCGGTGAATGTACGGAAGGGTCCGTACTTCGCGGATGTCGGCGACTTCGGCTCCGCCGGCTCCCTCATGATCGACTACATCAACCGGCTGCCCAAGAACATATTGGAGACCACCAACGGGACATTCGGCTATCACCGTGGGCTGGCGGCAGGATCGACGGCGGTCGGTGCAGGCACGTTGCTCGCGGCGGTCGAGGGCGTCAAATACAACGGCCCATGGGACGTGGCGGACAATGTGCGCAAGATCAACGGCGTCCTGCGCTACAGCCAGGGCACCGCGACCGACGGGTTCACGCTTGTCGGCGATGGCCTATTCCAACGGCTGGAATTCGACCGATCAGGTGGCGCAGCGCGCGATCGACCAGAGCATCATCGGCCGTTTCGGGACGCTCGATCCGACCGATGGCGGCACGTCGAGCCGGTTCTCGCTGTCGGGCAACTGGGCGCAATCGAGCGAATACGGGCAGACCAAGATCAACGCCTATACGATCAATTCGTCGCTGCGGCTCTACAACAATTTCACCTATTTTCTCGACAATCCCATTAATGGCGACCAGTTCAGCCAGATGGACCGGCGCACGGTCTATGGCCTCAATGCCAGCCACGCCTTCGATGTGCGCGTCGGCGGCATCGAAACGCAAACCCGAGTAGGACTGCAGACGCGCGGTGATGATATCCGAGTCGGCTTGTTCAAGACATTGCAGCGCGAGACGCTCTCGACCGTGCGCGAGGACAGTGTCAGGGAAGGCAATGTCGGCTTGTGGGCCGATACGACGGCACGCTGGACCGACTGGCTGCGCACCACGGTCGGCATCCGCGAGGATTATTTTGCGGGAAGGGTGCTGAGCGACACGCCGCAAAATTCCGGCAACGCGCAGGCGTCGATGACGAGTCCCAAGGCCGGCATCGTTCTGGGGCCGTGGTACAAGACCGAGTTCTATGGCAATGCCGGCTACGGCCTGCACTCCAACGATATCAGGGGCGCGACCATCACGGTCGATCCGATCGACAAGGTGACGCCGCAGGATCGCGTACCGCTGCTGGTTCGCTCGAAGGGCGCCGAGATCGGAGTGCGCACCAAGGCGGTCGAAGGTCTCACCAGTTCGCTTGCGGTATTCGTCCTGGATTTCGACTCGGAGCTACTGTTCGTCGGCGACGCCGGCACCACCGAACCGAGCCGCCCCAGCCGGCGCGTCGGCGTCGAATGGACCAACCAGTATCAAATACTGCCGTGGATGCGGCTCGATCTCGACGTCGCATATACTCGCGCGCGCTTTACCGATTTCGATCCTGCAGGTAATTTCATTCCGGGTGCGCCGGCATGGGTGGCGGCCGGCGGCGTGACGTTCGGCGGCGAGAGCGGCTGGTTCGGCGCGTTGCGTGGACGCTATTTCGGGCCGCGTCCCCTGATCGAGGACGACAGCGTCCGTTCGCAGGCGTCGCTGATCTTCAATGCACGCGCGGGCTACAAGTTCGACAATGGTTTGCGGTTGCAGCTCGACGTGCTCAATCTCCTCAACGCGAAGACCAACCAGATCGAATATTACTATCTGTCGCGGTTGCCGGGCGAGCCGATCGGAGGCGTGGCGGATCGGCATGTGCATCCGGCGGAGCCGCTGGCGGTGCGGTTGACATTGGCGGGAAAGTTTTAGCTTGTAGGGTGGGCAAAGGCGCGAAGCGACGTGCCCACCATCTATCCGGGTTGTTGGCTTGAAATGGTGGGCACGCCTCGCTTTGCCCACCCTACGATCTGCCTCTACGCCACCATCTCGCGCGCCTTGTCGCGCGGCTTCATGCGGCGTTCGGGCGTTCGGACGGGGACGTATTCGACGGCGAGATAATGTTCCGACACGGTGACCCGTTCGACCATTGTCGTCTCAACGGTCACTTCCTCTATTGCCACTTCCTCAATCATCACTTCTTCAGCCGAAAGCGGCGCTTCCTGGTCAATCTCTTCAGGAACAATTGGCGGCGACTTGACCTCTGGAAACACACCGAATTCGCCGGCTACCTCCGGGAGCGGCTTCTGTTTGTCGGCCCAATGCAGGGCCGTGTAGTCGAAGCCGTGCACGATGGTGGGTTTGACGATTTCGAAATAGGGCGAGATGTCGAAATCGCGCGGCATGTAGAGCGAGGAATTGCGGATATGCAGGATTTCGCGCCGGGCCTTTCGCGAGGCGGCGCGCGTGATCTTGGGCAGGATCGGATAGCGCACCGCGTCGAACGCCTGCGCGATCAGCGCCGAGCAGATGATCTTGGTGGGGTCGCCGGAGCCGAACGCGATCATGCGCCGGCGCCAGCGCTGCGGAACCGGCAGCGGGATCAGAAAGCGCATCAGATCGACGATGTTCTTGGTGTCATAGCCGAAGCCGATCCGGTTGATGGCGTAACGGCACACCGTGGTGCGGTCCTCGTAGGACAGGCCGATCGGGCGGCAGATCCGGGTATGATAGGGAAAATACTTCGACAGCGGCGCCGAGGTCACGCCTTCGCCGATATTGGCCTCGATCAGGACATGCGGCTCGCCGTCAGGTTCATAGGCGCCGTCGACCGCGCCAACGTAAAGCGCGCCATGCGACCAGGTCGATTGCGTCAGGTATTTGATAATGCCGGAGATGCGGTTGTTGCCTTCAACCAGCAAAACGTCGCCCGGCTCGATGACACCGCGCAGATGCTCGGGGTCGCTGGGTGTGAACGGCTCATAGCCCGGCACTTCCTTCTGGAGGTAGCCCGCAATCAACTGGCCGATCGTATCGAGCATTACGCCCATGACATTCCCCTGGAGCGGCTTTTCTCCCGCTTTTTTTGTTTCCTTATCATGGTCGCAAGCCGTTTCAATTTAGTTCATGCGAGATGCGGATCAATCATGATTGATTTACCATGAGTGTTGCTGCGTCACGTGAGATGCGGCACAGTTCGCTAGCTGTTCTCGCTTTTTTCAGGCCCCGGAAACCATGACATGACAATGACCCGCCGCACCTTCCTGTCGGCGTCCGCAGGTCTGGCGGTCACTCCGGTTTTTTTCGGAACGCGCGTCGGAGCGGCACCGCTGCCGCGGGAAGCTGACATTGTTGTGATCGGCGCGGGTGCGGCCGGTATTGCTGCGGCGCGGCGGATCATGGCGGCGAACCGCAAGGTGATTGTTGTGGAAGCGGCGAGCCAGATCGGCGGCCGTTGTCAAACCGACGCTTCCACCTTCGACGTGCCGTTCGATCGTGGCGCGCGCTGGATGCACAATCCCGAAACCAATCCGATGATCAAGTTGGCGCGCGCCGCTGGCCTGGAGATCACGACGGCGCCCTCGGGCCAAAAAATCCGTATCGGCCGCCGCAACGCGCGTGCCGGCGAGACCGAGGAATTTCTCGCCGCGCTCGTGCGCGCCAATCGCGCCATCGACGAAGCCGCGCGGCGGTTCGACGTCTCATGTGCATCGGTGCTGCCGAAGGACCTCGGCGTTTGGGCCGACACGTCGGAGTTTGTGCTCGGCGCCAGTTTCTCGGGCAAGGATCTGAAAGATGTCTCCGTCGGCGACAAGTCCCGCGCGCAGGACCGCAATACCGCGATCGGCTGTCGTCAGGGATTGGGCACGCTGATCGCAAAGCTCGGCGAGCAGGTGCCGCTGTCGCTGTCGACACCGGCCAATCGCATTGTCTGGAGCAATCGCGACGTCAGCGTGGAAACGCCGGCGGGAAAGATCGCCGCGCGCGCCGCGGTGATCACCGTGTCGAGCAACGTGCTGGCCGCCGGCAACATCAAGTTCGCGCCGGACATCCCGAAGCGCGTGCTCGATGCGGCCTCCAAACTGAGCCTTGGCAGCTACGACCGGATCGCACTGCAGATCGCGGGGAATCCGCTTGGCCTTGCCCGTGACGACGTCGTCATCGAGCAGAGCAATTCGACCATGACGGCACTGATGTTCGCCAATATCGGCGGCTCCTCACTTTGCACCCTCGATGTCGCCGGCTCGTTCGGCCGCGAGCTTTCCGCGCAGGGGGAGAAGGCCATGGTGGCGTTCGCGGTGGAATGGCTGACGAAACTGTACGGCAGCGAGGCCGCGGCCGCGGTGAAGAAATCGAGCGCGACGCGCTGGAATGCCGCGCCGTTCGCGCTCGGCGCGATGTCGGCGGCCGGTCCCGGCGGGCAGTCCTCGCGAAAGGCTTTGACCGAGCCGTTCGGCTGCATCTATCTCGCCGGCGAGGCCGCCCATGAAACGCTGTGGGGAACGATCGACGGTGCATGGGAAAGCGGCGAGCGCGCCGCCGAGGCGGCGTTGCGGCGGATCGGTGGGTTGAAAGATCCGGAGCCGGAGGCGCGCCCTTCGAAACAGCGGCGACGCGGGTAATCGTTCCACTGATAGCGCGCTCGAAAGCACTTGTTTTTGCGGCGGCCATGAGCGCGTCTAACGCGACGGTTATGCGTCTTGCGATCTGGTGATGGAAAAACGATCGTAGGATGGGTAGAGCGAAGCGAAACCCATCGATCCCCTGCGCGGCGGCATGATGGGTTTCGCTTCGCTCTACCCATCCTACCCGTCACCCGCTACCGCAGCACGCCATCGAGTGCCGGCAAGCCAAAAATCACCGCGGCTGCGATCAGCGCGTAGCAGATCGATCGGAATACGGCCTCGCTGGCTTTGCCGAACAGCGAAGCGCCGAACCAGACGCCGATGGCATAGGCCGGGCCGACCACCACGGCGAACTTGATCGCGTCCATCGTGATAAGCCCTGCCGCGGCGTAGCTGACGCCGGAAAAGAAATCCGAAGCGCCGAAGAACAGCACGATGTTGGCGCGGGCGATCGCGGATGGAAGCGGGCGGCCGAGCCAGTAGGCGACGATCGGCGGACCACCGGTCTGGGCGAGCCCGCTGCAGAAGCCGGCCAGCCCGCCGATGCCGATCGAGACCGCGGCGTAGTCCTTGCCGCGGTAGCGCCAGCCCGACAACAGCAGCAGCAACAGCGCGAACACAAAGCCGGAAATGATCCAGCGCGTCGTGACGGGTTCGAGCCGGCTGAGGAAATAGGTGCCGATCGGGACGCCGATCAGCGCTCCGAACACCATGATGGAGGTGGCCTTGCGGTCGGCCTTTTGCCACGCGCCCGGCAGCAGCGGCGCGGCGGCGATGAAATCGATGATCAGGAGCAGGGCTGCGACCAGACGTGGGTCGGCGACCGAGCTTGCGAGCGGCATGAAGATCAGCGCCGAGCCGAACCCGGAAAATCCGCGCGCCGTTCCGGAGACGAAGGCGACCGCACAGATCGCGATCGCCGCATTGAGGCTGACTTGGGAGGGGATGAGTTCGAGCAGGCTCATCCCCGCAGGACGCCGCCGGTCTTCTTCGTCACCTCGGCCACGATCTTTGCCGCCACCGCGTCGATCTCCTGGTCCGTGAGCGTTTTCTCTCGCGGCTGAATTGTCACGGCAATCGCGACCGATTTCTTGTCCGGATCGATGCCCTTGCCCTCGTAGACGTCGAAGACGGTCACATCAGTGATCAGCTTCTTGTCGACGCTCTGCGCCGATCGCACGATGTCGCCAGCCTTCACGCCGCGATCGACGATGAAGGCGAAATCACGTGACACCGGCTGGAACGCGGAGAGGTCGAGCAGCGGCTTGGCGCGGGTCGGCTTCTTCTTGGCGTCGGGAATGCGGTCGAGGATGACCTCGAACGCGACCAGCGGGCCGTCGGCGCCGAGCGCTTCCAGCGTGCGTGGATGCAATTCGCCGAAATAACCCAGTACGTTCTGCGGCCCGATCTGGATGGTGCCGGAGCGTCCCGGATGCAGCCAGCTCGCACCGCCCGGCACGATCTGCAGCGCCTGCATCGGCGCGCCGGCCGCCGCAAGCACGGCGTACGCGTCGGCCTTGGCGTCGAGCGCGTCGGTCGTGGCAGAGCCCGACCAGTGCCGGCCCATGCCTTTCGAGGAGGCAAAGCCGTGACGCACGCCGGAAGCTGCGACGAACTGGTTTTCAGGCCTGTCGCCCTTGAAGATCTGCCCGACTTCGAACAGCGCCACATCGGCGTAACCGCGATTGGCGTTGCCCTGCGCGGCTGCGACGAGGCCCGGCAGCAGGCTCGGCCGCATGTCCGAGAGGTCGGAGGCGATCGGGTTGGCGAGCGCGAGTTCAGCCTGGCCGCCGCCGAACAATTCGGCGTGCGGTTTGGAAATGAACGACCAGGTCACGGCTTCCACCATGCCGCGCGCCGCCAGCGCGCGCTTGGCGCGGCGGGTGCGGAGTTGGATCGCGGTCAGCACCGGCTTGCGGGCATCGTCGCCGCGCTCGAACGGTGTCATTGGCACCTTGTCGACACCGACGATGCGCACGATTTCCTCGACGATGTCGGCCTTGCCGTGCACATCCGTGCGCCAGGACGGGACGGCAACCTTCACCACCGGGCCGCCGCCGGCCATCATGAAGCCGAGATGGCCGAGGATGCGCCGCATTTCGGCCAGCGGCACTTCGATGCCCGTCAGACGTTTAACCTCGCTCAACGGAAAGTCGATGACGCGATCCTCGCCGAAGGCGTTACCGACGACCATGTTTTCCGACGGCGTGCCGCCGCACAATTCGATCACCAGCTTGGTAGCAAACTCGAGCCCCGGCACCATGAAGGCCGGATCGACGCCGCGTTCGAACCGATACCGCGCATCCGAATTGATGCCGAGCTTGCGGCCGGTCTGCGCGATGTTGATCTCGTTCCACAGCGCCGATTCGATCAGCACGTCCGTGGTGTTCTCATCGCAGCCCGAGGTCTCGCCGCCCATGATGCCGGCGAGCGATTCGACGCCGTGCTCATCCGCGATCACGCAGATCGCGGGATCGAGCGTGTAGGTGCGGCCGTCCAACGCCAGCAGGCTCTCGCCTTCCTTGGCGCGGCGTACGGTGAGATTGCCGTTCACCTTCTTGGCGTCGAACACATGCAGCGGCCGGGCGCGGTCGTAAGTCATGAAGTTGGTGATGTCGACCAGCGCATTGATGGGCCGCAGCCCGATCGACGTCAGTCGCTTCTGCAGCCACTCCGGGGAGGGACCGTTCTTGACGCCGCGCACCAGCCGCAGCGCGAAACCTGGGCACAGGGTGGCGTCTTCCGCCGTCACTTTCACAGGGCAGGGAAATTCACCCTTGATCTGCTTGATAGCGGGATCCTTGAACTTGCCCATGTCGGCGGCGGAGAGATCGCGCGCGATGCCGTGCACGCCGGTGCAGTCCTGGCGGTTCGGTGTCAGATTGATTTCGAGCACGGGATCGCCGAGGCCGGCCCACTCGGCATAACCCTTGCCAATCGGCGCATCGGCCGGCAGCTCCATGATGCCGTCATGGTCCTCGGAGATCTGCAGCTCGGCCGCCGAGCACAGCATGCCGCGGCTCTCGACGCCCCGGATGGTGCCGACGCCGAGCGTGATGTTCTTGCCGGGGATGAAGGTGCCGGGCGGGGAGAATACGCTGACGAGGCCGGCGCGCGCATTCGGCGCGCCGCAGACCACCTGCACCGGCGCCCCGCCGTCGCCGGTATCGACCATGCACACCCGCAGGCGATCCGCATTCGGATGCTGCTCGGCGGAAATCACCCGCGCGATCGAAAACGGCGAAAGCGCCTTCGCCTTGTCCTCGATGTTCTCGACCTCAAGCCCGATCATGGTGAGCTTGTCGGCAAGCTTTTCCAGCGGCTCGTCGGTGTCGAGATGTTCCTTCAGCCAGGAGAGCGTGAATTTCATTGGGCTACTCTTTGATCGGCGAAAATTTCAACCAGGCGAAACCGTTCGCACATCAGCATCATGTCTTCGCTGAATCGGCCAAGCCGTCCGAAATAGGTCCGGTGCGCCTCGCGCCAATAAGCGAGGCTGCGGTCGCCCTCGCCCTCTTCATAGGCGAAGGCGGCGTCGATCTCATTGTAGCGGCGATAGGTCACTCCGGTGGTTTCGATCACGCAAGCCGGCGTGCCATGTCCATCGAGCACGATCCAGCGTTCGCCCGGCGTCGACGTGTTGGCTTCGTCCTCGGTTGAGCAGGTCGCGGTCTTCACGCCCTTCATCACGAGGGCGAGCAACTCGTCGGCCAACTCCGGCCCGTCGCCGAACGCGAACGAGCGCAAGCCCTGATATTTCGCAGGGACTGAAATCACGTGCTCAATCCCCCCGCCAGCGTCGGGACGTCGAGCGGCTTGAAGCCGTAATGCGAAAGCCAGCGCACGTCGCTGTCGAACAACTGCCGGAGATCGGCGATGCCGTATTTCAGCATCGCGATGCGATCGAGGCCCATGCCCCAGGCAAAGCCCTGGTAGACATCAGGATCGATGCCGCAGGCGCGCAGCACGTTCGGATGCACCATGCCGCAGCCGAGAATTTCGAGCCAGTCCTCGCCCTCGCCGAAACGGATCTCGCCCTTGTCGCGGCGACACTGGATGTCGACCTCGAGCGAGGGCTCGGTGAACGGGAAGAACGACGGCCGGAACCGCATGTTGATGTGGTCGACCTCGAAGAACGCCTTGCAGAACTCATGCAGGATCCATTTGAGATGGCCGAGATGCGAGCCCTTGTCGATGACGAGGCCCTCGACCTGGTGGAACTGCGGCGTATGCGTCGCGTCGGAATCGATGCGATAGGTGCGGCCCGGGCAGATGATGCGGATCGGCGGCTTCTGGCTCAGCATCGTGCGCACCTGCACCGGCGACGTATGCGTGCGCAACAGCATGCGCGAACCGTCTTCTTTCGGATTGAAGAAGAAGGTGTCGTGCATCTCGCGGGCCGGATGGCCCTCGGGGAAATTCAGTTTGGTGAAGTTGTAGTCGTCGGTCTCGATGTCGGGGCCTTCGGCGATCGCAAAGCCCATGTCGGCGAAGATCGTGTTGACCTCCTCGAGGACCTGGCTGAGCGGATGGATACGGCCGGCTTCCGCGGGCGCCTCGCGCAGCGGCAGCGTGACGTCGATGGTCTCGGAGGCAAGCCGGGCATCGAGCGCCGCCGACTTGAGAATGTCGCGGCGGGCGGCGAGCGCCTGGGTGACCTTGTCCTTGGCGAGATTGATGGCAGCGCCTTGCGTCTTGCGCTCGTCCGGCGACATCTTGCCGAGCGTGGAGAGCAGCGCGGACACCGAGCCCTTTTTGCCGAGCGCTGCGACGCGGACGGCTTCGAGGGCCGCTTCATCGCTGGCGGCGGCGATTTCAGCAAGGATTTGGGATTCGAGTTGAGCTAGGTCGGTCATGGCAATCCCTTTTGACTAGGATTCAGCCGGTGCTCCTAGCCCCGTCATGCCCGGGCTTGTCCCAGGCATCCACGTCTTACAGCATTTGCGAGAAGGAAGGCGTGGATGGCCGGGACAGGCCCGGCCACGACGACTTCAATAGACTTCGCAGAACAGCCGATGCGGGTACGGCCTCAGGCCGCCAGCGCAGCCTTGGCCTTCTCGGCGATCGCCTGGAACGCCGTCGGCTCGGTGATGGCGAGATCCGACAGCACCTTGCGGTCCACCGTGATGCCCGACTTCGAAAGGCCGTTGATGAAGACGCTGTAGGTCATGCCGAACGGACGAACCGCGGCATTGATGCGCTGGATCCAGAGCGCGCGGAAGGTGCGCTTCTTGCGCTTGCGGTCGCGGAAGGCATATTGCCCGGCCTTCTCGACCGCGGCTTTCGCCGCGCGGATGGTGTTCTTGCGGCGGCCGCGGAAACCCTTGGCGGCCTTGTAGACTTTCTTGTGCTTGGCGTGAGAGGTCACACCGCGTTTGACGCGAGACATGACTGCTATCCTTGAATTTTAAATCGGTGATGGATCGCCGCGCGGGACGCGGCCGGCTAAAGCGTGATTGCGAGCGCGATCAGGCGTTCGGCAAGAAGTACTTCTTGACGTTGTCGCCGTCGGTCTTGAACAGCACGCGGGTGCCGCGGAGCTGACGAATCTGCTTCTTGGTCCGCTTGATCATGCCGTGGCGCTTGCCGCGCTGGGCGTGCATCACTTTGCCGGTGGCAGTCACCTTGAAGCGCTTTTTAGCGCCTGACTTGGTCTTCAGCTTGGGCATTTGGCTCTCCTATCGGCCACAGAAAAACGCGCCCGAGGGGCGCTTTTGCGGCTTAAAATGCTCGTTAGAGCGTTGAAAGTGCTCAGGTTTTCTCAAAACCGAGATAACCCGCACGGACACCGACACGGCAGCCCTTGATCAGCCGGGCGATGAAGGTCGGGCTTATGGCAGATGAAGCGCCAATTGGCAACGATGAACCGCGCAACCCGGAGCTGTTACCAAATCGCGGATGTCGCTAACATCAGGGCCCGGAGCGGTGAAAATGACCCAATTTCCTCGATCGATTGCCGATTTTGTCACTCTTCCCGGTTGGCGCGCGCTGCGCTGGCTCCCGGTCCTTGCCGCGTTCGCTACGATGGCAGCGCCACCTTCCGCCGATGCTGCCACCCGCCGCAGGGCGGCAGGAGCCTATGACGGCATCTGGAACGTCGTCTTCGCGACCACGCGTGGCAACTGCAGTTCCGGCTACAGCGTTCCCTTCACTGTCACAGGCAGCCGCGTTTCATCGGCCGGCGGCGGCAGGGTCTCGGGCTCGGTCAATCGCACCGGGGCGGTTGCGGTCAGAGTTTCGGTTGGGGCTTCCAAGGCGAGCGGTGGTGGCCGCCTCGCCGGCAGGAGCGGCGCGGGCTCGTGGCGCGGCATCATCTCCGGCGACCGTTGCAGCGGCACCTGGCAGGCAGCGCGAAGCTGATTGCGCAGGCTACGGAAACGAAAACGGCCCGCCAGATCTGACGGGCCGCTTGATATCAAACAATCACAGTTTAACTCAGCGCGGCGCCAGCACCATCACGACCTGGCGGCCTTCGAAACGTGCGTCCTGCTCGACCTTGGCAAACTCGGCGACGTCGGCCTTGACCTTGTCCAAAAGCTTGGTGCCGATTTCCTGGTGCGCCATTTCGCGGCCACGGTAGCGCAAGGTGATCTTGACCTTGTCGCCTTCCTCGAAGAACCGCTGCATCGCGCGCATCTTCACGTCGTAATCGTGATCGTCGATCATCGGCCGCAGCTTGATCTCCTTGATCTCGACGATCTTCTGCTTCTTGCGCGCCTCGGCGGCTTTCTTCTGTGCCGAATACTTGAACTTCCCGTAGTCCATGATCTTGCAAACGGGAGGATTGTTGTTCGGCGAAATCTCGACGAGATCCATGCCCGCCTCGAGCGCCATCTTGACGGCAATCGCGGTCTCGATCGTCCCGTGGTTGAGGCCGGTCTGATCGATCAGCTGGATCTGTGCGTTTCGGATTTCATCATTGGTGCGCGGCCCGTCTTTGGTTGCAGCGGGCGGGGCTCTGTTGGGACGGCGAATGGGTAGTTCTCCAAAGTTGTGAAAGGAAGGGCCGCAGTTTGAAGCAATACGCTGATAACAGCAAGCGAACTCACGGTCTGCGCCCGAAAACCGTCAAATGCGAGGCATTTCGGTCACGTCACGCAAATATAGCCGGGCGGCCCGATGCGCAAGCAATGTCCGGCCGCGCTTGACCGAGGAAGCGCGAGGGCGGACAAACCAGCCGGCGGGGGTGACAGATCCATGACCAATCCAGCAACAACCGACCCGGAACCGACCTTTATCGAGGTGGGGGAGGGCGATGGCCGCCGCCGGATCGCCGTGCGGGCCCGTGCCGGCAGCGGGCCCGGGCTGTTCTGGCTGGGCGGCTTCAACTCCGACATGCGGGGCACCAAGGCGCTGGCGCTGGACGCCTGGGCCGCGGAGCATGGCCGCGCCTGTATCAGGTTCGATTATTCCGGCCACGGCGAATCAGGCGGCGCTTTCATCGACGGCACCATCGGGCGCTGGCTGGAAGAAGCCGTCGCCGTGTTCGGGCAGTTCGCCCAAGGGCCGCAGGTCGTGATCGGCTCGTCGATGGGGGGCTGGATGGCGCTCCTGCTGGCGCGCGCTCTCGCCGACCGCGATGCGAAGGAGGCGACCCTGGCCGGGCTGGTGCTGATTGCGCCGGCACCCGACTTCACCGAGCAACTGATGTGGAATGCTTTCTCCGACGAGGTCCGCGAGGAGATCAGGACCAAGGGCGTGTGGATGCGGCCGTCGGAATATGGCGACGGCACGCCCTATCCGATCACCCGCGCGCTGATCGAGGAGGGCCGCAACCATCTACTGCTCGGCAGCGCCATCGAGGTTGGATGCCCGGTGCGCATCCTGCAGGGAGCGCAGGACCCTGATGTACCCTGGCAACACGCCTTCGCGCTGGCACACCGGCTGCCGGCCGAGGACGTCGTGCTGACCATGATCCAGGACGGCGACCATCGCCTATCGCGCCCGCAGGATATTGCGAGGATCATGGCGGCAGTGGCGGAGATGGGGTGAATCGCTCCGCGTCTCTCGAAGTCATCATCCGCGAAAGCGGATGATCCAGTACGCCGCGGCCCATCGATTTATCTCACGCGCTCTGGAATACTGGATTCCCCGCTTTCGCGGGGAATGACGACCGGGGAGGCAACGCCCATGAACCCATCCACCATGCTCCGCGCCTTTTGCGACGCCGTCGAGCAACGCAACGGCAAGGCGTTCGCGGAACTGTTCACCGAGAACGGCGTCTATCACGACGTGTTCTACGGCGCATTTGAAGGCCGCACGAAAATCGCAGGCCTAATCGACGACTGGTTCTATCGCACGGCCACCGATTTTCGCTGGGACATGCACGACCCCGTCAGCGACGGACATACGTTGTACGCGCGTTACACCTTCAGTTACCGCTCGACGCTGCCGGAGGCGGAAGGTGCGCGTGCGATGTTCGAGGGCGTCGCGATCATGCGGCTGCGCGACGGCAAGATCACGGAATACCACGAGGTCGCCAACACCGCGCCGGCCTTTGTCGACATCAAGTTTGCGCCGGAGCGCATCGCCAAGATTGTCGCGAAACAGGGCGCGGCGCTGAAGGCGCGGCCGGAGATGAAGCGGCATCTGGTGGAGTGACCGTCTCCACACCGTCATTGCTCCCTAGCGCAAACGCTTTGTGTTTGTCGCAGGCAATGACGGATGCGACTACGGCGGTGGCACGTTGGTCATCGGCTTGCGCTGCGCGAGCGCGGCCACCGTGGAGGTCCCGATCGGTCCCTGTTCGTCATAGAGCCAGCATTCGCCGATCGCGATGCCGTCGGTGGCGTGGTGGTTCACCACCTCGAAGCCGACCCATGGCGTGACAGGGAGCCGGTGCAGATAGAGTGTGACGTCGCTGTTGATATAGCCGAGACCCTGGTCGCCGGCATTGGCGAACGGGCTAGCGAAATCAGCACCCGTGGCGACATGCACGAAGGGCGACATCGGGATGCCCTCGACCAGCTCGCGCACCTCGCTCATCCACAGCCGCCGCGGCCCGAGCGCACCCATGTGACCCACGATCGGCCGCGTCGTCCATTTGCCGTTCATGCCAAGCCGGGGATCGGTGGGCTTTGGAATGTCCGCAGGCTTCGGCGCGTCCCAGTTCGGCGGTGACCACACATTGCCCAGCGCGTTTTCCGTCTTGCGCAATAACTGGCAGGAGGCGCGCGCCATGCTGGTGCCGCTGGAGAAGAATTCGGCTTCTACGACCTTGATGCGCTTGCCGTCGCGGACGAGCCCGGTCTTGACCTCGATCGCCGTTGTGGCGTTCGGCAGGCGAAACATGTCGACGGTGAGCCGCGCCGGCACGAAATCATCGGAGCCGTGGCGCTGCTCGATCACATGGGCGAGCAGGCCGACAACGACGCGGCCGTGCAGCGAGTTGGGGTCCCACGGGCCGTTGGAGACGGGTGTGGGCATGAAGGTGTCGCTGTCGCGATCGTGGGTGAAGAAGGGCTGGTTTTTTGTCATGGCGGATGACCATGGCGGATTTCTTCTCACCTGTCATCGTCCGCGAAGGCGGACGATCCAGTACGCCGGGACATATCGGTTTATCCGAGATGCCTCGGCGTGCTGGATGCCCCGCTTTCGCGGGGCATGACGACGGAAGCTTGCCGCCACTCTGCGCGCACGCTCTCATCCACCTCGCTGCCCATCGCCTTCGTTGCCAGCGCCTCAAACCTCTCTCGCACCACCAACTGCGACAGCGCCCATACCGCCGCGCCGCGCACCAGCGGGCTTGCGTCGCCCAGCAGGCGTTCGGCCTCCGCAGCCAGCGACGCGTCGTCGGCGTTGCCGATCGCAATCAGCACGTTGCGGACAAAACGGTCGCGGCCGATGCGCTTGACCGGCGATTTCGAAAACAGCACGCGAAACGCGGCGTCGTCGAGCCGCGCCAACTCGCGAAGCGACGGTGCGCGCAATTCATCGCGTGCGGCGAGCTTGGCTTCGCGGCCAGCTTGCGCAAATTTGTTCCAAGGGCACACGGCAAGGCAATCGTCGCAGCCATAGATGCGGTTGCCGATGCTCTTGCGAAATTCGTGCGGGATCGGACCCTTGTTCTCGATCGTCAGATACGAAATGCAGCGCCGCGCATCGAGCTTGTAGGGCGCGGGGAACGCCGCGGTCGGGCAGATCTCCTGGCAAGCGTTGCAGGAGCCGCAATGGTCAATGTCGGCCGCATCGCGCGGCAGGTCGGATGCGGAAAAGATCGCGCCGAGAAACAGCCATGAGCCAAATCCGCGCGAAACCAGATTGGTGTGCTTGCCTTGCCAGCCCAGTCCCGCCGCCTGCGCCAGAGGCTTTTCCATCACGGCTGCGGTGTCGATGAAAACTTTCACTTCTTCGCCAGAGGTGGCCACCAGCCATCGCGCCAGCGTCTTCAGGCGCTTCTTAATCACGTCGTGATAGTCGTCGCCCTGCGCATAGGCGGAAATCGCGCCGCGCGTGCGTTGTTCGAGAAGCGCGAGCGGATTCTCATCGGGGCCGTAATTGACGCCGAGCATGATGATCGAACGCACGCCAGGCCACAGCACACGCGGGTCCATTCGCCGCTCGGGCTGCGCCGCCAGCCAGTCCATGTCGCCATGCGCGCCGGCATCGAGGAATTCGCGAAAATATTTTCCGGCGTTGCCGATCGTGTCGGGACCGGTCACGCCGATGCTGTCGAAGCCGAGCGTCGCCGCCTCGTGCGCGAGCGCGGCCTTCAGATCGGCACCGGAGAGTTTGACGGCCTTGTTCAGAAGTCGAGGTCCACATAGGTCCGCGACGCCGGCACGCCCGCCAGCCATTCGCTCAGCAGCGGGCGGAACGACGGGCGGGATTTCACCCGCGCGTACCACGCCTTTGCCGCCTCGTCCTCGTGCCATGGCACATCGCCCAGATAGTCGATCGCCGAAAGATGCGCCGCGGCGGCGAGATCCGCGTAGGTCAGCCGGTCGCCGGCGAGGAAATTCCGGGTCTGCGACAGCCAGCCGATGTAAGCCAGATGATAGCGCACATTGACCTTGGCCGCGCGGATCACGTCGGTGGAGGGCGCCCCGCCGCCATTTTCCTCGCTCATGAAGCGCTTGTAGATGCGCTCGGTCACCAGCGGGTTCGAGACCTCCTCGAAGAACTTTTCGTTGAACCAGGCCATCAGCCGGCGCACCTCGACGCGCTCCGCCATCGAGGCTGGCAACAGTCGCCGATCGCCGGCCTCCAGGCCGTGCGTCTCGTCGAGATATTCGGCGATGATCCCGGCGCCCGGGATCGGCGGAAAGCCTTCGGCCATCAAGACCGGCGTGGCGGCCGCGGGATTGAGCAGGAGAAACCCTTCACGCCGCTCCCAGGACCGCTCTTCCATCAGGCGCAGGTCGAGGCCGTGTTCGCCCAGCGCGAGGCGAATGAAGCGCGAATGCGGACAGAACGGGTGATGATAGAGCGTGTACATGAAATCCCAGAGGTAAAACCGCGGCGACTAAAGGAACCCTCAACCCGCGTCAAGCGAATCGGGACACTAGCCAAGCAAACGCGCGAGACAATGGTGTTCTGACGTTTTTTTGCGATTGCGGCATGGGGACGAATAGGCGAGAAGAGCGCGGCTTTTCCAGTCAAAATGGACCAACACCATGATGTCGGATGCAGTGAAGGCGGTGATTCTCGGCATCATCGAGGGTATCACGGAATTTCTACCGGTTTCCTCCACGGGCCATATGCTGCTGGCGCAACGCTTCTTCGGCCTTGGCGAGGGCGCGTTCTGGCAGAGTTTTGTGATCCTGATTCAGCTCGGCGCGATTCTTGCGATCGTCGTGCTGTATTTCTTCAAACTGTCACGCGTTGCGCTCGGCATGTTCACCAATCCCGACGACCGGCGATTCGTGATCGGTGTGCTGGTGGCGTTCTTGCCGGCGGTGGTCGTCGGCCTGGCTGCCGGCAAATACATCAAGGAGCTGCTGTTCAATCCGTGGGTGGTGTGTTTCACGCTTATCGCCGGCGGCGCGATCCTGCTGTGGGTCGATCGGCTTGATCTCAAGCCGCGCGAGGACGATGCCACCCGGTTCCCGCTGCTGATGTATCTGTGGATCGGCATCGCGCAATGCATCGCGATGATCCCCGGTGTGTCGCGCTCCGGCGCTAGCATCGTGGCGGCGATGCTGCTCGGCGCCGACAAGCGATCGGCGGCGGAGTTCTCGTTCTTTCTCGCGATCCCGACCATGGTCGGCGCATTCGCCTATGATTTCTACAAGAACCGCGGCGAGATGACGATCGATCACGTGGGCACCATCGCGATCGGATTCGTGGTCTCCTTCATCACGGCGATGATCGTGGTGAAGACATTTCTGAACTACGTCACGCGCCACGGGTTCACGTTCTTTGCGTGGTGGCGCGTCATTGTCGGCACGCTCGGCCTGATCGCGCTGGCGCTGGGGCGGTAGCGTCCATCAGACCTCATCCTGAGGAGCCGCGAACGCGGCGTCTCGAAGGATGAATGGCACGAATGGGGCCACATGGTTCGAGACGGCGCTTATGCGCCTCCTCACCATGAGGATTTACGGCTTACGCGCTCTTGCGCTGAAACTGCCCGGCGGCGCGGAAGCGCCAGAGGTATTGCGGGGCGACCGCTTCCAACGAATTGGGCGTGATGCCGAGCCCTTCGAGCGTCAGGCCCGCGGCCTTGGCGGCGTCCGACACCACATTGTCCGACTGCAGCATCGCGACCTGGTCCGGCGTCAGCTTGAGCGGTCCCGGCGCAAATTGCAGGAACATCGCCTGCAGCCGAGCCAGCCCGAACGGCAGCGAAATCAGTGCGCGCTTGCGCTCGGTGATGGCAAGAATGATTTCCATGATCTCGCGCATGGTCAGCACTTCCGGTCCACCGAGTTCGTAAGTCGCGCCGGGCCTGGTCTTGCCGTCGACGGCATCGGCGACCGCGTTCGCGACGTCGCCGACATAGGCCGGCTGCATCCGGGTGACGCCCCCGCCGATCAGCGGCAGGAAGGGCGATATCCGGGCGAGTGCCGCAAACCGGTTGGTGAATTGATCCTCCGGGCCGAATAGCAGCGACGGTCGCAGGATGGTGGCCGCCGGCACGGCCGCCAGCACGGCCTGCTCACCGGCCGCCTTGGCGCGGCCGTAGGCGGAGAGCGCGTTCTCGTCGGCGCCGATCGCCGACACATGCACCATCCGCGCGCCCGCGGCGGCGGCAGCTTTGGCGATGGTCTCGGCGCCCTTGGCCTGAACCGCGTCAAACGTCTGCGCGCCGCTCTCGACGAGGGTGCCGACCAAATTGATCGCGACATGCGAATCGCGCATCGCCGCCTCGACGGAAGCCGGATAGCGCAGATTGGCCTGCACGGCGTGGATCTGGCCGACCCGGCCGAGCGGTTGCAGGTGCCCGGCCAGTTCCGGCCGCCGCACCGCCACCCTGATCCGGTAGTCGCGCTTGGCCAGCGCCCGCACCACGTTGCGCCCCAGAAACCCCGATCCGCCAAAAACCGTGACGAGCGTTTCCAGGTTCGATGCCGGGTACGATGTCATTGGTGTCAATTCCTGCCGGTCGAATTCGAGAGATATCGGTGGGATTTAGCGGATTCGCGATACGCCAACACGCGGCCGCTGTACAGAGCATTTGGGCGGCTTTGAAGCGATTTGACAAGCGCGTGACCGATCCTTACTAACCCCGCCACGTGCCCAGGTGGCGGAATTGGTAGACGCGCTGGCTTCAGGTGCCAGTGGCTTAACGGCCGTGAAGGTTCGAGTCCTTTCCTGGGCACCACACATTTCTGGAAATGGAGTAATTCCAGACAGATGAGCCCCAATCAGAGTGTTGCGTCAGCCCCGACTGTGTAAAACGTCGGCCCCGACTGCGTAAAAATGGGGTGCAACATTGCTGTTCAGGGTTGTTCGCCCGATGCGCCGGGGTGGGTCCCGCTTTCCGCCATTCGTGCAGCGTATTCCGGCCGACGTTCACGACGAGGCGACGGGCAATCGGCTCGCTATTCCGCTCGGCGAGAGCTTCGCCTTCATAACGCCCGGCAAGGGTGCCAAGGGGCCATCCGCATCTCGCTCCGCACCGCAGAACGCAGCGAGATCAGGGCACGTCAGGCACCCGACACCGAGGGCCGGGACGAGCAATGCGACAGCCAGAAATCTAGTGCGTGAGATGTCGAGATGAGAGTTGCATTTGGAATAGCCCACCGCTGGGCGGGCCTGATTACAGCAGCTTTCCTGTTCTTGTCAGGTGTTACAGGTGCGGTGATTTCCTGGGATCACGCACTCGACGAATGGCTCAACAGCCATCTCACCGAGGCGAAGACGAAGGGTCCCTCCAAGCCGTCTACTGAGCTTGCGAAGTTGATCGAGGCCCGGGATCCGCGTGCCAAGGTCAATTATCTTTCGACCACGCCCGAAGCCGGCGCGTCGCTTGCGTTCTTTGTCGAACCCAGGATCGATCCAGCGACCGGAAAACGTTTTCAGCTCGATTACAACCAGGTGTTCCTGGACCCTGCGACCGGTGAGGAACTTGGCAGCCGCCATTGGGGTGCGGTCTGGCCGGTGACGCGGGAAAATTTTGTCTCGTTTCTCTACAAGCTGCACTACACGCTTCACATCCCCGAGTTCTGGGGCAGCGATCGCTGGGGCATGCGTCTGCTCGGCGTCATTGCCATCGTCTGGACGCTCGACTGCTTTGTCGGCTTTTATCTGACGCTGCCGGTTCGGCGAAGGTCGAATGCCGCACGTGCAGCGAGTGTAACCCGTCAACTCGATCGGGGTTTCTGGGCCAGATGGAAACCGGCATGGGCAATCAAAACCTCGGGCAGCGCCTACCGCATCAATTTCGACATTCACCGCGCCTTCGGCCTCTGGACGTGGCTGCTGCTGTTCGTCATCGCTTTCACGGCCTTTTCCCTCAACCTGTATTTCGAGGTGTTCTCGCCGCTGATGAAGACGGTATCGAGCTATACGCCAACCCCCTACGAATTGCGCACGCCCGCGCCGGTCGACCAACCGGCCACGCCCAAGCTTTCGTTCGCCGACATCATTGCAAAGGGAGAGGCGGACGGACGCAGCCGCGGCTGGTCCGAGCCCGTGGGAGCCGTCTATTACGCGCAGTTATATGACGTCTACAGCGCCAGCTTCTTCCGGCCGGGCGACGATCACGGCGCCGGCGGCGTAGGACCGGCTCAGCTTTACTATGACGGGCAGGACGGTCGGCCGCTCGGAGCGCGTGTACCGTGGCAGGGAACGGCGGCGGATATTTTCGTTCAAGCGCAGTTTCCGATGCATTCGGGGCGCATACTCGGACTGCCCGGACGAATCCTCATCTCGGCGATGGGCATCGTCGTGGCTGCGCTATCGGTGACGGGAGTTTTCATTTGGTATCGCAAGCGGCGTGCGCGGCTGGCGGCACAAGCGAGGAGTGAAAGCCGTTCCACCGTGCAGACGCTCGCCGCAGCGGAATGAGTTTAGAAACGTTATAGCCTTTGATAGTCAGCGCACCATCTAGAGCAGTTCTACGTCGAGATGCTGCAATAAAGAACAAATCCACTTTCGACGTATCATCACGATTGTTACCACACCGCCCGACAGTACCGGTTGGAATGTGGGGCGGTGATGAACTACGCGAGATATCTCTTTGGGGCTTCGACCATCGCGGTTGCGACGTTGGCGTTCGATGTTTCTGCTTTTGCGCAGACGGCCAGTCAGTTGCCTCCGGTTGTTGTCGAACAAGCGAAACCCCGACCTGCAGCTCGTACCCAACGTTCTCAGACAACTCGGTCCGCCGCGCGAGGCAACGCGACAAGAGGCGTCAATCCTGCCGCCGCGGCTCCCGTGAATCCCGCTACCGCCTCAACGCGGGAGACCGCCACAGGTCCTGTGCAGGGCTACCTTGCTACGCAGAGCGGAACCGGTACCAAGACCGACACGCCGCTGAGCCAGACGGCACAGTCGATCTCGGTCGTCAGCGCCGAGCAAGTCCGGGATCAAGGTGTCAGCAGCGTCCAGGAAACCCTGCGCTACGTACCGGGCGTCTTCGCCGAGCCGGGCGGCGTCGATTCACGCAACGACTATTTCAAGATTCGCGGCCAGGACCCGAACGTCTATCTCGACGGCACACGGGTCAACAATCGCAATAACTTCAACGAATGGCGCGTCGATCCCTATATGCTCGAGCGCATCGAGGTGTTCCGCGGGCCCGCATCGGTGCTCTATGGCGACACGTCCACCGCGGGTCTCGTCAACCTGATCTCCAAGCGTCCGCGGGCGGAGGCTTACAACGAGATCGGCGTGTCTTTTGACAATTTCGGTCGCAAGCAAGTCCAGATGGATTCCACCGGCAAGGTGACCAAGGACGGCGAATGGCTCTATCGCTTCGTCGGCCTGTTCCGCGACAGCGGTACCCAGGTCGATTTCGTCCCCGACAATCGCATCCTGCTGGCGCCCTCGCTGACCTGGCGACCGACGACGAATACGAGCTGGACCGTGCTCGGCGTCTATCAAAAGGACAAGACCGGCACCACCAACGGCTTCCTGCCGCGTGAAGGCACGCTGCTGCCGAGCATCAACGGTTACATCCCGCGCAACCGTTTCGTCGGCGATCCCAACAACGATGTGTACCAGACCGAAACCGGTGCCATCAGCAGCCTGTTCGAACACAACTTCAACGACGCGGTGAAGTTCACCCAGAACCTGCGCTACGCCCATGTCGACGGCGTCTATCGCAGCGTCTATGCGAATTTCTACGGCGACCCGTTCTTCCCCTATCCCGCCAGGCGTACGGTGAGCCGTTTCGGCAGCAGCCAGGCAGTCTCGAACGACAACTTCACCGTCGACAACAACATCCAGGTAAAGGCGCTCACCGGCGCGCTCGAACATAAGGTGCTGTTCGGCGTCGATTATCGCGATTTTTTTGCGCGCTCGTCCGTCGCCCCGTTCAGCGCCGACACGACGCCGTTCGACCTTTATGCGCCGGTTTACACCAGTGTGCCTCTGCCTGATCTGGAGCGGCTCGCGAACGCGCGGCAGAATCAGGCGGGTCTCTACGCCCAGGACCAGATGCGCCTCGGCCCCTGGCTCGCGACGATCGGGGTCCGGCAGGATTATGCCGCCACGCGCTATCCAGGATCCGATAGCGACAGGTCGGCGACAACTGGGCGCGCAAGTCTGATGTATGAAACGCCGTTTGGCTTCAATCCCTATGTCGTCTGGGCGCAGTCGTTCAATCCGGTGTGGTTCAGCCCGACCTATGGCGGCGCCGGCTGTTATGAGGGCGCTTGCAAGGACCAGCGCGGCGAGGTCTACGAGGTCGGCTTCAAATACACGCCGATGCAGGGCATTGCGATCAACGGCGCGCTCTACGACACGGTGGAAAAGAACCGGCTGTCCGCGTCACCAAACCCAAACCTGTCGAGCCAGATCGGACAGGTCCGTATCCGCGGCGCGGAAATCGAAGTCATCGGCAAGGTCACGCCCGATCTCGACGTGATCGCCAGCTATTCCTACATCAACGCCAAGGTCGAACGCGGCGACAATATCGGCAAGAGCGTCGAGGGCGTGCCCGCCAACCAGGCTTCGCTGTGGGGCAAGTATCGCCTGGGCGCAGTCGGCCTGCGCGACGTCACGGTCGGTGCCGGCGTGCGCTACATCGGCGAGTCCACCGAGGAGACCAACACCTACACCATTCCGGCCTATACGCTGTTCGACATGATGGTGGCTTACGATCCCGGTCCGTTCAGACTGCAGCTCAACGTCAACAACATCGGCGATGAACGTTACGTGGCGGCGTGCTACGCGCGGGGCGACTGCTATTACGGGCTCGGGCGTACGGTCTTGGGAACCGCAACCTACCGATTCTAGATCACTGGTTGAGGTACGACAGCCGATGGTCCTGCGCCGGATTGCAGCGACCATCAATCGTCCATGTCTGATCGAAACCCAAAAGTCGCCGCTCGCGGCGCTTGCTTACATGGTGGCTGTCCGACCGGCCTCGCAGACTTTACTCGCCCGGATCCGGATCATGGCTCGATATGTGTCCGTCCGGGCCGCGGCTGAACACGCCGTAATTGCTGGACTTCATCCCGCCGCCGTCGGCGGCGACGACCGTCAGGCCCATTTTCAATAGCTCCCGCACCGCCGCTGCTCGCGTCGGCATCCGGTGTTTGAAGCGGAAATCGTCGATCGCCGTCAGCTCTTCGGGGGAGAGCATGACCTGCAGTCGCTCACCGCGCATGTCGGACATCGAAACACCCCAAATGAGATCATTGAGTAGTTTACTCAACACTTGCCCTTGGTGCTGGTTCCGTCAAACGAGACGCCAGCACCAAATTAGCTAAATACATCAGTAAAAACAATGTGTTACCGGTTGATTTTTGGTCTGTGCGAGGGCATCTTTTGTGTTGGAGAAAGCCCATGACCGAGCACCTCAAGCTGCCGCGCAAGCTGTCTGAAGAGCGGAAGTCGCCGCCCCCGCGACGGCCGAGCCATGCGGACGTCATCGAGAATCTCGACCGCTGGGCCAACAGCCCGGGGCTTCAGCCGCCGGCCTCGTCTGGAGAGAAGCGGGCCTGAACTTCCCGAAGCCGGCCGGAAACGGCGGCACCAGGGCTCGGCTCAACGGCGCAACCTGCAGCCGAACGCCGGGCCAGCGAATAAATCGACACGAAGCCGCCATTTCCTGTCCTAAAAGCCATGCCCACCCGCTCGCCTCCCGCGGCTCCGGGCGCTAGTGTTTCCGTCGAATCGACCTGAGACACGAGGCCTTCATGACCATCCGCCTGCATCGCGGCGATCTGCCCGATTTGTCCCGCTACAAGGATTCGGTGGCGATCGATACCGAGACCATGGGGCTCAATCCGCATCGCGACCGGCTCTGCGTGGTGCAGATGTCGAACGGCGACGGCAGCGCCGATGTCATCCAGATCCCGAAGGGCCACACCGACGCGCCGAACCTGAAGGCGCTCTTGGCCAATCCTGCCATCACGAAGATCTTTCACTTTGCGCGCTTCGATCTCGCCGCGCTCTACAACGCCTTTGGCGTGATGCCGCAACCGGTCTATTGCACCAAGATCGCCTCGCGGCTGACGCGCACCTATACCGACCGGCACGGCTTGAAGGACCTGGTGCGCGAGGTCCTCAACATCGACCTGTCCAAGCAGCAGCAGTCGAGCGATTGGGGGTCTTCGAGCCTCAGCGAGGCGCAGCTCGCCTATGCCGCGTCCGACGTATTGCATCTGCATGGTTTGCGCGAGCGGCTCGACGCCATGCTGGCGCGCGAAGGCCGCACCGCGCTGGCACAGGCCTGCTTCGACTTCCTGCCGACGCGGGCAAAGCTCGATCTTGGCGGCTGGGAGGCCGAGGACATCTTCGCGCATTCGTGAGCGGGACCGTTTGAAGCGGGCGGGGCGTCGCTTCCGCCCCGTTTCGGTCACACTCATAGCGCGTGTCCGGGCTGCATAATCCTGCGATTGCGGGTAGAATGACGCTTCCTTACGTCATGGCGCCCCTGGAGCCGCGGTGAATTCGATACAGAACCCAGCCTATGTCACCGGAATGGAGGCCCGCTTTGCCGCGGCCGCCCGCCACAGCCGGATGGTGCGGGTACTGCGGGTTGCGGTCCCGGCAACCGTGCTGCTGGCGCTGGCCAGCGTCGTCCTGATCCAAGTCTTCTTGAACCCTTTTCAGACGGGGTTCGCGAAGCTGCCCGTCGACATCAGCAATCTCGTGGTGTCAGGCACCAAGATCACCATGGAAACGCCGCATCTTGCGGGTTTCTCGACCGACCAGCGTCCCTACGAAGTGTGGGCCAAGGCTGCGATCCAGGATCTGGCCAACCCCGATCACGTCGAACTTCAAACGCTGCGCGCCAAGGTCATGATGGAGGACAAGAGCACGGTGACGATGGATGCGCGCACCGGATTTTTCGACAGCAAGCAGCAGATGCTGGACCTGCGCAAGGACATCTTCCTGCAATCCTCCACCGGCTACGAAGCCAAGCTTTCGCAGGCCTATATCGACATCAACAAGGGAACGGTGACGTCGGACGAGCCTGTCGACGTCAAATTGCTGAACGGTACGCTCACCGCCGACCGGCTCAAGATCATCAACAGCGGCGAGATTGTTCGTTTCGAAGGCAATGTCGTGATGAACCTGATCATGGAAAGCCCTGCGGCGCCCGAGCCCGAGCCTGAACCGGCGCCACCACCGAGGACGCGGTCCGTCAACGGCAAGTCGTCAAACGCGAAATGATATCGATGATGCAGTTCTTCTCGCGCAGTTTTGCGGCCGCGGCGCTTGCGCTCGCGTTGATCACCTCCGGCGACGCCTTGGCGCAAGGCGCGATGTCGGGCGTGCCGAACGCGATGCAGGGCTTTTCGCAGAACCGCGACCAGCCGATTCAGATCGAGGCAGCCTCGCTCGAAATGCGCGACAAGAAAAAGGAAGCGACGTTCTCCGGCAACGTGAAGGTCGTGCAGGGCGACACCACCATGACCTCGAAGTCGCTGGTGGTGTTCTACGATTCCGGCCCGGCGCCAGCGACGCCGGCCCCTGCGCCCGCCGCGCCGAAGGGTGCGAAATCGGGGACGATGCAGTCGGCGACCCCAGGGCCTGGCGGCAGTTCGTCGATCCGCCGGCTGGAAGCCAGGGGCTCCGTCGTGGTGACGCAGAAGGATCAGGTGGTAACCGGTGAGACCGCGATCTTTGACCCGCGGGCCAATCTCATCACCATGGCGGGCGGGGTGGTGCTGACCCAGTGCAAGAACGTGCTCAAGGGCGACCGCCTCAAGGTCGACATGACGAGCGGCGTGTCGCGCGTCGAATCCGACACCAACAAGGTGCAGGGCATGTTCATCCAGGGCGAGAATTGCGGGTCCGGATCGGGTGGGGCGAAGCCGGCTCCGGCGGCTACGCCGTCGCTGATCCCCGGCAAAAAATAAGATAGATCAATGCCTTGAAGAATATTTGAGGCGCGCACGGTTGAAGCCGGTAGCTCGAGCCTGTATCTACTGGGCAGGGCGCACGGCGGGGTGTTTCGGGGGACATCCACTCATTCATGGTTCGCTAGCGAAGCGATTCGCGGGCGGATGCGTCGCGGAATCACCGTGAAAGGCGTAAGCGAAGCGGGATGGTGGATTTATTCGGCATGTTCCGTCGACGCCCCGCGAAACGCGGCGCCCCCGGATTTGCGCGTTCGCGCGATGACATCACAGCGCTCGGCGATTCCTTTGGTGACATGCTGACGAGCCCGGTGCGCGATGCGCCGCCGAAGCCGCGTGCCGCCGCACTGCCCGGGCTGGAATTACCGCAGCAGCCCGACGTCGAACCGCCGCGCGAGCCGCGTCCCCGCACACAGGCGCCGCGGCCCAAGTCCAACTCCAGGCCCAACGGCGGCGAAGCGCCGCGCCCGACCAAGCGGCCGGGCTATCTGGCTGTGCATAGCGTGGAAAAGAGTTTCGGCACCCGCCAGGTCGTGCGTGGCGTCAGCATCTATGTCCGCCGCGGCGAGGCGGTCGGCCTGTTGGGTCCGAACGGCGCCGGCAAGACCACGGTGTTCTACATGATCACCGGCCTGATCAAGGCGGATCGCGGCGCCATCGAACTCGACGGCCACGACGTGACAAGGCTGCCGATGTACCAGCGCGCGCGGCTCGGCATCGGCTACCTGCCGCAGGAAGCCTCGATCTTTCGCGGGCTCACCGTGGAGCAAAACATCCGCGCCGTGCTTGAGGTCGTCGAGCCCAGCCGCAAGAAGCGCGAGGCCGAACTCAATTCGTTGCTCGATGAATTCAACATTACGCGCTTGCGCAAATCGCCCTCGATCGCGCTCTCCGGCGGCGAACGCCGCCGCGTCGAAATCGCACGCGCGCTGGCGACGCGCCCGAACTACATGCTGCTCGACGAACCCTTTGCCGGCATCGATCCGATCGCGGTCGGCGACATTCAGGATCTCGTCCGGCACCTCACCAACCGCGGCATCGGCGTCCTGATCACCGACCATAATGTGCGCGAAACGCTGGGGCTGACCGACCGCGCCTATATCGTGTATGCAGGGCAGATCTTGACCGAGGGCAGTCCGGAAGAAATCGTCAACAACCCGGATGTACGCCGTCTTTACCTGGGCGAGGAATTCCGGCTTTAGCGATAAACAACGCCCAAGGACCTGGCGGTCCGGCAATAAGCTATTGCGTTAACTAAGGAACTTATGGCGCTGCGGGACGCAAAAACCGGCTTCCATTTTGCGGACGGCGCTATAGCCCAAATTTTGCATCCGTCAAGCCGTGTACAAGGGCTTGGGAGTAAGATAAGCAAGAATCGGACCAACTTTACAGTGGATCGGTTCTTGGCCTCATGGCGCTAACGCAGAGATTAGAGTTCCGTCAGTCGCAGTCGCTGGTGATGACGCCGCAATTGATGCAGGCGATCAAGCTGCTGCAATTGTCGAATCTCGACCTGTCGGCTTTCGTCGAGGAGGAACTGGAGCGCAATCCGCTGCTGGATCGCGCCAGCGACGGCCCCGAAGCCCCGGTGGCGGGCGAGCCGGCCGCCGAACGCGCCGAATATGCCGATTCCGGCAGCTATGGCGAGGACGGCGGCGGGGAACCCTCCGATATGGCCGCCGGTTCGTCCGGCGACGGCTTCGAGCCGGGCCAGGAGGAGTGGCTGAACCGCGACCTCGGCAGCCGCACCGAGATCGAGCAGACGCTGGACACCCCGCTCGACAACGTCTTTTCCGAGGAACCCGCCGAAGCTGCCGCCCGCGTGGCGCAGGATGCGGCCCCGACCGCCTACACCGAATGGGGCGGCGGTGCCTCCAACGACGACGACTACAATCTGGAAGCCTTCGTGGCCGCCGAGGTGACGCTCGGCGGCCACCTCGCCGAACAGCTCGCGGTGGCCTTCAGCGGGCCGGCGCAGCGCATGATCGGGCAGTATCTGATCGATCTGGTCGACGATGCCGGCTATCTGCCGGCGGATCTGGGGCAGGCCGCAGAGCGGCTGGGCGCCTCGCAAGCGGACGTCGATACGGTGCTCATGGTGCTGCAGAAGTTCGATCCGCCCGGCGTCTGCGCCCGGAATTTGAGCGAGTGCCTCGCAATCCAGCTCCGCGAACTCAACCGCTACGACCCCGCCATGCAAGCGCTGGTGGAAAATCTTGATCTGCTGGCCAAGCGCGACATCGCCTCATTGCGCAAATTGTGCGGTGTCGACGACGAAGATATTACCGACATGATCGGTGAAATCCGCCGTCTCGATCCCAAGCCCGGCCTGAAGTTCGGTTCGGCGCGCACACAGACCATGGTGCCTGACGTCTATGTCCGGCCCGGCCCGGACGGCGGCTGGCATGTCGAACTCAACAGCGACACGTTGCCGCGCGTGCTGGTCAATCAGGTCTATTACACCGAGCTGTCGAAGACGATCCGCAAGGACGGCGACAAATCCTATTTCACCGATTGCCTGCAGAATGCGACCTGGCTGGTTCGCGCGCTGGATCAGCGCGCCCGCACCATTCTGAAGGTCGCCACCGAAATCGTGCGCCAGCAGGACGGCTTCTTCACCCATGGCGTCGCGCATCTGCGGCCGCTGAATCTGAAGGCGGTGGCGGACGCGATCCAGATGCACGAATCGACGGTGTCGCGGGTGACCGCCAACAAATATATGGCGACCAATCGCGGCAGCTTCGAGCTGAAATACTTCTTTACCGCCTCGATCGCATCTGCCGACGGCGGCGAGGCGCATTCGGCGGAGGCGGTCCGCCACCACATCAAGCAGCTGATCGATGCGGAAGCCGCAAGCGCGATCCTCTCCGACGATACCATCGTGGAACGATTGCGCGAATCGGGCATTGATATTGCCCGTCGCACGGTCGCGAAATACCGCGAAGCGATGCGCATTCCTTCCTCGGTGCAACGTCGCCGCGATAAACAGAGTATGCTCGGTAACGCACTTTCCGCTCCCGCTACCTCCTCCGACCGGTCCCGCGATACGGCCCCGGCCTGATTGCGTTGGCGTCAAATCGCGATAGTCTCAGTTCCCCCGAAGAGCCGATCCGGGGAAACCAGAGTAGTCGAGGCATCAAGCGAGGTATCAAATGACCCTTCGAATCTCCGGGAAAAGCATCAGTGTCGGCGATGCGCTTCGTTCGCGTGTCAGCGAGCGCACCGATGAGGTCTTGCGGAAGTATTTCGACGGCAACTATTCGGGCCACATCACGCTCAGCAAGGACGGTTTCGGCTTCCGCACCGATTGCTCGCTGCATCTTGATTCCGGGATCACGCTGGAGGCGGATTCCAACGCCACCGATGCCTATGCCAGCGCCGACCAGGCGCTGGTGATGATCGAGAAGCGGCTGCGCCGCTACAAGAGCCGGCTCAAGGATCGCTCGGCCCGCAAGACCTACGCCGCCAACGCGGCGCTGGCCGATATCGACGCGCCGAGCTACGTGATCGAGGCGCCGGCGGAAGGTGACGACGAGGTGACTGCCTACAGTCCGGTCATCATTGCCGAGGCCACCACGTCGCTGAAGCAGCTTTCGGTCAGCGAGGCGGTCATGGAATTGGACCTGACTGGAGCGGCCTGCATCGTGTTCCAGCACGGGTCCAGCGGCAGGGTTAACATCATCTACCGCCGCACGGACGGCAATGTCGGCTGGGTTGATCCCCCGGCGGTTACCGCCTGACATCCATGTCCGACAGCATTGACGCCCACAGCCGCCCTCCCTATGGTCCGCCGCCTCAACGGACAGGGTGCAGGAACTGGCCTTTCGGGAGTTGGCACCGGCCATGCGTTGGAGTAGAAGCCCCCAAATCGGGACCCGGGCCTAAGCTCGCCTCCCGGCCTCTCCTTGTTATCGCCCCGGTTCTAGAACCTAATTTGTAACCTGACGGTTCAATTCACCTCGGAACGCCGCATGACGATTACCGACCTGGTCGCACCCGAGGCGATTCTCCCGGCTTTGAAGGTCATCAGCAAGAAACAAGCGCTGCAGGAGCTGGCGGCCCGTGCCTCCGCCTTGACCGGCCAGAACGAACGCTCGGTGTTCGAGGTTCTGTTGCAGCGCGAAAAGCTCGGCACCACCGCCGTCGGCTACGGCGTCGCCATTCCGCACGGCAAGCTGCCGAAGCTGGAAAAGCTGTTTGGGTTCTTTGCACGTCTTGAGCGCCCGATCGATTTCGAGGCGATGGACGGCCAGCCCGTCGACCTGATCTTCCTGCTGCTGGCCCCGGAAGGCGCCGGCGCCGATCATCTGAAGGCGCTGGCGCGAATCGCGCGGCTGCTGCGCGACGTGGACGTCGCCAAGAAGCTGCGCGCCTCGCGCGACGCCCAGGCGATCTATTCGGTGCTGGCCCTGCCGCCCGCGAGCGCGGCTTAGTTCCTCAAGGGGAACAGCGGGTTCTCCGGCCGATAGCGGACCGGTTAAACGCAATTTTAAGCTAAATAGCAGCTATTTCGTTCGCCGGGATTTTTTCCCCGGCCCGGAGAACATTGCCATGACGCTGCGGCTGACGATTTCGCGCGCGATATTGATTTTTGGATTGGTCACCGCCTTGGGTCTCGGTGCCGTGATTGCCACCAGCGTTTTCGCGCTGTCGCAGCTCAAGGTCGGGGGCCCGCTCTACAACCAGATCAAGCTCGGCAACGACCTCATTGCCGACATTCTGCCGCCGCCGGAATACGTCATCGAGTCCTATCTCGAGGCGACCCTCGTGCTGCACAATCCGGCGCAGCTTTCGGCGCATCGCGACAGGCTTGCGCAGCTCAAGAAGGAATATGACGAGCGGTGGGATTTCTGGGTCAAGTCCGATCTCGATCCGGTGCTCAAGACCAAGCTGGTGGAGAAATCCGATGGCGAGGTGCGCCGCTTCTGGACCGCGATCCAGGACGGCCTGCTGCCCGCGCTGGCCAAGGGCGATAGCGCCGCGGCAACGAAATCCTACACTGAAATCACCGCACGTTATACGGCGCACCGCGCCGTCATCGACGACATCGTCAAGCAGACCAACGACCAGAACGCCGCGACGGAAGTCGCCGCGACCGGGCGCGTCAGCACATTCACTCTGTTGTTGTGGGGCGTCTCGGCCGCGGTGTTTCTCGTCATCGGCGCCGGCATTTTCGGCGTGGCGTTCGGCGTCATTCGTCCGATCGCGGAAATGACGGCCGTGATGAAAGGCCTCGCCGGCGGCGACCTCGATGTCTCGGTCCCGGCACTCAACCGCGGCGATGAGGTCGGCGGTATGGCGCGCGCGGTCCAAGTCTTCAAGGAGAACGCGCTGCGCGTTCAGTCGATGGAACATGAGCAGGCCGGCCTCAAGCTGAAGGCGGAAGGCGACCGCAAGGCCGCGCTGCAGCAGATGGCCGACGGATTCGATTCCGCAATCGGAAAAATCATCCATACCGTTTCGACCGCTTCCTCCGAACTGGAATCATCCGCCGGACAACTGACCAAGACCGCCGAAGTGACCCAGGTGCTGTCGGCCACCGTCGCCTCCGCATCGGAGCAGTCCTCCGCCAACGCGCAGTCTGCCGCGGCGGCCGCGGAAGAGATGGCCTCATCGGTGTCGGAGATCAGCCGCCAGGTGCAGGATTCACACAAGATCTCGCGCGAGGCGGTCAGCCAGGTCGAGCAGACCAATGCGCGGATTGCCGATCTCGCCCAGTCCGCCAGCCGGATTGGCGAAGTGGTCAAGATGATCAGCGCGGTCGCCGAGCAGACCAACCTGTTGGCACTCAACGCCACCATTGAAGCGGCGCGCGCCGGCGAGGCGGGACGGGGATTTGCCGTCGTCGCGTCCGAGGTCAAGGCGCTGGCCGCGCAGACCGCGAAAGCGACCGAGGAAATCAGCGAGCAGATCGGCCAGATGCAGTCGGCGACCAATCAGTCGGTATCCGCCATCCAGGAAATCGGCGGCACGATCGGCCGCATCGCGGAAATCTCGCAGACGATCGCGGCAGCGGTGGAAGAACAGGGCGCCACGACGCAGGAAATTTCGCGCAATGTGCAGCAGGCCGCGCAAGGCGCAACCCAGGTCGCGGGCAGCATCACCGACGTCAACCGCGGCGCGACCGATACGGGTACGGCATCAACCCATGTGCACGGACTGGCCCAGTCGCTGCTGGGACAAAGCAATCATCTCAAGGGTGAGGTGGAGAAATTCCTCGCGACCGTGCGCGCGGCGTAAGGTCGGCGCTTGAGCATGGTCCGGAAAAGTGGAAACCGGTTTTCCGAAGAGATCATGCTCAAGCAAATCTATAGCGTTTGCGAGAGGTAGCGAACCGTCCGGCTTCCGCCATGGATGCTTGCGGTGCCGACCTCGGCAAAGCCCAACGCCGCATGGAAAGCATCCGAAGCGGGGTTCGGCGGAATGGTGTTGACCTCGCATACGACGCGGTCGTGCCCGGCGCGGACGGCGTGTTCGAACAGGTCGGAATAAAGCCGTCGCGCGCAACCGCTTCCGCGCGCCGATGGTGCGACCACGATGCGGTCGACATACACAAAGCGCGGACAGCGTGCGCGAAACCAGATGAAATTCGGGCTGTCGTATCGCGCGTCCTGATCGAACGCGAGCAGGAAGGCGTCGAGGTCGCCAATCCGTCTTGCGAGGAATGCTTCACGCACCAGATATTCGAGCCGTTCCGGCTCGAGCCAGGACAGCTCCTGCGCATGTGCGTTGTTAAGCGCGAGCAGGGCACTTCCCAGCGCGCTGTCCCGCCGGACATCGGACGGACCGACAGATCTCAGCTCCGAATCGCTCATCAGTCGCAACGCCCGGTTGGAAACCGCACCTCAGCCGGCCTGCGTATCAAAACTCGTGGCCGGGTCGAAAGCAAAAAAATACGCGGGCCCGATCCCATTGAGGGCGTGCCCGCGTATTGTAAAACTCTCTTGCAGCCTTTCAGCCGCCAGGCTTGCGTCAGTGACCGCGGCATTCGCTGCGTCAGCGACGGCAGGCTTCGTCAGTGAACGCTGACGGCCTGGAGTTCGTTGCTCCACGCGTTGGCGATCGCGGCTTCCCGGCTGTCGGTCAGCATGATCGGGGTGCCGTCGGCGGCATGCAGCGCGAACAGCTTCAGCCCGGGCGCGATCTTCGGCGCCTGCGGAAACAGTCCCGGCACGTCCTCGGAACGGACTTGTTTCACGTAGGCGATATGGCCTTCACCAAGATGGGCCAGCGCTTCGACGGAAACCTTTTCGGGTTCGAACGTAACACTCACTTCACTCATGGTCTCGACTCCTTCTGGGTCTAAGCGGTCGAGTCCGCTACTTGTTCCATTATTCGTGCTCATTGATAGCAATTGTCTTAACGACCCTTTCAGGCTCCGGCCTGGCGAGGTCGATCGACAACAGCCCGTTCTTCAAATCCGCGCCCAACACATGCATCCCCTCCGCCAGCACGAAGGTGCGCTGGAAGTGGCGCGCGGCGATGCCGCGATGGATGTATTGCCGGGCCTTGTCGTCCTGCTGGCGGCCCCGGATGACGAGCTGGTTTTCCTCAATGGTCACATCGAGTTGGTCACGGGTAAAACCCGCCACCGCGAGCGTGATGCGCAACCGTTCGGGCTGGCCGTTGGCACGGTCACACCGCTCGATGTTGTAGGGAGGATAACCGTCGGCGCCTTTGACGACGCGATCGAGCGCACGCTCGATTTCGTCGAACCCAAGAAGGAACGGACTGGATAACGAAGGAACACGAGACATTACAAAGTCCTCTCGAAGCGACTTTGAGGGGCCCTTGCGGCGCCCCATTCAACCGGCCGGCCGACTTGCCGTCCGGTCACCACGGAATATGGGGGTGATTAAGGAAGGGTTCAAGCGTCTCTGAAAGCTGCGTAAATCGGCCGCGGTAAGGTTACAAAACCGTCATTTTGGGGCGCGAAGCGAACCTCAGGTGAGCAATTGCGCACCGGGGAATGGTGGGGTCACCCACCCACGCGCTTGCGGCCGTCGGCGGTAAACAAATGCAGCTTGTCGCTGGCGGCCACCGCCCTGATTCGCTCGCCGATGGCCGGGCCAACAGCGCCGGGAATCCGCACGATCACCTCGCCCGGCGGGAGTTCGCCGGGGGTGGCCGCGACGCCCTGCGCCTCCTGTTGCCTGGTGCCGTAAATAAAGGTTTCGGCGCCGACCCGCTCGATCGCTTCCACGGTGAGGCCGAGCGCGACGCCGCCGGAAACCGTTTCGTTGGTGATGACGAAATCCTCCGGCCGGATTCCCAAAATGCCGGCTTCGTTGATTCTGGTATCGCCGGCCAGCTGCGATTTGAGTTCATCGGAGCGCAGCGGCATCAGGTTCATCGGTGGCGCGCCGATGAAGGAAGCGACGAAGGTGGTCGCGGGCTTCTGGTAGATGTCGAGCGGATTGCCGATCTGCTCGACCTGGCCGCCGTTCATGACAACCAGAATATCGGCCAGCGTCATCGCCTCGAGCTGGTCGTGGGTGACGTAGATTGAGGTCGTCGACAGCCGGCGCTGCAGTTTGCGGATTTCGACCCGCATGGCGATGCGCAATTTGGCGTCGAGGTTCGACAGCGGCTCGTCGAACAGAAACACCTTTGGCTGCCGCACGATGGCACGTCCCATCGCCACGCGCTGGCGCTGGCCGCCGGACAATTGCCGCGGCTTGCGCTCGAGCATGGCGCCGAGTTCGAGGATGCGCGCGGCTTCCTCGACGCGGGTCTTGATCTCAGGCTCCGCCATGCCGCGGTTGCGCAGGCCGTAGGCCATGTTGTTGTAGACGGTCATGTGCGGGTAGAGCGCGTAGTTCTGGAACACCATCGCGATGTCGCGGTCGGCAGGCTCGATCTGGTTGACGACGCGCCCGCCAATATCGATCTCGCCGCCGGTGATGGTCTCTAGCCCCGCGACCATGCGCAGCAGCGTGGACTTGCCGCAGCCGGAGGGGCCAACCAGCACACAGAACTGGCCGTCGCCGACGTCGAAATTGATGCCCTTGATGGCCTCGAAGCCGCCGGCGTAGGTTTTGCGGACGTTGCGCAGCGTGACGTTGGCCATGACTACTTTACTTCTCCGTCTCGACTAGGCCGCGCACGAACAGCCGCTGCATGAACACGACGACAGCAACCGGCGGCAGCATCGCCAGGATGGCGGTCGCCATCGCGAGCTGCCATTCGGCGAGTTCGTCGGTGGTGTACAGCATCTTCTTGATTCCGGTGACGATGGTCTGCATCGAATCCTGCGTGGTGATCAGAAGCGGCCACAAATATTGATTCCAGCCGTAGATGAACTGGATCACGAACAGGGCGGCGATCGTCGTCACCGACAGCGGCAGCAGCGTATCCCAGAAGAAGCGGAACGGACCCGCGCCGTCGATCCGCGATGCTTCCAGCAATTCCTCGGGGATGGTCATGAAGAACTGCCGGAACAAAAGCGTACCCGTGGCGGATGCGATCAATGGCAGGATCAGCCCGGCATAGGTGTCGAGCATCTTCAGGTCGGCGATCACCTTGTAGGTCGGATAGATGCGGACCTCGACCGGGAGCATCAGCGTGACGAAGATGATCCAGAACGCGGTCTTGCGGAATGGAAAGCGGAAATACACCACGGCATAGGCCGACAGGATCGAGATGAAGATTTTGCCGATCGCGATGCCGATCGCCGAGATGAACGAGTTCAACAGCATCTGCCCGACCGGCTCGCGGATGGCGCGCGAACCGCCGACGATGATGGCGCGGTAGTAGTTGTCCAGCATATGGCCGCCTGGCGTCAGCGGCATATTGCCGCCAACCACGGTGGCTGCGTCATGGGTGGAAGCAATCAGCGCCAGATAGACCGGAAAGGCGACGATGAAGATGCCGAGCGTCAGAATCGTGTAGGCGATGATGTCGCTGAGCGGGCGGTGCTCGACCATCAGTACTGCACCTTGCGCTCGACATATTTGAACTGGACCGCCGTCAGCGCGATCACGATCACCATCAGCACCACCGATTGCGCCGCCGAACCGCCGAGATCGCCGCCAAGCCGCCCGTCGGCAAACACCTTGTAGACCATCGTGGTGGTGGCGCCGGCCGGGCCGCCGCCGGTCACGGCATCGATGATGCCGAAGGTGTCGAAGAAGACGTAGACGATATTGACGACCAGAAGGAAGAACGTGGTCGGCGACAGCAGCGGAAAGGTGATGGTCCAGAACCGCCGCATCGGTCCCGCGCCGTCGATCGCGCCGGCTTCCAGCACGCTCCTGGGGATCGATTGCAGGCCCGCCAGGAAGAACAGAAAGTTGTAGGAAATCTGTTTCCACACCGCGGCCATCACCACCAGCGTCATGGCGTGGTTGCCGTTCAACAACGGATTCCAGTCGAAGTTCATCCAGCGCAGCGGCCGCGCCAGCGTCCCGAGCGTCGGATGGAACATGAAGATCCACAACACGCCGGCAACCGCGGGCGCCACCGCATAGGGCCAGATCATCAGCGTCTTGTAGGCGCCGGCGGCTTTCAGGTTCTTGTCGGCCTGGGTCGCAAACAGCAAGGCAATTGAAAGCGACAAAGCAGCGACCAGCGAGGAGAAGATCACCGTCACCAGCATCGATTTGTAATAGCCGGGATCGGCGAACAGGCTCTGGTAATTTTCCAGCCCGACAAATTCGGAATGCAATCCGAACGCGTCCTCGCGCAGAAAGGATTGCCAGACCGCTTGGCTCGCCGGCCAGTAGAAGAATACGAATGTGATGATGAGCTGCGGCACGAGCAGCAAATAGGGCAGCAGCCTGTTGTTGAAGACGACCGACTTTTCCATTCAATGCCCCGTCATTGCGAGCGAAGCGAAGCAATCCATGGTGGCGGCGTGGCCCGATCAATGGATTGCTTCGTCGCTTACGCTCCTCGCAATGACGCCCCCTAGGTGTCCGCTCTACTTTGCCGTCTTTTCGAACGTTCGCAACATCGCATTGCCTTTGGCGACGGCATCGTCAAGCGCTTGCTGCGCGGTTTTTTGTCCGGCGAGGGCTGCTTCGATCTGCTCGGCCCAGACGTCGCGCATCTGCACCATGTTGCCGAAGCGCAGTCCGCGCGAATTCTCGGTCGGCTCCTTGTTGGTGAGCTCCTTCAGCGGAGTTTGCGGCACCGGGTTCTTCTCGTAGAAGCCGTCAGCCTTGGTCTTCTCATAGGCAGCCTTGGTGATCGGCAGATAGCCGGATTCCTGGTGCAGCTTGGCCTGACGGTTGGTGTCGGACAGGAAGGTGAAGAATTTCGCCACGCCCTTGTATTCCTCGGGCTTCTTGCCGCCCATCACCCACAGCGATGCACCGCCGATGATCGAGTTCTGCGGTGCGCCCGCGACGTCCGGATAATAGGGCATCGGCGCCGAGGTGAAGTCGAACTTGGCGGTGCTCTTGGCGGTGGCGTAGTAGCCCGACGAGGTCAGGAAGATGGCGCATTCGCCCGAAGCGAAACGGGCTTCGCTCTTATTTTCGCGGCCGGAATAGTCGTACGTCTTGTCCTTCTGCAGGTCGATCAGGTTCTGCAAATGCTTCACATGCAGCGGCGAGTTGAAGGTCAGAACCGTGTCGAAACCATCGAGGCCGTTGGCCTTGGTTCCGATCGGCGCGTTGTGCCATGCCGAAAATTGTTCGATGTGCGCCCACGACGCCCAGGCATTGGAGAAGCCGCAGGTCTCGTGTCCGGCGGCCTTGAGCTTCTTCGCGGCGGCAAATACTTCCGGCCAGGTTTTTGGAATTTCAGCCACACCTGCCTTCTTCAATTCGTCCTTGTTGATCCACATCACCATCGACGAGGAGTTGAAGGGGAACGACAGCATGTCGCCCTTGGAGGTCGAGTAGTAGCCGGTGATGGTCGGCAGATAGGCCTTGGGGTCGAATGGTTCGTTGGCGTCCTTCATCAGCTGGTAGACCGGCTTGATGGCGCCGGTGGCGCTCATCATGGTGGCGGTTCCAACTTCGAACACCTGAATGATGTGCGGCGCGGTGCCGGCGCGGAAGGCGGCGATGCCGGCATTCATGGTGTCGGGATAGCTGCCCTTGAAGGTTGGAATGACCTTGTAGTCGGACTGGCTGGCGTTGAATTCCTCGGCGAGCTTGTTGACGATGTCGTTGTTGCCGCCGGTCATGGCGTGCCACCACTGGATCTCGGTCACGGCGTAGGCAGGCGTGCCGAGCGCCAGCGCAAGAGTCACTGCCGCCGCTGCGCCGAATTGTCGAAGTGCCATGGAATTCCTCCGGGTTGGGGTCGTCACCTTCGTTTCGCGCGATAACAGCGCCGGATGACGTGCAAATGACCGTATAAGCGAAAGGATGGTATCGGGGAAGCGGGCGTGGAGGGAAGCCGGAAAATAGGCGAAGGGGAAATGAAGGCGACCGCCCCCGCGAACGTGTTCGCAGGGGCGGCTGTGTTTACCGCTTGCGCTCAGACCCGCAGACCGCGCCCTTGGCGACCAGCGCCTCAATGTCGCTTTTGGAGTAGCCGAACTCGCCCAGCACCTCTGATGTGTGCTGGCTGAATTTCGGCGGGGTGCGTCGCAGGCTCGGCTTGGTCCGCGCCAGCCGGATTGGGGAGGCGACGCCCTTGTACCAATCCTTCTCGATGATATCGCCGCGATGCAGAGTGTGCGGATTGGTTAACGCCTGGTCGATCTTCTGCACCGGACCCGCCGGCAGTCCCGCTGCCAGGAGACGATTGCAGAGCGGCTCGGCCTCATGCTGGCTGAACACGGCAGCGAGTTCGGCGCGCAGCGCGTCGCGGTTGGCGATGCGGTCCTTGTTGCGGGCAAAGCGCGGATCGGTGCCAAGCTCGGGCTTGCCGATTTCCCTGGCGAGCTTGCGGAAGGTGCCGTCATTGCCGACGCCGATGAAGATGTTGTCGGTCTTGGTCGAAAAGATCGCGTAGGGCACGAGATTGGGATGCTCGTTCCCGGTCAGGCCTGGCGGCTTGCCATGCATGAAATAATTGGCGGCGTGCGGATGCATGACGGCAAGGCCGGTTTCATACAGCGTGGTTTCGAGGAACTGGCCCAAGCCGGATCGCTGCCGTTCCGACAGCGCCATCAGGATACCGATCGCCGCATAAAGTCCGGTGGTGATATCGACGACGGGGACGCCGATCCGCATCGGGCCGCTTTCCGGCGAGCCGGTGGCGGCAATCATGCCGGTCATGGCCTGGATGATCGCGTCATAGCCGGGATTGCCGCCGCGCGGGCCATCGGCGCCGAAGCCGGAAATCCGGCAATGCACCAGCTTCGGAAATTTCGCGCGCAGCACGTCGTTGCCGATGCCCCATTTGTCGAGCGTGCCCGGCTTGAAATTCTCGATCAGGACGTCGGCGGTCTCCAGCATCTTAAGGAGCACCGCGCGGCCGCCCTCGGAGGCGAGGTCGAGCCCGATCGAGCGTTTGTTGCGGTTGATGCCGACGAAATAGGCTGCATCCTCCTCATGGAACGGAGGGCCCCAGTCGCGCACCTCGTCGCCTGCCGGCGGTTCGACCTTGATAACGTCGGCGCCGTGGTCGGCGAGGATTTGCGTGCAATAGGGACCGCCGAGCACGCGCGTGAGATCGATCACGCGCAGGCCGGTCATTGCGCCGGGAGCGGCTGCAGAACTCATGGACAAGAACCTTCGCTCAAGGAGAAAATCGACGTCTTGAGCTAGCGGTCTTCCGGCACGGCGGCAATGGCGTCTTGCGCAACGGCGCATGACGTGGCCGCGAGCCAACGGAAATTCCATGAGGCGCGAATGGCCCGCGCGTAGCAGCGGCGGGCCATTCGGGACATCGCCTTACACAACCGTCAGGCGCACATCCACATTGCCGCGCGTGGCGTTGGAATACGGGCACACCTGGTGCGCTTTGGCGACGAGGGCTTCCGCATCCGCCTTGGCAAGGCCGGGCAGCGAGACCGCGAGGTCGATATCGAGGCCAAAGCCGCCCTCAGAACGCGGGCCGATGCCGACGGTCGAGGTCACGGTGGCGTCCGCGGGCACCTTGGGGCCGCCCTGCGAAGCGACGAATTTCATCGCGCCGATGAAGCAGGCCGCATAGCCGGCCGCAAACAGCTGCTCGGGATTGTTGCCGGCGCCGCCGCCGCCGCCGAGTTCCTTCGGGGTCGCAAGCTTGACGTCGAGCGCGCCGTCGAGGGTTGCGGCGGTGCCATCACGGCCACCAGTCGCCTTGGCGCTGGTCTTGTAGAGCACGTTCACAGACATATCGGTCTCCCTTTGGTTTGCCGTTTCGATGAACGACATATTGCACACAACTAGATTGTGCACAATACAAATTATTGCACGTTGCGCGATTCAATTGTATGCAATTGAAATCAAACGCTTAGGCAACCATATCAGTGCCCGAGCGCCGCCCGCTAACGAGGACGTGATGGCCAGGAAATCTTCAGCGGACTTTCCGCTCCGGCTCGATAATCAAATCTGCTTTGCAGTGTATTCCACCGCGCACGCGTTCAACCGCGTCTACAAGCCGCTGCTCGACAAGCTCGGCCTGACCTACCCGCAGTATCTGGTCATGCTGGTGCTGTGGGAGCGCGACGGCGTGCCGGTCAAGGATATCGGCGAGCGGCTGTTCCTGGATTCCGGCACGCTGACGCCGCTGCTGAAACGGCTGGAGGCGGCCGAACTCATCAAGCGAAGCCGCAGCACCGAGGACGAGCGGCAGGTGTTGATCGCGTTGACGGCCAAGGGCGAGTCGCTCAGGGAAAAAGCGAGGGCGGTGCCGCAATCGATTCTCGCGGCGTCAGCCTGCTCGGTCGGTGAACTCGTGGCGATGAAGAACGAGATCGTCGCGTTGCGTGATCGGTTGAATGCTGTGTTGGGGGAGTAGTCCGGCTTCGGGCTACGCCGCGGCAGCCCTTCGCTTGCTACGATGCAACTCGGCTTGCTTGCCCAGCCGAAGCTCGCGAAGCGAGCGAAGGCTGGTGGAGCCAGGCGGGATCGAACCGCCGACCTCTTGCATGCCATGCAAGCGCTCTCCCAGCTGAGCTATGGCCCCTTCACAGTCAAAGGCATGGTCTCTCCGACCATGCTCCCGCAAGCCTTGGGCGACTTGCGGGGGAGACCCAGAACACAGTTCTAGGCCGATCTCAAGTCTCTTCGTCGCCTCCGACGTCGCCGATGATGTCGGTGACGTCCTCATCGCCTTCTTCCTCGTCGGGAATGAAGGTGGAATTGTCGTCGTCATCGCCTTCGATGGTCTCGTCGATCTCGATATCGTCTTCCGATTCGGGAACCACGGCCTTGACCTTGCCGGTATTCTCCTCGGCGTCGGCCTCCTCGAGCGAGACCAACTCTTCGGCCTCGGCGGCTTCCGGCAGATCGGCAGCGGCGGTGGCCGAAGCGGCAGCCGCGGCGCGCGCGGCATCGCCACGGGAGGCCCGCGGTGGCGCAACCGGCGCAATCGGCACGACCTCGCCGGTGTAGGGCGAGATCACCGGGCTCTTGTTGAGATCGTAAAACTTCTTACCCGTCGTCGGGCAAATGCGTTTGGTTCCGAGATCGGACTTGGCCACGTGTGGATCCTGGGAAATTCTGAAAAACGGTGCTTCACTTGGCTAGTTGAGAGGCTGGTGTCAATAGCGGTTTGCGCATTTGCCGGCCGGGTGACGCCGTGTGGCCCATGTGATACTGCCGCCCCGGCAAAGGACCACGATCTTGACCCATTCAACCACCCAAACTCCGCTGGAATCTCGCGCTAGCGGCCCTCTGAGCGGCAAAGTCCGCGTTCCCGGCGACAAGTCGATTTCGCACCGCGCCCTCATCCTGGGGGCGCTTTCGGTCGGCAAAACCACCATTTCCGGCCTGCTGGAGGGCGAAGACGTCCTCAATACCGCCAAATCGATGCAGGCGCTGGGCGCCAAGGTCGAGCGAACGGGGCCGTTTGCCTGGCAGGTTGCCGGCGTGGGCGTGGCGGGCTTCGCCCAGCCGGCCTCCCCGCTCGATTTCGGTAACTCCGGTACCGGGTGCCGGCTGGTGATGGGGGCGGTCGCGGGGTGCCCGATCACGGCGGTGTTCGACGGCGATGCCTCGCTGCGGTCCCGCCCGATGCGCCGGATCCTCGATCCCCTGGAGTTGATGGGGGCCAAAGCCGGCGAGGCCAAGGAAGGCGGCCGCCTGCCGCTAACGCTGCACGGCGCGCGCGATCCGGTGCCGATTCTCTACCGGACCCCGGTGGCCTCGGCCCAGATCAAGTCGGCGGTGCTGCTGGCGGGGCTCGCCGCGCCTGGCGTCACCACCGTCATCGAGCAGGAAGCCAGCCGCGACCACACCGAACTGATGCTGAAACATTTCGGCGCCGAGATTGTCTCCGCCAATGAAGGCAGCCATGGCCGCAAGATCGCGCTGACCGGACAGCCCGAACTGCACGGCGCTGCCGTCGTGGTGCCCGCCGATCCATCCTCGGCCGCATTCCCGATCGTGGCGGCGCTGGTCGTCGAAGGCTCGGACGTGACTTTTTCTGACGTCATGACCAATCCGCTGCGCACCGGGCTGTTCACGACGCTGCGCGAGATGGGCGCATCGATCGAGGAAAGCGAAGTCCGCGGCGATGCCGGCGAACCGATGGCCCGCCTGCGCGTGCGCGCTTCCAAGCTGCGTGGCGTCGAGGTGCCGCCGGAGCGCGCGCCTTCGATGATCGACGAATATCTGGTGCTGGCGGTCGCAGCCTCCTTCGCCGAGGGCACCACCATCATGCGCGGCCTGCAGGAATTGCGCGTCAAGGAATCCGACCGGCTGGAGGCGACCGCCGACATGCTGCGCGTCAACGGCGTCAAGGTCGAGGTCGCAGGTGACGATCTGATCGTCGAGGGCCGCGGCCATGTTCCCGGCGGCGGCCTCGTCGCCACCCACATGGATCACCGCATCGCGATGTCGGCGCTGGTGATGGGCCTTGCCTCCGACAAGCCGGTCAAGGTCGACGACACCGCCTTCATCGCCACCAGCTTTCCGGACTTCATCCCGATGATGCGCTCGCTGGGCGCGGAGTTCTCATGAGGAGGGCGCGATGAGTGAAGTCTTCGACCGCGACGCGCTCCTCGACGCCTTCGACAGGATTGGACGCGCGGCGGTCGACGCCGGAACGAAGCTGCAAATCGCCGTTTATGGTGGGTCCGCGCTGATGCTGGCGAGCAATTTTCGGTTCGCAACGGAGGACGTCGACGTATCCAAACTCGACCATCCGCTACCAGACTGGTTGGCGATCGTTGTGCAAGAACTCGCCGACCAGAACCATTGGCAGAGGGACTGGTTCAACGACGGAGTAGCGTTTCACCTCAGCCCGCTTGCGGGGAGTGCCGCCGACCATCTTGAGTTTGGGACTTTTCCTCGCGATGGTACGCCGGCAGGGCTCGTGGTTTCGGTTCCGTCGGCAGAGTATCTGCTGGCGCTTAAATTGAAGGCGTTCAGGATCATGGACCCACTTCGCGGCGAAACCGAGCGGTTGGACATACTGAATTTGATGCGCGTTGTCGGGATATCGACGGTGGACGACGCCATCGCCCTGCTCGGTCGATATTTCCCCCTCAGCGCCGCTTCTTCGGAGAAGCAACAGTTCTTGCTGAGGCACATGAATTGCGAGGGAGTGGCCGATGCGCCCAAATACCCTCGCTGAGGCCGTCCAAACCATTCAGGCCGGTTCAGCGCGCGAAACGGTATTGGCTGAATTCGTGGATAATTTCGACTTGGCGCAAACCGATCAGGATCGCTACGCCTCGATCGAGGAAGAGCCGAAACTGACCGGTGACGACCAGCTCGACGCCCTCGTAGGTGCTATCGCCGAATATCTGGCCAAGCAGCGTAGAATAGGGCGAGTTCCGCATTGGGTCTGCGATCCCGCGCGCCGTCTGGACAAGCCCTGGTTTACGGTGACGAGTCCGTCGGACTCCATGCGCGAATACCTTACCTACAGCAGTCCAGCCGAGTTCGCCTCCCGCAACATTTTTACCGAAGAACGGCCGTTGCGGCGTGCGCGCGGTCCGCATCCGTCAGAGCAATAGAGCACGCGCCCGGGCGGGTCAGGACGGTGCGAGCCCGAGGCTCGTCACCGCCTCGAGCCAGATCGGCGATTCTTCCTTGTAGAGTTTCTGCGTCTCCTCGAACGTCATGGCGGTATCATCGACGCCGAATGATTTCATGAGCTGCAGCACCTTTTCGTTTTTGCCGCCGGCGACCAGGAGTTTTGACAGCTTCTGAATGACGGCTGCCGGCGTGCCCATCGGCACCGCGCAGCACTGGAAGCCGGTCAGCTTGAAGATGGGCGATGTCGTGCCCTGCTCCGCAAAAGAAGGAACGTCGGGCAAGGTCGACATGCGCTTGCGCGAGACGGCGACCGGACGGCCACGGCCGCTCTGCAGCACGGACAACGCGGCGGAATAGCTTCCGTGGGCGCCGTCGATAAATCCGCCGGCAAGATCGGTCCACATCGGCGCCTCGCCGCGATAGTGCACGGCTTCCATTTTGAGGCCATACTGCTTGTTCATTTCGGCGACCGCCATGTGCGCGTAGGAGCCTGCGCCGTAGGTGCCGATGTTGACCTTCTCGGCCTTCTTCGCGTAGGCGACAAATTCTGCGAGCGTTTTCGCGCCGGTCTTCTCGGCGGCCACGAACGGCAGGCTGCCCGACGGCATGATCGAGACGATCGTGAAATCCTTGTCGGTATCGTAAGGGATGTCCTTGATCAGGACGCGGTTCATGATCATCGTCGTCGAGATCGTGAACATCAGCGTGTAGCCGTCGGGCGTGGCGCGCTTGGCTTCGGCCGCCGCAACCGATCCCGAAGCGCCGGCCTTGTTTTCCACCGTCACGTTCTGGCCGGTCTCGGACCGGATATATTCGCCGTACGTGCGCGCGAACAAATCGGTCTGTCCGCCGGCCGGATAGCCGGCGATGATCTTGATGGGTTTGGTCGGCCAGTCGGCCTGCGCATGGGCTGATGACCCGATCAGCGGGATCGCCGAAGCGGCCGCGGCAGTGCCAATGAAATGGCGGCGTGAAATGGCCCTCATCGTATTTCCTCCGGCCGGTGTTATTTCTGCAGATCCTTGGATGGAATTCCCGGGCAGGTTCAGAATAGAGGCGGTCGCCAGCCTGCGCGAGGAACATTTGGACGCATCTGCGCGTCCACGGCCTTGACCGCATGGCGGCTCTGTCGCACATGGCTTGCCATGATCATCGCCATCGACGGGCCGGCGGCATCCGGCAAGGGCACGCTCGGCAAACGCCTCGCCCATCATTACGGCTACCGCCACCTCGATACCGGCGTGATCTATCGCGCCGTGGCGAAGGCGCTGCTGGATGGCGGCCACGATCTCACCGACGAGGCGCGGGCCGTGAAGGTGGCGATGGAGCTCGATCCGGAAAAATTCGGCCATCCCGAGCTGAAATCGCAACTCATCGGCGATGCCGCCTCGGTCGTGTCGGCGATCCCCGCCGTCCGCGAGGCGCTGGTCGATTTCCAGCGCCAGTTCGCGGCCGATCCGCCGGGCGCCGTGCTCGACGGGCGCGACATCGGAACCGTGATCTGCCCGAATGCTGATGTGAAGATATTTGTCGTTGCCGACCCGCAGGTGCGCGCCCACCGCCGCACGCTCGAAGCGCTGGCGCGCGGTGAAGCCGCCGATGAGGCGCTGGTTCTGGCCGATATTCTCAAGCGCGATGAACGCGACCGCAATCGCGCCGCCGCCCCCCTGAAGGCAGCCGAGGACGCCCACATCCTCGACAATTCAAACCTCGACATTGAAGGCGGCGTTCGTGCCGCCATCGCGATCGTCGAGGCCGTCCGCGCCGGGCGGTGAAATGCTAGGCAGCCCGCGTCAATCCGCGGGAGCTGGCCCCGGAGCAAAATCTCAGATCAGTTCTTCGAGCGCTGGCGGTCGAACGGCAATTGCTGTTCGGCCATCATGACGGGCTTCGATTTGGCCGCGGCAATCGCCTTGTCGGTGGCAAAAGCGCCCGGCTTGCCGGCAACCGCCGTGGCGACGGTAAAGACGGCGATGGCGGTCAGGGCGATCAGGCTCTTCATGGGTGGCAACCCCTGCTTTAAAAAGGGCCATCGTGCGGGGCGTCGCTTAAGGCCGGGTTCCATCTCGTCGAGGGATGCGGATCTTTCGCGTCACGCGGTCAACAAGGCGTTGAAGACGTGGGCCTATGGTTAGCGTCCGTCAGCCTTAAGGGCCCTCTAAATCGGGCATTTCTGCTTGCCGAAAATGGCCCTTGGGGCTATATCCACGCCCATCCGGGCCGCCATCGATAAGATCAGGGCTGTCCGAGCGGGCCGGCGGGAGGTTTGAACCCCCGCCGTCATTGGAGGAAAGCCCGCTCCAGGTTCTTGAAGTCGATACGCTCGTTTCAGGCTCCGGATAAATCAACGTATCGAACGTGCAGGCATGCTGCCGGCCCGCTGTTGTGCCTCCCGCAAACAGCGGTCGTCAGGTTTTGCGGACACCTGACACCTCACGCGCGATGCGCCCATTAACCCGAGCTGCCGGCAATATCCCGCATTGGAGAACAAATGGCTTCGACTGCTGCTTCTTATAATCCTACCCGCGACGATTTCGCTGCAATGCTGGACGAGTCCTTCGCCGGCGGCAATCTGCAGGAAAGCTCCGTCATCAAGGGCAAGGTAGTTGCAATTGAAAAGGACATGGCCGTCATCGACGTCGGCCTGAAGACCGAAGGCCGCGTGGCGCTGCGCGAATTCGCCGGCCCCGGCCGCGATAGCGAACTCAAGGTGGGCGACGAAGTCGAGGTGTTCCTCGACCGGATCGAGAATGCGCTCGGCGAAGCCGTGCTGTCGCGCGACAAGGCGCGCCGCGAGGAAAGCTGGGGCAAGCTCGAGAAGGCCTTCAACAACAACGAGAAGGTTCACGGCGTCATCTTCAACCAAGTCAAGGGCGGCTTCACGGTCGACCTCGACGGTGCTGTCGCCTTCCTGCCGCGCTCGCAGGTCGACATCCGTCCGATCCGCGACGTCGCGCCGCTGATGAACAACTCGCAGCCGTTCCAAATTCTGAAGATGGATCGCCGCCGCGGCAACATCGTGGTGTCGCGCCGCACGGTTCTCGAAGAGACCCGCGCCGAGCAGCGCCAGGAACTGGTGCAGAATCTCGAAGAAGGTCAGGTGATCGACGGCGTGGTCAAGAACATCACCGATTACGGTGCGTTCGTTGATCTCGGCGGCATCGACGGCCTGCTTCACGTCACCGATATCGCCTGGCGCCGGGTCAACCACCCGACCGAAGTGCTCACCATCGGCCAGACCGTGAAGGTCAAGATCATCAAGATCAACCACGAAACCCACCGCATTTCGCTCGGCATGAAGCAGTTGCTGGACGATCCGTGGCAGGGCATCGAGGCCAAGTACCCGCTGAACGCGCGCTTCACCGGCCGCGTCACCAACATCACCGACTACGGCGCGTTCGTCGAACTGGAGCCGGGCATCGAAGGCCTGATCCACGTCTCGGAAATGTCGTGGACCAAGAAGAACATGCATCCCGGCAAGATCGTTTCGACTTCGCAGGAAGTCGAAGTGCAGGTCCTGGAAGTCGATTCGGTCAAGCGCCGCATTTCGCTTGGTCTCAAGCAGACCATGCGCAACCCCTGGGAAGTCTTCGTCGAGAAGTTTCCGGTCGGCTCCACCGTCGAAGGCGAGGTCAAGAACAAGACCGAGTTCGGTCTGTTCCTCGGTCTCGACGGCGACGTCGACGGCATGGTCCATCTGTCAGACCTCGACTGGAAGCTTCCGGGCGAGCAGGTCATCGACAACTTCAAGAAGGGCGACATGGTCAAGGCCGTGGTGCTCGACGTCGATGTCGAAAAGGAGCGCATCTCGCTCGGCGTCAAGCAGCTCGAAGGCGATCCCTTCGCAGAACCGGGCGACGTCAAGAAGGGCGCGGTCGTGACCTGCGAAGTGCTCGAAGTGAAGGAAGCCGGCATCGAGGTGAAGATCTCGGGCACCGACTTCACCACCTTCATCAAGCGCTCCGAGCTTGCCCGTGACCGCAACGATCAGCGCGCCGAACGTTTCGCCGTCGGCGAGAAGGTCGATGCCCGCGTGATCCAGTTCGACAAGAAGGCCCGCAAGGTGCAGGTCTCGATCAAGGCGCTGGAAGTCGCCGAAGAGAAGGAAGCCATCGCGCAATACGGCTCCTCCGATTCGGGAGCGACGCTGGGCGACATTCTCGGCACCGCGCTCAAGAACCGCGACAAGTAAGCGCCTAGCTTATCTCGCTGCGACATCAGGCCCCGGTTTCGACCGGGGCCTTTTTGTTTTCCCTTCTCCCACAAGGGGAGAAGGAAAGAGCGCCGGGCCTTGTTTTCTTCAAATTGCAGCGCAATTGATGTAATCAGATAACGCTTCGCTCACGCTGCTGATGCAAAACGCGCTGATCATTTCAGGAGAATTTTGATGTCGCTTGATTCGGACGTGATCGTCGATCGCCGCAGGATCCGCCGCAAGCTGACCTTCTGGCGTGTCGCCGCCGGCCTGGTCGCCATCGCGGCGATCGTTACCGTCGGCGCGATCGCGACGACGAACGGGCCGACAGCGCTGGCGGCATCGGGCTCGATCGCGCGGGTCAACATCGAAGGGCTGATCCGTAGCGACCAGCAGCGGGTCGAGGCGCTGGAGCGACTGGAAAAATCGAACCACGCCGCCGTCATCATCCACATCAACTCGCCCGGCGGCACCACGGCCGGCTCCGAGCAGCTTTACGATTCGCTGGTGCGTCTGAAGGCCAAGAAGCCTGTCGTGGTGGTGGTCGAGGGGCTGGCCGCGTCGGGCGGCTACATCGCGGCAATCGCCGCCGATCAGATCGTCGCGCGGCAGAGCTCGCTGGTCGGTTCGATCGGCGTGCTGTTCCAGTTTCCGAATTTCAGCGAGTTGTTGAAGACCGTGGGCGTCAAGGTCGAGGAGGTGAAATCCTCGCCGTTGAAGGCTGCGCCCAACGGTTTCGAGCCGACCAGCCCGGAGGCGCGCGCAGCCCTCGACGCGTTGGTGAAGGATTCCTATGCCTGGTTCCGCGGCCTCGTGAAGGAGCGGCGCGGCATGGATGACGCGCTGCTGGAAAAGGTCGCGGATGGGCGGGTCTTCACCGGCCGCCAGGCGGTCGAACTAAAGCTGGTCGATCAGCTCGGTGACGAAAAAGTCGCCGTCGCATGGCTGGTTGCCGAAAAGAAGGTCAAAAGCGATCTACCGGTGCGAGACTACAAGCTGACTCCGCGATTTGGCGACCTGACGTTCCTGCGAACGGCGGCTTCGATCACGTTCGATGCGCTCGGTTTGAGCTCCATTGCGCGCCAGATCGAGCAGGGCGGCGTCGCCCAGGCGGTCGATCAGCTTTCGCTGGACGGCATGCTCGCATTGTGGCGCCCCGCGGCGTCCAACTGAGCCTTACCGGCGGCCCTTGGCCACATTCTCCCGCACTGCGAGTGTTGCCGCATAGCCTCTTTGGGCCATTTGTGACGTGGTCCGTACTGCCCAAAAGTGATTTAGCGTCTTGACAGTGCAAGGTATTTTCACGGAAATGGATATCCGTACGATCCCGGATCCCAACTTCGATGATCAAATCCGAACTTGTTCAGCGCATCGCCGAGCACAACCCGCACCTCTATCAGCGGGATGTGGAGAACATTGTGAACGCGATTCTCGATGAGATCGTGGCAGCGCTGGCACGCGGCGACCGTGTCGAACTGCGCGGTTTCGGCGCTTTCTCGGTCAAGCATCGCCCGGCGCGCGCAGGGCGCAATCCACGCACTGGCGCACATGTGCCGGTCGATCAGAAGAGCGTGCCGTTCTTCAAGACCGGCAAGGAAATGCGCGAGCGGCTGAACCGCGAGGACGGCTCGCCCGAGGCCAGCGCGTAGGCGCTTTTTCGATTTGACTATTTTGTAGCCGTGTTGCGGGCCCGTTGCCCGCCTTTCTCGATCACTACGAGCGATGGTCATGCGAAAGTTCTTCACGGCGCTGGTCGTCATTCCCTTGGGGCTCATCTTCATCGTCTTTGCGGTGGCCAACCGGCATTTCGTGACGGTGTCGTTCGATCCCTTCAATTCGACCGATCCGGCGATTGCGGTGTCGATGCCACTGTTCGCCGTGATCATCGCGGTGGCCATTCTGGGGGTGGCGGCGGGTGGCATGGCGACCTGGTTCCGCCAGCGCTACTGGCGCCGCGCGGCGCGCCAGTATGAGGCGGATGCCCGCCGGGCGAGGGCGGAGACGGCCGATTTGCGGGCCGTGGCGGCGGTTTCCCGGACCGAACAGCAGCGGCTCCCGGCGCCGTCCCAATACGGATTCTATGGGGCCACAGGGCGAGACAAGCAGGGCGCGACGTTGTAGAACCCGCCCCGTCAGCCCTGTTCCAGCCGGCCACGGGGCTCGAAATCCGTGCCCCGAGAGACCATGCCTTTGCTCGTTAAAATTTGCGGCCTGTCCACGCGCGAGACGCTCGAGGTAGCGCTCGAGGCGGGCGCCGACATGGTGGGCTTCGTGTTCTTCCCCCCGTCGCCGCGCCATCTCAGCCTCGAGACCGCGCGGGAACTTGGCCGCCAGGCCAAGGGCCGCGCCGCCAAGGTGGCGCTGACGGTCGATGCGGACGACGCGACGCTGGAAAACATCGTCGAGACGTTGCGTCCGGATCTCCTGCAACTGCACGGCAAGGAAACCACCGCGCGCGTCCGTGACATCAAGGCGAAGTTCGCGCTGCCGGTCATGAAGGTGATTGCGGTCGAAACCGCAGCCGATCTCGCCGTGCTGCCGGGCTATGCCAGCGTCGCCGACCGCATCCTGTTCGACGCCCGCGCACCCAAGGGCGCCACCCGCCCCGGCGGATTGGGGGCCGTGTTCGACTGGCACGTTCTGGAAAAGCTCGATCTTGCGCTGCCCTTCATGGTCTCGGGCGGGCTTTCCGCCGACAACGTCGCGGAGGCGATTCGTGTCACCCGCGCCGGCGGTGTCGATGTGTCCTCCGGCGTGGAAAGCGCGCCCGGCATCAAGGATCCCGAGATGATCCGCCATTTCATTCGCGCCGCCCGCGCCACCGAAGAACTGATGGTCCGATGAATCCAAACCTGCCAAATTCCTTCCGCACCGGCCCCGACGAGCGCGGCCATTTCGGCATTTTCGGCGGACGCTTTGTCGCCGAGACGCTGATGCCGCTGATCCTCGACCTGGAAAAGGCCTATGCCGACGCCAAGGCGGATCCGGCGTTCCAGGCGGAGATGAACGGCTATCTCAAGAACTATGTCGGCCGGCCGTCGCCGCTCTATTTCGCCGAGCGGCTGACCGAGCATCTCGGCGGCGCAAAAATCTATTTCAAGCGCGAGGAGCTGAACCACACCGGCTCGCACAAGGTCAACAACGTGCTCGGCCAGATCATGGTCGCGCGCCGCATGGGCAAGAAGCGCATCATCGCCGAGACCGGCGCCGGCCAGCACGGCGTCGCCACTGCGACGCTGTGCGCGCGGTTCGGGCTCGACTGCGTGGTCTATATGGGCGCGGTCGATGTCGAGCGGCAGCAGCCCAACGTGATCCGCATGGAAATGCTGGGCGCCAAGGTGGTTCCCGTGCAGTCCGGCGCGCGCACGCTAAAGGACGCGATGAACGACGCGCTGCGCGACTGGGTTACCAACGTCCACGACACCTTCTACTGCATCGGCACGGTGGCGGGTCCGCATCCCTATCCGATGATGGTGCGCGACTTCCAATCCATTATCGGCATCGAGACGCGCGAGCAGATGCAGGAGATCGAAGGCCGGCTGCCGGATTCGCTGGTCGCCTGCATCGGCGGCGGCTCCAATGCGATGGGCCTGTTTCATCCGTTCCTCGACGATCCCTCCGTCGAGATTTTCGGCGTCGAGGCCGCCGGCCACGGGCTGACACAGCTCCACGCCGCCTCGATCGCCGGCGGCCGTCCCGGCGTGCTGCACGGCAACCGCACCTATTTGCTGATGGACGAGGACGGCCAGATCCAGGACGCGCATTCGATCTCGGCGGGGCTGGACTATCCCGGTATCGGCCCGGAGCATTCCTGGCTGCACGAAACCGGCCGGGTCAATTATCTCTCCGCGACCGACGAGGAAGCGCTCGCCGCGTTTCAGTTGCTGACGCGGCTTGAAGGCATTCCTCCGGCGCTGGAGCCGGCGCATGCGATTGCCAAGGTGATGGAGCTCGCGCCAAAACGTCCGCGGGATCACCTGATGGTCGTCAATCTTTCCGGCCGCGGCGACAAGGACATTCCGCAGATCACGGAAATTCTGAAGGGCAGGAAGAAGTGACCACCCGCATCGACGCAAGATTTGCCGAACTCTCCAGGCAGGGTCGCTCGGCCCTCGTCGCCTATTTGATGGCTGGCGATCCAGACCCGAAGACGTCGCTGGACATCATCAAGGCGCTGCCGAAGGCCGGCGCCGACATGATCGAGATCGGCATGGCTTTCACCGATCCGATGGCCGATGGTCCGTCGATCCAGGCCGCCGGACTGCGGGCGCTGAAGGCCGGCATGACCTTGAAGAAAACTCTCGAAATGATACGGGATTTTCGCAAGGACGATAACGCGACGCCCGTGGTCCTGATGGGCTATTACAACCCGATCTATATTTACGGCGTCGACAAATTTCTTGTCGATGCGAAGTCAGCCGGCATCGACGGGCTGATCGTGGTCGACCTGCCGCCGGAGGAAGACACCGAGCTGTGCATTCCGGCGATGAAGGCGGGGCTCAACTTCATCCGCCTCGCGACGCCGACCACGGACGACAAGCGCCTGCCCGCGGTGCTCGCGAACACCTCGGGCTTCGTTTATTACGTCTCGATCACGGGTATCACCGGCAGCGGCAGCGCCGATTCCACCGTGGTTGGTGAGGCGGTCGCCCGCATCAAGCGGCATACCAAATTGCCGGTCTGCGTCGGCTTCGGCATCCGCACGCCGGAGGCGGCTCGGGCAATCGCCGAGAATGCCAACGGCGCCGTGGTCGGCACCGCGCTGGTCGATGCGCTTCGCGCCAGTCTCGATGGCGAGGAACGCGCGACTTCCAAAACCGTCGGCGCCGTCGCCGATCTGGTGTCGGCGCTCGCGCAGGGCGTCAGGGGCGCGAAACAGGCCGCAGAATAAGCCATAATTGCGTGGAATAGGCGTGAGTCGCGGCTTGTTGGGCTTGGCCCGGGTCGCCATATTCCAGTTAATGCGCTTAACGCATTTCGGAGCGAACCATGAATTGGCTCACCAATGTCGTCCGGCCAAAAATCCGCAACATCCTGCGTCGCGAGACGCCGGAGAATTTGTGGATCAAGTGCCCGGATTCCGGGCAGCTCGTGTTCTACAAGGACGTCGAGGCCAACCAGTTCGTCATCCCCGGCTCGAACTACCACATGCGCATGGGCGCGGTGGCGCGGCTGAAGTCAGTCTTCGACAACGAGACCTGGTACGACATCGCGCTGCCGGAAGTGACGGCCGATCCACTCAAGTTTCGCGACGAGCGCAAATATGTCGACCGCATCAAGGACGCGCGCGCCAAGACCGGGCTGAACGACGCCATCAAGGTCGGCTACGGCAAGCTGGAGGGCGCCGGCGTCGTCGTCGCGGTGCAGGATTTCGATTTCATGGGCGGCTCGCTCGGCATGGCCGCGGGCGAGGCGATCGTGCGCGGGCTTGAGCTTGCGGTGGAAAAGAAGTCGCCATTCATCATGTTCGCGGCGTCGGGCGGCGCGCGGATGCAGGAAGGCATTTTGTCGCTGATGCAGATGCCGCGCACCACCGTCGGCGTGCAGATGCTGCGGGAAGCGAAGCTGCCCTACATCGTGGTACTGACCAATCCGACCACCGGCGGTGTCACTGCGTCCTACGCCATGCTGGGCGACGTGCAGATCGCCGAACCCGGCGCGCTGATCGGATTCGCCGGCGCGCGCGTGATCGAACAGACCATCCGCGAGAAACTGCCGGAAGGATTCCAGCGTGCCGAATATCTGCTCGATCACGGCATGATCGACATGGTCGTGCATCGCCACGAGATGCGCCCGACGCTGGCGCGGCTGTGCCGGCTGTTGACCAAATCGCCGGCGCTCGACGTCGCTGCAAAGCCTGCGCCGCAGGTCACGGACGCGGCCCAGATCGTCTCGGCGCCGGAAGCCGTGCCGGCTGCGCCCCTCGCGTGAATCTGCCTGCTGCCAAACCCCAGCCGCTCGGTGAAGTGATCGCGCGGCTGTCTGCGTTGCATCCGAAGCGCATCGATCTCAGCCTCGATCGCATGCACCGCCTGCTGACACGGCTCGATCATCCCCAAGCGACGTTGCCGCCGGTGATCCATGTCGCCGGCACCAACGGCAAGGGCTCCACGATCGCCTATCTGCGCGCGACGCTTGAGGCCGCCGGCCTGCGCGTGCACGTCTACACCTCGCCTTACCTGGTGCGGATCAACGAATGCTTCCGCATCGGCGAGAAGGGCGGCGGCCGACTGGCAAGCGATGCCGAGTTGCGCCGGGTGCTGGAGCACTGCGAACAGGTCAACGCGGGCGATCCCATCACGATTTTCGAAATGGAGACCGCAGCGGCGTTTTGCCTGTTCGCGGAGCACGAGGCCGATGTCGTGCTGCTGGAAACCGGTCTCGGCGGACGGCTCGACGCTACCAACGTCATCGATCGGCCGATCGCTGTCGTCATCACGCCGGTCAGCATGGACCACATGGAATTCCTCGGCAGCACGCTGACCGCCATCGCTGGCGAAAAGGCCGCCATCATCAAGCGCGGCGCGCCGGTGATTTGCGCCGAACAAGCCCCGGAGGCGATGTCGGTGATCGAGGCGCATGCGAAGCGCATGCGCGCGCCGATGCATGCGGCGGGACAGCAATGGCATGTCGGTGTCGAGCGCGGGCGGCTGGTCTATCAGGACGAGCGCGGCCTGATGGATCTTGCGGCGCCAAAACTGTTCGGCCGGCATCAATTCGATAACGCCGGCCTCGCCATCGCAACGTTGCGCGCGATCGAGGCGTTCAAAATCGGAATGCGGGCGTTCGAGGCCGGCATCGTTGGCGCCGAATGGCCGGCGCGGATGCAGCGGCTGGTGGCGGGCGTGCTGGTCGATCAGGGACCGAAGGGTTGCGAGATCTGGCTCGATGGCGGGCACAATGCGGAAGGCGGCCGTGTCGCAGCGGCGGCGCTCGGCGATCTCGAAGAGCGGGTGTCGCGCCCGCTGGTGGTGATTGCGGGCATGATGGCGAACAAGGATGCCGGTGCGTTCCTCGCCAATTTCGCCGGCCTGACGCGGCACATCGTGACCGTGCCGATACCCGATCGCGACAACGCAATGCCGCCGGACCGGCTGGCGGATGCGGCGCGGGCGCTCGGCATGCGCGTGGAAAATGCTGCTGGTGTCGAGGCGGCGTTACAGGCGTTGTCGCGGCTCGCTTATGAGGTGCCGCCGCGCATCCTGATTACCGGCTCACTCTATCTCGCCGGCCATGTGCTTGCGATCAACGGCACGCCGCCGGGATAAGTGCTGCCCAAAATGAAATGCCGCTGGAATCGCTTCCAGCGGCGACCCGGGAAGTAATATCGATTGCTTAAGAACTATCCAGCCCCGGTGATTGTAAAAGACTAACCAAGGATTGTGCTGAGCGCGAGTCGGAACCGGGTTCCGCCATAAAACCAAAGGAGCATGTTGCTGGCTGGTGTCACCCAAATGAGTTAAATGACCTAACATCGTTTTTGTACGGTCGTACAACCACAACTGCCGAAAGTTGGAAATTTCGTATGCGTTTTGCCGCCATCGCCGACGTGCACGGAAACGATCTCGCGCTGGAAGCCGTGCTGGCTGACATCCGTGCGGAGGGAATCAGCGAGATCGTCAATCTCGGCGACATGGCAAGCGGGCCGCTCGAAGCGCGGCGAGCCATGGATGCGCTGATGGCGCTCGACGCCGTTCACGTGCTCGGCAACCATGATCGCTGGCTGATCGATCGGCCGGTCGAAAAGATGGGTTCGTGGGAGCGCCCGGCCCACGCGCAGCTCGGCACCGAGCATTTCGACTGGTTGCGCACGGTGCCGGCGACGCAGGTGTTTCGCGATCAGGTGTTTCTCTGTCACGCCACGCCTGCCGACGATAATGTTTACTGGCTTGAGACCGTGACGCCCGACGGCTCGGTCAGGATGTCTCCGTTGGAGGCGATCGAGAAGGAAGCGGAGGGAATCTCGCAGTCGCTGATTCTGTGCGCCCATACCCACATCGCGCGCGCGGTGCGGCTCGGCGACGGACGGCTGGTGGTCAATCCCGGCAGCGTCGGCGTTCCCGGCTTTTCCTACAACGTTCCGTTCCCGCATTTGATCGAGGCGGGCACGCCCGACGCCCGCTATGCGATTCTCGAGCTGGCATCGGGAAGCTGGCGCGTGACCTTCCGGCATGTGCCATACGACAACAACGCGATGGCGGCACTGGCGCGACGGAACGGCGACGCCGAATTTGCATCCGCACTTTCGACGGGATGGATCAGGTAGAGCGCCTTGTTGATTCTTCTGTTTTCATACCCGCCTTTGTAGACCCCCAGCATTCAGATGCTCAGGTACGCTGAACAATTCTTAGCCGCGTTCCCAAGCCTGACGAATAAGCGGAAGCGATTTTTCGATGTCATCAGCGTCTAAAATCGAAACAAGGACCCCGCCTTCATGAACGGCATTTACAAGGAACTTATACTCGGAAGCATCACGTGCGATGTTCGATGGATCATCGACTTCGTTAAAGTCGAGGTCTAGCAACAATGTAATGCGATTTTTCCTCGGCAAGATCTCTAGGAAAAAACCAGGCCCATGATAGCTCACGGATTTTTGCTCAGCCAGTTCGATTACATTCGTGTCAATTTCAAGCACCTTGACCCGTAGTTGGTCGAATAGAGTGCGAGCCTCCTCGCTCATGGGTACACGTCGAAAAGCAGAGTAGATATTGCTAGTCTTCTCCTGTTTGCTTGCCTGAGTATGAAGTGCGATGTAGTCACGCACGAAAGCGTCAAACGTCTTTTCGGAACCTCGGAACAAACTTTCAATTTTGCTCCAATAATTTTCATAAAAGAGAGTCTGCTCTCTCTCTCTCTCTCTCTCTCTCTCTCTCTCTGGCAATCGCATCAAAATAAAGTTCCGTATTAAATCAGATTGACTAAGGTCCATCCCGGTCGAATTCAGACTTTCGAATATCAATTGTGGATCGTCGGTGCCGCGATCTAGCGTGACGTCCACAATGATCAGGCGCCCGATACCGTGATAGACCAGTCCGGGGTCAGTCTTATTCAATTGATCTCGAAAGAATTCGTAGTTGTCGCGCACGCGGTCTGACGGCTCAGCAGGCAACTCTGTGCGATCGATAAGTGCTTTCAGTGTTGTTTCGTCATGCCGCCTGAGTACAAGTTTGTGAAGTCGGTTGCCCTCTTCCTGAACATTTTTGAGAAAGTAGGCGTCGACGCGTCGAGCTGTAGGCCCATCGTCATCACCGACCCAACCATTTTCTTCAATGTGGTCTCTGAGTGCTGTGAGTAGCAGCACCAAGGTCGTGACGCGCTGTTGACCATCGATAAGTAGCCAGCGGGTGAATCCAGCGGATGTGTCCCCAGTAGAGATATAGACCACGGAGCCAAGGAAGTGGCCACGTTCAGTGGAGTCGCGTGCGATCTCGGTGACATCCTGCCAAAGCTGTTCGCATTCCGCCTCAGTCCAACTGTAGTCGCGTTGGAAAACAGGGATCACGAATTGTGTGATACCGTTTATGATCTTCGTGAAAGGTCGATCGATTGCCTTCATTCTCACGTCCCATCCAAGCGCCGCAATTTGAATCAGGAGCTTGGCGCGTCAGAACCTCGATCACAACCATTAATTGTGCGGCATGCACATCATGTCGTTGGGGAATTGCAGCAACTATAGCCGATCCGGCCCTTGACATGGGATTGAACTATTTCTGCGCGGGCTCTCATGTGAGGCATGCAATTCGGGGCATGAAGGAAAAGTGGCATCCCAACAAAAACGGCCGGCGATACCGCCGGCCATTCCAGAAATAACGATAACTCGAAAACCCGATCAGACCGCAGCGGTGATCCACTGCTGCAGCTTCGCCTTCGGCGCGGCGCCGACCTGGCGGGATGCCATCTCGCCGCCCTTGAAGATCATCAGCGTCGGGATCGACATCACGCCGTATTTCGAGGCCGTCTTCGGGCTCTCGTCGACGTTCAGCTTCACGATCTTGACCTTGTCGCCCATCGCGCCGGAAATTTCGTCGAGGGCAGGGGCTATCATGCGGCAGGGGCCGCACCATTCAGCCCAGAAATCGACGACCACCGGCCCGGTGGCCTTGAGCACTTCGGCTTCGAAATCGGCGTCAGAAACCTTGCCAACGGCCATGGGAATTACCTCGTTCGGTTAGGAATAAAGCGGCGCAGCATGAGAATCGCGCCCAGGGATGATACGCCCAAACCTATGAACGCGATCCCGCCGGGTCAAGCACGGGTCACGCCGAGATGATGGATGTCAGCTCGGCCTCCAGCGCGGGGGCCGAAATCTCCATTAATTCAGCGGTCTCAGTCCAAAGCAGCGCCGCTCGAACCGGCAGCTGGGGATAAAGTTTGCCAAGCACAGCCCGGTACAGCGCGAGCTGGCGGACATAGCCCCTCGGGGCCTCTTCGGGCCGGCCGGGAGGGGCATGGTTGGTCTTGAAATCGACGATCAGGACCTCGCTTTCCGTGACCACGAGGCGGTCGATCTGCCCGGATACCAGCGCCGGCCGGCCGGCTGGCCGCTCCAGCCGCCCGACGATCGAGACTTCGGCCCGGCTGCCGGGGGCGAAGACGGGCGCGAAACGCGTATCCGCGATCAGGGCCAGCGTGCTTTCGGCGAGCGCCTGCCGTTCCTCCTCGCTCCAGCCATCGGCATTGCGGGCCAGATATGCCAGCGCGGCCTCGCCGCGGCGGGGGGCGGCGATGTCGGGCAGCGATTGCAGCAGCCGGTGCACCAGCGTGCCGCGCTGCAGGGCGCGGGCACGCTGCGTGAGCAATTCGGCCGTCCTTACCTTGCGGCTGTCGTCATCTGCAGGGTCGGATGGCCGCACAAAACTTTCTGCGGAAATTTCGGGTTGTGCCGGGGTCAGCAGCCAGTTGGGCAGCACGAGCGGCACTGGCGGGGGCGGCGCTGCAGCGGGCGCGGCCGACGGCGTGGTCTCCTCGGGGCGCGTATAGCGCTTCACCCGGCCGATGGCGGTCTCGTTCTCCTGAAGCTGCAAGGCGGAACCGGCGAGCCCCTTGGTAATCAGATCGTACCAGGACAGCGGCCGGACGCTCCTCATGTTGCCGGGCAGGCAGCCGCCGACGATCAATCTGTCCGCTGCGCGCGTCATCGCGACATAGAGCAGGCGGCGGTATTCATCCTCGGTATCGCCGATCATCGCCGCGCGCGCCGCGACGACGGCCGGCGGATCCTCAGCCTTGCGGCCGGCCCAGACCACCACACCCGGCGCGTGCGGATCGGCATTGCCCTGCGACAGGTTGATGAGTTTCAGCCGCTGCGTATCCGAGGGCGAGGTCGTGGTGTCCACCAGGAACACGACGGAAGCCTCCAGTCCCTTGGCGCCATGCACGGTCATGACGCGGACCTCGTCGCGCGAAATTTCCATATCGCGCTTCACTTCGAGGTCAGCGGTGCGCAGCCACGCCATAAAACCCTGCAACGAGGCCGGCGCCTTACGTTCGTAGTTTAGCGCCAGCTCAAGAAATTCGTCCAGCGCGTCGTTTGCCTCGTGTCCGAGCCGGCGCAGGATTCGCGCGCGGCCGCCGTCGCCGCCGAGCAGCCAGGCATAGAACGCAAACGGTGGTTCACTGACAAAACGGCGTTCGCATTGTTCGAGCCGCCACAGCGCATCCCGCAGCCGGCCATCGGCCACGGCGCGCTCGGCCAGTGCCGCGCGCAACGATCCCTTGCGCTGCCAGGCGATGTTGAACAGGTCGTCATCGGACAAGCCGAACAGCGGGCTCTTCAGCGCCACCGCGAGCGCCAGGTCATCCTGCGGCAGCAGTAGCGCGTCGGCGAGGTTCATCAGATCGATGATCGCGATGTGCTCGGTCAGCTTGAGGCGGTCGGCGCCGGCGACCGGAATGCCGGCATGCTTCATCGCCTGGATCACGGCATCGAACGCGTTGCCGCGCCGCCGCACCAGCACCAGCATGTCGCCATAGCGCAGCGGCCGGCGGGCATTATTGCTGCCGGTCATCACGCCGCTGCCGACCAGCGCCTTGATCTCGGCCTGGATGCGTCGGGCAAGTTTCACTTCCGGGCTGGTCGCGGCGACGCCGTCGAATGGCGCGCGCCAGCCTTCGATGTCCTGTCGGTCGTCGGCTTCTGCGAGCTCCCAGAGATCGATCTGGCTGGGCCCTGCGTCGGCCAACGCGTGATGGATCGGATTGCCGATATCGACCGCATGGATGCTGCGAAAAATATCTTGCTCGCGAAACACCTGGTCGACCGCATGCAGGATCGCCGGTCCCGACCGGAACGAATAGGTAAAGGACACCGGATCGAACTTCAGCCCGGCGCCCTCGAACTTCCGCTGCAAGGCGCGACGGCGCAGGTCGAACTCGCGCGGGGCCGCGCCCTGGAACGAAAAGATCGATTGCTTCTCGTCGCCAACTGCGAACACCGTGCGCACGACGCCGTCGCGAGCGCCCGCTCCGGAAGTGAATTCCGAGATGATGTGCGCGACGATGTCCCATTGCCGCGGACTGGTGTCCTGCGCCTCATCGATCAGCACATGGTCGACGCCGCGATCGAGCTTGTAATGCACCCAGCCCGAGGAGACGCGGTCGAGCATCTGCAGCGTCTTGTCGATCAGGTCGTCATAGTCGAGCAGGCCGCGTTCCTGCTTCTCGCGGCGATAGTTGGCCGCGGCGGCGGTTGCGATATGAAGCAGCGCCTCGGTGCGGTCGCGCGCCACCACGGCGCGGCGGCGTTCGATCAGGGGAAGGATGCGACGGGCCTCCGATTCGAACAGCCGGCCGATGGCCGGATTGTTGTCGCAGAATTTCTTCGTCACCACCGATTTGCGCGGCGTCCGATCGGCTTCCGTGAGGAATACACCGAGATACTCGTCGACCTGCGCCGCGCCGGTGAACACCAGCGCACCGCGCAGCCGCGCCGCCTGGTCCTGATCGGTCTTGCTGCCGGTTTCCAGCACCAGGGCGACATCCTGCCATCGCGAGCGCGGCAGGTTGGGTCCATCGACGATGTCACGCTCGACATCCTCGATGCGATCGCCGGGATCGACGCCGAGCGCCGCCGAAATCTGTGCGGCGGCGGCGTGCGCGCTGCCGGCAGCGTCCGTCCACGCCATGAAATGATCGCGGCTGAGACAGGCTTCGCGCACCACGTCCTTGAAGGTGACGTCCGCCGCACTCGCCATCGCCGTCATCAGCGCGCGGCCGGTGGCGCTTTCAGGATTGCGCGACGCCTCGAGGAAAACGCCGAGATTGGCGCGCTCCATCATCTCGTTCTGGTCGCGATCGTCGAGCACGGCAAACCGCGCCGGCACATTCGCTTCGAACGGAAATTGCTGCAGCAGCCGCGTGCACAGTGCGTGGATGGTCTGCACCTTGAGCCCGCCCGGCGTCTCCAGCGCGCAGGCGAACAGCTTGCGCGCCGATTTACGCAAGCGGGCGCCGGGATTCGGAATGCCGGCCTCGCGGATCGCGGCATCCAGCGCATCGTCATCGAGCGTCACCCAATGGCCCAGCGTGGTGAACACGCGCTCCGCCATGTTGGCGGCAGCGGCTTTTGTAAACGTGATGCAGAGGATCTTTTCCGGCGCGACGTCGTCGAGCAGCAGCCGGATCACCCGCTGCACCAGCACATGCGTCTTGCCCGATCCGGCATTGGCCGAAACGAACGAGGACGCCGCGGGATCGGACGCGCGTGCCTGTGTGTCGCGCACATTGGCAGGAATGATGCGGGCAGCCTTCACCATTCCTCGATCCCCAGTCCGCCGGCCGCCGACCATTCCTTGATACGGGCGAGATCGTCATAGGCGCCGTAGCGGTTCGACCACATCGACAGGTTCAGCGAGGTGTAGGCCGTCTCCTCGTTCTCGAATTTGCGGATCAGCGCTTCAAGCTGTTCGAGCGCGTAGTCGGCCGCCTCGTCCGGCTGCTGCGGCGTATCGTTGCTCCGGATCTTCAGCTCCAGCGAGCGCTGCTCGCCGGGCGGATTGTTGCCGCTGAGCCTGACATAGACGAGTTCTCCTACGGAGGATCCTGCGTGGATATTCTCGAAGCCGCCCTCGCGCAGGATCGCGGCCTCCAGCGTCAGCTGCGGCGACAGGCCCATGCGTACTTGCTTGCCGGTCGGCGGCTGGCCGGTCTTGTAATCGAGAATCGCAAAGCTGCCGTCATCGCGCTGCTCGATCCGGTCGGCGCGCGCGGACAGTGTGAAGATGCGTTCGTTGTCGAGCGGGATCTTGATCTCGCCCCGGATCTCGGCGGCAATTTTCTCGATCTCGCCACGCCGCGCCAGCTCCCAATCGGCAAACCAGTTGGCGATGCGCTGAAACCGCGGCCACCACAGCGCCCGCGCCTCGGGGCGTTCCATCAGCGGCGCAAAGTATTTTTCGCCGATGCCGCGCAGCACCAGCGCGGGCTGTGGCGGCAGCGCGTCGGCGAATTCTTGCGTGAACTCGCCGAGCGCGCCATGGATCGCCGAGCCGCGGTCGGCCGCCGACAGCGGCATGTCCACGGGGTCGAGCGGCTCGAGCCGCAGAATATATTTTGCATAGATCGTATAGGGATCGCGCAGCCAGTCCTCGATCGCGGTGACCGACAGCTTTGTCGGCCGCGTCGCGACGGGAGGCTTCGGGGCAGGTTGCGCGATCGGCGCGATCTCGTCGGGCTGGTCCAGTTCGGCGGCGAAGCGGACGTAGCTTTCACCGGCACTTCTGGCCGCGTCCCAGCGCGCTTCGCCGGCGACGGCTTCCAGCCGGTGCAGAAAGCGCGAGGCAACCGCCGGCGCGCCGCCGACCTTGGCCGAATGGGTCAGGATCACATCGTCGGTTCCCAGCAACTGCGCAAAATCGTGCGCCGAGAGGCCGATGCGTCGCTCCGGCAGATCGAGGCCGAGTTCATGGCGCATCGGCCGGCTCAGCCAGGGATCGACCCGCGGCGCCGGCGGCCAGACGCCCTCGACCAGCCCGCCGAGAATGACGCGGTCGGATTCGGTCAGTCGCGCTTCGAGCTGGCCGAAGATATGCAGTTGCGCGCTCGCCGATTCCCCCCGCCGCACCATGCGATCGGCATAGGCGGTCTGGAACACGTCCGGGTAATCGCCGAGCTGCACCATCAGCCCGCTCGGCTTCTGCTCGGCGAGCAGATCGTCGAACGCCGCCGATAGCGCCGCGCCTTGCGCTTCCTCGAAGGCGACCGCAACGCCGTTTTGATCTGACGACAACGCGATCAGCGTTTCGCGATGGCGCAGCGCCAGTTCGGCGAAATCGTACGGTTTTGAAGCGCCCATGACTTCCAGCGGCGCCAGCGCTTTCTGCAACGCGATGATCAGCGCCTGCGCCCGGTCAAGTTCGTCATCCCTCAGTTTCGCGCGCGGCTCGGAGGCGTGAAGCGAGGAGGTCTCACGGCTCCGGAGCTTCCTGAGCTCGACGCGGAAACGCTCGAAGTCGCGCGCCAATCCGGCGGTGCCCGCCTGCGGCCGGGTGCCGCGCAGCAGCGCCAGTTCGAGGATTTCGATCGCGTGCTTGAAGGTATCAGGTGCGCCGCCGAGTCGAAACAGCGGATGTTTCAGCAGCGCGAGCAAGGTCGGTGGTTCCAGCCCCTTGCTGGTGGTTTCCGCGGCGAGGCGGGCAAAAATGCCGCTTGGCGTATCCATCAGCGCGTCGCCGCCGGAATCGTCGAATTCGAGATTCCAGCGCCGCAGCGCCGCCATCACCCGCCGCGCCAGCGCGCGATCGGGCGTCACCAGCGCCGCCGATTTGTTCAGATGCCGCGCCTCGCGCATCGCCACCGCGATCGTCAGCGCCTCCATCTCCGAATTAGGCGCCTCGACGACGGCAAGCTTCGCCATGCCGCCTGCGATCTTCAGCGCGACATCCGGCTGGGCTAGACGATCGTGCCATTGTTCGGTCGCGCTCGAGGGCCGCATCGTCTCGGACACCAGCACCTCGCGGCCCTGTGGGCTCGGCGTACCCAGAATTTCGACATCGCTGCGTTTGATGCCGAAGCGATCGAGCAAACCGTGCATCGCGAATTGCGGATGATTCGAGGAGGGCTGCGTGGTGAACTTGCCTTGCGCGTCCCTGACGCCGCCGATCGTCTGCCAGGCTTCCTCGTCGAGGTCGGTGTCGAGCCCGGGCAGCACCACCGCGCCCTGCTTCAGGCCGGCCACGGCGGTGAGGAATTTCGCAGTCGCCGGCATCGAACCGGTCGAGCCTGCCGCCACCACCGGCCCCTCATGGTGCGCGGTCAGGCGCGCGGCTTCCGCATCGATCAGGCGGTCGCGCCGTTCGGCGGGTTCGATCCGCCCGATCTCCTTCAGATGCTCCGGCCATGCCTTGCGCGCGATGCGCAGGAATTCCAGCGAGTGCTGCCAGTATTTGTCGAACTGGTCGGGAACCAGCCTGTCGAGCGCTTCCCAGGCAACGCCGCGCGTCACCATGTCGTCCATCAGCCGCGCCAGATCGCCGGCCAGCGCCAGTGTCGAGGCCGGGCCGCCGACCACGAGCGGCGCCGAGACGGGACTCTTCGCCCATGCCGCGACCAGATGCGCCAGCGTCAGGCGGCGTTCCAGTTCGCCGAGCCTCGGCGGAAGGTCGAGCGGCGCCACGCCGCTGAACTGTTCGGAGCCTTCCGCAAATGCCAGTTCGTCCTCGTCGATATCGCCAAGCGCCACGATGCGCGGCAGGATCGCCGCGTCCGTCTTCAGCTCATCGAGAAAGATCTCCCGCGCCAGCCGCCCGGCGCGCCGGGTCGGCAGATAGAGCGTCGCGCGCGCGAGATTGAGCGGATTGCTGCGCGCCTCGAATCCCTCGACCAGACGGCCGTCGACCAGCGCCGCGATGACGGTGCGCAGGAGCGGCACGGAGACGGGAACGCTGAAAACGCGCATGGGCTTCCTGATTCGAGGTCAGGCGCAATATAGGGAGGTAATCAGGGAAGGTCATGGGTGGGGGCGAGGCGTCCCCGTTACACACCGTCGTTACGGAAAGGTCTGTAGGGTGGGCAAAGCGCAGCGTGCCCACCATTCAAGACAACGGTTGCGGAGATGGGGTGGGCACACTGCGCTTTGCCCACCCCACGGCACTTATGGGCGGGCCTACGCCACGCTTTCCAGAAACGCCTCTTCCGCGGCCTCCACCGCGTCCGGGGTTCCGACATGCATCCAGACGCCGTCGAGCCGCAGGCCGAACAGCCGTTCCTGTTCGTTGGCGCGATCGAACATTTTCGTCAGCGAAAACTCGCCGGCGGGTGCGTCGGCGAACAGCGAAGGCGACATGATCGCCACACCCGCATAGACGAACGGCACCACCTGATGCTCTTTCCGTTTGCGCAACGCGCCGTCCGGCAGCATTCCGTAGTCGCCGCGGCCAGTATAGCCGATGCTGCTCGTGGTCGGTGCCATCAGGAGCAGGATGTCCATCCGGTCAGGATCGAAGGTTTCAGCCAGCCGCGCCAGATTGGCCCGCACGCCGTCGATCCACATCGTGTCGGCGTTGAGGTGGAAGAAGGGCTCCTTGCCGAGCAGCGGCAGCGCCTTCACGACCGCGCCGCCGGTGCCGAGCACCACGTCGCGTTCGTCGGAAATGATGATGTGGGGGCGAGTACGGCTCGCGGTGTGCTGGATGATCTGGTCGGGCAGGTAATGCACGTTGATCACGGCCTCGCTGACGCCGGCAGCGGCGAGCTTGTCCAGCACGTGATCGAGCAATGGTTGGCCGGCCACGCGCACCAGCGGCTTCGGCATGTGGTCGGTCAACGGGCGCATGCGCAAGCCGAGACCGGCGGCAAGGACCATGGCTTTGGTGGGCGTAACGGACATTTCTGGAATTTCTCGAACCATCAAATCGGCTGCGGATCATACCACGGCGAATAGCTTGAACCAGCAACCATGAGGCCTTAGTGGCCGCACATGACGGCCGTACGACGGCTGCCGCCGCCGTCAAATCTCAGACTTCGGCGCCTTCGGCCCCGCGCTTGGCCGCCTTCTTCTTCTTGTCGCCCTGCTTGAGGAAGTTGACGCCGATCTGATCGCCGTTGACCCAGGCCAGTTCGCAGCGCCGATAGGCCAGCCCTGTGGACGACAGCAACAGGAAGAATTCCTTCAAATGCAGGCCCTCGACCGAGCCTTCGACCGTCAGCTTGGCGCCGGTCTCTGAAACGTCTTCCATCACGCAGTCGCGCCGCCAGGTGCCGTCGATGCCCATCATATGCGCCGCAAAGCCGCGCTCGAATACGACTCGATCTCCCTTGCGCCGTTCCGCCGTCGCCATCGCCGTCTTCCCGTGTCAAGACTGATTGCGCCATGTCTCAGCGGCATGGCCGGTTCCAGAATAGATGCGGGGTGGCTAACAGGAGGTAAATCAGGGAACCGGTGGCGGCACGTTGGCGGCATACCATTCGCGAAATGCCGATAGCGCCGGATGCGCCAGCGAGCGGCCCAGATAGGTCCAGATCCGGGGCTGGTGGCGCAGATATTGCGGCTTGCCGTCGCGCCGGTTGAGCCGGGCGAAGGTACCGAGCAGGCGGGTATTCCGCTGCGCCGACATGATGGCGTAAAGCTCGGCAAAGCTGGCCGGATCGAACTGACCATCGGCCGCGCGGCGCGCCTTGATGTAACGGGTCAGGAGCGCCAACTCGAGCTGCTCGGGAACGTCAATCCGCGCGTCCTGCAGCAGCGATACCAAATCGTAGGCGGCGGGGCCGAGCACGGCATCCTGGAAGTCGATGATTCCGATGCGCAGGATCCCCGTGCGGTCGTCGAGCCAGATGATGTTGGGCGAATGAAAATCCCGCATCACCCAGGTTCGCGGCGCAGCCGCCGGCTTTTCCAGCAGCGTTCGCCACATCGTGACGAATTCGTCGCGCTGTTGCTGGCTGATTTCAGCGCCGCGATCCGGCAGATACCATTCGGGCATCAGGCCGATCTCGACCAGCCATGCATCGATCTCGTAGACCGGAATTTGGTAAGAGGCTCGCGGCGCCACCGGCGCGGTTTCGGGCAGGGCCTTGCGATGCAGCTCCGCCAGCATATCGGTCGCCGCCTCGTAGCGCTCGATCATCGGCCGCGGCGGGTCGCCTTCGATGATGCCGGCGCTACCGAAATCCTCGGTGATCAGGAAACCGGAATCGAGATCGGCATGATGGATCGCGGGTGCCGAAAAACCGTGTGCGCGCAGGCCATTGTCGATGGCGACGAACGGCTTGACGTCCTCGGCGAGATGCACGGCCGCGCTGTAGGATTTTCCGTCATAGATCGCCGGGCCATCGGGACGGCGCGGGGAATTCATCAGGATCGACGTGCCGTCGCCCTGGATCAGCCGCGCATAGGAGCGCGTCGAGGCGTCGCCCGGCATGCGCTCGCGCCCCGCATCCAGGAAGCCGGCATCGCCGAGAAACTTTCGCAGCATCTCCAGTCGCGCCACCTGCGCCGCCGCCCTGCCATAGCCGGTGATTTCGGCGGCGCGCGCGGTGGACCCGAGCGCCGGGCGATGGCTGAAGGCGATGTCGATGCGATCTTCGGGCAGCGCGTCGGGGGCGCGCTCCGGCCATTCGATCAGCGCCAGCGTGCCCTCCGGCAGCGGCGACAATCCGATTTCCTCCAACTCGCCCGCATCATTGATGCGATAGAGGTCGGCGTGGACGATCGGAAACGGCAAATCGTAGCTTTGCGCCAGCGTGAATGTCGGGCTCGGCACTTCGAGCACGGGATCGTTGGCGAGATAGCGGATCATGGCGCGCGCCGCCGCGGTCTTGCCCGCGCCGAGATCGCCCGACAGCGTGATGACGTCGCCGGGACCGACCAGCAACGCGAGGTCGGCCATCAGATGGGCCGTCGCCGTCTCGTTTGCGAGCGCTGTGGTGAATGTCGCTGACACGGTCATTCAGCCGCGTTGCGATGCGCGTTCTGGTCGACCGGGAAGTCGCAGGTGACCGTCGTGCCCTTGCCGACCACCGAATCGACGCGCACCTTGCCGCCGTGCAGTTCGACGAAGGAGCGCACCAGCGACAGGCCGAGGCCGGCACCGCGGTGACGCGAGCCTTGAGAGTGGCTCTCGAACCAGTCGAACACCTTGTCCTTCACGTCGGCCGGAATGCCGGGGCCGCAATCGCTGACGGTAAAGATCACGCGATGGTCAGTCCGCTGCGCGCTGATCGTGACCGCGGCATCGTGCGGCGAGAATCCAACGGCGTTGGCGAGCAGATTATAGAGCACCTGCACCACGCGCCGCTCGTCGCCGGTGAAGTTGCCGATATCGGGATCGATGTCGACCTTGAGTTCGATGCGGTCGGTCGCCAGCCGGTCCTGAATGCCTTCGGCGGCGGCCTGGATGGCTATTTCGATATTGACCGGGCCGAGCTCGAGTTTCATGGCGCCGGCATCGATAGTGGCGAGATCGAGGATGTTGTTGGTGAGCGCGAGCAGCGCGTTGGTCGATTTGGTGACGTAGTCGAGATATTCGGCCTGCTTTGGCGTCAGCGGGCCGGTCGAGGGGTCGCTGAGGAAATGCGCGAAGCCGATGATGGTGGTGAGGGGGGCGCGCAGCTCGTAGGACACGTGGTGGACGAAATCCACCTTCATCTGATCGGCGGCTTCCAGCGCCTCGTTGCGTTCGCGCAGCGCCCGCTCGACATTCTCGGTGTCGGTGATGTCCTGGAAGGTCAGCATGGTCGCGCCGTCGGGCAGCGGCATGGTCATGCAGTCGAGCACGCTGCCGTCCTTGCGCTCGAGCTTCAGCGATACCTGCGCGCGGTTATCGATCGCGGTGATCGCTTCCCGCAGCGCCCGCCAGGTCAGCGCGTCGTCGAACAGCGGCTTGCACCAGGCTTCGACGGTCTCGATGTGCGGCTGCTCCTTCAGCGATTCCGCCGACAGCTTCCACATTTTCTCGAAAGCGGGATTGAACAGTTCGACGCGCCCATTGCTGCCGAACACCGCGACCGCTTCAGCCAGATTGTCGAGCGTCTCATGCTGGACCCGGGTCAGCCGGTCGTAGCGGCGTGCGAGATCGAGGCTCTCGGTGACATTGTCGAACAGATAGGTGACGCCGCCTTCGAGGTTCGGCGTGGTGACGACGCTGACAGCGCGGCCGTCGGGCAGGAACCAGGTGTAGTTCTCGGGTTCCAGGGCGCGATAGGCTTCGTGCAGCTTGGCCTTCCAGGCCCGGAAATCCGGTTGCTCGGGCAGCTTGCGCGCTGCGCGCAGCCGGTCGAGCACGCTCGAATCGTCGGGATTGGAATTGAGGAAGGCCTGGTCGAGGCCCCAGAGCCGCCGGTAGGATTCATTGTAGAACGCAAGCCGCCGCTGGCCGTCGAACACGGCAACCCCGGACGACAATTGGTCGAGGGTGCGGCGATGGGCTTCCGCCATCCGCTCCATCGCGTCGCGCAACGCGGTCGCCTCGCTGGCGTCGATGGCGATGCCGGCGCTGCCGCTGCTAATTTTGAGCGCCTGGACGTCATAGATGCGCCGCTCGCCGCCGACCACGATCGGCAGCCGCGCGCTGAAGGTGGAATTGTCGTTCAGCACCCGGCTCATCTCGGCGCGCTGGTCGTTCTCCAGCAGTTCGAGGCTGCGGTAGATCGTGTCCGCGACGTTTGCGCCCTCGGTGGCGCGCACATAGGCCGCATTGGCGTAACGCAGATTGCCCTCGACGCTCTTGGCCCAGATCGGCCAGGGTACCGCGGCAGCGAACTCGCGTAGCAGCTCGGTCTCTTCGACAAGGGTTCGGTAACGGAGATTGGATTGGCGAGTTCGCGGCGCAATCCGCCTAGTTCGCGAATCCGCACAATGGCCTGTCCGCCAATGGCGCGGCCCATCGCTTCGATGGCGCGGCCGTTCGAGGTGGAGAGATTGAGCAGAAAGCCTTCGCCGGCCTCGCGCAGCGCGTCGACCGCATGGTCCATCTGCAGCGCCGGTTCCGGCGGCAGCCAAGTTCCAAAGGCGAGGATACGCTGCGGCGAATTGGACAGCGCGTCCTGCGAGATCAGGAGCGAGGTGTCGCCGCTGATCTGGGGCCGGTTGTCGCCCGCGGCCCAGGCGATCAGGATCTGGGGCTCGGCGAACAGGAGCGCGCGCAGCCGGTCGGCCTGCACCTGC
>CAVYOM010000003.1:0-84210 GCA_963770135.1 uncultured Alphaproteobacteria bacterium | reverse complement strand
CCTACAGCATCTTCCGCAACATGACCTACAAGGCCGAGCAGCTGCAGCCGGTCAGCAACTTGATCCGGATTCCGAACATCGTGTCGGCGCATCCCTCGACCGGCATCAAGTCGATCCCCGATCTCATCGCCTACATCAAGGCCAATCCGGACAAGCTCAATTACGGCTCCTCCGGCGTCGGACAGAGCCCTCACCTTACCGGCGCCTGGTTCCTGCAACTCACCGGCCTGAAGATGGTGCATGTGCCGTTCCGCGGGGCGGGTCCGGCGCTGCAAGCCGCGCTCGCCGGCGACATCCAGATCCTGTTCGACAACCTCTACCCGTCGCTGCCGCAGACCCAGGACGGCAAGCTCACCGCGCTTTGCGTCACCACGCCCGAGCGTACCCCGGCGGCGCCGGACATTCCGACCATGCGCGAGGGCGCGCCCGAACTTTCGAAGTTCGACGTTTCCTCCTGGTTCGGCATCTTCCTGCCGAAGGCCACACCCGCCCCCGTCGTCGAGGCGCTCAACAAGGAAATCAAGGCCATGCTGGCGCGCGAGGATGTCAAGAAGACCCTCGGCAACATGGGCGCGACGCCCGACTGGGGCACGCCGCAGCAATTCTCCGATTTCGTGCAGGCAGAGACCGCAAAGTTCGCCGAGATCATCAAGCGCGAAGGCCTGCAGATGGACGTGAATTGAACTCCCGTAGCCCGGATGGAGCGCAGCGCAATCCGGGATTTCGAGTCCGCTGATTCGAAGCCCCCTGGATTTCGCTGCGCTCTTCCGGGCTGCGAGAGTGGACAAGACCAGCAAGTGGTTTCAAGCGCTTGCTAGGACGACTTGTTGATCTTCTTGACCTTGGCGTCGGTGGCTTCAATCGACAAAGCCAGCTCCAGGATCGCCTTGGACAGCAGTTCGATGGCTTCCTTCTGGTCCTGCGACTTGGCGGCGCGGAGTGCATAATTCCGGGCAGATGAGAGCGACATGGATTGATCTCCGTATTGTCCGCGTCTGGTTTGCGCGGTCAGATTGAGGATTCGGCTGTGCGTCCAGAGCACAGCCGACGAGGTTCATGCCAAGCAAAAAACCCCGCAGCTCGCACCGCGGGGTTTTCTTTATCATCGGCTTCTCGCCGCTCAGTGCGCCAGGATCGCCAGCAGCAAGAGCGCCACGATGTTGGTGATCTTGATCATCGGGTTGACGGCGGGGCCCGCCGTATCCTTGTAGGGATCGCCGACGGTGTCACCGGTCACGGCCGCCTTGTGGGCATCGGAACCCTTGCCGCCGTAGTGGCCGTCCTCGATGTACTTCTTGGCGTTGTCCCAGGCGCCGCCGCCCGAGGTCATCGAGATCGCGACGAACAGACCGGTCACGATCACGCCGAGCAGCATCGCGCCGACGGCCGAGAACGCCGCCGACTTGCCGGCCGCGCCACCGCCCGCGATCGCGTAGATCACGAAGTAGACGAAGATCGGCGACAGCACCGGCAGCAACGACGGAATGATCATTTCCTTGATCGCCGCCTTGGTCAGCAGGTCGACGGCCTTGCCGTAGTCCGGCTTGTCGGTGCCCTGCATGATGCCGGGCTTTTCGCGGAACTGGCGCCGCACTTCCTCGACGATCGCGCCGGCCGCCCGGCCGACCGCGGTCATGCCCATCGCGCCGAACAGATACGGCAGCAGGCCGCCGAACAGCAGGCCGACCACGACGTAGGGGTTGTTCAGCGAGAAGTCGGGCAGCACGCCCTGGAAGTACGGATGCTTGGCGGAGTTGGCGATGAAGAACTTGAGGTCTTCATTGTAGGCCGCGAACAGCACCAGCGCGCCGAGACCAGCGGAACCGATCGCGTAGCCCTTGGTGACCGCCTTGGTGGTGTTGCCGACCGCGTCGAGCGCGTCGGTGGCCTTGCGGACTTCCTTCGGCAGGCCGGCCATTTCGGCAATGCCGCCGGCATTGTCGGTGACCGGACCAAAGGCGTCCAGCGCCACGATCATGCCAGCCAGCGCCAGCATCGTCGTGGTCGCAATCGCGATGCCGAACAGGCCGGCAAGGCTATAGGTGACAAGGATGCCGGCGATGATCACGATCGCCGGACCGGCGGTCGATTCCATCGAGATCGCCAGACCCTGGATCACGTTGGTGCCATGGCCGGTGACCGAGGACGCCGCAATCGACTTCACCGGACGATATTCAGTACCGGTGTAGTATTCGGTGATCCAGATGATCAGGCCGGTGACGACGAGGCCGACGATGCCGCATTCGAACAGCGCCATGCCGGTGTACTTCACGCCTTCCAGGGCGCCGAAGCCGATCAGCCAATTGATGACGGCGGCAACGCCGAGCAGCGACAGCACGCCGGTCGCGATCAGGCCCTTGTACAGCGCGCCCATGATGGACTGGCTGGCGCCGAGCTTGACGAAGAAGGTGCCGATGATCGAGGTGATGATGCAGACGCCGCCGATGGCGAGCGGCAGGGTCATCATGTTCACCAGCAGCGGCGAGGTCGCGAAGAAGATCGCGGCCAGCACCATGGTGGCGACCGCGGTCACCGCATAGGTCTCGAACAGGTCGGCCGCCATGCCGGCGCAGTCACCGACGTTGTCGCCGACGTTGTCGGCGATGGTCGCCGGGTTGCGCGGATCGTCCTCGGGGATACCGGCCTCAACCTTGCCGACGAGGTCGCCGCCGACGTCAGCACCCTTGGTGAAGATGCCGCCGCCGAGACGGGCGAAGATCGAGATCAGCGAGGCGCCGAAGCCGAGCGCCACCAGCGCGTCGACGACGACGCGGTCGTTGGCCTTCAGCCCCAAGCCGTGGGTGAGATAGGCGAAATAGATGGTGACGCCGAGCAGCGCGAGACCCGCGACCAGCATGCCGGTGATGGCACCCGCCTTGAAGGCGAGCTCGAGGCCGCCCGCCAGCGAGGTGGTCGCCGCCTGCGCGGTGCGCACGTTGGCGCGAACCGAAACGTTCATGCCGATGAAGCCCGCGGCGCCCGACAGCACCGCACCGATCAGGAAGCCGATCGCAACCAGCATGCCGAGGAAGTAGGCCAGCAGGGCAAAAATCACGATGCCGACCATGCCGATCGTCATGTACTGGCGCTTGAGATAAGCCTGCGCGCCCTCGGCCACCGCGGCCGCGATCTCCTGCATGCGCGCGTTGCCGGCGTCCGCTTTGAGAACGGAAGACGTCGCCCAGATGGCGTAAACGATCGAAAGCGCTCCGCAGAGCACAATCACCCATAATGCTGTCATAGAAGTTGCCTCAGATGCTGATTTTCCGCCCCACGCCATCCCGCGAGCGCGGCCGGCGCATATTATGGAGGCCTTCCCTGCCCAAAAGGGTTGCCTCAAATCGGCGGGACCATGCCAAAATCGTCTCCCCGGCGCAACGCCGCGGAGACCAGAATCCGTCGATTTTCGAAAGGATTCACCACTAAGCGAGCCAGCCCAATGACCGGCCGCGCGGTGGCGGCCGCCAAGCCATACGGTGGGCTGGGCCCGAAATACAAGAACCCGCCCAATCCCTTCAGGATCGAGCGGGCTCACTAGCCATTCCAGTACATCCGTGAAACGACCGTTTCGAGGCCTTAGACGAGCGACAGATTTTCCGCGCTCACCTTGCCCCGCATCTTGTCGGTCTTGAGTTCGAACTGAACCTTCTGGCCTTCGGCCAGTCCGCCGAGGCCGGCACGCTCGACGGCCGAGATGTGCACGAACACATCCTTGCTGCCATCGCTCGGCTCAATGAAACCGAAACCCTTTTGACCGTTGAACCACTTCACTGTTCCCGTAGCCATTTTCTCTTCTCCAAAGCACGTTGGCTTTTAATTCCGCGCGGCGATCGCACGGATTCAAATCCGTTCACGACGATGTCTCTGGAAGAAGCCCCTTAGGGAGCGCGTTCGAAAAGGCACGACGGTAATCGAATGGCTTTACACCTATAGGTTTTCGGCGAAATAGCAATGGCTGGCGGGAAATAAAGGCCGAGGGCGTTAACGAGCCCGTCGTCAGAAATGGCTGTAAGACAGCCGTTCCAGCGCGATTTCGGCGCCCTGCCCGTCGATGAACTTCGGACCCGCGCTGCCTGCGACCACCGTTCCGATGGAACTCACCGCGACGCCGGCATCCCGCGCAGCTTGCGCGAACGCCTCGACGCGATCCTCCGGCAGCGTGCACAGGATCTCGTAATCATCGCCACCGGCGATCAATGTCTCCTGTCCGACGATGCCGCGCGACACCAGATCCCTTGCCGCGCCGGACAGCGGAACCGACACCAGATCTATCACCGCGGATACGCCGGACACGCCGCACAGTTTTGTCAAATCGCCGGCAAGGCCATCCGACACATCCATCGCCGCGCTGGCATAGCGGCGAACGATTTCCGCCAACGCCACGCGCGGCTGAGGCACGCGATAGCGCTCGACCAGTGCGGCGCGCGCGGCGACATCGGTTGCGGCGGCGTGGACCTTGCCGCCCCTGAGAACGGCAAGCCCCAGTGCAGCGTCGCCAATCGTGCCCGTCACCATCACGCGCTCGCCGGGCTTTGCGCCGCTGCGATGAACCATTTTGCCTGGCGGCACCCGGCCGAACGCGGTGACCGAGACCATCAGCGGTCCGGGCGTCGACACGGTATCTCCGCCCAGCAGCGGACAGGCGAACTGCGCCGCATCCTCGCCCAGCGCCGCCGCGAACGGTTTTAGCCAAGCCTCGTCGGCATGCCGCAGCGCCAGCGTCAGCACGAAGCCGGCCGGCGTTGCCCCTTTCGCCGCGAGATCGCTGAGGTTTACTCGCAGCGCCTTGCGCGCGACGGTATCGGGGGGATCGTCGGGCAGAAAATGCACGCCTTCGACGATGGCGTCCGTCGTCACCACGATGTCGTTGCCATCAGGCTTCAACGCCGCGGCGTCGTCGTCGAGACCGAAGGCGCCCGGGTCAGTCGCAAGCGGCCGGAAATAGCGCGCGATCAGCAAGTCCTCGCCGGACGCGGGCTTTCCGCTAGCCACGCGCGAATTCTTCGGCTCGAAACTGCCGTGCGATCTGGTCGAGCACGGCATTCACCATGCCGGTCTCTTCCTTTTCGACGAAGGCATGCGCGACGTCGACATATTCGGACACCACCACACGGCCCGGCACATCCTTGCGGTGCTCCAACTCATAAGAGCCTGCCCGCAGCACCGCGCGTAAAATCGCGTCGATCCGCTTCAGCGGCCAGCCCTTCTGCAGCGCATCGTCGATCAGGGGATCGAGCCTGGCCTGGTCGCGCACCACGCCTGCCACCACATCCTTGAAGAACGCAGCCTCCGCCGGCAGATATTTGTCGCCTTCGACCTCATTGCCGAGCCAGTGGCTTTCGAACTCGGCGAAAATGTCGTTGATGCCGGCGCCGGCGATGTCCATCTGGTAGAGCGCCTGCACAGCGGCAAGCCGCGCCGCGCCACGGCGGTTGGCTTTCTTGTCGGGACTTTTCGCTGGCTTCTTGCTGTCTGCCATTGTCAGGCCTTTGTCAGCCGCCGCTTGATCCGCAACATTGCCAGCGCCGCACGCGCCGCGTCGCCACCCTTGTTCAACTCGCTGGCCCGCGCCCTCGCCCAGGCCTGCGCGTCGGTATTGACAGTGATGATGCCGTTGCCGAGCGGGAAACCTCTGGCGACCGCCAGATCCATCAGCGCGCGCGAGGATTCGATCGACACGATTTCGAAATGGATGGTGTCGCCGCGTACCACGCAGCCGAGCGCGATTGCCGCATCATAAGGCTTGCCGTTCTTTTCGGCAGCATCGAGCGCAATCACGATCGCCGCCGGAATTTCCAGCGCGCCCGGCACCGTAATGAGGTCGTGCGTCACGCCGGCAGCTTTCAGTTCGGCGACGGCGCCTTCCAGCATCGCATCCTGAATGTCGTCATAGAACCGCGCCTCGACGATCAGCGCGCGTGCGCCGGCAATGTCGGTCTGGTCTTTCAGAGGGGCGCGCCGTGCGTCTGCCATCTTTCAATCCGTTTCACTCGGTACTGGTGGCTATGTAGTCGCCGCGGGTGGCTAAGCCAAGCACGAACTCGATACATGGTCATTCCGGGATGGTCTGAAGGACCAGACCTCAGGGGTGCAATTGCACCCCCGGGGAATCTCGAGATTCTCAGGTACGCAATTGCGTACCATAGTTCGATGCTAACGCATCGCCCCGGAATGACGGCTGCGCCGTCACTTCATTTCCGACAGCCGGGCCGCATAGCGGGCCATCAGGTCGACCTCGATATTGACCTCGCTGCCGGAGCGCCAGCCGCTGAGCGTAGTGACGCTGAGCGTGTGCGGGATGATCAGCACCGAAAACGTGACATCCTCTACCGTATTCACCGTCAGCGACACGCCGTCCAGCGTCACCGAACCCTTGGCGGCGATGAACCGCGCCAGCTCCCGCGTGGTGTGCAGTTCGAACCGCGCCATGTCAGGCAGATCGTCACGCTTGACGATGGTCGCAATGCCGTCGGCATGGCCCGCGACAATATGGCCGCCGAGTTCGTCGCCGATCTTCAGCGCGCGCTCGAGATTGAGCTTGGTGCCTTTGGCCCAATGCTTGGCGGTGGTCATGCCGAGCGTCTCGGCGGCGGCATCGACGTCGAACCAGGTCTTGCCGCCTTCGACGCCGGAAGCGACCACCGTCAGGCAGACGCCATTGCAGGCGATCGAGGCGCCGTCCGCAATGGTGGTCTGGTCGTAGCGGCAGGCAATGCGCATGCGGTGCAACTGGCCCTGCGCCGTTGGCGTGAGGCTCGCGATCTCGCCGATGTCGGTGACAATTCCGGTAAACATTAGGCGCGCTCGTAAATGGTAAGGGTGTCTTCGCCGAGGCCTTCGCTACCACGTGTCTTGAATACAGGCGAGCCGGTGAGGGCCGACAGCGGCAATGCGTCCAGCGCGGGAATGCCATCCGTGCCAATATTCTCGGACCCGCGCAGCAGCCAGACTTCATCGACCAGGCCTGCGGCGACGAAGGACGACGCCACTCGCGAGCCACCTTCCACCATCAGCCTCGTAATGCCCTTGTCGGATAGCGCATGCAGCACCGCCGGCAGATCCAGCCCCGGCGGCTGCGCGGTCGCCGCAACGCGCATCACCTGCGCGCCGGCCGCGCCGAGTTTCATGGCCGCAGGCGCTTCGGCGAAATCCGACGTCATGACCCAGAGTGGCGTCTGGCGCGCAGAATGGACCAGTCTGCTGGTGCCAGGCAGCCGCAGCGCACGATCCAGCACCACCCGCACCGGCGACCGCGCTTCCATGTCAGGCAAGCGGCAGGTCAGAACCGGATCATCCGCCAGCACGGTGCCGATGCCGACCAGGATGGCGTCACATTGCGCGCGCAGCAGATGCACGCGGGTCTTCGCTGCCTCGCCCGTGATCGCGACCGGCTTGTGGCCGGTGCCGCCGATCATGTCGTCGGCGGAGACGGCGAGTTTCAGGATCACGTGGGGGCGCTTGTCGCGGATGCGGCGGAAATGCCCGGCGTGATCGTGGGCGGCTTCCGTGGCGCCGAGGCCGACATCGACAGATATCCCGGCCGCACGGAGTTTGGCATGTCCCTGCCCGGCCACCTCAGGATTGGGGTCTTCGATCGCCGACACCACGCGCGCAATGCCAGAGGCAATCACCGCATCGACGCAAGGCGGCGATTTGCCGAAATGCGAACAGGGCTCCAGCGTCACATAGAGCGTGGCGCCGCGCGCGGCTTCCCCGGCCCGCCGCAGCGCCTCAGGCTCAGCATGCGGCCGTCCGCCGGGCTGCGTCCAGCCACGGCCAACGATGACGCCGTCCTTGACGACGACCGCTCCGACGGCCGGGTTCGGCCAGGTGCGTCCCAGCCCGCGGCGGCCGAGCGACAGCGCGAGCTGCATGAAGCGCTGGTCCGCCGCTTTGGCTTCTTTGGATTTCTGCGCGTACTGGTCTTCCAGAATGCGGAAGATCATTTGCGTAACGTGGCGACCCGCGCGTCGTCTTCCGCGGAGAGTTCGCCGAGCACGGCCTCAAAGTCCTTGGCCTCACGGAAATTGCGGTAGACGGAGGCAAAGCGCACATAGGCGACGTCGTCGAGCTGGCGCAGATGCTCCATCACGATCTCGCCGATCGCCTCCGAGGAGACTTCCGCCTCGCCGCCGCTTTCGAGCTCGCGCACGATCGCGGAAACCATCTTCTCGACCCTTTCAGGATCGACCGGCCGCTTGCGCAAGGAGATCTGCAGCGAGCGGACCAGCTTGTCGCGGTCGAACGGCACCCGGCGGCCGTTGCGCTTGATCACGGTCAGTTCGCGCAACTGCACCCGCTCGAAGGTCGTGAAGCGGAAGTTGCAGGCGATGCACACCCGCCGCCGCCGGATCACGGCCGAATCCTCGGTCGGACGCGAGTCCTTCACCTGCGTATCGAGACTGTTGCAGCTGGGACAGCGCATCCAACGAAGCCTTTACTGATAAATCGGGAAGCGGTCGGTGAGCGCCTTGACGCGCTCCTTGATCGCGGCTTCGACCAGCGGCGCCTTGCCGTCATCCGACTGCGCCAGCGCATTCAGCACTTCGGCGATCATGCCGCCGACCTGCTGGAACTCGGCGACGCCGAAGCCGCGCGTGGTGGCCGCCGGCGTGCCGAGACGCAGGCCGGAGGTGACGAACGGCTTTTCGGGATCGAACGGAATGCCGTTCTTGTTGCAGGTGATGGCAGCGCGCACCAGCGCCTTCTCCGACACGTTGCCCTTCAGGCCCTTCGGCCGCAGGTCGACCAGCATCAGATGGTTGTCGGTGCCGCCGGAGACGATATCGAAACCGTGACCGCGTAGCGTTTCCGCCAGCGCCTTGGCGTTTTCGACCACGTTCTTGGCGTAAACCTTGAAGTCCGGGCGCAGCGCTTCGGCGAAGGCGACGGCCTTGGCGGCGATCACATGCATCAGCGGACCGCCCTGCAGGCCGGGGAAGATCGCCGAATTCAGCTTCTTGGCGATCGCCTCGTCATTGCACAGGATCAGGCCGCCGCGCGGGCCGCGCAGCGATTTGTGCGTGGTCGTGGTGGTGACGTGGGCGTGCGGCACCGGCGAGGCATGGACGCCGCCGGCGACGAGGCCGGCGAAATGCGCCATGTCGACCAGCAGATAGGCGCCGACGCGAGTCGGCGATCTCGCGGAAGCGCTTGAAATCCCAGGGGCGCGAATAGGCCGAACCGCCGGCGATGATCAGCTTCGGCTTCACCTGCTCGGCCTGCTTGGCCACTTCGTCCATGTCGATGATCTGGTCCTCGCGCCGCACCGTGTAGTGCGCGGCCTTGAACCACTTGCCGGACATGTTGACGGGCGAGCCATGGGTGAGATGGCCGCCGGCGGCGAGGTCGAGGCCCATGAAGGTGTCGCCGGGCTGCAGCAGCGCCAGAAACACCGCCTGGTTCATCTGGCTGCCGGAATTCGGCTGGACGTTGGCAAAGCTGGCGCCGAACAGTTTTTTGGCGCGCTCGATCGCCAGCGTCTCGGCGACATCGACCCATTCGCAGCCGCCATAGTACCGCGCACCCGGATACCCTTCCGCGTACTTGTTCGTCATCACCGAACCCTGCGCTTCCAGCACCGCCCGGCTGACGATGTTTTCCGACGCAATCAGCTCGACCTCATGCCGCTGGCGGCCGAGTTCGCCCTTGATCGCCGCAGCGATTTCCGGGTCGGCCTCGGCGAGCGTGGCCGTGAAGAACGAGTTCGGGCGCGGAGGCGGTTTTGGAGCTGGAGGATGAGGAGGTCATGGGGCGAAATATCTCCACCGCCGCAAGCCCTTAGGGGCAAAGCGGTCGGCTATGTGTGGCGGTCGAAAGAAGTTCCTGCGAGATACCACATCGCCCGGAATTGGCCAAGCGCTTGCGGTACAGGGCTGGTATTTATGCAAGATATGGTGGGGGTGAAGCCCCCTACCTCGTCGCCCCGGCCTTAAGCCGGGGCCCATACCCCCGGAACGTCAGTGGGGGAGAAGGCGTCGGCCAGGGTGTTCCTCTCTCCGGCCGCGGCGTATGGGTTCCGGCTCGCGCTTCGCTTGGCCGGAACGACGGAGAGCTACGCAAACCTATACGCCCCGCCCTTCTCGATGCTCCGCTTGAAGGCCGGGCGGGCGTGCATCCGTCCCAGCCAGGCCGCGAGGTTCGGGTATGGCTCCAGCTTGCCGAACACTTTGGCCATCTCGCCGACAAAGCTCATCTGGATGTCGGCGCCTGACAGCGACGGGCCGACGAAGAAGTCGCGGCCCTTGAGCGCGCGATCGACATAGCCGAGATGGTTGGCCAGTTCGCTGTCGATGCGCGGATGCAGCGGCGCGCCCGCCTCCTTCAGGCGGGATACGTAGAGATTGAGCATCAGCGGCAACATCGCCGAGCCCTCCGAATAATGCATCCACTCATTGTAGGCTTCGTAGTCCGCGCTTCCCGGCGCCGGCATCATCGCGCCCTTGCCGTAGCGGCGAATGATGTAATCGACGACGGCGCCGGACTCCGCGATCGTCGTATCGCCGTCGGTAATGACGGGCGACTTGCCGAGCGGATGAATTTTTTCGAGCTCCGGCGGCGCCAGCCGGGTCTCGGCATTGCGCTGATAGCGCTTCATCTCATAGGGCATTCCCAGCTCCTCAAGCAGCCACAGGACGCGCTGCGAGCGGGAGTCGTTGAGGTGATGAAGCGTGAGCATGGGGGATTCCTCTGGTTATTGTTGGTTGGATGGGCGGTTGGCTTGAGAGTGTCATTGCGGGTGAACCGAAGCAATCCAGCTCGCAGCCTGTAGGATGGGTGGAGCGTGGCGATACCCATCAACCACCGGTACGGCGCATGCGGTGATGGGTTTCGCTTCGCTCTACCCGTCCTACGGTGCGCCATTGTGGCGAGAAGCAATCCAGCCTGTCGCCTGTGGCCCGGACGAGCGGAGCGATATCCGGCGCAATTAGCTGCACGCCCCGCAGCGTACGCCGGCTGCGCAGCGCAGCATCGTTGAAAAACGCCCTACGTGATCCAGTTCACAGCGCCATACTCCGGCTGGGTCCATAAACGCCGGGGGCTGATATATGGATTTCGCAAATGTCTGAATCACGCTCACATAGCGAGCACCCGGCCAAATCGAGACACTGGCTGAGAACGGCCTTCCTGATCTACGGGATGATGGTCGCGGGCCTGCTCGGATTCTTTATCGTTTTTCCCGATACGAAAACCCATGGGACGCAAGGCGAAGGCGCTCCCGTCCAGACTGTCGCGAAGGCGGCCAGGTATCACGCCGTGATCGCGAACTGGAACCGATATCGCAACAAAGACGCGAGGGCTGACGTGCGCTAGTTTCAGCTACGTCGCAAGCATCGCTTGCCCGTTCGAAAGATGCCGGAGAGTAGTCCGGCCTACAGCCCGGTAAACCCCGCCTTCACCGGATCGCTGCTGCCGTCGAGCTGGCGCAAATAGGTCAGCCCGCACACGGTGAGCCGGTGCGTATCCTTTTCACCCGCCTCCACCAGCGTGGAGAGATATTCCGTCACCCTGGTGCGTGCCTCGTCGTTGGCCGCGGCGGTGCGGTTCACAAGCAGGTCGTAGGTCTGCATGATGCGGTCGATCGCGGCTTCCATGGCGTTCTCCTGAATTGCGTGATGCGGGTGATGCGGGTCAGGCCGGTAGGTGCGCTTCGAATTCGGAGATCGCCTTGTTGGCGAGCCGGATCCTGTTGAATTCGCCGCGCTGGACCATCTTCACGATGATCTCGAGCAGCCGTTCGTCCGGAGCTGGGCTATCGGCAATGGCGCCGGTCTTGTGCAGGTAGTTCGACGCGATGGTGTAGGCGTCGCCCACCACTTCGAAGTTCATCACCTGGATTCCGCGCTCGACCAGCATGCTTCACCTGTTCCGTGACAGACCCGACAATGCGCGAGGGCCGCGATGGTTCCATCAGGTGAAACCCGGCTTGGGGAAATTCGCTGGTTTGGGAGGCAAGGCCGGCGCTTCGGCCTGATTTCACGTCGAAATAGGCAGTTCGGTCTCGGGATCGAAGAAATGCAGACGGCCAGCCTGCGCCGACAGGCGGACCTGGTCGCCACGCACAATGACGGTTTCCGCTGGCACGCGGGCGGCGGTGACGCTGGCTCCGCCTACCCGCGTCTCCAGCAGGATCTCGGAGCCGAGCTGTTCGACCACCTCGACACGGGCATCAAAACCGAGGCCCGGGACGCCATTGCCGAGTGCGAGGTGCTCCGGCCGCATACCCAGGATCACGCGACGACCGCTGTGGGCCGCGAGCGCCGACGCGTCCGCAGGCCCGACCGAGAGCCGCAGGCCTTCCGCCTCGACTGACGTCACACCCGCTGCGCTGCGCACGCTGACATCGACAAAATTCATCGCGGGCGCGCCGATGAAACCCGCGACGAACTTGTTGGCAGGCTTGCCGTAAACCTGCAGCGGGGTGCCGATCTGCTGAACCCTGCCGTCGCGCATGATGACGACGCGGTCGCCGAGCGTCATGGCCTCGACCTGGTCATGGGTCACGAACACCGACGTAGTCGGAATCGCCGCATGCAGGCGCTTGATCTCGATGCGCATCTGGGCGCGCAGCTTGGCATCCAGGTTCGACAGCGGCTCGTCGAACAAGAACACCTGCGGATTGCGCACGATGCAGCGGCCGAGCGCGACGCGCTGCTGCTGGCCGCCGGACAATTGCCTGGGCTTGCGCTGCAACAGTTCGTGCAACCCGAGCATCCCGGCGGCGCGATCAATCGCCGCCTTGATCTCGGCCTCCGCCGTTTTCTTGTTGCGCAGGCCGAAGGCCAGATTGTCGTAGACGCTCATGTGCTGGTAGAGCGCGTAGTTCTGGAACACCATCGCGATGTCGCGGTCGCGCGGCGGCAAATTGTTCACCAGCCGGTCGCCGATGCGGATGTCGCCGCTGGTGATGTCCTCCAGCCCCGCGATCATGCGCAGCGTCGTCGACTTGCCGCAGCCGGACGGCCCGACCAGCGCCACGAACTCCTTGTCGGCGATCTCGAGATCGACGTCCTTCACGGCATGAAACAGCGAGCCATAATGCTTGTTGAGCTTGCTGAGTGAAATTGCTGCCATTGCCCCGCCGTCTCACTGAACTCGATTATCCAAAGACAGCCCCGCCGCGACACGCGCGGCGGGGCTGGTGTTTCGACTACTGCGCGGCCTTGCTGACCAGCGGCGCACCTTCGGCCAGCACCTTTGCGATGTCCTCGCGCTTGCCGGTGACGGCCCTGGTGACGGTGTCGTTGAACGCCTTGTGCACGGCGGGCCATTGCGGGAAGTAATAGGCGCCGCGCACCTTGTCCGGCGAATCCAGCACCGACTCCTTCAACAGCTTCATGAACGAATCCTCCGCCGCGATTTCGGCCCAGAACTCGGTGTTGGGCGGCGGCGCGCCGGTCGCCTTGAAGAGCTTCTTCTGGCCTTCCTTGTCGACCATCATGGCTTCCAGCATCTCCTTGGCGGCTTTCTTGCGCTCCGGCGCGATCGACTTCGGGATCGCCCAGCCCCAGATATCGTCCCAGGCGAACGGCCTGGCCCGGTTGGGACCGAGCGGGAAGCGCGTGGCGGCCACCTTACCCGCGATTTTCGACTTGGCCGGATCGTTGAACGTGCCCCACCACAGCGAGTCCGCTACGGTGAATGCGGCATCGCCCGACATGAAGACGGCGTTGGCTTCGTTGCGGTCGTAGGCCGGCATGCCGCGCGGCACGATCTTGTGGGTGTTGATCGCATCCCACCAATATTCGACGGTCTCCTGCATGCACGGCTCGGTCATGCCGGATTTCCAGCCGGCCGCAGCGAGCTTTGCATTGTCGCGCTCATAGGGCGGCAGCAGCACGTCGCAATTGTTGCCCCACATCGACCAGAACCAGCTGAACCAGCTGTTGTTCATCGACATACCGCCGACATAGCCGAACTTGACCTTGCCGTCCGCCTGCAGCTTCTTGCTCGCGGTGACGAGCTCTGCCAGAGTCTTCGGCACGTCCTCCGGCTTGACGAGGTCGGAGCGGTAGAAGAACACGCTGAAGGTCTGTCCCATCGGCACGACCGTGTTCTGGCCTTGCGCATTGGCGAACACCACCGGCGCCATGCTCCACTTGTCGGCAAATTTGTTGGCCGCGACGTCGTCGGTCGGCTCCAGCAAATGCGCCCAGGTCTGCCCCCAATCGTCATTGTGCCAGATCACGTCGTACTGATCCGAGTTCGATGTCAGCGAGGCCGTCATCTTCTCGACATAGACGCCGTAGGAATTCGGCACCTTGACGATCTTGACGCCGTTCTTGGCGCCCCAGGCCTCGAACATCGCAATCGAGGCGTCCTGGATCGGGCTCGGCTGGTAGCCGATCCGAAGTTCCTTCACCTGTGCGGCGGCACCGCCGGTCGTAGCCACCAGGGCCGCGGTCGCGGCCACCAACCATCTCGCTAGTCCCTGCATAGCCTCTCCTCCTGTTTTTTTGTCGTTGTGTCGTGTCTTGGTCTTTTTCCCACCTTGCCTAAATTCTCAGACCCCGGATCACGTATTTCTGTCCGAACAGCGCGATCAGGAAGGCCGGCACCAGCGCCATCACGGCGGTTGCCGCCATCAGATTCCAGCGCAGCCCCATCTCGGTGACGAACTGCGCCATCACGACCGTGATCATCGGCACGCGGTTGCCGGTCAGGATCAGCGCGAACAGAAATTCGTTCCAGGTGAACAGCCAGCACAGCACGGCGAGCGCCGAGATCGCGGGCAGCGCCGACGGCACCGCGACGCGGATGAAGGCTCCCCATCGCGTGCAGCCGTCGATCATCGCGGCGTATTCCATCGACGGGTCGATGCCGTCGAAAAAGCCCTTCATCAGCCACGAGAAGAAGCAGATATGCACCGCGACATGCGGCAGCAGCAGCCCGGTATAGGTGTCGTAAATGCCCCAGCTCTGCGTCACGAAATACAGCGGCAGCACCCAGGAGATATAGGGCACGCAGCGGAACACATAGATCGTTCCGAACCAGATCCGCGAGGCCGGCCCGGTGAAGCGCGACAGCATGTAGCCGCTCGAGACCGTCACCAGCAGCGAGAACACGGTCGCCAGCGTCGAGATCAGCGCGCTGTTGAGGAAGGCTCCGACGATCCGCTCGTCGCTCAGCACCTCGGCGAAGCTACTGAGCGTAAATTCAGTGCCGCGATGCACGTAATAGACGCCGGATTCCGGCCGCAATGACGTCAGGATCAGCCACAGCACCGGAAACGCGAACGCAAAGCAGATGCCAAACAGCGCAAGCGCGAACAACGTCTTGCGGCCGATCGGCGGCAGCCGTGGCAGGAATTCGGAGCGACGTACCATGGCCATCGGGTCAGGCCTTTGCGATGCGGTCGACGAGGCGATAGAGCACCACACCGATCACGAGGATGATGAGCCCGCCGATGATGGCGGCTGCCGAACCGCGGCCGAGATCGAGGTTGAGGAAGGCGTGCACATAAGCATAGAGGCTGAACAGTTCGGTCGATCGCCCGGGCCCGCCGCCGGTCAGCGTCCATACGATGTCGAAGGTGCGGAAGGCGTCGATGGCGCGGATCACGACGCAGACCACGATCACCGGGCGTAGCATCGGCAGTGTCAGGAAACGAAACACCCGCCAGGTGGTGGTGCCGTCGATCGCGGCGGCCTCGAACGGCTCCTTTGGCAGGCTCTGCAGGCCCGCCAGCAGCAGCAGCGTGAACCATGGCGTCCACAGCCAGATGTCGGTCAACAGGATGATGCCGAAGGCGCTCCAGCGCTGCACCAGCCAGGGCTGCCCTTCGAGGCCGATCGCTTCCAGCACCACATTCACGATGCCGAACTGGTCGTTGAAGATCCAGCGGATCATGATCGCGGCGATCACGGGCGCCACCATCAGCGGCACCAGCAGGATCGTCTGCACCAGCTTTTGTCCTGCGAATGGACGGTTGAGCAGCAGCGCCAGCATGAGCCCCGTCACCAGCGCGCCGGCGACGCTGAGCACCATGAACAGGAAGGTGTTCGGCAGCACGACGTACAGAAAGGCCGGATCGGTTATCACCGCGACGTAATGGTCGAAGCCGATCCAGGTCTTCTTGGGGTTGTAGAGCGCCCAGTTGCGAAAGCTGGCGTTGGCGCCGATCACGATCGGCACGACCTGAAACAGCAGCAGCAACAGCGCAGCCGGCGCGATCAGAAGCAGCACGAAGCGCTGTTGCTCGCCGAACATGGGACGCCGCGATGCCGACAAGCCCGTTTTCCCCCTTTGGCGTCAACCGTCACGACTCTTGCGGCCGGTACGTGCGTGAAGCCTCTATTTTCAGGGAGTATGGGCGGGGCGTCGAAGGCTAGTCAATGTGGATTGTGCAAGAGCACAATCGGATTGTGCGACGGCACAATCGCGGGATTGCGCGCCGGAGCAGCGATCGAACAGGCGGCTGCGCAAAATTTCAACTTGAGGTGCTGCAAAAGCAAAACGCACCGGACCCCGGAAAACCGGGGCCGATGCGCTTTGAGCAAGGCTTACTGCCTTGCCAGTTCATTCTCCGCTGTTGGCTGCCGGTCTTCTCAGATGGCCGGCTTGGCCGCGGAAGAAATAATCAGAGCCGATACAGGATCTGGTCGGTCCAGAACCGCTCGAGGCGGTGCAGCGACTTGTTCAGCGTCGCGAACTCTTCGTTCGAGATGCCGCCGACCTGCTCCACCGTCTTGACGTGCTTCTGGTAGAGCGCGTCGACGATCTTGCGGATTTCCTGGCCCTGCGCCGTCAGGCGGATGCGAACCGAGCGGCGGTCGACGCGGGAGCGCTGATGATCGAGGAAGCCGAGCTCTACGAGCTTCTTCAGATTATAGGAGACGTTGGAGCCGAGGTAGTAACCGCGCGTGCGCAGTTCGCCCGCGGTCAGCTCCTTGTCGCCGATATTATAGAGCAGCAGCGCCTGCACCGAGTTGATGTCGGCGCGGCCGCGGCGATCGAATTCGTCCTTGATGACGTCGAGCAGCCGGCGGTGCAGACGTTCCACCAACGTCAGCGCTTCCAGATAGAGCGGCTGTACCGGAGCTCCGGCAGAACGCTCAGCGGTTTCCACCGCCGTTGCAACGGCTTTGATCATGACACTTCCCCTGTCGTCGTTTTTCGACTTATTTCGACGAAACTTCTGTCCCGCCTGATAGCTTCAACTTAAGGGGGCGGTTTGAAGATCCGCTTAAATAAGAGAATAAAGAGATCATGAATTTAACAGAGTGAATTGTCGATTAAGCCCCGTGGATCAAGGCTTTTTGCAATATTTCATTGACGGTGAACGGACAATGTTCACGCTTCGTCTGCAGGCCCTGTCGCATTCAGAAACAGGTGCGTCTGAAATCGAAACGCTCGCGTAAGGTGTGTGGTGGAACCCTTTACGGCCCTTAACGGTGATTGAAACGTTACCGGGAAATTTCTCGAAAATTTTGCGGGATCGCGTCGCGATTTCTGCACCCGGATGAATTATGGCGGGAAACTGACACGTTGAAGCGGCGATGGCTTTCATCCTTCGAGACGCGGCCAAGTGGCCGCTCCTTCGGAATAAGCGCAAGTGCGCTTATTCCTGAGATGAGGTCTCAGACCCTCATGGTGAGGAGCGCGGCAGCGCCGCGCGTCCTCGGACGATGCAACGCATCGCCGATCGAACCACGAGGCCACCGGCCGTGCCGCATGATTCTACGGCGGGCGTTCGCGCGCGGCCATCCAGGCCAGCGCCAGATACGCCGCCAGCATCACGGCTTCGAATCCCACAACCGTCAGGCTGCCGCCGTAGATTCCCGGAAACATCAGTTCGATCACCGCCATCGACACCACGGTGGTGAGCCACACCACGGCGCCCCAGGGCGTCGCAAGCCACAGGCCGACGGCGGCGACGAGTTCGATCACGGCGAAATAGACGGTCGCGGTCTGCCAGGCCATCGACTGGTTCTCGAACGCCTCTTCCTCGCCGCCGATGAATCCCGTTACCTGCGCCCAGTGGTACAGGCCCTTCAGGATCGAAAGAACGGCCATGATGCGCAGGAACAGCACCAGCCGGCGCGTCCACACGTTCTCGTCGGGCTCGATCCGCTCCGACGACATCGACGACATTGCCGCCATCGACATCGCATTGTCCCGGGACTTGTCCCGCCCCTGATCGCGCGCCGAGGCGTCAGACATGGCAGCTGACCTGGGCGCCGGCCTCGGATCGGGGGGCAGATGCGTGCTTGGATGTTGTCATGGCCGCCTGTCTTGGCCCGCCGGGGCGGCAAAATCAATTGCCGATGAGATGGATCAAGGCGCGGTGACGGGGCGGTCGCAAGGTGCTAGAATTGGAACAAATCAAAACTGACCCGCGCCTTCAGGAGCACCCATCATATGGCGATCAAATTCGGGCGTCCGATCGAAATGCGTGACGCGCCGCGGCGGCCGAGCGCCCTCGCCTCCACCTCGCTGGATCTGGCAATCCGTCCCCGGCGCAACCGCAAGGCGGAATGGGCGCGGCGGCTGGTGCGCGAAAACGTGCTGACCACGAACGATTTGATCTGGCCGCTGTTCGTGGTCGACGGCCAGCAACACGCGCACGCCGGTCACCTCGATGCCCGGCGTCGACCGCCTCACCGTCGATCAGGCGGTGCGCGACGCCGAGCGGGCGATGAAGCTCGAGATCCCCTGCATCGCGCTGTTCCCCTATACCGAGGCGTCCCTGCGCGACGAGACCGGTTCCGAAGCGCTGAACCCGAACAATCTGGTCTGCCAGTCGGTACGCGCCATCAAGAAGGAATTCCCCGACATCGGCGTGCTCTGCGACGTGGCGCTGGATCCATTCACCAGCCATGGCCATGACGGGCTGATCGAGGACGGCAAGATCCTCAACGACGAGACGGTGGCGGTGCTGGTGCGGCAGGCGCTGGTGCAGGCGGAAGCCGGCTGCGACGTGATCGCGCCCTCCGACATGATGGACGGCCGCGTCGGCGCGATCCGCGAGGCGCTGGACGAGGCCGGCTTCCTCGACGTGCAGATCATGGCCTACGCCGCGAAATACGCCTCCGCCTTCTACGGCCCGTTCCGCGACGCCATCGGCTCGGCAAAGACGCTGACCGGCGACAAGCGCACCTACCAGATGGACAGCGCCAATTCCGACGAGGCGCTGCGCGAGGTCGAACTCGACATCGCGGAAGGCGCGGACATGGTGATGGTGAAGCCCGGCATGCCCTATCTCGACGTGGTGCGGCGCGTGAAGGACACGTTCTCGATGCCGACCTTCGTCTACCAGGTGTCCGGCGAATACGCGATGATCGCCGCCGCCGCCAACAATGGCTGGATCGACGGCGACCGCGCGATGATGGAAAGCCTGCTCGGCTTCAAGCGCGCCGGCGCGGACGGGATCTTGACGTATTTTGCGCCGAAGGCGGCGGAGAAGATGAAGGCGGGTTCGTAGGGTGGGTTAGCGTAGCGTAACCCACCGCAGGACCATCCGCGTATCGAGACCGTGGTGGGTTACGGCTTCGCCGAACCCACCCTACGCGTTCCGGCCTCAAACGCCACCCGAATATTGCACGTTGTTAATGATCGCAGGCCCTTGGCGGCGGCGCGGCTGGTTCCCATCTCACGGTCGGGAACATCGGCCTGGAGGACGGACCATGTCTTATAGCGGCTCTGGCAATACCGGCGGCGCCTCAAATACTAACGGCGCCTGGCGGAACGATGGCGGGGTGCCCCCGCATGCGTTCGATCCGGATCTGCAGCCGGAACTGTTTCGCGGCGTGCTGACGCGGCGGGTGTTTGCGTTCCTGATCGACCTCGTGGTGCTGTCGGTGCCCGTCATCCTCGGCTACATCTTTATCGCCGTGTTCGGCGTGATCACGCTCGGGCTCGGCTGGATGCTGTTCTGGCTGGCATGGCCGGCCACCATCGTGTGGGCGATCGTCTATTACGGCGCCTCGATCGGCGGCCCGCATTCGGCCACCATGGGCATGCGCGCGATGGATCTGGAGGTGCGCACCTGGTACGGCGCACCGGGCTATTTCGTGCTCGGCGCCTGCCATGCCGTGCTGTACTGGGTCTCGGTCTCGTTCCTGACGCCGCTGGTGCTGCTGGTGGGGCTGTTCAACGGTCGCCGCCGGCTGCTGCACGACATCATCCTGGGAACCGTGGTCATCAACAGCTCGGTTCGTACCCAGGTAGTGCCTTCGCCGCGCAGCAGCTACTGAGCGAATAGCAAACTGTAATTGACCGTCAGCCCTGGTGGCGCGATGTTAGAGTTGGCCCGGCCCGAAAAAGTATCCGGGCCGGACCGGCTCTTTTTTCGTTTTGACGCGTTTTCTTAACGCGATCCGGTGTCTAATTCGCGCGAAAGCGCTATGGTTGATTTGTTTCGGAGGCCTGACGACCCCTCGTGACCCAGCATTCGCGTGACACCCCGCAATTCTATCTCACGGCGCCCTCGCCCTGCCCGTACCTGCCGGGCCGCCACGAGCGCAAGGTGTTCACGCATCTGGTCGGCGACAAAGCCGGCGACCTCAACGACCTCCTGACCCATGGCGGCTTCCGCCGCAGCCAGTCGATCGCCTATCGCCCGGCCTGCGACCAGTGCCGCGCCTGCGTCTCCGTGCGCGTGGTCGCCAACGAATTCCGCCCCTCGCGCAATTTCAAGAAGGTGCTGGCGCGCAACGCCGACATCGTCGGGGAACAGCGCAGCGCCGTGCCGACGTCGGAGCAGTATTCGGTGTTCCGCGCCTATCTCGACAAGCGGCACCGCCATGGCGGCATGGCCGACATGACCGTGCTCGACTACGCGATGATGGTGGAGGACAGCCATGTCGAAACCCGCATCATCGAATACCGCAAGCGCGGCATCGACACCGGCATCACCGGCCGCGGCGAGGAACTGATCGCGGTGGCGCTGACCGACGTGCTCAGCGACGGGCTGTCGATGGTATATTCGTTCTTCGAGCCGTCGCAGCAGAGCCGCTCGCTCGGCACTTTCATGATCCTCGATCACATCACCCGCGCCCGCAGGCTCGGGCTGCCTTACGTCTATCTCGGCTATTGGATCGAGGGCTCCAAGAAGATGGACTACAAGGGCCGCTTCCTGCCGCAGCAGCGGCTGGCGCCGTCAGGCTGGCTGCGGATCGACGCATCGGGCGAAATGCTGTCCGAGCCGCAGGATTAGGGAGCGTCCAACGCACCCGTCGTCACCCGCGAATGCGGGTGATCCAGTATTCCAGAGACATCGGTTGCTTTAATCGAGAGGCCGCGGCGTACTGGTCGCCCGGTCCCAGTGCGCAATTGCGCACGAGGCCGGGCGATGACCGCAGGAGTGTGTGGCGCTATCCGAAGAACGTCTCGAACAGCAATTTTATGTTCAGCGCGACGATGATGCCCGCGACGATCCACGCCACCGCGGCCACGCTGCGGGAGATCGCGAACTTACCCATCTTGCGCCGGTCGGAAACGAACTTCACCAGCGGTATCACCGCGAACGGCAATTGCATCGACAGGATGACCTGGCTGAACACCAACAGCTGGCTGGTGCCGCGCTCGCCGTAAAACGCGGTGACGATTACGACCGGAACGATGGCGATGCCGCGCGTCAACAGCCGCCGCGCCCAGCTCGGCAGGCGCAGGTGCAGAAACCCCTCCATCACGATCTGGCCGGCCAGCGTCGCGGTCACCGTCGAGTTCAGGCCGGAGGCGAGCAGCGCCACCGCAAACAGGGTCGAGGCCATGCCAAGGCCGAGCAGCGGCGACAGCAGTTCATACGCCTGGCCGATTTCGGCGACCTCGGTGCGGCCGGTCGCATGGAAGGTGGCGGCGGCGACGATCAGGATCGCGGCGTTGATGAACAGCGCCAGCATCAGCGCGATCGTCGAATCCGTCGTCGCCCATTTGATCGCCTCGCGGCGGCCCTTGTCGTTCCGTTCATAGGCGCGGGTCTGCACGATCGCGGAGTGCAGATAGAGATTATGCGGCATCACGGTGGCGCCGATGATGCCGATGGCGATGTAGAGCATCTCGGGGTTGGTGACGATCTCGGGCGACGGAATGAAACCCTTCAGAACGGCGGCAACCGGCGGCGCGGCCGCTGCGATCTGAACCCCAAAGCAGACAGCGATCACGATCAGCAGCGAGATGACAAACGCTTCGAGGAAGCGAAAACCCTTGTTCATCAACAGCAGCAGCAGGAAGGCGTCGAGCGCGGTGATCAGCGCGCCGCCGATCAGGGGAATGCCGAACAGAAGTTTTAGCGCAATGGCCGTGCCGATCACTTCCGCCAGATCGCAGGCGATGATGGCGGCCTCGCAGGCCAGCCACAGCATGAAGTTGACGGGTCGGGAAAAGCTGGCGCGGCAGGCCTGCGCGAGATCGCGGTCGGTGACGATGCCAAGCCGCGCGGCGAGCGCCTGCAACAGGATCGCCATCAGGTTCGACAGCAGGATCACCGACAGCAGCGTGTAACCGAACTTCGACCCGCCCGCGAGGTCGGTGGCCCAGTTGCCGGGGTCCATGTAACCGACGGAGACCAGGTAGCCGGGGCCGAGGAAGGCCAGCAGCCGGCGCGACCAATGCCCGCCAAAGGGCACCGCGATGGTCGAGTTGACCTCAGGCAGGCTCTGCTGGGTGCCAGCGGCAGCGTCAGCGCGCCAGCCGGCGGCAGTCGTATCGGTCATCGGTACACTCTCGATCGGGGGCTTCTGATCCAAGGCGGGTGTTCGGGCATCCATTTCAACAAGATGACCGATATCCCTTCTTATTGCAACTCATTTGCAACTGCATCTAGCAATCACGAAAATGATACCGGTGCGACCTCTGTAAAGCACTGAGGAAGTGCTTTATGCTGAGAGCATGATCAAGATCCCGGTCGAGACGCCCACGGCCACGCTGCGATACGCCCTCGCCCCTGACGAGGCCGGCATCGCCGCCATCGAGGCGACCTTTGCTGCCTACGACCGGATGATGGCGATCCTCGCCGAGGTTGCGCCAGTGGGTGCCAACCTCGTCGCCCTTCACGCCCAGGCCTACGAAAAAATACGCGTCGAAACCGGCCTGCCCGCGCGGCTGGTGACGCTCGGCCTGCGCGACCGCGCCGGCTATGTGGCAGGCGCCGCCGTCCGCCGGATTCCACTCGACGACAAGTTGTTTGCGATCAAGGGCCCCACTTCACTGACCATTAGCACTGTGCAGGGACGCGTCTTGGTGCCGTTCGATGTGCCGGGCTATCTTGCCGGCTGGGATAGTCCCTTCCCGGCTCACTTGGTCTCAGACGGCCACGCTTACGAAATCCAGATCGCCGTCAAATCGAAATCAATCCAACCGGAGGAGAAGACCATGCTTCACGAAGGCATCCTTGCACGTATGGGCCGGCTTCTTGCCGCCATCGCCAGCCAGACCATCGACAACGCCGAGAACAGCAACAAGCTCGCGCTGGTCAAGCAGGCGATCCGCGAGATCGACGCCGGCGCCGACGAAGCGCGCTATGCGCTCGGCAAATCGCGCGCCGAGGAATTCCGCCTCAAGCGGCGGCGCGAGGAGCTCGACGCCGAAGTCTCAGGGTTAACGGAAAAAATCCGTCTCGCAATTGCGGAAAATCGCGAAGATCTGGCGCGCGCCGGGGTTGCACGGCAAATTGATCTGGAGTCGCAGACCATTGCGCTCGAACGCGCGATGGATTTTGTCGAACTCGAAATCGATGAGCAGACCAAGGCCTTGCAGGCGATGCTTGGCGCGCGACGTGAAGCCGAGACCCGCCTCGCCGATCTCGAGGCGAGCCTTCTGCAGCACGCGCCACTTGAACCTGGTCGGGCCGTTCCCACGACTAATACGATGAGTGCCGATCGCGCCATGGCGGCGATTGCACGCGTCACCGGCGTGCCCGCTGCAAGCGTGCTCGGCGACAGGGAGCTTGACGAACTCGACCGGCTGCATCGCGAAAAGGAAATCGCGGCGCGCCTTGAAAGGATCAAATCGCAGCAATGAGTGCAGTGACCGATATCCTGCTGGCGCCCGACGTACGTCCGTTCGCGATATCAGCCGCAATTATGGTTGCCTTGGGCGGCATCGAATTGCTGACGACCCTGGTTGGATTCTCCCTGAGCGAGATCATCGGCAAGGACTTCGCGGCCGAGACCGACAGCGACTCCGGCCTCGGCGGCCTGTTTCTGTGGATCAACGCCGGACGACTGCCGCTGTTGATCCTGATCGTTCTCGCGCTCGGCGTGTTCGCGATCGCGGGATTCTTCCTGCAGGGCCTCGCGCACGGTGTAGGACTGTCAGTCCCGGTCGCGATCGCCGCGATTGCCGCCGCAGGCTTCAGCCTGCCCGTGATCCGCCTCACCAGCCGCGGTATCGCCCGCATCATCCCGCGCGACGAAACCTATGCGGTGAACGAGGCCGATTTCATCGGCCACGTCGCCCAGGTTTCCATCGGCCCGCTCGACCAGGGACTGCCCGGCCGCGTCCGTCTCAAGGATGTCTTCGGCAACTGGCACTCTCTGGTGGCACGCGCCAGTCCCGAATCGACCCCGCTTCCGGTCGGCGCCAGCGTGTTGCTGGTCGACCGTGACGCCAGGAGTTTTATCGCGATTTCCGCACCCGCCGACCTTATTGCGCAACAACGTTCAGACAGGGCCTAAACAACATGTGGGAACTTGCAGTACCCGTCGCCATTGCCGTCATTGTCGTTCTTGTTATCGGTCTCCTGCTTGCCAAACTCTACCGCCGCTCGACGCGTGACGAAGCCTATGTCCGCACCGGCCTCGGCGGCCAGAAAGTCGTCCTCGACGGCGGCTCGATCGTGCTGCCGGTTTTCCATTCCATCGCCGCGGTCAACCTGAAGACGCTGCGGCTGGAGGTGGCCCGCGGCGGCCCGGATTCGATGATCACCAAGGATCGCATGCGCGTCGACATCGGCGCCGAATTCTACCTGCGCGTCAAACCCGACAGCTCGTCGATCGCGCTCGCCGCGCAGACGCTGGGCAGCCGCACCAACAATGCCGGCGAGCTGCGCGAACTGATCGAGGCCAAATTCGTCGACGGCCTGCGTTCGGTGGCGGCCACCATGCACCTCGAGGAGCTGCAGGAGCAGCGCGCGACCTTCGTCAAATCAGTTCAGGAAGCGGTCGGCGCCGACATCCAGAACAACGGCCTCGAACTCGAATCGGTATCGCTGACGCGGCTCGACCAGAGCGATATCAAGCATTTCAATCCGAGCAATTTCTTCGACGCCCACGGTCTGACGACCCTGACCAAGATCACCCGGGAACGCGAGCAGGAACGCAACCAGATCGTCCGCACCACCGAGGTGAACATCGCCCAGCAGGACCTCGTCGCCCGCCAGACCACGCTGACGATCGAAGCCACCAAGCGCGAGGCGGAGCTGGCGCAGCAGCGCGACATCGCCAACAAGACCGCCGCGATGCGCGCGCAAACCGCGCAGGTCGAGCAGACCGCAGTGCAGAACGAGGCCGAATACCGAATCCAGCAGGAACTGGCGGTCGCCAACAAGCAGACCGAAGCTAATCAGTTGCGCGACACGCGAAAGATCGAGGCCGATCTCGCGGTGAAGCGCCGCAACACCGAAATGGAACGCGATCTGCAGATCGTCGCCCAGGAAAGCGCGATCGCGGTCGCGACCAAGAGCAAGGAGCAGTCCGAGGCGCAGACCGTCGCCGAGACCGCGCGGGCGCTGGCGATTGCGGCCGAAGAAAAGGTCACCACCGCAAAAGCCGTCGAAATCGCCGAGCGCGACAAGATCATCAACGTGATCGCGGCGCGAAAGGCCGCCGAAACCGAGGCGATGCCGATCACCGTGATGGCGGAAGCCGAGAACCAGGCCGCCAACAACAAGGCGGAAGCCATCAGCGTGCTGGCCAAGGCCGACGCCGATGCGGCGATCACCCGCGCCACCGGCGTCAAATCGCTCGGCCAGGCCGAGGCCGAAGTGGCGGCCTTGAAGGCGGAGGCGCGCAACAAGCTCTCCCAGGAGATGGTCCACTACGATCTCACGCTGGCGCGCATCAACATCATCCCGAACGCGCTGGCCGAGGCGGTCAAGCCGATCGAGAAGATTTCCGACATCCGGATCTTCGATACCGGCGGCATGCTCGGTCGCGGCGGCGGCAACGGCGCCATGAACGGCCATGGCAACGGTATCGGCCTCGGCGACGGCCTCGCCGCGCAGTTGCTGTCGGTCTCGGCGTTCAAGCCAATCATCGACAAGATCCTCGCCGAGGGCGGTTTCGCCGCCGGTCCCGACGCGCTGACAACCCTGACCAATGCGCTGACCGCGCAGCAACTGGCCGCTCCCGCCGAACCGCCTGAGGTGGACGATGCAGATGACGTGGTGACGCCGCCGGCGACAATCTCGGGAACGGGCAAGGCGACACTGGGGCCGAAAACCTGAGCGGTCGGCGAAGCGCGGCGCAACTTGCTTCTTTGGCGTCATGCACGCTCGCAATTCCTCATCCTGAGGAGCCGCGTAGCGGCGTCTCGAAGGATGAGGCCACAGACGGGCCCGCATGGTTCGACACGGCGCTAACGCGCCTCCTCACCACGAGGGTCCTACGAGCCGGCTCGCTTTGGATGTGATGAGGCCCGTCGCATTGTCGGCGGGCCTTTCTCTTGGGCGCCCCTTGTCGGGAAACGGGTGGGTTCGATCGTCCTCAGGCCAGACAATGAGGACAGATCGAATCCTAACGGAATCTTGCCAAGGAATCCTGTCATGTCCGCCGCCGCCACATCGCACCTGCCCGCAACGTTCAACCGCCTGGCCTGGTCCAACCTCGCCGCACAATCAGCGGAGCAGATTGCGCTGGCCGCAGCGCCGATCGTCGCCGTGCTGCTGCTCGGTGTCGGCGAAGGCCAGACCGGCCTGCTGCAGACCGCGCTGACGCTGCCCTTCATCCTGTTTGCGATTCCCGCAGGTCTGCTCGCCGACCGCATCTCGCGGCGCTGGGTGATGGCAGGCTCGGAGGCGCTGCGCGCCGCGGCGCTTGCGGGGATCCTGCTGCTGATCTGGCTCGGCCAGATGACGCTGCCGCTGCTTTCGCTGCTCGGCTTCATCGCGGTGTGCGGAACGGTGGCCTATAGCGTCGCCGCACCGGCTCTGGTGCCGTCGCTGGTGACGTCGCAGCAACTGCCCGCGGCCAATGCGCGGATCGAGCTGGCGCGGACGATCGCGTTCGCCAGCGGCCCCGCGCTCGGCGGCGTTCTGGTCGGATGGGTCGGAGCCGCGCCCGCCTTCGGCTTTGCCGCGGCGCTATCCGTCATCGCGGTCGTGCTGCTGTCGGGCATCCATGAACCGGCGCGCGCGCCTGCCCCGCGCCGCCATCCGCTGCAGGAGATCAAGGAAGGCGCCGCGTTCGTGCTGCATCATCCGCTGCTGCGGCCGGTGTTCATCACCCAGTTCATCTTCAACACGGCCTCGTTCCTGCTGCTTGCGGTGTTCGTGCCCTACGCCGTGCGCCATCTCGGGCTATCGGCGACCGGCGTCGGCGTGACGCTCGGCATGTATGGCGTCGGCATGGTGGTCGGCGCGCTCGCGGCGACGCGGGTGATGAAGCGGCTGGCCTTCGGCACCGTAATCGGGCTCGGACCCGTTACCGGCTTCGTCGCCGCGGTCGTGATGGCGCTGACCACCATCGCGCCGGCGCCATGGCTCGCGGCCCTGAGCTTCTTCCTGCTCGGCGTCGGCCCGATCCTGTGGGTGATCTCGACCACCACCCTGCGGCAATCGGTGACGCCGCCGTCGCTGCTCGGGCGCGTCTCCGCCATCAACATCATGAGTTATGGCGCCCGCCCGCTCGGCTCCGCGCTCGGCGCCATCGTTGGCGGGATTTATGGCGCGGAAGCCTGCCTCTATCTGGCAGCCGCGATCTTCGGCGCGCAGGCGCTGGTGATCTGGGTCTCGCCGGCCGTCGCGCTGGCAAGGCAGCCGGACATGGTGGGCGAGCCGGCGGGGTGCTGAGGCGAATGCACGGGTGCGCGAGTTCAAACTGGTCGAGCGCTCGGTCTTAGCTGTGTAATGGCGACGCCGGAGATCGCGAGCAGCCCACCGACAATCAATTTTGGGGTCATGCGGTCGCCAAGGAACAACACGCTCGAAATCAAGGCGAACACCGGAAGCAGCAGACCGAAAGGTGCGACGCGACCCATGGAGCAACGGGCGATCAGCCAGAACCAAAGGCCAAACCCGACAATCCCTCCGATGAAAATCGTGTAGGCGAGCGCCAGCCAGCCACGTTCATCCGCCGTGACCAGGCTCGCCAGTTGGCCCTGCTCGAGCAGCAACGACATCAACATGACCTGAGGCACCGTGAGCAGCGACGACCACCCCATCAGCATCAGGGGATCAAAAGGGCCGTAGCGTTTGGTCAGGACGTTGGACACCGCGAATGCGAAAGCTGCCCCGATCACTAGCAGCAGCGGAAGCGCATTTGCCGACAAGCCAGGCCCCGCTGCCAGCACGACCACGCCGGCGAATGCAATCACCACTCCGGCAGACGTGGTGAGAGACGGCCGCTCCGCGAGCAGCGGCCAGGCCAGCAGGACGGTGAACGGCGTGGCGAGTTGATATGCGACGGCCGACATGCTTCCCGAGCCGAGCCCAAGGCCAATATAGAAGAGCCCGAAGTTCAGTCCGCCAAGGAAAAGCGAAACAGCTGCGACAGGGCCGAATTGTTGACGCGCGGGCCTTTTGACGAACGGAACAAGCAGCAACGCGATGGCCAGGAAGCGCAGAGCGAGGAAGAAGAGCGGCGGAAACTCCGTAACGCCCACCTTGATGGCCACGAACTGATAACCCCAGAGCAAGGGCACGGCCACCGCGCAGACGATTTGGATAGCAGACATGGCATCGTTCCTTTCACGACCGATCAGTCCAAATATAAGTGCGCCAATAGAGCCAATAGAGGAGGCGTCCATGGGTCGTTTACTTGATGAAGCGGTCGAGAAGAGCGTCAGCGGTGGCTTGCGATGTGATCCGCGCCGGCGCCGTTTTGCCGACCACGCGCAGCCCCTCAACGAAACAGACGAGAATTCGGGCGGCACTTGCAGGCTCAACGCCATCGGCCAACTTGCCCAACGTCTTGGCACGGGAAAGGGCATCCGCCACCCTGGCCTCCATGGCTTTGAAAAAGCCCGCGACGCGACGACCGACTTCAGCATCCTGGCCAGCCAGTTCCATGGCTGTGGCCACCAGCAGGCATCCGCGCCGGCCCTTGGCGCCGGTCGTGCGGTCAACGTAGCCGGCAAGGTAGGCCCGCAGGCCGTCGACCGGCTCTCTGCGGGGGTCCAGTTCGATATCCATCCGTGTCAGGGCATCGGCAATGTAGCGATCAAGCGCACGCAGGAAGAGCGAGTGCTTGTCCCCGAAAGCGGCGTAAAGGCTGCCACGCGAGAGCTTCGTCGCGCGAAGAAGGTCCGGGAGCGCCGTGGCGTGATAGCCGCGCGACCAGAACACGCCCATCGCGCGTTCGACAGCGGCTTCCACGTCGAAACTTCGGGGGCGGCCACGGGGCAACTGCACTGGGGTTTGGCGGCTCATTACGAATATATAGACCAATTGGTCTTTAAATCGCAAGTGACCACTTCGGGTCTCGGCCCTCGATCTTCAGTTGCCTCACGTCGGCGGAAATTGCTCGAATTGTGGCAGCGCGTCTCCGATCACGTGCCATGGCGCCTTCGAACGCACGAAGATATGCGCGCTTGGCGTTATGGCCGGCGGGGCAAGCAAGGTTCCGAGTGTCACATGTACATACTTGCCTTCGCGCACAACGGAGTACAGCAGCGAACCGCACTTCCTGCAAAATGCGTTGTGGCTCGCTTCGCCACCAAACCTTTCAACATCCTCCTGGCCGGATGTCAGAGACAGATGGTGCGCGGCAATCCCGGCAAACGGTTTGAATGCCGAGCCCGTCGTGCGCTGACAATCCGAACAATGGCAGATGAAGGCATACTCGAATGCATCGGCAACCCTGTATGTGACGGCACGGCAGTAGCAGGCGCCAGCCAGGGACGAGTGAGGATCAGTCATGGAACCAAGCCAGGATGAGTTGGAACGAATATCTCCGCGGTGCGATCTTCATTCAGTTGGAAACCATGCCTCGCTACGCTTCGCACCGGCATAATTGTCACGGGCTGGCCATGCAAGCAGGCTCCACCTGGCATTTAAGCGCGGTATCCCGGTCCAGCGAGACAATCCATTCTCTCCGTGGGGAGATGGATTGCTACGCTTCGCTCGCAACGGCGCGGCGAGCGCGCATTTTCTTCCAAAGTCCCCATACGCGGCCGATTGTTGCTTTCCCGTTCCGCTTTATATGATACATATCATCTAAATCGTGTAGACCAGGGAACCCGCCATGACCGACCAGACCGCCGCGATCGATGCCCCGCCACGCGCCGAGGCCTCCTCGACCGCCCTGCAGATCGCCGTTCTGGCCGGCCTTGCCGCGACAGGCACGCTCGCCACCAATATCCTGCTGCCGTCGCTGCCGCAGATGGCGGCGTCGCTGAAGGTATCGAGTGCGGCGGTCACCTCCGCCATCACCATCTTCCTGGCGGTATTCGCGGTAGGGCAGCTCGTGGTTGGGCCGATCTCGGACCGCTACGGCCGCCGCTGGCCGGTGCTGATCGGCTTCGCGGTGTTCTTCGCCGGCAGCATCTGGTGCGCCCTCGCCACCGATCTGCCAAGCCTGCTGACCGGCCGTGTGATCCAGGCGGCCGGAGCGTGCGCCACCTCGGTGCTGTCCCGGGCGATCGCCCGCGACCTGTTCTCCGGCGCGGCGCTGGCGCGCGCGATGGCGCTGATCATGATTGCGATGGCGGCGGCACCCGGCTTCTCGCCGTTGCTCGGCGGCGCGCTCGATCACTATTTTGGCTGGCGTTCCGAGTTCGTGCTGGTCGCGGCCTTCGCCGCGCTCGGCGCCCTCGCCTACGGCACCGTGCTCGGCGAGACCCACCATGCGACGCGGACGCCGCTCGATCCGCTCGCCATCGCCAAAAACTATTTTGGCCTGATCGCCGACCGCCGCTTCGTGGTGCCGGCCGCAACCGTGAGCCTGATCATGGGCGGCCTGTTCTCGATCTTCTCGGCCGCGCCACGCATCCTGATCGAGGCGATGCATTTCACGCCGAATTCAACTGGGCCTGTTCTTCGCCGGAACCGTGTTGATCGTGTTCGCCGCCGGCATGCTCGCGACAAAGCTGGCGCCGCGCTACGGGCTCGACCGCTCGATCCGGGGCGGATTGTTCGCGGCAGCCACCGGCAGCGTCGCGATGCTGCTGGTCTCGCTGTACACCCCCTCTTTCCTGCCGTTCCTCGCGGCGATGAGCGTGTTCCTGCTCGGCATGGGCATCGTCAACCCGCTGGGGACGGCGCAGGCACTGTCGCCGTTCGGCGAAAAGGCGGGCGCGGCCTCCGCGCTGGTCGGCTTCTGGCAGATGATGACGGCCGCGATCGGCGTCTGGCTTGCCGCCACGATCTCGCATGAGGCGCTGTTCGCGCTCGGCGTGGTGCTGACGGTGTTCTCGCTTGCCGCAGTCGGGCTCTACACGCTGCGGGCCAAAGCTCGCTAAGGGCGCATGAACATGAAGTCCGTGTCGGGATCGCAATTGTCGGCGACGAAGCGGAGCTCGGACTGAACGTCGGACACGCCCCGGCTCTCGAGATATTTGCTGACCACAAGGCCCAGCAGCGCGCGGCATATGCTGTCGGTCCCTTGCCCGGCGCGCTTCCGCCTCGGCCATGGCGGCAGAAAAGTGACACTCGGCGATTTCGGTTGCTGACATCGCGGCTCCCCATTTTCCAATTCGAAGCCTTGTGCCCGGAAATGCCTGCGAAGCCCTTGATCCTGGTCAAGCCAAGAGCGAATGGCGCAGTTTGGGACGCGCCTCAGGACGCCAGATACCGCTCGTACTTCCCTGCCACGACTTCGTCCGCAGCAATATCCGGATCGAGCGTGTACAAATCCTGCGCCCGGCCGATGCCGCGCAGCGCGAAGCGGCCGGTCGACACCAGGTAGTTTCGCCCGGCGGCATCGAGACCGGCGCGGAACGCCGAGGACATCAACAGCTCCCGGTCGACCGAGCGGCACATCGAGGCGATGCGGCTGACCTCGTTGACGGCCGGTCCCACGACGGTGAAGTCGAGCCGGTCGTCGCTGCCGATATTGCCGTAAAACACTTCGCCGACATGAAGGCCGACATGGGCCGTCGTCACCGGGCGGCTTTCGGCCACGCGGCGGGCGGTGAGCGCCTTCATGTTGCGGCGAAAGCGGTGCTCGGCGCGAAGTGCTGCGCGCTTGGCCGCCGCCAGGTTCTCGTGGGTGAACATCGCAAGCACGCCGTCGCCGATCAACTTCAGTACCTCGCCGCCGGCGTCATGGATGGCGTCGATCGAGGCCTGCGCATAATCGTTGAGGAACGGAATGATCTCGCCGGGCTCGATGCTTTCGCTGATCGCGGTCGAGCCGCGCAGGTCGGAGAACCACAGCACGGCGTTGATGCGCTCGGTGACGCCGCGCGCGATCCGGCCGCGCAGCACCTGCTCGGCGGCGTCGCGCCCGAGATAGACCCGCCCCAGCGTCTTGGCGATATCGGCCTGTGCTGCGGTCTTGATCGCAAGCCCCAGCACCGGCACCAGATCGCGCAACGCCGCCAGCCCCTGCGCGCCAAAGCCCTCGGCGCACCGCGTCCCCCAGTAGGAGTAGACGCAATCCATCTGCCCCATGGTGCCGGCCTCGCCAAAACGGTGCACATAGGCCACCACATGCTTGTGACCCTTCTCGGCGAGGTCGCCCATGAACTTAAAATTGGCGACGCCGTTGGCGAGATCGACCGGCAGTTCCTCGTGGCCGTTTTCGAGCATGTGGTAGAAGATCGAGCTGCGCCAAGCCTCCGCGGCTTCGCCCTCGTCGGTCGAGCCATATTCGAAAACGTCGCTTTCGTTGGTCTCGGCATCGTTCCAGCGAAAGCCGCGGCCTTCGAAAATCGGGTGCAGCGTGTCGATGAAGACCATCCCGCGCGATACGTGAAGGCCTTCGGCGCAGCAGCGCTCGCAGAAACCGCGGATCAGGTCGTTCTCGGGCAGGCCGGTGAGGCCCTGGTTGACCAGCCAGTTCATCAGTCGCAGGCGGGGCGTGAGTTCCATCCGCCGATTATGCCGCGCAATCGTGACGAGTAAAAGCCTCGCGCGCCTCAGCCCTTCGCGCGCGTGACCGCCTCGCCGTCCTCCTTGACGAAGGACTCGACGGGTTTGTCGAGCAGGTCGAGCACCAATTCCGACGGCCGGCACAGCCGCACGCCTTTAGGCGTCACGACAATGGGCCGGTTGATCAGGATCGGATGCGCCAGCATGAAGGCGATCAGTTCGTCGTCGCTCCATTTGGGATCGGCCAAGCCAAGCTCGGCGTAAGGCGTGCCCTTTTCGCGCAACAGCGCGCGCGGCGCGATGCCGAGCGCCGCGATCAATTCGACCAGCCGCGCGCGGCTCGGCGGCGTCTTCAGGTACTCGATCACCTCGGGCTCCTCGCCGCTCTGCCGGATCATGGCGAGCGTGTTGCGCGAGGTGCCGCAGGCGGCGTTGTGATAGATCGTGACGGTCATGGCCGGGCCTCTCTGGTCTTCGCTACCTGGCCCGCCCCGCGCAGCAGCCAGTTCATGAAAATCAGCGCCACGACTGCACCGCTGAGTTCGGCCGCGATGAAACCGGGAAGATCGGCGGGGCGAATGCCCGAAAACGTATTGGTCATCGAACGCGCGATCGCAACGGCCGGATTGGCAAACGAGGTCGAGGCCGTGAACCAGTAGGCCGCCGTGATGTAGAGGCCGACCAGCCAGGGCACCGCCGCGCGGTTGAACCTGATGCCGCCGAGAATGGTCGCGAGAAGGCCGAAGGCTGCGACGGCCTCGGCAAACCATTGCGCGCCGCCGGTCCGCATTTTCAGCGAGGCGTCAATTAGCGGCAGCGCGAACATCGCATGCGCCATCATGGTTCCCGCGATCCCCCCGGCTACTTGCGCGGCAATGTAACCCAGCGCATCGCGCGGCGTCAGTTCCCCCTTCAAGGCAAAGACCAGCGATACCGCAGGATTGAAATGCGCGCCCGAGATCGGCCCGAGAATGCTGATGAGAACCACCAGGATCGCGCCCGTCGGCAGCGTATTGCCGAGCAGCGCCAGCGCGACGTCTTTGGTCAAAGTCTCGGCCATGATGCCGGAACCGACCACTGTCGCAACCAATAGCGCAGTACCGAGGGCTTCGGCAGCCAGCCGACGCGACAAATCGAATCCTGTGTTTGCGGCCTCAGACATGCGCCTTCCTCTTTGTCTTCGGGGCGCAGCAAGGCTTGAGGCTTTCGATCACCGGAGCACAGATTTCGGGGCGTCCATCGCAACAATCGCGCAGCATGAACAGCACCACCAACTGAAACGCCTTGAGATCGGCGCGATAGACAATCGAGCGGCTGATGCGCCGTGCCGTCACCAGTCCCGCGCGGGACAGAATAGCCAGATGCGAAGACATGGTGTTTTGCGGCACGGCGAGTGCCTTGGCGATGTCGCCGGCGGCGAGTCCTTCCGGCTCGTGCTTCGTCAACAGCCGGAACACATCGAGACGGGTCGATTGAGCAAGCGCCGCCAGCGCGAGAATGGCTTTTTCCGATTCCATATATCCAGACTTATCGATATATTACTCCCGGTCAACCCCGGCGCCCGAACGTGCCCATCGACCTCTATTTCGATACTTCTAGAAATATGGTTGACGATACTGGATTCGCGTGAGAGGATCCCAACATGAAAATCGACGACGCTGCCGCTCACCTGGAAGCGCTGGGCAATCCGACCCGGCTCAAGATCTACCGGATGCTGATCCGCGCCGGTGGCGCCGGGCTTGCCGTTGGGCGCCTACAAGAGAAGCTGAAGATCGCGCCCTCCACCCTCTCCCACCACATCAAGGCGCTGGTGGTGGTTGGTCTTGTCGCCCAGGTGCGCGATGCGACAACGCTGGTCTGCCACGCCAACTACGAAGTGATGCGGGAGCTGGTGGGGTTTCTGGTCGCCGAATGCTGCACTGAAAGTGCCGAAACCACCGACGCCAAGACCGCGGCATAGCGCGCCGCGTCTTTCTGACCATTATTTCGATATTTCTAGTTTTATGGGAAGACAGCATGAGTGAAGCCAAGGCCGTCGCGATCATCGGAGCCGGGCCGGTCGGCCTTGCCGCCGCCGCCCATCTGCTGGAACGCGGCCTTGAGCCGATCGTACTGGAAGCCGGCGACCATGTCGGCCACGCCATGCGGCAATGGGGCCACGTCCAGCTGTTCTCGCCCTGGGAATACAATGTCGACAAAGCGGCGGCGCGGTTGCTGGCGACATCAGGATGGAATTCGCCCGCGCCGGATCAGTACCCGACGGGCGCTGAAATGGTTGAGCGCTATCTCGAACCGCTCGCCAACAATACCGCGCTCAAGCCGCACATTCAGAAATCGAGCCGCGTCACCGGCATCAGCCGCATTGGCTTCGACAAGATGAAGACCAAGGGCCGGGACAAGGCTCCCTTCGAAATTCAATACCAGAACGGCCAAGGTCCGAAGGTGGTGAAAGCCGACGCGGTCATCGACGTATCCGGCACCTGGCATTCGCCAAATCCGGCGGGCGCCAATGGTCTGCCCGCCATCGGCGAGCGAGAGACTGCGGACCGGATCGCCTATGGCATGCCCGACGTGCTCGGGAAGGACCGGGCGCGCTATACCGGCAAGACCGTCGCCGTGCTGGGCGCCGGTCACTCCGCGATCGGCACCCTGATCGACCTCGCAAAGCTCGCGCTCGAAGCTCCGAAGACCCGTCCGGTCTGGCTGTTGCGGGGTAACGATCCGGCCAAGGCTTTCGGCGGCGGTGCCAACGACAGGCTGGCCGCCCGTGGCGAACTCGGCGCCGCCTTCGCCGCGCTGGTGACGGCGGGCCGGATCAAGGTCGAAAGCGAATTCCGCGTTTCCCATCTCATCCCTGACGGCGCTCGCCTCGTCGTCGGCGCCCTCTCCGCCTGCCCGGCCCGTCGCGTCATTGCTGACGAACTCATCGTCGCGACAGGCTTCCGGCCGGACCTCGACTTCGTGCGCGAGTTGCGCATCCGGCTCGATCCGGCAATCGAGTGTCCGGTCGCGCTGGCGCCGCTGATCGATCCCAACGAGCATAGCTGCGGCACCGTGCGGCCGCACGGCGCGCGCGAACTGGCGCAGGATGAGCCCGGCTTCTATTTCGCGGGCATCAAATCCTACGGCCGCGCGCCGACTTTCCTGATGCTCACGGGATACGAACAGGTGCGTTCGATCGCGGCCGACATCGCCGGCGATCGCGAGGCGGCGGAGCGGGTCGAACTGGTCTTGCCTGAGACCGGCGTCTGCAGCCGGCCGCTTGCGCCAGATGCCAGCAATTGCTGCGGCGGCCCTGCGTTATCGGATGTTGACGCATGTTGCGTGGCGGATGCACAAGCAAAGCAGGACGGCAAGACCGGATGCGGGTGCGCGTCGTAGGGAGTGAACGGGGTCTCGTTGGAAGGTCGCTCGGTTATCGTCGCGATGTGCATGGGGCAGCTTGGCAGCTTGCTTCCACATGTCGTCGTGCCTTCCATTCTCGCGGCATTCCTGATTCCGGAATGGCATTTGAGCGGCGCGCAGGCGGGCCTTTTGGCGGGTTCCGGCGCCGCCGGCTACATGCTGACCGTGCCGGTGCTGGCGACGCTGACTGATCGCATCGACGCGCGCAAGATTCTGATTGCGGGCTCTGCGGTCAGCGCCCTCGGCACGCTGCTGTTCGGCATGTTCGCCACCGGCCTGTGGTCGGGCGCGCTATTCAACGCGATCGCCGGCGCGGGCTTTGCGGGCGCCTATATGCCGGGCCTCAAGGCGCTGACGGATCGCCTTGCGCCGGGCGATTCATCCCGTGCCATCACGCTCTACACATCGAGCTTCTCGTTCGGCGTCGGCGTGTCGTTTCTGGTTTCCCAACTGGTCGCGGAAGCCTGGGGCTGGCGCAGCGCATTTTTCGTCACCGCCGCCGGGCCGCTGGTGATGCTCACCGTCTGCCTGGTGTTGCGGCCGGTCGAACCGAAGCCGGCGTCGGGACGCCTGCTGGACTTCGCACCGGTGTTCCAGAACCGCAAGGCCATGGGCTTTGTTCTCGGCTACGGCGCACATTGCTTCGAACTGTACGGGATCAGGACCTGGCTCGTGGCGTTCTGGACGTTCGTCGCCGCCAGGAGTTCGGACGCTTCGGTCCTGACGCCGATCGTGGTCAGCGTGGTATTCTCCATGCTGGCGATGCCCGCGAGCATCCTCGGCAATGAACTCGCGCTCCGGTTCGGCCGCCACCGCGCGATATCGGCCGTGATGTTCGCCTCCGCCGCGGTGGCCCTTTTGATCGGCCTCTTCGCCGACAAGTCGCCCTGGCTGCTGCTGCCTTTGATGCTGGTTTATGCCATCACGGTTCCCGCCGATTCCGGCGCATTGACCTCGGGCATGTCGATGTCCGCCGATCCCAGTTACCGCGGCGCGACCATGGCGATGCATTCCACCGTTGGCTTCAGCCTGTCCGCGCTTGGCGCGTGGGCGATGGGTGTGGCGCTGGATGCTGCGGGAGGAACGCATAGTGCATCGGCCTGGACGGCGGCATTTTCGGTGCTGGCGGCGGGCATCCTGCTTGGGCCGCTGGCGCTCTATTGGTCGAGAAGAGAGACGCAGTGAACCGCAGCCAGTTTTCCATCATTGTGGCGCTCGGCACCACGCAGACGCTGGCCTGGGCTTCGAGCTATTACCTGCCCGCGATCCTCGCCGATCCGATCGCGCGCGATCTCGGCGTTTCCTCGAACTGGATCTTTGCCGCTTTCTCGGCGTCACTTGTCATCTCGGCCATGCTGGGCCCGCGCATCGGCCGGCAGATCGATCTGGTCGGCGGCCGTTCGGTGCTCTCGCTCTCCAACCTCGTGCTCGCCGCGGGGCTGGCCCTGCTCGGCCTCACCTACTCAATACCTGTTCTGCTCGCAGCCTGGCTCCTGCTCGGCATCGGCATGGGTGCAGGCCTCTACGACGCCGCCTTCGGTGCCCTCGGCCGCATCTATGGCGACGCGGCGCGGCGCTCGATCACCGGCATCACCTTGATCGCCGGCTTCGCTTCGACCGTGGGGTGGCCGCTGACCGCGTGGGGGCTGGAGACGATCGGCTGGCGCAACACCTGCTTTGCGTGGGCGGCGGCGCACATCCTGATCGGGCTGCCGATCAATTGGCTGATGCTGCCGCAGGTCGCGGGCGCAAAGGCGGCCGTTGCCGCCGCCGTCAAGCCGCACATCCCGCTCGACCGCACCATGATCCTGCTGGCGTTTGCTTTCGCTGCCGCCTGGAGCGTCACCGGCGCAATGGCGGCGCATCTGCCGCGCATTCTCGAATCCGCAGGCGCGACCTCGCTGCAGGCAGTGGCCGCCGGCGCGCTGATCGGACCATCGCAGGTGGCGGCGCGCATCTTCGAGGCGAGCTTTCTGTCGCGGTATCACCCGCTGCTTTCGGGACGGCTCGCCTGCCTCACCCACCCGATCGGCGCGGCCATCATTGGTGTATTCGGTGGCGGTGCAGCCAGCGTCTTCGCCGTCTTTCACGGCACCGGCAACGGCATTTTGACGATTGCGCGCGGTACGATGCCGCTCGCGATCTTCGGCCCGCAGAACTACGCCTATCGCCTCGGGATCATCGGCGCCCCGGCGCGGATCGCGCAGGCCGGCGCGCCGCTGGCGTTCAGCCTCTTGATCGACGTCATGGGCAGCCGCATCCTGATCGTGTCATCGGCGCTGTCACTCTCCGCGCTGCTGGCGCTGTGCCTGCTACGGACGCCGCAGCCGAAGGAGTGAATGGGATCCCGCAGCTACCGCGAAGACGTTGCGATCCAGATCCCGGCGAACACCGCGACAAGCCCCAGCACGAGATTGGGCGTGATCGGCTCGCCGACGAGTTGCGTGGCCAGCAGCCCCGCCGCGAGCGGGTTGACGGTCATGGTATTGGCGACGCGCGTCGGCGATGCCCGTTCCAGCGCCAGCACCCACAGGATGAACGCCAGCGCGCCGCCGGCGCCGCCGAGATAAATCCCGGCGATCCATTGCGGCGTGCTGAACTGGCTTAATGCCGCGACGCTCCCCGTCAACCCACCGACCAGGACCAGGGCTGCGGCGCCGGTCCCCATGCCGACGGTGAGGAAGCCGAGCGCGCTCGATCGCTGAATGAACGGGCGAGACCAGACATTGTAGAACGCCATGCACAATACCGCCGCGGTCATGATCAGCTCGCCACGCCAGGCGCCCGGCGGCGCCGCCGACAATCCCGTTGCAAGCGCGGCGGCGACACCAAGCACCGCGATGCAGACCCCGATCGATTTGCGTTTCGTCAGCGGCTCGATGCCGAGTATGGCGCCGATCACCATGGTGTGTAGCGGCAATGTCGCCAGCGCGAGCGAGGCGCGCGCGGCGGTCGTGTAGGACATCGCGATGTTGTAGAGCACGAAGAACACGCCGAAGAAGCAGAAGCCGAGGGCGGCGACTGCGGGCCAGTCGCTGCGGCGCGGCCATCGCGCCTTCAAGAACAGCGCCACCGGCAGCACGCAACAGAAGCCGATCGCCCAGCGCAGAATCGCAAGCGTAATCGGATCGGTGTTGCCGGCAAGATAGCGCGTGATCGCCGCCGCAGTCCCGCCGAGGCAACTCGAGACCAGCGCGATCGTGACCCCGACCCATTCGCCCACACGGTCCCCCTCATGTTGTCAGTATGTTGTGCAATCCTGTTGTGGCATCTTGCCGGACGGCAAAGCCACCGCAACTACCTTGCAGGTACTCATGGCGCATAGGCAAGATTTCGCAGCGAGCGTCCGGTTGTGGCGGCGCAAAAGAGGCCTGTCGCAGCTTGAACTCGCCGGTCGGACCAACATCTCGCAGCGGCATCTGAGCTTTCTCGAACTCGGCCGCGCATCGCCAAGCCGGGACATGGTGATAAGGCTCGCGATTGCCCTCGATGTGCCGCTTCGGCAGCACAATTCATTGCTGATGGCGGCGGGCTTCGCGCCGGTGTGGCGGCAGACCAACCTCGCCGCCCCTGAATTCGCTCAAATTCGGACCGCGCTCGATCTCATGCTGGCCCAGCAAGAACCGTTTCCGGCCGTCGCGGTCGATCGGCACTGGAATCTGCTGCAAAGTAATTCCGGGGCCGTCCGCCTGGTCGAATTCCTGGTCGGGCCATTGGCACCCGATGCTGCGATCAATCTGGCCGACGCACTGGTCGCTCCGGACGTGCTCCGGCCGCACCTGGTCAACTGGGTCGAAGTGGTCGGCTATTTCATCCGCAGCGTGGAAGCCGATGCTGCCGCCGATGGAGCGGCGGAGACCGCGGCTCTTCTGAAACGACTGCTGGCTTATGAAGGCGTCCAGGCGGCGGTCAATGCGCCGCCGGCCGAACCGGCGATCGCGCCGGTGCTGCCGATGCATTTTCGCAAAGGCACCACCGACCTGCGGCTGTTCACGACGATCGCGACACTGGGCATCCCGCAGGACATTACGCTGCAGGAGCTTCGCATCGAGAGCTTCTTTCCCATGGATGAGGCGACCGCTGACGTGCTGCGCGGATGGAACAATGGGCCACTACCGGCTCTGAGTTAAGATCGGCGTGCGCCTCGTTCGGATTGCCGACCATATATACTACACGCAAAGGTAGATCTATGCAGAAAGGTCGGCCGACCCATGCTTGGCGCGCAGAATAGATGGGACCAAAGCGATATCCGGGGAAAGCCTGCAATCCTGACGGGTTCCGCGAAGCAGCAGCACTATCGCATTAATCCATTCCTAAATTTCAATAAATTGCCTCACACCTCCCTAGCTTACCGCTAAGAAGTTTTTGTCAGACAGCTTAAACGGAAGGGGTCTTCGATGGTACACGGCTCCGGCACGTTGGAGCCACCAGGTTCTGGAATTGGCAATGAATGAAGCGACCCGCTTACGCGAACTGGAAGCTGAGTGCCGTCAGCGCGCGCTCAGCGACCCGGACAAGAAATGGTACTGGCTGGCGCAGGCTGCCAAATACCAGGTGCAGGCAAACCAGAAACTCGCCTTTCACTCGGACGAGACCAACGCCCCCAACTCTCCGGAGATCAAGCTGGTGCAATGGTCGCATGTCCGTGATGAACGGCGCGTGATGGAGCCCCTCCCCGACGGACGGCGAACGCACTGGTAGTCGCGGGCCTGAACAGCTCTAACGTCCCTGCTCCTCTGGCGGCTTGATGTGGCGGAACGAGAACAGGAGCGCGAGATCGTAGGCGATCTTGAGCGTGCCGCAGACCACCAGCGGCAGCCCCGTGAACGACGTCATCAATAACGCGCCCGAAATCGCCGGGCTGATCGCGGATGCAAGGCTGCGCGGCACGGCGGTGACGCTGGCGGCCGCCGGCCGTTCGGCCGGCGTCACCACCGCCATGACGTAGGAGGTGCGGGTCGGCACGTCCATCTGCGACAACGCCGAGCGCAACAGCAGCAATCCAAGCGCCACATAGAGGTTCGGTGCGAACGCCGCCAGGATCAGGAAGATGCTGGAAGGAATATGCGTGAACACCATGGTGTTGACGAGGCCGATGCGTTTGGCGATCCAGGCCGCGACCGGATAGGAAAAAGCGCTCAGCGTGCTCGACCAGAAGAAAAACAATCCGGCCGCGGACAATGAAAGATCAAAGCGCTCAAACAGCCAGAGCACCAGCAGCGACTGCGCGACGAAACCGCCGGCAAAGGCATCGATGCTGAACAGCGCAGCTAATTTGTAGACGGTGCCCCGCGACGGCCCGAGCGGGGTCTGCGGCGCCCTCTCCTCGCCGCGCGTATGCGGGACGTAACGGTAAAGTGCGGCGCTCAGTATCCCGAGCGCAGCATACGCATAAAACATCAGGCGGAACGCGCCGAGCATGGTGCTGCCGTGTGACACCAGCAGATCGGGCAAGGTTGCCGCCAGCGAGCCGGCGGCGGTGCAGAGCGCCCCGATCAGGCTATAGCGGGCAAACACCTGCGTGCGTCGGTCGTCGGTCGCGCTCTTCGCCAGCACCGCATGCTCGAGCGGAACCAGCACGCCGAGATCACCGCCGGAGGGATTGATGGTGCCGATGAACGCGACCAGCGCGATCAAGGCAAACTGCTCCACGGCCGGAAACGCTAGACCGGTGGCAGCCATCAGACCTGCGCCAAAGATCAGGAGCGCACGCAGATCATGGCGCGGCGCGATCCAGCCTGTGATGAGCGTCAGCAGCGCAGTTCCCATAAGCGACGCTGTCGCAATAAGGCCGACCGCGACGGCGTCATAGCCCAGCGCGGTCATGTAGGCCGGCAGGATGATGACGGCAAAACCGTCGCCGAAACCGCGCAGCCCCCGCGCGAAATAGAGCAACCTGATCAGCGCGTTGGCGGTGGAGGGTTTTGGTTCAGCAGTATCGGTCACGCTTGCGTCCATGCGCCATCCTCGACTCGTCGAGAGGTGCGCAGAGCTTGGACGGCGGTCCGTCTGACGGGGAGCCTGCTTCGTCCCCGATGGCGGGAAGCTAGGACTGAAGTCGGGGCGGCGCAAGCGCTCTGCGTAGGATGGGTAGAGCGAAGCGAAACCCATCTTTCGTTCATCGGTACCCATTGATGGGTTTCGCTTCGCTCTACCCATCCTACGAGAATGCCCGAGAACCGGTTGACAGCCGAACGGCCACGGAGTTAATTCGGCCCATGGGGGTTTTGCGATCTCCCCACGAGGCGACATGCCCAAGTATCGCGTCCCGTTTTCTTTTACGAGGGCGCAGCCATGTCATCCTACACCACGATATCTCCAGACAAGCTTTCACGACTGATCGGCACGGCGCATATGCCTGCCTTGATTGACGTTCGTACCGACGAGGATTTCGCCGCCGACCAGCGGCTGATTCCCGGCGCGGTCAGGCGTAGCCACAAGGATGCCGGCGACTGGAGCGGCAACTTTTCCGGAAACTCAGCCATCGTCATCTGCATGCGCGGGGCAAAGCTTGCGCAGGGCACGGCAGCCTGGTTGCGGCATGCCAATGTTGCGGCGGAAACGCTCGAAGGCGGCTTTGAAGGCTGGAAAGAGGCCAAGCTTCCGCTGGTGAACGCATCGAAACTGCCGCCGCGCGACGCGCAGGGCCGCACCGTCTGGGTGACCAGGGCGCGGCCGAAGATCGATCGCATCGCCTGCCCGTGGCTGATCCGCCGTTTCGTCGATCCGAACGCGGTGTTCCTGTTCGTGGCTCCTTCCGAGGTTGTCGCCGTCGGCGAGCGCTTCAACGCCGCCCCCTTCGACATCGAGAACGTGTTCTGGAGCCACCGCGGCGAGCTCTGTACCTTCGACGTCATGGTCGAGGAATTCGGGCTCGCGACGCCGCCTCTGCTGCGGCTGGCGGCGATGGTCCGCGGCGCCGACACCGGGCGGCTCGATCTGTCGCCGGAAGCGCCCGGCCTGCTTGCCGCCTCGCTCGGCCTGTCGCGCATGTTCGATGACGATCTCGAGCAGCTGGAGGCCGGCATGTTGCTGTACGACGCGTTCTACCGGTGGTGCCGCGACGCATCCGGCGAGACGCATAATTGGCCGAGCAACAAGGCGAAGCCGTAATGGATGCCATCATGGACAAGACGACCGAGGCCGGCGCTAGCCGCGACCTCGGTCACGGCATCAGCTTCGGTGAAGCCTTCCGGGTCTGGCTGCGGATCGCCGTATTGAGCTTCGGCGGCCCGGCCGGGCAGATCGCGGTGATGCACCGCATCCTGGTCGAGGAAAAAAACTGGATTTCCGAGAGCCGGTTCCTGCATGCGCTGAACTACTGCATGCTGTTGCCGGGACCGGAGGCGCAGCAGCTGGCGACCTATATCGGCTGGCTGTTGCACCGCACCGCCGGCGGCATCATGGCCGGCGGCCTATTCATCCTGCCCGGCGTCGTCGCCATCATGGGCTTGAGCTACGTCTACGCCGCCTACGGCAATGTCGGCTTCATCGAGGCGGTGTTTTTTGGATTGAAGGCCGCGGTGCTCGCCATCGTCGTCCAGGCCGTCGTCCGCGTCGGCAAGCGCGCGTTGCGCAACCGGCTGATGATCGCGCTCGCCGCCATCGCCTTTGTCGCGATCTTCTTTTTCAACGTCCCCTTCCCGATCATCATCATCGCTGCGGGTGTGATCGGCTATTTCGGCGCGAAGAGCGGACGGCCGGAATTCGCCGCCGTCGAACACGGCGGCGGCAACAAGAAAACGGCAGCGGTCGACAGCCTGCTCGGCGAGGAATTGCCCGATCACGTCCGCCCAAGCCTGGCGCGCGCGCTGAAGGTGAGCTCGGTGTGGCTGTTGCTGTGGGTAGTGCCGGTCGCGGCGCTGCTGATCGGGCTTGGACAGGCCAACGTGTTCAGCCAGATCGCGCTGTTCTTTTCCAAGATGGCGATGGTGACGTTCGGCGGCGCCTATGCGGTGCTGGCCTATGTTGCCCAGCAGGCGGTCGAGCATTATCACTGGCTGCAGCCGCGCGAGATGCTGGACGGCCTGGGCATGGCCGAGACCACCCCGGGGCCGCTGATCATGGTGCTGCAGTTCGTCGGCTTCATGGCCGCCTACCGCGATCCCGGCACGTTGTCGCCGATGCTCGCGGCGACGCTTGGCGGATTGCTGGCGACCTGGGTGACCTTCATCCCCTGCTTCCTCTGGATCTTCCTCGGCGCGCCCTACATCGAGACGCTGCGCGGCAACAAGGGGCTCGCGGGCGCGCTGACGGCGATCACCGCCGCTGTGGTCGGCGTGATCCTGAACCTCTCGGTCTGGTTCGGATTGCACACGCTGTTCCGGCAGACCATTCCGGTTCGCTCGTTCGGGCTGTCGTTCGACATGCCGGTGTGGTCAAGCCTCGATATCGCAGCCTTCGTGCTGGCGGCTGCCGCCGCCACCGCGATCTTTCGTCTCAATATCGGGATGCTGTGGGTGCTGGCGGGGTCGTGCGCGGCCGGGGTGGCGTTGCGGGTGGTGGGATTGGTTTAGATCGTGGAAATCGTAGGGTGGGCAAAGGCGCGCAAGCGACGTGCCCACCATTGCGCGCACCGCAAGGAATGGTGGGCACGCTGCGCTTTGCCCACCCTACGCTCTACACCATCTCCGCCGGCGCGAGCTTGCAGGCATCACCGCTGATTTCGACCTGCAGCGTCGCGTGGTGAATTTTGAAACGGTGCGACAGCTCGGCGCAGACATGATGCAGGAAGGCGTCGTCGCTGCCACCGGGCCGCACCAGATGCGCGGTCAGCGCAGTCTCGTTGGTGCTCATGGCCCAGACGTGGAGGTCGTGAACCTCAGCGACACCTTCGAGACCGCCCAGATATTTTCTGACCTCGGCAAGCTCGATGCCGCGCGGCACGCCGTCGAGCGCAAGATTGACGCTGTCGCGCGCCAGCCCCCACCCGCTCCAGAACACCACGGCGGCGATCACAAGGCTAATGGCGGGATCGAGCCACAGCCAGCCCGTCAGCATGATGATCAGAGCCGCGACCACGACCCCGAGCGAGACACCGGCATCGGCCGCCATGTGCAGATAGGCGCCGCGAATATTGAGGTCGCCGTGCCGGCCGCGCATGAACAAGAGCGCGGTGCCGCCATTAATGACGACGCCGAGCGCCGCAACCAGAATGACGGTTAGCCCCGCGACCGGCGCAGGTTCAGCAAGGCGATTGACCGCTTCGACGACGATACCGCCGACCGCGACCAGCAACAGCCCGGCATTGAATAGCGCGGCCAGGATGGAAGCGCGGCGATAGCCGTAGGTGTGCCGCTGCGTCGGCTGCTTCTGCGACAGCCACACCGCGCCCCATGCCAGCAGCAGCGCGATCACGTCGGAGAGATTGTGGACAGCGTCCGAAATCAGGGCCAGTGAATTGGCCGCATAGCCGAAGATCAGCTCGGCAATGACGAACGCGGTGTTGAGTCCGGCCCCGATGGCGAAGGCCCAGCCGAAATTGTCCGGGGCATGACTGTGCCCGGCGTGATCATGTGCGTGGGAGTGGTCGTGTTGGTGGTCGTGCGTCATGCCGCGGTTATAGCGCGCGAAATTGCGAATACTATTACAGCGAAACCGCGATCAGCTCCTCCACCAGCGGACCGCCGCCGACCGGAAACACGATGAACTGCTTGCCGCCAGCCATGTAGGTCATCGGTGCGCCCGTCGCGTTGGCCGGCAGTTCCATCTCGGCGAGCATTTCGCCGCTCGCCTTGTCATAGACCCACAGATGCGGGTCGCGATTGTGGAGGTCGCGTATCGGCAGATTAAACTCGGGAACGAAACGCGGCGGGCTGTAATATCCCAACTGCACGACGACCATGACCGTCCTGGTCACTAGCGCCCAGCTCCGCGACGGCAGCCCCAGATTCTCCGATATGTTGAGCTTGCTGATGGACGCCATCGCCGCGCTGCGTCCCACCGGAATGCGCCAGCGATGCTCGCCAGAGTTCATGTCGATGGCGACGATGCTGCCGAACGGCGGCTTGAGCAGCGGTAATCCGCGCGGTCCCGGCAGGTATTGCGGAAGGCCGATGAAGTCGTAGGTGCCTTGCCACGGCTCGGGCTTGCGAATGAAAAGAAGCGTGGGCAGGCGCTGCGTCCCGACATAAAGGGTGCCCGTTTCCGGATCGATCGCTGCCCCCGACCAGCTCGCGCCACCGGCATTGCCGGGCACCGCGATGGTGCCGCGCTGCGATGGTGGGGTGTATAATCCACCGCGGTCGTACGCCCTGGCGATGTCGATGGCTTCCTTGTGGATCTCCGGCGTGAGATCAATCAGATCTTCATCGCGCGCCCCCTGGATATCGAACGGCGCCGGCTTGCTTGGAATCGGCTGCGTCTTCGACGCACTCTCGCCGGGTACATTCGAGGCCGGCACCGGCTGCTCCTCGATCGGCCAGACCGGTTTCCCGGTGAGGCGATCGAACACATAGACAAAAGCTTGTTTCGTGACTTGCGCGACCGCCTTGATCGGCTTTCCCGCCACGGTGATGTCGATCAGGTTAGGTGCTGCCGGCGGATCGTAATCCCACAGGCCGTGATGGACGAGCTGGTAGTGCCAGACCTTCTTGCCGGTCGTGACATCGAGGCAGACGAGAGTTTCGCCATAGAGCCCGTCCCCCGGCCGATGGCCGCCATAATAATCGTTGGTCGGCGTGCTCACCGGCAGATAGACATATCCCAGCTCCTCGTCCGCGCTCATCGGCGCCCAGACATTGGCGTTCCCAGCTTCCTTCCACGAATCCTTCTGCCAGGTGTCGGCGCCGGGCTCCTCCCCCTGCGCAACGGTATGGAACGTCCACAGCAGGCGTCCATTGCCGGCGTCGAAGCCCCTGACATCGCCGGGCGGCGATGGCTTCTTCGCCCACCAGTCCATCACGGACGAGCCGACCACGATGACGCCACGCACAACGATCGGCGGCGACGTCATAGTGTAATAGTTGCGATCGACCGGCCGGCGCAGGCCCTCCGTCAGATCGATCCGTCCGTCGGTGCCGAATGACGACACCGGCTTTCCGGTTTTGGCGTCGAGCGCGATCATCTGCGCGAACGCGGTGAGGATGACGATGCGCTCGTCGTCGCCGTTGCGCCAATAGGCGACGCCGCGGTGCAGCCAGCCGAGATTGGCGGGAAGTCCGAGGCCGTTTTCGTAGATCTTTGGGTCGAACACCCATTTGGTCGCGCCGGTGGCGGCGTCGATGGCGGCCACCTGCGACAGCGACGTCGAGGTGTACAGCACCCCGCCGATCATCAGCGGCGTCGATTCGTTGCCGAAACTCGGGCCGATCTTCGGATCGGCCTCCCGGATCGCCATATCAGGCGATTTCCAGCGCCAGGCGATATGCAGGTTTTTGGCGTTGGTCCTGTCGATCTGGGTCAGCGGCGAATAGCGCGAGGCGGCATAGGTGCCAGCGTAAGCGGGCCATTCGCCTTGCGAGAGAGCGTTGGTGGATTCAGGAATTGCACCGGGGATGGATTGGGTGCGGGATGTCGCAGGCATCGCGGACAGGACGAGCGCAATGCCGAACGCTGTGAGAAGTCGTCGCCATTCCGATTCACGCAATGCCGCCTCCCTGCTTCCAGGCAAGCATCCATAAACGAACGGATGCCGTCTGACGGCATCCGAAGAAATCGTAGGCCCCTATTCCACGCCCCGCAAGAACTTGTTCGACTTCGGCAGGCCGTGCGCGAGGCGGCCGGCGTCGGCGCGGTTGCCGCGCCAGTCGGACAATTCCTTGGAGCTCATGCTCTGCTCGCGGCCGGCGGAATCCTTCCAAGTCAGCCCCGCCTTGAGCTCGAACACGGCGACGTCAGACAGCTTGGCGCTGGAGTACTTTTGCAGCCGCACGCCGCGGCCGCGCGCCATCTCCGGCACCTGATCGAGCGGGAACAGCACCATCTTGTGGTTGGTGCCGATCACAGCGACGGTATCGCCCGCCACCGTCGTGATCGCACAGGCCTCGTTCGGCATGGTGACGTTGAGCACCTGCTTGCCCTTGCGGGTGTTGCCAACGCAATCCTCTTCCTTGACGACAAACCCCTGGCCTTCGCTGCTCGCGATCAGGAACTTGCGTTCGCCCTTGTTGACGAACAGCGACACGATTGCGGCGTCCTGCTCCATGTCGATGAACATGCGGATCGGTTCGCCATGACCGCGGCCGCCCGGCAGCTTTGCGACATCGAGCGAGTAGAATTTGCCGTTGGTGGCGAACACCAGCAGCTTTGACGTGGTCTCGGCGAAGAAGGCGTGGTCGAGCTTGTCGTCGGTCTTGAACGCGAGCCCCGAGATATCCTCGACATGGCCCTTCAGCGTCCGCACCCAGCCCTTTTCGGAGATCACCACCGTGCAGGGCTCGCGCTCGACAAAGGCTTCCTCGATCGCGGCAAGATCGTGCTCCGGCGCGTCGGCGAACATGGTGCGGCGCTTGCCGAGCGGCGTCTTCGGCCCGAACAGATCGCGGACTTTCCGGACCTGCTCGCCGACCTTGGACCACTGCTCGGTTTCCGAGCCGAGCAGCGCCTTGAGGCCCTTCAACTCGCCGCGAAGGTTCTTGTCCTCGCTGCGGATCTCGAATTCCTCGAGCTTGCGCAAAGAGCGCAGGCGCATGTTGAGGATGGCGTCGGCCTGGACTTCCGTCAGCTTGAACGCCTTGATCAGCGCCGGCTTCGGCTCGTCCTCGGTGCGGATGATCTTGATCACCTGGTCGATGTTCAGATAGGCGATCAGGTAACCGCCGAGAATTTCGAGCCGGTTCTCGATCTGGGTCTTGCGGAAATTGGAGCGGCGGACCAGCACGTCGCGCAGATGGTCGAGCCATTCGCGCAGGCACTCGGCAAGCCCCACCACTTTGGGGATCTTGCCCTTGATCAGCACGTTGAGGTTCAGCGAAATCTTGCTCTCGAGCTCGGTGAGCCGGAACAGCAATTCCATCATCAGCGCCGGATCGACCGCGCGGGATTTCGGCTCGATCACGAGACGGACGTCTTCGGCCGACTCGTCGCGGACGTCGCCGACCAGCGGCAGCTTCTTCTCGTTCAGGAGTTCAGCGATCTTCTCGACCAGCCGCGACTTCTGCACCAGCCATGGGATCTCGGTGATGACGACGACCCAGGTGCCGCGTGCCCCTTCTTCCTGGGTCCACTTGGCGCGGGTGCGGAACGAGCCGCGCCCGGTCATGTAGGCTTCGGCGATGCTTTCCTTGGAGTCGACGATGATGCCGCCGGTCGGGAAATCCGGGCCCTTGACCCATTTCAAGAGCGACTTCGACTTGGCGTCGGGCTTGTCGATCAGATGCAGCGCGGCGTCGCACAGTTCGGCCGCGTTGTGCGGCGGGATCGAGGTGGCCATGCCGACCGCGATGCCCTGCGAGCCGTTGGCGAGCAGATTCGGGAAGCCGCCGGGCAGAACCACCGGCTCCTTGGTCTGTCCGTCGTAATTGGGGCGGAAGTCGACGCCGTCCTCGTCGATACCTTCCAGCAGCAACCGCGCGACCTCGGTCATGCGTGCTTCGGTGTAGCGGTAGGCGGCCGGATTATCGCCGTCGATATTGCCAAAATTGCCCTGGCCGTCGACCAGCGGGTAGCGCGAGGCGAAATCCTGCGCCAGGCGCACCATCGCGTCGTAGATCGCCTGGTCGCCGTGCGGATGGAACGAGCCCATCACGTCGCCGACGATCTTGGCGGATTTCTTGAACGGCGTGCCGGGATCGAGCCGCAACAGGCGCATGCCGTAGAGGATACGCCGGTGCACCGGCTTCAGCCCGTCGCGGGCGTCCGGCAAGGCACGGTGCATGATGGTCGAGAGCGCATAGGCGAGATAGCGCTCTTCCAGCGCATCGCGCAGCATCACCTCGTGGATTTCGGCCGGTTCTTCCGGCGGCAGCTGTCGTTTTCCCATGGGGAGGCGTTAAACTTTTCGGCTGAATCGGGCAAGATGCCAGTGAGGCGGCACCCCCAACTGACGTCCCTGCGAACGCAGGGACCCGTAACCACAAGAGTTTGTGGCAAAAAGTGGCTTAGGCCACGGGGCAATTTGATGGGCCGCGGGGTATGGGTCCCTGCGTTCGCAGGGACGACCCGCTGAGAGACCGCGGAAAGCTACGAAACCGAACTGATTCGCGCCCAATTCTTCGTCACGGCGTTGATGAAGCCGTCCCTGGCGTCGGAATGGCCCTGCCCGCGTGGCTCCAGCACGTGGCGCAGCAGGAACAGCCCGGTCAGGCGAAAACCGTCCTGCAGGTCCTGGTCCGACCAGCCGTTCGCGCCACCCTCGCCTTCGCGCAGGAAGGCCGGCAGCCGCAGCAGGCGGTCGCGGTAGGGCTCGCCGGCCATCCGCGACACCGCGCCGCCGGATTTCGGCGAGACGTAGATCAGGTCAGCGGTCGCGCCGGTGGCGGCGCAGTTTTCCAGATCGAGGCCGAAACCGAGCTCGGTGAGCATCGCCAGTTCGAACCGGATCAGATGGGCCGCGGCACCGCCGACGTCGTCAAAATCGTCCAGCGTGCGATCCAACATCTCGTAGATGTCCTCGTGCGGGTCGCGCTCCGGCAACAACCGCACCAGCGAAGCTAGATGGGTGACGCCATAGGTCGCGTGCGCCGACGCCAGCAGGGTGGCCGCGCGCAAGCGCGTGCCCTCAATGGCGTAATATCCGAGATGCTCGTCGAGCCGCGCCCGCCACACCGTGGTGACGCTGTTGCCCGGCTGCAGCAACGGCCGCATCCGCTTCCCCGCGCCGCCGCGAACCAGGCCCAGATGACGGCCATGCTCGCGCGTCAGCAGCTCGACAATGGCGGAGGATTCGCCATGCCGCCGCACGCCCAGCACGATGCCTTCGTCGGTCCATTCCATGGGGGCGAGTTTACAGGAGTTTGCGGCATGTAGGGTGGGCAAAGCGCAGCGTGCCCACCGACGATCAACAAACTGTGTCGCCTGGGATGGTGGGCACGCTCCGCTTTGCCCACCCTACGCACGCTTAGGCGTCGAACCATCCCACCGCATCGCCGGTGAAGGAGAAGTATAACCCCGCTGCCGTCAGCGCGCAGGAGATCACCTCAATGCCGCTGTCGAACGCCACGCCCCTTTCGCCGATCTGTTGCACGAGGGAAATCACCGAGAGCACGAGGGCCGCACCCAGCACCCAACGCGGCCAGCTCTTGCGGTGCTGGGCGGCGAGCCAGACGAAGTAGACCAAAAGCAGGATCAGGCCGGCCGCCATCACGGTCCCGACATTGATCATCTGCTCCGTCATGTTGGCGTTCGGCGTGCGGTCCTGAAACGCCACCGACACCGAATCGAGCGTCAGCGACAGATACAGCAGAACCTCAAACCACAGCACGTTCCGGGGTACGTTCATCGGGCTTTTTCTTTGTTGTTGCCTGAGTATGTATTTAGTCCGTCATTGCGAGCCAACGGGTCGGCGCGAAGCGCCGCCCGATGACAGGCTCTGCGAAGCAATCCATCTCGCCGCGGGCAAAATGATGGATTGCTTCGTCGCTGTTGCTCCTCGCAATGACGATCGCAACATCCCTCGATCATTCCTTGGGGAATTCCAGCCCCATTTCCCGGTAGCGGTCGGGATCGTCGCCCCAGTTCTCGCGCACCTTGACGAACAGGAACAGGTGCACGGGCACGCCCAGAATCTCGGCGATCTCCTTGCGCGAATCCGCGCCGATCGACTTGATGGTGGCGCCGCCCTTGCCGAGCACGATCTTGCGCTGGCTCTCGCGCTCGACAAAGATGGTCTGCTCGATCCGCACCGACTTGTTGTTGCGCTCGGTCCAGCTGTCGGTCTCGACCGTCGATTGATACGGCAGTTCCTGGTGCAGATGGCGGTAGATCTTTTCACGGGTGATTTCGGCCGCCAGATGCCGCAGCGGCGCATCCGACATCTGGTCTTCCGGATAGTGGAAGGGGCCCGGCGGCACCATCGTCGCAAGCGTCTTGCGCAGATCGTCGACGCCGTCGCCCGACAGCGCCGAGATCATGAAGGTGTGCTCGAACTTCATGCGCTCGTTGGCCGCCTGCGCCAGCGCCAAAAGCTTCTCGCGCGGGATCAGGTCGATCTTGTTCAGCACCAGGATTTTCGGGTGCCGGACCGTCGCGAGCTTGCTGAGGATCGCCTCGGCCTCCTCGTCGATGCCGGCTTTCGCGTCGAGCAATACGCAGACGAGATCGGCGTCATGGGCCCCGCTCCAGGCGGTGGACACCATGGCGCGATCGAGCCTGCGCTTGGGTGAGAAGATGCCGGGCGTATCGACCAGGATGATCTGGGCGTTGTCCTCGATCACGATGCCGCGGATCAAAGCCCGCGTCGTCTGCACCTTGCGCGAGACGATGGTGACCTTGGAGCCGACCAGCGCATTGACCAGCGTCGACTTGCCGACATTGGGCGCGCCGATCAGCGCGACGAAGCCGCAGCGGGTCTCGCCGGGCGGGCCGGGTGCGGGTTCAACTGTCATTGCTGCCGCCGCCGACGCCTTCGCGTTCGATCATCACCGAGGCCGCGACCTTCTCGGCGGCGCGCTTGGAGCCGCCGACGCCTTCGGCCGGCGCCAGCCCCGGCAGATCGACGGCGACGCGGAACTGCGGGTCGTGATGCGGCCCGGTGCGCTCGATCTCGCGATAGACCGGCGTCGGCAATCCCTTGCTCTGGGCCCATTCCTGCAACACCGTCTTGGGATCGCGCAGCGGCCGGCGCGGCTTGCGCATCCGCTCCAGCCAGTTGCGCTCGACGAATTGCGACGCCGCCGCATAGCCGCCGTCGAGATAGATCGCCCCGATCACCGCCTCGCAGATGTCGCCGAGTACGGATTTGCGCAGGCGCGCGCCCGCCCCCGCGCCGACCGCGCCGAGCTTGATGTCGTCGAGCAGCCCGAGCGATTTTGCAACGTCAGCGCAGCTTTCCTTGCGCACGAGATCGGCGAGCCGTTTCGACAATTCGCCCTCGTCGGCCCGCGGATAGGCGCGATACAGCATGTCGGAGATGATCAGCCCGAGCACGTGATCGCCGAGGAATTCCAGCCGCTGATAGCTGTCGGCGCGATGGCGGGTCGCGGGCTTCAGGGCCGAAACATGGGTAAAGGCGGTCGTCAGCAGCGCGGGATCGGAGAATTTGTAGCCGATGCGTCCCTCGATCGCCGCAGCCGCCGCCTTGGCTCCGGCCTTGCCACGCTTCTTTTTCGGCGCAGCGACGCTGGCGGCTTCGGCCTGCTGGCCCGGCTCGGCCGAGGTCTGCGTGTCAGGAATGGTCGCTGTCTCGTCGATCATCGCACGATTGTGAATAGGCAATTCCAGCGCACAGCAGTCGGCCAGCGCCAGAACATCCAGGCATGTTCGCCCTCGGCAATGGAGAAGAAGATCATCTGCGCCCGGCCGACGATATTCTCGAACGGCACATAGCCCACCGCCGACAGCACGCGGCTGTCGGTCGAATTATCGCGGTTGTCGCCCATCATGAAGAAGTGGCCGGCGGGCACGGTGTAGACGTTGGTGTTGTCGTAAAAGCCGTTGTCGACGCAATCGAGCAATTCATAGCTGACGCCGTTCGGCAGCGTCTCCTTCCAGCGCTTGACCCGCGCGGTGGCGTCGGAGCCGCAGGGGTCCTCGCCGATAAAATCGGAAAGCCGCTCGCGCTTGACCGGCTTTTCGTTGATGTAGAGCAGGCCTTCCCGCATCTGGATGCGGTCGCCCGGCAGGCCGATCACGCGCTTGATGTAATCGGTGGAGTCGTCCTTCGGCAGGCGGAACACCACGATGTCGCCCCGGTCCGGATCCGAGCCGAAGATGCGGCCCGAGAACAGCGGCGGCGACAATGGAATGGAATAGTGGCTGTAGCCGTAGGAATATTTCGAGACGAACAGGTAATCGCCAACCAGAAGCGTCGCCTTCATCGATCCCGAGGGGATGTTGAACGGCTGGAACAGGAAGGTGCGGATCACGAGCGCGATCAAGAGAGCGTGGATGACGACGCGGATGGTTTCGCCCAAGCCGCTTTCGGATTTTGTGCTGGAGGTCACGCTCATCGCTTTCCCAATTCCCGCAGGCCTTTGCCCGCACGGTGGCAGAACGTTTTCCGCACGCGAATCGCTATCCGGTCGCGTCAGGAAAATGGTCTCAATACTGATGTTGAGAGCCAATTCCGGCGCTACCCTGAATCGGTCCCGGCTCGAACTTGTCGCTGCGGCGTTTTAGACGGTTGTTTGTGGGCGCGCAATCAAGCGCCTCGTAAAAACTTTCCAATCCATTGATAAATCAATGATTTTTTAGTTTTGTCACACTTCCCCGGCGCGAACGCCTGCACGGCTCATGATTTGCCGGGCACGACCGCCGAAATTATGACGAAGGCCTGCGCCAGCGGCCAGTCATCGGTGATCGACAGATCGATCCGCGCCTCGAACCCCTCCGGCGTCAGCGCTTCCAGCCGGGCCAGCGCGCCGCCGGTGAGTTTCATGGTCGGACGGCCGCCCGGCAAATTCACCACCCCCATGTCCCGCCACCAGACGCCGCGCCGGATCCCGGTGCCGAGCGCCTTGGAACAGGCCTCCTTGGCGGCGAATCGCTTGGCGTAGGTCGCGACCACCATCTTCTCGCTGTTGGCGCGGCGCGCCGCCCTGGCGCGCTCGGCGTCGGTGAAGATGCGGTCGAGGAAGCGGTCGCCGTGGCGCTCGATCACCTTGGCGACGCGGGTGATGTCGATCAGGTCGGAGCCGATGCCGATGATCATCGCCGGGCCACGATCTTCCGGCGGCCGCGGTCCATTGCGGCCCGCATCTGCCGCACGGTCTCGCCAAGGCCGATGAACAGCGCCTCCCCCATCATGAAGTAGCCGATGTTCAGTTCGGCGATCTCGGGCAGCGCCGATATCGTCTCGGCCGTATGGTAGTCGAGGCCGTGGCCGGCATGGACCTCCAGCCCGGCCGCGCGCGCCAGGGCGGCGCCATCGACGATTCGCCGCCATTCCGCCTCGGCCTTCGCGGTGTGGCCGTCGACCACGGCGTCGCACCAGCCGCCGGTATGGATCTCGATCACGGGCGCGCGCAACCTTGCCGCCATTTCAATCTGTTGCGGATCGGCCGAGATGAACAGCGACACCCGGATGCCGGCATCGCCGAGCCGCGCGATAAAGGGGGCCAGCGCATTGTGCTGGCCGACCACGTCCAGCCCGCCCTCGGTGGTGAGTTCTTCCCGCCGCTCGGGCACCAGGCACACCGCATGAGGCTTTGTCGCGAGCGAAATCCGCAGCATGTCCTCGGTCGCCGCCATCTCGAAATTCAGCGGCTTCGATATCTCGGCTTTCAGCCGAGCCATGTCGCTGTCGCGGATATGGCGGCGGTCCTCCCGCAGATGCGCGGTGATGCCGTCGGCGCCGGCCTCGATCGCGGCCAGCGCGGCGCGCACCGGATCCGGCCGCTCACCGCCCCGCGCGTTGCGCAGGGTGGCGACGTGATCGACGTTGACTCCAAGGCGCAGCGGGAGAACGGGCATTCAGAAACTCGCAAGTGATAGTCGGTTAGACAATCTCTCATCCTGAGAAGCGGCGTCTTCGCCGTGTCTCAAGGGATGCAGGCCCTACTGTAACCATGGTTCGAGACGGCGCTTCGCGCCTCCTCACCATGAGGGGGCGGCAAGGTTTTAACATCTACCCGTTGACGCGCTCAACCTTGGCGACGACGGCTTTGGCGCGCAATTGTGCGATAATTGCACTGAGATGCTTGAGGTCATAGACCTCGAGATCGATGGTCAATTCGGTGAAATCAGGCGAGCGGCGCGACATGCTGATATTGTCGATATTGCCGTCATGCTCGGCGATCACGGTGGCGACCTGGGCGAGGCTGCCGGGCTCGTTGACGTTATGGACCAGGATCCGCGCCGGGAAACGCTGCGGCATGGTCTCGTCGATATCCCAGCGCACGTCGAGCCAGCGCTCCGGCTCCTCCTCAAAGTCCTTCAGCGCCGGCGACTGGATCGGATAGATCGTGATCCCCTCGCCCGGCGTGACGATGCCGATGATGCGGTCGCCCGGCACCGCGCCGCCGTTCGGCGCGAACTTGACCGGCAGATCGGAATTGATGCCGCGCACCGGGATGACGGAGGCGCTGCGCGCCGGATGCGGCGGCTCCGATTTCAGCTTCAGTTTCACCGCGAGGCTCTTTTTGGCCCCGTAGCGCACCATGCGCTCTTCCTTGTAGTCCGGATACATGGCGCGGGCGACATCGGAAGCCTTGAGTTCGCCACGCCCGACGGAAGCCATCACATCGTCGATCGAGGTGCGCGCCAGCCGGGGCAGCGCACCCTTCAGCTTGTCGTCGGCGTATTCGATCTTGGCGCGGGCAAACAGGCGATCGATGATGCGGCGGCCGAGGCCGGCATATTGGTCGCGTACCGCGGTGCGGGTCGCGCGGCGGATCGCAGCGCGCGCCTTGCCGGTGACCGCGAGCGATTCCCAGGCCGAGGGCGGCGCCGACTGCGCCGCCGAGGTCAAAACCTCGACCTCGTCGCCGTTCTGCAGTTCGGACGACAACGGCGCGAACTTGCCGTTGATCTTGCAGCCGACCGCCGAGTTGCCGACATCGGTATGCACGGCATAGGCGAAGTCGATCACATTGGCCTGGCGCGGCAGCGCGATCAGCTTGCCCTTGGGCGTGAAGCAGAACACCTGGTCGTGGAATAGCTCGAGCTTGGTGTGCTCGAGAAACTCTTCCGGATTGGCGCTTTCGGACAAGATGCCGACGGTGTGGCGCAGCCAGGCAAAGGCGTTGGATTCGTGCTTGAGCCGCTCGGTCGGTGAGCCCATGCCTTCCTTATAGAAGGCGTGGGCGGCGATGCCGAATTCGGCGATCTGGTTCATTTCCTCGGTGCGGATCTGCAATTCGACGCGCTGGTTGCCGGGGCCGATCACGGTGGTGTGAAGCGAACGGTAGTCGTTCTGCTTCGGTGTCGAGATGTAGTCCTTGAAACGCCCGGGCACCACCGGCCAGGTGGTGTGCACCACGCCGAGCGCGCGGTAGCATGCCTCGACATCCGGCATCACGACGCGGAAGCCGAAGATGTCGGACAGCTGTTCGAAGCCGACCGATTTGCGCTCCATCTTGGTCCAGATCGAAAACGGCTGCTTGCGGCGGCCATAGACCCGCGCGGTGATGCCGTTCTTCTGCAAATTCTTGGAGAGCTGGCTTTCGATCTCGCCGATCAGATTGCGGTTGCGCTCGGCCAGCGCGTCCAGCCGCTGCATCACCACCGCATAGGCTTCCGGATCGAGCGTATGGAACGAGAGATCCTCGAGCTCCTCGCGCATCTCCTGCATGCCCATGCGGCCGGCGAGCGGCGCATAGATGTCCAGCGTCTCCTCGGCGATGCGGCGGCGCGAGGCGTGCGGCACGAATTCCAGCGTGCGCATGTTGTGCAGGCGGTCGGCGAGCTTGATCAGCAGCACGCGGACGTCGTCGGCGATCGCCAGCAAAAGTTTGCGCAGGTTCTCGGCCTGCTTGGCTTCGCGCGAGACCAGCTCCAGCCGCTTCAGCTTGGTCAGCCCTTCGACCAGCGCGCCGATCTCGTGGCCGAAGATGTTGTCGATCTCGGCGCGCGTCGCCTCGGTATCCTCGATGGTGTCGTGCAGCAGGGCCGCGACGATGGTGGCGTCATCGAGCTTGAGGTTGGTCAGGATCGCCGCCACCTCGAGCGGGTGGGAAAAATAGGGATCGCCGGACGCGCGCGTTTGTGTGCCGTGCGCCTTCATGGCGTAGACATAGGCGCGGTTGAGCAGGTCTTCGTTGGTATCCGGGTTATACGAGCGGACGCGCTCGACCAGATCGTACTGCCGCATCATGCGCGAGCGCGATTTCGGCTTCTCCGTCACAGGCGAGGTCGGCGCGACCGCGATCTGACCGGTTGCGGCCTCCATTTGCTGTGAGCTGCGGCGCCAATACGCCATTACATCAATGCCTTTTTCCACCAGACCCGGATGGGTCCCGCCCTTCACGTATCTAATGCGTTTTCGACCGGCGATGCACGCCGCTCGGGCCACGAAACGGTTCAATTTCGCTTGGGCCGCGGCGATTCAGCGCCCACCCGGTGACCCACCGGCCAGGCGAGTCACCTGATTTTCCGCCGCGCCAGCCAAGGACGCATGGTAACCGCAAAAATGTCAACAAAAGCAAAGGCCCGGACGGATGCCCGGGCCTTTGACAGATTGGGGAGTTTCGGGACGGCCCGGCTCCGGGCTACTCGTCCTCTTCGGGCTGCTCTTCCGGCGGCGCCAGGCCTTCCAGGCCCTTGAGGAGTTCTTCCTCGGTCATGCGCTCGACCGCGACCTCGGTGTCGTCGGCATCGACGCTGGCGCCGGCCGAGCCGATCAACGGCACGGTATCGGGCTCTGGCTCGTCGACCTCGACGAATTTCTGCAGCGAATGAACCAGCTCCTCGCGAAGGTCTTCCGGGGAAATAGTGGAATCGGCGATTTCCCGCAGCGAAACAACCGGGTTCTTGTCGTTATCCCGATCAACTGTGAGTTGTGATCCGGACGAAATCATACGGGCGCGATGTGCCGCCAGCAACACCAGGTCGAATCGATTGTCGACCTTATCAATGCAATCTTCCACGGTTACGCGCGCCATAGACTGTCGCTCCGTTGTTTGGGGCCAAATATGTCGGTATTGGGGGCTAGTTATAGCGGCAGAGCCCCTTTCGCAAGACTAAATTTGTGATTTGCCTTCCTAATGGGCTCTGCTAACCCCAGCTTCGGGGCCAGAATGGCCGGAGCGTCCAGACGCGGTGAGGTTGCCGTACAGGACAAGTAAATCTCTTCATTGCACAGTCAAAAGTATAGGTTTTTCGCCCTCGCCGCACCATAATTGCAGTGGTGACTGTCGTGGGGCTCGATTCACCGAACTTTAGGCAACCGAACTAGAAAGTGCGCGCGGCCGATGGCTGCTGCGCTAGAAAAGCTAACCACAACGTGAGAACCATTTGATGTCACCCGCTTCCAACAAGATTGCGCTATTCATCGACGGCGCCAACCTCTACGCAACGGCCAAGACGCTCGGCTTCGACATCGATTACAAGCGCCTTCTCAAGGAATTTCAGAGCCGAGGGACGCTGTTGCGTGCGTTCTACTACACGGCGATCATCGAGGATCAGGAATACTCCTCGATCCGTCCGCTGATCGATTGGCTCGACTACAACGGCTACACCGTCGTCACCAAGGCGACCAAGGAATTCATCGACGCCTCCGGCCGGCGCAAGGTGAAGGGCAATATGGACATCGAACTCGCGGTCGATGCCATGGAGCTCGCCGAGCATGTCGACCAGATCGTGCTGTTCTCCGGCGACGGCGATTTCCGCTCGCTGGTCGAAGCGGTGCAGCGTCGCGGCGTTCGCGTCACGGTGGTTTCGACCATTTCGAGCCAGCCGCCGATGATCGCCGACGAGTTGCGCCGTCAGGCCGACGTCTTCACCGACCTCGTCGAGCTGCAATCAAAGCTGGGCCGCGACCCGTCCGAGCGCCCTGCTCCGCGTGAACCGCGCCATCACTCCCCGCAATTCCTGCAGCGCGCGACCACCGTGGCGCCGCGGGCCGGCGGCGATGAAGAATTCGACGATTGAGAATGCGCCAGTACGCTGCTAGAGCCTCGGTTCTGATTGAAACAGAACCGGGGTTTTTTGTTTGGCGCGCGTCGTCGACGCGACCCGGCCTCGATCCCGGATCCGGATCCGTGGGCCGGCTTTCGCTCGAAAACGCTTTGGAAACATGGTTAGTCTCCCCGTCCGTGACCCTTTCGAACCCGGCCGCGATTGCCCGCTCTGCCCGAGGCTCGCCGAATTTCGCGCTCAGGCGCGCGCGAAACAGCCGGATTGGTACAATGCGCCGGTCGATTCGTTCGGCGATCCCAAAGCACAGCTCCTGATTGTCGGGCTCGCGCCCGGCATGCAGGGCGCCAACCGCACCGGACGCCCGTTCACCGGCGACTACGCCGGCGACCTGCTGTACGCGACCCTGCTCGATTACGGCTTTGCCAAAGGCGTCTATCAGGCCCGCCCCGACGATGGACTGAAGCTGGTCGATTGCCGGATCAGCAACGCGGTGCGCTGTGTGCCGCCGCAGAACAAGCCGTTGCCTGCCGAGATCAACACCTGCCGGCAATTCCTGGTGAAGACGATTGCGACCATGCCGAAGCTTCGCGCGATCGTGGCGCTTGGGCGCATCGCCCATGACTCGACATTGAAGGCACTCGGCCTGCGCAATTCCGCCGCTCCCTTTGGACACGGCGCCGTGCATGGCGCGGGAGCGGTCAGGCTTTACGACAGCTATCACTGCTCGCGTTACAACACGAATACCCGGGTGCTGACGCCGGAGATGTTTCGCAACGTGTTTGCGCAGGTGCGGAAGGATCTCGATTCGTAGATTCGCGGTTCGTAGGGTGGGCAAAGCGCAGCGTGCCCACCATTCAGACCACCGCGGATATTGGTGGGCACGCTGCGCTTTGCCCACCCTACAATCTACAGTAGCCGGATTTGCCTTCAGCCATGCCAGCACATCGCCGGCGTTCCGATCCGGCGGAAACACCGGATAGAACACGTGCGTGATACGGCCGCCATCGACGATCAACGCCAGCCGCTTGATCAGCGTCAGGCCCGCCACTTCCATGGTCGGCAGCTTCAGGGCGCGGCTCAGCAAAAGCTTTTCGTCCGACAGCACCGGGAACGGCAGATGCAGCCGCGACGCCATCTCGGTCTGGTAGACGTTGTCCTGCGTCGAGAGGCCGAACACGTGGTTGGCACCGGCGGCTTTCAGCTCCGCATACAGGTCGCGGAACGAGCAGGTTTGCGGCGTGCAGCCGCGTGCGCCGGGAATCATGTCCCAGTCGTCGACCAGGCGATCTTGCCGGGCTCGCCGGTGCGGGGATAGGCGAACACCACCGTGCGGCCGGCAAGCGCTGATAGCGTCACCGAACTGTCGTCGGTGGCAAGCAGGCTGAGCGGCGGGATCGTCATGCCCACGAGATGCGCCGCCGCGCCATCGTCCGTCGGCGCCGGGATCTTGCTCCAGTCGACTTCGAGCAGGTTCTTCTGGTTCATGGACATTATTCTCCATCTGCCGTCATTGCGAGCGAAGCGAAGCAATCCACACTTCCTTGCAGCACGATGGATTGCTTCGCTTCGCTCGCAATGACGGATAGACCTTTCTATCCCCGCGCCCGCATCAGGCGGCCTTTTTCCCGGCCCCAATCGCGTTTCTTTTCGGTCTCGCGCTTGTCGTGCAGCTTCTTGCCCTTGGCGATCGCCAGCAAGAGCTTGGCGCGGCCGCGCTCGTTGAAATAGAGCTTTAGCGGAATCAGCGTCATGCCTTCGCGATCGACCGCGCCCATCAGCTTGTTGATCTGCTTTCGGTGCAGCAGCAGTTTGCGCGGCCGCTTCGGCTCATGGTTGAAGCGGTTGGCCTGCAGATATTCCGGAATATTGGCGTTGATCAGCCAGATCTCGCCGTCCTTGGTATCCGCATAGGATTCCGCAATCGTGGTCTTGCCGTTGCGGATCGACTTCACCTCGGTGCCGGTCAGCGCAATGCCGGTTTCGATGGTGTCCTCGATCGCGTAGTTGAACCGGGCCTTGCGGTTTTCGGCGACAACCTTGATCGGGCGCTCGTTTTTTTCCGCCACGTCAGCTCTTCTTGAGGAGATCGCGGATCTCGACCAGCAGTTCTTCCTGGCGAGTCGGCTTCGGCGGCGCGGGCGCAGCTTCGTCCTTGCGCTTCAGCTGGTTCATGGCGCGAATGACAGGAACAGCACGAAAGCGACGATCATGAAGTTCAGCGTCAGCGTCAGGAAATTGCCCCAAGCCAATACAGCGCCCTGCTTTTTGGCGTCAGCCAGATTGGTCGCCGTCACCGACTTCGACAAGCCGGTGTAATAATTGGAGAAGTCGAGACCGCCGGTGATCGCGCCGATGATCGGCATGATGATGTCGCCGACCAGCGACGTCACGATCGCGCCGAAGGCAGCACCGATGATGACGCCGACGGCGAGGTCGACGACATTACCCTTCATGGCGAATTCGCGGAATTCCTTCAGCACGTTGAGGCCCCCTTCTCGTGGTTCAGACGAAACGCTTGCCGGCCTAGTTGATCAGGCCCGCATGCACCATGGCGTCGCGGATCACCTTGCCGGTCGGCGGCGTCACGTTCATCAACGGCAGGCGCACTTCTTCTTCGAGCCGCCCCAGCAGTTTGAGGCCATGCTTGGCTCCCGCGAGGCCGGGCTCCTTGAAGACCGCATCATGCAGCGGCGTCAGGCGGTCCTGGATCCTCAGTCCGGTAGCGTAATCACCCTGCATGACGGCTGACATCAGGTCGGCACACAGCTTCGGCGCCACGTTGGCGACCACCGAAATGCAACCATGTCCTCCCGCCGCCATATAGGCCAGTGCGGTCATGTCCTCGCCGGACAGCTGGATGAAATCCGGTCCCATCGCATGGCGTTGCTGCGACACCCGGGCAAGATTGGCGGTGGCGTCCTTGACGCCGGCGATGTTCTTCAACTCGAACAGCCGGGTCATGGTCTCGACCGACATATCGACGACGGAGCGCGGCGGGATGTTGTAAATGATGATCGGGATCCCGATCGCGTCATTCACCGCCTTGAAGTGCTGATACATCCCTTCCTGGGTCGGCTTGTTGTAGTACGGCGTCACCACCAGCACGGCATCGGCACCGGCCTTCTCGGCGTGAACAGCAAGGTCGACGGCTTCGCGCGTTGAGTTCGAGCCCGCGCCGGCGATGACAGGCACGCGTCCTTTCGCCTCATCGATGCACATCTCGACTACCCGATGATGCTCGGCATGGCTCAGCGTCGGGCTTTCGCCGGTGGTACCCACGGGAACGAGACCGTGTGACCCCTGCTCGATCTGCCAGCTCACGAGCCCGCGGAAGGCCGCCTCGTCGAGCGAGCCGTTCTTGAATGGCGTGACCAAGGCGGTGAGCGATCCCCGGAACTTTGTCTTGGCTGCCATGGACTTCCTCCAACGCTTAAGAAACGGCACCACCGAAAAATTGACTTCAATTCATATCGGGTCTGACGGTCAGGCGAAAGGGCCGTGCCGTATGGCGCTAGCGCTTTGTTTCGACGCTCTTTCTCAGGCTTGGCCGGGCCGCTTTCCCGACAAGGCGATAGCCGCGATTTTGCCGCGGTGATGGCGCAAACAGGTCCGGCCGCGACGTTTTAGCATTTTGTCCACATATTCAGTCAAATAGACCTAAGGCTGGACCGATTGAATGATTCGCCGCCGCAGAGGAACACCGTGATCCCTTCCGCCCGCGCCACAGCCTTGCGATCGACCGCACTGGCCACGAGCCTGGCGCTGGCCGTCGGACTGGCGGCGTTTCCGTTGGATGCCTGGGCCAACCCAAAAGTTCCCCTGCCGAAGCCGCGGCCGATCGCCCGCAACGTCGTTCCAAAGCCCGCGGCACAGACCAGCGCGCCCGCGCGCCCACAGCCCCGCTATGGCGGCCCCTGCGGCAGCGGCCGCGCCCGCTCCTGCGCCGCCGGTTCTCGCGCCTGCGACCCGCCAGCATGCCGCCCTGCCGCCCCCGCGCAAGCAGGTGGCGCCGGCAGCGGTAGCCGCGACGTCCTCGACGTCGCAGGCCGACAAGGACGCTCTGGAAAACGTCATCGAGCTGGTGCGCAAGCAGAAGCCCGGCGACGCCACCCAGGCGCAGGCCGCGATATCGGACCCGGTCGCCCGCAAGCTCGCGGAATGGCTGATCCTGCGCAGCGACAACAATGGCGCCTCCGTGGAGCGCTATCGTGCCTTTGTCTCGGCCAATCCGAGCTGGCCGTCACAGACCTTCCTGCGCCGGCGCATCGAGGCCGCCCTGTGGGACGACCGCCGCGACGACGCCGCGGTCTGGTCGTGGTTCGGAAACGAATCGCCGATTTCGGCCAAGGGCAAGTTCGCGCTGGCGAAGGCGATGATCGCGCGCGGCGATCGCACCAATGCCGAACGGCTGGTCCGCGAGGCCTGGCGCAATGATGGCATGTCGGAAGACACCGAGAGCGCGGCGCTCGATATGTTCGGCGCGCTGCTGACGGCGGGCGACCACAAGACGCGGATGGACACGCTGCTCTACGGCACCGAGCAGGAAGCCGGCGGCATGCGCGCCGCCAAGCGTCTCGGTTCGGGCCATGTCGCGCTGGCCAAGGCGCGCATCGCGGCCAACAAGAAATCCTCCAACCTCAAGGCGCTGCTCGATGCGGTGCCGCACGAACTGCACAGCGACCCCGGCTACATGTTCGCCCGGATCCAGTGGCTGCGCCGCGAAGAGAAATTCCACGAGGCCGCGCAGCTCATGCTGGCGGTGCCGAAAGATCCGAACCGCCTGCACAATCTCAACGAATGGTGGATCGAGCGGCGCCTGCTGGCGCGCAAGATGCTGGACGTCGGCGAACACCGCAACGCCTATCTGATTGCGCGCGACGCCGCACTTCCCTCCCGCGACATCTACAAGACCGAGCAGGAATTCACCGCGGGCTGGATTGCGCTGCGGTTCCTGAAAGATCCGGCGGTCGCCGCCCAGCACTTCGCGCGCATCGGCGTCGGCAGCGCGAACCCGACCGCACTGGCGCGCGCCGGCTACTGGCAGGGCCGCGCGGCGGAAGCCGCGGGTCGCACGCAGGAAGCCCGCGCCGCCTACGGCCGCGCCGCCGAACAATCGACCAGCTATTACGGCCAACTGGCGCGCGCCAAGCTCGGCATGCCGCAGCTCGAATTGAACGGCGTCCCGCCGGTCGCGGCCGCGGGATCGAACGGCTGGAGATCGTCCGCGCCGTGCAGCTGCTCTATGAGCTCGACGAGCGCGAGCTTGCGATCCCGATTTTCGCCGACATGGGCGAGAATGGCGATCCCGATGCCCTGGCCGGCCTCGGCGAACTCACCTCGCGCCACAGCGACGCCCGCGGCATGCTGCTGCTCGGCAAGGCCGCGCTCAACCGCGGCCTGCCGTTCGACCATTACGCCTATCCCGTCAACGGCATCCCGTCGTTCAAGCAGATCGGACCCGAGGTCGAGCCGAGCGTCGTCTATTCGATCGCGCGGCAGGAAAGCGCCTTCAACCCGGCCGTGGTCTCACCGGCGCAGGCCTACGGGCTGATGCAGGTGACGCCGGACGCCGGACGCTATGTCTGCAAGCGGGCCGGCGTCAGCTTCGACCTCAACCGGATGAAGACCGACTCGGTCTACAACGCCACGCTTGGCGCCGCCGAGCTCGGCGGCCTGCTCGAGGACTACCGCGGCTCCTACATCCTGACCTTTGCCGGCTACAATGCCGGCCGCGGCAGCGTCAAGAAATGGATCGAGCGTTACGGCGATCCGCGCGATCCCAAGGTCGACGCGGTCGACTGGGTCGAGCAGATCCCGTTCTCCGAGACGCGCAACTACGTGCAGCGGATCATGGAGAACCTGCAGGTCTATCGCGCGCGGTTCGGCGGCGGGACCAGGCTCCAGATCGAAGCCGACCTGCATCGCGGCGCCAGCGTCCAGTAAAACTTTCGCGTTGGCTCGTTCGAATGCGACTGCGCGCAGATGTAACCCATCACTTCGTACGCCTGAAAACTACGTCGAACTTCTGCTTTACGACAACTTGATCGTAGACGCCTCTCAGACTGTCGCTGGCAGCATCATAGTTGAGTGTATAGGTTGACCCGCCGTAACCCGCAGCGCGCAATTCGAAGACAAGTTTAAGCCCGTTCCCGTCGCGGATCACCTCTGCGGTGTGAAAAGGCAGCGGCTTCGGATTAGCGTAGCTGGCATCAAGTCTGCCATTCACGTCAACGCTATTGATGTTGATTACGTAGGGTCCCTCGGTCCGCGCCCATTGGCCGACTACTACGCCAAATGACAATGAGGCCGGCGCTGGCGCGACCGGTGGCGACTGGGCGAATGCAACGCTGCAAAACACCGCACCCGAGGCAGCAAGAACGATGAGGCCATTTCTGATGGCAACGTTTTTCATAGGAGTACCTCCGCAATGCTGTCAGCTGCTACACCGCCTACCTATGACAAAGCCCCCTCATGCTCACCGGTAGTTCAGTTTGGAACCGATCGACGATCGAGTTCAGGTCGGGGGGTGCCAGTCGTCAGACGAGACGCAAACCGCTCAGTCAACACCGGACCAAGGACTGACGTTGCGAACACGAGCACAAGCACGACATTGAGCATTCGATCGTCGAGCAGCCGTTGACCGGCCGCACCAAGCGTTTCATGCGCGACCAGTGTCGCGGCAAGCGTGGCGGCAACTTGTGGCTGCGTCAGCGACCAGATCGTGAGCTGTTCATTCCGGCTGTAGCCAAATGCGCGACCCACCACCCAGGCGGCTATCCACTTGCCGACGAGCAAGGCGCCGATGATGCTGGCAACGAGCAGGAAGTTGTCGAAAATCCCGTAAACAAAGGTGATCGGGTTGATCAGGAATCCGGTAACGACAAAGAAGATCGGAATGAACAGCGATTTACCCATAAACTGAAGCTTGACACTAGCTGGCGCGTGTTGTGCCGAGGCGTTGATGGCCAGGCCCGCAAGGAACGCACCCACGATGCCCGGCAGCTGGATCGCATCCGCAAGCACGCCCGCGATGGCCATGATGCTTAGCATCAACACAAAGTAAGCGTCCTCCTCATCCTCTACCCGCTTGAGTACATAGGCGCCGAGGCGGCTCAGGCCGAACAGGACCAGCGCGATATAGCCTGCGATCTCGGCCAGCAGGAGCGCCAGACCCGACGGAGAAAAACCCGTCGTATAAATCGAGACGCAAATAGCGAACACCACGAGCGACAGCGTGTCGGACATGACAGTGGCACCAACCGCTACCGTCACCGGCTCCAGGCTGCCCAGGCCGAGCCTGCTCACTATGCTCAGCCCCAGCAATGTATGCGAGGCCAGCAGCGATCCGATCACGATCGCCGGAATCGCGGCGTAGCCGAATGCAAGCCCAACGACGGTGCCGAGCACCAGAGGAATTGCGGTCGTGGCGATGCCGAGGGCAATCGAGCGGTGACGGGCGCGCCGGAACAACGCGAGATCGATCTCCAAGCCCGCAAAAAACATCAACAGCAGTTTGCCCAATTCCGCCAGGAAATCTGCGACCGGTCGGACCGTGCCAAAGATGTCCAGAACATACGGCCCAACGATAACGCCGCTGAGCAGCAAACCTACCGGTACAGGAACATTCACTCGGCGGGAAAGCCGGGGGATGGTGACAAGCAGCACCATCAACACCGCGAACCTCGCGAGCACCGGCAAGGTGAAGAGGTAATCCCGGAGGAAACTGATCGTGTTAGACAGCATATTCCGACGGCGCCTCCTCTCCAGCGAGCGCGTCACTGGTGGAGTTCGGGTCAATCAACCATCACGTTGACCGAACTCGGACGTCAATCGAAGGCAAAGGTACGGGTTCAGCGCGCGGCACGTAATTGAAGATGCGACAGTCCGAGCGTGACATTCAGGGCCACCGATCCTTCGACGGAGACCGGCTGCAAAGCGAAACTTCTTCCAGAGCCCCCGATCAAAACGTTGACGCCGGCTCCGAGACCCATGCCAACCTCCCCCGTGGCACCGATGTATTCGCCAGCAAGGGCTCCCGGTGGAGGGCCGGCGGTGGGCGCGAGCACGGCCCAGCCCAGCTCGCCGCCTGCCGAAATGCCGATATCGACACCTACGGTATTAAGTGCGCCCTCATAGAATTGTACCGGGAATGGCGGGTTTTGAACGAAACGGCACTCCATGGATTGATGGCCGAAGATGACGAAGCCAATGCTTGGGTTGAGCTTGCACGACAGCATTCCTACCTGCGTCCAGGTCTTGGGCGCCTGGGCCATTGCCGCCTGAACGCTTGTCAAGAGAGCCGCTGCGAGGATCAAGGATCGAAGCATTTCCGTTCTCCGTGGCGTGAGTATTGAAAGGACGTCGCGTGTCGTCGGTCCAGTAACAAGGCGGCCGCTTCTTGAGGGCACGTAGCCTAGTCGAACGCAAAGATCCGCTTCCAGTCCTTCTTCATGTCGACCACGGTCCACTTGTTCACCGCTGCGGCGTCCAGCGCCACGTCGAGCTTGCCGACATGCGAATGACGGTCGTAGGCATATTCGCGCTCCGCGTCGGTGTGGTGGACGATCAGGCCGAACCGCGGGCCACTGGCGCCGAGCGTCGCCCATTGCAGCATTTCGAGATCGCCGTCGGAATTGCCGAAGGCCGCGATGGGACGGCGGCCGATGTGCTCGTTGATGCCGATCGGCTTTCCCGTCTTGTCGTCGACGAAGTTGATGTCGGGTAGCCGGAAAAGCGTTGGCGCACCGTCCTTCATCTCAAATCGGGTCTTGATCGACGATCCGATGACCTGCTCCGGAGGTATTCCGTAGATCCGCTCGGTCCACGGCCGCATGAACTCGATGCCGCCGCCTGACGCGATGAAGGTCTTGAAGCCGCTGGCCCGGAGATAGGCGAGCAGTTCCAGCATCGGCTGGTAGACCAGTTCGGTATAGGGCCGCTTGAAGCGGGGATCACGCGCGGTCGCCAGCCAATCCGTAACGATCTTCTCAAACTCTGCTGTGGTCATGCCGGCATGTGTCACGGCGATGATTTCGACCAGTCCTTTTTCGCCGGAAGCCATCACCGCCTTCAGATCGTCGTCCAGCACCGCCGCGAACGGCTGCTTGGTCTTCCATTCCGGATGCATCGGCGCCATGACCTTCACGCGGTCGAGTGCAAAGACCAATTGGACATACATCGGCTGCTCGACCCAGAGCGTGCCGTCATTGTCGAAGGTCGCGATGCGTTGGTCGACCGGTACGAAGAAGGGCCCGCCTTGCGTCGTGACGCGCGCGACGAAGTCGAGGATCGAAGCCTTGGTCGCGCCCTCGTTCCAGGACGGCAGCGGATCGCGCTGCGCTTGTGCCACCGCGGAGGTGGAACGGAGCGAGGCAGACAGTAACGGAAGCATCGCCAGCGACGAGAGCAGGACGCGGCGATCGATAGCAGGTAAACGGATGATCGGCTTCATGGTCGACACCTTTCCGTTGCCGAGCGGGCGCACAGGAAACTCGGCGCGCCCGCCATAAATCAGTCGAAGCCCTGGCGACTACCTACTGACTGCCGCCCGGGCCGCCTCGATTTTCGCCTTCACGGCATCGAGGTTGAAGCTCGCGCCCTTTTGCATCGGCGGAAACTCGATCGCCGTCATCGCCAGCTTTTCCACCTGCTGCTGAACAAACACAAAGCGCCAGAATTCGTATTTGAACCAGTCGAAGTATTGTTGCGCGCCTTCTTTCGTCCCGCTATCGGGCCAGCCCGTGCGCTCGAACGGATCGAGGCGAAGGTTAGTCAAGTAGGGCACGTCAGCCTTGGTCTTTTCGCCAAGCCAGCCTCTCGGCTGGTCGATGAAGCGATACTTGAAGTCGTCGATGCGAACGGCACCGAGTTCGCTCTCTCCGAAGTAAAAGATTTCGTGCCGGTTCGACGGCCCCTTGCCGGTAATCATGTCCATCTGGTTATAGCCGTCCAGATAGCACTTGTAGGTCGTGTCACCGATCTGTTTGCCCTTCTTCAGCTCCTCTGCAATGTTCGGATTGCCGGCCGCCGCCAGGAAGGTCGGAAACCAGTCCAGACCGGAAATGATGCCGTTCTCGACCTTGCCGGCCGGCACCTTGCCCGGCCAACGGATCATGCAGGGAACGCGGAAGCCACCTTCCATGACGGTGCCCTTGCTCTGCGCGAACGGCGTCTGCCCGCCGTCAGGCCAGGTGAAGACCTCGGTGCCGTTGTCGGTGGTGAAGACCACGATGGTGTTGTCGTCCACGCCCATATCCTTGAGCTTCTGCATCACCATGCCGACGTCGTCATCGAGCTGCGCCATGCCGGCTTCATGGATCGACCAGCCGTTCTTGGAGTTGCGCAGGGCCTGGTATTTTGGTGAGAGGTGGGTGACGATGTGCATCCGGGTTGGATTGAGCCACAGGAAGAACGGCTTGTTGTCGGCCTTGGCCTTCTCGATGAACTTCAGCGCAAGGTCGCGAATTTCGTCATCTACGGTTTCCATCCGCTTGGGATAAAGCGTTCCAGCATCCTCGATCCTCTGTTTGCCGACCTTGCCCCAGCGTGGATCCACGGTGGGGTCATCCACGGCGGTCGCGTAGGTATGGAGCATGTTGCGCGGACCGACGACGTTCAGCAGGTCCTGCGGGTAATTCGGGTGCGCGGGGTCTTCCATGGCGTCGAGGTGATAGAGGTAACCGAAGAACTCGTCGAAGCCGTGCACCGTCGGCAAGAATTCATTCTTGTCGCCAAGGTGATTCTTGCCAAACTGGCCGGTGGCGTAGCCCATTCCTTTCAACGCCGTGGCGATGGTCACGGCCTGCGCGGGTATCCCGATGGCTGCGCCGGCCTGGCCGACCGTGGTCATGCCGGTGCGGATCGGCAATTCGCCGGTGATGAAGTTGGCGCGACCTGCCGTGCAGCTCGCCTCGGCATAGTAATCGGTAAACAGCATGCCTTCGGCGGCGAGCTTGTCGAGATTGGGTGTCCGGCCGGCCATCAGGCCGCGGTGATAAGCGCCGATATTCCACATGCCGATGTCGTCACCCATGATGACGACGATGTTCGGCCGCTGGCCGGCCGCCGCGGGTGACGGTGTTGGCTGCTGCGCCTGCGCCGAACTTGTTAGCCCGACCGCGGAGAGTGCCGAAGCGGCGACAAGAGAACTCCCGCTCAGCAAGAGATCGCGGCGTTTCATTCCGCTGCCCGATTGCGGAGTAGCGTCGTGGGAATCTCCAGGCGGAAGCTTGTTACTCATGACGTGCTCCTCTCTGTTGTGATGCAATTGGTTCTGTTCGCTTGATGCATCGGAAGCCGAAATGGCTTGTGGAGGTGCCGACCGGCCCCGCGCGGCCCCTTATCACTTTGCTCGCTATTCCGTTGGCGGGCGCCCCGTCGTGGGGCGCCCGCTTCGTCGGATCACGCTCGTCGCACGCGACTAGTCGCTGCGACCGGCAGTTTTGGCCTGCTTGATCTGCTGCAGCACCTGCTCGAGGTTGTAGCTCGCCGGGTCCTGAAGCGGCGGGTACGCAATATAGGTCTCGAGTTCCTTCAGCCAGAGCGCCTGGCCGATGGGCAGCATGTTCCAGTCGTAGACGTAGGCGGTCGAAGGGGAGCCGATTGCGCCGCCCTGGCCCATGAGCGTCTTGTATTGTGAACCGATCGAGGTCTCGAACGGGTCTCGCTTGATGTTGACGACCTGGGCCCAGTGATAGGGAAGCGCACCGGCAATAAAGCCCGTCGGGTTGTCGGACACCATCGTGAAGTAGATCTTCCAGTTCTTGTAGCGGACCGCCGACGGATCCTTGCCCGAATAGTAGAAGAAGGTATCGCGCGCCGACTTTTCCGAACGCCCGGAAAGGTACTCGGTCTGATCGACGCCATCGAGCGTGGTCTTCACGATGCCGGGATATTGGCCGGCCTCGATGCGCTTCTTCAGCGCGTCTCCCTTTGCGCCGCCCGCGATGTTGACAAGCGTGGGCAGCCAGTCGAGCGACGCGAAGATGTCGTTCTTGATGGTGCCGGGCTTGATGACGCCCGGCCAGCGAACGAGCGCCGGAGCGCGCATGCCGCCTTCCCAGGTGCTCAGCTTGCCGCCCTTGAACGGCGTGGTGCCGCCGTCCGGGAAGGTGATCGTCTCGGCGCCGTTGTCGGTCGTGAACACGACGATCGTGTTGTCGAGCTGGCCCATGTCCTCGAGCTTCTTGAGCACATAGCCGATGTTGTCATCCATCTGCTTCATGCCGGCCTCGTTGAGGCCCCAGTCCTTGCCGCCGGGTTCGCCGATCATGGCCGCGTACTTGTCATTCAGCACGGTCGTGATGTGCATGCGCGCCGGGTTGTACCAGACGAAGAAAGGCTTGCCCGTCGTCTTCGGATCGTTGCGATCGATGAAGTCGATGACCTTGGCCGAGATTTCCTCGTCGACACCCTTCGATCGCTCGAGTGTCAGCGGGCCCTGGTCGATGCACTGCTGAGTTCCTGGATGTACCATCGGACTTGCACGACAGGACGGGCGCGGAGGCGTCAGGCAAACCGGCGTCGTTTTCGGATCGACCGCGCCCGGTACCTCCGGGAGGCCGGGGATCGGCGTGTTCTTGCATGGCGGGGCAACCGTCTGCTGGGTTGGGGACTTGTTGATGTCCGGGAAGCTCACGCCCTGCATCGCGTCGAGATGATACAGGTAGCCCCAGTATTCCTGGAAGCCATGCGCGGTCGGCAGCGCGTCGGTGTGATCGCCGAGATGGTTCTTGCCGAACTCGCCGGTGTTGTAGCCGAGATCGAGCAGGAACTTGGCGAGCGCCGGGGTGCCGGGCCGCAGATAGGACGGGCTGCCGGGCAGTTGCGGAGGAATCATGCCGGTGCGCAGCGGATGCATGCCGGTGAAGAAGGCGTTGCGACCGGCCGTGCAGCTCTGCTCGGCATAGTAATGCGTGAAGATCGCGCCTTCGTTGCCGATGCGATCGATGTTGGGCGTCTCGCCGACCATCAGGCCGCGATGGTAGATGCTCGGCTGGTAGAGGCCGATGTCGTCGCCCATGATGAAGAGGATGTTGGGTTTCTGGGCCGGCTGTGCGGCTGCCGGCGTGCTGGCCGGTCCGGACAGTGCGACATCAACATCGTCGCGCCGAGCAACGACGGCGCAGGACCGCAAACCACGGTGTCTTGCGTGGCGGCGTTGCAATAAAGGGCGGCTTGTCGAGCAATACGGTACTCAACATGGCTACGCTCTCCCTTGTTTATGATGCGTCAGTGGCTCCTCGCCTGATGCATCGAAAGCCAAGATGACTCGTGGAAGTATCGACCGGCTCCGCGTGTCGCGCTGCCGGCCGGTAGCGTCGGCAGTAGTTCGGCGCGCACAAATGCGAGCCGCCTTTGATGACCTTTCGTGGAATTTTCACATTGGTCGTTCTGGGGTCGTAGCTGTCGGCCTCGCGGCCGCCGCGCGGGTTCTCCGGAATGCAGCAGGCCTTCGGCGCATCCGCCTGATGCTTTGGCGAATACCAGTCGGCCGTCCATTCCCAGACGTTGCCGATCATGTCGTGCAGGCCGTAGCCGTTCGGCGGGAATGCGCTGACCGGCGAGGTGCGCTCGAAGCCGTCGGCATTGACGTTCTGACGGGGGAATTCCCCCTGCCAGGTGTTTGCCATGTGACGGCCGGCCGGCGTGAATTCATCGCCCCACGCAAATTCGGCGTCCGTCGAGCCCGCCGCGCGCCGCAAACTCCCATTCCGCTTCGGTCGGCAAATCCTTGCCGGCCCATTTCGCGTAGGCGAGCGCATCGCTGAAGGCCACATGCACGACCGGATGATCGTCCAGCCCACGGATGTTGCTTCCAGGTCCGTAGGGATGCCGCCAGTCCGCGCCCTTGGCGAAGGTCCACCACTGGCTGAAGTCCCGGAGACTGACCGGATGCGCGGGCGGCGAGAACATCAGCGAGCCCGCGTAGATCATATGCGGGAGCATTCCCGGATAATCCTTCGGGTCAGGCGTGATCTCGGCGACGGTGACGTGTTTGGTAGCTCTTACGAATTCCCTGAACTGCCGGTTCGTCACGGGATAGCGGTCCATCCAGAAACCGTCCACGGTGACGCGGTGCGCCGGAGCTTCTTCGGGATAATGCTTGTCCGAGCCCATGCGGAACGTGCCACCGGGTATCCAGATCATCCCGTCGGGCTGCGAGAGCACCAACCGTGACGTCAGCCTTGAATGTGGTTGCAGGGAAAAGCGTTGTCATCTCGCGCGCTGCCTCCCGATCGATCGCCAAAAAATTGCGATCCGGCCCGGGGCACGCTACGCAGGAGGCCTTTCACAGGCTATTGGACCGTGGTCCAACATCGACGCGATCCAGCCAGGGTCACTGGGACGGATATTCCGGCGCCTGCGCGCATGAATTGCACTGCGGCGACATTCGGCCCGCTGTTTCTGTCTGGTGGAAAATTCTCCTTGATTTTGCTCACAAATTCCTGGGCGGCCGGGGCAGGATATGCCCCCAAAAGCGTGCTAAGGTTGCAAGCCGGCAACGTCCGGCCGCGCGGGAAAATTGCGCAATTTGTAAATTTGTAATTGTAGCGTTTTGAGTGGCGGCCTTTTGAAAATGACTACGACGCGCATCGTCGTGTGGAGCATTGGACTCCTCTTTTTGCTCGCGGGGGAGGGCCGCGCTGGGGAGCGTGCGCGCGTTCTTATGCTTCATGCCTTCAACTACTCATTTCCCGCCACCAGCGTGATTGCGGAGGCCGCCCGAAAGCGGCTGATCGAGCACTCGAAATCAGTCGAGATCGATGCGGAATTTCTCGACCTCGCTCGAAATACCGACGAGGCCCATTCGCTGCAAGTGGCGACCTATATTCGCGACAAATACGAAAAGGATCCGCCGAATTTGGTGATCACGCTCGGCAGCAACGCGTTGCCATTTGTCATCAAGTATCGGAACATGCTGCCCGGCATTCCGGTCGTCTTTGCATCCATCTCGCCACAGACCTATGCTGCGTTGCAGCCGCCACCCGAGATGACCGGGATCATCACTGCGTTCGATCTGGCGAAGACGCTCGCGCTCGCGGAGCGGCTCCAACCGCAGGCTCGCCGTCTGTTTGTTATCGCCGGAAGCGGCGAGACCGATCGCCGTTGGCAACCGATAGCTCGCAAGATGATCGAGGAGCGCGGCGGCAAATTCGAGACGACATTCCTGTTCGAGCTTCCATACTCAGAACTCGTCGCTGAACTGTCGAAGGTGCCTAACGATGCGATCGTGATCCTTCTGACGGTTTTTGCTGACGCCGAAGGCAAGACCTTCGTCCCTGCGCAGGTTGCCGCCGATTTGTCCGCGCTGTCACCTGCGCCGATTTACGGGCCTTACGATACGTTTGTCGGCAGGGGCGCCGTCGGCGGCTTTGTTGAGACGTTCGAATCGATCGGCGTTGCGGCGGCTGAAATGGCGATCGAAATCATGGATGGCGCGGATCCGGCCACGCTCGCGCCCCGAACTAATCCCGCGCAGCACTACCGCGTCGATTACCGGGCAATGCAACGCTGGAATCTAAAGGAGAAAGACCTTCCACCCGACACCGTTGTTCTGTTCAAAAAGCCGACGATCTGGGATGAGTATCGCGGCACCGTTCTTGCCGCACTTTTCGTCCTCGGCTTGCAAACATTAATTCTGGGCGCCTTGCTGATCCAGCGGCGCAGGAGACAGCGCGCCGAGGACCTGCTCAAGGATAGCGATGAGCGGATGACGTTTGCCGCCGCTGCGGCAAACATCGGGCTCTGGCAGTTTGACCGGGATACCGATGAATTGTGGGTTACCGAACATGGCAAGGCGCTGTTCGGGCTACCGAGTGATGCACCTCTCACCCGCAAGGCATTCCTTGCCGCTGTTCATCCGGATGATCTCGAAACCGCAAGCCGTTCGCTTCGGAAGTCCTTCAGGACGGAGCGGTCCACGGCCAGCGACGTACGAATTGTCTTGCCGAGCGGTAAGACGCGTTGGATCCGCATGCGCGCCCGGTCCTATGCGGAGAGCAACGGCGAGCCAAAGCAACTGGGAGGCATTTTCGTCGACATCACCGACCAGAAATCGGCCGAGGCTGAGACCGCACTGCAACGTGTGGAAATTGAGCACCTGATGCGGGTGTCCGTGCTCGGCGAACTTTCCGGCTCGATTGCGCACGAGGTCAACCAACCCCTCACTGCGATCCTGTCAAATGCGCAAGCGGCTCTCCATCTCCTCAAGCAGAATTCGCCGGATCTCGCCGAAATTCGCGACGCCCTGGAGGACATCGTGCATGAGGATAATCGGGCTGGCGAAGTTATCCATCGTCTCCGCGGTCTTCTCAAGAAGGGCGAGCGAAAGATGGAAAGCGTCAACGTCAATGACCTTGTCAGATCGACTGTCAGGCTGCTGCACAGCGAACTGATTGGCCGCGATATCAGCCTCAGGCTTGATCTGGATCATGGTTCGTCTTTGACGCGCGGCGATTCTGTGCAGCTGCAGCAAGTCCTGCTCAATCTTGTCATGAATGCGATGGATGCCATGGCCTCCACCCCCATAGCCCAACGGTCTATCCTGATCTCGACCCGAGAGGCGAAAACCGGAATGGTAGACGTGCTCGTGAAGGATCGGGGGCACGGCATCCGTCCCAAGGAAAATGGGCGGCTGTTCGAACCGTTCTACACCACCAAGGCCCATGGCCTTGGCCTGGGTCTGGCCCTTTGTTCGACGATCATAGAGGCGCATCAGGGAAAGCTGACCCTTGTCAACGGCGAGGACGGCGGCGCCGTCGCAGGATTGTCGTTGCCCGCTCAGCAACCTGCAGTCAGTGCTGTATGACAGGCATGTTCACGGTTTACCTCGTTGACGATGACCCCGGAGTCCTCAAGTCCTTGTCGCGACTGCTCCGCGCCAAGGGTTATGACGTCAAGCCCTATTCTTCGCCGCAGGCATTCCTCGAAGAGCATGACGAGGCGATTCCCGGATGCGCCTTACTCGATGTTTCGATGCCTGATCTTGATGGTCTGGAGATTCAGGATGTGTTGACCACCGCCAGTGGCTCGCATCGTCCCGTCGTGTTCGTTACCGGCAAAGGCGACATTCCCACCAGCGTACGTGCCATGAAAGCCGGGGCGATCGATTTCCTGACCAAGCCGGTAAAGGACCAGGATTTGTTTGAAGCGCTATCCCGTGCTGAAGCCATGGACGCCGAGTTGCGCCGACTTCGTTCCGAACTGGACGTGATGCAAGCCAAGGTAAGGACCTTGACCCCACGCGAACGCGAAGTGCTGACGCATGTCGTGGCGGGGCGGCTCAACAAGCAGATTGCCGGCGAGTTGGGTACGGTTGAGAAGACAATCAAGGTCCACCGCAGCCGGATGATGGAGAAACTTGGCATCCGAACTGTCGCCGACCTGGTGCGGATGGCCGAGAAGCTCAATCTGTCCAAATAAGGAAAACGCACCTGTTGGCCCAAGGGCCAACTCGACGGACGTAGGGCGCAACGGCAATAGTCTTGCCATGGCGGAAGCATCCCCATGGATTGCCATTGTGGACGATGATCCAGCCGTGCTCAAGGCCTTGAGTCGGTTGCTGCGTTCGCGTGCTTTTCGTGCCCAGACTTACGGATCGGGAGAGGAGTTTCCTCGCGGCGTTGCCAGCCGGGCTTCCCGTGTGCCTGATTGTGGATCTCCAGATGCCAGAGATGAACGGCCTGGAGCTTCAACAGACATCTCATAAGCAACGGTATCAAAATTCCAACAATCCTCATCACCGCCCATGCCGACGCTGCGCTGCAAGAACAATTGCACGATGGTACGCTGGTAGCCAGCCTCCGGAAACCTTTGCAGGACGAAGCCCTGTTCTCGGCTATCGACAGGGCGATCGAAAGTTCGCGGGATGTTGGGTAGGGACCAGGTGCACCAAAGGACATCTATGCAGATGCTAATCCAAAGGTCTGCTCAAATGGATGAGGTGGGTTGAGCCCGCCGGAAGTGGGCTACTGGACGCTGGCGCCGCGATGCAGGTCGGCTTCGATCTGGAGCCTGGTCCCGCCGCCGAACCGCGCACGATAGACCTGCAGGTTCTCCATGATCCGCTGCACGTAGTTCCGTGTCTTCGGAGAACGGGATCTGCTCGACCCAGTCGACCGCGTCGACCTTGGGATCGCGCGCATGCACGATGAACCGACCGGAAATAGCAGCGTAAGCACGGCACAAAGAAAAACCCCCGGCAGTTGCCTGCCGGGGGTTCTCCGAGTGTTTCAAGTCTTTCGGGATCAGAAGTTACGCTGAGCGCGAACGTTCAGGTAAACGGTGCTCTGGTCCTTGAACTCGTACGAGGTGGTCGGCTTCGGAGCCGCCACCGGCAGAACGGCAGCGCCCGTGAACTTCTGGTCGAGGAAGAACGCGCCGACTTCAGCCGAGAACGTCAGGTTCTTGACGGGAGTCCAGCGGGTGACCACACCAACCTGGGCAATGTTGTAGTCCGGGTTGCAGCTATAGTCTGCAGACACGGCCTTGCCGAAGTTGAAGCTCGCGCAGAACTGACCCTTGGCGGTGAGGATGTCGGTTGAACTGCCACCATAGCGCACCGAGGCGTAGCTGCCCCAGAGGCTGGTCGACCAGTAGGGATCCCAGTTGTGGTTGAACGCACCACGGATACCCCATGCATCCACCAGCTTGATGTCGCCGGTCAGACCGCCGGTAAGAAACCCGGGCAGGTAAACCGCATCAGCCGTTTGGCCAAAGCCAATGCTCTGGTACGCACCCGAACGGCCCGTGTTACCGAACATCGCGAAGCTCGGCGAGCCACCGCTCGTGGAGATCACGGCCTTGGTATCACCCTTGGAGTACGAGACGTCGATCTTGAAATCGTCGCCCGCACCGGTCGGGAGGTTCTTGATCTGCAACGCAGCCATCACCGCACCGCCCCACTTGTCGTCGGGGTGACCGGAGATTTCCGACAGCGCGGTCGGAACGCCGCCAGCGCCGAGGATGTTGTAGGAAGCGTTCACGAGATGCGCCATACCTGAAATCTGGAACAGACCCCAAGCCTGGTCGACGCGGATGTTGCCGACGATGTCGGGAGCATGCGTGCCGCCGTAAGCGTTGGCACCAGCGGCCGTGGCTTGGCTAGCACCCGTTGCAAACCCTGCGACTGTGGCGGCCACGCCCAAGTTTAGCACGGCGGTGCGGTTGAACACGGTCGGATCATCGAGGCCGATGGTGCCCGACACGCCGTTGCCGAACTGCGCGGTGTACTGGATGTTGTTGACGCCGGTGACGTAGTCAGCACCGCCCATCAAGAACGAGTTGTTGTTGCCCGGATAGCCGTTCCAAGGCGTCGCGTAGGCCGAAGCCGACTTACCGAAGGTGAAACCAGCGAACTGGATGAACACCATTTCAACGCCGACGTAACCACCGCCAGCGGTGGAGAGCAGCGCGTTGTTTAAGCCAGCCTGCGATCCGACCGCGAGCGACGGGTTGGAGCTTCCGAAGTTCTGGAACTGGAAGTCGCCCTGACCGAAGGTGCGGACCACGCCGTATTCGGTGGCGGTACGGGTATCAACCGTGATCGCCAGACGGGAACGGGAGTTGAAGTAATCGCGGTAGCGATTGCCCTGGCCGGCATCGCCCGAGTAGAACGGGCTGGCCGTAGACGCCGCCGTTGAACGTGGTGTCGACGCGCAGATAACCACCCAGCTTGATGCAGGTGTCGGTGCCCGGGATATAGAAGAAACCCGCGCCATACAGGGAGCAGATCCTCACGTACTCGACCGCTTTGGCCTTGACGGGAAGATCGGCCGCCTGTGCTCCGCTCATGGCGACGAGACCCGCCGCTGAGCCGAGAATAAGGCTCTTAACCATCTTCATGTTAAACCTCCAAGTTGCTCTGTAGGGAAGGTTCCGGATCCGCTGGGTGTAACACCCTAAGGTTGGTTCCCTTGTCCCCTGAAACCCGCTTAGTCGCTTCGCGCCTTCGGACACTCCCGCATGAACGCGAGGGACTTAAGCGAACCACCTAAAACGGGACGACCTCGGGATGCCCCCCTCCGTCGCCTGATCACAATTACCGAGGACTTCTGCACACGCAACAAAGGAACCGCTTCGAGCGACCTCAGTCCGCCCCTTTTCCAAAGGGTGTTGCACAAATAACACGCGTTCGTGATTGAAGTTTCTCTGCAAGATACTGTTTCTATTCGGTATTTTCGAATAGTTCCAATTGACACCGCAACTGTCGGTGCGCGCACCGCAACAAGCGGCTCGATGCCCGCCAGCACGCCCCTCTCGCACCGAATCGAAGGCGAGGTCGCCGAATCCGCAACGGGCGATTACACACCCATTATAGAGACAACGGACGAGGCTCATCGCATGCGGGCGCAGGCCGCGACGGGCGTCTCTCCGTCGACGGACGCCCCAACCAGGGCAAAAACCGGCAAAAGATGATGGAAGTCCGAGATTTCCCGGGATCGAAATGCATCTATAGAGCGCGGCAGCCCCCGGCGCTTGCGCGCAACGGTCTGGAACCGCGATGTGCGTGGAATTGAATCGACCCCGCCGGCGATATCGAATCAATTTCACGCGATTTCGACCTGGCGCGTGAGGCAAACACACGGAGAACTCCCCCAGAAGCCGGATCCCGCGTCGCGCACGTCATGCCGATTGCTGAGCCGCTTGCGTGTCCTGAAGACCGCAGAGCCCGGAAAGATGTGCCTAAACGCGCGATACGGGATATCGGCCGTTCGTGAGGAATGCGCGCGAAGCGCCGGCGTCTCTATATATGGCCTCGGCGTAATCTGAATCTGCCGCTTGCGGCTGGCCCTCGCGTCAGGCATATCCGCGCTCATGGAGCTGTGGCCGAGTGGCTGAAGGCGGCGGTTTGCTAAACCGTTATAGGGTTGTAAAGCCCTATCGAGGGTTCGAATCCCTCCGGCTCCGCCACCCGCCTTCGCTTACGCTTCGGCGCGGCGAGCCGTAAAGGAGCGTAAGCGAAGCGGGTGCGACGCCATGGCTGCCAAGCAGCGACGGCGGGCTGGTTCGAAACTCCCTGTCTCCGCCATCCCTCCTTTGTCCAGCCCGAACATCAGCAGCTGGTTGTACCCAAGACATGGGTGGCAACCGTCGTGCCGGGCAGGCTTGTAGACGGGTCAATACCTCGCACCTACTCCTTTAGGTTGCATGACAAGAACGGTAGGCTCGTTGCCATAACTATTGCGCCATTTGCGGCGATGCGGGATCGTCTCCTACGATTGGAAGAACTTCGATCAGCATCAGCTTTGCAACATGCAGTGAAGCACAGCATGAAGAAGCAAGAACTCGAAGCGATCTTTGGCGACGGCGAGAACACGCCTGATCTCGGTCCGATCGAAGACTACCTTGATGCCGTCGCGACGGAACGAAAGCTGCCGGATTTCGCTGTCGGAATGTGCACACTGAGAATCGAGGAAGCCGCGCCGAAATTGCGCGCTGTTCTGCTGCGGGCTGCGGATGGCAGGGAATTGTCGGACGATGAAAGCCTGCTGCTGTTCCGCGGGCTTCATATCCTGGGCGCAGCGCGCGACCGGGAAACCTGCCAGCCGCTCCTGCGTCTGCTGCGCCGGCCCTTCGATGAGGTCGACGCCCTGCTCGACGATGCCGTCACTGAAAGCTTGGCCAAAATTGCCACTGGCGTGTTCGATGACGATATCGACGCGCTATTCGCCTTGATCATCGACGGCTCGATCGACGGATTCATCCGTGAAGCGTTGTTCGGCGCTGCGACTTTCCTCACATGGGAACGCCGCATCGCGCGCGACCGCTTTCGCGAATTTCTTGTCCGGTTTTATGAAGAGCGGCCGGCCGAAAACGGCGATCAGGCCTGGGCGGGCTGGCTGCAGGCGATCAGCCTGCTCGGACTGCGCGACCTGGTGCCGCTTGTCGACGGTGCCTTTCGTGAAGACCGCATGCCCGAGGAGTGGATTGATCGTCCCCAGTTCGATGAGGACCTTGCCGAAGCCGAACGCGCGCCCGACGACATCGATCGGTTCACGAAAAACCACCTCGGTTACATCGAGGATGTGCTTGTGTCGCTGGCTTGGGCGCGCGGCAGCGACGACGTATTCGACGAGGACGACGAGGACGACGAGGAAGCTCTGTGGAGCGATTTGGCGTACCCGAATGAGCCGGTCAGGAATCCCTGGCGCCACGTCGGACGTAACGATCCCTGTCCCTGCGGGAGCGGCAAGAAGGCGAAGAAATGCTGCCTTGCCAATGGCGAGCCGCCGGCGTGACGCCGGCCGCCCGAAGCCTCAATGCGCCGTCATCCAGGCGCGGGCTTCGCGCTGTGCGGTAGCGATTTCCGCATCCGACATCATCGCGGCGACCTCGCGGCGCATCGAGATGGCATCCGCGCGTCCCTTCAGCGCGGCGAGATTGAACCATTTGTGGGCCGCGACGAGGTTCACCACGCCGGAACGGCCGCTCGCCCAGTACAGGCCGCGCTCGAACAGCACGTCCGGGATCGCCGTCGCCTCCACCGCAATGGCCGCGTCGAGATCAATCTGTCCCTGAAACATCCGTAGCTCCCCTTTTTATCGTTGCCGCCCTCCCCCGAGTGCGGCCCCTGTCCACTGTCAAACTTCCCGTTATCCCAGCGCGCGATCAGCAAAAGTGGAAACCGGTTTTGCGTCCGATCGCGCGCCCTTTATTAGAAGAGCGCATGATCTGATCGCCAAACCGCCCACACTTTGGCGGATCATGCGCGTACCGTTTTCCGGTCTGTTGTTGGGATGATCATGACCGATCAAATTTGAAGGGCAGTTTAAGGTTCGCGATGAACGGGATGTAAACGCGTGCATCGTGCCGCCGAACGCGAAATCGCAGAAATGCCTGCGGCACAGCGAGAAGTCACCAATCGTGAAGTTTGGTTTACCCTGCGGTTTCGCACAACGATAACCATTGCGGCAGCGTCGGTATCATCATCGTTCGTCATCGGGCCGGCGCAACACGCCGCGCAATGCCGGGTTCCAGCGGATGATCGGGAATCGTGCGGCTTCTGCGACTTATTCGGGAAAATCACGGCGCGCAGGAACCCGAATTCGCCAGCGATGACGCGCCGGCGGCAGCAGGCGGAAGCGAAACCGCCGAAGCCTGCGAACGATCGATATGGATTGGGGGAGATTTCAGCGCCGGACGCCTGAGGCGTCGGCTATCGGAGCGCTCCGGCGAAAGCGGGCATTCCGGGAGGAGGAGCGTTCCGGGAACAAGAGCGTTCCGGGGGACGAATACGCCCCGAGGGAACGAGGGCGTCGGCGAACACGTCAGGACCAGATCTCATGCCGGGCTTTGGGCCCGGTGAAATTGCGGATTGTTAAGGATACCCGCACCGAACGAAGAAAAACTTGTTTCTTCTGCCGGACCGGTTTTGAAAGAGCGGGCTTCTTTTGAAAGAACACTCTTCCGAAAATACGATCCAGCCGTTTGACCTGATGTCTCGCCGACACCCTCTTTTCGTCGACCAGAGCCTTCAGAGTTTTATCCGGGGCTCGTGTGACGTGCCGGCATCAAGCCGCCGGCAATTCTTGAAAGAAGCGAAGTTACTTCTTCTTCTTCGCGACCTTGCGGGTCTTCTTCGCAGTCTTCTTCACTGCGCTCTTCGCCTTCTTTGCCTTCTTAGCTTTCTTGGCCATGTTGCCCTCCTAATGTTAAGTGAGATGGCTTTAGTCGCTGCGTGCACTCGGGAATCGAGATGCACTACATCCCGAATACACCAACGCATTCAAAAAAACAGCTTCCCGCTTAAGGAAGTGTTGACAGGGGAAAGTGCGAGCACGCGAAGCGACGACGTCGGCGACTTCACAACACGCTCTCGCCTTGATGAAAAAATTGCCGCAACGACGTGCGTCGGCGTTCGTAAATTTTGCAGGAATCGCTTTTATTGCAGTGCTTTTTTGATTCACGAACTGGATGATCGATGCATGATCAGTGTCGTGGCGAACTCGGCAACGCCATGAAAACGGTCTGTGCACGGACTCTGAGTCGCAAGGTTTGGCAACAAAAAAATTTTCATCATCACAGCGCTGGAGCCTCGCCGACGCGCTCCAAAGCGAACT
>CAVYOM010000002.1:0-41727 GCA_963770135.1 uncultured Alphaproteobacteria bacterium | reverse complement strand
GTGGAGATGGTATGGTTCGAACTGGCTGCCCCCCACGCAGTCCTATCGAACCGCGTCTCTGCCACCCGCCTTGATCGCTGTGATCTCGCTTTCGCTCCGCGCGGCGTGCTGATCGGTACCTCGGCCCGAACGTGCACCGAGCGCGGCGGCATGAGGAAGATGCGGCGCCCAGCAGGCATCGTTCGCTTAGTCCGAATGAATCGGCCGGTCGACCCAGCGTTATGAGCTCCACGGCCGCAACGGCTCCATCGTCGCAAGCTGCTTCAAGGGAGCCGAGGATTTGAATCGCTGGACGGTTGCCAACGAGTGAGCGGTCGCCTATCGAAAGTACTCGCGGGGCACGCGTCGCTGACGAGGAGCGCGAGCGCAGCGCAGGTCTCCAAATCCGGTTGGGGGGACTGGCGCCAACAGTGGCAACACAAATGAGGCCACAGCAGGAACCATCGACCCAGGAAGTACTGGCGGGCTTTGTCGAGCGTGTCACCTTCCACAATAGCGAGAACGGCTTCTGCGTTCTGCGGGCAAAGGCCCGTGGCCATCGCGATCTGGTCACGGTCATCGGCCACGCCGCCACTATCTCGGCAGGCGAGTGGATTACGGCATCTGGCGAATGGGTCAACGACCACACCCATGGCCAACAGTTCAAAGCGCGCTTCATGCGCACTTCAGCGCCGACTTCAATCGACGGCATCGAGAAATACCTCGGCTCCGGGATGATCCGCGGCATTGGTCCGGTCTATGCGAAAAAGCTTGTGCGAGCTTTCGGCGAGAAGGTGTTCGACACGATCGAGGCGGCGCCCGAGCGCCTGCGCGAGGTGACTGGCATTGGCCTGGTACGTGCCAAGCGCATCACCGATGCTTGGGCCGAACAGAAGATCATCCGCGAGATCATGGTCTTCCTGCACAGCAACGGCGTCGGCACGGCGCGGGCGGTGCGCATCTATAAGACCTACGGTGCCGACGCCGTGCAGGTCATGACGGAAAACCCGTACCGCCTGGCGCGCGACATTCGTGGCATTGGCTTCAAGACCGCCGACGCTATCGCCATGAAGCTTGGCGTAGAGAAAACCGCCATGATCCGGGTGCGCGCCGGGATCTCGTATGCACTGACCGAAGCTATGGACGATGGGCATTGTGGGCTTCCCACCACCGATCTGGTGCCATTGGCTGAAGAACTGCTTGAAGTTGGAGCAGGCCCCATCCGCACGGCGCTCGATTTTGAACTCGCCGATGGCAATGTAGTTGCCGACAGCCTCGGCGAGACCGATTGCATCTTTCTGGCAAGTCTCTATCGAGCCGAGCAGGCCATCGCCGAGAGGCTACTCGCTCTTTCCCGAGCCAAGTTACCCTGGGACTCGATCGACGCCGATAAGGCATTGCCCTGGATAGAGCATCGGATCAGCCTCGAACTGGCGCCAAGCCAGAAAGCGGCTGTCCGTCTTGCACTCGCTTCCAAGGTCCTCGTGATCACCGGTGGACCGGGCGTCGGCAAGACCACCATCGTCAACGCGATCCTGCGTATTCTCGCAGCGAAGACCGTGAAGCTTCTGCTCTGCGCTCCGACCGGGCGCGCGGCCAAGCGCCTGAACGAGACAACAGGGCAAGAGGCCAAAACCATCCACCGCTTGCTCGAAGTCGATCCCAAGGGCGGCGGCTTCAAGCGGAATGTGGAGAACCCGCTCGACTGCGACTTGCTGGTGCTGGACGAGACGTCGATGGTTGATGTGTTGTTGATGCACGCCTTGCTTAAGGCGGTGCCGGAGACCGCCGCTCTGCTCGTGGTTGGCGATGTAGACCAGCTGCCCTCGGTCGGCCCCGGTCAGATCCTGGCTGACATGATCACGTCAGGCGCCGTGCCTGTTGTCCGCCTGACCGAGGTGTTCCGGCAGGCCGCGCAAAGCCGCATCATTACTAGCGCCCATCGAATAAACCAGGGATCGATCCCCGATCTCGGAAAGCCGGAGGGCGACAGTGACTTCTATTTCGTGCAGGCAGACGATTTAGAAACCGCCGTGCCGCGCATCATCGAACTGGTGAAGACTCGCATTCCCCAGCGGTTTGGCCTCGACCCCATTCGCGACATCCAGGTGCTGTGCCCGATGAATTGCGGCGGCGTGGGCGCACGATCGCTCAACATCGAACTGCAGGCGGCGCTAAACCCCGCCGGCGAGCGCAAGGTCGAACGCTTCGGCTGGACCTTCGCACCCGGCGACAAGGTCATGCAGATCGAGAACGACTACGACAAGGAAGTTTATAACGGCGACATCGGCTACATCGACGATGTGGACCCCGAGGCGGGCGAGCTTACGGCCAGCTTTGACGGCCGTGCCGTTACTTACGGCTTTGGCGAACTCGACACGCTGGTGCCGGCCTATGCTGCGACGATTTACAAAAGCCAAGGCTCGGAGTACCCCGCCGTCGTCATCCCGGTGATGACCCAGCACTACACCATGCTGCAGCGGAACCTCCTCTACACCGGCGTCACGCGCGGCAAGAAGCTGGTCGTGCTGGTCGGCCAGAAGAAAGCCGTCGCGATCGCAGTGCGCAGCATCTCGGGACGGCGGCGGTGGTCGAAGCTCCGCGAATGGCTGGCAGAACCTAAAGGGTAAGGACGCGCGCCGTCTCCAGCTCGAAGCGGAGATCCGCGCGCTTGGCTTTAAGCCGAGTGAGGGGAAGAAGAAGCCGGACAGGGCGGTGAAGTACCGTGGCCCGCAAGGGCGAGGTTTGGACGGGGGTTGGCGCTACGGCCGGCTGGCTGAAGAAGCTGAAGGATGCAGGTGAAGATATTGAAAGGTTTGGGGTTCAGCCTTGAAAACCCAACGCTGAATATCATCTGTTGAGCGCGGCCCGCTACTGTGGGCCACACCCGTCACCGTAAAACTGACGCCTGGCCCAGTCTCATTGGCCTGAAGACGCTCGCCATGACCAAACGTAACTGTCGCTTGTGGACCGAAGATGATGACAACCTGCTGCGCTCAATGGCTGCCGCCGGAAAGAGCATTACGCTGATGACGGTCAAGCTCGGCCGTCCCATCAGGGTTATCAAATCAAGAGCCCAGGAATTGCACATCGCGCTTCCCGGCGAGGATAAGAACACCAAGCGCTGGGTTGGCTGAAGCTCAATTCAGGATGAGGTCAATCACGGCGCCGAGGAAACACAGGCAGGTGAATAACCCGACCGCCTGGAGTTCTTTCAGCCTTAGCTCTACCGGGCCGCCATTTGCCGCTCGAAATCCGGCCGCCGGGAACGGAATTTTTTCATGCGGAGACCGGAGGCCAAAAATCGTCTTGAGCGAGCGCTACTGACCACAGAGACCAAAAGACCGGAATGAGACCGGCGAATATCCCCGCAGAAACGCCATGTTTCCGATCGACGGCGGTTTCTGCGGTTCGGTGATGCTCCCCACGCAGTCATCGAAACCAGTCTCCGAAACTCGAGTCAGGAACGGAATTTTTTGCTGCAGAGACCGGGCGGCGAAACGGGCTCATTCGGCTCGATTGCAGGAGCAGAGACCGCGCTAACCAGAGAATTTGGCAGACATGTCTTTGAGATTGCGGCGCTATTGCGAGTGTCTCAGAGACTATACAATTACAGAGTGTGGGTGGTGGGCGCGACAGGGATCGAACCTGTGACCCCTACCATGTCAAGGTAGTGCTCTCCCGCTGAGCTACGCGCCCCAGAATGGGATGATCTCGTCATCCCGCTCCAGCTTTAGATCGTATTGGGTGGGGTCCGTATATCGGCTCCAAAGCGCCCCCGCAAGGATGCTTGGACTTAATTTCCGGAGTGTTTTCGGACCAAAAAAGCGGCCGAATCAAGCCGCCAGCATCTTGTTCACTTCGCTGACCAGTTCGCGCAGGTGGACCGGCTTGGCCAGCACCTTGGCGTTCTTGGGCGCTTCCGAATCGGAATTCAGGGCAACGGCGGCGAAGCCGGTGATGAACATGATCTTGATGTCGGGGTCGAGTTCCGAGGCGCGGCGCGCCAGTTCGATGCCGTCCATTTCGGGCATCACGATATCGGTCAGCAGCATCTCGAACGGTTCCTCGCGCAGCCGCTGATAGGCCGACATGCCGTTGTCGTGGGGCGAGACCTGAAACCCCGCGTTTTCCAGTGCCTTGACCAGGAAGCGGCGCATGTCGTTGTCGTCTTCGGCGAGGAGGATCTTGTGCATGGCGGTCGGTCGTCGCTTCCGGCTTGGAGGATCGTTGCGCTCACTAAGCCCCAGAGAGGGTAAATTTCAGTTAAAGGTATCGGCTTCTTGGCGTGGCGGGCAGTGCTGTTTATGTAGCGGCATGTACCAGGATTGATCAAGGCGGCGCTTTTCGGGCGTTTGTGACACCTTCCAGTAGTTCGGCGGCTTTTTTCGCTTGGCAGAATGATTACGATTACGGACAATACATCCTTACGAAGCCCTGCCCTTCGGGAGAGCCGGTCGCACGATCGCTCGGCCCGAAGAGAAAGCGGACATTCAAGGGACGGCGCCCGACGATGAACCAGTTTGATGGCGAGCTGTCGCCCCCGTTCGAGATCGTGGAGCCGGCGCATTGGCGGGCGCCGATCATCTTCAACTCGCCCCATTCGGGCTCGGTCTATCCGCTCGAATTCCTCAACGCCTCCCGGATCGACCTCGCGGCGCTGCGGCGCTCCGAGGATTCGTTCATGGACGAATTGATCGGGGACCTCAGCGAACGTGGCTTTCCGACCGTCCGGGTCAATTTCCCCCGCTCCTATGTCGACGTGAACCGCGAGCCCTATGAGCTCGATCCTCGGATGTTCACCGGCCGCCTGCCGAGCTTCGCCAACACCCGCTCGATGCGGGTGGCCGGTGGCCTCGGCACCATCCCGCGCGTAGTCGGCGACGGGCAGGAAATCTATCGTGAGCGGCTTTCCGTCGATGACGCGTTGGGGCGGATCGAGGCGCTCTACAAGCCATATCATCGGGCGCTACGGCGGCTGATCAACAAGGCCCATCAGGCGTTCGGAACCGTGATCCTGGTGGATTGCCATTCGATGCCGTCGGTCGGCGTATCGCGCGACGAGCCGCGGCGGCCCGATATCGTGATCGGCGACCGCTACGGCACCAGTTGCGCCGGCCTGTTGCCCGATGTGGTCGAGGAAATCATGAGCGGACTCGGCTATTCGATCGGCCGCAACAAGCCCTATGCCGGCGGGTTCATCACCGAGCATTACGGCAACCCGGCGAGCGGGCTGCACACCGTGCAGCTCGAACTCAACCGCGCGATCTACATGGACGAGCGGCGGCGCGAGCGCAGCCCGCGCTTTGCGCAAGTGGCCGCCGATTTCACAGCGCTCGCCGACGCGCTGGCGCAGGTTCCGCTCGGGGATCTCGGACCGTTCCAGGCCGCGGCGGAGTAGAGCAATCTCTCTCCCGTCATTCCGGGGCGCGCCTTTTGGCGCGAGCTTTGATGTGCAATTGCACATCAGAGAATCCATTGAACCACACGAACAAGCGGGGAAATGGATTCCGGGTTCGCGTTTCGCGCGCCCCGGAATGACGAGCAGAGATAAATTCGCCCAAAGAAAAAAGGGCCGCTTGAATGAACAAGCGGCCCAAGTCTAGGGAGGAAACGCCCAAGGAGGGCAGCGATAGGGCGAGGCCCTACCGCACCGCAACAATATGCGGCCGCGCTGCACAAAACGCAAGAGTTTTTGGGTCGGTGAAGGTCCAAAGTGGAACAGGCTGGCCGATCGGCAACACCGTCGTTCAGAAACTTTTAGCCAAGTAAAATCAATTACTTACTGGATATCCACAACAAGACCCAACTCGACTGCAGTGCTGGTATGCCAAAACTCGCAACTTCGTGATGGCGCGGCTAACCAAAAATCCACGCTTAAACGAAGCCCTTTTCGAAAGCCGATTCGAAAGCCAACTAGCAATACGAATGGGAATAACGCGCCGCCGCCGGTGCGCGACGGTGCGGATTGGTTTAGGCAAGTGGCAACATTCTTCCTCCAATTGGCGTAAGGGACAGTCGTGACGGTCATCGATTTCACAGCCTTCATCGGCCGCCTCGCGACCGCGTCCGGCGAAACCATCCTGCCGTTCTTCCGAACCTCGCTCTCCATCGACAACAAGAGCGCTAGCGACTTCGATCCGGTCACCGAGGCCGACCGTGCCGCCGAAGCGGTGATGCGCCGCCTGATCAAGGCCAACTTTCCCCAGCACGGCATCGTCGGCGAGGAATTCGGCAATGAGCGCGAGAACGCCGAATATGTCTGGGTGCTGGATCCGATCGACGGCACCAAATCCTTCATCGCGGGATTTCCGATCTGGGGCACCCTGATCGCGCTGTTGCACAAGGGCACGCCGGTGTTCGGCATGATGCACCAGCCCTATATCGGCGAGCGCTTTTCCGGCGACTTCTGGCTCGGCGCAATATACCGGGCCGTCCGGCGAGCGGCGTCTGACGGTGCGGCGCTGCGCGACGCTGAAGGAAGCGACCTCCTACACCACGAGCCCGCTATTGATGAACGCCGCCGACCGCGAGATTTTCAGCCGGGTCGAAAATACGGTGAAGCTGTCGCGCTATGGCGGCGACTGCTACTCCTACTGCATGCTGGCGGCCGGGCATCTCGACCTCGTGGTCGAGACCGAACTCAAACCCTATGACATCGCAGCCCTGATCCCGATCGTTACCGGCGCCGGCGGCGTCGTCACCAATTGGGAAGGCAAGCCCGCCCAGAGCGGCGGCCGCATTGTCGCCGCCGGCGACGTCCGCGTGCATGAGGCCGCGCTGAAGCTCTTGAACAGCTAGAGGCAACCGCACAGAATCCGATGGATGCATTGATCGTCGTCGATATGCAGGTCGGGCTCCTCAATGGCGAGCCGAAGCACGATCTGCGCGGCGTCATCGAACGAATCAACCGGCTCGCCGCGAAGATACGCGAACGGTCCGGCGTGGTGATTTTCATGCAGCATTGCAGTGGCGCGGAAGACGATTTCGTGCCGGGCACGCCGGGCTGGGCGCTTCTGCCAGAGCTCAATCGCGCGGCTGCCGACATCGTCATTCGCAAGACCCTGAACGATCCCTTCGCCGGCACCGACCTCGCGGCACGCCTGAAAGAAATTGCTCCAGAACGCGTCTTCATCACGGGATGGGCAACCGATCTTTGCGTCGACGCCACTATCCGCTCTGCCGTTTCAAACCATCACAATGTCGTCGTGGTCACCGACGGCCATACCTTGAACGACCGGCCCCACCTCGACGCGGCCAGCGTCATCCGTCATCATCACTGGGTCTGGGGCAATCTGATCACCCAACGATCGGTCAGGCTCGCGCGTACGGACCAACTCCTGCTCTGACGGGGCCTGGCTTCCGTCGCAACCGACAGGACCTTGCATCGCGCGTTTCATCGCGTACGATGCCCGCCAACACCGCACCTGAGATGCGGGATCGGGGAGCATTCATGAGGCTGCTGAGCAAGCTGCTGGCTGGACTGACGCTGCTATTGTTGCCAGCATTGTTGTCAGCTCCTGCCTCGGCGCAGGATTTTCCCGCAAAACCGATCAAGCTGATCGTGCCGTTCCCGGCCGGCGGACCCAACGACATCATCGCGCGCGTGATCGGCCAGCGCATGTCCGAGATTGCCAAACAACCCGTGCTGATCGACAACCGCGGCGGCCAGGGCGGCGTGCTCGGCACCGACGCGGTCGCAAAGGCGGCCCCCGACGGCTACACCATCGCGATCTCAAGCGCGGGCGCGCTCGCCATCAGCCCGAGCATGGAAAAGGTCGCCTACGATACGCTGAAGGATTTCGCGCCGGTGACGCTGGTCGCCACCGTTCCCGAGATGCTGGTGGTCGCGACCAACGTGCCCGCCAAGGACATGAAAGAACTGATCGCGCTCGCCAAGGCGCAGCCGGGAAAACTGAATTTCGCCTCGTCCGGTCCCGGCAGCCTGCCGCATCTGGCGGGCGAACTGCTCAAGCTGACGGCCAACATCGACATCGTGCACGTTCCCTACCGCGGCGCCGCGCCGGCGGTGAACGATTTGCTCGGCCAGCAGGTACAGATGACATTCCTCGATCTGCCGGTGCTGTTGCCGCAGGTCAAGGCCGGCGCCCTGCGGCCGATCGCGATCGGTGCGCCCGAGCGGGCGCCGACCGCGATGGAGGTGCCGACCACGGCCGAAGCCGGAATGCCCGGCATGATCATCGAGAACTGGTACGGCATGGTGGCGCCCGCTGCCACGCCGTCGGCGATCATCGCTCAATTGCACAAGATCACGACCGAAGCGATGGCCGATCCGACCGTGAAGGAAAAGCTCGCCGCCCAGGGCGCGACGCTGGTCGGCGATACGCCGGAACATTTCCGCACCTTCGTCGACAGCGAAATCAGGAAGTGGGCGAAGGTGATCAAGGACGCGGGGGTCGTGACGACGAAGTGAGCGTCACGACGTCGCTGTCTATTGCTGTACGCAAAACGTGAAATAACCGGGACATCTCGCCCGGCCATGGCAAGTTACCGGAGGTTCTGATGAAGGCTCTTCGCGTGCTTCTGACCGGATTGTCCGTGCTACTGCCGGCTGTGGCGGCAGCGCAGGATTTCCCGAGCAAACCGATCCGGCTGATCGTGCCGTTTCCGCCCGGCGGACCGAACGACATCATTGCGCGCCTGGTCGGCCAGCGCATGTCGGAAATCACCAAGCAACCGGTTCTGATCGACAACCGCGGCGGCCAGGCCGGCGTGCTCGGCACCGATGCGATCGCAAAGGCCGCCCCCGATGGCTACACGGTCGGGATCGTGAGCGCGAGTTCGCTGGTCATCAATCCGATCCTGGAGAAAGTGCCTTACGACGTGGCGAAGGATTTTGTGCCTGTCACGCTGGTGACGACGGTGCCGGAAATGCTTGTTGTCGCCAGCAACGTGCCCGCCAGCAACATGAAGGAGCTGATCGCGCTCGCCAAGGCCCAGCCGGGGAAACTCAATTTTGCATCGGCCGGGGTCGGCGGCCTGCCGCATCTGGCCGGTGAACTGCTCAAGCTGACGGCCAACATCGACATCGTGCACATTCCCTATCGCGGCGCCGCACCCGCCATCAACGATCTGCTCGGCCAGCAGGTGCAGATGGCCTTCCTCGATTTGCCGGTGCTGCTGCCGCATATTAAGGCGGGCACCTTGCGCCCGATCGCTCTCGGCGCGCCCAAGCGCGCGCCCACTTCGCCCGACGTGCCGACCACCGCGGAGGTCGGCATGCCCGACATCCTGATCGAAAACTGGTACGGCATGCTGGCGCCCGGCGGGACCCCCGAGCCGATCGTCGCCACGCTGAACCGCGTCGCCAACGAGGCGATGAACGATCCCCAGGTGAAGCAGAAACTCGCCGACCAGGGCCTCACGGTCGCCGGCAACACATCGGCGCAGTTTCGCGACTACATCCAAAGCGAGACGCAGAAATGGGCACGCGTCATCAAGGCCGCCGGCCTTGATACGGGCAAATGACACTGCGTCTTCCACATTTCAACGCGGCGCGCATTTGCGCAGATGCTCAGCCAGTTGCTGCGCGGGCTTGGGCAGCGCCCGAAAACTCCGCGCGCAGATCACGAGCTTCCGGTTGGCCCAGGAATCCCTGATCCTGATTACATTGATCTTCATCGACCGCGCGCATCGCTTTGCCGCGACTTCAGGCATCACGCCGATCCCGATCCCGGCGGCGACCATCTGGCCGATCGCATCGAAACTGTTCAGCCGCGCACGAAAGCGCAGACGCGCGCCGAGACGCGCCGCGTGTCCGCTGATATGGGCGTGCAGCGCGATCGAGTTGATCAGCCCGACGAAATCGCGCTTCACCACGTCGCTGAAATCGACCTGCCGCCGGTTCGCCAGTTCGTCCTCCCGCGCGGCGACCAGCACCAGACGGTCTTCGCTGAACGGCATCCGCTCGATATTGTCCGCAAGCGCGTGTTCGGCGGCGAGCCCGAGATCGGCCGCGCCGCTGGAGATGGCGCGGGCTATCTCGGAGCTCTCGCGTTCCTCGACGTCGATCGAAATGTGGGGATGCACTGCCAGAAAAGCAGCCAGCGTCTTCGGCAGATATTCCGAAAGCCCGGATGTGTTGGCGAGGAAGCGAACGGTGGCCTTCGCACCATGGGCAAAGGCCAGGAGATCGCCGCGCATCGCCTCCACATTATGGAGCACGACCCTGGCATGATCGAGCAGGCTTTCGCCGGCCGGCGTCAGTTCGACGCCGCGACGGCCGCGCGTCAGCAGCGCAACGCCGAACGCGTCCTCCAGTCCCTTGATCCGCTCGCTGCCCGAGGCCAGCGCAAGATGAACCCGTTGCGCGCCGTTGGTGATGCTGCGCGTCTCGGCGACCGCGACGAAGAGCTGAAGATCGACCAGATCGAAACGCATCCACACCTCTCAACCCTCATGGTGAGGAGGCGCGATTTGCGCCGTCTCCGGACGATGCTACGCATCGCCGGGCGAACCATGAAGCCCGGATCTCGCCCGCCGGCATCCTTCGAGACGCGTGTCCTGCGCGCTCCTCAGGATGAGGACCGTACGCGCGGAATAAGCCTTCGCTTGTGCCGAAGGCTATCTCCGGAACCTCCAGATTGTGCCCGAAGCGTCGATGGGTCAAGGTCCGACCATGTTCGATTCTCTGCTTCTTCTGGTCACGGCTTCCTTCCTGCTCGCGGGTTTTGTGAAGGGCGCACTCGGGCTCGGCCTGCCGACGGTGTCGATGGGCCTGCTTGCGGTGTCGATGCCGCCGGCCCAGGCGATCGCCATCGTCATCGTGCCGGCGATCGTCACCAACATCTGGCAGACCTTCGGCGGGCCCTACTTGCGCGATATTTTCCGGCGGCTATGGCCGTTGCTGATTGGTACGGCCGCCGGCATCTGGCTCAATGCGGGGTCGCTGACCGGGCCCTATGCGCGTTACACCACGATCGTGCTCGGCCTGCTGCTGGCGATCAATGCGATCATCGGCCTCAGCAAATTCAATTTCACCGTTGCCCCCCGGAACGAGAAATGGGTCGGCGGCATCGTCGGGCTGATCACCGGCATGATTTCGGCGGCCACCGGCGTGCAGGTCATTCCGTCGGTGCCTTTCCTGCAGGCGATCGGCATGGAGAAGGAAGAACTGATCCAGGCATTGGGCGTGTTCTTCACGGTCGCGACCCTGGCGCTTGGCCTCAACCTCACCGGCGCCGGCCTGCTGACGGCCGCGACCGCATTACCTGGCGCGGTCGCCATGGCAGCGTCCTTTGCTGGCATGTTTATCGGGCAGGCAGTGCGGACGCGGCTGCAGCCGGATATCTTTCGGCGCTGGTTCCAGATCGGCATGATCGTTCTCGGCCTCTACCTCTCCAGCAATGCGCTTGCGAAACTAATGGCGTAGCCCCGAAGGTACGCAGGAAAGCGCACGAGTTCCTTGCGAAAGCGATCCGCTGATCTAGCGCGTCTCCAGCATCGCAACGCGGATGCCGAGATAGACGAACAGCCCGCCGAGAAAGCGGTTGATCCAGGCCATCGCGCCGGCCGATTGCCGGATACGGCCGGCGGCCCTGGCCGCGAAGGCGGCGATGCCGAAACACCACAACGTGCCGCTGGTAATGAAGATCAGACCGAGCGCCAGAAAGGCCAGCGTCTTGTGGGCAGATTCCGCCGCCACGAATTGCGGCAGGAACGCCAGAAAAAACAGCGCCACCTTCGGATTGAGCACGTTGGTCAGGGCGCCCTGCCAGAACACGCGGGCAAGCGACGTCTCGTTGCCCGCCACGGCCGCCTCCTCCAGCGGGCGCGAACGCGACAGCAGCATCTGGACGCCCGTGAACAACAGATAGGCGGCGCCGACCCATTTCAGCACCGTGAAGGCGGCGGATGACGCCATCAACAGCGCCGACAGGCCGATGGCGGCACCGAATACGTGAACGAGGCAGCCAACGCTGATCCCGATTGCCGCCGCCGCCCCGCCGCGCCATCCCAACTGAACACTGCGGCCGATAATGTAGGCAGTGTCCGGCCCCGGGGTGACGTTGAGCAGCAGCCCGGAAAGGATGAAAAGCCAGAGTTCATGAACCCCGAGCGTTTCAACCATCCATTTGACCGGTTCCATACCCTGCCTGCCCTTCAATTGCGCGTGTGCCAATTCTAGACAGTTTGCAGTATTATCATGAGCAAATCCGGCTTCCACCGGATTGCCCATTTTTATAAACATTGGAATCGGCCGGCCGACCACGTAGTGGTTATCCAGCCCATTCCGGCGCCGTTGGGGATATACTGGGGAAAATGGAAAGACGCCTGGCAGCCATCGTCTGTGCTGACGTCGCCGGCTATTCCCGCATGATGGGGGCCGACGAGGCGGGGACGCACGCCACGTTCAAGGCCCACCGCACCGCGATCTACCCGATCATCCTCAATCACGGCGGCCGCCTGGTGAAGAACACGGGCGACGGATTCCTGCTCGAGTTTCCCTCTATCGTCGGCGCCATCGAGGCCGCGATCGCGATGCAGAAGGTGATGGCGGAGCGCAACGAACACCTTCCCGCCGATCGATCCATGCAATTCCGCATGGGCATTCACATGGGCGACGTGATGGCCGACGAGGACGAGGTGTTCGGCGACGACGTCAACATCGCTGTCCGCCTCGAATCGGTTGCCGCTCCCGGCGGCGTGGCGATTTCGGGCAAGGCCTGTCATGAGGCCGGCAAGCGCCTCAGCGTGGCGCTGGCCGACGCCGGCCCCCACCGGTTCAAGAACATCGACGAGCCGATCCAGGTCTGGAACTGGCAACCCGCCGGCGCCGATGCCAGCAGCCTCGTGCCCAAAGCCTCGACCGAAACATCGGTCAGCAACCTTCCGGCCCAGTATCGGACGGCGATTGTGGGCGTGCTGCCGTTCGCGAATCTGAGCGAGAGCGCCGACGAGTATTTTTCCGACGGTCTTACCGAGGATCTGATCCACGCGCTGTCGCTGCAATCGTTCTACCGGGTGCTGAGCCGCAACTCGACGTTCTCGTTCAAGGGCAAGAATGTAAGCACGCGCCTGATCGCGCGCGAGATCGACGCGACCTACCTGATCCAGGGCTCGGTCCGGCGCGCCGCAACCAAGATCCGCGTCACCGCCGAACTGATCGCGCCGGAGAACGGCGAGCAATTATGGACCGGCCGGTTCGACCGCGACATCGGCGACCTGTTCGCCATGCAGGACGAACTCACCACCAGCCTCTCGGCGGCAATCGCGGCCGAGATCTATCGGGCGGAGGCCTCCGCCCCGCCCCGCTCGTCGTCGAACGACATCACCGCATGGGATCGCTTCCTCAAGGGGCTGTCCTACTATTACCTGCAGACCAAGGCGGATTTCGAAAGCGCGATCGGCCTGTTCAAGGAGGCCATCGCACTCGATCCGACACTGTCGATCGCCCGCGCCTATCTCGCCACCCTCCAGATCCAGGGCATCCAGTTCGGATGGACCAAGGGCACGCGCGAATTGTTCGACTATGCGATGTCGCTCGCGGAGAGCAGTGTCCGGCTCGATCCCCGTTCGTCCTTTGCGTTTCAGATTCTCGCCTATCTGCACGCAGCGGAAGGGCATTTCGAGGCGGCGATGGATGCCGCCAAGCGGGCGGTCGGGCTCAATCCGTATGACATGGGCGCCCGCGGCGTGCTTGGGGTGTGTCATCTCGTGTCCGGCGAACACCGGCACGCCATCGAACTGTTTACGACGGCAGCGCAGAGCGGCAGCAACGATCCCCGGTACCAATGGGCGGCCGTGAACGCGTTCGCTCACTATCTGCTCGGGCAGTATGATGCTTCACTGTCCTGGGCGCGCGAGCAGCTTTATGTGAATCCCAATCATCTTCAGGCACTGGCGATCCGTGCCGCGGCCCTGGCTCAATTGGGCCGCAAGGCGGAAGCAGAAAACGCCGCTGCAGTCTTGCTGAGCAACTATCCCAGCCTGACGGTCGACCGGCACTTGCGCAATTTTCACTGGAAGCTGCCGGCCGACATTGCCCATTACCGTGACGGCCTGGTGAAAGCCGGCATCCCCTTCAGCAGATTGACTCTCGTCGAACCCTCTCCAAGGCTTGCCGCAGATTCCTGAGAATGCGACAGGCCTTCGGTTGACACGGCGTCGGATTCCGCCAAAACTTGCCTACACGCTGAAGTAGCGCGCCGCCGAATTTCTTTTTTCAGAACCGTCATCCGCTTCGCCCTGGCGGCGGACCGATTTTCATGCTTTGGCGCTTTGAGGATTTGAAGCCATGTCGGACAATCCCACCGGTAACGCTCCGCGCACCACGCCGGCCGGACAGATTCCCGTTTCATCCAACAATCCCTGCCCGTTCCTGCGCGCGCTGGTCGCCAACGGCTATGTCGGCGGCCACGTCGTGCCGCTTTCGCAACTCGCCGAAATGGTCGGATTGGCGAGCGGCGAAACCGGCGCTGCGCAAAGAGATGTAGGGATGAAAACCAGGATGGTCGCCGTCATTGCAAACGGTCTCGGGCCGCTGCGCGTGTTGCAGAGCGCAACTTCCGGCGCGGTGCTGGACGAACTGCGCGATGGCCCGCTCGACAAGCATGGCGGCGGCTCGCGCATTCTCGACGTCGATGCGAAGGTCCATGAGGACGAAATCGCCCGGCTCGCCGGCTTCGGCAAGGACCGCAAGGATCCCGCCGGCGGCATCGAGCGCGGGCTGACGGCGAAAGAAATCGACACCTTCATGAAGGCCAATCTCAAGCGCGACGGCGATGCGGCGCGCTGGTACTATCCCATGCTCATGAAGGGCGAATGGCCTGTACTGCTGAAGATCCTCGGCAAGGGCGAAGGCGAGGAGCGTTACCTCAGCGTCGCCGAAGTCAGGACGCTGTTCGTCGAGCGCCGGCTGCCCGACCGGATCACGGCGCGGCTGCCGAAGCCGGCCTCGCGCTGAGCATCACTTGAACAACGGCGTGCCCGGCACGAAGGCGTCGAACGCCGCCCAGAATTGCCCGCGGTAGCGGTCCTGCTCCTGCAGGATCTCGTGCCTTGAGCCCGCGATCACCAGATGCGAGCCGGCGCGCAGATGGTAGGCGAACTCCTCGATTGCCGCCGTGGAAACAATGCTGTCGTTGCTGGCGGCCAGCATCAGGATCGGCTGGCGGATTTCAGACGGATAGTTGACGCCACGAAAGGTATGCATCGCCCTGAACGCGGTATCGGCCCAGGCCACCGTCGGCGAGCCGATGCCCAGCGTCGGATCTTCTTCCAGGATCGCGGCGTTGCGGGCATAGCGCACGGGATCGCTGGTGAAGGGGTTGTTGATGAAGGATTCCGTTCCGGTCAGCGCGTCGCTGCCGCCGGGCACATAGCGGCCGCCCTGCCCGATCAGCCGCATGGTCCGAAGCAGCGTGCGTGTCACGAACGAGGTCCTGCGCCCCGGCAGGTCGATCATCGGCGCCGACAGCACCATGCGGTCGAACCAGCGTTTACCCGCATGCGCGAGCCTCAGCATGACCGCCCCGCCCATCGAATGCGCCAGCGCGAAATAGGGCGGCGGGCAGTCCGGCAGCACCACCTGCTGCACGAAGGTTTCGACGTCGACCTCGTAGTCCGAGAAGTCGCGGACGTAGCCCTTGCGCGGATCGCGCAGCCGGCGCGAGGAATGCCCCTGGCCGCGCCAGTCGATCATCGCCACCGCGAATCCGCGATCGCGCAAGTCACGCACCGTCTCGAAATATTTCTCGATCGGCTCGCTGCGCCCGGTGAAGACGCAGACCGTGCCCTTGCGCCCCGCCGGCGGCGCCCAGCGCGCGAACCGCAATTCCGCGCCGTCGGGCGTCTTGATGGTGCCTGAGACGACGTCCTCCGGAACCGGATTGGCGGGGATGGAGACGAGCGTCATGACGGGCAACCGGCTAGGTGAAAAGGACTGGAAATCAAGGCGAGGTGCGCAAAAAAGGGGCCTGTTTCGCGCCTCTTGAACGCCGTTTCACCCCTCCCATATCATTTCCGTGCAGGCCGCTACCAGTGTTTCGGAGCGAAACCCAAAGCTCCAAAACCCTGAGGCTGCACAGGACTACGGCCCGGCCCGATGGCGGGCGGGTTAACTGAAACAGTCGCTCAATGGAGGACTACCCTATGCGTACCTACGACCTCACTCCGTTCTATCGTTCCACCGTCGGCTTCGACCGCTTCTTCAACCTGCTTGACCAGGCGACCGCGGACGGCAGCCCCGGCTATCCCCCCTACAACATCGAGCGCACCGGCGAGAACGCCTACCGCATCAGCGTTGCGGTTTCCGGCTTCTCGCAAGGCGAGCTTTCGATCGTCGCGAAGGAAAACACGCTGACGATCAAGGGCGAGAAAACCGCTAACGAGAACGGCAAGGACAATTCCGAAGTGCTCTACCGCGGCATCGCGGCGCGCGCCTTCGAGCGCGTATTCCAGCTTGCCGATTTCGTGCAGGTGAAGAACGCCTCGCTCGAGAACGGTCTGCTCCACGTCGATCTCGTCCGCGAGATTCCCGAGGCCAAGAAGCCGCGCAGCATTCCGATCAACTCCGGCGCGAAAGCCCCGCAGGTGGTCGACGCTTCGGTCGCCGCGTGACGCAGATCCAGGCTTTCGGTCGATATTGGCCGAATGCGAAAACGCCCCGGGAAACCGGGGCGTTTTTTTGTTGTCGTGCCTGCGAAAGCAGGGAAGACGGTAGAATTCACTCCAGCCCCTGCGCCGTCGGCATATCCCCGGTCGGCGCAATCGATGGGGCGGGCTTGGCTGGAGCCGCACCTGATGTCGCCGGGGCGACCGCCTGTGCCTCGGCCGATTTCGGCGCTGGCGCGGCCGCCTGCTGGACCGGTGCCGGTGCAGGCTTGGCGGCGAGCGGACTGGCCTTCGGCATCGGCACCGCGCGGCTCGCAACATGGGCCGGCCGTGACGGGCGCGGCGCGGTCTGGACCTGATCCGACGTTTGAGACTGCGGCGGCTGGGCTTGCGGCGGCTGCGCTCCAAGGGGCCCGGGGAGCGCGCTCTGCTCCTCGTAATAATTGTCGCCGCCCATGCGGGAGGCCGGCATGAAGCGGAGGATCCGGCCGTTGCGCGCGTCGATAATCAGCCGTCCGTCCGCGCCGCCGCGGTCGATGGCCGCGATGGTGTAGACGAACCCGCGCAGCCTGGGGATGCCGAGCGGCGAGAAACCATTGTCGCGCAGCACGGAGTAGACTTCCGTCGACGGCAGCAGGCTGGGGCCGTATCCGTAGCGCGGCCCGGGTTCGAAGTGCGGTCCGGGAACCGGGCGCGGTGCCATCGCATAGGGGGCTTCGACATCCGATGCCGCCATGTAAGGCCCGCGCACCTGAGCCTGCGCCCCGCCCGCCAGAAGGATCAATCCTGCCGCCAAAGATCCCATGAAAAACTTCATCACCGAAAGCTCCTGTAAGCCCCGTAGCCGCCGGACGTGAACGGGAGCATTTCGCCCTCTCGCCTGCCGGCCCGAACCAATATTTCGTTGCGAAATCCGGCGGTCCTTGGGCCGGATCACGGCACCGCTGCCGCAAACGCACGCTGGCGGGTTTTTCCCCGGCCGCAACGCGCCGATCCGCATGCGGGCGAGGACTTTCACGCGCTTGTGTGATAGACAAAAATTTGGCATGGTCGGAGTTAGGACAGTATAGCTGTCTTAATTGCGGGGCGGTCCCGGCACAGGGATTGCAACGAAACCGTGGCGCCACGAGCTCCAGGGCAGTGCAGGCAAGGCCGTTCCTCAGGGACGTTGAACGCCCAGGCCTGAATTTAAGAAATTGCGGCTCGCGGAGGACGAGCGGTGGCCCGGTGGGTGCCGCAAGCGTCCAAGGTGCGCCGACGATGCGGTGAGGCCCTTAGCCTTTTTGAGAGGAATAAGATGAGCGGGTCGGAATTCGAGCGCGAAAACATCGTGGCAGAAACACTGTCGGCGACCGCGGCTTCGAAACCGGCCGACAATTTGCTAGCTCCGCGCGAGCACAATTGGCGCCCGAAGGCCGAGGGCCTTTACGACCCGAGCCTGGAGAAGGATTCCTGCGGCGTCGGCTTCATCGCCAACATCAAGGGCAAGAAGTCGCATCAGATCGTCTCCGACGCGATCAACATTCTCTGCAACCTCGAGCATCGCGGCGCGGTCGGCGCCGATCCGCGCGCCGGCGACGGCGCCGGCATTCTCGTGCAGATCCCGCACGCCTTCTTTTCGCGCAAGGCCGCCGAGATCGGATTCGAGCTGCCGGAGCCCGGCCACTACGCGATCGGTGCGCTGTTCATGCCGAAGGAAACGGCGTGGCGAAAGGTGATCCAGAGCATCGTCGCCGAACAGATCAAGCAAGAAGGCCTGCTGCTGCTCGGCTGGCGCGACGTGCCGACCGACAACTCTTCGCTCGGCGAAACCGTCAAGCCGACCGAACCCGCCAACATGCAGGTGTTCATCGGCCGCAACGGCACCGCGAAGACCGAGGACGAGTTCGAGCGCAGGCTCTACATCCTGCGCAAGTCGATCTCGCAGGCGATCTATCAGCGCCGCGAGCGCGGGCTCGCCGGCTACTACCCGGTCTCGCTGTCGTGCCGCACCGTGATCTACAAGGGCATGTTCCTCGCCGACCAGCTCGGCAAATACTATCCCGACCTGCACGAAGCGGATTTCGAAAGCGCGCTGGCGCTGGTGCATCAGCGCTTCTCGACCAACACCTTCCCGGCCTGGTCGCTGGCGCATCCCTACCGGATGATCGCCCACAACGGCGAAATCAACACGCTGCGCGGCAACGTCAACTGGATGGCCGCGCGCCAGGCTTCCGTGCATTCCGAGCTCTACGGCAAGGACATCAGCCGGCTGTGGCCGATCTCCTATGAAGGCCAGAGCGACACCGCCTGCTTCGACAACGCGCTCGAATTCCTGGTGCAGGGCGGCTACTCGCTGCCGCACGCCGTCATGATGATGATTCCGGAAGCGTGGGCCGGCAATCCGCTGATGGATGAGCAGCGCCGCGCCTTCTACGAATATCACGCCGCCATGATGGAGCCGTGGGACGGCCCCGCCGCGATCGCCTTTACCGACGGCCGCCAGATCGGCGCTACGCTGGACCGCAACGGGCTGCGTCCGGCGCGCTATCTCGTCACCAAGGACGACCGCATCGTGATGGCGTCCGAAATGGGCGTGCTGAAGATTCCCGAGGACCAGATCATCACCAAGTGGCGGCTGCAGCCCGGCAAGATGCTGCTGGTCGACCTCGAACAGGGACGCCTGATTCCCGACGACGAGATCAAGGCGACGCTGGCCAAGAGCCATCCCTACAGCGACTGGCTGCGTCGCACACAGCTCGTGCTGGAGGAATTGCCGCACGCGCCCGTCAAGGGCATGCGCTCGAACCTGCCGCTGCTCGACCGGCAGCAGGCGTTCGGCTATTCGCCAGGAAGACATCACCATCCTGATGACGCCGATGGCGGCGACCGGCGAAGAAGCCGCGGGCTCGATGGGCAACGACACGCCGATCTCGGCGCTGTCGGACCGGCCGAAGCCGCTGTTCACCTATTTCAAGCAGAATTTCGCGCAGGTCACCAACCCGCCGATCGATCCGATCCGCGAGGAGCTCGTGATGAGCCTCGTCTCGATCATCGGGCCGCGGCCGAACCTGTTCGACCTGCAGGGCATGGCCTCGACCAAGCGGCTCGAAGTGCGGCAGCCGATCCTGACCGATGCCGACCTGGAAAAGATCCGCTCGATCTCCGATGTCGCGGACACCCATTTCAAGTCGCGCACGCTCGACACCACCTTCCATGCCGGCTTTGGCGCGGCGGGGATGGAGCAGGTGCTCGATGAACTCTGCGCGCGCGCCGAAGGCGCGGTGCGCGAAGGCATCAACATCATCATCCTGTCGGACCGCATGGCGGGCTCGGACCGGATTCCGATCCCCTCGCTGCTGGCCTGCGCCGCCGTGCATCATCATCTGATCCGCACCGGATTGCGCACCTCGGTCGGTCTCGTCGTCGAATCCGGCGAACCGCGCGAAGTGCATCATTTCGCGTGCCTGGCCGGCTACGGCGCCGAGGCGATCAATCCGTATCTGGCGTTCGAGACCATCATCGCGATGAAGGACCGGCTGCCCGGCTCGCTCGACGACTACGAGATCGTCAAGCGCTACATCAAGTCGATCGGCAAGGGCCTGTTGAAGGTGATGTCCAAGATGGGCATCTCGACCTACCAGTCCTATTGCGGTGCGCAGATTTTCGACGCCGTCGGGCTGAAGGCTGAGTTCGTCGCGAAGTATTTCGCCGGCACCCATACCCGCATCGAGGGCGTGGGCCTGGCCGAGATCGCCGAGGAAACCGCGCGCCGCCACACGGACGCGTTCGGCGACGCCCAGGTCTACAAGACCGCGCTCGATGTCGGCGGCGAATATGCCTACCGCACCCGCGGCGAGGACCACGCCTGGACCGCCGAATCCGTCTCGATGCTGCAGCATGCCGCGCGCGGCAATTCGCTGGAGCGCTATCGCGCGTTTGCAAAGATCCTCAACGAGCAATCCGAGCGGCTGTTGACGCTGCGCGGCCTGTTCCGGATCAAGACCGCCGATGACGAAAAGCGCAAGCCGGTGAAGCTCGACGAGGTCGAGCCCGCCAAGGACATCGTCAAGCGTTTTGCCACCGGCGCGATGAGCTTCGGCTCGATCTCGCGCGAGGCGCACACCACGCTGGCCATCGCCATGAACCGGATCGGCGGCAAGTCGAACACCGGCGAAGGCGGCGAAGAGAGCGATCGCTTCAAGCCGCTGCCGAACGGCGACAGCATGCGCTCGGCGATCAAGCAGGTCGCCTCGGGCCGTTTCGGCGTGACGACGGAATATCTCGTCAACTCCGACATGATGCAGATCAAGATGGCGCAGGGCGCCAAGCCCGGCGAAGGCGGCCAGTTGCCCGGCCACAAGGTCGACGCGACGATTGCGCGCGTGCGGCATTCGACGCCGGGCGTCGGTCTGATTTCGCCGCCGCCGCATCATGACATCTATTCGATCGAGGATCTGGCGCAGCTGATCTACGACCTCAAGAACGTCAATCCGGACGGACAGGTCTCGGTCAAGCTGGTCTCCGAAATCGGCGTCGGCACGGTGGCCGCGGGCGTTGCGAAGGCACGCGCCGACCACGTCACCATCGCGGGCTTCGAGGGCGGCACCGGTGCGTCTCCCCTCACCTCGATCAAGCACGCGGGTAGCCCTTGGGAAATCGGCCTTGCCGAAACCCACCAGACGCTGGTGCGCGAGCGGCTGCGCAGCCGCATCGTGGTCCAGGTCGACGGCGGCTTCCGCACCGGGCGCGACGTCGTGATCGGCGCATTGCTGGGCGCCGACGAGTTCGGCTTCGCCACCGCGCCGTTAATCGCGGCCGGTTGCATCATGATGCGCAAGTGCCATCTCAACACCTGCCCGGTCGGCGTCGCGACGCAGGACCCGGTGCTGCGCAAGCGCTTCACCGGCCAGCCCGAGCACGTCATCAACTACTTCTTCTTCGTCGCCGAGGAAGTCCGCGAGATCATGGCCCAGCTCGGCTACAAGACGTTCGACGAAATGGTCGGCCAGACCCAGATGCTCGACCAGTCCACGCTGGTGGCGCACTGGAAGGCCAAGGGGCTCGATTTCTCAAAGCTGTTTGTGCGGCAGCCGGAGCAGAAGGGCCAGAAGATCTATCACGCCGAGAACCAGAACCATCATCTGGAAGCCGTGCTCGACCGTCGCCTGATCGAGCAGGCGCGGGCCGCGCTCGACCGCGGCGCGCCGGTCAAGATCGAGGAAGAGATCAACAACACCGACCGCTCGGCCGGAGCGATGCTGTCCGGCACGGTGGCCAAGATCTACGGCCATGCCGGCCTGCCGCACGACACCATTCAGGTCAGCTTCAAGGGCACCTCGGGCCAGGCTTTCGGAGCGTGGCTGGCACGCGGCGTCACCTTCGATCTCGAAGGTGAAGGCAACGACTATGTCGGCAAGGGCCTGTCGGGCGGCCGCATCATCATCAAGCCGCCGCGCAATTCCGGCATCGTACCGGAAGAATCCATCATCGTCGGCAACACCGTGATGTACGGCGCGACCGAGGGCGAATGCTATTTCCGCGGCATCGCCGGCGAGCGCTTTGCAGTGCGTAACTCGGGTGCGGTCGCGGTCGTCGAAGGCGCCGGCGATCATTGCTGCGAATACATGACCGGCGGCATCGTCGTGGTGCTGGGCAAGACCGGGCGCAACTTCGCGGCCGGCATGTCCGGCGGCATCGCCTATGTGCTGGACGAGGCCGGCGACTTCGCCAAACTCTGCAACATGGCGATGGTCGAACTCGAGCCGGTGCTGTCGGAAGAGCTGATCAACGCCAACACCTATCACCACACCGGCGATCTCGAAGCGCATGGCCGGGTCGACGTGTTCCAGGACCTGCTGTCGTCCGATGTCGAGCGGCTGCACGTGCTGATCACGCGCCACGCCAAGCTGACCGGCTCCAAAAGGGCCGCCGAGATCCTCGCCGACTGGAAGGCCTGGCTGCCGAAATTCCGCAAGGTGATGCCGGTGGAATACCGCCGCGCGCTGAAGGAAATGAAGGCGAACGCCGACGCCGAGCCGAAAATCGCGATCGGGGCTTAATTGCACGAGCCCGTCATTGCGAGCGCAGCGAAGCAATCCATAGCGCCACAAGCCGGATCATGGATTGCTTCGTCGCCAGCGCGCCTCGCAATGACGACGGAAACAAAATAGATACGAACAAGAGATGCAGGGGCATCAGGTTTAATGGGCAAGATCACAGGTTTTCTGGAAATCGACCGGCATGACCGCAAGTATGCGCCGGTCGCGGACCGTTTGAAGCACTATCGCGAATTCGTCATTCCCCTGAGCGAGAAGGACACCCGCGACCAGGCCGCGCGCTGCATGAATTGCGGCATCCCCTATTGCCACGGCACCGGCTCGGTGGCGCCGGGCACGCCGGGCTGTCCGGTCAACAACCAGATCCCCGATTTCAACGACCTCGTCTATCAGGCCAACTGGGAAGAGGCCTCGCGCAACCTGCACTCGACCAACAATTTCCCCGAATTCACCGGCCGCATCTGCCCCGCTCCGTGCGAGGCGTCCTGCACGCTCAACATCGACGACAACCCGGTCACCATCAAGACCATCGAATGCGCCATCGTCGACCGTGCCTGGGACAATGGCTGGCTGAAGCCGGAGATTGCGCCTGTCAGGACCGGCAAGAAGGTCGCGATCATCGGCGCAGGCCCTGCGGGACTTGCAGCGGCGCAGCAGCTCGCGCGCGCCGGCCACGACGTTCATGTCTACGAAAAGTTCGCCAAGGCGGGCGGATTGCTTCGTTATGGGATTCCCGACTTCAAGATGGAAAAGCACGTCATCGACCGCCGCATAGCGCAGATGGAGGCCGAGGGCGTGACGTTCCATTACGGCGTTCATGTCGGCGGCACCTCGCAAGGCGCGATCGATCCGCGCGAGCTGCTCAACCAGTATGACGCCGTCGCACTGACCGGCGGCGCCGAAGCCGGCCGCGATCTGCCGATTCCCGGCCGCGAACTGGACGGTATCCACTTTGCGATGGATTTCCTGCCGCAACAGAACCGCCGCGTCTCCTCCGAGCCGCTCGGCGATGCCAAGGACATTCTAGCCGAAGGCAAGCATGTCGTCGTGATCGGCGGCGGCGACACCGGTTCGGACTGCATCGGAACTTCATTCCGGCAGGGCGCGAAATCCGTCACCCAGCTTGAGATCATGCCGGCGCCGCCCGAGCACGAGAACAAGGGCATCACCTGGCCGAACTGGCCCTTGAAGATGCGGACCTCGTCGAGCCAGGCCGAAGGCGCCAAGCGCGAATTCGCGGTGCTGACGCAAAAATTCTCGGGCGAGGACGGCAAGGTGCAAAAGCTGCACTGCGTCCAGGTCGACGACAAGTTCAAGCCGATCGCGGGCACCGAATTCGACCTCGACGCGCAGCTCGTGCTGCTCGCCATGGGCTTCGTGCATCCGGTGCACGAAGGCTTGCTGAAGCACCTCGGCGTCGATCTCGACCAGCGCGGCAACGTCCGCGCCAACACGCATGACTACCAGACCTCGCTGCCCAACGTGTTCTCCGCCGGCGACATGCGCCGCGGCCAGTCGCTGGTGGTGTGGGCGATCCGCGAGGGCCGGCTGTGTGCGCGGGCGATCGACCAGTATCTGATGGGGACGACGACGCTGCCGAGGTAAGCGGCAGCCTTCTGCGGGCGCTTCCCGGCACGGACGGCTTTCTTCGCGCGACCCTTGAACGGGGCCCCCATGGAGATGGCGGGATGCGCGGGTCAGCCCACCTATTCCGCAATGTGCATGGACACCTCGTCGCATTGCCCGCAATTTGATGCGGGGCCAAGGCTCGCCGCTCCTGCGGCGGGCTTCATTTTTTGGAAGTACAGAGAAAGGCGACAAAATGAGAACTCAGGGAACGCGCAATTCCGTACGCCAGCGTGTCACACGCGTTTTGGCGGCCGGCGCCCTGCTATTCATGTACGCATTCGGCATGGTTGCCACGACCGGCGCCTTTGTCGCAGCGGGCGTCTCTCCGGCCTTCGCGCAGCGCGGCCGGGGTCGAGGCCGGGGCGGCGGCTGGGGTCGAGGTAGCGGTGTCGGCGCCGCAGTCGGCATCGGCGTCGGCGCGGCCATCATCGGCGGCGCGATTGCGGCGAGCGCCGCCGAGCAGCAGCGGCAGGAGGCCATCAACTATTGCCTGCAGCGCTATCGTTCATACGATCCCAATAGCATGACCTATCTGGGCAACGACGGCATGCGTCGTCCCTGCCCGTAGAGAGCGAATACTTTCAGGATATCTCGGGACCCCGGCCGTAGTGCCGGGGTTTTCTGTTTGCAGTGGTCGTGGACTCGAGCCCGCCTCCGCGGAATCGGGCAGGACTATGCGTTCTCAGTGCTGCAGCCGTACTCCCAGCATCACCACCGTCGACACCGTGCTGTTGCCCGGCAGGTTCGAATCCAGCCAGTCGCGCCGTAGTGTGCCCCTGAGCCAGACGTTGCGGTTCATCTTGTAGATCGCCTCGCCCGACACCGTGTAGATCTTGTCGCGGCGGGGGTTGCCCTGATAGTCGAGCTCGCCCCAGGTGAACTTGCCGATCGCGGTCAGCCAGCGGCGGAAGTCGTGATCGACTTCGACGGTGTAGATGTGCGTCAGCACGCCCGACGTGCCCGGCAGCGTGGTCTCCGTGATCGTGGTGTCGGAAAAGAACTTTGCCGTCGTCAACGGCGTCGCGGTCCAGACCAGCGAGGACGAGACGAGCAGGCCCTCGAGGCGATTGAGCCGCGGATCGACATAATCGCGCGCGGCGTAGCCGACGCCGATTTCGCCGGTCAACAGCCGCGAGAATTCGAAGCTGGTGCCGCCCTTGACGTAGCCGCCCGTGGAATCGCGCGCAAAGCCGGCGCGGTCGAGCCTGAGGTCATGCACGCGGCTGTCGGCCTGCACTTCCACGAACGGCTTCAGGCCGGGCCGCAAATCATAGCTGACGCGGCCGATGCCGCCATACTGGCTGAAATTGCGGTCGTCGTTGGTGCTCGAGGTGCCGTCGGTGAGCTTTGAGTTGGTATAGTCGGTGCGGTCGACGGTGGCGCCGGCGGAAACCTGCAGCCGGTTGAAGCTTTGATCGACGCCCACGGTGCCGCCGACCGTGGTGTAGATCGGATATCTGGCGAGGCCCGCCTGCACGTTCGGGCTGCCGGGATTGTCGGTCGAGACGAACAGCCGCCCCTGCGCCAGCAGCCTGGTGTCGCGGCTGACGTCGAGCCGGCCGTCGACATGGCCGATGAAGTTCGGCCGGTCGATATCGAGCGGCGCCGACAGCGGCGTGCCGTCGGCGTTCGGCGTGAGATTGCTGCCGTAGCCGGTGAAGGAGCCGCGCAGATCAGCCACCAGCGCGTGGCGCTCCCAGTCGGAGACCGCGAGGAATTCCGGCGCGATCACGTAGAACGGCTTGCCTTGCGCCGGCGCAAGCCGGCCGGGATTGGTATCGTAGCCACCGGAGAATTCGACGGCGGATTTGATCAGGAAACTGCCGGCGTAATCGCCGACCGCGCCGAACGGATCGTCGTCGATCCGCAGGCGCTTGCGCGGCGGCTGCCCCACCACCGTGCCCGCCATCGCGGGCGGGAGTGGCGTCTTGTGCGCCGATTCGACGGAGGAATCGAAAGCCGCAGCCGCGTGTTCGACGCGATCGGCGGCGGTGGGCTGCCGGGACCAACCGGCGGCTTCGGCTTCGCCTGCGCGGGATAGTATTTCGGTTTCTGGCGCTTGCGGTTGAGCGAGTCGTAGCCGGAATCGGCCGCACCGCTCGCGGCCGGCAGACCATATTTCGGGATCTGACCGATCCGAGACGGCGCGGGCTGGCTCTTGTCGTTGTCCTGCGGCTTCGGACTGTTGAGCGGATCATTCGCCTCCGCCGCGGTCCGGCGCAGCGGCGAATCCGGCGACGTCACCTGGCTGGTGCGCGTTGAACTGAACAAGCTCCGACGTGACGGTTTGCGCCCTCGCTGCGGTTCCCGATAGCGCCATCAGCGCTAGGCACGGCAAGGCGGCGCGCAAGGCGCGCGCGCGGCTGTTCCGGCCCAATGCTGGCCTGGCCATCACGTCAGGAAATACTCCAACAAAAACAAATGCTTGATTGCGCCCCAAGCGCCCGCAAGATCACGTGGTTAATGGAGTTAAAACAATTATGGTTAATGAGCCGTTGAGAGCGTCGTCGTGCGCGTCGCATCGCGGAACGGGCCATGCTAAGGAAGGGCCCGGGGGCAACGCCCCTCTCCCTGGAAACAGACATGGCTAATCCGAAACCGCTGATGGCAGATTCATCCGGCACTGACTCCGCTGATGCTGCCGTCCAGTCGGCCCTGCGTACGCTGGACGCCGAGGGCGGCGGGATCGCCGCCATCTCGGCAGCGCTGCAATCCGACCTCCGCGCGCCCTTCGTCGCCGCCGCCGATCTCATCAGAAATGCCAAGGGACGGCTGATCGTCACCGGGCTTGGCAAGTCGGGCCATATCGGACGCAAGATCGCCGCGACCTTTGCCTCCACCGGCACGCCGGCGTTCTTCGTTCACGCCGCTGAAGCCAGCCATGGCGATCTCGGCATGATCACGGCCGAGGATGTCATCCTGGCGCTGTCCTGGTCCGGCGAGCAGCCGGAGATGAAGAACCTGATCAGCTACGCCGCGCGGTTCCGGATTGCCGTGATCGCGATGACGTCGGAGCGGGAATCCTCGCTCTCCAAGGCGGCCGACGTCGCGCTCACGCTGCCGAAGGCGCGCGAGGCCTGCCCGCATAATCTGGCGCCTACCACCTCCTCGCTGATGATGCTGGCGCTTGGCGACGCGCTGGCGATCGCGCTGCTGGAAGGCCGCGGCTTTACGTCCATCGATTTCAGCGTGCTGCATCCGGGCGGCAAGCTCGGCGCGATGCTGAAATACACCCGCGATCTCATGCATTCCGGCGACGCGGTGCCGCTGAAGCCGCTCGGCACCAAAATGTCCGACGCGCTGGTCGAGATGACCTCAAAAGGTTTTGGCTGCGTCGGCATCGTCGATGCCCGTGGACAAATTGCCGGCATCGTCACCGACGGCGATTTGCGCCGCCATATGGATATGGGCCCCGGTCTGATGACGGCCACCGTCGACGAGGTGATGACGAAAAATCCGAAGACGATCGATCGCGACGTGCTGGCCGGCGAGGCGCTGGAAATCCTCAACTCCTCGAAGATCACGACGCTGATCGTCACCGACGCCGGCAAGCCGGTCGGCATCGTGCATCTGCACGATTTTTTGCGCGCGGGCGTGGCGTAGCTGTTGGTCTCGTAGGGGGGCAAAGGCGCGCTTGCGCCGTGCCCACCACCACGCACTCCGCTAGGAATGGTGGGCACGCTTCGCTTTGCCCACCCTACGGCTCCCTCACTCCGGAAATCTCGCCGCCTTCGCCTCCAGCGGCAGCGCCAAGCCATTCGCGAGATACGATACGGTTCGATAGAACCCACACAGCAGGATGATCTCGAAGATCTGCGCCTCGTCGTAATGCGCCGAGAGGCCCGCGAATTCGGCTTCGCTCAGCGTGGCGCGGTCGTGCAGCGCATCGACGGCGGCGATCAGCGCCTGCTCGGCCTCCGACCAGCAGTCCTCCGTGGCGGCGCCGCGCACGGTGGCGCGGACCTGCGCTTCGGTCAGGTGCGCGGCCGCCGCAAACGTCGCGACATGCACGCCCCATTCGTACTCGCACCCGGTTCGCGCGCAGGTACGGTCGATGACGATCTCACGCTCGCGCAACGAGAGCGGCCCGCGATCCAAGAGGCTGCCGGCGCGGAATTTCTCCCAGGCGCGGGCGCTGCCGGCCATGACGCGAAACAGCAGCAGCGGCGGCGCGCCGCGCATGATGCGGTCGAACTGTCTCGGCAATGTCAGGTGCATAAGGCGGCTCAAGCGGCGCGATGCGCGGTGCGGTCTGTGACATCGGCAGACTCCTGTGCTACTAATTACGTAGCAATACGCTACATTATCTGTAGCGATATGCAAGAGGGCTTTCGATGCCGAAACCGGCCGCCATTACCAAAAAAACTGCCGTTCGTGGCTCCCGAACGGGCCGGCCGGTCATGGCCCTGCTCGATCTGTTAGGGCGGCGCTGGACGCTCCGCATCATCTGGGAGCTGCGCGACGGCCCGCTGACCTCGCGCGCGCTCCGCACCGCCTGCGACGACGCCTCGCCGACGGTGATGCAGGCGCGGCTCTCTGAGCTGCGCGATGCCGGTCTCGTCGAGCTCCTGGCCGGCGATGGCTACCGCCTGACGCCGCTCGGCAGAGAACTGATGGAAAGCTTCCAGCCCCTGCATCATTTCGCCGAACGGTGGAGCAAGCGAGTAACGGGCTAGGCCGCCGCCACCGTCAGGCTCGCGCCGTCGGCCTGCACCACCTTGACGCGGCTGCCGGCCGGCGCGTCGGGGCCGGCGACGCGCCAGATCGTGTCGTCGATCCGCACCGTGCCGCTCCCGTCGACGATCGGCTTTTCCAGGGTGAATTCGCGGCCGATCAGCGCCTCGGTCCGCCTATTGAGAAACGGGTTGCTCAGGCTGCGGCTGCCCTCGCTGCGCGCAAAATGCCGCCACGCCGGCACGGCGGCGACCGCGAACACCGCAAACATCAGGATCTGCGTCTGCCAGGACAGGTTGATCGCAAACGACAACAGCCCGACCAGGAGCGCCGCGAGCCCGAGCCAGAACATGAAGACACCCGGCGCCAAGAGCTCCAGCGCCATCAGGATGAAGCCGAAGATCAGCCAGTTCCAGGTGCCCAGGGTAGAAAACATCTCGGCCATGACACGAACCTCTCATCAACCAGAACGGTCTTCCGGATCGAACCTCACCGCTGCGGCGCGACCGGCGGCGGGGTGGGACCGGTGTTCGGCACCGAGGACGTCCGCCGTGCGGCAGCCGCCGCAGAGGCCGCGCTTTCGCCGAAGGTCGCCTTGGCGATCTCGCCGATGCCGGCCAGCGATCCCAGAATGCTCGTCGCCTCGATCGGCAGCATGATGATCTTCTGGTTCGGCGAATCCGCAAGCTGCCCGAACGCCTTGATGTATTTGTCGGCGATAAAATAGTTCAGCGCGGCGACGTCGCCCTTGGCGATGGCCTCGGAGACCATCTGCGTCGCCTTGGCCTCGGCTTCGGCGGAGCGCTCGCGCGCCTCGGCGTCGCGGAACGCAGCCTCCTTGCGGCCTTCGGCCTGCAGGATCTGGCCCTGCTTGGCGCCTTCCGCACGAAGAATCTCGGACTGGCGCTGGCCCTCGGCCTGCAGGATGTCGGCGCGCTTGACGCGCTCGGCCTTCATCTGCCGGCCCATCGCCTCGACCAGATCGGCCGGCGGCACGATGTCCTTGATCTCGATGCGGTTGACCTTCAGCCCCCACGGCGACACCGCGGCGTCGACCACGCGCAACAGCCGCTCGTTGATCTCGTCGCGATGCGACAGCACCTGGTCGAGATCCATCGATCCCATCACCGAACGGATGTTGGTCATGGTCAGGACGATGATCGCCTGATCGAGATTGGATACTTCGTAACTCGCCTTGGCGGCATCGAACACCTGATAGAAGGCGACGCCGTCCACCGTCACGGTGGCGTTGTCCTTGGTAATCACCTCCTGCTCGGGAATGCTGATCACCTGCTCCATCATGTTCATCTTGCGGCCGACGCGGTCGAAATAGGGAATGATGAGATTCAGCCCTGGCGACAGCGTGCGGGTGTACTTGCCGAACCGCTCGATGGTCCAGTCATAGCCCTGCGGCACGGTCTTGACGCCCGCGAACAGCGTGGCGATGACGAGCAGAACAAACACGATCGCGAAGATGTCAAAACCGCTCATAAAATCCCTCCAAAGCCGGCAGGGGGCCTGCCGGACGCGCTATCGGTTTGTCAGCAAAACCGCAGCGCCGGTTCAGCCAACGCTCTCGCGTTCTGATTATATAGCTAGGGAACGGCTTTGCGGCCACCAGATGTTCTTGCGTCCAAATGGCGGCCAGCTGTGGGCATATTTTTCAAGCCGCTATATCCAGCCTTGAAGCTCGCGCAAAACGAGCTGGCGGATGACGTCCATGCCGGGGTCGCTGTCGTTGAGGCAGGGAATGGCGGAAAATTGCTCGCCGCCATTGTGCTTGAAGATTTCGGCATTTTCCTGCGCGATCTCCTCCAGCGTCTCCAGGCAATCGGCGGAGAAGCCGGGGGTCACGACGGCAATGCGTTTCACACCATCCTTCGCCAGCTTTTCGATGGTCTTGTCCGTATAGGGCTGCAGCCACGCGTCGAAGCCGAAGCGCGATTGAAACGTAAGGATCAGTTTGGAGGCATCAAGGCCCAACCGCTTGCGTAAGCTGTCGGTTGTTGCAACGCACTGCGCCTGGTAGGGATCGCCCTTGTCGACATATTTCTGCGGCATGCCGTGAAACGACGCCACGATCAGTTCGGGCTGAAACGGCAACGTCGCCAGATGCGCATTGATCGAGACGGCGAGCGCCTCGATGTAATCAGGATCGTCGTAATAAGGCGGCGCTCACCCGCAGCGTCGGCTGCGCGCGCATGCCGGCCAGTACGCGGAAACACCTCGTCGCCGACGGTTGCCGAGGTCGCGGCGGAATATTGCGGATAGAGCGGCACCACCAGCAACCGGTCGCAGCCCTGCGCAGCCAGCGCATCGATGCGCGAGCGGATCGACGGGTTGCCGTAGCGCATCGCCCAATCGACCACGACGTGGTCGTGATCGGCGATCGCCTCCGCGAGCTTTTCGGCCTGGGCGCGCGTAATCGTCTTGAGCGGGGATTCGTCTCTCTCGGTATTCCAGATCTTCTGATAGTCGCGTGCCTTGCGGCCGGGACGCACGCGCAGAATGATGCCGTTGAGGATCAGCTTCCAGAGCAGGCCCTGATCCTCGATCACGCGCGGATCGGAGAGGAATTCCTTGAGGTAAACCCGCACGCCTTTGGCGTCCGATGTGTCGGGGGTGCCGAGATTGACCAGCAGCACGCCGACACGCTCCGGCATGGCTTCCGGCGGCGGCTTCGCATTTCCAATGGGGACGACCACGGTCATGATTTCGATGGCTTCGCGCGTTGCACCATCCTTGTCAAGCTGGCCGCCGGTTCGGTACGATTGCGGTGGGCGGGAGGAACCATGACGATCGCCGAATGGTGCGTTTTCGGAACGCTGATGCTGTATTTGCTGACGATCGCCTCGGTCAAATGGGCCGGGCATCGCCATTTCGACAATGCCCGGCCGCGCGATCCCGCGTTCTACGAGGACGCGATCCGGACCCGCGCGCTCGGCGCCCACCAGAACGGCATCGAGGCGTTTCCGTTCTTTGCGGTCGCCGTCCTGCTGGCGGAATTCCGCCTGGGGCCGCAGCACCTGATCGACGAGCTCGCGGTTCTGTTTTTGATCGTGCGGATCGCCTATGTCTTCACCTATCTCGGCGATCGTCCGACGCTGCGCTCAATTCTCTGGAGCATCGGCTTCGCGATCAACATCGCAATTTTCTTCCTGCCGGCGATCAAGGCGTACCTGCCGGCGTAGGGTGGGCAAAGCGATCGATCTCGTCGCTTGTAGCCCGGATGAGCGAAGCGATATCCGGGACGGTGTGGCCCCGGATGTCGCTGCGCTCATCCGGGCTACGGGCCGTCGCCAGCCACGTCATTGCGAGCGCAGCGAAGCAATCCACCTCTCCGCAAGCCGCGCTATGGATTGCTTCGCTGCGCTCGCAATGACCGGGAGAAATCATACACCCAGATGCTTCTCCCGCGCCGCGATCCGCTCCCGGATCGCTTTGGATATCGGCACCGGGCGATGGGTTTGCTGGTTGGTATTGACCCAGACGATTTCACCGGTCACGAGCGCCTCGTTGCCGCCTTTCCGGAAGATCGCGAGTTCGAAAGTGAGGCTTGAATTGCCGATCCGCGCCACGCGCGCCCCGACGTCCAGTTCCCAGTCGAACCGGACCGGCGCCTTGTATTCGATGACCGATTTGACGACGTGGAAATCCTCGCCCGTCTGCTTGGCGTCGGCATATTGATCGTAGCCGAGCGCGCGGAAATATTCGGTGATGGTGGTATCGAAATAGGTCAAATAATGCGCGTTGAAGACGACACCCTGGCCGTCGATCTCGGAATAGCGCACCCGGAACGGGTGGAAGAACCAGAATTGCTCGCGTGACATGGGATTCCCGGTTGTGCCATTGCGTTGCCGCTACATATTCTATCGCACCGCTTCGTCAAAGCGGCGCTTCCACAACCCGTAGCATTTCGAAAACAACCCGGCTCGCGCTTTTAGCGCCTCCGGTCCTGCATCTCGAATTTGCGTCACACACAGCGCCGCGCGCTCTCTGGAAAAGCGCGTACGGCGACTGTGATTAACCTTGTGTTAAGAGATCGTCAGCCCGCGCTGAATCAAAACGCGATTTCTGAGGTAGTCTCACTTTGCGAAGGATCCGGCGAGTGGGGGCTCAATGTGATCAGGACTATTTGGCTTGGCTTTACTTTTTTGATTATTTTGGCGGGCGCAGGTTCATTCAGGTTTGCATTCGGCCATTTCGACGCCGCCAATGCTTCCGGCATCGTCATCTCAGAGGTCGACCGGGCCGTCGGCTCAAAGCCAGTTCAGGACACTTTGACGAAAGCAGAACGGCTGCCTGTCGCCAACCTTTCTCCTGCAACCAATGCCGCAGAATTGGCGAAGGCCGCGTACCTCGCAGCAGAATTGCTACCTCGAACGTCGCCGGCGGTGGTTGCACCAGATGTCGTTGACCGACAGACGGTTGTTGACCGACCGACTGCTGCTGATCGACCGACAGTTGTTGATCGACGGCCGCAGGAGGCAGCCCCTCCCGTCGTCCGACAGACGAGAATTCAAAAACCCAAGCGCAAGCAGCCGAAGCCAGATGCGGTCGCCAGCAAATCCCAGCCGCCCGCGGATTCGAAGACCTGCCAGTTGGAAGAGTTCGATGCATTTCGCTGGGCATTCAGTCTGCCAACTGGCTGCCACAGCTAGTCGAACCGGCCAGGTAAACCGACGGCGAACCAGCGGTAGCTTGCCCTTTTGGTGTCGTCGCAGGGTAATGCCGACCTGGTTGACGGCCGCTGCATTCCGCCGGAAGTGCGCGTGTCCTAGGAAACGTGTACTGATCGGGCAGCGTTCTCAGTCATTCGCGTAGCTGTCAGTCGCAGGAAATATAGCGACAAGCCTGGATTACGTTCGCACAGCTTTTTCAGTTCACCGCCGCTTATCCATAGTGAATCAACATCCGTAACAGCTACCGCAGTTGCTGTTCGATGGCGTTCGACCGAGAACAATCCGATCTCTCCGAACAGGTCACCAGGCGACAATCGACGGCCGATTTCCGGGAGTTTAACTTCGCCCGATACGATCATGTACAGCGAGTCCGCATAGTCGCCTTTTCTAAAAACTGTTTCTCCTGCACGAAAATGCTTCGTTCGCATATATGGCTGCAACCAGGCTGAAGACAGGTCGGTTGCTGCAGCCAGCTTGGCCTTGCGAAGCAAGGCGGCCATCTGAATCAGGAGCATCAAGTTCAAAGGAAGCAGAATGATGTGCAGTATGAGCACCGGGTATATTCCAGCACCAAGTCCATACCCGACAAAGGCCAAATTGCTGCAGATCGCCACAGCGCGCAAAGTCAGCATTGTGCTCATACAAAAGGTGAGCAGAACGAGAGCCGATGCCAGATAGCCTATGCCATCGATCAATGTCATGACTGTACTCAGTCGAAGAAATCAATTTCTTTGAAATCGTAAAATAGCCCGAAAGCACGGATGATAGTGTGAACTTGCGGGCATTACTATGGCCGGCCGGAAATTCCATCCTGATCTCGGTGCGGCGCCCCAACTGCGGAGAATGGTCCGCTGATTCCGCTACAGGCCCGTTGCTCCGGCCTCATCCGGGCTACAGTCCTCTCTACAAACACGTCGCGCGTTCGGCGGCGAGATAGCCGAAAAGCAGGCCGAGGCCGAACAGCAGCACGAGGCCAGCCGCGCCGAATTCGATGCCGCGCATGATCAGCGTGCCACCGCCTTCGCTTCCGGCGCTGAGCCGCCGGGCGAGCCCCTTGGCGGACACGGCGACGACGGCAATGGTCGCGACCGTGATCGCGGTGCCGAGCCCCATCACGAAGGTCGCGGCGATGCCGGCCCAGAACAGGCCCTGCGCCAGCGAAAACACCAGCACCAGGATCGCGCCCGAACAGGGTCGCATGCCGACGGCGAAAATCGCGCCCAGACCGCGTTGCCAGCCGCCGGGGCCGGCGAGTTGGTCCGGTGTCGGGCCGTGGGAATGGCCGCAATGCTCGTCATGGACATGATCATGCGCGTGAGCATGATCATGATCGTGGTGATCGGGTGGTGATGGCCGTGATCGTGGCCATGATCGTGAAGATCATGATCGATCATGGTGATGTGCCGCCGCCATCGCCGGGGCCGGCTTCGCCTGCAGCGCGCGCATAAAACCGCCGCCCTTGGTCCAGACCAGCCGGGCGCCGAAGGCCGCGATCAGGGCATAGCTTGCGATCTCGATCGCTTTCTCCGCGGAGCACATCGTCTTGGCGGTAGAAGAAAGCAGCCAGGCGAGTACCGCAACCAGCGCCACCGCCACCAGCGCCTGCAACAGCGCCGAGGCGAACGACAGCACGATGCCGCGCCGCGCGGTTTCCTCGTTGGCGACAAGATAGGACGAGATCACCGCCTTGCCGTGGCCGGGGCCGGCGGCGTGGAAGATGCCGTAGGCAAAGGAAATTCCAAGCAGCGTCCAGACCGCGCTGCCATCCGACTTCGCCGCGCGGATCGTCGCCGACATCTCGCGATAGAATTCGGATTGCTTGGCGAGGATCCACCCGATGATGCCGCCAACCTGCGGCTCGGCGGCCGGCCGCGGCCCGCCAAACGGATTCTGCGCCATCAGCGCGTGCAAGGCGGCGTCAAAGACGATGACGGCCGCGAACGCCGCGGCCGTCAGTGTGACGGCCCGCGCGAGACCTGCCTGCATTGACCTCACGGGCAATCAACCATGATCTTGTTGGCGAACATCGCGCCGTAGTTGGAATTGTCGCCGTTCATGAAATTCTGCTCGTTGAGGCGTTGGGCATTGGCGGTGCCGTCGTTCGGCCGCTGGAACTGCATCTTGCAGGCGGCGGGCGCGCCGTTGAGCTTGATCGGATCCTTGTCGTCGAACTTGAAGTCGATGAAGTAGGACGGATCGAAGACTTCGAGCGCCGTCTGCTTCGCCTTGAACGGCGTCTTGACCGGCAGCATGAAATGCAGCGTCAGCTCGCTATCCCTGTATTCAAGGAAGTAATCGACCGGCTCGACGAACTTCTCCTTCTTGCCATCGGCCTTGGCGAAGGTGAAGAAGTTGAACTCCTTCAGCGATTCGACATTGGTCTGCGCCAGCGGCGCCAGCTCTTCTCGGGTATAGACCCCCTTGGTCTTGCTCGCGAGACCCTGCAGCGCGTAGGTCGTGAACATCTCGTCAAACGTCCAGGCGTGGCGGACGCCCGTGATCGTGCCGTCGGGGGCGTAGACCACCTCGCTCTTGGCGGTGATCCAGACGTGAGGATGCGCCTCGGCGGGCGAGGCGCCGAGCGACCACGCGACGATCAAGCCCACCAATCCGAACAGCACACGCAGCACGTCGTTCCTGCGAACGCAGGGACCCATACGCCGCGCTGTTTCTTTTTGGCTGTGTGGCAAAGGCTTTCCTTCACGACGAACGACGGGGGTTAAGGATCCCTGCGCCCCGTGCGCAAATTGCGCACTAGGCAAGGACGACTCGTGGAGGCTGTGTCGGCTGATCAAGCGGCCTCCGGGGTTTCGAGCAGGCCCCGCCGGCGCAACAGCGCGTCCGCCTCAGGCTCGCGGCCGCGGAAGGCGACATAGGCATCCTCCGGGTCGCGCGAACCGCCCGACGAGTAGATGTCGTCATGCAGGCGTTTGGCGGTCGCGGGATCGAAGATATCGCCGGCCTCCTCGAAGGCGCCGAAGGCGTCGGCGTCCATCACCTCCGACCACATGTAGCTGTAATAGCCGGATGCATAGTGATCGCCGGAGAAGATATGGCCGAACTGCGTGGGCCGGTGCCGCAGCGCGATCTCCGCGGGCATGCCGATCTTTTCCAGCTCCGCCTTCTCGAACGCTGCAACGTCCTGGCTGGCCGCGGCCGGCTGGGTATGGAATTCGAGGTCGATCAGCGCCGAGGAGACGAACTCCACGGTGGCAAAACCCTGGTTGAATTTTCGCGCGGCGAGGAAACGGGCCAGCAGGTCGTCCGGCAGCGGCTCGCCGGTCTGGTAGTGCTTTGCGAACTGCCGCAGCACCTGCGGCTGCTCCTGCCAGTGCTCGTAGAGCTGCGAAGGCAGTTCGACGAAGTCGGTAAACACCGAGGTCCCCGACAGCGAGGGATAGGTCACGTTGGACAGCATGCCGTGCAGGCCGTGGCCGAACTCGTGGAACAGCGTCCGGGCATCGTCCGGCGACAGCAGCGACGGTTCGCCACCAGCGCCCCTGGCGAAGTTGCAGACGTTGATGATCAAGGGCGCAATCCCGCCGTCGAGCTTCTGCTGGTCGCGCAGTGAGGTCATCCAGGCGCCGGAGCGCTTCGAGGGCCTGGCGAAGTAATCGCCGTAGAACAGCGCCTTGTGCTTGCCGTCGGCGCCCTTGACCTCCCAGACCCGGACGTCCGGATGCCAGACCGGGACGTCCTTCCGCTCCGAGAAGGTGATCCCGAACAGGCGGGTGGCGCAGTCGAAGGCGGCCTCGATCATGTGGTCGAGCACGAGATAGGGCTTGATCGCGGCATCGTCGAAATTGGCGCGGCGCTGGCGCAGGATCTCGGCGTAGTACCGCCAGTCCCACGGAGCGAGCGTGAAATTGCCGCCCTCCTCCGCGATCAGCGCCTGCAGGGCGTCGCGGTCGGCGAGCGCCCGGGCCCGGGCCGGCTTCCAGACCCGCTCCAGCAGGCTGCGCACGGCTTCCGGCGTCTTGGCCATGGAATCCTCCAGCCGGTAGGCGGCGTAGGTCGGGAAGCCCATGATCTTCGCAGCTTCCTCCCGGAGGGCCAGAATCTCCACGATGGTGGCGTTGTTGTCGTTGGCGTTGCCATTGTCGCCGCGCGCGGTGAAAGCCTTGAAGACCTTCTCGCGCAGGTCGCGGCGCGACGAGCTCTTCAGGAACGGCTCCACGGACGAGCGCGAAAGCGTCACGATCGCCTTGCCCTCCATGCCCCGCTCGGCCGCCGTCGCCTTGGCTGCGGCAACGAAGGCCTCGGGCAGCCCGGCGCGGTCGTCCTCGCCGAGCTCCATGAACCAGTCCTGCTCGTCGCCGAGCAGATGGTGGCTGAACGAGGTGCCGAGCTGGGCCAGCCGCTCGTTGATCTCGCCCCGGCGCTTCTTGGCGGCCTCGTCGAGGCCAGCGCCGGCGCGGTGGAAGTTGGTGTAGGTGCGCTCCAGCAGCCGCAGCTGTTCGCCGGTCAGGCCGAGCTTGGCGCGCTTCTCATGCAGCATCGCGATGCGGCCGAACAGCACCGCGTCCATCATGATCGGGTTCCAGTGCCGCGCCATCCGCAAGGAGACTTCCGTGTCGATCTCGAGAATCGCCGGATTGGAGTGCGCCGAGACCAGGTCGTAGAACACGGCCGCGACCTTGGAGAGCAGCTTGCCGGAGCGCTCCAGCGCCGTGATGGTGTTGGCGAAGTCCGGCAGGGTCGGATCATGGGTGATCGCCTGGATCTCGGCGGCATGGTCGGCAAAGGCCTGCTCGAAGGCGGGCAGGAAGTGCTCCGGCTCGATCTCGGCGAAAGGCGGCGTCTCGAACGGCGTCTGCCACGGCTTGAGCAGCGGATTTGCTCCGGCTTCCGGAGCGGCTGCCGTCGTGCTGGGTTTCTGACATCACAATTCCCGTCTTTTCCTTGAAAATATGCGGCAATCTATATCACGCGATGCGGCATTTTTGGGCCTTTTACGCTTGATAGATGGGGGCTTTTCGGAGAGATTGCGCCCCTTGAACAGGACCTTTTTCATGAGCCCACAGCCCGCCTCCACCTCCACCCGCGCGATCGTCTGGCCGAGCGTCATCACCGTCATCTCGGCGGCGATCCTGATCGGCGCCGAAGTGTTCGGCGCGGCGTTTGCCGGCGGCTGGGCGCTCGCGATCCTGTTCGGCCTCGACGACACCGCCGCGCACATCCTGCAGGCGGTGCTGTTCGCCATCGGCGTGCTGATCATGGCGGCGTTCATCCGCGCCGCGCAACGCATCGAGCCGTTCTTCAAGCGCGCCTGACGCGCGTTCAAGAAAGCGCTGCGGCACAGGCGCAAAAGCGCTCACGCATCCCGCGGAAATCTTAACGTCCGTTCATGTTTGTCGTCAGCGCCGCGCGCTGAGAACCAATTTGTAAGCACGCATGGGGAAATTTGTCCCCAGCCTAAAAAAATTGTTGCGAAGCAGAATCAAAAGTCTTATTTCGAGCTTGCCCAATTTCGCACGTGCCTGTGGTCGTGTGTCAGTCGGTAGGTATCCGGACAAGAGGCCGGACAGCCGCCAAGGGATGAAGAACCGAGGGTCGCTCACGTTCGAGTGGCCAGCATCTCTCTCAAGAGATGCCGTTGAAGGTCTCTGCATCCTTTGCAACCGTGACTGGCAGCCGGAGGCGAACCGGCGCACCCCGCTCTCAACGGGGGACGCGACTTAAAGCAACGACGGATCGGGCTTTTTTGGTCTCTACCGGCATTCCACCGCCGGCGCGGGCTACTGAAAAGGCTTGTCCTTCATTGCCAGGTGTGCGGGCGGGAAATTCCCAACCAATCCACGGCAGCACAATTCGGTCTGAGTTCAAGGCCTTGTCGCGTCTCCATCGTGCGACAGCGCCGAAGCACTCATGTCCGAGATCAAAATTTGAACGGGTCCCGTCGCTGGGCCGTTTGGAGGGTGCTATGACTGAACGTATTCAGGAATTCCTGCGCAACCGCCGCAGCGAGGGCCAGGACACCGAGCCGTGCCTCGTGGTCGACCTCGAAGTCGTGCGCGACAACTACCAGACCTTCGCGAAGGCCTTGCCGGACAGCCGCGTGTTCTACGCGGTGAAGGCAAATCCGTCGCCCGAAGTGCTGTCGCTGCTCGCCTCCATGGGCTCCTGCTTCGACACCGCGACCGTCGCCGAGATCGAAATGGCGCTGGCCGCCGGTGCGACGCCGGACCGCATCTCCTATGGCAATACGATCAAGAAGGAGCGCGACATCGCGCGTGCCTTCGCGCTCGGCATTCGCCTGTTCGCGGTCGACTGCGCCGCAGAGGTCGAGAAGATCGCCCGTGCCGCCCCCGGCGCAAAAGTGTTCTGCCGCATTCTCTATGACTGCGCAGGCGCCGAGTGGCCGCTGTCGCGCAAGTTCGGCTGCGATCCGGAGATGGCGGTCGAGGTGCTCGACCTCGCCAAGCGTCTGGGCCTGGAGCCGTGCGGCATTTCGTTCCATGTCGGCTCGCAGCAGCGCAAGGTGAAGGCGTGGGACCGCGCGCTGGCGATGGCCTCGACGGTGTTCCGCGACTGCGCGGAGCGCGGGATCAGCCTGTCCATGGTCAATATGGGCGGCGGATTTCCGACGCGGTACCTCAAGGACGTTCCTCCGGTCGTGCAGTACGGCCGGTCGATCTTCCGTGCGCTGCGCAAGCATTTCGGCAACCAGATCCCGGAGACCATTATCGAGCCGGGCCGCGGCATGGTCGGAAATGCAGGCATCATCGAGACCGAAGTCGTTCTGATCTCCAAGAAGAGCGACGAGGACGAGGTGCGCTGGGTGTATCTCGACATCGGCAAGTTCGGCGGTCTCGCCGAGACGATGGACGAGTCGATCCGTTACGCCATCCGCACCCCGCATGACGGTGCGGAAATGACGCCGTGCGTGCTCGCAGGACCGACCTGCGACAGCGCCGACGTGCTGTATGAGAAGCTGCCGTATCCGCTTCCGGTGACGCTCGAGATCGGCGACAAGCTGCTGATCGAAGGCACCGGGGCCTATACGTCGACCTACTCGTCGGTGGCGTTCAACGGCATCCCGCCGCTGCGGACCTACCACATCTGAACAGCCTCGTTTGAGGCTTGAATAACGGGAGCCGGTGCGCCGGCTCCCTCCCCTTCCTATGCGAATTCAAGACAACGCTTGGCGCGGCTTGATGGCCGTTGCGAGCGGGGACTGACGTGCCATGACTGCTTTGCGGAAGACCACGATTGCCCTCAAATCCGACGCTGCTCCGTTCGCGATCCGTGCGGAGCGGGCCTCGGACGTCGCCGCGCGCGAAACGCTGCTGGATGCCTGCTTTGGCGACAACCGCCATATGCGCACCTGCCAGCGCCTGCGCGACGGACGCGCGCCCGCCGAAGGCCTTGCCTTGTCGGCCGTGCGCCAGGGCCGCGTGATCGGATCCGTGCGGTTGTGGCACGTCAGCGCCGGGGGCATCCCGGCGCTCATGCTCGGCCCGCTGGCGGTGGAGGCATCCTCCCGCCAGCTCGGCGTCGGGGCTGCGCTGATGGACGACGCGCTCGCGGCGGCGAAGGCGCGCGGCCATGGCGCGGTCATCCTGCTGGGCGATGCGCCCTATTACGCCCGCTTCGGCTTCTCGGCCGCCAAGACCGGGGAGCTGACGCTGCCGGGGGCGTTCGAGCGCGACCGGCTGCTTGGCCTGGAGCTTAGCGAGGGCGCGCTCGACGGCGCCTGGGGAATGATCGCCTCGACCGGCAGGCCGCTGCCTAAACTGAGGGCAAGCCGCGCCAGAAAGGCGCTGCTCGTGGCGCGCGTGGCTTGATGCCATGTTGGACGCGGCGACCCGATAACACGTGATGGCGGGCGCTGACGGCGCTTTCGCCAGGGGTTGCGTGCGTTGGGGAAAAGCCCTTAAACCGCGCCAATCCCGCTCCCCAAAGCCTGGACCGAGGTTCCTGATGCCCCGCCGCCTGATTTCCACCGGCTCGCCCCTTGAGAAGACCGTCGGCTACAGCCGCGCCGTCATTGACGGCGACTTGGCCTTCGTCGCCGGTACCACCGGCTATGACTACGCCACCATGACGATGCCGGCGGATGTCACGAGCCAGTCACGGAACTGCTTCAGGACCATCGAGGCCGCCCTGAAAGAGGGCGGCTTCGCGATGGCCGACATCGTCCGCGCGAC
>CAVYOM010000001.1:0-256611 GCA_963770135.1 uncultured Alphaproteobacteria bacterium | reverse complement strand
TCGACGCTGAAGGAGCCGTACCGGATCGAAGGCAAGAAGACGATGGGCCTCGAACTCGCCGAGCAGCTCGGCTGGGAGGTGCCCGACGTGATCTTCTATCCGACCGGCGGCGGCACCGGCCTGATCGGGATGTGGAAGGCTTTTGCCGAACTGGAAGCGATCGGCTTCATCGGCGCGAAGCGGCCGCGGATGGTGGCGGTGCAGGCCTCGGGCTGCGCGCCGATGGTGCGGGCTTTTGAAGCAGGCACCGAGCACGCGCCGCGCTGGGAAGATGCCCACACCATCGCATCGGGCATCCGCGTGCCGCAGGCGGTCGGAGATTTTCTGATCCTGCGCGCGGTCCGCGAGAGCAAGGGATTTGCGATTGCGGTGCCGGATGAGAAGATTTCTGCTGCGCTGAACGAAGTGGCGCGCGAAGAGGGCCTGCTGTTGTGTCCGGAAGGGGCGGCGACGTATGCTGCCTACCAGCAAAGCCTTGCCGACGGCCGCGTGACGAAAAACGATCGCGTCATGCTGTTCAATTGCGCGACAGGACTTAAATATCCGCTGCCGCCGGTCACGCGCACGCTCGATCGTCACCAGCCGATCGACTACGCGAAGCTCTGACCGTCACGCGGAGGAGCGTGATGGGAGCATGATGCGTAAAATCGTTCTGGCCGCGTTTGCAACGTTGGCGTTCGGCGGCGTCGCGGCCGCCCAGAACTTTCCATCGCGCCCCATCACCATCATCGTGCCGTTCTCCGCCGGCGGTCCGTCGGATGCGATGGCGCGGATTCTCGCCGAGCGCATGAAGGTCACGCTCGGCGAAACGTTGCTGGTCGAAAACGTGACGGGGGCGGGCGGATCGGTCGGCGTCGGCCGCGCGGTGCGTTCGCCGCCTGACGGCTACACCATCAGCTTCGGCCATCTCGGTACCCACGTCGCCAACGGCGCGATCTACAAGCTCGGCTACGACCTCGTCACCGATCTCGAACCGGTTGCCTTGCTGCCGAGCAATCCGATGATCATCGTCAGCAAGAAAGAGGTCCCGGCCACGTCGCTGAAGGAATTGCTGGCGTGGCTGAAGGCGCAGCCGTCGCCGCCGACGGCCGGCACCGCGGGCGCGGGCTCCGGAAGCCACATCGCCGGGCTCTATTTCGAGAACGTCGCCGGCGTCAAGCTGCAATACGTGCCGTATCGCGGCACCGGCCCCGCGATGAACGATCTCGTCGCCGGCCAGATCGATCTGATCGTCGACCAGACGTCGAACTCGATCGGGCAGGTGCGCGCCGGCAACATCCGCGCCTATGCCATCACCGACTCCAAGCGCGTTGAGTCCGCAGTCCGACATTCCGACCGTCGACGAAGCCGGACTGCCCGGATTTCACATGACGCTGTGGTCCGGCCTGTGGGTGCCAAAGGACACGCCAAAGGACGTCGTCGCAAAGCTGAATGGGGCGGCGGTTGACGCCCTGAACGATCCGGCGGTGCGCAAGCAGCTCGAAAACCTCGGCCTGCAGATGCCGCCGAAGGACAAGCTGACGCCCGAAGCGCTCGGTGCCTGGCAGAAAGCCGAAATCGCAAAATGGTGGCCGATGATCAAGGCCGCCAACGTCAAGGTGGATTGACCGGCCGAAGCCGGACAACCGCATTTCCAAGATTTCCCCCTGACCGGACACGCCAAAATCGGCGCCCATGACCGGGAACGGGCATTCCGGGCGATATGAACTTCGTGACCTCTGGCTGCGACTCGACCCGCATGCTCTGATCCCCTTGTATGACTCCGGCTTGTGGGGCTTCTTACCGGCGAGCGCGCAGAGCCGTGGGGCGCGGCCGCGCGATTTTCTTTGTCTTGGGTTGCGCGGCAGGGGTATCGTCTGGGGCATGTCAATGACCGCGAAAGTGCTTTTGCTCCGACTGCTTGCCCCGCTGTTCGGTGGGACGTTGATGGCATCGTTCGCCGTGGCCGAGGGCCCGATGAAGGGGCCGGACTTTTTGCGTGTCGTCCCCGATCAGATGCATCAGCTGCAGATCGTGAAGGTCGGGAGCTATGCGTTCCGCGCGCAAACCTCGGCAATCGGTCTGATCGGATACAATGAGGATGCCAGCACGGTCGTTCTGACGCCATTCTCCGGCCGGGTTACCCGTTTGATTGCCAAGCCCGGCGACAGGTCAAGAAGGGTGATCCGCTGCTGGAAATCGACAGCCCTGAACAATTCGCCCACAGAACGATTTCATCGCAGCACAGGCTGCAAAAAGAAAAGCAGGCTCTCAACACAATCTGGCACAAATCGTCGAGAAGCGCGTTCGCGATCTTCATGAGGGCAAGGCTGCACCGTCCAAGGATTTGCAGCAGGCCGAGGCGCAGCTCGCGGCGGCCGAAAATGACCTGCGGTCGGCGGATACGGCGTTCGAGGCCGCTCGCGCCCGCCTGCGGATTCTCGGCCGTACCGATGAGGAAATCCTGAAACTCGAGCAGACCGGCATGCTCAGCCGCGTGACCACGATCACGGCGCCGATCGCCGGCACCGTCGTTTCACGCAAGGTGGGGCCCGGACAACATGTCAAAGCCGATTTGGGGGACGCCCTGCTATACGATCGCCGATCTCTCGACGATGTGGTTGAAGGCCCAGATCTTCGAGCAGGATATCGCGCAGGTACGTATCGGCCAGGAGATCGAGGCCAGGGTTTCTGCCGTGCCGGACAGGATCTTCAAAGCCCGCATCAACGCCATCAACTCGGCTTCAGACTTGACGACGCGCCGTGTTGTCGTCCGGTCCGAGATCGAGAATGCCGATGGTTTGCTCAAGGCCGAGATGTTCGCGATGTTCAAGATCAGCATCGACGATGGATCGAAGAGCCCGGCGGTGCCGACGGACGCGGTGATCCGCGAGGGCGACGTTGCCACCGTCTGGGTCGAGACCGAGCCGAGGCTGTTCAAACGCCGCGTGGTCGACATCGGTATCCAGCAGGACGGCTTGACGCAGATTCGCAGCGGTCGTCGATTTCGGAGAACTGGTGGTCGCGCGCGGGGCGATCTTCGTTGACAACGAGTGGCGCCAATGACCGGGCGGTACGGGGTCATCGATGCTGCGTAGTCTGATCGCATTCTGCCTCTCGCGGCGGCTTCTGGTGATGGTCGCGTTCGTGGCCTTTCATCGGTATCGGCAGCGTTGCTTTCCTGGCCCTGAACATCGAGGCCTATCCCGATCCGGCGCCGCCGATCATCGAGATCATCGCCCAGCAGGCAGGCCAGTCGCCGGAGGAAGTCGAGCGCTACATCACGATTCCGATCGAGATCGCGGTCGCCAGCACGCCCGGCCTGAAGTTCATCCGCTCCAACACCGTCTACGGACTGGGCTTTATCCGTCTGCAGTTCGAGTACGGCCGCGACTATCATTTCGTCCGTCAGCAGACCATCAACCGGCTGAAGGATGCGGTTCTGCCGGCCGGTGTCCTGCCGGTGATCTCGCCCGCCGGCGGCATCAGCGAAATCTTTCGCTACGAGCTTACCGGGCCTCCGGGCATGGACGTCATGAAGCTCAAGACGCTGCAGGACTGGGTGGTCGAACGCAAGCTGCGCATCGTGCCTGGTGTCGCCGACGTCGCCGTGCTCGGCGGCAAGACCAAGGAGTTCCAGGCCGAGATCAATCTCGACCGCATGATGGCCTACGGGCTGACGCTGCCGCAGATCATGACCGCGATTTCGGCGAGCAATTCCAATGTCGGCGGCCGCACCATCGCGATCGGCGAACAATCGGTCAATGTCCGCAGCATCGGCGTCGTCACCTCGATGGACGACATCGGCAATATCGTATTGACCCAGCAGGGCGGCGTGCCGGTACTGGTGTCCGACGTGGCCAAGGTCCAGATCGGCTACGCGCCCCGGCTCGGTCTCGCCGGCCGTGACGACAGGACCGACGTCGTGACCGGCATCGTCCTGATGCAGAAACTCGAACGCACCATGGACGTGGTCAAGCGCGTACGCGCTGCGGTGGAGCGCATCAACTCCGACGGATCGCTGCCGCCCGGCGTCAAGATCGTGCCGTTCTATGACCGCGGCGATCTCGTTGCGATCACGGTGCAGACCGTTCTGCACAATTTGCTGTTCGGAATAGCGCTGATCTTTCTCATCCAGTGGGTGTTTCTCGGCGACCTCCGCTGCGCGTTGATCGTCGCTGCCACAATTCCGGTGGCGCTGTTGCTTGCCGTGATGATCACGGTGATGCGGGGCGAGTCCGCGAACCTGCTGTCGGTCGGTGCCATCGATCTCGGCATCATCGTCGACGGCACCGTCATCATGGTGGAAAATATCTTCCGCCAGATCGCCCATCACTCGCCACGGCTGCCGCCGGGACGCAGCGCCAGGCTCAGCGACAAGCTTGGCTGGATTCTGACCGGCGCGGTCGAGGTCGACAAGGCGATCCTGTTTTCGGTCATCATCACCATCGCGGCGTTTCTGCCGCTTTTCACGATGCAGGGCGTCGAAGGCCAGATCTTCGGGCCGATGGCGCGGACCTACGCCTATGCATTGCTCGGCGCCGTGATCGCGACCTTCACGATAACGCCGGTGCTGGCCTCATATCTGCTGCCGGCCGATGTCCAGGAAGTCGAGACCTTCGTGGTCCGCCATATCCGCAAACTCTACCAGCCCATTCTGGTGCGCGCGGTCCGCAACTATCGCCGCGCCGCAGCCATCGCCGCCGTGTTTCTCGTGCTGTGCCTCAGTCTCGGATTGCGGCTCGGCACCGAGTTCCTGCCCAAGCTGGAGGAGGGCAACCTCTGGATCCGGGCCGTGATGCCGCCGACCATCACGCTAGAGGCCGGGATGGAAACGGTGGCCAAGATCCGCGCCATCATAGCGAGCTATCCGCCGGTCCAGACCGTGTTTTCCGAGCAGGGACGCGGTGACGAAGGCACCGATCCCGACGGCTCGTTTCTCGCCGAGTTCTTCGTTCCGCTCAAGCCGGCCGACACGTGGCCGGCTGGGCTGACCAAGGAGCAGATGGTCAAGCAGATGAGCGAGAAGCTCAACCGGGAATTCGTCGGCGTCGATTTCAACTTCTCGCAGTACATCCAGGACAATATGGAGGAAGCCGTCTCCGGCGTGAAAGGCGAGAACTCGATCAAGATCTTCGGCAGGGACCTCAACGAGCTGGAACGGCTTTCCAAGTCGGTGAAGACCGAACTCTCGGGTGTCCGCGGCGTTGCCGACCCCGCCAGTTTCAACCTGCTCGGCCAGCCCAATCTGGTCGTCCAGATCGATCGCGCCAAGACCGCGCGCTACGGCTTCTCGATCAGCGACATCAATTCCGTGGTCCAGGCCGCGATCGGCGGCCAGGAGGTCTCCAAGGTCTATGAAGGAGAGATGATCTTCGCGCTGACGGTCCGCCTGGCGCCGGAATACCGCAGGGATGTCGACGCCATTCGCGCTATACCGGTCGCGCTTCCAAACTCGGATCCCAAGACGCCGACGGCCTATATCCGGCTTGGCGATCTTGGCGAGATCAAGCTCGTCAGCGGCGCGGCCTATATCTACCGCGAGAACAGCCAGCGCTTTATCCCGCTGAAGTATAGCGTCCGCGACCGCGATCTCGGTTCGACCGTGGTCGAGGCCCAGGAGCGGGTCCAGAAGAACGTTCCGCTTCCCCAGGGCTATTCGCTCGAATGGTCGGGCGAATACGGCGCACTGGTCGACGCCAAGAAGCGGCTCGCGCTGATTGTGCCGTTGAGCCTGCTTCTGATCCTGATGCTGCTCTACAGCCTGTTCAATTCGATACGGGACAGCCTGCTGGCGCTATCCGGCATTCCGTTCGCGGTGGCCGGCGGAATTCTCGGGCTCTCTATCGGCGGCCTGAATTTCAGCGTCTCGGCCGCCGTCGGCTTCATCTCGCTGTTCGGCGTCTCGGCGATGGATGGCATCCTGCTGATGTCCTATATCCGCCGCGACATCGATGAAGGCATGGGGACGGAGGACGCCATCATCCGCGCCTCCCAAACAAGGATGCGGCAAATCTTCATGACAGGGCTTTCGGCGTGTATCGGCCTGGTCCCGGCGGCCATCTCGACGGGGATCGGTTCGCAGGTTCAGCAACCACTGGCGTGCGTCATCGTCGGCGGAATGCTGCTGTCCCCGATCTGCAGCCTGCTGGTGATCCCGGTGTTGGCAAGATTGTGGATGCCAACGATAAAGGACACCGGCATGCGTGAGGTCGCAGTTCACTGATCTATCACGCGTCGAACCTAGTGAGCCGCGAGCCCCAACGGTACCGGCGCCGCGTTCGTCTCCTGCGTAACAATGCGCGCGTCGGTCTTCGCCGCCACCGACGTGCTGCCGTCGAAACGGACACGGTACACCGCCAAATTCTCCATCACCCGCTGTACGTAATTTCGCGTTTCGGAAAACGGAATGCGCTCGACCCAGTCGACCGGGTCGACCTTGGGATCGCGCGGATCGCCATACGCCTTGACCCAATCCCGCACGCGGCCTCTCCCGGCATTGTAGCCGGCAAAGGTCATGATGTGATTGCCCTTGTATTCCGATAGCAACGCGCTGAGCTCGGCGGCGCCGATTTGCGTGTTGTAGACCGGGTCGGAAACCATCCGGTCCCAGTCATAGCTGACCTTGAAGCGTTTTGCGGTATCGCGTGCCGCTTCTGGCGTCACCTGCATCAGGCCGACGGCATTTGCCGCGGACTTGTCGCGCTGGTCGAACGCGCTCTCGGTGCGCGCCACCGAATAGACCATGCTGTGCTCGATTTCGGGGACGAGCTGACGGTGCGGCGGAATCCCGATGGTGGGAAAGGCGTAATGGTCGAGCGGCAGTCCGCGGCCGAGCGAGGGCTTTCCTATCTGCAGCATCGCGCGCGCATCGTTGCGGCGGCCGGTGAGCTCGCCGAGTGCTTCGAGCAGGGTAACGTCGGAGCTGTGTGCGCCGAGATCGGCGGCAAAATACAGCACGACATCGCGCTCGCCGATCTCGTAGAGCATATCGGCGGCGCGCACGCGTTCGTCGGTGACCGAGGCATCGGCGGAGGCGAGAACGGGCGAGGGCGCGCGCAGTTCGATCCGGTCGCGGCCGAGCCTGGCGCGCGCGAGCTGGCCGTAATAGGCGGTTGCGTAGCGGGCAGCTGCTTCATAGTTCGCACGCATCGCATCCGCCTGGCCAAGGGCTTCGGCCGCGCGGCCGCGCCAGTAGTTCGCCCGCGCCAGCACGGTCGGATTGACCTGTCCCTCATCGATGCGGGCGAAATGCCGGGCCGCAGTGGCGGGGTCGTCGAGGTAGCGCAGGGCGATCCAGCCGCACATGAAGTGCAAGTCGGACCGGTAGTATTCATTGGCCGGCAGCGCGGCGGAGCGGATCACCTGATAGGCGGTCTGGAACTTGCCCTGGTCGAGCAGCTTGCGGGCGAGCGAGCGCCGCTCGCGCCACCATTGATCGGTGTCCTGCAGCGCCATCGTCTCCGGCGAGGCCGCCACCATCAGGCGGGCCGCGTCATCGATCTGGTCCTTGGCGAGCATCCACTGGACACGGCACAGGGTGTAGCCGAGATCCTGTCGGGCCTCGGCTGCGACGTCGTTAAGCGCATCCATCGCCTTGTCCGCTTTTCCCTTGACCGCGGCACAGGCCTTCACGATCGCGAGCTCGTCGTCGCCAAGGCGCTTCGCGGCGCGCTTCGCGCCGGCGAGATCCTTGGCGCCGATGCGCCTGTCCATGCGCGCACGGTGGTCATCGCGATTGAGAAGGTCGCGGAACGTCTCGAACACGTCGATCTCCAGGCGCTCCGACAATTCGTCCGACCGCCATGCATCGCGCGCCAGCCTGGCCGCGCCGTCCCGATCGCCCTCTGCGAGCAGCACGCGTGCCAGCGCCAACTTGCCCTTGGCGCTGGCGGGCCGGTCGCCGGTGAAGCCGCGGACCGTCGCCGCATCGATGCGCTGCTCCCACAGCCGCGCCTCTGCGCGCCGGCGCAACAACGGCGCACTCGGCCATTCCGGATTGGCGGCGACGAACGCCGCGTAGCGGCTGAAAGGCGCTATCGTCTCCGGGTGGCGCAGGATGTACCACTCGACGAGCTTCTGCGCCGCCGGGTCCGTGATCTTGTTCCTGATGTCCGTCGCCTCCTGGGTCTTTGCCTTGCGCGCGAGATCGATGGCTTCTTTCACCAGCGCAAGATCACCCGTCAGCGGAGCGACGGTTTCCTTGGGAGCGGCGGCCTGCTTGGGAGCGGGAGAGGCCTTTGGCTTCGCCTTGCGTTGTGCGGAAGCGTGCTTAGCGTTTTGATTTTTTCCAAGCGCAGCGCTGCGATGAGGGCGAGCCTCCTTCACGACGCGCGACTTCTTGGTCGCTTCGTGCGCCTTCTGGGCGTTTGGCTTATGGCTGGGTCGCGCGGTCGCATCCGTCGAGAAGAGGGCGAGCCCAGCGAGCGTGAAAAAACAAGACAGCGAGCGCAAGCATCGGTTCATTCCATGGTCCCCCTGCGAAACCCACTTCACAAACACTGCCAAAACCAAGAGATCGCGTGATGCGGTGGCTCTGAACTATTGAGAAAGATACCACTACCCCCGAGGTGCAATTGTCACCTCTGCACAACAAACGCGTGCAAAATGAGGCGGATGGGAACCCGAAAAGTTCCAGTTTAGGCGTGGAAGCGGCTTCGACCGCGGATGAAGCGGGCGGCCTGCCGGGCTCAATGCCGCGCACGTTGCTGAGCTGAACGATCCGGCGGTGCGCACGCAGCTTAAAAATCTCGGCCTGCAGATGCCGCCAAAGGACAAGCTCGCGCCTGAAGCGCTAGGCTCCCGGCAAAAGGCCGAAATCGCAAAATGGTGGTCGATGATCAAGGCCGCCAACGACCTCAAGGTGGACGATAGCGCCGGACGACGGCAAAGCCCCAATAGACAAAATGGGAGTGATGCGGGCGATGCTCGTAGTGAACATCGCAGTCAGCCTGCTTTCTTCTGTTCCAGGTCGCGCAGGTGGGCGGTCGCCTCTTCTGCACTTTCGTAGATGTGGGGCGCCAACGCGCGTTGCTTCAACGCATCGCCCAATTTGGCGCGAAGAAAACTACTGGTCGTGTAGCGGGTGACACCGGAATAGAAGCGATCCACCAGGTCGTGGACCATGGCCGTGTATTCATCGATTATGTCGGGGAATATCTCGAAGCTGTCGTAATTGACAACGGCGTAGACCTTTCGACCGAGGGGAGCCAGCTTGGTTTCGACGATCCTGCGGATCTCTTCCACGTCTTCGTGGCTGCGAACACGATGGCCTTCCAGATTGACGAAGAACCGGTTTTCGCCGGGATGATAGGTAAACCGTTGCTCGATCGGCATTCGCAGCAGCTGGTCCCGCAAACCCATTGGAACGTTCGCGAAAATGCGCTGATCCATAATGGCCGGGCTGCGGACGATTGGACGAAATTCCATCCGCGCGAGGATGTCGCGCTCGATGTCGATACCGGGCGCGACTTCGACCAGCTCAAGGCCATCCGGTGTCAATTTGAACACACAGCGCTCCGTCACATAAAGCACGGGTTGCCCCCGATGCATCGCGTAGCGACCGGAAAACGAGCGGTGTTCAACTTCATCGACAAACTTGACCACTTTACCGTCCTGGACCACGCGCAGGCGCCCGTCCTCGACCGCCACGCGGAGGCGACCCGCCGTGAATGTACCAACGAACACCAGCTTCTTGGCATTCTGGCTGATATTGATAAAGCCGCCGGCACCCGCCAGGCGCGGGCCAAATTTGCTCACATTCAGATTGCCTTCGCGGTCAGCCTGCGCGAGCCCGAGAAAGGCTGCATCAAGCCCGCCGCCGTCATAAAAGTCGAATTGATAGGGCTGATCGACAACGGCCTGTGCGTTGACCGCCGCTCCGAAATTGAGTCCTCCTGCCGGCACGCCACCAATGACGCCCGGTTCAGCCGTAAGCGTGAGCAAATCAGCAATTCTTTCTTCGTTGGCGACGCTTGCGATACCCTCCGGCATGCCGATGCCGAGATTGACGACACTGTTTGCATCGAGTTCGAGCGCCGCACGGCGTGCGATGACCTTTCGCTCGCTCATTTCCATTGACGTCGTTGACCCCGTGGGAGCGCGAATTTCGCCGCTGAACGCCGGGTCATACTGAACTGCAAAGGTCTGCCAGTGATTCTCTGGCTTGGCCAAGACCACGCAATCGACGAATATTCCGGGAATTTTGACTTGCCTTGGGTTGAGCGAACCGCGCTCGGCTATTCGTTCCACCTGTGCAATGACCAGCCCGTCGGAATTGCGTGCCGCCATCGCGATGGCCAGCGCTTCCAGGGTAAGCGCCTCCTTTTCCATCGTGACATTTCCATCAGGATCCGCCGTCGTGCCGCGGATAATTCCGACGTCGATCGGGAACGCGCGATAAAAAAGAAATTCCTCGCCTCCGATGTCGATAAGGCTGACGAGATCTTCCTTGGTGCGTTCGTTGATCTTGCCACCGCCGTGGCGCGGATCGACAAATGTTTCAAGCCCCACGCGTGTAAGATGTCCGGGGCGCTTTGCTGCGATGTCGCGAAAAAGGTGCGAAATGACGCCCTGAGGAAGATTGTAAGCCTCGATCTGATTGGCGATCGCCAATTGCTGCAGTTTCGGCACCAGCCCCCAATGCCCGCCGATCACGCGGCGCACCAGACCTTCGTGGCCAAGGTGATTCAGTCCACGGTCGTTGCCGTCACCCTGACCTCCGGCGTAGACCAGCGTGAGATTGCGAGGCTTGCCGGTGGCAGGGACTGGCTGATCACCTTTCGCGAGATACAGTGTCTCTATTGCCAGAGCGACTTCTTCGGCGAATCCGATGCCGACAAAACCACCTGTGGCAATCGTGTCACCGTCTCGAATGAGGCTGGCTGCTTCCTCTGCCGTGACAATCTTTCCGCTATCCAGTGCTTTGACGGGCGCAAGCGTTAGTCGAACCGCATTAGCTGACATGAGTCCTCCACAAGCGCTCTGCGGCTTTCTCAGTAAATTCCGGTCAAATAATAAAACGCGATGGCAACGAACACCGCCGCTGTTTTCGTCAACGTGATCACGAACACATCCTTATAGGCTTGTCTGTGGGTCAGGCCCGTAACAGCAAGCAACGTGATGACGGCTCCGTTGTGAGGCAATGTATCCATGCCGCCGCTCGCCATGGCCGCGATACGGTGAAAGACTTCAAGCGGGATGTTTGCCGCCTTTGCGGCTGCAATGAATTCTTCGGACATCGCGGCAAGGGCGATGCTCATGCCGCCGGAAGCCGAGCCGGTGATGCCGGCGAGCACCGTTACAGTGACGGCTTCATTGACAAGCGGATTGGGGATCGCCCTGAGCGCAGCGGAGACCGCCGCAAAGCCCGGCAACAGCGCAATCACCCCGCCGAATCCATACTCGGACGCGGTATTAAGCGACGCAAGCAAAGCCCCGGCAACGGCTGCCTTGCTGCCTTCCGCGAATTTTGCGAGCACGGGACGCCAGGCAAAGAGGAACACCGTCGCTATACCAAGGAGCAGCGCGCCCTCGACTGCCCATATGGCTGCCACCGGACCAATCTGCGTAACGATCGAATGGCCGCCGAGTGTGATTTCATGCTTGGCGCCGTAAGCCCGCGGCACCAGTTGCGTCAATACAAAGTTCGCGACGCCGACCACGACCAGCGGTGCGACGGCGATCCACGGGTTGGGTAACTCCTCTTCCTCGAATGGCACCGGCTCGTTGAGAAGCTCCGTGCCGTAGCCTTCGCCACGTTTATGCGCCGCTTTTCGGCGGTTCTCGATATAGGCAAGACCGACGCCAAAAACGAAAATACTGCCGACGAGCCCGAGCACCGGGGCGGCCCACGTCGTCGTATTGAAGAAGGTCGTCGGAATGATGTTCTGAATTTGCGGCGTTCCCGGCAAGGCATCCATCGTGAAGCTGAACGCACCGAGCGCGATCGTGCAGGGAATGAGCCGTTTTGGAATATCGCCCTGCCGAAACATCTCCGCCGCGAACGGATAGACCGCGAACACCACGACGAACAGCGACACGCCACCATAAGTCAGGATCGCGCAGACGACGATGATAGAGAGTACGGCGCGCTCCCGGCCGAGTACGCCTATGACGGCGGATACGATCGACTTGGAGAAGCCCGACAACTCAATGACTTTGCCGAAGACAGCACCCAGCATGAAGACTGGAAAATAATTCTTCACGAAGCCCACCGTCTTCTCCATGAAGACGCTGGAAAACATTGGTGGAACCAGCATGGGATCGGTCAGCAACACCGCGCCAAGTGCAGCGACCGGAGCGAACAGGATCACACTGTAGCCGCGGTAGGCCACAAACATCAGAAAGATCAGAGCGCCCAGCACAATCAGGAGATTCATGACGACACTTCCGTTCCAATGGTAAGCCCGTGGCTCCAGGCAGGCTCAAGCTGTTGACGTGAACATGGTCATGCGTTCGCGCTCAAGTTCGGCGATGACCGTGGCGTGGTGCTGGACTGCCTCGGCCAACAAGTCACGGATCGAGATAACGGTTATGGGAGTGTTGTTCTCGACCACCGGCAGGTGACGAACGTTGTGCAGGTGCATCAGTTTCAGACAATCCGCGAACGTCTTCGCAAGGTCAATTGTGATGACATCTCGGACCATGATGTCCACTACCGGAGTAAGTTCTGGAGTTTTTCCGGCAACCACAAGCCGCCGCACGCAATCACGTTCGGAAAGAATGCCTGCGATCGCCCCGTGCTCCAGAACCACGACGAGGCCGATGTTTTTTTCGGCCATCAGACGCATTGCCGTGAGCGCGTTGTCCCTGGGGTCGACGGTCCACAGCGATCGCGGCTTTGCTGCGATGATCTGCTTTAATGAACGATACGCCAGAATTTCTTCAGGCCGTCTGAGCGGATGATCCATGATGCCTCACTTGCCGGAAGCGACGGGCTTGGAGTGAGCTGATGACGTGGCTTGCTGAATGCAGCACGCACCGCTCATCAAGCCGGGGCCTCGCTCCCGGCTTCCGAAAGAAAAAGACTGCATCCGGCGCGCCCGTGCTTGAGCTAGGGGCGGGTGGCCGGACCATTCGTTGATCTATGTCAAGCCGTATGCCGAGCGCGCACTAAAGGTTTTGATTTTAGTTCAGTCGGTCGCTGTGACTTGGTGCGAAAATCCAACTCGACTGGTTAGCTGGCGCTACCGCCGCCAGCATACGAGCCGTTCCCGGAGGCTCACATGGCTAGCTCGCCTACCCCTAATGGCTCCTCGGCATACCTTGAAAGCCTGATGCGAGCCGGCCAGCAATCAATGAAGCAATTTGACGATGCGCTCGTCAGCGCAATGGGCGTAGAGGGCAAGCCTCCCACGGGTGGCGAACTATCGCCGTTTGCCTTCACGGCGAACTTGCAGCGGCAGTTCTGGTCTCCGATTGTGGAGTTCTGGAAAGGCACCCTTGGCAACACATCGGCAGCGGGCTCTCAGCGGTCGGGCCGGGACAGACGCTTCCAAGACGAGGCCTGGCAGAACTCGCCCTACTACCAACTCATCAAGAAATCCTACTTGATGACGTCAAAGCAATTGGCCGAGATCGTCGATCAAGCCGAGGTCGACGAAAACTCGAAGCTGCAGCTTCGCTTCTACGCGCGTCAATTCATCGACGCGATGAGTCCGACGAATTTCCCTGCGACTAACCCGGAAGTCATTCGAACAGCAATCCGGACACGTTCAGGGAGCCTGGTGGCCGGGATGCAGAACTTGATCGAAGATCTCCAGAAAGGGCGTATCACCCGGGTCGACGAATCCGCTTTTGAGGTGGGTCGCAACCTGGCCGTAACACCCGGCTCGGTCGTCTTCGAGAACGAGCTAATTCAGCTCATCCAATATACGCCACAGACGGCCGAGGTCGAGAAAACACCGCTCCTGATCGTGCCGCCTTGCATTAACAAATACTATTTGCTCGATCTCGGCACGGGAAACTCGTTTGTCGAATATGCCGTCGCGCAGGGGCATCAGGTCTTCCTGATTTCCTGGCGAAGCGCCGTTTCTGAGATCCAGCGTCTAACCTGGGACGACTACCTGAATCTCGGCGTGCTCAAGAGCGTAGAGGTGGTGCGCGACATTGCAAATGTCGATCGGATTCATGCGTTGGGCTTTTGCGTCGGGGGTACCATTTTGAGCTGCGCCGCGGGGGTTCTGGCCGCGCGCGGTGAAGACAAGCTCGCAACGATAACACTCCTGACCACGATGATCGATTTCGCGGATACCGGGGAAATCGGCCTGCTGATTGACGAGAATTCCCTCGCCCTGCGCGAAGCGACGATCGGAAGAGGCGGTATTCTGCCTGGCAAAGAGCTGGCCTTTACCTTCGGAACCCTGCGCGCCAATGATCTGATCTGGCGCTATGTTGTCGAAAGTTATCTAAAGGGTGCGCCGCCTGACGTATTCGATCTGCTCTACTGGGACTCCGACAGTGTCAGCCTGCCGGGGCCAATGTACTGCTGGTACACGCGTAACGCCTACGTTGAAAACAGGATCAAGGAGCCCGGCGCGACCACCCAATGCGGTGAACGAATTGACCTCTCAAAGGTAAAGGTGCCGTTGTTTATACTGGCCTCTCGCGAGGACCATATCGTGCCCTGGCAGAGCGCGTTTCGCTCAAAGGACATCATGGGAAGAGAGCCGCGCTTCGTGCTCGCCGCCAGCGGTCACGTCGCGGGCGTGATCAACCCGCCGGCCCGCAACAGGCGGAGTCATTGGATCAATGACAATCTGAATTGCGACGCCAACAATTGGCTGGAAAACGCCGAGGAGAATCCGGGAAGCTGGTGGCCTGAGTGGGATGGCTGGATGAAAGGCCATTCCAGCGGCTCCGTTCAGGCTCCGGCGGAATTGGGCAACGATACTTTTCGCGTGATCGAGCCCGCGCCCGGCCGGTACGTCAGGCAAAAATCAAACTAGAACGTTGTGGGTTCCGATTGAAATCAGAGCCGAAGCTCCGGATTCTTTTCTTGATGGGCTACTTGCTTGCCGTGAAGCGGATGTGGTCCAGCGCCCGGTGACGAATGAATCGGCACCGGACGCTGGAGAACGAGGGCCGGGAGTCGGCCCTTGTTCGCGATCGTGTCTTGCTCTTGGCTTACATGTGCATGTTGGCCATCGCCGTCGCGGCGTCGTGGTGGCCGCCATCCGTTCCGCCATTGGGCAGCACGCCGTCGTCCTCCAGTTCGAAGTGCACGCCGGCGCCGAGTTCGCCGACCAACTCGTAAGCGCCATACACCGTCTGGGTAACGGCGATATCGCTTTGCTTCACCAGGTTGCCGTAGACGGTAATGGTGCCGAGCAGATCCTCGTCATGCGCGCCGGCAGCGCCTTGCTGGCTGATGACGGTGATCACGCTGTAGTCGTTCTTGCCGTCCCCATTGCTGTCCTTGTAGTCAATCGACTTGACCTCGGCGGTGTGCGCCGAGATTTCGATCTTGTCGCCCTGGGCGCGGTTGAAGTCGCGGATCACATCGTTGCCGAAGCCGTCGACCCAGTGATCGTGCGTGGCGTTGTTCTCGCCGGTGACGCCAACCCAGTCGATGGTGCCGTCGTCGTTGACGTGCTTGGCAACGATGTTGTCCTTGGCATTGACCATGCCTTCGAAGCGGAAAGTGTCGCCGCCGGCGCCGCCGGTCAGTGTATCGTTGACCGCCTTGAACGCAGCGGTTTCCGCAGCGAAGATCTGCGTCTTGCCGTCCTGGGCTGCGACCATCTCGCCCGGCATCCGACCGGCTGAGCAGGACGTCGTTGCCGGCACCACCATCCATCCGGTCGGCGCCGAAGCCACCAATCAGCGTGTCGGCGCCGTTGCCGCCGGACAGGTTGTCGTTACCCGAGCCGCCCCAGAGCTTGTCGGAGCCGGTGCCGCCGCTGAGCGTGTCATTGCCGGCCATGCCGGAGACGTCGTCGTCGCCCGAGCCGCCGAAAAGGTTGTTGCCGCCCGTCGACCCGTTCAGATGATCATGGCCGGAAGTGCCGCCGCCTATCCTGGCGAAGAAATCCTCGAAGCGGCTATTGTCGAGGAAGCCGTTCAGATTGAAGCGTGCCATTTATTCAAACCTCTTACTCAGAGGCCTCACGAGATAAAAACGACCACCACGGATTTTGGGAATCGTGAAGTGATGCGCGCGGGGAGAACGTGAGGCAGGATTCCCTCACCCGCATCGAAGGATGAACAGCCAAACGGGTCCGTGGCTGGACGTGCACGCGGCGGATTTGCGTGCAGCAGGGGCAATATGGTGACGCGAAAGGCGTTCGTGCGGCCGATCTTTAGGCGCGTGCCTCATTTCCGACGGCGATCAAAAACGTCTGCGGCAAGTCGCGCACGACGTTGTTCTGCCTTGTATGAAAGATGAATCCGCTCTCGGCGCGCATGTCGCGGACAGCGTCATGGCGTGACGAAAACTGGCGCAAAAAGTGCCGGCCGCACAAAAATGACGCGATCCGTTTCGAGCACGATAGAAGTTGGCCGTCGTAACTTCGGAGCGCGCAATGGCGGCGATCGAAAGATCAGGCGCTGCAAAGGTCGTGCGAATCGTGTTGTGCGATTCTCGGCAACGCGCAGGCCTGGCTGAATTCCCGTCTGTAGCGCGAACTCCGTGCGAGGCGATTCTCGCGTTGGAGAAACTCGTTGTCGATTGCCCATATTGTGACCGATGGGCGGCACTTGACTTCCGACGGCGAAGTTTACCGGGGACTGGTAGCGCAGCGGCGCGGAATAAGTCCAAATAATGGTTGCCGCTACGCCACGATTGTTGCGTGACCGCAACAGTGGGCGAACATTTGGCTAATCGTGCGCCCGGCTCTTGCTTGCGCCGCTTTTTAGCCACACCCCTCTATGAAACCATGTCTTTCATTGGATGGTTAACCACAGCGCCAACGAAGGCGACGGGAAAATTGCTCCCGAGACCGACCAAGGAAATGGGAAACAGGTTCTCCGCGGATGGACGCCAAGACCGACATCAAGAAGAGGTTGCCGAGCCGTCACGTGACGGAGGGGCCGGAGCGCGCGCCCCATCGGTCGTATCTCTACGCGATGGGGCTGACCACCCAGCAGATCCATCAGCCTTTCGTCGGCGTCGCGTCCTGCTGGAACGAGGCCGCCCCCTGCAACATCTCGCTGATGCGCCAGGCGCAGGCGGTCAAGAAGGGCGTCGCCGCCGCCGGCGGCACCCCGCGCGAATTCTGCACCATCACCGTGACCGACGGCATCGCCATGGGCCATGACGGCATGCGCTCGTCGCTGCCGTCCCGGGAATGCATCGCCGATTCGGTCGAGCTGACTGTTCGTGGCCACGCCTATGACGCCCTCGTCGGGCTTGCCGGCTGCGACAAGTCGCTGCCGGGCATGATGATGGCAATGGTCCGGCTCAACGTGCCGTCGGTCTTCATCTATGGCGGCTCGATTCTGCCGGGCAATTTCCGTGGCCAGCAGGTCACGGTGCAGGACATGTTCGAGGCCGTCGGCAGGCATTCGGTCGGCGAAATGTCGGACGCCGATCTCGACGAAATCGAGCGGGTGGCCTGTCCCTCGGCGGGGGCGTGCGGCGCACAATTCACCGCCAACACCATGGCGACGGTATCCGAGGCGATCGGGCTGGCCCTGCCATATTCGGCCGGGGCGCCAGCGCCTTACGAAATCCGCGACGCGTTTTGCACCGCCGCCGGCGAGAAGGTTGTCGAGTTGATCGCAGCCAACATCCGGCCGCGCGACATCGTCACCCGCCGCTCGCTCGAAAACGCCGCGGCAGTCGTTGCCGCCTCCGGCGGGTCGACCAATGCTGCGCTGCACCTGCCGGCCATCGCGCATGAATGCGGCATCAAGTTTGACTTATTTGACGTCGCCGAAATCTTCAAAAAGACACCATATGTCGCGGATTTGAAGCCAGGGGGCCGCTATGTTGCCAAAGACATGTTCGAGGTTGGTGGCATACCGCTTCTGATGAAGACGCTGCTCGACAATGGCCACCTGCACGGAGATTGCCTCACCGTCACGGGCCGGACGATCGCCGAAAACCTCAAGAGCGTGAAATGGAATCCGCACCAGGATGTAGTGCGGTCCGCCGACAACCCGATCACCGTCACGGGAGGGGTTGTCGGGCTGAAGGGTAATCTCGCTCCGGAGGGTGCGATCGTGAAGGTCGCGGGCATGTCGAAGCTGAAATTTACTGGTCCTGCCCGCTGCTTCGATCGGGAAGAAGACGCGTTCGAGTTGGTCCAGAAGCGGACCTACAAGGAAGGCGAGGTCATCGTGATCCGCTACGAGGGGCCGCGCGGCGGTCCCGGGATGCGGGAGATGCTCTCGACCACGGCGGCGCTGACCGGGCAGGGGATGGGCGGCAAGGTCGCCTTGATCACCGACGGCCGGTTCTCCGGCGCCACCCGCGGGTTCTGCATCGGCCATGTCGGGCCGGAAGCTGCCGTGGGCGGTCCGATCGCCCTGTTGCAGAATGGTGACATTATCGAGATCGATGCCGACGTCGGTACTCTTAACGTAAAATTGACCGACGCCGAACTCTCCGAACGTAAAACCAAGTGGGCGCCTCGACAGACTAACCACACGTCGGGTGCGCTGTGGAAATATGCCCAACAGGTTGGGCCGGCGGTGGATGGGGCTGTAACCCATCCTGGCGGTGCGCACGAGAAACAATGCTATGCGGACATCTAGGCGTATCATATTTGCGTTGATGCTCGGGGCCACGCCTGTGGCGGTTCCCGGATTCGCATTCGATGGCGCGCCGGTGAAGCCGGACGCCACGATGCCCATGCGCAGCCAGCCGGACGCGGCGCAAGCCGTCACCGCCCAGGCACTGAAGAAGGTGCCGTCCGCAGCAGCGTCGGCGGCGACGGCAACTGCGGTTGCCGCGCCCTCTCTGAACTCGCTGCAATACGCCGCCGAGGGCGGCCATCCCGTGGCGCAGTGGAAGCTCGGCCGGATGTATGCCGATGGCGATGGCGTCATCCAGGACGACTTACGCGCCTTCGAATATTTCAGCCGCATCGCCAACGCGCATGCCGAGGACAGCCCGTCGGCGCCGCAGGCGACGATCGTCGCCAACGCCTTCGTGGCGCTGGGGCGCTACTATCTCAACGGCATCCCGAATTCCAAGATCAAGCCGGATTCCGATCGCGCTCGGGAGATGTTCTCCTATGCCGCGTCCTATTTCGGCAATGCCGACGCGCAATACGATCTGGCGCGGCTTTACCTGAAGACGCCGGACGCCTCGCGGGACGATTTCCGCTATGGCGCGCGCTGGCTTGGCCTGGCTGCCCAGAAGGGCCAGCATCAGGCGCAGGCGTTGCTCGGCCAGATGCTGTTCACCGGCGACCGGCTGCCGCGGCAGGCTGCCCGCGGCCTGATGTGGCTGACGCTGGCGCGCGACAACGCCGCCCCCGACGAGAGCTGGATCCGCGAAAGCTATAACCGCGCTTTCACCAAGGCCTCCGACGAGGACCGCGCCTCGGCGCTGCAGATGCTCGAGCACTGGGTGCAGGGCAAGAAGGACTGAGCGGCGCTAGCTGCTGTCGTAGCTGCCGCAGTAGGGTGGGCAAAGCGCAGCGTGCCCACCATCTCTCGGAATTAGTTGGCGTCAATGGTGGGCACGCTTCGCTTTGCCCACCTTACAGACTACGACGAAGCAACAATCTGCTTTGACATCGGATGGCCTAATCTCTTACCAGGCCTGCCTGTCGACGCTCCGTCGTCGCGATAACCAGCCGACCGATAGAACCGGTGCGCGGTTTCGGTGCTGGTGAGCTTGCAACGTTTGTTGCCGCGCTCCGCCGCTCGTGCTTCGAGGGCGCTTAGCAAAGCGCGGCTGACGCCGCGAAATCGTGCAGCGGGCGCCACATAATTCAGCGTAATCTCGCCTGCATCTGTAACGGATCCCACCGCGACGACGGCATCGCCCTCGACCGCGAGCAGGAGCGAGTTTCCCTTCTGCGTTGCCCACGCGGCCACCATTTCCGGGGTCTTGTTCGCCAGCCACGCATTCAGTATCGCCGGGTCGTTGCGGTGATCGGCAATGCACAACCGAGAAATCGATTCCTTGAGGACATGGCACGCCGCGATGGCGTCTTCGGGCGTTGCATCCCGAATCGCCACCATTGCCGCGCCGGCCGCGCTCAAGCCGTCTCCAGGTCGAAATCCGCCCACACCGGTACGTGGTCGGACGGTTTCTCCCAGGCGCGCACATAGCTGTCGATGCCGACATTGGTCAGGCGGTCGCTGGCCTGTGGCGACAGCAGGAGGTGGTCGATCCGGATGCCCCAGTTCTTCTGCCAGGCGCCCGCCTGGTAATCCCAGAACGTGTAGAGGTTGGGCTCATCAGTCACCGCGCGCAACGCGTCCGTCAGCCCGAGGCCGAGCAGGGACTGAAAGGCCTCGCGGGTCTCGGGCTTGAACAGCGCGTCGTTGGCCCAGGCGGCGGGGTTATAGACGTCGCTAGCGGCCGGAATGACGTTGAAGTCGCCCGCGAGCACCAGTGGCTCTTCCGCCTTGAGCCGCTCCTTCGAATACTCAAGAAGCCGCGACATCCATTTGAGTTTATAGGGATATTTTTCCGTCTCCGGCGGGTTGCCGTTGGGCAGATATAGGCAGGCGATCCGCATCACGCCGGTTTTCAGCGTCACCACCCCTTCGAGGAACCTGGCATGGGCGTCCTCGTCGTCGCCAGCCAGGCCCGATTTGGTCTCGTCGAACGGTAGTTTTGACAGCAGCGCCACGCCATTGAAGGTCTTCTGACCGTGGGTGACGACGTTATAGCCGAGCGCCTCGATCTCGAGCCGCGGGAATGCCTCATCGACGCATTTGATTTCCTGCAGGCAGACGACATCCGGCGAGCACTCCTTGAGCCAGGTCAGGAGATGGTCGAGCCGTTGCCGGACCGAATTGACGTTCCAGGTCGCAATACGCATGGAGGGGATCCCGGCTGAGCATTACCGGGAAATCCCGGATTTTCGTCGAAGTGGTAACTACACATTTTCCAGCAGTGGCATACCATGTGCAGGAAGGCTGTGATAACCGTCTAGAAATAAGGCGAGAAAGTCGCCGTCAAGGGGCAGAGGAGAACCGTTCCGTCCTTTGGGGCTGGCGGCGTGAAAAATTATGAAAAAACGTACCTTGATACTTGTTGTCGGCGCCATCGCCATTGCCACGGCGGCCGGCTTTGTCACCCGCTCCTCGTGGATGGGCGGCAGCTCCAACGCCCAGGGGCCGCAACGGGCCTCGCGGGATGTCTCGGTCGAACTGGCCAAGGCAGAGCGCAAGTCGGTGCCCGTCGACGTCGACGCGATCGGGATGGTGACACCGATCTCCAGCGTGGCGCTGAAATCGCGGCTGGAAACCACCATCCTCGCGGTGCATTTCGAGGACGGCGCCAAGGTCAACGAAGGCGATCTGCTGTTCACGCTCGACAGCCGCCAGATCGATGCGCAGATCGAACAGGCCGAGGGCGTGCTCGCCAAGGATCAGGCGCAGCTCGAAGGCGCGCAGCGCGACCTGCGCCGCTATAACGATCTGGTCGGCAAGGGTGCGACGACGCAGGTCAATGTCGACAACGCCAGGACCCAGTCCGACATCCTGACCGGCACCATCAAGGCCGATCAGGCCGCGCTCGACAATCTGAAGGTCCAGAAAAGCTATACCATGATCCGCGCGCCGTTCTCGGGGCGGATCGGCGCCGCCAATGTGAAGGTCGGTAATTTCGTGCGTCCGGCCGATACCGCGCCGCTTGCCGTCATCAACCAGATGGCGCCGGTCTATGTATCTTTCTCGGTGCCGCAACGCGTGCTGGTCGATCTGCGCGAGTCCATGGCCAAGGGCGTCTCCGGCGTCACCGCGACCATCCCCGGCCATCAGCGTTCCGAAACCGGCAAGGTCGCGATGGTCGAAAACACCGTGGACGCGACCACCGGCATGGTCACGGTTCGCGGCATCATGAACAACGAAAACGAGACATTGTGGCCGGGGACCCTGGTCGCGACCAAGCTCGTCATTCGCAGCGAGGACGCGATCGTGGTGCCCACGGTCGCCGTGCAGCGCAGCCAGAGCGGCAATTTCGTCTTTGTCATCAAGGACGGCGCCGCCAAGGTTCAGCCGGTCAAGGTCGATCGCACCTCGCAGGGCATGTCGGTGATTTCAGAAGGGCTGGCCGGCGGCGAAAGCGTTGTGGTCGACGGGCAATTGCTGCTGTCGGACGGCTCGAAGGTTGCGCCGCGCACCAAGAAAGCCGGAGCCTAGCCGATGACGCTCTCCGAACTCTGTATCCGCCGGCCGGTCATGACGACGCTGATCACGGCGTCGATCATCGCGTTCGGCATTTTCGGCTTCCGCCTGCTGCCGGTCTCGGCGCTGCCGCGGGTCGACTTCCCGACCATCAACGTCACCGCCACCCTACCGGGCGCCAGCGCGGAAACCATGGCGGCCTCGGTCGCCGGCATCATCGAACGCCAGCTTTCGACCATCGCGGGCATTTCCTCGATGTCGTCGAGTTCCTCGCAGGGAACCAGCGTCATCACCATCCAGTTCGACCTCAACCGCAACATCGACGCTGCGGCTCTCGACGTGCAGACCGCGCTGACCATCGCGCAGCGGCGGCTACCGATCGAAATGACGATTCCGCCGAGCTTCCGAAAGGTGAACCCGGCCGACTTCCCGGTGCTGTTCGTCTCGCTCGGCTCGGCGACGCTGCCGCTGTCGGCGGTCAACGAGTATGGCGACATCACCATCGGGCAGACGCTGTCGCAAATCCCGGGCGTGGCGCAGGTGCTGATCTACGGCGCCCAGAAATTCGCCATCCGCGTCCAGGCCGATCCGGAAGCCGCCGCCGCGCGCGGGCTGTCGCTCGACGATATCAGGACCGCGGTGTCGCGGGCCAACTCGTCGACGCCGGTCGGCACCCTGAACGGGCCGAAGCAGGACGTCGCGCTGCAGGCCTCCGGCCAGATGGACAAGGCGCCCGACTACAGCAAGATCGTGGTGGCCTGGCGCAACGGCTCGCCGGTCAAGCTCGACGAGGTCGCGAAAATCTATGACAGCGTCGAGAACGACAAGATCGCGACCTGGCTGAACGGCGAGCGGGCGGTCGTGCTCGCGATCCAGAAGCAGCCGGACGCCAATACCGTCGCAGTGGTCGATGCGGTGCTGGCGAAACTGCCGGCGCTGCGGGCGCAGATTCCGCCCTCGGTCACGATGCAGGTGATGATGGACCGCTCGGTCTCGATCCGTCAGTCCGTCGCGGACGTCGAGGAGACCCTGCTGATCGCGGTTGCCCTCGTCATCCTGGTGATCTTCCTGTTTCTGCGCTCGGCCTCGGCGACGTTCATTCCGGCGCTCGCGGTTCCGATCTCGTTGCTGGGCACCTGCGCGGTGATGTACGGGCTCGATTATTCCATCAACAACATGACGCTGCTGGCGCTGACGCTCTCGGTCGGCTTCGTGGTCGACGACGCCATCGTCATGCTGGAAAACATCGTCCGCCACATCGAGCACGGCATGCGGCCGTTCGAGGCCGCGCTGAAGGGCGCGCGCGAGATCGGCTTTACCATCATCTCGATCACCTTCTCGCTGATCGCGGTGTTCATTCCGGTGCTGCTGATGGGCGGCATCGTCGGCCGCGTGTTCCGCGAATTCGCGGTCACGGTTTCGGTCGCGATCATCGTGTCCGGGTTCGTGTCGCTGACGCTGACGCCGATGCTGTGCGCGCGCGTGCTGCGGGCCCATGACGCGACCAAGCGGCCGAATGTCGTGCTTCGCGTCTTCGAAGCAATGTTCGATTCCTGGCTACGGGCCTATGAATCGTCGCTCGACTGGGTGCTGGCGCGCAAGCCGCTGATACTGCTGGTGACGCTCGCCACCCTCGGCGGCACCGTCTACCTCTACATGATCGTGCCGAAGGGCTTCTTCCCGCAGGAGGACACCGGCTTCCTGATCGGCGTCACCGAAGCCGCCACCGACACCTCCTTCGAGGCGATGAAGGAGCGGCAGCAGGCGCTGGTCGAGGTGCTGAAGTCCGATCCGGCAATCGAATACGTCAACTCTACCGTCGGCTCCGGCGGACCCAATGCGACCGCGAATTACGGCCGCCTGTTCCTCGCGCTGAAGCCGAAGAAGGACCGCGAAAACATCAATACAATTATCGGCCGGCTGCGGGTCAAGTCCCGCCAGATCCCCGGCATGCAGGCGTTCTTCCAGCCGATCCAGAATCTGAACATTGGCGGCAGGGTATCGAAGAGCCAGTATCAGTATGTGATGCAGAGCGGCGATACCGAGTCGCTGTATCGCCTGGCGCCCGAGATGCGCGACAAGATCGAGAAGCTGCCGGGTCTGCTCGACGTCACCACCGACCTCTACCTCAAGAACCCGCAGATGACGGTCGATATCGACCGCGAAAAGGCCGCCGTCTACGGCATCACCGTCGATCAGGTCCGCAACCAGCTCTACAACGCCTATGGCGCGCGCCAGGTCGGCACCATCTACATGCCGTCGAACGACTACCAGATCATTCTGGAAGTGCAGCCGCAGTTCAAGGTCGATCCGTCCGATCTCTCCAAGCTCTACATGAAGACCCAGAACAACGTCACCATCCCGCTGTCGGCGGTGGCCAAACTGGTTCCGACCGTGGGTCCGTTGCAGATCAACCACCAGGGCCAGCAGCCCGCGGTGACGATCTCCTTCAACCTCGCGCCCGGCGTTTCGTTAGGTTATGCGGTCGACAAGATCACCGAGCTCGAGCAGAACTCGAACCTGCCGGCGACCATCGCCACCGGCTTCTCCGGCACCGCGCAGGTGTTCCAGGATTCGCTGCGCGGGCAGGGCGTCTTGATCCTCGCCGCGGTGTTCGCCGCCTTCGTCATTCTCGGCATTCTCTACGAAAGCTTCATCCACCCGATCACGATCATCTCGGGCCTGCCGTCGGCCGGCATCGGCGCGATTTTGACGCTGATGCTGTTCGGGATGGAAATGTCCGTGATCGCCATGATCGGCATCGTGATGCTGGTCGGCATCGTCAAGAAGAACGCGATCATGATGGTCGACTTCGCGCTGGAGCGGCGCCGCGTCGGCCTGAGCGCCGAGCACGCGATCCGCGAAGCGGCGCTGTTGCGTTTCCGCCCGATCATGATGACGACGTTCGCCGCGATCTTCGGCACGCTGCCGATTGCGCTCGGCGCGGGTGCCGGCGCCGAATTGCGCCAACCGCTTGGCATCGCCGTGGTCGGCGGGCTCTGCCTGTCGCAACTACTGACGCTCTACATCACGCCCGTGATCTATATCTATCTCGACCGTGTCGATCGCCGCTTGAAGCGCAAGCTCGAACCGCAACTGGAAGAAGCTGGCGAGGGCGAGCGGCCGCACGTGGTCGCCGCCGAATGACGGCCTTCGGGCGCGCGATGCGGCGGGCTGCTCAGGGTGCAGCGATACTGATGGCGCTGGCGTTCATCGCCGGCCCGGCCCGCGCCGACGAGCCGATCGAAATCTTCGACGCCCATATGCACTACAATTGGGAACCAAAGCCCTATTACGGCGTCGATGAGGTGCTTGCGCTGTTCAAAAAGCATCGTGTCACCGGCATCCTCGCGACCAGCCGCCCCAACACCGGCACGCATGCGTTGATGGACGCCAGGCCCGCGGGCCTGCAGATCGTGCCCTTCATCCGGCCCTACCGGGTGCGCGCCGACATCCAGACCTGGTTCGGAGATCCCTTCATCTTCGATCTCGTGCAGGAAGAGTTCAAACGCGGCTATTACCGCGGCATTGGCGAATTCCACATCTCGGGCAAGGCAGCCGAAAACGAATGGGTGAAAAAGACCGTCGATTTCGCGGTCGAGCACGACCTCTATCTGCACGCCCATGCCGACGACATCGCCGTCGAGATCCTGATGCGCCACAATCCGCGTGCCCGCATCATCTGGGCGCATACCGGCTTTGGCCTGTCGACCGACCGCGTTGCGGAAATGCTGTCGAAATATCCGAAGTTGTGGGGCGAACTGTCCTATCGCAGCGGCATCGTCGAAGGCGGCGGCAAGCTGACGGCCGAATGGCGTGCGCTGTTCGAGCGCTATCCCGATCGCTTCCTGCTCGGCTCCGATACCTGGGTCAACGAGCGCTGGCAGAGCTACGGCGACATCATGGCGGGCTACCGCGCCTGGCTCGCGCAGTTGCCGCCAAAGATCGCGGCGCAGATCGCGCACGGCAACGCGCGGGCGCTGTTTGTAAGCGAGCGCTGAGAGGTCTCAATCCGCAAACTGACCGGCCGCCTTGATCAGCGGTGCCCACCGATCGACCTCGCTGTTTAATTGCGCCTTCAGCGCCTCGGGCGTTGCCTGATCCTGCGGCACGGGTTCGGTGTTGATGTCGTTGAACCGCTTCACCAGATCAGGGTCGCGCAACGCTTCCTGCAGCGTCTTGGACAGTTTCTGGATGATGTCATCGGGCGTGCCCTTGGGCGCATAGATGCCGTGCCAGGCGCCGACCTCAAAACCCTTCAAACCCGCTTCGTCTGCGGTCGGAAGGTCGGGCATCGACGCAAGCCGGGTTTTCGTCGTGATGGCGTAGCTCTTGATCAGCTTTGAGGCGATCGGCGCCGTGGTGTTGGTGGTCTGGTCACAGGAGAGGTCGATCTGCTTGCCGATCAGGTCGTTCATGATCGGTGCATTGCCCTTGTAGGGCACTGAGAGGACTTCCTTGCCGACGGCGGTCATGAACAGCATGCCGCAAAGATGTGAAGCGGCCCCGAGGCCGGCATTGCCGAAGGTCATCTTGTCGCCATTGGCTTTGATGTACGTCACAAGCTCGGCCAGCGTGTTCGGCGGCAGATCGGGCCGTCCGATGATCGTCATCGGCGCGTTGGTGACGAGACCGATCGGCGCAAACGCGGTCTTGGTGTCGTAGGGCAGCTTGCGGTACAGCGTGGCCGCCGTGGAGATGCCGATGTGGTGGATCAGCAGCGTGTAGCCGTCGGGCTCCGCGCGGGCGGCCCGGGTGGCTCCGATCGTGCCGCCGGCGCCCAATGCATTCTCGATGATGATGGGCTGGCCCAGCAGTTTCGACATCGACTGCGCGGTGACCCGCGCCACCGTGTCGGTGGCGCCGCCGGCGGCGAACGGCACCAGCAAGGTAATGGGGCGGGTCGGATAGTTTTGCGCGAAGCTCGCGGTACTCATCGTGGTAAATGCCACGGCCATCGCGGCTATCTTCGTCGCCTGCATCTGCATCTCCCTGAGAGCTCTTGTTCTGGTTGGTCTTCCATCATCGTGCCGTACAGCACGATCAATACGCCTCGTCCGCGACGCGCAGCTAAATGTTGGAGCTATGGATCGCTTCCACGACGGCCGCGGTGACATCCTTTGTCGTCGCGGTGCCGCCGACATCGGGCGTCGTGATGCCGGCGCCCGTGACTTTTTCAACGGCGCGCATCAGCCGGGCCGAAGCCTCGGTCTCGCCGAGATGATCGAGCATCTGTGAAGCGGTCCAGAAGCTGGCGACCGGGTTGGCGATACCCTTGCCGGTGATGTCGAACGCCGAGCCGTGGATCGGCTCGAACATCGAGGGGAAGCGCCGCTCGGGATCGATGTTGGCGGTCGGGGCCACGCCGAGGCTGCCGGCCAATGCGCCGGCGAGGTCGGACAGGATATCGGCGTGGAGATTGGTCGCCACGATGGTGTCGAGGCTCTGCGGCTTCAGCGTCATCCGCACCGTCATCGCATCGACCAGCATCTTGTCCCAGGTGACATCGGGAAATTCTTTCGAGACCTCGTCGGCGATCTCGTCCCACATCACCATGCCATGCCGTTGCGCATTCGATTTGGTAACGACGGTGAGGAATTTTCGCGGGCGCGACTGCGCCAGCTTGAAGGCGTAGCGCATGATGCGCTGGACGCCGACGCGGGTGAAAATCGCGACCTCGGTGCCGACTTCTTCCGGCAGCCCGCGATGCACCCGCCCGCCGCAGCCTGCATATTCGCCCTCGGAGTTTTCCCGCACGATCACCCAGTCGAGGTCGCCGGGACCGACATTCCGCAGCGGCGAGGTGATGCCGGGCAGGATTCGGGTCGGCCGCACGTTGGCGTATTGGTCAAAGCCTTGGCAGATCGGCAAGCGCAGGCCCCACAGCGTGATGTGATCGGGCACGTCGGGCGCGCCGACCGCGCCGAAATAGATCGCGTCGAATTTCTTCAGCGTGGCCAGCGCATCCGTCGGCATCATCACGCCGTGCTTGCGGTAATAGGCGGAACCCCAATCGAAGGTTTCGACGTTGAACTTCACGTCGCCGAGGCGCTTCTGCAGGCTTTCGAGCGCCTGGACGCCGGCGGCGATGACCTCGGGGCCGATCCCGTCGGCCGGAATTGCCGCGATTGAATATTCCCGCATGTTTCTTCCCCGTGGTTTTTCGTGCCTTTGCAGGCCTGGATGCAGCTTGTGGCGGCGGCTGACAAGAGGCAATCGCCTCGCGTTTATACAAAAAATTGATATAATCCGATCCGGGAGCACGAATGGACCTACATCACCTGCGCTGCTTCGTGGCGGCGGCCGAGGAACTGCATTTCGGCAGGGCGGCGCAGCGGCTCGACATGCTGCCGTCGGCGCTTGGGCGCTTCATCCGGCTGCTCGAAGACGATCTCGGCACGCGGCTGATGACGCGCACGACGCGAAGCGTCGCGCTGACCGACGACGGCGCCGTGTTGCTCAAGGAAGCGCGGGAGTTGCTCGTGCAGGCCGATGCGCTGGCCGGCCGGTTTCGCATGCGCGGTCGCAAGCGGGCCGCGGTCATTCGCGTCGGCGCCATCGACAGCGCCGCCGCGGGGCTTTTGCCGCGGCTGCTTCATGATTTTCGCAAGCGCCGGCCCGATGTCACGGTGCAACTGGCCGAAGACAAGTCCGTGCGCCTGCTGCCGCGTCTATTGTCCGGCCGGCTCGATCTCGCCTTCGTGCGCCCGCCGGAGCGGCCCGACAAGCGGCTGGAGTTTCTGTTCCTGCTGCATGAGACCGCCGTCGTCGCGGTGGCCGAGCGTCATCCGCTGGCATCGCGCAAGCGCGTGACCATCGCCGATCTCGAAAACCAGCCGCTGATCGTGCCCGAACGCCGCTCGCGTCCGCACAGCCATGACCTCACCATGAAACTGTTCGCCGAGGCCGGGTGCGAGGCGCGCGTCGCCCAGATCGCCGACGAGAAGCAGACCATCGTCAACCTTGTCTCCGCCGGATTGGGCGTCGCCATCGTCCCGCGCTGGACCTCGCGCATGGCCACGCGCGGCGTCCGCTTCATCCGCCTTGCCGCCTCCGACATGAACAAGCTGCCGCTCGCAGCCGCCTTCACCCGCGGCACCCGCGATCCGGTGCGCGATGACGTGCTGGAAATGCTGAAAGCCGATTTGCCGCGCTACGCGCGGGAGGCGTAGGGCAATGCGTAGTGCGTAGCCCGGGCGAGCGAAGCGACCCCGGGATGCTTTCCCCGCATGTCGCTGGCGCTCATGCGGGCTACAGGTCCGGCGCAGATTTCGTAGGGTGGGCAGAGGAGCGTCAGTGACGTGCCCACCATTCATCCACGATGGTGCTGCCAGATGGTGGGCACGCTACGCTTTGCCCACCCTTCTGTAACGGGCCTCGATTAGTCAATCCCTTTGCTTAGTCCGCTCGCCGGGGTCTCGCTTCTGTACGGGGTCGGCGCAGGGCCGCCACCTGATGGGGTTGGAAGAGGATAGGTCGACCAATCTACGTTGTGCGTGCTCACGAAGGCGACCTGGTGGGCAACGGCCTGACCTGATCCATCGTCCCGGCGAAGGGACTTCGCTTCGAGAAGGCCTGGTGTCGTGACCCGCCCGAAAACCGATATGTCTCCCTGTTAGGCTGCCGCAGCAGCGGCGTTAAAGGATGTTCCGTCGGCGAGCATGCGATGCATGATCACCGCGAGCCGGCGCGCCAGCGCCACCTTGGCTTTGTTCATGCCGGCGCGATTTTTGATCCGCATGGCCCAGCTCTTGAGTTGCGAACAGCCTTTGACCGGTTTGGTCAGCATGACGTTGGCAGCCTCGTAAAGCGCCGTGCGCACCGCAGCATCACCGATCTTGCTGATCCGGCCGGCGTAGTCGGTCTCGCCGGATTGATGCTTCTTCGGCGTCAACCCGAAATGGGCTCCTGCCTGCTTCGACGATTTGAAGCGGGCGGGATCGTCGATCGCGCTGGCATAGCTTAACGCCACGATCGGGCCGACCGCCGGGACTGACGTCAGCAGCCGTGCCTGCATGTCGGATCGCACCATCCTGCGGGTCTGCTTCTCAAAGGCTGCGAACTCGGTCCGCAGCACCGCTCGCACCGCCAGCAGCGCCTTGGCGATCGTCTGCAGGTGCGGGTGGCCCGCCACGAGTTCCTCGATCCGCCCCGCGAACTTCTGTCCGGTCGTCTTGCCAACCTTCAGGCCAAAACCGCGCAGGATCCCGCGCAAACTGTTCTCCACGTCGTGAAGCTTCGATTGCACCAGCTTGCGCGCCGTCAGCAGCGATCGGGTCTCTTGCGCACTCATCGATTTGCAGTGCACCGGCCGGAACCAGCCCAGCCGCATCAGTTGCGCGATGCCGCGTGCATCGTTGCGATCCGACTTGACCGGCATGGCCTCGAATGCCTTCCGTACGTGCCGCGTCTCCAGCAGTTCCACGGCAAGGCCGGCCTTCTTCATTCCCGCAAACAGCCACTGCGACAATGGCCCGGCCTCCAGCCCGATCCGTTCCAGGCCGAAGCCCAGCGAGCCGAACCAGTCGATCAGGGCTTGCGGCTCGCTCGCCACTTTGGCCTCACGCACGATTTTGCCATTGGCGTCGACAACGCACACGCTCGAGCATTCCAATGACACGTCAATTCCTGCATAATGCTCCATGGTCGTCTCTCCTTGATGCTTGGAGCGAGGTTCATCCCTCTGACTCCGTCACACCATCAATGTGAGGGACGACCGCCCGCCTTCCAAGCAGGCCGCGCGAAGCGCGCTACCAATGGCGCCGTAGCAAGCGCGGCCTGCTTGGAAGGCGGACCGGGGCCCGTTACCCCATCTACGGCCTCATCCGGGCTACAGGAAATTCAGATCGAAAAGCTGGTCCCGCAGCCGCACGACGCCGTCGCGTTCGGATTGACCACGCGGAACGACGCGCCGATCAAATCATCGACGAAATCGACTTCGGAGCCGGCGAGGAACGGCACCGAGGCCGGGTCGACCAGTACCACCGCGCCTTCGCGCGCGATCACGAGGTCATCCTCGGCCTTGTCATGGTCGACGTCGAATTTGTACTGGAAGCCGGAGCAGCCGCCGCCCTCGACGGAGATGCGCAGCATGGCGCCGTCGCCTTCGGTCTTGAGGATTTCGCCGATGCGGCGGGCGGCCCGCTCGCTGACGGTGATGGCAGTAGTCATGGCATGCTCTCCGGCCCGTCATACCCAATTCATTTGGTATGGGGCGTCAGACATAGTTAAGTGCGTAATCCCGCGGAATCAAATGGATAAGGACTAAAAAATCGTGTCGGTCGGAATGGCTGCCCCCCGCGCGCTTTATGGCTGCGACCCCGATTCCAGCCGTGGCCGGCTGTTTGCGGAGTCGCCGAGCCGGACCCGCAGCCCGTTCCGGCGCGATTGCGACCGGGTGATCCACTCCACCGCCTTCCGGCGCCTCAAGCACAAAACGCAGGTATTCGTGTTCCACGAAGGCGACCATTACCGCACCCGGCTGACCCATTCGCTGGAAGTGGCGCAGATCGCCCGTGCGCTGGCCCGCCAACTCGGCCTCGACGAGGACCTGACCGAGACACTGGCGCTGGCGCACGACCTCGGTCATCCACCGTTCGGCCATGCCGGCGAGCGGGCCCTCGACAAATGCCTCGCGGCCCACGGCGGCTTCGACCACAATGCGCAGGCGCTGCGGGTGGTGACGTCGCTCGAGCATCGCTATCCCGAGTTCGACGGGTTGAACCTGACCTGGGAATCGCTCGAGGGCATCGTCAAGCATAACGGTCCGCTGACCGGGCGGGACGGGAGCCCGGCCGGGCCATACCGCGAAAGCGGCATTCCCGTCGGCATCGCCGGCTTCAATCAAAAATTCGATCTGGAGCTGTGGAGCTACGCCTCGCTGGAGGCGCAGGCCGCAGCCTTCGCCGACGACATCGCCTATGACGCCCATGACATCGATGATGGCCTGCGCGCCGGCCTGTTTGCCGTCGACGACCTCAAGGTGATGCCGCTGACAGCCGCTGTTATCGCCGAGATCGACCGGCATTACCCCAATCTCGACGATGGCAGGCGTGGGGCGGAACTGGTGCGTGAGCTGATTTCCTACATGATCGGGGCGGTCATGTCCGAGGCGGGCAGGCGGCTGGCGGCTGCAAAACCGCAATCGGCGCATGACGTCCGCCACCACCATCAACCGCTGGTCGCCTTTCCGCCCGAGGTCGCGGAGGAGGAGGCCGCGATCAAGGCGTTCCTGAAACTGCATATGTACCGCCACCCCCGCGTCATGCGGGTGATGGGCGAGGCGGAAGGGATCCTGTTCGACCTGTTCGCGCGCTACCAGACCTCCCCGGGCGACCTGCCGCCCGAATGGGTCGAGGGCACGGAAAGCGAGAGCGAAGGGGAACGCGCCCGGCGGATCGGCAATTTCATCGCCGGAATGACCGACCGTTTCGCCTTAATCGAGCACCAAAGGCTTTTTGACTCGACCCCGGATTTGCGTTAGGCGGCGGCCATGTCCGACAAGCCAGCTTCACAGCATCTGTTCGCCGACGCGCTGGCGCGCGTGCAGGCGATCTGCGCCGCGCTCGCGGCCGAGGGCCAGTGGCCCGCCGGCATCGATTTCTCCCGCGTCGTGGTCGAGCCGCCGCGCGATGCGAGCCATGGCGACATGGCCACCAACGCCGCGATGGTGCTGGCCAAGGACGCCAAGATCAAGCCGCGTGATCTCGCCGACAAGATCGCGGAAAAATTGCGCGCCGACGATCTGGTCGCCGGTGTTGAGGTGGCGGGTCCCGGATTCATCAATCTCACCCTGAAGCCTGAGGTCTGGGCCGGCGAACTGCGCACCATGCTGCGCGAGGCTGCGTCCTACGGCAAAAGCGCGATCGGCCACGGCGCCAAGGTCGATGTCGAATACGTCTCGGCCAATCCGACAGGACCCATGCATGTCGGCCACTGCCGGGGCGCGGTGTTCGGCGACGCGCTGTGCGGGCTGCTTGATTTTGCCGGCTACGACGTCACGCGCGAATATTACATCAACGATGCCGGCGCGCAGGTCGACGTGCTCGCGCGCTCGGCATTCCTGCGCTACCGCGAAGCGCTTGGCGAAAACATCGGCGAGATTCCGGAAGGGCTGTATCCGGGGGACTATCTCGTGCCGGTCGGGCAGGCGCTCGCCGCTGAGCATGGCGATAAGCTGAAAGCGATGCCGGAGAGCGGGTGGCTGCCGATCGTGCGCGCCAAGTCGATCGCCATGATGATGGACATGATCAAGGGCGATCTCGCAGCCCTCAACATCAAGCACGAGGTGTTCTTCTCGGAGCGGTCGCTGATCGAGAGCGGCAACAACAAGGTCACCGAGACCATCGATTTCCTGCGCGCCAAGGGCGATATCTATGAGGGCCGGCTGCCGCCGCCGAAGGGCAAGCCGGTCGAGGATTACGAGGACCGGATCCAGACGCTGTTCCGCGCCACCGCCTATGGCGATGACGTCGATCGTCCGCTGATCAAGTCGGACGGGTCCTACACTTATTTCGCCGCCGACATCGCCTATCACAAAAACAAGATCGATCGCGGCTTCCTCGAGATGATCAACGTGTTCGGCGCCGATCATGGCGGCTATATCAAGCGCATGCAGGCGGCGGTGAAGGGCGTGAGCGGCGGCAAGGCCGCACTCGACATCAAGGTCGTGCAGCTCGTGCGGCTGCTGCGCAATGGCGAGCCAGTGAAGATGTCGAAGCGCTCCGGCGATTTCGTCACGCTGCGCGAGGTGGTCGACGAGGTCGGTTCCGACGCGGTGCGGTTCATGATGCTGTTCCGCAAGAACGACGCCGTGCTCGATTTCGACCTCGCCAAGGTGCGCGAGCAATCGAAGGACAATCCCGTTTTCTACGTTCAGTATGGGCATGCCCGCGGCCATTCGATCTTCAAGAATGCCCGCGAGGGGGTTCCGGAGCTGCCCGAGGACGATGCCGCCCGGTCGGCCTGGCTGGGCTCGGCTCCGGTGGAGCGGTTGACCGACCCGGCGGAACTCGACCTCTTGAAACGGCTGGCGCTCTACCCCAGAATGATCGAATCGGCGGCGGTGGCGCATGAGCCTCACCGAATCGCCTTTTATCTATATGATTTGGCCAGTGAATTTCACGCGTTATGGACGAAAGGGCGGGATTTGCCCTATTTACGCTTCATTATGACTAATGATGCAGAGATCACGAGGGCGCGACTGGCTATGGTCCAGGGCGTCGTCTCGGTTCTGGCATCGGGCTTAGCCGTTCTCGGCGTCCACGCTCCGACCGAGATGCGGTAGGCAGGGGCGAAGGCCTTACGGATGGGGGTCCGTGGGGTATCTGGCAGGGGCCACGCTCGTCATGGTTTGTTTGACATGGCGGGTATGGCGCTGTCCCGAAGGGGATGCATCATCACGATGGCTGATCGATATCAGGACCGACCTTTTCCCTCCGCCGACCAGGGTCGCGGCGAGGGTGATCCGCTTGCGGAGCTCGCAAGGCTGATCGGGCAGAATGATCCGTCGGGGGCCGCGGCCAGGCCTGCACCACGACCGCTGCAGTCGCGGGCCAACGTGCGGCCACAGCAATACGATTTACCGGAAGAAGAGCCGGATACGCGTCCAAGCCCGCCGGCATGGATGCAGCGCGCGCGCCACGAAACCCCGCTGCCGCCGCCGCCTCTGCCGCAGGAATACGATCACGAGCCGGAGCCGGAATACGAGCCGGCGCCCGTACATCCCGTCCATCGCTACGCGGCCCAGCCGCCGCAGCTGCCCGCGCATCAAGCGCCGCCGGCGCAGGACGACTATTACGACGAGCCTCAGCAACGATACGCCGAGCAGTCTCAGCCACGATACGCCGAGCAGCCTCAGCAACAATACGCCGATGAGCCGCTGCAAGACCCGTCGCGCTATGACGACGCGCTGTATGGGCGGCTGGAGACCGGCGAGCACGACTATCAGCGCGATCCGGCCTATCCGGACGATCCCTACGCTTATCAGGGCGAGTATGAGGAAGAGCCCGCGCCCAAGAAGCGCTCGCGCGGCCTGATGACGGTCGCTGCCGTGCTGGCGCTGGCCGTGGTCGGCACCGGGGCTGCCTTTGCCTATCGCACCTTTGTAGGGTCCCCCCGCTCCGGCGAGCCGCCGATCATCAGGGCTGACAACAGCCCGACCAAGGTGCTGCCGGCGCCATCAGATTCGGGCGGCAAGACCCCCGACCGCCTGCTGCAGGGCGATGGCGGCGAGAGGCTGGTGTCGCGCGAAGAGACGCCGGTCGACGTCAATTCGAGGTCCGGCGGGCCGCGCGTGGTGTTTCCGCAGTTGAACCAGAACGCCAACCCGCCGCCGGCCTCCAGTGTTTCTCCGTCGGCGCCGATGCCTGCGGCCGCCACCGGCACGATGCCAAACAACGAACCGCGCAGGATCAAGACGCTCGCCGTCAAAGGCGACGCTGACAACGGCGGCATTCCGGCAGGCGCCAATGCGCCGCCGCCGAGGCCGGCGCCCCCGACGCGAAACATTACTGCCCCGGCTGCCGCTCCCGCAGCCGCACCGGCGCGTAGTAACCCTGCGTCGGCCAATGCCAGCGCCAACTCACCGATGTCGCTCGCTCCGCAGGCATCCGAAGCGGAGCCGCCGACTCGCGTGGCCGCGACCAACCCGACGCAGACCGCCCCGGCCGCAGCACCCGAGGGTGGAGGCAGTTTCCTGGTCTCGGTGACGTCGCAGGACAGCGAGTCCGCAGCCAGGGAGTCGTTCCGGACGGTGCAAGGCAAGTACGCATCCGTACTTGGTTCCCGTTCGCCGGTAATCAAGCGGGTGGATCTGGCTGACGGCAAGACCAAGTATCGTGCGATGGTCGGGCCGTACCGGACGCGGCAGGAGGCTGTTCAGTTCTGTGCCGAGCTGAAGGCCGCCGGCGGACAGTGCTTTATCCCGTAGAATTATCTGCGGTTTCCTTGACCGCGGTGCCGTGACGGGCCTAATCGGCCCTCATGAGTAGCCGCGCATTCATCACGGGCATATCGGGACTGGAACTCAGCGCCACGGAGCGCGAGTTCATCCGTGGGACGCGGCCATGGGGCTTCATCCTGTTCAAACGCAATATCGAGGCCCCCGATCAAGTGTCTGCGCTTGTGAGGGAATTGCGGGATTGCCTGGGTGAGACGGACGCCCCGGTGCTGATCGACCAGGAAGGCGGGCGCGTGGCCCGGCTCGGGCCGCCGCATTGGCCGGTCTATCCGCCCGGTGCCACCTTCGGCGCGCTCTACGACCACGACAAGGCGCTGGGTCTGAAGGCTGCGCGGCTCAGCGCTCGCCTGATCGCGGCCGACCTGATCGACCTCGGCATTACCGTCGACTGCCTGCCGCTGGCGGACGTGCCGGTAGCCGGGGCTGACGCCGTGATCGGCAACCGAGCCTATGGAACCGAGCCGGCCAAGGTCGCCGCCATCGCCCGCGCCGTCACCGAGGGGCTGGAGCAGGGCGGCGTGCTACCCGTGCTGAAGCACATTCCCGGCCACGGAAGGGCCACCGCCGACAGCCACCACAAGCTACCCACCGTCGATACGCCGCGGAATGAGCTGGAACTGACCGATTTCGCCGCCTTTCAACCGTTGGCCGACCTGCCGATGGCGATGACCGCACATGTTGTGTTTAGCGCGCTTGACCCCGCCCAACCGGCGACGACTTCTGCGACAATCATCCGGCAGGTGATTCGCGGCGGAATTGGGTTCCAAGGCTTGTTGATGAGTGATGACGTGTCCATGAATGCATTGGCGGGATCGATCGCCGAGCGGACCCGCGCCATCGTCAACGCCGGCTGCGACATGGTCCTGCATTGCAACGGCAGGCTCGACGAGATGCACGACGTGGCGCGCGAGACGCCGGAGCTGGCGGGCGAAGCCCTGGATCGCGCGAGGCGGGCGCTGGCCTCGCGAAGACAGCCTGAGCCCTTCGACCGGCAGGCGGCACGGGCTGAACTTGAGACGTTGATGGATCGGGTAGGAACGGCATGACGGCAGAGATTCTATCGTTTGAAACCGGACGGCCCGCCGACGTCACCGACGGCGAGGCCGCGCTGGTGGTCGATGTCGAGGGGTATGAAGGCCCGCTCGATCTGCTGCTGACGCTGGCGCGGCAGCAGAAGGTCGATCTCGCCAAGATTTCGATCCTGGCGCTGGCCGATCAGTACCTGACGTTCATCGAGGCCGCGCGAAAGATCCGCCTCGAGCTTGCGGCCGATTACCTCGTGATGGCCGCCTGGCTCGCCTACCTGAAATCGCGGTTGCTGCTGCCCGAACCGCCGACGCCGGACGGCCCGAGCGCAGAAGAAATGGCCACCGCGCTCGCCAACCGGCTGCGCCGGCTCGAGGCTATCCGCGAAGCCGCCAACCGGCTGATGAACCGCCCGCAGTTCCAGCGCGATATCTTTCCGCGCGGCAATCCGGAATCGATCGCCGAAATCCGCCATCCGAAATTCACGGCAACTTTGTTCGACCTGCTCACCGCCTATTCCGCGCAGCGCCAGCAGCGCGTGCTGGCGACGGTGCATCTGGCCAAGCGCACGGTGTGGTCGCTCGCGGAAGCGCGCGCCTCGCTGGAGCGGCTGGTCGGAATGACCGAGTCCGAAGACTGGAGCTGCCTTGACGATTTCCTGCTCAGCTACGTCGTCGATCCCTCGCAGAAGGCGACGGTGTTTGCATCGAGCTTCGCCGCAGCGCTCGAACTGGTGCGCGAAGGCGAGATGGAATTGAACCAGAAAGAGGCGTTCGCGCCGCTTTATTTTCGTAAGCGTCCGGCGCAGGCAATGCCCGCGCCGGATATGACGGTCGAGTAGTGGAAGGAGACCTAGCCATGGCAAGCCTGGCGGAAAAACGCATGGAAGATGCCGAGGATCATCCCATCGACCAGAATGCCGAAGTCGAGGCGCGGCCGGAGGAATTGCGGCTTCTCGAAGCGCTGCTGTTTGCTTCCGCCGAGCCGATCGATCAGGCGGCGCTGGCCAAGCGCATGCCTGAAGGCGTCGACGTCAAGGCGGCGCTGGCGCAGCTGCAGGCGGAATATGCCCCGCGCGGTGTCAATCTGGTGCGCGTTGCCAACAAATGGACCTTTCGCACCGCCGGCGATCTGTCGTGGCTGATGACGCGCGAAAGCACGGAGACGCGGCGGCTGTCGCGGGCCGCCATCGAGGTGCTCGCGATCATCGCCTATCACCAGCCGGTGACGCGCGCCGAGATCGAGGACATCCGCGGCGTGATCACATCAAAGGGAACGCTGGATGTGCTGTTGGAGACCGGCTGGATCCGTCCCCGCGGCCGCCGCAAGACGCCGGGCCGGCCGCTGACTTTCGGCACGACGGAAGCGTTTCTGTCGCAGTTCAGCCTGGAAGCGCTCGGCGACCTGCCGGGTCTCGAAGAGTTGAAGGGCACGGGCCTACTGGATTCGCGGCTGCCTTCCGGCTTCAGCGTTCCGACGCCGTCCGACGACGTGGCGCTGCGTGAGGACGAGGATCCTCTCGATGCCGGCGATACGCTGGAACTCCTGCTGGCGCCGGCCGCCGAGCCTGAAGAGGGCGGTGGAGCTGGTTCCGAGGGCTCAGCCGGCTAGCCCCGCAAGCGGGTTAATAATAGCAATAATACGTAGCCGCGACAGCGATTTGCCGCGGCGTGGGTCCTTGTTTTTGACGCCTCCCGGGCCTACCTTCCGCCAAAGCTTGGCCGGTATCCGGCCGTCTCTTTTTGGAGGGTTGCAGGATGGGTTCGCTTAGCATTTGGCACTGGATCGTCGTGATCGCAGTGGTCCTGCTGTTGTTCGGCCGCGGCAAGATTTCCGACCTGATGGGCGATGTCGCGCAGGGCATCAAGGCCTTCAAGAAGGGCATGCAGGACGACGACAAGACGGCCGCCGAAAAGCCCGCTGAACCGGTGAAGACCATCGATCACAATGCGGCGCCGGCGCCCACGGCGGCACGGACGGATGTCGGCAGCAAGGCTGTCTGAACCAGGCATCTTGGACCACGCGTCGGTTGAAGGACGCCGGTTGAGAAAAGGCGCGGGCAGCTCCAGATCTTGGCTATGATGGATTGGGGCGCGGACGTCTCGCGCGAGCGGAAGAATTCATGTTCGACATCGGGTGGAGTGAACTGGTCGTCATCGCGGTTGTCGCGCTGATTGCCATCGGCCCGAAAGAGCTGCCGGGCGTGCTGCGCATGGTCGGGCAATGGATGGGCAAGGCCCGCAAGATGGCCGCCGAATTCCAGGGCCAGTTCCAGGAGGCCATGCGCGAGGCCGAAATGGCCGACCTCAAGAAAAGCTTCGATGAGGTCAAGGACGTGGCGACAGGCCTTTCCCCGGCCAACGTCATGACCTCGCTGCAGAAGGACGTCAGCGACGCCATGCAGATCGGCGACATCGACAAGCCTGCCGTCACAGCCAACGACGCCCAGGTGGCGTCCGCGATCGACGAACCCGTTACGCCGACGACGCCGGCCGCGCCGACCCCGGAAACCTTCGTCGAGGCCGAAGTGCATGCGGCGGCGTCCGAGCCGCTTGCGATCACGCGCGACGTTCAGGCGACGCAGGATATCGCGCCCACGACGCCTGACGTTCTCAAGGACGCCAAAGCGTCATGACCGTCGAGGACATCGAGGCCAGCAAGGCGCCATTGATGGATCACTTGATCGAGCTGCGCTCGCGGCTGATCAAGGCGCTGCTCGGCTTCGGCATTGCTTTCATCTTCTGCTTCTTCTTCGCCAAGCAGATCTACAACGTGCTGGTCTGGCCGTTCGTCTGGGTCGCAGGCGCGGAGAATTCAAAGTTCATCTATACGGCGCTGCTGGAATATTTCCTCACGCAATTGAAGCTTGCGTTGTTCGGCGCGGGGTTCATCTCGTTCCCGATCGTGGCGACGCAGATCTACAAATTCGTGGCGCCGGGACTCTACAAGCACGAGCGTGGCGCGTTCCTGCCGTATCTGATCGCGACGCCGTTCTTCTTCATCCTCGGCTCGATGCTGGTCTATTTCATCGTGCTGCCGATGCTGGTGCGGTTCTCGCTCGGCATGCAGCAGATGGGCAGCGACGAGACGGCGCAGATCCAGCTGCTGCCCAAGGTCGGCGAATATCTGTCGCTGATGATGTCGCTGATCTTCGCCTTCGGTATCGCCTTCCAGTTGCCTGTCATCCTGACGCTGTTGGGGCGGATCGGCATCGTCACCTCGAAGATGCTGCGCGAGAAGCGGCGCTATTTCATCGTCATCGCCTTCGTGATCGCTGCCGTCCTGACGCCGCCCGACGTGATCAGTCAGGCCTCACTCGCGATACCGCTGCTGGCGCTCTACGAGGGCGCGATCATTGCGGTCCGCATGGTGGAAAAGAAGGCCGCCGCCGCGCAGGCCTCGACCACGCCTCCGCCCGCCAGCCCGCCCCCGGAAGCCAATCCGGCGGAATAGGGCGATTCTCTCGCCCCAATCGGCCGTCATTCCCCGTGAAAGCGGGGAATCCAGCACGCCGAGGCCTGTCGCTTCTATGACTGCTCTGGAATACTGGATCACCCGCTTTCGCTGACGATGACCGGTGTGGTACTGGGATCGCGCCTTTATTGGCACGATTCAGGAATGGCCCAATGCACGACATCAAATCGATCCGCGACAACCCCCAGGCGTTCGACGCCGGACTGAAGCGCCGCGGGCTGGCGCCGTTGTCGGCTGGGCTGCTGGCGATCGACGAGAAACGCCGGGCGGCGATCCTGGCGTCCGAGCAGGCGCAGGCGCGGCGTAATGCGGCATCGAAGGAAATCGGTGAGGCCAAGAAGGCCAAGGATGACGCGCGCGCCACCAGACTGATGGCCGAAGTCGCCGAGCTCAAGACCACGATGCCGGAGCTTGAGTTGGCTGCGAAATCCGCCGACGAAGCCTTGGCCAATGAATTGTCCGCGATCCCGAACCTGCCGCTTGATGAGGTGCCGGACGGCGTCGACGAGCACGGTAACGTGCAGCGCCACGTCTACGGCAAGATCCGCAACTACGGCTTCACGCCGAAACCGCACGACGATCTCGGCGGCGCGCTAGGCTATATGGATTTCGAGGCAGCTGCGAAGCTGAGCGGCGCGCGCTTTGTCGTTCTGAAAAAGGGCTTGGCGCGGCTTGAGCGCGCGATCGGGCAGTTCATGCTCGACCTACATACCAACGAGCATGGCTACGCAGAAATCAATCCGCCGTTGCTGGTACGCAACGACGTGATGTTCGGCACCGGTCAACTGCCGAAATTCGAGGACGACCAGTTCTGGGCGATCAAGGGCGAATTGCTTGCGGCTCCCGATGAACGATTGAAGACCGAGCGTCTCGGCCTCATTCCCACCGCCGAAGTCTCGCTGACCAACCTCGTCCGCGAATCCATCGTCGATGAAAAAGAGCTGCCGATGCGGCTGACCGCGCTGACGCCGTGCTTTCGCGCCGAAGCGGGCGCCGCGGGCCGCGATACCCGCGGCATGATCCGGCAGCATCAATTCACAAAAGTCGAGCTGGTGTCGATCGCAACGCCCGAGACCAGCCGCGACGAGCATGAGCGCATGCTGTCCTGCGCCGAGGAAGTGCTCAAGCGGCTCGATCTGCATTACCGCGTGATGACGCTGTGCGCCGGCGACATGGGCTTTTCCGCACAAAAAACCTACGACATCGAGGTCTGGATGCCGGGGCAGGGCGAGGGTGGCGCCTACCGCGAAATTTCGAGCTGCTCGGTGTGCGGCGACTTTCAGGCGCGGCGCATGGATGCGCGCTCGCGCGGGTCGGACGGCAAGCCGCGCTTCGTGCATACGCTGAACGGCTCCGGCACGGCGGTCGGTCGCGCGCTGATCGCGGTCATGGAAACCTACCAGCAGGAAAACGGCGCGATCGCAGTGCCCGAAATGTTGCAGCCCTATATGGGCGGGCTCAAGACCATCGAGCGGGACAAATAGCGCAGAGCAAAAATGGCATTGCATCGCGACATCTTTTGGATCGGGAGGCAATGGGCTGTTACCGGCCACGGGATGCAATTGATCGACCAGCGGCTGGAGGGGGCCTTCGATATCGAAGCGGCCCGGCTGTGGGATGACGATCTCATAGAGAACTTGCGCGCCAAGACGTGGCTCAAGGCCGAGGATTTCGACAAGGGGCTGGCGATTGCGCGGACGCGACATCCGCAGCCGTCGGGCGCGGTGCCGGCCGAGCCGGTAACTGCGCAGGTTCCAGGGCCCGAGCCGATCGCGTCGCCTCTGGCTGCGGCGAAGCCGGAAGCGCCGAAGTTTGAAGCTCCGAAGCCTGAGCGGTCCGCTGCGGTACAGCCCTCTCAACCCGCAGAACCGCAAGTGCTTGAGAGCCCGCCGCCCGTTACCGTCGAACCGCCAAAGCAGGAATCGCCGGGCCTGCAGATGAAAATCGACGGCGGCGCCAGATTTGCGCGCCCCTGGCGCGTCTGGATGAAGAAAACATGAGGAAGTGGGCCGGTTTGCCTCGGTGGCGATAGCCGGATAAGACCCAAGGCGAAAGCTGGCCCATCTCGAACCAAAAGGCATTTTGACGGATGCGAATTCTCTGCACCAACGACGACGGCATCCATGCGCCCGGCTTGAAGATCGTCGAGGAGATCGCGCACGGGCTATCCGACGACGTTTGGGTCGTGGCGCCGGAGCAGGACCAATCCGGCGTCTCGCATTCGCTGTCGCTGAACGATCCCTTGCGCCTGCGCGAAGTCGGTCCGCGTCATTTCGCTGTGCGGGGCACACCGACCGATTGCGTGATCATGGGGTCGCGCCACATCCTCGGCGACAAGGGGCCCGATCTGGTGCTGTCCGGCGTCAACAGGGGCCGCAACGTTGCCGAGGACGTGGTCTATTCCGGCACCATCGCCGGCGCCCTCGAAGGCACGATCCTGGGTATCCCGTCATTCGCGCTGAGCCAGGAGTTTTCCATCGAGACACGTCACGCGCCGCTGTGGGACACCGCGCTGAAATTCGGCCCCGATATCCTGCGCAAGGTGATCGATGCGGGCGTGCCGAAGAACACGGTGATCAACGTCAATTTCCCCGCCTGCACGCCCGACCAGGTCAAGGGCGTGCGCGTCACGCGTCAGGGCAAGCGCAATCTCGGCTTCCTCAAGGTCGACAAGCGTCATGACGGCCGCGGCAATCCCTATTTCTGGATCGGCTTTGAGCGCGCCGCGATGATGGATACGCCGGCCGAAGGCACCGATCTCGCCGCGCTTGCGGCACGCTACGTATCGGTCACGCCGCTGCGGCTCGATCGCACCGATGAGGCGTTCTCGGACGCGCTGACGACAACGTTGAAGTGACGTCTTAGCCCGACGACGAAGTAGCCCGGATGAGCGCAGCGATATCCGGGGCCGGTCTCGGCTGAAATTCCCGGATGTCGCTGCGCTCATCCGGGCTACGCAGCGATCTAAACCGTCGCGCTTTTCAAGGTGGAGGCGATGACCTGGGCCAGCGTTTCCAGCTGGAACGGCTTCTGCAGCGCGGGGCGATCGCGATATTCCGGCGGCAGGCCGGAGGAGCCGTAACCGGTCGCAAAGATAAACGGGCGGTTGCGCGCCGTGATCAGCTCGGCGACCGGCGTGATTACCTTGCCGTTGACGTTGACGTCGAGAATGGCGATGTCGAACTCGGTCGATTGCGCCAGCTTGACCGCTTCGCCGATTTCGCCGGCCTCGGCAGCTACGCTGTGGCCCAGCTCTTCCAGCATGTCAGCGACCATCATCCGGATCATCACCTCGTCTTCGACGAGGAAAACAGAACAGCCTGCCGGCCGTGTCGCCATCATGGGAATCCTTTGCCCTTCCAAGGGTTTGAGGTTCGCAAAAAACAACTCTCGGTGCAACGTCGAGATCGATCGGCGCGCTTTGAGGCAAAGTCTCCCCGCGAAGGATTTTCGGTGCCCCAACGCCGGGGGGCGACCGTGGTTCCCGGAGCCGGAACCGAAATATTGAGGAAATTCTTCCTTAAGTGCGCCGACGCTATTACATCTCGGCGAGCCTGAACATTGGATGGGCGGCAAAGCCGCCGCGAGACCGCAATGTCGCAAGAACCGCCCGAGAAGATGATGTTTCAGCTCGCCTTGCGGCGGCGCGGGATCAGCGACCAGGCGGTGCTGCGCACCATGGAAGAGGTGCCGCGGGAGGTCTTCGTGGCGGCTGGCGACCGCGGTCATGCCTACCGCGACAGCGCGCTCGGCATCGCCTGCGGGCAGACCATCAGCCAGCCCTTCGTGGTGGCCTACATGACCGAGCAGCTGCAACTGCAGAAGGGCCACAAGGTGCTCGAGATCGGTGCCGGCTCCGGCTATCAAGCCGCCGTGCTGTCGCGGTTGTGCGCGCATGTCCTGACCATCGAGCGTTATCGGACGCTGGCGGACACGGCCCGCGACCGGCTCGAAGCGCTCGGCTATTTCAACATCGAGGTGATGCTCGGCGACGGCTTCGACATCCCGGCGGGCGCCGGCGATTTCGACCGCATCATCGTGACGGCTGCGATGGAGCAAATTCCGGAAAAGCTGCAGGAGCGGCTGCTGCCAGGCGGCATCCTGATCGCACCGGTCGGGCCGCATCACGGCACCCAGACCCTGGTCAGGATGACCAGGAAGGACAGCGGCTTCGAGCGCAAGGAATTGGTCGATGTCCGCTTCGTTCCGGCCCTGCCGGGAATTGCGCGCGAGTTGTAGAATCCGGGATTGGCGGTTCCCGCCAACATCTTATTCCAAGGGTTAAGCGCTTATTTACTCGGCAGGTGTTTACTCAAAACAGTATTTTGTTGCGTACGAGTGAGTAACCATGTCCCGTGTCGCCGAGTTGCTTCGCTCGCGTCGGGTGCCGCAGGCCGCGGTGCTGGCGCTGATGTCGGTTGGCTTTGCCGGCTGCAGCGCCGATATGCAGACGCGCCTTTCCGATAGCTCGTTCTCCAATCCCTTTGCCTCGCAACCTGAAGCGACGGGCTCGGTGCGCCCGCCCGCCGCCGAACGCCGCGAGCCGGCGCAATACGCCCGGCCGCAGGCGTCCTCCGCACCGCAATTCCAGTCCCAGGCCTTGCCGCCGCCCGCCGCCGTTGCGCCATCAGCTTATCCAGCCAGTTCGGGCGGGGTGTCGGGAGGAGGGCGCGGGATCTCGTCCTATGCGCCGCCGTCCCATTCGCCGATCGAGACCACCGCCACGGTACCGCCGCGCTCGGTCGCCGCCGCGCGCCCGTCTGCGCAGAACGGCAGCACGATCATCGTCGGCACCAGCGACACGCTTGACAGTCTGGCGAAGCGCCACAACGTTTCACCCGCCGCTATCCTGCAGGCCAATGGCTACAAAGGGCCGCGCGTGCTGTCGCCCGGCCAGCAACTGATCATTCCGAAGCAGACCGCGGTGGCCGGCGCCGCACCGTCACTTGCGCCCGCGGCCAGCAAGCCGGTTGCCGCCGCGGCGGCGCCGTCGAGTGTGCATATCGTCAATCGCGGCGATACGCTGATGAGCATCGCGCGCCGCAACAGTGTCCCGGTTGGCGAACTCGCCAAGGCCAACAATCTCGATCAAACCGCCAAGCTCAGCCTCGGCATGAAGCTCACCGTGCCCGGTTCGAAATCCGTGGCCGCTGTTCCGCCCGCGCAGCCCGCCGTCGTCATCGCCGCACCCGCCCAGCCGGTAGCGCCGGTTGCGGCGCCGGCCACCAAGATGGCCTCGGCCGGCGGTCCGCCGCAGGCCGCGCGGTTGGCCTCTGCCACCACCAATGTCGTGGAAGAAAAGCCTGTCGTCGAGCAAGCCTCGGTCAAGCCCAGCGAAGCCACCGGCGCGCTGCCGACCTTCCGCTGGCCGGTGCGCGGCAAGGTGATCACGACCTACGGCTCCAAGACCAACGGCAAATCGAATGACGGTATCAATCTGGCGGTGCCGGAAGGCACGCCGGTGAAGGCGGCGGAAGATGGCGTGGTCGCCTATTCCGGCAACGAGCTCAAGGGTTACGGCAATCTGGTTCTGGTGCGGCACTCCAACGGTTACGTCACCGCATATGCCCATGCGAGTGAACTGCTGGTAAAGCGCGGCGACACGATCAAGCGCGGCCAGATCATTGCCAAATCGGGTCAATCGGGTGAGGTGGGGTCGCCGCAGCTCCACTTCGAGATCCGCAAGGGATCTTCACCGGTTGACCCGCTTCAATTCCTGAACGGGGCGTGAGGGAGCAACCGTAGCCCGGGCGAGCGAAGCGACCCCGGGGCAGGTTCCCCGCATATCGCTTTCGCTCATGCGGGCTACGAACTGCGCACTGCAGCGAACCACGCATCGACACCCACAACTGTCATCGCCCGGCCTTGTGCGCAATTGCGCACTGGGACCGGGCGATCCATTATTCCAGAGCAGTTGCGATCGAGCCGAGAAGCCTCGGCGTACTGGATCCTCCGCCTTCGCGAGGGCTTTGCAGAAGTCGGACGGCATGATTCTCTTTAGCGAAGGATTCGCTGGAGGAACTGATGGCGGAGCGTCAGATTGGTCAGTTGAGCTTTACGGACGGGCTGGTGAATGACGCCGCTCGAGCCAACGCACCGTTGCAGCGGGTATCGGAACTGGTCGACTGGGGTGCGATTGAGGCGCTGCTGAGCGGCTTGCGAAGCGGCTCGATGGGAGCGCCGGCTTACCCGTCGCTGGCACTGTTTAAGGCGCTATTGCTGCAGCAATGGTATGGGCTGTCCGATCCGGGACTTGAGGAAGCGCTGGCGGACCGCCTGTCGTTTCGGCGCTTTCTGGGCCTGTCGTTGAGTGAGCCTGTGCCGGATCATTCCACGCTGTGGCGTTTTCGCGAACAGTTGGCCAAGAGCGGGCTGGCAGAGCGCGCCTTTGCCCTGATCACGGCGCAGATCGAGAAGTCTGGCTTTGTCTTGAAGCGCGGCACATTGATCGACGCTTCGCTGATCCGCTCGGCGGTTAATCCGCCCGAACCACCGGATACCCAGTTGCCACCGGATGCGGACGGGCGGCCCGCCAGCAAGCTGGTCAAAAGCGCCCGCGATCCCGACGCAGCCTGGACCAAGAAGGATGGCAAATATGCCTTCGGCTACAAGATGCATGTGGCGATGGACCAAGGCAGTCGCATCATCCGACGCCTGGCCTTTACGCCAGCCAACGTCAACGACACCGTGCCCGCCGACCGGCTGATCTGCGGCGACGAGGCAACGGTCTATGCCGACAAAGCCTATGACAGCAAGGCGCGCCGCGTGCGGTTGAAGGAGATGGATATTCGCGACGGCATTATGCGCAGGCACAACCGCTGGCTTCGCTTGGGACCTTGGGCGGTGCGTCGTAACGCAGTTATCTCGCATCGAGGTGCGCCGATCGAGCCGCTGTTCGCATTGCTGAAGCGAGTTCTACGGCTTTGGGCGTGCCCGCTATCGGGGACTGATGCGCAATGCAGCGGCATTCCAGCTCGCCGCGGCCGCGGTCAACCTCCAGCGATGGGCACGGATGACGCCCCACGACGCCTAACCCAGACGACTCGTCCAGCCATCATGGCTTACCCACGTGAGCCACCTAACAGCCCGATACCACAAGCGCCTATACCCCGTCGATTTGACCGACTTCCGCAAAGCCCTCGCCTTCGCGGAGGATGACAGTCAGAGGCTGAGGCGCGACTACGCCTACTTCCCCGAAAGCCTCACGCCGAGTCGTCCCGCCAATTCCTGTGTGAACTGCCAGGCGACGCGGCCCGACCGCGAGCCGCGGGTGGTCGACCATTCCAGCGCCTCGCGCTCCAGCGCTTCGTCATCCATCTTGATGCCGTAGTGGCCGCAATAGCCGCGGACCATCGCGAGGTACTCATCCTGGCTGCAGCGATGGAAGCCGAGCCAGAGCCCGAAGCGGTCCGACAGCGATACCTTCTCCTCAACCGCTTCGCCCGGGTTGATCGCGGTCGAGCGTTCGTTCTCTATCATCTCGCGCGCCAGCAGGTGCCGCCGGTTAGAGGTGGCGTAGAGGATGACGTTGTCGGGACGTCCTTCGATCCCGCCTTCCAGCACCGCCTTCAACGATTTGTAGGAAGCGTCGTTGCCGTCGAAGGAGAGGTCGTCGCAGAACACGATGAAGTGGAAATCGGAGCTGCGCAGCAGGTCCATCAGGCCGGGCAGGCTCTCGATGTCCTCGCGGTGAATCTCGATCAGCTTGAGCCGGTCGGCCGGCTTGCGGTCGATGTTGATATTGGCGTGAGTGGCCTTCACCAGCGACGACTTGCCCATGCCGCGCGCGCCCCACAGCAGCGCGTTGTTGGCGGGCAGGCCGTCGGCGAAGCGCTCGGTGTTCTCGATCAGGATGTCGCGCATCCGGTCGATACCCCTAAGCAGGCCGAGGTCGACACGGCTGACGCGCGGCACCGGCGAAAGGCGTCCGTCCGGATGCCAGACAAAGGCGTCGGCGGAGCCGAAGGACTCGGGGGTGGCCGCTGCCGGAGAGGCCGCCGAAAGATGGCCGGCGATGGCTTCCAGCGCGGCTGCGATCCGCTCGGCGGTGGCGGCGTTGTCCGTGCTTGCCGGACGTTTTGTCGCGGCTTTTGCCGGCCCGCGTGAGGCAGCTTTCGGGGTCGCGCGGGGCGCTGTTTTCTTGGACTTTTTTGACATTTTCGCAGTTCCTGACGGCGCAGCCTTAACGGGCCTTGGAAGCTCCCGCAAGCGGCCTAAATGAGGGGTTCGGCCACGTTGCAATTGGGCCCGCCGCCGCTATAGTCCGCGCGAATTTGCCCGAACCGGCGACATGCCCAGGACGCTATGCCGAGGCATGGCCGGTTCTTTCCGTCTTACGAGGATTGTTCGAATGCTGATTACCCCTGCGTACGCCCAGGCTGCGGCCGGAGGCGATGCCAACAGCATGTTGATGTCGCTGCTGCCGTTCGCGCTGATCTTCGTGATCATGTATTTCCTGATTCTGCGCCCGCAGCAGAAGAAGGTGAAGGATCATGCCGAACTGGTCAAAAACATCCGCCGCGGCGACACGGTCGTCACCTCGGGCGGCCTGGTCGGCAAGGTCACCAAGGTGGTCGACGACGACCAGATCGAGTTCGAGATTTCGGACGGCGTCCGCGTGCGGCAGATGCGGCAGATGATTTCGGGCGTCCGCACCAAGGGCGAGCCAGCCAAGGAAAAGGCTGAGGCCAAGGACGAGACGTCCGCGAGCTGAGTTTTCCGCGCCGCTTCCCGCGGCGCATTTTCCTGGATCTGACGGGTCTACTCGATGTTGTACTTCACGCGGTGGAAGGCGCTGGCGATCATTCTGACCGCGCTTGTGGTCTGCCTGTTCGCGGTTCCGAACTTCTTTTCCCAGGAGCGGGTGAAGACCTGGCCGGTATGGGCGCAACGCCACATCGTACTCGGCCTCGATTTGCAGGGCGGCTCGTATCTGCTGCTCGAAGTCGATTCCAACTACGTGAAGAAGGAAAAGCTCGATCAGGTGCGCGACGAAGTCCGTCGCGTGCTGCGCGAGGCCAAGATCGGCTATACGGGCCTTTCCGCGCGCGCGGACGCCGTCGAAGTCCGCGTCAAGGATACCGACCTGCAGGCGGCGCTTCCCAAGCTGCGTGAACTGTCGCAGCCGCTGGGCGGCCTGCTCGGCTCCTCGGGACAGCGCAGCCTCGAAGTCTCCGATGCCGGCGGCGGGCTGATCCGTCTCACGGTACCGCAAGCCGCCATTACCGAACGCATCCGGCAAACCATCGAACAATCGATCCAGATCGTCGAACGCCGCATCAACCAGCTCGGCACGGTCGAGCCGTTGATCCAGCGGCAGGGCACCGACCGCATCCTGGTTCAGGTGCCGGGCTTGCAGGATCCGACCGAGTTGAAACGCATCCTTGGCCAGACCGCCAAGATGGAATTCCGCATGGTCGATCCGTCGATATCGCCGGATCAGGCGCAGCGCGGAAGCGTGCCGGCCGATTCGGAAATCCTGATGAGCGAGGCGTCGCCGAAGGTGCCTTACGTCGTCAAGAGGCAGGTTCTGGTTTCCGGCGGCGACCTTACCGACGCGCAGCCGGGCTTCGACCAGCGCACCAACGAGCCGATCGTCAACTTCAAGTTCAACAGTTCGGGCTCGCGCAAATTCGCGCAGGCTACCTCGGAGAATGTCGGGGTGCCGTTTGCGATCATCCTCGACAACAAGGTGATCTCCGCGCCCGTGATCCGCGAACCGATCACCGGCGGGCAGGGGCAGATTTCCGGCAGCTTCACGGTGCAGGCGGCCAATGAGCTTGCGCTGCTGCTGCGGGCCGGCGCACTGCCGGCGCCGCTGACCGTGATTGAGGAACGCACCGTCGGTCCCGGTCTCGGCCAGGACTCGATCGAAAAGGGCAAGCTTGCCGCTTACATCGGCTCGATCATGGTCATCGTGTTCATGCTGGTGACCTACCGCCTGTTCGGCGTGTTCGCCAACATCGCGGTCGCGATCAACGTGGCGATGATCTTCGGCGTCCTGTCGCTGCTCAACGCCACGCTGACGCTGCCCGGCATCGCCGGCGTCGTGCTGACGGTCGGCATCGCGGTCGATTCCAACGTGCTGATCTATGAGCGCATCCGCGAGGAACTGCGCGGCGGACGCAATGCGATCTCGGCGATCGATGCCGGCTTCCGGCGCGCGCTATCGACCATTCTGGACTCCAACATCACCACCTTCATCGCCGCCGCGGTGCTGTTCTATATCGGCACCGGTCCGGTGCGCGGCTTCGCCGTTACGCTCGGCATTGGCATCATCACTACCGTCTTCACCGCCTTCACCCTCACCAGCCTGATCGTCGCCGGCTGGGTGAGATGGAAACGGCCGAAGACCGTGCCGATCTAGGAATCTCACTCGTGACTCAATTTGTTCTTATCGGGCTTGGCATTCTGATCGCCGTGCTGACCGTGGTCGCCGTGCTCGATCTGCTGCCGCCGCTGCGCATCGTTCCCGACGATACGCATTTCGATTTCACCCGCTTTCGACGCATCAGCTTTCCGATCTCGGCGGCGCTTTCGATTCTGGCGATCGTGCTGTTCTTCACCCACGGGCTGAATTTCGGCATCGACTTCCGGGGCGGCACGCTGCTGGAAGTGCAGAACAAGGCCGGTCCCGCCGATATCGGCGCGATGCGCGCGACGCTGAGCACGCTCGGGCTCGGCGACATTCAGCTGCAGCAGTTCGGCGGTCCGAACGACGTACTGATCCGGGTCGCCGAGCAGCCCGGCGGCGATGCCGCGCAGCAGGCCGCCGTGCAGAAGGTCCGCGGCGCGCTCGGCGATTCCGTGGACTATCGCAGGGTTGAAGTGGTCGGCCCGCGCGTCTCCGGCGAATTGCTGGCCTATGGCATGCTCGGCCTGATGCTCGCGATTTTCTCGATCCTGATCTATCTCTGGTTCCGGTTCGAATGGCAGTTCGCCTTGGGCGCCATGATCGCCAACGTCCACGACATCGTGCTGACGATCGGCTTCATGTCGATCTCGCAGGTCGACTTCGACCTCACCAGTATCGCGGCGCTGTTGACCATTCTCGGTTACTCACTGAACGACACGGTCGTGATCTACGACCGGATCCGGGAAATGCTGCGGCGCTACAAGAAAATGCCGATGCCGCAGCTTTTGAACGAATCCATCAATTCGACATTGTCGCGCTCGATCATTACCCACGTCACGGTGACGCTGGCCTTGCTGGCACTGCTGCTGTTCGGCGGCCATGCGATCCACAGCTTCACGGCGGTCATGATGTTCGGCGTGGTGCTGGTCGGCACCTATACCTCGATCTTCATTGCCGCGCCGATCCTGATCTATCTCGGCGTCGGTGAACACCGCGACGCACCGGATAAGCCTGCAAAGAAGTAGTTGCTGATGGCCAGTTCCTCGGACGCTCCCCATCTTCCGAGGTCGGCGCCGATCGAAGCCTACGGCAAGGGGGGCTTCGCCTTCGCCGACATGTCGCATCGCGGCTCGCTGTTGTGCCTGCCGGATGCGATCTGGGCCTGGGAAGTGACGCAGCCCTCCGGGATCGACCAATATTCGCTTGATCGCGTCTTCAAGTCTGCCAATTCCATCGACACGCTGATCGTCGGCACCGGCACTGACGTCTGGCTGCCGCCGCGGGGCCTCCGCGAGGCGCTGCGCGCCGTGCGCGTGGTGCTTGATGCGATGCAGACGGGACCCGCAATCCGCACCTATAACATCATGCTGGGCGAGCGCCGGCGGGTCGCGGCGGCGCTGATCGCGGTGCCATGAGCGGGGCGGCGACGTCGAAGGAGTCCGCCGCGTTCTGCGCTGACCTGGTGCGCACGCACGACTTCGCCCGCTATGCGTCGACGTTGTTTCTGCCACAGGTCCAGCGCCGCGCGCTGCTGTCGGTCTACGCCTTCAATGTCGAGATATCGCGCGTGCGCGAGCAGGTCAGCCAGCCATTGCCGGGCGAAATGCGGCTGCAATGGTGGACCGACATGCTGGAAGGCGCCGGCCATGGCGGCGTCGAGGGCAATCCGGTGGCGGCCGAACTGCTGCAGACCATCGGTGAATTCCGCCTGCCGATCGAGCCGCTGTCGCGGCTGATCGAGGAGCACCAGTTCGACCTCTACAACGATCCGATGCCGTCGATGGCGGCGCTGGAAGGCTATGTCACCGACACCTCCGCGGCGCTGCTTTCGCTCGGCGCGCGGGTCGCGGTGCCGCCGTCAGCCGTGATCGACCATCTCGCGCGCCATGCCGGGCTGGCCCAGGGCATGGCGCAGGTGATTGCGGCGCTGCCGCTCGATGCCGCGCGGCGTCAGCTATTTTTGCCGCTGCAGTTGCTGCAGCAGCATGGCAGCGGGATGGAGGAGGTCTTTTCGGGCAAGCAGACGCCACGGGCGCGTGCCGCGATCGATCAGTTGACGGGGGATGCCGGAAAGCATCTCGGCACGGCCTTCGAGCTGCTCACGCATGTGCCGCCGCAGGTGTGCCCGGTGTTCCTGCCGCTGGCGCTGGTTCGCCGCGAGCTGACGCGGATGTCGCGTGCTGATTTCGATCCGTTCTTGCCACACACGACATCGCGGTTGCGGACGCTGTGGACGTTGTGGCGCGCGTCGCGGACGAAGGAGTTTGGCGGGTAGGTCCAACGATCGTCATTGCGAGCGAAGCGAAGCAATCCATCTCGCCGCAAGCGAGCGGCTAGAGGGATTGCTTCGTCGCTGCGCTCCCTTGCGCAAACGCGGCGCGTTTGTCGCAGGCAATGACGCTGAGAGGGTTAGCGCGAATTCAACTCGCTGCTCTCGAAATTGAACCGATCCCGCAAATTCTTCCGGCTCTCCAGAATGTCCTTCAGGAACGCGCGGTCGACGTCGTTCTTGATCAACGGTTCGATCAGGTCGACCTGGTTCATTGCGACGAGCTGCAATATCTCCGTGCGCGGTTTGCCGGCGGCGTCGCGCGGCAGGGCATGCACCACCTGGATATGCTCCGGCGGCTTGACGCCTTTGGCGGCGGACAGTTCGCTGCGCAACTGCTTTTCCAGCGCGACCTTGTCGGCCTCGACAAAGGCGTAGAGCCCGACGCCGGTGCGGCGGTCGGCGAACGCGACAATGGCAGTGTCTCGCACGTCAGGGTTCTTCCTGATGAGCTCGATCAGTACAGGCGCGTCGTTGACGAGCCGGCGGCCGCCGCCTTCGCGATCGGTGAAGTTGAACAGGCCGCGGGTGATAGCCTGATAGACCTTCTTGCCGGTCTTGAGCCAGATACTGGCGACAAAGGATTTGCGCGCCAGAATCTTGCGCTCCATCGGCGTCAGCGCCTGCGGGGCATAGCTGCGCTTGTGCTTCAGCAGATGGCGCAGATCCTCATAGGCCGCGATCCGGAACAGGCGGCTTCTGGTCTTGAAGCAGGCGGCCAGTTGGAAATCGGTCACGTAGGCGCGGCCGTCGCTACCACGGAGCCAGTTCTGCTCCTTGGCGAGATCGTTATGGCAGATGCCGGCGCGGTGCAGTTTGCGCAGGGCCAGCTTGGCAGACCGGAAGTAAGCGAGGTCGCCATGAGGTTTGGCCAGATGCAGCGCGACGCCGTCGATGAAGCCGCGCACCAGCGCCTGCCGGCCGGCCCATAGCAGTTTTGGGCCGACGTCGAGATCGCGCGCCAGCTCCAGCGCGCGGCGTTCGCGGGCGAACAAATGGCGGGCGAGCGGATAGGACCACAGCGGCACCTGGTCAAGCCGGCGCAGCACCGCGTCAACCTCGCCCGAATCGTCACGGAAACGGCCGCGTTCGACGGTGGAGAACACGTCGCGCTTCAGCAGCACGCCTTCGGTCCAGCGCGCCGACAGGGTGGCGGCATCGTCTTTCGGCAAGCCCATGGTGTTACGCCGCCGCCGCTACGCGCAGGTGATCGGCGATCCAGCGGTCGAGATCGGCGAGGGCACGAGCACTGAGCGCCTGCTTTTTTGCTACCGTCTTTTCGTTGCCGCGCAGTCTTGTGCCGTCCGACTTCTTGGTCGGCGGATTGGCCAGCGGCGGAAACAGTCCGAAATTGATGTTCATCGGCTGGAATGAGCGCGTTCCGGCTTCGATGGTCTCGATATGGCCTCCGGTGATGTGGCCGAGCAGCGAACCCAGCGCCGTGGTGACCGGCGGCGGTTCGAGCGACTGCGCGCGTGCGTCCGCCGCGGCATAAAGACCTGCGATCAGGCCGATGCTGGCGGATTCCACGTAACCCTCGCAGCCGGTCATCTGACCGGCGAAGCGCAGTCTTGGCTGCGCGCGCAGCCGCAACTGGCCATCGAGCAGCTTTGGCGAATTCAGGAAGGTGTTGCGATGCAGGCCGCCAAGCCGGGCGAACTCGGCGTTCTCGAGGCCCGGAATGGTGCGAAACACGCGCTGTTGCGCGCCGTAGTTCAGCTTGGTCTGGAAGCCGACGATGTTGTAGAGCGTGCCGAGCTTGTTGTCCTGGCGCAGCTGCACGATCGCGTAGGCCTTGACGGTGGGGTCGTGCGGATTGGTCAGCCCGACCGGCTTCATCGGCCCGTGGCGCAGCGTCTCGTGGCCGCGCTCGGCCATCACTTCGACCGGCAGGCAGCCGTCGAAATAGGGCGTGTTGGTCTCCCAATCCTTGAAATCGACCTTCTCGCCGGCCAGCAGCGCGGCGACGAAAGCGTCGTACTGCTCCTTCGTCATCGGGCAGTTGATGTAGTCGGCGCCGGTGCCTCCGGGCCCGACCTTGTCGTAACGCGACTGAAACCACGCCACCGACATGTCGATGGAATCCTTGTGCACGATCGGCGCGATCGCATCGAAGAAAGCGAGCGCGCTCTCGTCGGTCAGTTCGCGAATCGCCTCGGCCAGCGGTGCGGAGGTAAGGGGGCCGGTCGCGACGATCACGTTGCCCCATTCGGCGGGCGGCAGACCGGCGATTTCGGCGCGGTCAATCTCGATCAGGGGATGGTCGTGCAGGGCCTTGGTGACGGCTGCCGAAAACCCGTCGCGGTCGACAGCCAGCGCCCCGCCTGCGGGCACCTGGTCGGCGTCGGCGCTACGCATGATCAGCGAGCCCAGCCGGCGCATCTCGGCATGCAGCAGGCCGACAGCGTTGTTGGCGGCGTCGTCGGAGCGGAACGAGTTGGAGCAGACGAGCTCGGCCAGGCCTTCGGTGCGATGGGCCTCGGTCATCCGCAACGGGCGCATCTCGTGCAGGACGACGCGGACGCCGGCATTGGCGAGTTGCCAGGCCGCTTCGGAGCCGGCAAGGCCGCCGCCAATCACGTGGACGGTGTCAGTTTGGGGCGTGGAGGAAATCATGCGCGCAGCGTTAGCGCGTTTTTGCGCCAAGCGCACCGGTTCGCGTGAAGAAAACGCGTCAGCCCAAGGTCAGACACGACAACGCCCGCAGCAGGGCGGGCGTTATCCGTTCGTCAGGCGGCCGAACCGAAAATCAGCCGTTGTAGCTGCCGGCGGCAACGCGCGGAATGTCCGCACGATCGAGGCCGATATCGGCCAGTTCGCGATCGCTGAGCTGGGACAGTTCGCTGACATTGCGCTGATAATCCCGGAAAGCCTGGATCATGCGGATGAGCGAGAGTAGCATTGTAGTCTCCTTGAAGTTACGATTCAGCCTTTGATGTCGGCCTCATCGTTGAAATGAATATAGCTCAGATTCCGCAGTGCAGAAGTTCCGATGTTGCGATGCAGCTAATCATGAAACGCATGGCAACGGTAAGGTCCATTTAACCTTTGCGCATAGCTGCCGGATCGGTTTGCCTTCGCGCGCGGCAGCATGACCCAAACACGCAAGTAATGCCGTAAATTTGTGGGTTTGTTGAATTTGCGTGATCACTTTTGCCCGTTTATGGAAGTGGGCGATGGTGCACCCTGAATTCAGCTCTGTGGCCCGGAGCGGTGGATAAAATGTGCAAAATGATTGGACTTTTTGGAAGTTTCTTATGCACGAATTGCATGCGTCGTTCTGGTAATTTATGAATATATATTCATTTCATATGTACCGGAAACTGCATCTGCCTTGGCGGCCAGAAAACTGCGCGGTCGACCCCGCATGACTGACCATTTCATCCCAAACGATCGCACGCGCGACGTTGATGGTGGCGGCCGCGTTATGTGCGCCGGCGGCCTGGCTCTTGCCTTGTAGGTTCGAGGAACCCGCCTCAGTTGCGTGTCCTGGTGTCTCTTCAGCATTGAAACAAATTCGCGTCTGAGGTGCCGGCTATCTTGCCGTGGACCGTATTGCAGCACGACCAAGGACGAGCCGCAAAGCCGCGCGTGCCTTCCTTACCGGAACGTAATGAAAAAGCAGGATTTCGCATAAGGCCTCTGCGCGCTGCGCTGACAACCTCGCGCGAAGTTCATTCTGAAGTTCTCACACTTCAGCGATCATTGTCTTCGCAGATGGCAATGGAGTCGTCTGTCCAAAAACAAAATGGGAGTTACCATGCTCAACAAATTACTCGCAGCCACGGCGGTGGCGGTCTTGGCGTACGCCGTCACTCCTGCCGACGCCGCGCGAGTCAAAGCGGGCTGCAGCGGCGACAATCTGAGCAAGACTGAAACAATGATCGAGAACATGGCGGACGGCGAGGGGAAGATGGCCGCCCAGAAGGAAATCGCGGCTGCGCAGGATGCGCTGCTGAGCGGCAAGGCGGGCGTCTGTGCGGCGCATCTGAGCAAGGCGATGCACGTGGGTACGGCAAAGTAAATTGGCTTGCAAAGGGCCGGTCGCTGAGGCCGGCCCTTTGAATTCTAGCCTTTGACTTCTTGCTACGGCGCGCGCGAAAGCTGCGTCGCGAAATGGGCGATGGTCTTGGCGTAGACCTCGCTCTTGTTCCACTCCTTGATCGCCGCGAAATTGGCGCTGCCGGGCTCCCAGTCTTTGCCGCGCTGCCAGCCATGGTTGGCGAGGAAGTTGGCGGTCGAGGCCAGCACGTCCGGCGGGCTGCGCAGGAGATCGCGACGGCCGTTGCTGTCGAAATCGACCGCGAACTTGATGTAGGACGACGGCATGAACTGGGTCTGGCCGATTTCGCCCGCCCATGCGCCGCGCAAATCCTGTGGCGCGATATCGCCGCGCTCGACGATGCGCAGCGCATCCATCAGCTCGGCCTTGAACAGGTCGGTGCGGCGACAATCATAGGCCAGTGTTGCCAGCGCGCGCAGCGTCGGGAATTTTCCGATGTTGACGCCGTAATCGGTTTCCAGGCCCCATATCGCCACCAGGACTTCGCCGGGCACGCCATATGCCTGTTCAACGCGCCCGAGCACTGAACCGTATTGCTTGAGCATATTGGCGCCGCGGGTAAGCCGGGGCGGTATCATGCGGCCGGAAAATTCCTCAAACGTCTGGCTGAACACCTTCTGCGAAGAGTCGCGGGCGAGCACACTCTTGTCGAGCGTGACGCCGGTCAGGCCAGCCTGTATGGCGGAGGCCGAAATGCCCTTGGCGGCGGCTTCCTTCTTGAAATCTTCCAGCCAGGTTTCGAAGGGGCCGGCGCCGCAGGGCGCCGCGAACGCCGGCGCCGCAGAAATCAGCAACAGGGCACCCAGGCTAAGAGTGCGCAAAGAAAGGCGGGAGATCATCGTGCCGTTCGCTCCTCGACGATGCGTCATTGACGGTTCGTGTCCATGTCACGTCGAATGTTCGAAGCAAGATCGGCCAAAACAAGGCTGATGCCGTCGCCAACGATGCCTTTCCGTTGAAGATGCTCAATTCATCGTTAGTAAGCAATGAAAGACGACACCGCCGGTCGGTTCGGCCGGCGGTGTGATCGATCGGGTTCCGTGCAGGCTATGGGTCGTCCTTGCGCCGCCAGGGGAACAGATTGGCCGGGAAATCGGCGGCAGGCTTGCGCTCGCGGTGCGCGCGGGGCGGAAGCGGCTGGGGATTGAGTTCCGGCTCGATCACCTCCCGATAGAGGTGCCACGTGGCGTGCCCGAGCAGAGGGATGACGACGGCAAGGCCGAGGAAGGCCGGCAGCGATCCCGCCACCAGCAGCGCCGCGACGATCAATCCCCAGACCGCCATCGGCACAGGATTGCGTGCGACGGCACGCAGCGAAGTCACCATCGCATCGCCGGCGCCGGCATGACGGTCGAGCATCAACGGGAACGACACCACGCTGATGCATAGCGCGATCAGGGCGAACAGGAAGCCGACGCCGCAGCCGACCACGATCAGCCACCAGCCTTGCGACGTCGTCAGCACGCGTTCGGCAAAATCGGAAAAGCCGGTCGCGCCGGCATAGCCGAACGCGGCGATGTAGATCGCCTGCGCGGTAGCCACCCAGGTCACGAAAAGCGCGAGCAACAACGCGCCGAGCCCGAGCATCGCGCCGAACGACGGCGAGCGTACCACCTCAAGCGCGTCCCACGCTGTTGCCTGTTCGCCGCGTTCGCGGCGGCGGCTCATTTCGTAGAGGCCGAGCGCAGCGAACGGGCCGAGCAGGGCGAAGCCGGCGGCGAGCGGGAACAGCAGCGGCAGCACCGAATAGCCATGTACGGCGCGCGCCAGCATCAACCCGAGCACGGGATAGATGATGCACAGGATGATGGCGTGGCTTGGCACGGCTTTGAAGTCTTCCCAGCCGCGCTGCAGGGCCCGATGGAGTTCCGGTAGGCCGATGGTTCGGATAACGGGCGCGGCGGCGGTCTCTGGTCCGCTCGGCGCCATTGATGTGACATTGCCGTGATACGTCGCCATGGTCGCTGTCTCCCTTGCGGTCGCGTTGCGCCAACCGAAGGACGCAAACGCGCCGTTTCATAGAATGATCACGATCAGGCCAGACGCGAAGACGGATGGAACTGGCCATGTCGCGAACTGAATCACAAGCGTACTCCCAAACAGCGACAAACGCACTCACGCTTCAGTGAATGTTTCATTGGCAAGCCTCGCCCGTCTGGCTAAACTTGGCGGCGATCCCGGCGTGGCGCTGCCGGTCAGACAGTGCCGCCAGAGACTCACCCCCTCAAGTCATTGGGAGCTATCGATGAGCATTTTCGGAAAAATCATGGGCGCAATTTTCGGCACCAAGGCGGACGCTGCGCCGGCCGGCGGTGGGGCGGCCGCGGGCACCGGATCGTCCGGCGGGGCCGCTGCACCGGCAGCCGTAACCGTCGACGTCGCACCCATCCTCGACCAGGCGGTAAAGGCCAAGGGGGAGAAGCTGGAGTGGCGCACCTCGATCGTCGACTTGATGAAGGCGCTCGACATCGATTCCAGCTTCGCGGCACGCAAGGAGCTCGCAAAGGAACTCGGCTATACCGGCGACAGCAACGATTCCGCCAGCATGAACATCTGGCTGCACAAGCAAGTCATGAGCAAGCTGGCCGCCAATGGCGGCAAGCTGCCGCCTGAGATCAAGCACTGACGCTTCGTCAGCTTCATAGACTGCGAAGGCCCGCGGCGACGCGGGCCTTTCTTTTTTGCTGCGATTGCAATGCAGCAACGCGCAAAGCTATCCACTTTGCGGCTAAAACGCTGTAGATACGGGCGGACAAAAAGACCAGCAAAACAAGGAGGACGCCAATGAGCAATGTCGATCGCAGGACCATCCTGGCAACCGGCGCGCTGGCGCTGGCCGGCACGGCCGTGCAGGGCGGAACGGCCGCAGCGCAGGCCGGTCCGAAATCGATTTTCCCGGTTGGCACGACGACCATCCCGATCGTGGGTGAGACCGATGTGTTTCCGGTGCGACGGATCTATTGCATCGGGCGGAACTATGCGGCGCATGCGCGTGAAATGGGGTCGGACCCCAATCGCGAGCCGCCGTTCTTCTTTCAGAAGCCAACCGATGCGATCCAGAATGTCGCCGTCGGTAGTGTCGGCGATCATCCCTATCCCTCGCTCACCAAGAACTATCATTACGAGGTCGAACTGGTGGCGGCGCTGAAATCGGGCGGCAGCAATATTCCGGCGGAGCAGGCGCTTGACCACGTCTACGGTTACGCGCTCGGCCTCGACATGACGCGGCGCGATCTGCAGCGGGCGATGGGCGACGAGAAGAAGCCATGGGAAATCGGCAAGAGCTTTGACCGCTCGGCCGTGCTCGGGCCGATACACCCCGTGGCCAAGACCGGACATTTCACCAAGGGCGCGATTTCGCTGGCGGTGAACGGCACGGTCAAGCAGAACTCAGACCTGCGCAACATGATCTGGAGCGTGGCGGAGCAGATCGCCAAGCTGTCGGAAGCCTTTGAACTCAAGCCGGGCGACATCATCTATTCGGGCACGCCGGAAAATGTCGGCCCGGTCGTGAAGGGCGACGTGCTGCTGTGCAAGCTCGATGGTCTGCCGGATATGTCGATCCGGATTACGTGACGCTTGTCATTCGGCCACACTGTCATTCCGGGGCGACGCAAAGCGTCGAACCCGGAATCTCGAGATTCCGGGTTCGCGCTAACGCGCGCCTCGGAATGACAGTGTGCCGCGTTATCCCGTCAAATCGGCAAATTCCGGGTTCTTGCGCAGATAGTCCACGACGAACCCGCAGCCGGCGATCACCTTGCGGCCGTCGGCGCGGATCAGTTCGAGCGCGCCCCTGACCAGTTCGGAAGCGATGCCGCGGCCGCGCAGCGCGCGGGGCGTTTCGGTATGGGTGATGATAACGGCCGAGGGCGTGATGCGATAATTCGCAAACGCCACATCGCCGTCGAGGTCGAGTTCGAAGCGGTTTTGAGCCTTGTTGTCGCGGACGGCGGCCATGCGGCGATTCCCGGATGATTTACTGTTTCATTAAGGGATATGAACCCGCCGATGCAAACCGGCGACGCGCGGGCGCAATTGCGGATTTCCGCAAGGTGCTGGAGATCAGTCCGGGCCTGAGCGAGAGCCTGCAGCGTCTCGGCGCAACGCAACACAGGGCGGTGCTGACGGTTCGCGCGCGCAAGAACTTTGCAGGCGGGCCTTGCAACGGCTTGTGCGGTTCCTACGTCTTTACGATGACATACGCCGCCGAAGCGGCCGCGTCTGCTCAATATCGAAAATGCTGTGATTGCGGCCGCCGACGTATGCCTCTTTCAAGGGGAGGTTTACAATGTCGGGCTTTGGTTTCTTCAACAAACATCGCACGTGGGAAGACTGGTTCGGCATGCTGCTTGGCGTGCTGATCGTGGTATCGCCGTGGTTTCCGTTCTCTAGCCACGACGTGATGGACGCCGAACGCAGCACCATGATCCTCAACACGTTCGTGATCGGCATGCTGGTGTTCGGTCTGGCCCAGCTCGAATATGTCGCACTGCAGCGCTGGGAGGAGATAGCCGAGATCGCGCTCGGCCTCTGGCTGATGGCCTCGCCCTTCGTCCTCGGCTACTCCGGTGATGACCTGCTTCGGGCCTGGCATGTCGCCCTCGGCGCAATCGTGGTCCTGCTGGGTGCGCTCCAGCTTTGGCAGGATTGGCGTTTGAGCGACCAGGAACTGGCCAACCATCCGCAGTAATCCCGGGAAGGGGCTCGCCGGCACATCCGTGACTGGCGGGCTCGATTCCTTACTTGAGTGAAGCGGCGAGCAGGGCGCGAACCGACCGCGGGCTGCCATCGACGGCTCCGTTGATGTCGTCGATCTTCCATTCGCCGGCTTCCCGGACAAAGTCGTAGCGGATGGTCTTGTCGGCCGCGTTGGCGCGGGCCTCGCGCTGATGAGTTTCGAGCGTGATGGCGACGGTCGCCTTGTCGGCTTCCTGCTTCTCGGCAGCCACCTTGAACGGCTTCACGTCGGGATCCTGCGAACTGGTGACGGGATCGAAATCCAACGGCCCGCTGTCGCCCTTGCGCGTGCGGGCGTCTGCCTTGGCCCAGAGCGCGATCAGCGATTTCGACAGGTATTTTGCCTTCGCCGCCTTGTTCTCGATCACAAACCCGCTGCCACCATCGCCCTTGCCCTTGGCGGCACGGGTGTAAATGGCGGTCACGACGCCCACGGGATCGTCCGACGCCGCCAGCGTCGCCCGCGGCAAGGTGGCCGCCAGCAGGCCGGCTGCGCCGGACAATATCAGCTTTCGACGGGTAACCATGGTGATCCCTTAAATCGTTGGTGCGGGCTTATGGACGGGAGTGCGGGGCTGGTTATGGTGATGCGTGCAACGCTTGCCGGGAGATTACCATGGCCAATGAAAAAGGCCCCAACATCAAGAAGAAGCAGAAATGCAAGAACTGCGAGGGCAAGGGCCTGCTGAAGAAGGGCGACAGGGTGGTCAAGTGCCAGCGCTGCAAGGGCACCGGCGTGCGGTGACGCTGGCCCACGGATTTGAGCTGGCACAAGGCTTTCTGCCACGAGGCTTTCTGCTATCGTTGCAACGAGGTGTTCCATGTCTGTTTTTTCGAAGCGTAGGTTGATTCTCTGTGACTGAAACCGTGACCATTTCCACACCGCGCGGCGGCCTGGCGCGGATGTCGCGCCGGGTGATGAATCTCGCGCATATGCTGACCCAGAACGCCCGCCGCCATGGCGACCGCCCGGGCTTCATCTGGGACGACAGATCCTGGACCTGGCGCGAGATCGACGGCCACGTCTCCGCGCTGGCGGCGGGTCTCGCTGCGCGCGGCATCGTCAAGGGCGACCGCGTCCTGGTGCATTCCAAAAATTGCGACGAGATGTTCTGGTCGATGTTCGCAGCCTTCCGGCTCGGCGCGGTCTGGGTGCCGACCAATTTCCGCCTGATGCCGGACGAGGTCGCCTATCTCGCCACCGCCTCCGGCGCGAAGGCTTTTCTGTGCCATGGCGAATTTCCGGATCACGCCAAGGCGGCCGCAAATCCAGCGCTGGAATTCATCTGGCGGATCGGCGAGGGGACGTTTGGCGAAAAATCCGTGGGCGGCGTGATCGCCGAACATGCGGGCGCCAAGGTCGATAACGCAGCGGTCGATTACGACGATCCCTGCTGGTTTTTCTTCACTTCCGGCACCACCGGACGCTCCAAGGCGGCGGTGCTCACCCACGGCCAGATGGCCTTTGTGGTGACCAACCATCTCGCTGACCTGACGCCCGGCACGATGGAGACCGACGCCTCGCTGGTGGTCGCGCCGCTGTCGCACGGCGCCGGCGTGCACCAGCTCATGCAGGTCGCGCGCGGCGTGCCGACCATCCTGCTGCCGACCGAGAAGTTCGATATCGCCGAGGCGTTCCGCCTGATCCAGACGCACCGCGTCAGCAACATGTTTACCGTGCCGACCATCCTGAAGATGATGGTCGAGCATCCCGCTGTGGACAAGTACGATCACTCTTCGCTGCGCTTCGTGATCTATGCCGGCGCGCCGATGTATCGCGAGGACCAGAAGGCGGCGCTGAGAAGACTGGGCCCGGTGCTGGTGCAATATTTCGGGCTTGGCGAGGTCACCGGCAACATCACGGTGATGCCAGCCAATCTGCACGACCCCGAGGACGGCCCGCAGGCCCGCATCGGTACCTGCGGCTTCGAGCGTACGGGCATGCAGGTCTCGATCCAGGGCGATGACGGGCGTGAGCTTAAACCGTTCGAGACCGGCGAAATCTGCGTGATCGGTCCCGCCGTGTTCGCCGGCTATTACGACAACCCCGAGGCCAACGCGAAGGCGTTTCGCGACGGCTGGTTTCGTACCGGCGATCTCGGCCACATGGATGAGGAGGGATTCGTCTACATCACCGGCCGCGCCTCGGACATGTACATCTCCGGCGGCTCCAACATCTATCCGCGCGAGGTCGAGGAGAAGATCCTCACGCATCCTGCGATCGGCGAGGTCGCCGTGCTCGGTGTGCCCGACCCGTTCTGGGGCGAGGTCGGCGTTGCTGTCTGCGTCGCGCGCGAAGGTGCTGCCGCCGTGAGCGAAGCGGAGCTGGCGGCGTTCCTGGCGCCGAAGGTGCCGCGCTACAAGATGCCGAAGCGTTTCTTCTTCTGGGAGGCGCTGCCCAAATCCGGCTACGGCAAGATTCCGAAGCGGCTGGTGCGCGATGAACTCGAGGCGCGGGGTCTGCTCGAACTCGTTGCGAAGTCGACGGGCACCTGAGCGATGCGCAGTATTGACCAGCCCGGCGCTGCGGCTGCTGAACGCATTCAATGGGTCGAGGCGCGGGGCCGGGCGTTTTCATTCACGCTGGGCGCCGGCCTGCCGCTGCTGGAGGCCGCGCGTCGTGGTTTTGCCGAAGCCGGATTTTCCGGCGGCGTGCTGGGCATGCGGGGAGGGGCGCTCGGGCCGTTTGCCTATGTGATGCCGGCACTGTCGAAGACCGGCGCCAACGCGGCGTTCTACAGCGACACCTTTCGCCCTTCCGGCATTACGCGGCTGAAACTTGGCGCGATGACGCTTGGCGAGCGTGACGGTGCGCCGTTTTTCCATTGCCACGGGCTGTGGACCGAGGCCGACGGAAGCCTTCATGGTGGCCACATTCTGCCCGAGGAGAGCATCGTCGCCGAATTGTTCGCGGTGGAAGCGTTCGGCATCGACGGCGCTGTTTTCACGGCCGAGCCAGATCCCGAGACCAATTTCAAATTATTCGGGCCTGTCGCGCGCGTCGGCACGGATGTGAAGGCGGACAGCCGCGCTTTTGCGCTGCGGCTGCGGCCGAATCAGGATTTCGCGGCAGCGCTGGAGACGTTCTGCCGGCAGCACGGAATTTTGCGTGCGCGGATTCACGGCGGCGTTGGCTCCACCATCGGCGCGCATTTTAGCGATGGCCGCACCGTCGTGCCATTTGCGACCGAGCTTGCGATCAAGGCAGGCAGCGTCGCGCCCCGCGCCGACGGCACGCTGCAGGCGGAGCTCGATGTCGCCCTGGTCGATTATCTCGGCGGCATCGCCGAGGGTCGGCTGATGCGCGGCGACAATCCGGTGCTGATGACGATGGAGCTGGTGCTCGAGGTGGTGTGAGGGGAAATAGATGACGACTGGAGCCCGGATGAGCGCAGCGACATTCGGGGTGGTGTGAGAGAGTCCCCCGGATATCGCTGCGCTCATCCGGGCTACGAAACTGAGCTCGCCATGATGGGCAAAGGCGCGTTTGCGTCGTGCCCATCATCTTCTTCGCGGACTGAATGGTGGGCACGCTACGCTTTGCCCACCCTACAGTTCTCGACCTCACCGGAAGTGATAGTTCACCCCGACCTTGATGGTGTGGAAGTCGATATTGCCGGAAGCCAGCTGCTCGCCTAACAGATTATAGTTCTCGCTGCCGAGGCTGGTGAACATGTACTCGGCCTTGGCCGACCAGTTCGGCGTGAACAAATATTCGAGACCGCCGCCGATCGCATAGCCGGTATGAGTGTGGCTATCCGAGTTCGATACGCCGAACTCTGGTAGCGTAAAGGTGGTCTTGTTGTTGCCCCACGCAAAACCGCCCTTGGCGTAGAGCAGCACCGCATCCATCGCGAAGCCGGCACGGCCGGTCACGCTTCCGAATGAATTGATCTTGGAGTCCTGCCTGAGCGGGGTCAGGGCACCAACACCAACGTCCACGTCCTCGGTGAAGCTGTCCTTGATGCTGGCGGCGGCAGCGTCGACTTCGATGCCTAACACGAACTGGCTGCCGGGGAACTGCCAGTTGTAGCCGACCGTGCCACCGCCGAAGCCACCGCTGCCCGCATCGGTACCCCAGCCATAGCCGCCCATCGCGCCGACGTAGAAGCCGGACCAGTTATACGCAGGAGACACGAGTGCTGGAGGAGGAGCCTTGGTGTAAGGCCGCGCCTGCATATCGGCGGCCGAGGCCGCGGTCGCGACCGAAAGGGCCACACCAGCTAAAAGTAGTTGTTTCATTTCTTGTCCCCTAAAGTTGAACACTCGTATAACCCCCCCCCTGCGGGTTCGATAGCGAACCGATCGCACCGGCATGGTGACGTATCGTTGTGAAAGCGGGCGCGAACGCGCCCCCAATGAACCGTCTGCAAGCGATGTCCGCGCATGTGAGAACGCTCGCTTGCCGGTTAACCATACGATTTGTATGCCGGCAAAAATTGGACCGAAGCGCGACCGTGCATTGGCGCGGACAGGTTGCTATTTCGACGGCGGTGCGGCGACGTGTGGCGTGAATGCGTTCTCGATCTGCGGAGAGAGTGGCGATTGTGTCGTGCAAGTGAGATTATGATGCTCGCGTGTGCGAATGCGCAGCGGTATTTGCCACGTCATTGTCAGCGCAGCGAACGATCCATCTTTCGGTGCGCGAGTCGACGATGGATTGTTTCGCCGCGCTCGCGATGACGGTGGATAACCTGTAGCCCGGGTGAGCGAAGAGCGGCATCCGGGGCAGTGTCAGTGGAGTGCACCCCTGTCGTGAGACACGATAATCAGGGACAGGTTATGCCAGCCGTGCCGGCGCCGAAGAGCGCAGCGATCCGCGTTCCGGTCGAACTGAAACTCAAGCGCAATTACAAATATGACTTGCGCAAGCGTGTGTTCGAGTCAGGCTCCGGCACGAGCTTCGATCCCCATCGCGACCTGCCGGAAGACACCCGCATCGTCTACAAGGTGCCGGCGCTTGCCGCCGCGGATGAGTCACGGCTGACGCAGTCCGAGAAAGAATTGCGGCGCTACATGCAGGTGATCCTGCCGCAGGGCGTGTCGCCGCAGGATTTTGTCGAAATCGTTCGGGCATGGCCGAGCGTCGAAGAGGCCTCGGTCGGCCCGGACGTCAGCCTGCCGGACGCCAGGTGAAGACCGTTACGTGATCGCTTACCGCAGCTTCCGCACGTGAACATTGATGTCGAGATCGATCTCGCTGACGCAGGTCTGCGTCGTCTGATGCGAGCCGCCTTCGCGCCAACGGCCCTCGCGCGCGCGGGCATTGCTGACGTTCGCCAGCTTTAGGCAGCGCCATTGCGGCAGCGGGCCTGAGCTCTCGCCGCCGAACTGCCAGGCCAGCACGACCTCTTCGCCGCGTCTGTTGGTGCCGATGATGTGCGGGCACAGTTCGCGTACGCGGCCGTCATAGATGCAGACGACCTGCTGCTCGCCGAGGATGGCGTTGCGGAAGAGGGTGTAGGTGGCGCTTGGCATTGTTGTTCTGTGCGGGCCAGCTTGCTATCGGGGGTTGCGTGACGATCGAGATATATGCAGAGAATGCAGTGTTGTTCCATCGGACCCCGCACATGGCCTCACGACGAAACAAGCCGATCAACCTGCCGGCGCCGTATCTGAAGCGCATCTGGCTCGACCCATCCCGCATCGCGAACCGCGAGGCCTATCCGTTCTGCCTACCGTTGCTGAAGGACGATTTTGAGCTCGGTTTCGACAGGGCGATTACCATCCTCGTCGGCGAGAATGGCACCGGAAAATCGACGCTGCTTGAAGGCATTGCCGTGCTCGCTGGATTCAACGAAGCCGGGGGCGCCAAGGGTTATATGACCGTCGACCATTCGGGCGCGCGTGAAAAAATGGGCGGACAACTTTCGACGGCGCTTCGCGCAAGCTGGCTGCCGAAGATCACCGGCGGTGGCTGGTTCTTTCGGGCCGAGAGCTTCTTCTCGGTCGCGAGATATCTGGACGCCGCCGGCAGCCTCTATGCGGACTTCCTCTCGCATTCGCATGGCGAGGGTTTTCTACGCTTCTTCGAAGAACGTTGTCAGCGGCAGGGTGTCTTCATCTTCGACGAACCGGAATCCGCGCTGTCGCCCGCGCGACAGATCGCATTCCTGAAGCTGATGCGGCGAATGGAAGATATCGGTCATTGCCAGATCATCATGGCCACTCACTCGCCGATGCTGATGGCTTACCCGAACGCGACGCTGCTGCGGCTCACGAAATACGGGCTGGAGCCGGTGACGGTGAAGGACACCGATCACTACAAGGTCATGCGGGAGTTTTGCGAGGACCCGAAGGGGTTCCTGGACGCGGCGATCGTGGAGTGAGGGGAAGCATGCAGCAGCCGTAGCCCGCGTGAGCAGCGCGATATGCGCGTTGTGTCCGGGGCCCCGGATATCGCTACGCTCATCCGGGCTACGGGACTATACTGTCGGCGTAACAATCGAAATTCAGGGAGGACGCCATGCCTCATACCCTGGTGCCCAGTGATCGCGTCGAGCACGCGAACGTTTACGGGCAAGACGACGCAAAACTCGGTACGATCGAGCGACTGATGCTGGACAAGGCCAGCGGAACTGTCGCGTATGCCGTGATAAAAACCGGCGGGATGCTCGCCAGCCACCACCATTACCCGGTGCGGTGGGACGCCCTCAGGTTCGATCCCGCGCGTCAGGCCTTCGTGGTCGAGTTGACGCTGGAGGATTTGCGCGCCGGCCCGTCCGAGTTCGATGAAGGTGACTTCGACTGGGGCGACCGCTCGCGATCGTATCCGCACCCGCATTATTGGACGGTGTAGGGCGACGGCGGGGTTAGCTGAAAGCGTAGCCTTCCGGCTGATACAGGCCGTGATCGTGGCATGGACATGCAAACAAAAAGCCCCGGAAAACCGGGGCCCAGTTTGCTGGAGTGTGTGTCCGTCGCCGACCGGCTCGGGACAACCACGGTGGCAGCTCATTTGAAATGATAGTTGATGCCGACCTTGACAGAGCTGAATTCGGCGGTACCGGAATCGAAGGCGAGACCACCCAGGGTATAGGTCTTGTTGTCGAGGTGGATGAACATGTACTCGGCCTTGGCGGACCAGTTCGGCGCGAACATGTATTCGAGGCCGCCGCCGATGGTGTATCCGGAATGGACATGGCTGTCCGAAACGGCAAAGCCGAGCGCGGGAGCGGAAGCCGACAGCTTGTTGTTAGCCCAGGCATAACCGCCCTTGGCGTAGAACAGTGCCGCATCCACCGCGACGCCCACACGGCCGGTAACGCTTCCCAGTGCGTCCATCTTGTCTTCCACCGTGCCTACCGCGCCGTTGACGATAGCCGCCTGGCTTTCCTTGATGCTGGCACCGGCGGCATCGACCTCGATACCGAACACGAACTGGCTGCCCGGGAACTGCCAGTTGTAGCCGATCGTGCCACCTCCGAAACCGCCGCCGTTGTCGCTGTCAAAGGCATAGCCGCCCATCGCGCCGATATAGAAGCCGGACCAGTTGTACGCCGGAGACAGCGGCGGCGCCTTGGTGTAGGGCCGCGCCGCGAGATCAGCGGCCGAGGCCGCGGTCATCAGCGAAAGGAAAGCCGCGCCTGCAAGAAGTAGTTTCTTCATTACTTATCCCCTGTAGTTGAGGACTTGGAAAAAACATCTCGCGGCCCGGCTTTCAAGCCTCATGCCACAGTGGGATACCGTTTTGGTCAAAGCTGAGACAGTAGCGCCACACCCATGTACCGCATAAGTTGAATTGTGCCCGCAGGAGTTGAGCGCGCTCAGAGGTGGCCGCACGCGATCTTGCCGATACCGCATTATTGGACGGTGTAGGCGGCGGAGTTAGCCGAAGGCGTAACTCGCGGGAAGCGAGAAGCACAGGCTTAAGCTGCGCCATTTCGTCCAGTGTGCTTGCTGTTCACCGCTTCACGTAGTATATTTATGCCATGATCCGGTCATGGCGGAATTCCGCGACCCGCAAGGTTTGGGACGGCGAACAGCCAAATCAATTCCGCGGGCTGGATTTCGAAGCTGCGATCGATTTGTTGTTGGCATTGAATGTTGCGAAGTCACTCGGCGACCTAAGTCCCTTGAAGAGCGTGGGCCTTCACAAGCTCAAGGGTGATCGCAAGAAGCAATGGGCGATGACGATCAACGAGCGTTGGAGAATTTGTTTCGAGTTTCACAAAAGCGATGCCCACGAGGTTGAGATCGTGGACTACCACAAAGGTTGACCGTGATGGCCCCTGTCGTACACCCCGGCCGGTTACTGAAAAGAGAACTGGCTGCCCGCAAGCTCAGTGCGAACCGTTTGTCGCTCGATATCGGCGTCCCCTCAGGCCGTGTCACCGATATTCTCAATGGTCGTCGTTCAATTACGGCTGATACCGCGGTGCGCCTTGGTCGCTACTTCGGCAATGGCGCTCAGTTCTGGCTCGACTTGCAGGGTCAATATGATATTGGCGTTGTAGAGCGGGAGAAGGGTGCGGAGATCGCAAAGCGAGTGAGGCCCGCGGACGCGGCTTAGGCAGCATCAGCGACGCGTCATCAGTGGACCTGGCCGTTCTTGCTCCCGCGCGAAGAATACGCTGTCGCTCTCCACATTGCGAGCATGTGAGGGAATTGTAAATGAATCAATCTATCCCGAACGGAATGGCGATAGTTCGTGGGATCAACCTCGATGTCTCAGAAGCCGGCGCTTGGGTCATGAGGGCAAATGATGACGCGTTCCCTCTCGAGGCGGCGAGAGACTTCTTTCGGGCTTGGCTACTGTTGGAGCGTCCGTTCGATGACGTGAAGGCAGCCCTTGATCGCGGGCTTTACAGCGCAAATCCTGCAACACCGTTCCCCTTCTCGAAGCTCATCGGATCAGCACTGATGGGCGGTTCTGAACAGTGGACGAATTGCGCGATGACCTGGGTTCCATTTTTGACGATGGCGGAGAAGATCTCGCTCAAGGACTTGTTTATCGAGTTGAGGGACTCTCAGGTGGGCGAGCCAGAAGAGCAGACAACTGGCCCGCAAATATGTGCATGAGATCGAACGTAATGCGCAGGGCGCTAAGAATTAGCGTGGGTAAGATAAATAGCGCGCAATGCGATCTATCAAGGCTGATGCAAGATGCGACCTTGACTGGGCGCCTGAGAGAGTTGACCGTCAATAAACCCACTTTCCTCGTCAATCACTCCGCCGCCTCGCTTGCACTGCTGCTCTTCCTCGGCTTCCCCGCTGCCTTCTTCAGCACCGGCGCCAAAAACTTCCCCGTGTAGCTTCGCGGCGCTTTTACGATATCTTCCGGCGGACCCCAGGCGACGATTTCGCCGCCGCCGTCGCCGCCTTCGGGGCCGAGGTCGATCACCCAGTCGGCGGTCTTGATGACCTCCAAATTGTGCTCGATCACGACGACCGTGTTGCCCTGCGAGACCAACTCATGCAGCACTTCAAGGAGTTTTGCGACGTCGTGGAAGTGCAGCCCGGTGGTCGGCTCGTCGAGGATGTAGAGCGTGCGTCCCGTCGCGCGCTTTGACAGCTCCTTCGCCAGCTTGACGCGCTGGGCTTCGCCGCCGGAGAGCGTCGTGGCCTGCTGGCCGACATGGATATAGTCCAGGCCGACGCGATGCAGCGTCTTGAAGGTTTCGCGGACGCGGGGGACGGCCTTGAAGAATTCGGCGGCTTCTTCCACCGTCATGTCGAGCACGTCGGCGATGCTCTTGCCCTTGAACAGGACTTCCAGCGTCTCGCGGTTGTAGCGCTTGCCCTTGCAGGTGTCGCAGGTGACGTAGACGTCGGGCAGGAAGTGCATCTCGATCTTGATGACGCCGTCGCCCTGGCAGGCCTCGCAGCGGCCGCCCTTGACGTTGAAGGAGAAGCGGCCGGGCTCGTAGCCGCGTGCTTTCGCCTCGGGCAGGCCGGCGAACCATTCGCGGATCGGGGTGAAGGCGCCGGTATAGGTCGCGGGGTTCGAACGCGGGGTGCGGCCGATCGGCGACTGGTCGATGTCGATGATCTTGTCGATATGCTCCAGCCCCTCGATGCGGTCGTGGGGCGCGGCGCCTTCGCTGGCGTTGTTCAGCTTGCGGGCGATCGCCTTGTAGAGCGTGTCGATCAACAGCGTCGACTTGCCACCGCCGGAGACGCCGGTGACGCAGGTGAACAGGCCGAGCGGAATTTCCGCCGAGACGTTCTTCAGATTATTGCCGCGGGCGTTGATGACCTTGATGGTTCGCCGGTGGTTCGGCGGCTTGCGCTCGGGGATCGCCACCGACATCTCGCCGGTGAGGTATTTGCCGGTCAGCGATTTCGGGTTCTTCATGATCTCGGCGGGCGTGCCCTGCGCCACGATGTGGCCGCCATGCATGCCGGCACCGGGGCCGATGTCGAGCACGTAATCGGCGAGGCGGATCGCGTCCTCGTCATGCTCGACCACGATCACGGTATTGCCGAGGTCGCGCAGCCGCTTCAGCGTCTCCAGCAACCGCGCGTTGTCGCGCTGGTGCAGGCCAATTGACGGCTCGTCCAGCACGTAGAGCACGCCGGTCAGTCCCGAGCCGATCTGCGAGGCGAGGCGGATACGCTGGCTTTCGCCGCCGCTCAATGTGCCGGAGGCGCGCGCAAGTGTGAGGTAATTCAGGCCGACGTCGAGCAGGAACGACAGCCGCTCGCGGATTTCCTTCAGCACGCGGGTGGCGATCTCGTTCTGCTGCGCGTTGAGCGCCTTCGGCACGGTCTCGAACCATTCGCCGGCGCGCAACACCGACATTTCCGAGATTTCGCCGATATGCTTGCCGCCGATCTTGACGCACAACGCCTCGGGCTTGAGGCGATGGCCGTTGCAGCCGGCGCAGGGAATGTCGGAGAAATACTTTGCCAGCTCCTCGCGCGCCCATTCGCTCTCGGTCTCGCGGTAGCGGCGCTCGAGATTGGTGATGACGCCCTCGAACGGTTTTTTGGTGTCGTAGGAGCGCACCCCGTCCTCATAGGAGAACTTGATCTCGTCGTCGCCGGAGCCGTGCAGCAATGCTGCCTGCGTTTTCTTCGGCAGGTCCTTCCACTTGGTGTCGAGCGTGAACTTGTAGAATTTTCCGAGCGCGGTGAGCGTCTGGATGTAATAGGGCGAGGACGATTTCGCCCAGGGCGCGATTGCGCCCTTGCGCAAGGTCGTCTCCTTGTCGGGGATGACGAGGTCCTCGTCGATATGCTGCTCGACGCCGAGGCCGCCGCAGGCCGGACACGCGCCATAGGGATTGTTGAACGAGAACAGCCTGGGTTCGATCTCCGGAATGGTAAAGCCGGAAACCGGGCAGGCGAATTTTTCCGAGAACAGAATCCGTTCCGGTCCGCTCTTGTTGTGGATTTTTGCGGTCTTCTTGTCGGACTTCTTCTCTTCCGCAGCACCCGCCGGCGCGTCGGCGTATTCGATCACGGCCAAGCCCTCGGCGAGCTTCAGCGCGGTCTCAAAGCTTTCGGCGAGGCGCTGGCCGATATCGGGTCGCACCACGATGCGGTCGACCACTACGTCGATGTCGTGCGGGAACTTCTTGTCCAGGACAGGCGCTTCCGACAGCTCATAGAAGGTGCCGTCGATCTTGACGCGCTGAAAGCCCTTCTTGAGCCATTCGGCGAGCTCCTTCTTGTACTCGCCCTTGCGGCCGCGCACGACCGGCGCCAGCAGATAGAGGCGGGTGCCTTCGGGCAGCGCCAGCACGCGGTCGACCATCTGCGAGACGATCTGGCTTTCGATCGGCAATCCCGTCGCGGGCGAATAGGGCACGCCGACGCGCGCCCATAGCAGGCGCATGTAGTCGTATATCTCGGTGACGGTGCCGACGGTGGATCGCGGATTCTTCGACGTGGTCTTCTGCTCGATCGAGATCGCGGGCGACAGGCCGTCGATCTGGTCGACATCAGGCTTCTGCATCATCTCCAGGAACTGGCGCGCATAGGCCGACAGCGATTCGACGTAGCGGCGCTGGCCTTCGGCATAGATGGTGTCGAAGGCGAGCGAGGATTTGCCGGAGCCGGACAGGCCGGTGAACACGGCGAGCTTGTCGCGGGGTATCTCGACATCGATGTTCTTGAGATTGTGCTCACGCGCGCCGCGGATGGTTATCGCACGCGATCCGGAGCCGGCGTTAGGTTGGCGCTTGGCCCTGAGCACTTCATCCATATCGGTATTTCCAGACGCGCGAGGAGACGCGCCACGTTGGGCGCGCATTGCCAGCGAGAAGCCGGGCTCAGGCGCCGATGATTGAAAGTCGGAACATAGGAAGAACGATAGCGAATTTCCAGTGCCGCGCGCGAATCATCAACGGTTTGTTTGCGCCGTCGCGTTTTCCAACGAAGTGGGTCCGGTTCGCGTGAAGAAAACGCGTCAGGCAGGCGCTTTTTTGGCAGCAGAAGTCAGCAGTCCCGCGCAAAAAAGGCCGGCGCAAGGCCGGCCTTTTCTCAATCTTGGGAACTCAGGTGACGCGGAGATCAGTACCGCGCAACGGCCGGGCCGCCGAAGCGGTAGTTGATGCGGGCGGTGACGATGTCAGCGTCCTGCTTGATGTCGTCGTTGCGGGTGTTGACGCCAGCAAACACGCCGACGCCGCGGAAGTTGTAGTTCTCGGTGCCCATGAACAGGTGGTTATACTCGACGCCGAACGACCAGTTCGGAGCGAAGGCATATTCCACGCCGGCGCCGACGGTGGCACCCCAGCGGGTCTGCTCGGCGCGATCGATCACGATGCCGAGCACCACGCCTTCGTGGCGGTTGTCGGTCACTGCAGCACCACCCTTGACGTAGAACAGGACGTTATTGGCGGCGTAACCGACCTGGCCGGTGAACAGGCCAAATGCGTCGATCTTGGTACGATTGCTGGCGATCGACGCAAGGATGAAGTTTGAACCGTTGAAATCGGCCCAGTTGCCCTGCGCTTCGACGCCGAACACCCAGCTGCCGGCCTGCCAGCGATAGCCGATCTGGCCGCCGACCGTGCCGCCATCTGCGTCATGGCAACCTTCGGCAGTCGGCGCCACCGGAACGCCGAGGACCGCGGTGTTGGTCCAGCAGTTGTGGCTCGTACCCCAACCTCCGTTGGCGCCGATGTAGAATCCGCTCCAGTCATACACAGCAGCAATCGGTGGCGCCTTGGTGTAGGGCCGCGCTGCAAGATCTGCAGCGGCCGCAGGGGTGATCCCAAGTGCGATCAGCGCGGTCGTCGTCAGGAGAATTTTTTTCACGTTCGGTTTCCTTTCGCGGCTCTTCAACGCAACTTTCCTCAACCGTCAATTTGAGGTTGCAATTATATATACGCGGAATCAGCGCAAAATGCTGTCGCCGAAAAACCACATCCGCGGCGAATGTATGCGCGATACAACCGAGGCGGGTGGCGGTAATCTCGCGGTACAACCAAACAAAAAGGCCGGCGCGAGGCCGGCCTTTTCAGTAGTTCGTTTGCAAAAAGCGAAGATCAGTACTTCGCGATCACAGGGCCGCCCCAGCGGTAGTTAACGCGGACGGTGACGAGATCGACGTCCTGGCGGATGCGATCGGTGAGGAGGAAGGCGCCGGTCGGGTCGACGAAGTTGTGGGTGCGGTCCTGCATGAAAAGGTGGTTGTATTCGACGCCGGCCGACCAGTTCGGGGCAAAGCCGAATTCGAGGCCCGCACCAATCACGCCACCCCAGCGGGTGTCGTCGTCGGTTGTGGCAACCACGAGGCCCGTGGGAACTTCGAAGACGCGGAAACGATCAGCCGTAACGGCCGCACCACCCTTGACATAGAACAGAACGTTGTTGGCGGCCCAACCGACCTGACCGGTGAACAGGCCGAACGCATCGATGCGCGACTGGTTGCGGAATGCCGGATCGATCAGGCTCAAATTGCTGCCCTTGAAGTCGGCCCAGTTGCCCTGGGCTTCGAGGCCGAATACCCAGCTGCTGGCCTGCCAGCGATAACCGATCTGACCGCCGGCGGTGCCGCCGGTTGCATCGTGGCAGCCTTGGGCCACGGGCGGAACGAAAGGACCTATGGTGTCGGCCGTGAGATCCCAGCAGTTGCGGCTCGATCCCCAGCCGCCGTTGGCGCCGATATAGAAGCCGCTCCAGTCGTACGCGACGGCGATCGGGGCCGGCGGGGCTTTAACGTAAGGACGCGCCGCGAGGTCGGCGGCCGCCGCGGGCGCGGCGAATGCGATGAGGGCAACCGTACTCAACAGAACCTTTTTCATGGGTCTATCTCCAGGGTCTTGACCGCTTCCGTTGGTCCCGAAGCGTTTTCGAAATGACGCGAGCACCCGCGCCGTTGGGCAATTTTATAGCGTGACTCGCTCGGAAATTGCGTGGCCGAGTTGCAACAGTCGCGAACGAATATGTGTTGAGAAGCCGATGATATGTCTGGGTTATTTACGGTTTTTCGATGGAACTTTCGGTTCCATTTTGGCGTTTTATGGACTCAATTGCGGCAAACCTGGGTCGCCATCTAGTTGAATAGTGAGATCGGCCCCTGCGGGCCTGGATTTTCGGAACAAACCTGGAACGCAGGCTGGGGCGATGCTATATGTGGATAACCGCGGACTTGCCGAGGGATCGCTAAGTCGGCGGGGCTTGCGAGCGTATAGGGTCGCGCCGGATGTCCGGAAACGGACGCGGAAGGTGGACCAGCGACAGGTCAAGAATTGAAGGCGGCCGCGCGGAAGCGGCCGGACCAGTGATTTTTGCCGGCAATATCGAGTGGAGAGCGGCGATGGCGGGAAGCGTGAACAAGGTGATTCTGGTCGGCAACCTCGGCAAGGATCCTGAAATCCGGCGGACACAGGACGGGCGGCCGATTGCAAATCTGAGCATCGCGACGTCGGAAACCTGGCGCGACAAGGGCACCGGCGAGCGCAAGGAAAAGACTGAGTGGCATCGCGTCGTGATCTTCTCCGAACCGCTTTGCAAGATTGTCGAGCAGTATCTGAAGAAGGGCGCCAAGGTTTACATCGAGGGCGCGCTGCAGACCCGCAAATGGACCGACCAGAGCGGCGTCGAGAAGTATTCGACCGAAGTCGTGCTGCAGGGCTTTAACTCGACCCTGACCATGCTCGACGGCCGCAGCGGCGGCGGTGGCGGCAGCTTCGGCTCCGACGATGGCGGCGATTTCGGCTCCAGCAGTCCGGCCAGCTCCGCGCCACGGCGAGCGGTCGCTGCTGGCGGCGGTCGCAACAGCGACATGGACGACGATATCCCGTTCTGAGAAAGGTGGTAATGCGGGAGGATCTGGAGCGCCGCCGATGAGCCTCGCACCGCTGCTGGAGGCGCCCGGGACAATCCCGCTGCACGCCTTCGCGGCCATGGCGGCGTTCGTGCTCGGCATCGTGCAGTTCGCCGCACCCAAGGGAACGCTGCCGCACCGGACCATCGGCTGGATCTGGGTGCTGCTGATGTTTGCGGTCGCGGTCAGTTCATTCTGGATCCATGAGATCCGCCTGGTCGGGCCATTCAGTCCGATTCACCTGCTCTCGATCTTTGCGCCGATCATGCTGGTGCTCGCGGTCGTGCACGCCCGCCGGCACAACGTCAGCGGCCACCGCAAGGCAATGACCTCGATCTTCTTCGGTGCGCTCATCGTCGCCGGCCTGTTCACCTTCCTGCCGGGCCGGATCATGCATGCGGTGGTTTTCGGCCAGTAGGGGGATGCCGGACACGGCGTTCCAATGCCTGCTTTCAGGGCCTGAAATGCCACCTCCCGGGACACCCCGGCGATCCCTCTAAGTCCATGAAAAAACGAGCGGAAAAACGACCTCTCGAGCCCGCTTCGGGGTGGTTATCGGAGGCCCGATGCGCTATATGATTCTCAGCTGAGAATTGACCGGATTCCCCCTTTGTCTGACCCTAAAGATAACACGCCCGGCGAGCCGCCGGAGCCCTCCGATATCCGTCCCGTTTCGATCCTCGACGAGATGAAGCGCTCCTACCTCGATTACGCCATGAGCGTGATCGTGGCACGCGCGCTGCCGGACGCGCGCGACGGATTGAAGCCCGTGCATCGTCGCATCCTCTACGCGATGCACGAGAACGGCTTCGATTGGAACAAGTCCTACAACAAGTCGGCGCGCACCGTCGGCGACGTGATCGGTAAATACCATCCTCACGGCGATCAGTCGGTCTATGACGCGCTGGTGCGTCTGGCGCAGGATTTCTCCATGCGCGTGCCGCTGATCGACGGGCAGGGCAATTTCGGCTCGGTGGACGGCGATACGGCGGCCGCCATGCGGTACACTGAATCCCGGCTGACCAAGATCGCGCAGACGCTGCTCGACGACATCGACAAGGATACCGTCGATTTCCAGGCCAACTACGACAGCCGTGACCGCGAACCGACGGTGCTGCCGGCCAAATTCCCGAACCTTCTGGTCAACGGCGCCGGCGGTATCGCCGTCGGCATGGCGACCAATATCCCGCCGCACAATCTCGGTGAGGTCATCGACGCCTGCGTCGCGCTGATCGACAATCCGGCGCTGACGATCGACGACCTCATCAACATCGTGCCTGGACCGGATTTCCCGACCGGCGGCATCATTCTCGGACGGCAGGGCATCCGCTCGGCCTATCATCTCGGCCGCGGCTCGATCGTGATGCGCGGCAAGGTGACGATCGACACCATCCGCAAGGATCGCGAAGCGATCATCGTTACCGAAATTCCGTTCCAGGTGAACAAGGCCACCATGGTCGAGCGCATCGCCGAACTGGTGCGCGAAAAGAAAATCGAGGGCATTTCCGACCTGCGCGACGAATCCGACCGCGACGGCTTCCGCGTCGTCGTCGAGTTGAAGCGCGATGCCGTGCCCGATGTGGTGCTGAACCAGCTCTATCGCTTCACGCCGCTGCAGACGAATTTCCCGGCCAACATGGTGGCGCTCGACGCCGGCCGTCCGCAGACGATGAACCTGAAGGACTTTCTGACGCTGTTCATCGCCTTCCGCGAACAGGTGGTGACACGGCGCACGAAATTCCTGCTCAACAAGGCCCGCGACCGCGCCCATATCCTGGTTGGCCTCGCGATTGCGGTGGCCAATATCGACGAGATCATTCGCGTCATCAGAACCTCGCCCGATCCGAACACCGCGCGCGACACGTTGATGTCGCGCGACTGGCCGGCGCGGGACGTCGAGGCGATGATCACGCTGATCGACGACCCACGCCACCGGATGGCCCCCGACGGCACCGCGCGGCTGTCGCTGGAACAGGCCAAGGCCATTCTCGAACTGCGGCTGCAGAGGCTGACGGCGCTCGGCCGCGAGGAGGTTTCCGAAGAGCTCGACAAGCTCGCGGTGGAAATCGCCGATTATCTCGACATCCTGCGCTCGCGCGCGCGCGTGCAGGCGATCATCAAGGAAGAGCTTGCGGCGGTGAAGGGCGAGTTCGCCACGCCGCGCAAAACCGTCATTATCGAGCAGGAAGGCGAGGTCGAGGACGAAGACCTGATCCAGCGCGAGGACATGGTGGTCACGGTCTCGCATGCCGGCTACGTCAAGCGCGTGCCGCTCTCGACCTACCGGGCCCAGCGCCGCGGCGGCAAGGGCCGCGCGGGCATGCAGACCCGCGACGAGGATTTTGTCTCCCGCCTGTTCGTGGCCTCGACCCACACGCCGGTGCTGTTCTTCTCCTCGAAGGGCCAGGTCTACAAAGAGAAGGTCTGGCGGCTGCCGGTGGCGGCGCCCAACGCGCGTGGCAAGGCGCTGATCAACATCCTGCCGCTGGAGCAGGGCGAGCGCATCACCACCATCATGCCGCTGCCGGAGGATGAATCCTCCTGGGGCAATCTCGACGTGATGTTCGCCACGACGGGCGGCACCGTCCGCCGCAACAAGCTGTCCGACTTCGTCGATGTCCGCCGCTCCGGCATCATCGCCATGAAGCTCGGGGAGGGCGAGGCGATCGTCGACGTGCAGATCTGCACCGAGCGCGACGACGTGCTGCTGACGGCGGCCGGCGGGCAGTGTATCCGCTTCCCCGTCACCGACGTGCGCGTCTTCACCGGCCGCACCTCGATGGGCGTGCGCGGCATTGCGCTCGCCAAGAACGACACGCTGATCTCGCTGGCGATCCTCAGGCATGTCGAGGCGACCTCGGACGAACGGTCGGCGTATCTGAAGATGCGCCGCGCGGTGGCCGGCGAGGCCGCAGCCGAGGAAACCACCGACACGGAAACCGAGGAGGCGTCGACCGCGATCCAGCTCTCTTCCGAACGCTATGTCGAGATGTCGGCGCAGGAGCAGGTGGTATTGACGGTCTCCGTCAACGGCTACGGCAAGCGCACCTCATCCTACGAGTACCGCACCACTGGCCGCGGCGGCAAAGGCATCGTTGCGATGAGCGTCAACAGCCGCAACGGCAAGCTGGTGGCGTCGTTCCCCGTGGAGCACAGCGACCAGATCATGCTGGTGACCGACAAGGGCCAGCTGATCCGCTGCCCGGTCGAGGACATCCGTATCGCCGGCCGCTCGACGCAGGGCGTCATCGTGTTCGATACGGCTGAGGACGAGCACGTGGTGTCGGTCGAGCATATCGGCGACGACGGGGAAAACGGCGAGAACGGCAACGGCGGCTAGCGCCGCCGCATCGGGAGGAGCGCGCCTCGGCGCGCGTCTCGAACCATGGCGCCGGGGCTTATCTTTCCAGACGGCGCAAGCACGCCTCCTCAGCATGAGGAAGATCCTTCGCGGCGCTTGAACAAGGGCGCGAACCCATGACCCCAAAGCGTCAGGGGACTTCGCTTTGTTGCGCATTACGGACTTAGGTCTGACATCGCGCGAGGTCCGAAAGTGCAAAAGGGCGACATCAAGTGTCGCAAGGCCGCCGACTGCGGCCTTGCGATTTACCTCCAGCACATGCTTCGTCACGAATACAATCTGTTGACGGGGTGGGCCGCTTATGCCGACAGCAAACGCATTAGTTCTTTCTGGGCGGCGGTTCGTTCGCTACTTCATTTGTCAGTAGCTTCAAATGTTTCTCCTGCCGCGCGTCAGCTTTCGCTGCCGCCGCTTCCGATGCAGCCACGAGGCTGCGATAGAGCTTAAGGTTTTGCTGGCGAACAAAAAATTGATGTTCCATAGCGACCTCCTTGAGGACATGGACCGGATCGTCGCCCAAGAGAGGGAAGGTCGAGGACGTATTATCTGCCGGAACGATCGAGGAAGACGACAACAAGCTTGGGAAAGTCGTCACCAACATGGCACTGATGTCGCTCAAGCGGCTAGCCGAGCGGCAAGCAGTCATTAAGACGGGCAAGCTGGAATGCCATCTGAGCGCTCAATAACCACCAAAATCAACTGACTTGCCACGTTCTAGAGACAAAGCTGCGAGGCGGTCGACTTGCTCACCGTTCGACAGACGAAGCGAGCAGTTCGTTTTCATTAGCGTTGCGGATCTCTTTGTTGGCCGCTGCTCTGCTGGCCGCCCTGGTTTGAATTTTGCGTCTGTTGGTCAGGCGTCTGATTCGGGTTCTGGCCGGACTTGGCGGACTAATCGCCCTGTCGATTTCTGCTGACCATGCCTGTGGGGATTATTCTGTTCGTCATCACGTCTCCCTAATGGTCGGGAACATGAATCAACCGGGCATACGGTAGTTCGTTCCGGCAAATCAAAAAGAAAGCCGTTCAATTCAAATGTGACAGGCCACTTGCTAACAAGCCGCAGCGAAAGCCCCCGGCGTGAACCAGCGGGCTTCGCCATGCCCTTCCGAAGTCACCCGACCCTCAAATTCTCCGCCGAAGTCTTCCCCTTGTTGGGCACTTCCTCATAACTCACCTTTGCACCCTCATTGAGTGTGCTGAGGCCAGCTTTCTCGACGGCGGAGATGTGCACGAACACATCCTTGCTACCGTTATCGGGCTGAATGAATCCATAGCCCTTTGTCGCGTTGAACCACTTCACTGTTCCAGTTGCCACCTTGGTCGTCTCCCATATCCGATAGGATCTAAAGACAACCTCACGCCGATGTGGAAGGCAATCAAAACCTGCCGGGGTGAGCCGGCGGCGCTGGTGCGTGCCTACCTTCCTTCCTCATATCCGCGAATTAACTCGCTTTTGAGATCCCCGGAGGCGCATATTCAGACAATCACCGCTCCGCCTCCCAGGCATTACCGGTGACAGAGAGTGTTGCGCTCCCGCCTATTCGAGGGAAGCATCATGCCCCAGTCTCAACGCCTGTCGCCCGTCATTCCATTCGTTGCATTTGAGCGCCCCGCTTGTGCGAAGTGCAAGGCCCCGATGATGCTCGTCAGTATCGAGCCGGCACGCCCGGGTGTCGACTTGCATACCTTTGAATGCGCTATCTGCAACCACGTACATACGGCCCTTGCCGCGTATGAAGACCCTGTGAAGTCCAAGTCCCTTGGACGCTGGCTTCAAGGCAATTTGCACCCGCCGAAGTAGCGCGCGCCGGCGTGAACGGGCGGGTCGGGCCGCGCGGGACTAGCTCGCGCCCTCGTTGTCAGATTTCCTCGGTCTCAGCCTCCGGCTGGCTGCGGTAGGCGTCGCGGAGCCACGGGCGATAAACGCGCGCGAGCCGCCGGGCTTCCCCAGCGGCTCAAGCGTTGCGTAGCGATGTGTTGCGACGCGCAGCGTCGCGTGGCGGAACGTTGCGATGCGCCGAGACGCGTCGCGTTGCCTGCCGTGATGTCGATAAGTCCTACGCGTCTCATCGACGACCCCAACATGGTGCAGTCGCGAGGCGACTTCAAGACAGCGCGGCTGCCATAAAACGTGCGCCATCTGTTTATGGTGCCTCTCTTTATGATTGTGCCTAAGAAGGCCGCACTGCGGTAACGAAATGTAACAAAAGCATGTAACAGACGCGCGCGTCGTTGACGGCCTTGAAACGCCGTCAATGATATGGTTCTCCTGCGATATCGTCGTCGAGATGGACGTGTAGCTAACGCAGAAAGGCCCGGCATCGCTGCCGGGCCTTTCTTTTCATTTGAGCACTGAACGGTTGGACTTAGAAGTCCATACCACCCATGCCGCCACCGCCCGGAGGCATGCCGCCGCCGCCGGCGTTCTTCTTCGGCACTTCGGCCACCATGGCTTCCGTGGTGATCAGGAGAGCCGCGACGGACGCTGCGTTCTGGATCGCCACACGAACCACCTTGGTCGGGTCGATGATGCCCTTGGAGATCAGGTTGACGTATTCGCCGGTCTGCGAGTCGAAGCCGTAGGAATATTGATCCTTCTCGAGGATCTTGCCGACGATCACCGAACCATCTTCGCCAGCATTGATGGCGATTTGGCGGGCTGGATACGACAACGCCTTGCGGACAATTTCGACGCCGGTCTTCTGGTCGTCGTTCTTGGTGCGAAGTCCCTTGAGATGCTGGGAGGCGCGCAGCAGGGCGACGCCGCCGCCCGGCACAATGCCTTCCTCAACCGCCGCACGGGTCGCATGCATCGCGTCATCCACGCGATCCTTGCGCTCCTTCACCTCGACTTCGGTCGCGCCGCCGACGCGGATCACCGCGACGCCGCCCGCGAGCTTGGCCAGACGCTCCTGCAGCTTCTCACGGTCGTAGTCCGAGGTGGTTTCCTCGATCTGCGCCTTGATCTGGGCAACGCGCGCCTCGATGTCGGCCTTCTTGCCGGCGCCGCTGACGATGGTGGTGTTTTCCTTGTCGATCATCACCTTCTTGGCGCGACCGAGCATGGCGAGCGTGACGTTCTCGAGCTTGATGCCGAGATCTTCCGAGATCGCCTGACCACCGGTCAGAACGGCGATGTCCTGCAGCATGGCCTTGCGGCGATCGCCGAAGCCCGGAGCCTTGACGGCTGCAACCTTCAGACCACCACGCAGACGGTTGACGACCAGGGTGGCGAGAGCTTCGCCTTCGACGTCTTCCGCGATAATGACGAGCGGTTTGCCGCTCTGCACCACGGCTTCGAGCAAGGGAAGCAATTCATTCAACTGAGATAGCTTCTTTTCGTTGATGAGGACGTAAGCATCTTCCATTTCAACGCGCATCTTGTCGGCGTTGGTGACGAAGTAGGGCGAGATGTAGCCGCGGTCGAACTGCATGCCCTCGACGACCTCGAGTTCGGTCTCGAGCGACTTGGCTTCTTCAACCGTGATGACGCCCTCGTTGCCGACCTTCTTCATGGCGTCGGAGAGGAACTTGCCGATCTCGGCGTCGCCGTTGGAGGAAATGGTGCCGACCTGGGCGATTTCCTCGTTCGAGGTGACCTTCTTGGAGTTCTTGACGAGGTCGGCGACCACGGCTTCCACCGCCAGGTCGATACCGCGCTTCAGATCCATCGGGTTCATGCCGGCGGCAACCGACTTGGCGCCTTCACGGACGATCGCAGCCGCCAGAACGGTCGCGGTGGTGGTGCCGTCGCCGGCAGCATCGGCCGACTTGGAGGCGACTTCGCGCACCATCTGCGCGCCCATGTTCTCGAACTTGTCGTCGAGTTCGATTTCCTTGGCGACGGTGACGCCGTCCTTGGTGATGCGGGGAGCGCCGAACGACTTGTCGAGCACGACGTTGCGACCCTTGGGGCCGAGCGTCACCTTGACCGCGTTGTTGAGAATTTCGACGCCGCGCAACATCCTGTCGCGGGCGTCAACGCCGAATTTGACTTCTTTGGCTGACATAATGATCTCCGTTTGAAACTGATCCTCATCCGGAGGAGCCCGGAGGGCGTCTGGAAGGATGAGATGAGTTGAGTTTGGAGCTCATCCTTCGAGATGCCGGCTGCGCCGGCTTCTCAGGATGAGGGAGCGGGTGGGGTTAGGCGGCCTTCTTCTTGGCAGCCGGAACGTCGGTTAGGACGCCCATGATGTCGTTTTCCTTCATGATCAACAGCTCCTGGCCGTCGATCTTGACTTCGGTGCCAGACCATTTGCCGAACAGCACGCGGTCGCCAACCTTGAGGTCGATCGGGATTAGTTTGCCAGCTTCGTCGCGGCCACCCGGGCCCACGGCGACGATTTCGCCCTGCGAGGGCTTTTCCTTGGCACTGTCCGGAATGATGATGCCGCCTGCGGTTTTGTCTTCGGCATCGATGCGTTTGACCACGACACGGTCGTGGAGCGGACGGAATTTCATGCGGTCCTCCTTGGCTTTTGTGATTTTCTGGATTGGCAGTCGCGACGCGCGAGTGCTAGCCGCTCTTCACATAAGCTTGTGACACTGGGGCGCAAGGGCTTGGGCCCACAATGTTTGACTGCGACTTGACTTTCTGGAGAGGGGCGACTGCTAGCAGGTGAAGTAACATGCTGCTAGCGCGTTGATTGCTATGACCTATTGAACGTTTCCTTTTTGGCGAATTGAGAATCACGCATTACTCTTCAGTTGGACTCTTCAGTTGGGCTGGAGGTTGGCATGGTCGAGAAAGATGCGGTTTCCAAGGATTTCAGGAAGCAGGTCTTAGGCTACGGACTGACAACAGCGGAAATCGTTTATCGCCGTCCGGATCGGCGCTGGCTGCTGCAAACTTACGTCTGGCAGGACTACGATATGTTTCCGGATTTCCCGGTGTTGAAGGATTTCCTCGCGTTTTGGGAAACAAAGCTCGAAGGCCCGCTGTTTGCGGTCACCGTCGCGCACTCCAAACTGATCAAGCCTGCCGAACTACGCGCCGTGGACGGAGTCTTCCGGCTGCATTAGCGCGATGGGGCGCAGAGCCTTGGGATGATCTTACGCATCATTCCGCGGCCAACGGCGCTTCGCGTGGAACGACGATCCGGATCTTCGTTCCTGCGCCGGGCCTGGTTTCCAGATTGATCCGGCCGCCTAAGCGATTGGTCACGATGTTGTGGACGATGTGCAGTCCAAGTCCGGTGCTGCCCTGGTCGCGCCGTGTCGTGAAAAATGGGTCGAACACCTGACGCCTGACCTCCGCGCTCATGCCGCAGCCGTCGTCTGAAAACAGCACTTCGACGTTGTGCTTGCCCGACGCCTGCGCCGCGATATGGACGGCTCCCCGCGCGCCGTCCGGAAAGGCATGCACCGCGGAATTGATGACGAGGTTGGTGAGCACCTGGCCGTAAGGTCCGGGATAGCTGTTCATGGCAAGGTCGGGCTGGCATTCGACGCTGACCGCGAGATTTCGGCGCAGCCCGAACCGCAGTCCCTTGACGACTTGCTCGGTCACCTGGCCGAGATCGAAGGCTCTCCGGTCGGAAACGTTGCGATCGGCCGCGACCTGCTTGAACGACTGTATCAGATCGATCGCATGATTGAGGTTGATCATGACTTGCGACGCGGCCTCCCGGCCCGCCGCAATAAATTCCGTCAGGGTCGACCGGCGTACCCCGCCACTGGTGACATTGGCTTCAAATCGATCGGCCTTGTTCAGGAAGGCCGAGGCGACGGTCAGGCTGGTGCCGACGGGGGTGTTGAGCTCGTGGGCGACGCCCGCGACCAGCCTGCCCAGCGCGGCCAGCTTCTCGGTCTGCACCAGACTGTCCTGCGCGGCGCGGAGGTCCTCGAGCGATTGCGACAATTGCCTCGTGCGTTCCTGCACCTCGGTAAAAAGCCGCGTGTTCTCGATGGCAATGACGGCCTGACCGGCGAAGGTTTTCAGGAGCTCGACCTGCGCCCTGGGAAATAACTGCGGTTCAAGCCGCATGACCGCGATGGCGCCGATGGCGACCTCGTCGCGCAACATCGGCACGACGAGGATGCTGCGATAGCCCGAGGTGCGTTGCAGCTCGCTGTATCCGCCGGAGATCAGCACGTCCGGTTCGTGCACGACGCGGCGCTCGCGGATGGCGACCGAAATCAGGTTTTTGCTGGTCAGCGGGGCCGGGTAGGCCTTGCGCACCGCGGCTACCAATTCCGGGGAGAACTGATCGTACGCCACGAGATCGACATGGTCGCCATCCCGGCGATACACGGCGCTCAGCACGCTCTAGCACAGCCGCGCGGCGTTCTTGACGATCCGATCGAACACCGGCTGGATGCCGGTCGGCGAGTCCGAGATCAGGCTCAAGATCTCGGCGGTCGCCGCTTGCCGCTCCCGGGCTTCCTGAAGTTCTAGCGCAAGCCGTTCGGCTTCCGTAGTGGCGGGACTTTCGACTTTGGCTTTTTCGAGGCTCGAGACGCACGCTGCTTTTGGCGCCTGGCGGCGCTTTGCCGTGGTCGTCGCGTTGCTTCGCGATCTGGCTGGTCTGTCGCCTGCCTTCATTGCCTGCCTCAAGTCCCGGGATAAACTATCGTATCTGCTCAAGCCGGCAATGGGGAAGGACATGCGCACGCACGAGTTGGATCGTGGGTCCGCCGCTTGTTGAGCAGAATTTGAACGGCACGAGATCAGAAACCTAGCACGCGGAGCTGTTGCTTGCTGACCCGGTCGGCAGGGTCGATCGATTGCGCCTTGCGGAAATCGGCGATCGCCTCGGCGCGGCGGCCCAGCACTTCATTGGAGAGGCCGCGGTTGTTGTAGGCCTCGACATAGGAGGTACCGAACTGGATCGCTTCCGTGAAATCCGCAATCGCCTGGTTGCTGTCACCCTTTGCGACCCAGGCCTTGCCGCGGGAGTTGAAAGCGTTGAAGTCCTTGGGGTTTATCGCGATCGCCTGGTCGTAGTCGGCGATCGCGTCATCGATCTTGCGCAGCGCAGTATAGGCATTGCCGCGATTCCAATACGCCACGCCATTCCTTGGATTGATGCCGATCGACTGATCATAGGCGGCAATCGCGCGGCTATAGTCCTTCAGGCCTTCGTAAGCGACGCCGAGGCAATTGTACCCGCCGGAATTTTTGGGTTCGCGCTTGATGACCTCGCTGCAATCCGGAACGGCGATGTCGTATTGGCGATTGTTGCTGTAGGCAACGCCACGCGCGCTGTACAGCCAAACCAGATCTGGATCGAGCTTGATTGCCTCGCTGTAGTCTGCGATGGCGGGCTCCCATCCGCCTTTTTTCGTGATCAACCTCTTCCTGAAGAATGCCTGACCCCTTTGGCCAAAACCGAAGGCGTATTTCGGGTCGATTGTGACGGCCTCAGTGATATCGGCGATCGCCTGATCGAATTCACCCTTTTCCGTCCACGCCATGCCGCGGCGGGTATAGGCCCATACGTCCCTGGAATTGACCCTGATCGCCTCGGCGTGGTCGGCCAGCGCTGCGTCGTATTCATGCAGACCGAAATAGGCGACGCCACGGTTGTTGTAGGCCCAGCCATATTTCGGATCGATCTTGATCGCTTCAGTGCAATCCGCAACGGCCGCGTCGTGATCCTCTTTGCTCTCGTAGGCCTCACACCGGTGCGCAAGGGCCCAGGCGTCCTTCGGGTTGAGCTTGATGGCCTCGCCGTAGTCGGCAATCGTGCGGTCGTAGTCCTTCCTGTTGAAGGAGCCGCGGGCCCGGTTCTTGAAGGCCTGGACGCGTTCTGCTGGCTGCTCGCTTGCATCGTCGATGATGCGGCTGCAGGCCGCGAAACCGCCGTCGGGCTTGTCGGCGCTGGCGGCGCACCCGCCGCGGTCGGCCTGCGTAGCAGCCAGCGCCGGCATCGTAAGCAGCAGACCCACGCAAAGGAGCAGTCCATCTGATCCGCGCACTGCCATGTTGTTCCTCCCCGCATTGCGCTCCGACGTGACACGTACCGCCGTGATGATTTTAGCCCCAATGGCAGACATTCTGCCATCATCAACCAAGGTCCGAGACGGGTCAAAAGCCACCGTTAGCCATCCATGGCCAACAGAGCGCACAATTCAGCTAAGCCAGGGAGTGTTGCGGATCCGAGTGCAGGCGTTTGGCTTGTGAAATGCAGGGTCGCGATGTGCGATGTAGTCGAAATTGACCGTGCCGAACGTCGTCACCGGCTTCTTCAAGGCCGAGCAGGTCTGAACCTCGATGAATTCATTTTTGAAATCACCGCGAGGAAAGTCGGCAATGACCTGGGCCCGCTGCTCCGGTGTATATTCATCATATCCAACTCCGACGACGTCCACCAGGACACCCGCGTTGGTGAGAGCAATCTCGGGCCGCATATATTGGGGGATGCCAGGCGTCGTATGCAGGGCGATCGCTTCCCACACCAGATCGGTTTTCGGCTCGGGAATGCCATGGCCTTTGAGAAATTCGCGCGCGGCGTCCGCGCCGTCGACCTCAAACCGCTTTGTCTCGGTATGATAGGCGTCAACAAGACCCAAGTCATGAAACAGCGCAGCGACGAACAGCAGTTCGGAGTCGAATTTCAGGTTCTGGCGGATGCCCTTCATCGCTCCGAATAAGAACACACGAACCGAGTGGTTGAACAGCATCTCGGATTCGTGTTGCCGCACCAGTTCGGCGGCTTCCCGCGCGATCTTGCTGTCGGGAATTTTAACACCGGAAATCATGCAGGTCTCCTTGTTGCGATTTGCCGAATTCGAACAAGATACGGCGCCGTCGACGCCGCGCATCACGCCCATCGGGCGCGCAATTCGCGCGACCCGTTGGCTCCATCCGGGTTACGCGGTTTTGATCGTCATACTTGTCGCTTCGTCTGGCGAGCCAGCACACGGTCCACCATCGCTCCCGCGGTTCCGAGATAGTTGGCTGGCTCGCACAGGGCGGCAAGCCGCTCGCGGGGCAGGGCGGATGCGATCGTCGGCCGCCGCAGCAACGCATCGAGCAGCGGCTCATTGCGCGTGAAGGCATCGCGGCAGGCGGCGTAGACCTCGTCATGCGCCAACTGACGGCCGAGCGCGGGCGCTAGCCCCATCATGACCGCTTCGGCCACGATCAGGCCGCGCGTGGAATCGAGGTTTCGCTTCATCGCCGCCTGATCGACGATCAGGCCGGACAGCATGAATTGCGCCTGCGCGAGCGAGCCCGCGGTCAGTAGACACACCTGCGGCAGCGCCATCCATTCGGCATGCCACGGGCCGGTGGCGCGCTCGAGATCCTGCACCATGGCGTCGAGCATCAGCGAAGCGGCGTCGCGCGAGATCTTTGCGTTGGCCAGCAGAATTTCCGACGAGATCGGATTTCGCTTCTGCGGCATGGTCGAGGATGCGCCGCGATGCGAGGAGAACGGTTCGAACACCTCGCCGATCTCGGTCGCCATCAGGATCATGACGTCATAGCCGATCTTGCCGAGCGCGCCGCAGATCACGGCTAGCGTCTGGACCATTTCGACCAGCCCGTCGCGGGCGACATGCCAGGTGATGTCAGGCTCAGTGAGGCCGAGCGCGCGCGCGTAGGCCGCGCGCACGTCGAGGCCGCGGTCGCCGAGTGACGCCAGCGTGCCCACGGCGCCGCCGAGTTGCGCCTGCAGCGCGCGAGGCTTGGCCTGTTCGAGCCGGTCGGCCGAGCGCTGCAGCGCCGAGAGCCAGACCGCAACCTTGTGCCCGAACGTGATCGGCAGGGCCTGCTGAAGATGGGTTCGCCCGGCCATCGGCGTATCGCGGTGGAGGCGGGCGAGTTCGGCGAGCGTGGCCATGACCTCGATAAGCTGGGCTTCGATCAGCGCCACCGCCTCGCGCAGTTGCAGCACGGTCGCGGTGTCCATGATGTCCTGGGTGGTCGCCCCCCAATGCACGTAGCGGCCGGCTTCGCCGAGCCGCTCGGAAAGCTGGCGCACCAGGCCGACGATGGGATAGCCGACATTCTCGGTGTCGTGCTTCAACTGCGCGCTGTCGAGCGCGATCGCCGGGGCCTTTTGCGCGATCACCTCGGCCGCTTCGCGCGGAATGACGCCGGTTTCGCCCTGGGCCACGGCAAGCGCCACCTCCGCCTGCACGTAGGCCTTGAGGAGGGCTTCGTCGGAAAATGCCGCCCGCATGGCGGGCGTGGAGAAAACGTCGCGATAGAGGACGCTGTCGAACATGGTGCTAGCCACGGCGATCCTTTCAAATATGAACGGCCATAACATTTACATGTGCAAACTTGTCAAGCGCGAGGGCCGGACGCCGTTGAGGCCCGCGGCGGTCGCGCCGGAAGCTTCAGCGCGGCTAGCGCTTGCCTTCGATGGCAATCTCGACGAGATACGGACGGTCCGCCGCAACAGCCTTTGCTATGGTGCCGGCGATGTCTTCGGCCTTCTCAACCCGGACAGCTTCAACGCCCATGCCGGCTGCGAGATGCACGAAGTCGAGCGCGGGGCCCGTGATATCCATGTTTTGATAGGGATGCTGGGTGCCGGCTTCGAAATTCTGGCGCCAGACATCCACATTGTGTTTGAGGATGCGGTACTCGCGGTTAGCAAGCACCACGAACACGATCGCAAGCTTGTGGTGTGCCGCCGTCCACAGTGCCTGGATCGCATACATCGCCGAGCCGTCGCCGGAGACGGCGACGACCGGTCGGTCCGGCATTGCGACCTTGACGCCGATCGCGCCGGCAAGGCCCTGGCCGATGCCGCCACCACGACCGCCGAAATAATCGCCGAAGCCGCGATAGTCGAAGGCGCGCGCAAGATCGAGGCTGGCCGTAATGCTTTCATCGACAATGACGACATTGTCGGGCAGCCCGCAGCGAAGTTCCGCGGTGACGCGCGGCATCGAGTTGGGCTGACGGTTCCAGCCCTTCTCGACGCGCGCGCGATAGGCTTCTTTCTCTTTCGCCTGCAATTCGGCTAACGAGGCATTGCGGATTTGCGTGGCCTGCTTGAAGTCCGCGCCCGCCTTTGCGCGCAGCGCTTCGGTCAATGCGCGGAGGCTGACGGCGATGTCGCCGACGATGCCGGCATCGAGCCGGTTGTTGAGTGCGAGACGTTCGGGGGAAGCTTCGATCTGCAGCAGGAACACGCCGTCGGCAATGTGCCCACCCGGCGCAAACCAGATGTCCTCAAAGAACGGGCCGCCGATGAGCAGCACGAGATCGGTATCGCCGAGCGCCTGGCGCACCTGCCGGGCGTCACCGGGGAGCGACTGACGGTAGCTCGGATGGCTGGTCGGGAACGGAGCGTGATGCGGCAGCCCTTCGAACCACACGGTCGCTCCGATTGTTTCCGCCAGGGCCACCAGCGCCTGTTCGCCGCCCGATCTTGCCACGTCGTCGCCGGCGATGATGGCCGGCTTCTTCGACTTCAGAAGCAGCGTGGCCAGCGCTTCCACGCCAGCCGGATCGGGTCGCGTCGATCGCCACAGATTATCCGGCGTCGACGCATCGACCGCGGTTTCCTGTTCCATGACGTCGATCGGTAGCGATACGAACACTGGGCCCTGTGGCGCGTCGGTCGCGACCTTGAACGCGCGCCGCATGATCGGTGCGATCTCGTCGGCGCGCTCGATCTGCACGCTCCACTTCGTCACTGGCGCTGCCATCGCAACGAGGTCGTGGCCGAGCAGCGGATTCTTGAGCCGCATTCGCGTGTCTTGCTGACCGGCGGTTACGACCACGGGCGAATTTGCTTTCAGCGCGCCGTAAAGCGAACCGATGCCGTTGCCAAGGCCGGGAGCGACGTGCAGATTGGCAACGGTGACGCGTCCCGACGCCTGCGCATAGAAGCTGGCGGCGCTGACAGCGACGCCTTCATGTAGCGCCATGATGTATTCGATTTGCGGAAATGCCGGCAAGCTGTCGAGCAGCGGCGTCTCTGTCGTGCCGGGATTGCCAAAGATATGGCGCACGCCGTGCGACACGAACAATTCCATCAGCACACGACGTCCGCGCATTTTTCTCCCTCTCGATTGTTTCTGATCCGTTTTGTGCATCATCGGCCGGGACGCCGTCCATAGCAACCGCGCAAGGTGGTTTGCGGCCCGCGCGGCCGACTGCGTCTTCCGCATGGCTTTGTCCGGAGCAGCGAGCGCAGTCTGCATTCTACCTCCAAAGCAAACATCTCGCCTTTTGCGAGCACAAATTTGTCAATCGCGTGCGCGCTCGTCGAGACCGCGCCCGACGCGGAAATGGGTCCCGATCAGGCGGATTGCCATCGGCAAGTTTCGCGCAGAATCGGACAAGGCACGATCGCTTCGGGAAAGACGCGTGGCTCGGCCTGCGTCAAAAGCAGGGCTCCAACGTTCGAGCCCAAGGTTCCATCCTGCCCAGGTTTCGCAGCGGTGCTGCCACGCCCGCATCCATTATCGCCGCCCTGGAGGCGGCAACCGTTTTGCGGCCGGGGACTCGCGCGAGTTTCGCCTGGGGCCGGTGCGTTAGGGGTACCTATGCCCCCTCCGATCAGGCTCTGGAGATCACGAAATCCCGCAGCTTCACCAAGCCATCGCGCGTGCTGGCGCGCTTCGCTTTGGACGGCGGCAATCCAACAGCGGCGAACACGGAGCTCCTGTTGCGCGGCTTCAGCTTCCGGCTCGGCAGCGAAGGCCAGCGTTCGGACATTTTCACGCAAAGCGCTCCGGTCCATTTTGCCAGAACGCTTGATCAGATGCTGGCTTTCCTTGCGGCGCGCATTTTGCGACCGGACGGCAGGCCGGATCGGGCGAAGGTCGAGGCATTCTCCGCCAGCAATCCTGAAACGCTGCATCAGGCAGACTACAGCGCCGCGCATCCGTTGCCCACAAGCTTTGCCGGCACGGCCTATTGGGGGGTGCACGCATTTCCCGCGACGAATTCAAAGGGCGAGACACGGTTCATCAAGTTCAAGGTCATGCCGGTCGGCGAAGAAGGCAGGCAGGCCGCGAACGAGGCCACGGCGAAGCCTCCGGACCTCCTGCACGGCGACCTCGACTCCCGGATCGCAGCCCGTGACATCAGGTTCAGCGTGATGGCGCTGCTCGACCGTCCCGGCGACCCCGTGATGGATGTCACCATCCGATGGCCCGACGAGGATGCGCGCGAAGCCTTGCGGCTGGGAACGATCGTGGTCACCGGCGTCGAACCAAACGATGCATGCGACGAGGCCGTCTTCAATCCGGCGAACCTCGCCGAAGGCATCGGTTGCCCGCCGGACGAGATGTTTGCTGCGCGCTGCGCCGCCTACGCGATCTCGCAGGCAAGACGTCGCTGATCCGGCAAAGCGTTTTCAAACGAAGTGAATACCGGTTCGCATAGCAATCAAGTTTACGCAGATTGCGTAGACTTATCTGCGGTAGAAAACGCGTCAAAACAAAAAGATCAGGTCTCGCCTTCGGGCGCACCCAGCGTTTCGCGGCGCCACGCCGCCGGGCTGACGCCGACCGCCGAGGAAAACACCCGCGTGAAATGGCTTTGATTGGCGAACCCGGCCGATATCGCGATCTCCGACAGGGGCAGGTCGCGCACGCTCATCAACTGCTTGGCCGTATTGACGCGCTGGCGCAGCAGCCATTGGTGGGGCGGCAGGCCGGTAGAGACGCGGAATGCGCGCGAGAAATGGCTAACCGAAAGATTAAAATCCGCCGCGATTTGCTCCAACGAGAGTTTTCCGCCGAGATCGGATTCTAGCTTTTCGCAAGCGCGCTTTACCTGCCAGGACGCAAGACCGCCGCGAGCCAGTTCGGCGGGGCGCTGCAATCCCCCATACGCCTGGGCAACGTGCGCGGTGAGCGCGAGCATCATGTGGTCGACGAAAAGCTGGTTGGTCTCAGCCGGCCGGCGCAGTCCTTCCAGGAACGAGGCGCCGATCTGGCGAACAATCGCGTCGTCATGACCGACGCCGAGCTCGCAGGCTAGCTGACCAACGCGCCGCGCGCCTGACTGCTCGGATATGCTATCGAGCGCCGAGCGAGGAACGTAGAAGAACATGGAGTGGAACGGCTTGTCTATCACGTAGCGCGGGTCGCGCTTGAGATCGTACAGATACGTCGCGCCCGCCCGGACGTCCCTCTTCATGATGCACTTTCCGTGCTCCCAGAGTTCGCAGTCCGGGTAGTCGTGAAGTTTCAGGCTGACGAGAAAGGCGTCCTCAACCGCAAGCGAGCCAGAGAGGCCGGGCACGGGATTATCATCACGGGTCTCGGTCACGGCGAGTTCAACGCTGCGCAAGGAGCGCGTCATCAGCGAAGGCGGCGCATCCTTCAAATGCAAGAACTGCCCTAGCTTTCGCCCGAAGGCGCCCGCCTGTGCCATGAAAATGATCTCATCAATGAAGTTAAGCCGAAACTCGCTCGCCCGCGAGGTGAGTCCCATTATCCGACATCACCGCACGTCCGTCCAGTTGTTCGTCCGAAGCTAAAATGTTGCGGTTTTATGACGCGAAGTCCAATCACTTACACAGGAATGTCAGCGCAGTTGTCTCTTCGCAGTAATGCAACTCGGCGCATGGTCCTTTTCTGACGGCACGCCGCGACGGTTCGCCGCGCGACTTTGGTCGCACACGCGTGATGGCCGCTTGCAGCAGGTTCGGACAAAGCATGGCGGCTTTGGGAAAGACGATAAGCCTTCACAGCGCCTAGAACGCGCGCCGAACACGCTCAATCGAAGTGCCTCTCAACGGCGAGGACATTGACCATGAGCTGCACGCCAATCCTGCGCGACGTTCTGCAGCAAACCCAGTCCGACACTTCCGGGACGACCCGGCATTTGCTGCCGAACGGCGAGCCGCGTCCCGCCGATGTGGAGATGGCGCGCGTGCTGAAGACCGCACCGGTCAGGATGGCTTCGGACCCCGCCAGCGGCGCCATCGCCCACTGGAAGCATGGCGCGCTGCATGACGTCGTCGAGCCGATGGCCGATCACGTCATCATGACCTATCCCTCCGGCGTGCAGCGACTGGAGCGGCGCAACGGAAAATCGGCGGCGATCGGAACGGCGCGGTCCGGCGTCGTGACGATCATTCCGGCCGGCTCGAGCGCCCGCTGGGACATTTCCGGGCCCGTCAACGTCGTTCAGCTCTATCTTCCCCACAGGACGCTCGAGCGCGTTGCCGGTGAAGCCGCCACGTCGGCGCCGGGCGAGTTGCTGGAGCGAACGGGGCATCCCGATCCCGTCACATCCCGCCTGCTCATCAGCGCGTCAGATGCGATTCAAGGCAGCGCGGCGCTGGATGCGCTGTTCCGGCACCAGCTCAATGATCTTCTCGCCACACGCCTGCTGGCAGCACATGCCGGCTCGCTTGCCGTCTTTCAGCCAACCTTGGGCGGCCTCGCGCCAATGGCGCTGCGCCGCGCGATCGAGCGTCTGCACTCGGACGACGATACGGACGTATCCCTTGCCGCGCTGGCTTCGGATGCCGGCCTGTCGCGCTTCCACTTTTGCCGCGCCTTCAAGGAGAGCACGGGGCTCTCGCCGCATGCCTGGCTGCGCCAGCACCGGCTCGAACAGGCCATGAAGATGCTGCGCGACACCGACGATCCGGTCGTCTCGATCGCCGCGGCGCTTGGCTACTCCTCGCAAACGGCCTTCGCTGCGGCATTCAGAAAGCTGACCGGCGAAACCCCGAGCGATTGGCGGAGGCGCGTGCGTTAGCAGCAATCGCTCTACAGCGACGGCAATCGCTCTGGGGCAGGGGCAGACCTGATCAGTTAGACCATCACCATGTCAAAAACACGCACGGAGACAAATGATGATCGGGAAGAACTTCGTCAGCCGGGTGGCAATCACGTCGACACGAAGGGGCCTCGCGACCGCTGTCGTGTACGGACTTTCGCTGGCTGTCCGCTTCACTTCAGCGGCGGGGGAGGAGGTGGAAATCCCGCCGCAATCCGCGCAACGCGCGCATCCGCTGATTTCAATCATGACCAGGGATAGCTCACGCCTTCCCTATGAAGACTGGAGCCGCAAGTCCGTGCAGCCCGTCGTCTTCCGCCAGGGCTGGCCGCCAGGTTCACCGCCCAGCTGCATCGCGCCTTAACCGGCGTTTCCGTTTCAAACCTTTGCGTCGTTGCCGACCGCAACAGGGCTTGCCGCAACCCGGAAGCGGCGGCGGCAACGCGCCTGTACCCGAGAAGACCCCAACCAGAGGAGAACGTCACATGCGACTAGTCATCATCGGAGCCGGCTTCGCCGGCATGTATGCTGCCCTTTCTGCTGCACGCCTGCGCGATATCCAGGGCGTCTCGCCCGACGAATTCGAGATCGCGCTGGTCGCACCTGAACCGACGCTGGTGGTTCGCCCGCGTCTCTATGAGCCGAAGCCTGAGACGCTCACCGCGCCGCTGCTCGATGTACTCAAGGCCATCGATGTCGACTATGTGCAAGGCAGCGCCGAGACGGTCGACACCAAATCCCGCACAGTGCAGATCGCGACCGGGAAAGGCCCGCGGAAGTCGCTCTCCTACGACCGACTGGTCGTGGCCACCGGCAGCCGGCTTTTCCGTCCGAACATTCCCGGTCTCGCCGAGCATGGCTTCAGCGTCGATTCGCTTGATGATGCGGTTGCCCTCGACAAGCACCTGCATGGGCTCGCCAAGCGGCCGGCCATGAACGGACGCGACACGGTCGTCGTGGCCGGCGGCGGTTTCACCGGCATCGAGGCCGCGACAGAAATGCCAACGCGGCTTCGCGAGATCCTCGGCAAGGATGCCAGGACCCGCGTCATCATCGTCGATCGCAACAGCGCGATCGCGCCCGACATGGGCGCAGGTCCGCGCCCCGTGATCGAGGACGCCCTGCGCAAGCTTGGCGTGGAAACCCGCCTTGGCGCCGGCGTCGCCTCGCTCGATGAGTTCGGCGTGACGCTGTCCAGCGGAGAACACATCGAAGCCGAGACCGTGATCTGGGCCGCGGGCATTCGCGCCGCCCCGCTGACCGCGCAGATCCCTGCCGAGCGCGACAATTTTGGCCGGCTGCTGGTCGACCGCGATCTGCGCGTGCCCGGCGTTCAAGGCGTGTTCGCCACCGGCGATGCCGCCCGCGCTGCCTGCGACGACGACGGCAACTACGCCCTGATGTCGTGCCAGCACGCCACGCGGATGGGTGCCTTTGCCGGCAACAATGCCGCAGCCGAACTGCTGGGCGTTGCTACCAGGCCCTACCACCAGAAGGCCTACGTCACCTGTCTCGACCTCGGCGATGCCGGCGCGCTGTTCACGCGCGGCTGGGAGCGCAAGGTGGAGATGGTCGGCGACGTGGCCAAGAAGACCAAGCAGGAAATCAACACCGTCTGGATCTACCCGCCGAAGGCCGAGCGCGCCGCCGCACTCGCATCGGCCGATCCGGAAAGCGTCACCAGCCTCTAGACGTCCCAACCGATGACGGCCGCGCTCCCGGCTGGCTGCGCGGCCTGCTCAACCAAGACCAGCCATCAACTTTTCCGTGAAACAGGAGACAACCATGAGCCTAGCAAACACGAGCGTCGACTACACCTCACACTCCGGCACACGAGCGCCCGAAGAGTTGGTTCCGTCGCGATACGCGCTGCGCATCGGCGACATTGACGTGCTGGTGGTCAGCGACGGCGTGCTGCCGCTCCCAACCGCAATGTTGGGACACAACGCCGCTCCGGCCGTCCGGGCGGCCTGGCTGAACGACATGTTCCTGCCACCGGATGCTTTCGACTGGGCGCTGAACGTGGTCGTGGTGCGTAGCGGCGGTCGGACCATCCTCATCGACGCTGGCCTGGGGTTGGACCCGGACTTGCATCTGCCGCGGGCCGGGCAGTTGATCAAGCGACTCGAGGCCGCCGGCATCGACCTTGCGTCCGTGACCGACGTGGTGCTGACCCACATGCACATGGATCACGTTGGCGGGCTGCTCGTCGACGGCGTGAAGGAACAGCTGCGTCCGGACTTGCGGATTCACGTGGCGGCCGCTGAGGTCAAATTCTGGGAGGCGCCCGATTTCTCCCACGTCTCCATGCCGCCGGGCTTCCCGGACGCGCTTCGGGCGACCGCCAAGCGGTTCATGAAAGAGTACCGCAGCCATCTGCGGCCGTTCGAGGAGCAGTACGAGGTGGCGCCAGGGGTGGTCGTCCATCGCACCGGCGGCCACACCCCCGGGCACAGCGTGGTCCGCCTGGCGTCCGGCGGTGATCGGCTGACATTCGCCGGCGACGCCGTGTTCGCGGTCGGGTTCGAACACCCCGAGTGGTTCAACGGCTTCGAACACGACCCCGAGGAGGCGGCTCGCGTTCGGGTCCGTCTGTTGCGGGAGCTGGCTGAGACCGGCGGGCTGCTGGTGGCCACCCACCTGCCGTTCCCATCCGTCGGTCATGTGGCGATCGACGGCGACGCCTTTCGTTGGGTACCGGTGTTCTGGGACTACTGACCGCTTGTTGGATTAGGACCGGACCAGGGCGCGCACTCATTGCATAAATGAGTTCACGCCCTGGTTTGCGCGTTGTCGATTGCGGTCCCCTCCTAAATCTCGATCTCCGTGCCGAACTCCACCACCTGCCTGGTCGGCACGCCGAAGAAGGCGGCCGAGCGCTCGGCGTTGCGTTGCAGGAACGCAAACAGGGTTTCCCGCCACAGCCACATGCCGGGGACATCCTCGCGCGGGATGATGGTCTCGCGGCCGATGTAATAGGTGATGTCGGTGAGATCGATGCCCGGCAGCTTGCCTTGCTTGCAGGCGAGGACCAGCCCGTCGTAGATCGTCGGATACTGCATGAAGCCGTAATGCAGGATGACGCGGGTGATGCCCGGGATGATTTCGACGATCTCGGCGCGGTCCTCGTCGGATATGCGCGGCAACTCCTCGATCAGCACCGTCACCAGCACCACGCGCTGATGCAGCACGTGGTTGTGCTTTACGAATTCGGTCAGCGCCAGCGGCACCCCCTTGGGCGAGGACGCCAGGAATACGGCGGTGCCGGAGAGCCGGGCATGGCAGCGGTTGACGGCGGTCTCGATCAGATCCTCTTCCGGCTGGCGCAGGCTTCCGCGTGCGTGCTCCACCAGCTTGACGCCGCTGCGCCAGGTCAGCATCACGAAGGCGATGATCGCTGCGAGCAGCAACGGAAACCAGCCGCCCTCCAACAGTTTGACCGAATTGGCGGCGAAGAAAATGCAGTCGATGGCGAAGAAGAATCCATTGACCGCGATCACGATGAACGGCGAATAGCCCCACTGGATCGCCACCAGCGCTGCCAGCAGCGTGGTGATGGCCATCAACAGCGACACCGCGATGCCGTAGGCCCCGGCGAGGGCTTCCGAGGAGCCGAAGTGCAACACGGCGCCCAGCGTCGCCGCCGCCAGCAGCCAGTTCACCAGCGGCACGTAGATCTGGCCGATCGCGTCGCTGGTGGTGTGCTCGATGTGCATCCTCGGCAGAAAGCCGAGCTGGATCGACTGCTGCGTCAGGGAAAACACGCCCGAGATGATGGCCTGCGAAGCAATCACGGTGGCGAGGGTGGCGAATGCGACCAGCGGGTAGTGCACCCAATCCGGCGCCAGCTGGTAGAAGGGATTTTCAACGGCCGAAGGATCGGTAATCAGCAGCGCTGCCTGTCCAAAATAGTTCAGCACCAGCGCGGGCAGCGCCACCGCGAACCAGGCCAGCCGGATAGGAAATCGTCCGAAATGGCCCATGTCGGCGTACATTGCCTCGCCACCGGTGACCGCCAGAAATGCGGCGCCGATAATGGCAAAGCTGACGTGGAAGTTCTGATGGATCAGGAAATCGAAGGCATAGAGCGGGCTGAGGGCGACAAGCACACCGGGTGCCATGAAGATGCCGTGGATGCCGAGCGCGGCGAGCACCGCGAACCATCCGACCATGACAGGACCAAACGCCCGCCCGATAAATTGGGTGCCCTGCCGCTGTATGAGGAACAGCCCGATTAGGATCACAACCGTGAGCGGCACGACGGCAGGCGCAAGTGACGGCGCGTCGGCCTTCAGGCCTTCGATGGCGCTGAGCACCGAGATGGCAGGCGTAATCGCGCCGTCACCATAGAGCAGGGCGGCGCCGACAAGGCCGACGACCAGCAGTTTCGCGCGCCATGTTCCGGCCGGCGCATGGCGCGCGTGCAGCAACGCCAGCAGCGCGACGATGCCGCCTTCGCCGCGGTTGTCCGCGCGCAAAATCAAAAGCGCGTATTTGATCGAGATGATCAGGATCAGCGCCCACAGGATCAGCGACACCACGCCGAGGACGGCTTCATTTGTCAGCGGCCCGCCATGGGTGGCGGCCTTGGCCGCTTCCCTCAGGGCGTAGAGGGGACTGGTGCCGATGTCGCCGTAGACGACACCAAGGGCGCAGAGCGTGGCGGCTGCAGGGAGCTGAGTGGAATGGCCGGCGGTTGCAACTGGCGTGACGGTCACTGGCGCCCCCATTGCGGTCGCACCCGACGGATCAGCCGAGGGGCGCGATCAAATGACAGTGTGCGACGAGACGCCGCAAATTGCCATCCTGTTACTGCCCAAAGTTGCGGGCGCTGCCGCCGGAATCAATGAGGTCCCCGGGGGGCATCCCGAGGACCTCAAACCAGAGCAACCTGGCAACAACTAACAAAAGAAAAGGTAGGGTCGGCGCTCCTACGGCATCCGGTTGGCGGTAACCAGGCGCGCTTCCTTCACCGTCGACTTGGAGCCGGCGGAGCGGAGGCAGGACGCTTCGAAGTTCGGCCAGGCCTGCTGCGAGCAATCCTTGCCGACGGTACGGATATCCAGTCGATCACCCTTGGCAAGGGCCTGCGGCACGCTGGCTTCGACCTGGGGGGCAAAGCCGGGCAATACGGTCAGCGCGGCGGCAATGAACCCAGCGGCAGCGATTGCGGAAAAAGCCTTGATCATAACGGTCCCCTGTCGTGGGCCTTGGCGGCCCGTCGTCGTTTCGTTGGTTGAACTTCTAGCCAGCGCAAGTTTCCGGCCGTCTTCGCCGGCTGCGAAAATGGTTTCGTCGGGTCCGAGTTTTGTTTCGTCGTCCATTGGCCGATGAAACATTGCCCGTCCGCCCGGGGGAGACGCCCAGACCCCGGTAGTGGTTCATTGGCCGATCCGAAATATAAAGCCGTGCCAGCGGGGAACCTTGTTCGGCTTGCCGGGCCGCCCGCGGCGGGGTAGGAGGGGCCTATGCCCCGTATCGCGCTCTACCCCGGCTCATTCGATCCCGTCACCAACGGCCATCTGGACGTGGTCCGGAACGCCGTCGGCCTGTGCGACCGCCTGATCGTCGCGATCGGCGTCCACCCCGGCAAAAAGCCGCTGTTTTCGACCGAGGAACGGCTGGAGATGGTCCGGGCGGTATTCGCACCCATAGCGGCTGCGGCCGGCTGCGACTTCGACTGCACCACCTACGACAATCTGACGGTCACAGCCGCCCAACAGGCCGGCGCCACCATCATGATCCGCGGCCTGCGCGACGGCACCGACCTTGACTACGAGATGCAGATCGCAGGCATGAACGAGACCATGGCGTCCGAGGTGCACACGGTATTCCTGCCGGCCTCGGTCGCCGTCCGCCCGATCACCGCCACACTGGTGCGCCAAATCGCGGCGATGGGCGGCGACGTTTCGGCCTTCGTGCCGCCATCGGTCGCAGCCAGCCTGAAGACCAAGTTCGCAAGCTGAGACGCTGGTACGCGACACCACACTTTTCTGTTTTCACATGACCGGAGCTTTCATGATCCGCATTCTCGCCGTTCTCGCCGCGCTGTTCCTTGTGGCCCCCGCGATCGCCCAGCCGCTGCCCGCCAATCTCGACAAGGCGAATGCGATCGTGATCGACACCACCAAGGGCCGCATCGTCGTCAAGCTGCGGAGCGATCTCGCGCCCCAGCATGCCGAGCGCATCAAGCTTTTGGCGCGCGAAGGCTATTACAACAACGTGCCGTTCCATCGCGTGATCGAGGGCTTCATGGCGCAGACCGGCGATGGCAAGAATTTCAACGGCACCGGCGGTTCGAAATATCCGAATCTCGCGGCCGAATTCTCCAACGTGCCGTTCAAGCGCGGCATCGTCGGCATGGCGCGCGCCGCAAGCAACAATTCCGCCAATTCGCAGTTCTTCATCATGTTCGCCGAAGGCGCCTCGCTGAACGGGAAGTACACCGTGATCGGCGAAGTGGTGTCGGGCATGGACGTGGTCGACAAGATCAAGCGCGGCGAACCTGTCGCCGATCCCGACAAGATGGTGAAGGTGCAGGTCGCATCCGACATCAAGTGAGGCCATGGCGTCGCCGCGCCGCAGGCCATCCGTCGGGTTCGCCGCCGCGCTGGTGTGGGTGGCGTCGGCGGCGCACGCGCAGGCCCAGCCGGAGCAGATCGACACCATCAAGGACGTCTACGCCAAACTGTATTCCTGCTGGCGCCCGCCGCCGGCCTCGCGCGCCAACCCGATCGACATCACGGTCATCGTCAGTTTCAATCGCGAAGGCGCCATTCTCGGTCAACCAAGGATTACCTATGAATCCGCAAATGCCGGCGAGAACGACCGGATCGCGTACCGAATTGCCGTAATGGAAACGTTGCAACGCTGTTCGCCGTTGCCATTTACCGAGGGACTGGGCGGTGCGGTCGCCGGCCGGCCTTTCGCGGTCACTTTCAGAACCCGCAAACGTCCACCCAAACCTGAAGAGAAAAGAGCATGGCTGATACAGAAAATACTTTGATTCTTGAAACCACCCAGGGCCCCGTGACCATCGAGATGCGCCCTGATCTGGCGCCCGGCCACGTTGCCCGGATCAAGGAACTGGTGCGCGAAGGCTTTTACGACGGCATCGTGTTCCACCGCGTCATCGAAGGTTTCATGGCGCAGACCGGCTGCCCGCAGGGCACCGGCACCGGCGGCTCCGGCAAGAAGCTGAAGGCCGAGTTCAACAAGGAACCGCATGTCCGCGGCACCACCTCGATGGCCCGCGCCGCCAGCCCGGATTCCGGCGACAGCCAGTTCTTCATCTGCTTCGACGACGCTTCGTTCCTCAACGGCCAGTACACGGTCTGGGGCAAGGTCACGTCGGGCATGGAGAACGTCGACAAGATCAAGCGCGGCGAGCCGGTGCAGAACCCCGACAAGATCGTCAAGGCGCGGATGGCCGCCGACGCGGCTTGATTTGAGCTCCTCATGGTGAGGAGCCTGCGCAGCAGGCGTCTCGAACCATGAGACCACGGACGCCGCAGCACACCGGCCTCATCCTTCGAGACGCGCTAACGCGCTCCTCCAGCAATAACGGCAAAGCGGTTATGCAGGGATGAGGAACGGGCGCTCCGGCAAAGACGCCATGCGCACCGATCTCTTCGACTTCGAACTTCCCGCCACCAGCATCGCGCTGCGGCCTGCGAGCCCGCGTGATTCCGCGCGCATGCTCGTGGTGCAGCCTGACAGCGCGCTGCATGACCACAGCGTCGCCGAGCTCCCGCAATGGCTTCAGCCTGGCGACCAGCTTGTCGTCAATGATACCAAGGTGATTTCCGCGCAGCTCAAAGGCCGCCGCATCGGCCGCGAGACCGAGCCGAAGATCGAGGCGACATTGATCAAGCGGCTCGACGGCTCGCGCTGGCAGGCGCTGGTGAAGCCTGCGAAGAAGCTGGCGCCCGGCGACATCGTTCGCTTCGGCAATGAAGGCAAGGTCTGCCTGCTCGGCCATCTCGACGCCGAGGTCGAGGCCAAGGGAGAAGAGGGCGAGATCACGCTGTCGTTCTCGTTCCACGGACCGGCGCTCGACCAGGCCATCGCCGATCTCGGCACGCCGCCGCTGCCGCCCTACATTGCGTCGAAGCGCACGCCCGACGATCGCGACGCCGCCGACTACCAGACCATGTTCGCGGCGAACGAGGGCGCGGTCGCCGCGCCAACGGCGGGACTGCATTTCACGCCCGAACTGGAGGCAGCGCTGCGTAGCCGCGGCGTCGAACTGCACCGGCTGACCTTGCATGTCGGGGCAGGGACGTTTCTGCCGGTCAAGGTGGAGGACACCTCCGGACACCGGATGCATGCCGAGTGGGGTTCGATCTCTTTCGATACCGCGGCGGCGCTGAACGCCGCGCGCGCCAGGGGCGGGCGCATCATCGCCGTCGGCACCACGTCGCTGCGGCTGTTGGAGAGCGCTGCGGCCGAAGACCGCACCATCCAGCCGTTCGAGGGGGAAACCTCGATCTTCATCACGCCGGGCTATCGCTTTCGCGCGGTTGATATCTTGCTGACCAATTTCCATTTGCCGCGCTCGACGCTGTTCATGCTGGTGTCGGCCTTCTCCGGGCTCGATACGATGAAGCGTGCCTATGCGCATGCGATTGCGGCCGGCTACCGGTTCTATTCCTATGGCGATGCCTGCCTGCTGTTTCGCGCGCGGGACTGAGGAACGGCCGGGCATCTACCTTCCGGGCCGCGTAACGACACGGACAGTCGGTGCATCTCAAAAAAAGGCCCGCCGGTGACGGCGGGCAAAGGTTCAGGGAGGAAGCGCTCCGACAAAGAAGCGCCATGATTGTGTTCCGCGATTCGGCCGATGTCGCCAAGGTCGTAGTACTACCGTATCCCGCCACGCAGCAGCACCGCGCGCCGTGTGGCGCTCATTGCCGCCTTCGCTCGAAAACGCATAGGTGCCAGCGGGTTCGCGCGCCGGCGGCGAGGTTCCAACGCTTCCTCGCGTCGGTTAGGGTGCGCGCCTTCAAGTGGAGAACTTCATGGACATGTCGGGTATTTTTGCGCGCGCCGTCGCGCTGATCGGCGCTGGTGCGCTGCTGTGGCGCCGTCTGCAGGGCTCTGCGCCCGCGCCGGCTTGGGGCAACGCGCCGGCGATACCGGAGGCGAAGCCGCAAGGCGCCATCCCGACGCTCAAGATGCCGTCGGCGCAGGGCTGGAGCGAAGGGCAAAAGCCCATCGCTGCAACCGGGCTCAAGGTCAACGCCTTTGCAAAAGACCTCGACCACCCGCGCTGGATCTACGTCCTACCCAATGGCGACGTGCTCATTGCGGAGTCGAACCAGATCGCCGGACCGCCCAGGAGCGTATTCCATTATGCGATGCAGGCGACGATGCGGCGTGCCAGGGCGCTCGGCGTCAGTGCCAACCGTATCACGTTGTTGCGCGACCGCGATGGTGATGGCGTCGCCGAAGCACGCGGGGCTTTCATGGAAGGGCTGAGCCAGCCGTTCGGCATGACGCTGGTCGGCGACACCTTCTACGTCGGCAACACCGACGGCGTGGTCGCCTTTCCGTATGTCGCGGGTGCGGACCGCATCAGCGCCGAGGGGCGCAAGCTAATCGCGTTCAAGCCCAACGGGCACTGGACCCGGAGCCTGCTGCCGAGCGTGGATGGCAAAAAACTCTATGCCGGCGTCGGCTCGCTCAGCAACATCGCGGAGAACGGCATGGAAGTGGAGGAGGGCCGCGCCGCGGTCTATGAGCTCGATCTGGCCGGCGGCACCAGCCGCATCTTCGCCGGCGGCCTGCGCAACGCCGTGGGCCTCGCATGGGAGCCCAGCACAAGCGTGCTCTGGACGGTGGTCAACGAGCGCGACGGCCTCGGCGACGAGACGCCGCCGGACTACCTGACCTCGGTGCGCGACGGCGGCTTCTACGGCTGGCCCTATTGCTATTGGGGACAGACGGTAGACGACCGCGTGCCACAGGACCCCGCCATGGTCGCGAAGGCGATTCAGCCGGACTACGCACTCGGCGGGCATACCGCATCGCTCGGCCTGTGCTGGATGCCAGCAGGCACGCTGCCGGGCTTTCCGGACGGCATGGTGATCGGCCAGCACGGCTCCTGGAATCGCAGCACGCTGAGCGGCTACGCCGTCGTCTTCGTGCCGTTCGAGAACGGCCGCCCATCGGGTCCGCCGCGGGACATTCTCACCGGGTTTCTCGCACCCGACGAAAAGGTCTCCTACGGACGGCCGGTCGGCGTCACGCTCGGCCCCGACGGATCGCTGCTGGTGGCGGACGATGTCGGCAACGTCATCTGGCGCGTGACGGGTGCGTAGCTTGGTGGGCGCGCTTCGTTTTGCCCACCGTACCGTCACGCCGCACCGGTGACGGTCAGACGTCGATCCGGAATCCGAGATCTATCTCAGAGGCTGGTTGGCCGCCACGCAGGCCCCAATCTTCTGGCGGAGCTTCGATGAGCACGATCTTTATTTCGCTCGCGGGCACCCCGAGTTCATGCAAGTTCGCAACCACTGCCTGATAGAGCGACTTTTTGGCGTCCAGGGATCGCCCGGAAAACAAGATGACTTCGATGCGTGTGTATCGCTCGGACCGGCCGGTAGGAACAATTCTCCTGTCCGGCTCGTATAGGTCCAGCACGATATCGCGATCGTAATCGGGGATTTTCAGCGCGGAAAGAAGAGCGTTCTGGACAGCTTCGAGGACGCTTGCCTCGCGGCCTTTTGCCCAGGCGCCTGTGGTGATCCGAGTGCTTGGCATTCCGTCCTCTCGAGGTCGTGTTCGTGCAGCTTCGTAGGGTGGGCAAAGCGAAGCGTGCCCACCATCTCGCAGCGAGATCGGTGATAGATGGTGGGCACGTCGCTGCGCGCCTTGCCCACCCTACGATTCTACAGCAGCATCACGCCATCGCATGCTGCGGCAACAGCTCCGCGATCTGGATCGCATTCAGTGCCGCGCCCTTCAGGAGCTGATCGGCTGACACGAACATCGAGATCGAGTGGCCGCTGGCATCGCTGAGATCCTTGCGGATACGGCCGACCAGGACGTCGTCCTGACCTGACGCGTCGACCGGCATTGGGAAGTAGTTCTTCGCCCGATCGTCGACGATTCTGACGCCCGGCGCGCTCGCCAGGATCGCGCGCACATCAGCTTCCGTGATCGGCCTTTCGCATTCAAAGGTGATCGCCTGGGAATGGGCGCGCAGCACCGGCACGCGGACGCAGGTGACGCCGATGGCAATCTTGTCGTCCTCGAAGATCTTCCGCGTCTCCTTGATTACCTTGGTCTCTTCGTCGTTGTAGCCGGTCTCGGGATCGACAGGGGTGTTGTGGCTGAACAGGTTAAAGGCGTAGGGGTGCTGGATCACCTTGGGGGCGAACGGCCGCCCTTCAAGATAGGCGCGGGCCGATTCCACCAGTTCCTGCATCACGGCGGCACCACCGCCGCTCGCGGCTTGATACGTCGACAGGATGACGCGCTTGATGCGGTTGGCCTTGTGGATCGGCCACAGCGGCACCAGCGCGGTGATCGCCGAACAGTTCGGAACGGCGATGATGCCCTTGTGCTCGCGGATACGGCCCGCGTTGATCTCCGGGATCACCAACGGCACGTTCGGGTCCATGCGGAAGGCCGAGGAATTGTCGATCACGACCGCACCGGCCTTGACGGCCGCGGGCGAGAACTTCCGCGAGGCGCCGGAGCCTGCCGAGAACAGCGCGATGTTGACGCCCTCGAACGACTTTTCGGTGAGCTCTTCGATGACGATCCGCTCGCCGCGGAAGTCGATGGTCTTGCCGGCCGAGCGGGCGCTGGCCAGCGCTTTGAGCTTGCGGACCGGGAAAGCGCGCCTGTCCATGGTGGCGATGAATTCGGCGCCGACCGCGCCGGTCACGCCGGCGATGGCAACAACGGGTTCGTAGCTCACGGGTCTGTCCTCTTGGTTCGAGCTTCGATGGCTCGCGGGCAATAAAAAAGCCCCGGTCCTTTTCAGGCGGGGCTTCGGTTCAGATAATGCGATCGTTCGACTACGCGCGCACGGCTCCCGAGCCCCCGGAGGGTGCTTTGGTTTTCGTGGTCGCTTTGGTCGAGATCGTCATGGCGCGGACTTATGCGGCAGCTTCGGGCCGCCGTCAACGGGTTTTGGACGGAAAATCGGTCCGAACCGGGTTGAACGGAATGGCGTTGTCACGCCATAAGCTCACCCATGAGCCTTCCCAACCATTTCCAATTGCTCGCCACCGACGGTAATGCCCGCACCGGCCGCCTGACCACACCGCATGGCGTGGTGCGGACGCCGGCCTTCATGCCGGTCGGCACTGCGGGCGCGATGAAGGGCATGCACTGGCGCGAGGTGCGCGATGCCGGCGCCGATATCGTGCTCGGCAACACCTATCATCTGATGCTGCGGCCGGGCGCCGAACGGATCGCAGCGCTCGGCGGCCTGCAGACCTTCACCGGCTGGAACGGGCCGATGCTGACGGACTCCGGCGGCTTCCAGGTGATGTCGCTGTCGGACCTGCGCAAGGTGAGCGAGAAGGCCGTGACGTTTCGCTCGCATATCGACGGCGCAAAGGTCGAGTTGTCGCCGGAGCGTTCGATCGAGGTGCAGCGGCTGCTCGGCGCTGACATTGCCATGCAGATGGACGAGTGCGTGCGGCTGCCGGCCGGGCGCGACGACATCGAACGCGCAATGCGGCTGTCGCTGCGTTGGGCGGAGCGCAGCAAGAGGGCGTTCGAGAGCGCGCCCGACGGCTACATGCTGTTCGGCATTGTGCAGGGCGGCGACATTCCCGAGATGCGCCACATCAGCGCGCGCGAACTGGTCGAGATCGGTTTTCACGGCTACGCGATCGGCGGACTTGCGGTGGGCGAGCCGCAGGCGGTGATGCTTTCAATGGTCGAGGAAACCGCGCCGGCTCTTCCTGCTGATCGCCCGCGTTACTTGATGGGCGTCGGCACGCCCGAGGATCTGCTGGAAAGCGTGGCGCGCGGCATCGACATGTTCGACTGCGTAATGCCGACCCGCAACGGGCGGCACGGCATGGCGTTCACTCGCTTCGGCCAGATCAATCTGCGCAACGCCCGTCATGCCGACGATCCGCGACCGCTCGATGAGCAAAGCGACTGGCCCTCGGCGCGCAACATCTCGCGCGCCTATCTGCATCATCTGGTGCGCTCGGGAGAAACGCTCGGCGCGATGCTGCTGTCGGAAATCAACGTCGCGTATTACCAGCACCTGATGCAGGGCATGCGCGAAGCGATCGCTGGCGGTACGTTCGAGACATTCCAAAAACAAACGCGCGCCGATTGGGCGCGCGGAGATATCTCACCGAGATAAATCTCAGTTACATGCGAACCTCTTGACCGAATGCTTGGTCACAAATCCGTAACCGCAGGTGTCGCAGGTCCAGAGATAGCTGATCACGTGGTCGGTGAGGTAGGCGGAAGCTTCCGCAGCCACCATGGTGTCGGCGCATACAGGACAAGTCGGCAAGTCACATCCACGCGGATCCGGCTTGAACGCGACAGTCGCCCGGATTGCAGCAGTAGCTGGCATCGTGACCTCCCTGCGATCTAAACCTCAAGCTGCGCTCACTACGAAAGTATAGTCCGAAATCTTTGACGATGTGGCAACACAAATGCGTTGATTTGACGAACTTCTTGTTTTGCAACGCAGCGAACGCTCCGCGTCGGCAGTTCCGGCTTGCACATCGCAGTGGCCGCCCCCTAAGTAAGGAGAGCCGCCAGTTCCCCGCACAAGATCGTTACAGGAGCGTTGAGATGGATGCGTCGTCAGCCACGAGTGCAGTGCAACGTCCGGGGCGAGGGCGGGTTTTCAACTCCATCGTCGATGCGATCGGCGACACACCGATCGTCCGCTTGCGCAAATTGCCGCAAGCGCACGGTGTTAGCGCAACCATCCTGGCCAAGCTGGAATATTTCAATCCCGCCGCCAGCGTGAAGGACCGTATTGGCGCGGCAATGGTGATCGCGATGGAGAAGGCCGGCGTGATAAATGCCGATACCGTGCTGATCGAGCCGACCTCAGGCAATACCGGCATTGCGCTCGCCTTTGTCGCGGCCTCGCGCGGCTACCGGCTGAAACTGGTGATGCCGGAATCGATGTCGATCGAACGGCGCAAGATGCTGGCCTTCCTTGGCGCCGAGATCGTGCTGACGCCGGCAGCCCAGGGCATGAAGGGTTCGATCGCAACCGCCGAGGAGCTGGTGCGGACCACGCCGAACGCGATAATGCCGCAACAGTTCAAGAACCTCGCCAACCCCGAAATTCACCGCCGTACCACGGCAGAAGAGATTTGGAACGACACCGGCGGCAACATCGATTTCTTCGTCGCTGGCGTCGGCACCGGCGGCACCATTACCGGCGTCGGCCAGGTGCTGAAGCCGCGCAAGCCGTCATTGCGGGTGGTCGCCGTCGAGCCGGAGGAAAGCCCGGTGCTGTCGGGCGGCCAGCATACGCCGCACAAGATTCAGGGTATCGGCGCCGGCTTCGTTCCGGACATCCTGGATCGATCGGTGATCGATGAGATCGTCAAGGTCAACGGCCCGACGGCGATCGAAACCTCGCGTGCGCTGGCGCGCATGGAAGGCATTCCCGGCGGCATTTCCTCGGGCGCCGCGATCGCGGCGGCAATCGAGATTGGCAAACGGCCCGAGAGCGTCGGCAAGACCATCCTCGCGATCGTGCCGTCATTCTCCGAGCGCTATTTGTCAACCGCACTGTTTGAAGGAATCTAGCGATGGCGGATCAGCCGCGACGGCCGAGAACCCTGAACGACGCGCGCACCGAGGCCGAGGCCGCGTTCAAGCGCACCACCGCCAAGGTGGCGGAAGCGCCGCCGAAGCCGCCCCGGCTTCCCGGCGTGAGGGAACTGGTCTCGCTGCGCATCGATCAGGATGTGCTGGAATACTTCCAGGAAGGCGGCCCCGGCTGGCAGGACCGCATGAACGACGCCTTGCGAAAGGCCGCGGGCAAATAGATCGCCGCCAGCACGCATTCTGATTTGACGAAGCGCACAATGAAAAAGGCCCGGGATGAACCCGGGCCTTTTTGTAAATGGGTCGCTTGCGCCTTAGCGCAGCATGCCGCCCACGACGCCGCCGATGAAGCGTCCGGCACCGGCCGGGTCGGGGCCGGGATTACTGTGCTGGCGCTGCGGCTGGGGTTGAGGCTGTGATTGTGCCTGACTGGCGCTGGGGGCGCGGCGCTGCTTCGGCCGCTCCTCGTCGGAACTCGCGGTCGGCGCGGCCGCGACGATCTCAGTCAGCAGCGCCTTGTGCTGCAGCTTGTTGAGGTAGCCGCTCTTGGGATAGCCGCGGGCAGCCTGCCAGCGCGTGATCACGCCGCGGGTGGCGGGATCGAACTGGCCGGTGGCCTTGGTGTCGAAGCCGAGCCCGGTGAGGCGGCGTTGCACGTCGCGGCGCTGCCCCTTGTCGAGGCCGATCTGGTCCTCGGTGGTCTGGTTCGCTTCCTCCTTGAAGGTCGCGGGATCGATGCCCGCGCTCAGGTTGCGGGTGGCATCGGGTTTGGGACCCGAACTCAAGCGAGGCAATGCGCGACAAGGCCAGCGAGCGGAACTGGCCGTTGGGATAGTTGCTCAGATAGGCGTTGAGTTCTTCCGGCTTGTTGGATTCCTTGATCGAGCGCCAGAACTCCAGTTCCACGTCGGAGGCCTGCGAAGCTCCCGCGGCCGGCGTTGCAGCCGCCATGGCTCCGGGCGCGGGCGCACCGTTCAGGTAGACCGTACCGATCAGGTTGGTGTGACCCCAGGGCAATTGTCCCTTGTTGGTTTCTTCGTTGACCTGGGCGCGGACCTTGGTCATCGCCTGCTGGATCTCAACGCCGGGCTGGGTGAGGTTGGCGAGAAGCGCGCGGGTGAACGGGCTGTTGTTGCCTTCCTGGCCGTCGAGCGCGGTCTGGCCCGGGCCGGTCGCGAACGCGATCAGCGTGCCTTCGCCGGATTTCATTTCGGCAAGACCGGTCTGCACGTTGACGCTGCGGGTCGCGGAGTTCGACTTGATCTTGGCCGCGAACGGGTTGTCGCGGCAGGCATCGAGGAACACCAGCTTGACCTTGGCGTCGCCCATGGTCTGCTCGAGCGTGAGGTCGATGTTGATCGCAGCGCCGAGCTTGACGTCCATTTCGGATTTGATGTCGGCGTCGATCGGCAACAAATAGTTGGTGCCTGAGATGGCGATGCCGTGACCGGCGTAGAAGAACAGCGCGACGTCGGCGCCTTGCGCCTTCTTGCCGAAGTCGAGCAGCCGCTCGGTCATCTTGTCGCGCGTGAGATTGGAGCCCTCGACCACTTCGAAACCGACATTGCGCAGCGTCGCGGCGATCGCCTTCGCATCGACCGACGGGTTCGGCAGCGGGGCGACGTTCTTGTAGGCCCCGTTACCGACGACGAAGGCAACCCGCTTCTCGGCGCTGGCGGCGCCGGCCGTAAGGACCAAGCAGATGGCGGACAAAATGAGGGTTGGGTAGCGCATAGGAAATCCCCCTGCAGAATCGATAAAAGGCTTTGGCTGTAACGCTGGCTGGACATTACAGAACGCCGCCTGCTTCGCGCCACAAAAAAGCGGTCTGGCAACCAAATCCGGTGCCATCCGTTACCGTTGCGCCACGCGCCGTCGCGTGATCTAGATCACAGCCGCACGAATAAAATTCAGCTTGGGGCGGCCGCCTTAGTCGAAGGATTCGGTTTCAGGTTCAACAGATTGCCGGCGAGGATCAACGCGGCGCCGAGCACGGTGAACAGGTCCAGCCGTTCCGAATAGATCAGCCAGCCGGCGGCGGCACTGAGTGGAACCCGCAGAAAATCCATCGGGAGCACCACGGTGGCATCGGCATGCATCAGCGCTCGCGCCATGCAGTAGTGCGAGAACGTGCCGCAAAATGCGATCACCACGACCCAGCCCCAGAGATGGGTTGGCGGCCACGTCCAGACGTAGAGTGCGGGAAGCAGGCCTGCCGCAGATTGCACCACCAGCATCCAGAACATGATCGCGAGCGTCTGCTCGGTCCGGGTGAGCGACTTGACCATGGCGACCGACACGCCGAAACCGACGGCCGCCGCCAGCGCGATCAACTGGCCCGGATTGACCTCGCTGGCGGCGGGGCGAACGATCACGACGACGCCGATAATTCCGAGCACGATCGCTGCGACCTTCCAGATCGTCATGCGTTCGCCGAGAAAGCTCGCGGCCAGGATTGCGGTCCAGATCGGCATGGTGAATTCGATTGCCACCAGCTGGCCGATCGGGATCAATGTGAGTGCAAAGAACCAGCCGAGCTGCGCGCCGTAGTGGATGAGGTTGCGTGCCACGTGCTGCCGCAGTCGCGTGGTCTTCATCGCGGCAAATCCACCCGCGGCGCGGATCAGCGGGTACAGCAGCAGGAAGCCGAGGATCGAGCGCATCTCCATGAGCTGGAACACGTTGATCTCGCGCGCCGCCTCGCGTCCGGCGATCGTGATGATCAGCATCAGCGAGAGCCAGCCAGCCATCCACAGCGCGGCCAGGGTCTTGGATTGTGTGCGGTCCATTGCGGGGAAGCCGAGGGGGTTAGGGCAGGCCGGTATCGGCGAGGGCGCCACAATTTGCAATGCGCATCTGCGGCGGGGCAGCGATGCGGCGGTCCAATTTCATTGTGGGAGCGAGGCTTCGTTCGATGCTAAAGGATCGTCATTCCGGACGTCGCGAAGCGGCGATCCGGAATCTCGGGATTCCACGGTGTGCAATTGCACACCTGAGGTCTGGTCCTACGGACCATCCCGGAATGACATACGAATTGAAGAGGACTTACGCATGCGTATCTTGCAACCGGCCGAATGGTCGAAACCCCGCGGCTTCTCGCACGGTGTCGAGGTCGATGGCCCCGGCAAATGGATCGTGCTGGCCGGCCAGACCGGCGGCGACGAGAAGGGCGATTATGCCCCCGACATGGCCGCCCAGGTCGGCACGGCGCTGAAGCGCATCATCAAGCTGCTTGGAGAAGCCGGCGCCGGACCCGAGCACATCGTCCGCCTGACCTGGTATCTGACCAGCCGCAGCGAATACGAAGCCGCAGGTCCGGGCATCGGTGCAGCCTGGAAGGAGACACTCGGGCGCAATTTCCCGCCATCGACGCTGCTCTACATCGAAGGGCTGGTCGATTACCGGGCGAAGGTCGAAATCGAAGTGACTGCCTTCGTGCCCAAGGCCTAATGCGCAAGGCGCAACCGAAGATCACAAGGGCCGGCCGCTACCTGCTTCGACAGGCGCGCCGGAAAAGACAAAAGGATACCGCGAACCAATGACCAATCGATCGACCTCTGCAGACTTCGTCACCGCCTTCGCGACCGGCTGGCCCGAGCACCAGCCCGACATCATGGTGCTGTCGCTGACCACGCAGCGCGGCGTGCAGGATTTTGCGTTCAACAAGGAGCAGGCCCTGTTGATCGCCAAGACGATCAAGGAGACCGCGGCGAAACTCGAGACGCCGAAGACGAGTTAAAGAACGAGGCGGGCGACCACAATTGTCGTCGCCCGCTTTCGTTTCCGCGGGCGATGACCGTTGAGGGTGGGGAAACGAGTCTACTTTGACAGCGAGATATTGGCAGCGCGGAACTGGCTGTCGGCCTTCATGGCGATCTGCTGCTTGCTGCCGCTGGTCTTCAGCGAGATGCTGGAACTGAAACCGGCCGCTTGAGCGATCACCTGGAAGCTGCCGTTGGCGCCACGTCCCTGGATGCTGCCGCCGACATTACGGCTGGTTTCGCTCCAGTTGCCGGTGACCTCGCCGCCTTGGGCGACCACCGCTGCCAACAGATTGAACTTGTAGGCGTCGCTGGCGCAGGTGAGGCTCATGTCCATGCTGGCCCCGCTCACTTTGTAGGTCGCCCGGCAGCGGATCCGCTCGCTCGAACCGTCATCCAGCATCACGGTGCCTGGACCGGACCACGTGCCGGCCATGCCGGCGAATGCACTGGACTGGGCGTAGCTCGTGGAGGCCGCAAAGGCGGTCAAAAAAAACGCGACGGCTGCGAATGTTAGCCGTCGCGCTTTGGCGAAAAATTCTGAAGTCTGGGCAGTCTTACTGACGGGACGCTTCCCATCGACCGCTGCACGCGACACCAGCTGAAGCGCCATTCCATTTCCCCGATCCGGAGTTGCCACTGAGTTGACCGTTCGCATATGCACCATTGATCGAGACTTTCACAAGCCCCCCGCTGCCGACGCTTCCGGAAACCGGGCCACCCGAAATCTTGCCGTCGGCGACATTCACCGTTGAAGTGGTTTGCGCATCGCAACTGCCGGTTTTTGTGACAACCGTAACCTGCCAAAGGCCGTCATACGGCGACTGGGCGGAGGCCGGAGCGGTCGCAATAGCCGCCGCGGAGGCAAGAAACGAAGCAAACAAAATGTCGCTGATGCGATTGGCGCGCATGGATCAAATCCCTGAGATGTGTGTGATGACGCGCCTTATCTGGTCACAATGTGGCCAAACTGGGGTGCGCCGCAGCACGGTGAAATGTTCCTGTGAACTCAAACACATCAAGGTGAATCCGGTTCCAGCCGGGGAACGATGGAATTTGCAACTTTTGGCACTGATTCGCCACAAGAAGACCAGTTGAAGGTATTTAGGTAGGGTTCAGTGCTTGGCATCGGACAGACTCGGCGCCTTGGTGGCGAATTCCTCGTCTTGGGGCGTGGCCGGGAGGCTGCCGTGGGCCTTGGCGTGATAGATGACGTCGGCGAGCAGTTTCTGGCCCAGCGGGGCTAGTGCGCGCTCCCAGAGTTCGCGCGCCGTCTCGCCTTTCTTGACGAACACCCATTCCTGCGCGGCGATCGCGCCCGCATCCATCCGGTCCGCCAAGTGATAGATGGTGCCGCCGGCGATCGGATCGCCTTCCTTGATCGTCCATTCGACCGCGGCGATGCCGCGATGCCGGGGCAGCAGCGAAGGGTGATAGCCGATGCCGCCGAGCTTGGCGGCGGCCAGCGCTTCCCGGGTGACGCGGGCATGGCTGTGCGCGGTTACAATCAGGTCGGTATTGGGCGCGATTTCGGACGCCACCACGCGTTTCGGATCGGCCTGCACCACGACCTCGATCCCGGCGGTCTGCGCGGTGGCGGCAAGCCGGTCCTCGCCGTCATGGACGACGACACGGGCGATATCGACCCCGTGTTGGCGCAGCGTGTTGAATGTCGTCACGCCGAAATGGCGGGAACCGACCAGGGTGATCCGCATGTTTTCCGTCCATCGTTAGTCAGGCCGGTATGCCGATAGCACACCATGGCAGCCTGTTTCGACGCTGGATTGAGGGCATTTGGGTTATCAACAGGACCCGCCCAGCGCCGCTCGGGCAGGGCCCGGCACCCATCATTACAGATTTCCCCTCATGCGCGTCCGGCCGGCGCGGTGCCGGCCAGCGTGCGTAGCGTCACAGCGGCGGCGAACCACACGGCGCTACGGTTGGGCCCAAGAGTAGCAGCCAGGGACCACCAGCATGAACCGCTTTCTGATCTTTGCCGCCATGGCGCCGCCGCTCGGCTTCGTCGTCGCGTTCTGGGTGATGCTGCAGATTGCCAATCGGCTAGCGGGCAGCCCGATCACGTTCGATGTCGCGCAAGTCATGATGCTGCCAACGATCTACCTGGTCGGGTTGATCCCCGCGCTGTGGGCCGCCGGGTTCGACCAGGCGCTGGCAAAGCGCAACGTCCCGTATCGCATCGCGTTCACGGCGCTGTTTGGCTACACGATCAGCTATCTGCCGCTGGCAGTGGCGTACTGGATCGGCTTTGCCCACGGGCCGGAAGTCCTGCTGTTCGGCCTCATCGGCGCGGTGCCGTCGGCGGTGTGTTCTTGGCTGGCGACGGAGCGGGACGCGACCCACCTTGTTCCGTCACCATGACAGGATGCGCAGTTCCGGCCGGGAGTAAGGCGGGACGGGCTGCTGGAGCGGCTCACCCTGTTGCTCGGCCACCTTCTGCAGCCGCTCCCGCAGGTCGGCGCTGCACTGCTTCATCTGGTTACGCAACTCGCGCCGGCTGAAGGTGGTGAGGGAGCGATCGCCGAGCTGCTGCCAGGCAGCGCGCAGCCACTGCTGCATGGCGCGGATATCGGAATCGAGGATCTCAGGCTGGTTCATTCCGCCGGAATCTCAAAACTGGATCGCGCCACAATTAGGTCTGATTCTCTCCCCGCCGCCTACTCCGCAACAAGGCGGACGGGTAAAACGGCTCAACATGACAAGCAGCAACCTAGGACAGGGGAACCGCGCGCACCACATGATCGTTGCATAGGTGCCTCCTGGAGAGATCTCAATGTCCAGCAATCCGACGCTTGTTCTCTTCGTGGCGCTCGCCCTGACCGCCCCCACCGGGGCATTCGCGCAATTGACGCCGCCAGCCGGCTCGGCCGGCGCCGGTAATTCGGCGATATCAGGCGTGCCGTTCGGCCCAGCCAATCCCAGGTCGCTCTCCGATCCCAGCGGCATCGGCAACGCCGCGAGTACCCCGCCGCTTCGCCCCAACCCGCCGGCGCCGGTAACCTCCTATGGCTCGGTCGACACGCCGGCACCGCGTGCACGGCTCGCGCCGTCGCCCTACACCGGCGCCTCGCAGCGGATCATCAGTGCGCGCCAAGGTTACCCGCGAAAACCGCCGGCTCGGCGTCGGGCGCGACCGGAGGTGAGCAGTTTTACGGGGATCTGCCGGGGCTGTTAGAACTTTGGTTCCGATTGCATCAGAACGAACGTTTCAATGTCCGGCGTTTGCGGGGAACAATTCTCTATTGCCGGACTTATGCAAGGTTAACTCAGCGGTCACGCGAGTTGAGTCTTGTATCTGCTGATGCCGGATACCGCGTGACGAATTTGCCCTTGGGGCAGGGATGGCGGGGAATGAACATCCAGCACCGGACGGCCACGACCCTCTCCCTGCCAGGCCTGTCCACCACTCCGGAACTCGCCCGAACGGCTCGCAATGAAGGGCAGGGTGCGCGCGAAGAGCGGCTGGCCGTCACCTACGAACATGTCGGCGTGGGCATCGTCGAGGTCGACGAGGCCGGACGGATGCTGAGCGTCAATCAGAAGGTCTGCGAGCTGATGGGACACGAGGCGGCCGACCTGCTCGGCCGCTGCATCTTTGACGAGACTTCGTCACAGGACGTCGCGCAGGATCTTCGGCAGTTCAAGCGGCAGGTCGCGGGCGAAATCGATCGCTACACCATTGAAAAGCGTATCGCCCGCAAGGGCGGCACATATTTCTGGGCGGAGGTGACGTCCGCGAGCGTTCGCGATGCGGCGGGAAATTTCCTGTATGCGGTGCGCGTTCAGCATGACATCAGCGCCCGCAAGCAGGCCGAACAGGCGCTGGCGCGCCGCAGCGAAGAGCAGGCGGCGCTGTTTCTCTTCTCCGAAAAGCTTCAGTACGCCACGTCACTTCCGGGCGTTTACGACGCCGGCCTGGATGCCATCCTCGCCGCGCTCGCCTGCGAGCGCGCCGCCATTCTCTTGTTTGACGACAGCGACGTGATGCGTTTTGTCGGATGGCGGGACCTGTCGGACGGGTACCGGAAGGCTGTCGAAGGCCATTCGCCATGGGACAGGGACGAAGAAAATCCGCGTCCGGTTTATTTCGAGGACGTTGGCCAGTCCGAGCTTTCCGATGCCCTTAAGCAAACGGTTGCGCGCGAACACATCGCAGCCGTCGCTTTCATCCCGATCCTGATCGGCGGCCGGCTCGCCGGAAAATTCATGGCTTATTACGACAGCCCGCATCACTTCGTCGAAACGGAGATCGACGTCGCGCTGACGCTTGCGCGGCAACTCGGCTTTGGCATCACGAGATTGAGGGCGGAAGAGGCGCGTCGCGTCGCCGAAGATCGGGCGCAGCGGCTCGTCTTCATCGTGGAATCCTCTGATGACGCGATCATCAGCAAGGATCTCGACGGGATCATCCGCACCTGGAATTCGGGAGCGGAGCGGCTGTTCGGCTATACCGCCGGCGAGGCCATCGGCAAGCCGGTGACCATTCTTTTCCCGCCGGGCCTCGAAGACGAGGAGCCCGGGATCCTCGCACGCATACGTCGCGGCGAGCGCATTCGGCATTATGAAACCGTCCGCCGGCGGAAGGACGGCAGTCTTCTGGACCTGTCACTGACCGTCTCGCCGGTGCGCGACGGCGAGGGGCGGATCGTCGGCGCGTCAAAGATCGCCCGCGACATCACCGATCGCAAGGAAGCCGAACGCAAGCTCCGGGAGAGTGAGCAGCGTCTTACCGAATTGTTCGCGGCCATACCGGCCGCGATTTACACGACCGACGCACAGGGCAAGATTACCTACTTCAACCAGGCGGCGGTCGAATTCTCGGGGCGGACGCCCGTGCTCGGCAGCGACGAATGGTGCGTCACCTGGAAATTGTTCATGCCGGACGGCACCCCGCTTCCGCACGACCAGTGCCCGATGGCGGTTGCGCTCAAGGAAGGGCGCGCCGTGCGTGGCGCCGAAGCGGTCGCGGAGCGGCCGGACGGGACGCGGGTTCCCTTCATTCCGTTCCCGACGCCGCTGCGGGACCCTTCCGGCAGGATCACCGGCGCGATCAACATGCTGGTGGATATCAGCGAGCGACGGCAGGCCGAGACGCAGCAGCGGCTCCTGCTCGATGAACTCAGCCACCGCACCAAGAACAACATGCAGATGCTGCAGGCGCTGCTGTTCTCGGCGGCAAGAACCGCGCACAGCGAGGAGGCGCGGAAAGTCCTCAACGAGGCCAGCGCGCGGATCGCGGCCATGGCGGCGGCGCAGCGCGTGCTGTACGGCCGCAGCGACGCCAGCCGGTTTGCGGCGGCGGAATTTTTGCCCGCGGTCTGTGAAACCATCCGGCAATTGCTGCCGCCACGGACTCGAATCGAATGCGGCGCGGCGCACGGTGTGCTTTCCAATGACGTGGCGATGCCGCTCGCGCTGATATTGAACGAGCTCGTGACCAACGCTGTGAAGCACGGCATCAAGGACCAGGCGAGGCAGGGCGTTCGGATCAGCTTGACCGCTCAGGATGGACGGTTGGCGCTCAGCGTCGAGGATGACGGCGAGGGGTTCGATCTTGAAGAGGTGCGCAAGACCTCATCCGGGCTGCAGCTCGTCCTCGGCCTCGCCCGCCAACTGCGTGGAACGTTTTCCGTCACGAAAAACCCCTCGCGGGCGAGCCTCGATTTTCCCGCCGCGAAAATCTAGGGCGGTCATCGATGACGCCGCAGCAGCGCGCGGGGCATTTTTCACCGCAGCCCGGGCCGGACCGAAGCTCGCCGCCACCGGCGGAAGAGGCCGGACGGATGGAAGACAAGCAGGGCCCGCCGCGCATTCTCGTCGTCGAGGATGATTTTCTGATCGCCATGCAAACCGAAATCGCGCTGACGACCGCCGGCTTCGAGGTGGTCGGCCCGGCCACGACCGCGGAGGAAGCCGTCGCGCTGGCCGGCGAGGCGCAACCGACGCTCGCCGTGATGGACATCCGTCTCGCGAGCACCCGGGATGGCATCGACGCCGCACGGCAATTGTATCAGGACTTCGCCATTCGCTGCATCTTTGCGACCGCGCATGACGATGCGCATACCCGCGGCCGCGCCGAGCCCTATTCCCCGCTCGGATGGTTGCCGAAGCCGTACACCATGGCTTCGCTGGTCGCGGTGGTGGCCGAAGCTGTCGCAGAACTGAGCCGGCCGTAGCGTTCGAGTCGGCGCACATTGCGGGCCGCTTCAGTTGAGTGGAAGGCTCAGTCCCGATAGTGGTACCGGCCTTGCGGCGAGCTGACGAGGATCGTGCCTGGCGGATTATTTTCTTACCAGCAACGGCCCGGCGAATTTAATCAAGCCGATAAGCTTATTTCAAAGCGCCCATAATCTCAGGCAGGCGGGTCGAGGTGAACTGGCATGATTATCGGTAAATGGCCGGGGCGGGGTCGCTCAAAGGAACTTTCCGCTTTTTCCCGATTTAAAGCTGGGAGTAAGGGAGGGCGACAAGCATGGCGAAGCGCTGGAGTGCCGAGGACGTCAGAGACCTCAAGACCCTTGCTCAGAGGTATTCCGTTCAAGCAATCGCCGAAAAGATGGATCGGAGCGTAGGTGGGGTGTCGTTCAAGGCCCACAAGCTAGGACTACCGCTGAAAGCGCGCTCGCAGGCCACTGATCCGGAGCCGGCGGACTTCAATTAGACCGGAAGCGCCAGCAGGCGCCGGCGTTCGACCAATCCCGCCGAGCTGACGCCGCGCGGTGTTCGAGGGGAACCTGGCTAAAATGCGGCTTCCCGCCTAGCCGGTGCGGTAGGCATCCAGAGCATGGGCGGCGAAGATGGCCACGCTAACCAGGGCGAGGATCGTTGCGAAGAGCTCGATCATTGCTCCGTCTCCTGCTCACCGATCGTGGCCAGGAATCTGTTCCGTGACTGGTTCCAAATGAGATCGAAGATGAATTGCATGTCGGCCGTCCCTGTTTTGTTACCAACAAGGTAAGCCGCTCTTTGTTTCAGGATGTTTTCGTCGCCCCGGAAAATGGTTTCGTCGGTGCACTGGCGGCAACTGAATGATGACAAAATTGCGACAGGCGCGCATGCTTCGGCCTCACCAGCGGAGTGATTCGAGCATGCTGGAAGCCATCGTATTGTTGCTGGGCGTGAGCACGTGCGCCCTGATCCTCATTGCCTTCTGGGGCCTCGATCTGCTCGGGATGCGCCGTCGCAGAGGATAGGGTTCTGGTTCGACGCGGACCCGTTGCCGCGAGTAGCGCAGGCACGAGGTCGTCACGCGCCTGTGAACCCATCCGTCCCACGGTAAACCAACGCTTAACCATGAATCGGTACCATTCGCTTGCGTCCGGGTGGTGATCGTCCGGCTAAGCGGGAGCGAATACTATGCCCGTCGAAATGCTGACGTACGCCGATCTGGGCGAGCGGCTCAAAATTTCCCCAGAGGCTGCCCGGGCTCTGGTAAAAAGACACCGGTGGCCGCGTTCCCGTTCCAATGACGGCAAAACGCTCGTGCAGGTCGACCTGACCGAAATCACCCATTCCCCGATCTCCCGTCCGCCTCAGGCACAGGCCGGTCAACAGCTGGTCATCGCCCTGAAGCAAAAAATCGAAAGGTTGGAGGCCGAACTGCTCGAGGCGAAGGCTATTGCCAGCGGCCATCGGGCCGACTTCGAGAGGGAATGCGAGCGTACCAACAAGCTGCTGGCCGAATTGCTCAAGGCCACCTCGGAAGGCATGGGCGCCCGGGAAAGGGCGGCTCTGCTCGAAGGCAAGCTATCGATGCTAACGCAACCCTGGCGACGTCGGCTGATCGATGCTTTCAGCCTGGCCCTGCCACAAGTCACTGCACGCGATAGCGGTGGAAGTATCGCCCAATCGCATAGTTGAACCCGAGTTGCCGGCTAGTTCCGGCTGTTCTTAGCCGAGGGCGAGTTCTCGCTCGCCGGCATCAGTGCCAATGGCGGCGGTGATGGCGATAGCCCCCGTCGTGACGATGTCCAGCCCGCCGCCAACCATAGCTCGAGTAGGGGTTTCCGCGCCCGTAGTTTTGGCAATTTGCGTTCGGATAGAACTGGGCGCACCAGCCTGGATTGGTAATCACGTGCTGCGCCAACGCCGGGCCGGCAAGAGCGGGCAGGAATAAGATAGCCACCGCGCCAAGCAAGATCGCTGGTCTCGTCATCGTAGCCTCGCTGGTTTGCTGTCCGCGACTCCAACGATGATCGGTCGTAGGGGTTCCCGTTGGTCATGAAACCAGCGAGCGAACCGATATCAAAATTCCGGAGGCTTGCGCGGCCTGGAGAGGTCCACAGGACGACAATAGCGGCGGCAAAAATCCAACCTGCCGAAGGCGGCCTCTGTCGGCAGGAGCTATTGGATCCTGAAGTCGTCGATGCTTTTGCCGTCTGCAATCATTTCGATCATCCAGCGCGGGGTTTTGCCGCGGCCTGACCACGTCTCTGAGGGGTCATTCGGGTTTCGAAATTTCGGCTCGACCTTGGGGTAGGGCCGACGTTGCGGGATGTCTTTGGGTGAGCCGCCGAACCTGCGACCAAGTTCATCGAGCTGGTCTTCAAGCTTGCGCTTCTGGTTCTCCAGTTTTCGATCCAGTACGTCAATGATCCTCTGGTGCAAATTCCAGAGTTCATCAAGCTCCATCTTCTCCAGTACTCGGTCTTTCATAGCCGGCCCCAGGCAACGATGCGATTCAACATGCGACGGAAAACTTAACAAAGGGAAAGCTGCGAGGAGGTGGCCTTCAAAAGGACTCAGCGCTGCGCTCTGCGAGAGTAATTGTTTGGCGCTTCCGCCGATAGCGCGTATTCGACCGTACTTCTACGGACCGACCCACGCAGCCTCACCTAATTTGCGTGCGAGATAAGCTAATTTGCGTGAGAGATAAGCGTTGTGCTCGGTGCGCTGCTGAGGAGTTGCCTAACTTCGAGTCACCGGGCGCACCACGATTTAGTTTGTGCATCTGCCGCCGCAATCACGCGCCTCGTGGAAAAGGGATGCGCGTGTATCAAAAAAATACGCCGCCGGGCTCGAAATGGGTTGTCCCGGCGGCGTGCTGTCTCAGACTGAGGCTTTGAAATCCCAGTCTCCGGATATTTAGCAATGCCCGTGCCAAATCGGGGGCGGGGCCGCCTCTAGGGCACGAAGCGGCCCCTGGTCGCGCAGTACTCAGGCGGGGACTAATCGCCATCTGCGCGACCTGCCGTCACGCTAGACTTGTTTCGATCGGCTGCAACGAAAGTCGCATGTTAAGCTTGATGTCCGCGTTGCGGGTTAATTCTGGAACACAGGCAGATCCCGTTAATTCCCGAAGATGACGGCGGCGGGTAATTCGCTATCATCCATTTGCAGCACATGACGCGCGACCTAGTGTGTCATGCTCGGCTGGGCTCTCTTGGGTTTAACGGCTTCGGCGACGCGGACCTGCCGCTGCAGCTCTTTAAGCTCCGCCATCAGCTCTGACAGACGCAGCGGCGTCCATCGTGGTGCGTGCTTCCGTTTTGCAACGCGGGCTTGGTGTCCCATGCATTCCCCCTTAACTCGGGAAGAAGCGGCAATCATATGCAAGGAGACGTGCAGCTGTCTACTGTCTGTCCATAGGGGGCACAAGAAGCAAGGAAAGCGCAAAAAAGACCGGTGGTCTCGCCATTAGTCCGCGCGACTGAGGTTCCGCATTTGACGCACGATCACGCGCCAGATCCGGCTTGTGATCATCTGATGTCGCTGAAGCTGCAACGCCTACCAATCCTTAACTTGCGACGTTTAGGATCACACCAATCGCGGAAGCCCCCAAGGCCCCGCGGGAGTAGCGTAACCGCGTAGGGAGCCCGCCAACTCAACCCGGCGGGCTTCTTTGGTTGAGCCAACCTGGTTTGATGCGGAACGAATGTGCAGTTTGGTACGTAGGAACCTCATTACAGGGAGGTGAGTCGTGAGCGACCAACGGGAAATTTCGGCCCGTCCCAGCCGCCGCAGTGTCCCAAGTGCAAATTGCCCCCTCGCTTCATGACCTCGATACTGGACGGGAAGCAGAACAGGTCTGTTTTTATCTATAGGTGCGATCCCTGTGGCGAGGAGGTGTGGAGGTAGGCCACGCATGTTTCAAACCAAGGTCCCGATCTAGACGAGACCGTTCGATCAGGCTGCCATTGTTGTGTTCCGCGGCTCCTTAAGCTGGGTCATTTGCTCTGACAGATGGCGCCACTCGAACTACCTGCTTCTATTTTGCAGCGCGGAAATTCTTCCCCATTGCCACTCTTCCGGCCGGGAGGAGGCAGCAAGCCTACGCCACCCTTTTCTGCCTGTTGCCGGGCATAGGAACAAGGCGGCGAACCATGCCCGCAGCCCGCGAAGTGGTAGGCCCATCTTTTGCCGAATTCCTGTCACCATTCTATCGCGCGCGATCAACCTCGGGGAGAAACGACGTGGCGACAGGTACAGTGAAGTGGTTCAACGGAACAAAGGGGTATGGATTTATTCAGCCCGACACTGGCGGCAAGGACGTATTCGTCCATATCTCGGCCGTCGAAAGAGCAGGCTTAAGCGGTCTGAATGAAGGCGCCAAGGTAAGCTACGAAGTCGTTGCGAACCGCGGAAAAGAGTCTGCCGAAAACCTCAGGGTCGGTTGACTCGGATGAGAATGGTCTCGGCGCGGGCCGGTATGCTCTGAGACCATTTGCCCTGGACTGACGTCCAGGACGACGCGAATCCACAAACTCGGGAAAAAGTGGCAATAGAAAGTGATGGGTGATACGGTGCGCCCTTAAATTACACTTGGAATATACTGGCATTCAGCCCGGCGCCTCGAAATGCCGGGCTTTTTGCGACACCTTGCTGAAATGGGTCATCAGATCTGACGGGTCTGTACTTTGTTCTCGTCGCTCACGGTTGTTTTATGACGAAGCTGGAACCGACGCCCGAGTATGCGCATATCCAGAATCGGAACTTGCAGACCCTACCGGCTAGCACCCGTAAGCAGGAGGCTGTCATGAAGCGTCGCCGGTCTGTTTCGCACAGCTTTGAAGAAAACATCGCGGCCGAGAAAGTTAAGCTGGAAGCTCAAATTGCCCAGTTGAAGCCTGGTCCGGAAATGGAAGCGCTCCGCAGGAAAATCAGGCAACTTGATACTGCTCCCCACATGAGCGATTGGCTTTCGTCGTCGGGCCTGCAGGCTCCGCAATGACCCAGAAACCACTTCAGCACATCATCCAAATCTCGAGCCACGATGCATCGCAGCAAGTGGGTGTGATGGTGCTGGATGATGCAGATGAAGATGAGGCTCTGACGGTGGCGCGAATGATCGCTCTGGAGACAGGACGCCGCGTCACCGTACGGGACGAAAAACTGGCCTTGATCGAGACGATCCCAGCCGCCAGTATTCATTGAAATAAGGCCGCCTCGCGTGGCGGCCTCTTTCGTCCCAGAACCAAATACTCAAAGGCGACGCCTTTGAATCTTATTGTTTGTTGACGCCTTCCTTTACGGCGTGGCGCTTTACATCAACACGGGCGCCCAAGGCCCATTCCTAGCGTTGTGTGTGCGGCGAGCTGCCGACTGCAGCTGAGGTCGCGCAATGGGCACGCGAGAGGGCTGCTGCTTGCCTGGGCCAGGGAGCCCCCGCCGCAACTTGGAGAGACGACGGGGGCTAACAGGGTATGAAGCGAGGGCAGCCGTGACATGGACTGATGTCGCTCGCAATGGCCTGCAGGCGAAGTGAAACGAAATGGTCTCAGAGAGACAAGACGAAGTTTTGAGCATGCGGCGAGGTTCCTGCGCAAATGGAACTAGCGCTCAACGTTGATCGGCAGGAACGATGGATATGCCGAACGTACACGCCGCAAATCTGAAGCCAAGGTGGATTGATACCCCGGAAAGGCCGGCGCTAGCATGGAACAGGTCGGCTTTTCCCCGGTTGGGACGCATGTCTGACAAGGAGAATGCGATGGTCACACGATCCCTTATCGTTGCGATTTTTGTCGCGACTCTCATCTTGCCGGCAATTGCTTTTGCGCAAGGCAGCGCGGGCACAGGCAATACTTCAACGGGTCTCGGCGCGCCATTCGGCCCTGCGGGACCTGGAATACGAGGAGGCGGTTGGACTCAGCAGCCCGGGGCAGCAACGAACACCACGAGCCGAAACCTCAACCTCACGCCCGCCGAAAGAAATTCGATGCCGCCGCCAAATGTGCTTCCGCGGGACACCCGCGGCTACCGTTGATAGTTCGGCGGAAGATCTGCAGATAGTTCACCTTCATCCAGGTGTCGCGCGCAACGCTACATCCATTCGCGAAGACCATGGGATGATCAGGGTCTCCGACCTGCTTGCTGGTGTCGACGCCGACAAAAGCAGTCATTGGTCTCTCTTCAGCTTTCGCGTTACCCCAATGTGTCTTCTTGACAGTCGGGATTGAATACCCGCTCCATGACGATTGAGCGCCTTCATGACCCCAATCCGCGCCATCATCGGCGGACCACCGCGGCTACATGACAAAAACAAAAAGCCGCCCGAAGGCGGTCTTTGTTATTGAATCTATTCGACGAGTTTTGGGACTGCGCAAGATCTGGCTTCGATCAATCCTCCGGATCGTATTTGGCAAGGTTTTTGTAAATCCATTTCCGCCCGTTATGGCGACGCAAGACCAGACCGTACACAAGCCGCCCGGTGATAGATCGCCTGGGGATGATAACTTTCCATACGTGCCAGACGTATGCCCAGGCTGGCTTTGAGCTTAATTTCTGAGGGCTCGCATGGTTCTGCAACTTCATTTTGGACGCCGGTTCTCATTTGCCGCGTGGTTCGCGTGGCTGGCCATTCTTCGTTGCAGATTGTTCGAGATCTTGGACAACCCTGCGTAATTGTTGCAAAGCGTGAAACTGCTCTGCCAATTCGCTGGCCGATTTGGGTGGCCTTTGCGGCCCGCGTTTTTCTTTAGTAGCGTTCATTGGATCGACCGCTGCAACAGCCCCGATTCAACAAAGCCGTCAAGCGGGGCTTGATTGCCTGACGGCTTCGCTGGTGTGCCGGACATTGTGGGGCAACCGTCCGGTGAGGCGACCATAGGCAACCTGATTGCCTTCGCAACGAAAGTCGCTCATTAACCTGAATGTTCGCGCCGCAGGTTAATTCTGGAACCACAAACAAAAGACCGCCCGAAGGCGGCGCTGTGGTACCGTCCGAACAACCGGAAGGTGTTTTTGAGATGCACATGGTAGCGGTGATATTGATTATCCTGGCGAGTAGTGGATCTAGCCTGGCCGAGCCCAGATCGACTTACGTTCCGCCGTTCCCGTATTTGGAATTTGATTGTCCCCAATTGGTGCAAGAAGCTCGTGCCCTGTCTTCACGGTCAGCCGAACTCGCCGGCCTGCAACAGAGCAGTCCGATCGTGCATGGCAATGAAAACAGCAGCACAACCATCCGATGGCCGAAGGTATTCTCCTTGGTCGGCGATAGCAGCATTGCAGACAAGCTGGCGCTCATGCGCGGTCAGATGATCGCTATCGAGGAGGCTAGCATTCGGCGCCAGTGCAGCATCCAATTTCAGCGCCCCCCGGCTTAAACTCAAGCCCGGTGACTGGCGAGCGGATCGCTGCGCCTGACCGGGCTACGACAACCAAGATCCGCCGGTTCACGCCGGCGGGCTAGTATCGATAGTACCGAGGGCGAATCCGGCCCTCCTGAAACTGCGGGGGCACCATCCCGTTGGGATAGCATTGTCCGTCCCTGATATCGACGTCAGCACCGTGCCCGCACGGCACTGGGTACCTTCCACCGCGATTAGTAGCCCCCGCCGCGGTGATACCCGCGGCGATAAGCCTCCATTTCTTGAGGCGGCAGGTAGCCGTTTGGATAGCACATCCGATCACGCGCGCTGACGTCCCAGCCGTGGTCGCATGGAGGCGGGCGAACAGGCACGCGGTATTGAATTTCCTGAACCGCGGCCTGGCCGTCGCTTAGCGCGTGACCAGGCATTCCGAGTTGAAGCGCGAGCACCACGCTGGCTATGTTAAAGAGCATTTCTACGTCCTCCGCCCGTCACCACCGCAGTTTTGCGCGCTTCTACATGCAGGGCAACTGAACGGAACGTTCACCTACGGTTCACTCCAGAACTTCGCATTCAAAGGCCAAGATTTTCGGCGCAATGCGGTGCCATTCGAAGCGGCCGCACTAGCACATGGACCAGCGTCAGCGGGAATTGCACGGCACTCAAACGAGCGTCGCTGAGCGCGGAGCTGTGGGCAACCGGTGGCAGTTTCAATCGCTCTTGGTCGGATTTCGCTGGTGCCGGTCCAGACGAAGTCTTTGCGCTCTCAACCGCTTTATCTCGTCATCGAGTGCGTCCATTTCCTCTGCGCGTCGCGCGGCCTTGGATTTCGTCGCATCGGCGGCGCGCAGTTTTTCTAGCGCTTTCTCGACAGAGAGTTTCGGTGTTTCGGCCATGGCAATCCTCATATCCGAGCGAGATGCGTTCGGCCCCATAGCAACCTCGTATGGGCGCGGGCTACCGTAGAACTGACGCGACGGCCTGAAGCCATTCTGGGCGATCGTGAAGCTTGCTCCCAGTGCTTCAGATACTGTTCGGCGTCCGTTGATCTAGATCAACGAGAGTGTACGGCGACGATTTGTCTTACACTCGATGCCCTCTGCCGGGATTACCAACGCGAGAGGATCCGGAAGGCAATCGGGACAGCCCTATTCCGGGGAGCAACCAATACGATGAATCCTCTGCTGAGGGAGATCCGACATACCCCGCTGCTCTGGATGCTGGTATTCGTGCCCATCGTGCTGGCCGCGGCAAAGATGATGCCTGCCGCTCACACGCTCCTGTTTGTGCTCGCAGTTCTCGCAATCGTTCCGCTTGCTGCCCTTTTCAGTCATGCCACCGAAGCCGTCTCCGAAAAGACGCGATGCAGTGGGCGGATAGCTGAATGCGGTGCTTGGGAGCTCCGTTGGTTTGGGCCCGCCGACGTTTTGGGCAACGAAGTGGGCGCAGCATGCGACTAGGCTTCTACAGTTGTTCCGCTGCGTTTCTGGCGACTCTTTCTTGCGTGTCTCACAGCGCGATAGCACAGAGCCTTACGCCATTTCGCTATGAAGCCCAGGCGCAACGCCATTGCCCCGGGGACACGATCGTCTGGCTCGATTTCAGAAGAGAGCGCTATTACCTGAAAGGCCAGAGGCGCTACGCTTCGGGATATACCGGCAGCTTCGTGTGCAGGAATGAGGCCCGGGATAGCGGCTATCGGCGCTCGCCCCTGGGCTTAAGGTAAGCCTCAACCGGCGTGCCAGACGCGCCATGCGTTTCTAACCGAGCTTCAGCACAAGGTGCAGTGTCTGCGGGTCCCGCCGCGCGGTGGGCTTGAAGCCGAACTTTCCGAATACCCTTATCATCGCTGCGTTTTCGGGCAAAACTTCTGCCGTTAATTCCTGCAGCCCGGCATCGCTCGCGAACTTGACGAGATGACGCATCAGAATCGAGCCGAGGCCTCGTCCCTGCCAGGCATCGATGACGACAAATGCCATCTCGGCTCGCCCCGGCTCGAAAACGATGTACCGGCCGCTCCCGACGATGACCTCGCGGCCGGCTTCCTCCGCGAGCGCGACAATCGCGACATGATTCTTGAAATCGATGTCCATGAAGTAGGCGCGTTCCTTGTCGGAAAAGTGTCGCTTCATGACGAAGAAGCGACGCTGTAGCGATTGGGCGCTGGTCTTGCCGATCGCAGCGAGCATGTCAGCCTCATCCTCCCGCCGAAGTGCGCGGATCTCGATCTGGCTGCCGTCGCGGAGAAGCTCGCGTGCGGTGTAGTCGATGGCCTCAGACATTGGGCCTCATGTGCCGGAAAACAGAGCACTCGTCTCGATCGACGTCCGCCGATGAAGCGCGGACCCGGACCGCGGTCGTTTGATCTGGATCAAGACTTCAGCGCGAAAAGCGGCCGGTAGCTTGGCGACCGTATCCCACTCTCAGGTGAAGGCGCGTCCTTGAAAACCTCTCGACAGCTCCGGTCCGGAGAGGACCTCATCCAGCTTGCGATCCGGCTTGGATTGCTTGCGTTCCTGATCTATTGGACGTTCGTTCTGATCCGTCCCTTTGTGCCGATTCTGGCATGGAGCATCGTACTCGCCGTCGCGCTCTATCCAGTCTTTAATCTCCTTTCCAGGCTTCTTGGCGGTCGTCCGCGGCTCGCAGCGGCAATTCTCACCGTCATCAATCTCGCCATCGTCATCGGGCCGGCGACCTGGCTTGGCTTAAGCGCCGTGGAAGGTGTGAAGGATTTCGCCGCCAATCTGAGTGCGGGCAACCTGATGGTTCCGTCTCCGCCGGACGGCGTCAAAAACTGGCCGCTCATCGGTCCGCAGCTTTTCGAACTCTGGAACCAGGCGTCCAACAACATTCGAGCGGCCTTGCGCGAGGTGGCTCCCCATCTGAAACCGTTGGCTGGCACCATGCTCGGCCTCGCGGGCAATGCCGGCGTGGGAACGCTCAAGTTTCTCCTGTCTGTGGCGCTGGCTGGCTTCCTCTTTCCTTACGGCTCACAGCTCGTTGCGGCGGGCAGGGGTTTTCTCTCTCGCATCGTGCCCGAACAGAGTGAACATTTTCTGGAGCTGGCGGGTACGACCATACGCGCGGTATCCCAGGGCGTCATCGGCGTCGCAATCATCCAGTCCCTGCTGGCCGGCATCGGCCTTAAGCTGGCTGGCATTCCCGGCGCCGGCCTGTTGGCCTTCATGGTAATGATCCTGGCAATCGTGCAGATCGGCGCGGCAATCGTTCTATTTCCGGTGATCATCTGGGTCTGGATAGACAAGGAATTTACCACAGCGCTATTGCTCACGGTGTTCCTGGGCATCGTCGGCATACTCGACAACATCTTGAAGCCGCTCTTGATGGCGCGCGGCCTGACGACGCCGACGGTCGTCATCCTCGTCGGGGTGATCGGAGGAACGCTCGCGCATGGCATTGTCGGTCTCTTTATCGGACCGATCATTCTCTCCGTGGCCTGGGAATTGACGGTCGCCTGGATACGCACCGATCGTGCCGACGTGACATCGCCGAACCGGCTTTCGAACGTTGACATAAATCAACGTTCGATGCCGCGGGGCTCGTTGAGTGAGCTTCGCGACAAGTGAGGTCGAAACATGACGATGGGAAACGCGAAGCTACCCGGCGGCCCGATGTCAGGGCTTGTCGCTTCGGCCGTAGAGTACATGATGGATGCGAGCCAGCGCAGCGTTCTGTTTCTGGACGTCTTGCGTCAACGCGGCGATCAGTATCGGGAACACATCGCGGAAACGGCGCCGCATGTCCTGCAATATGCCGCCGAATTGATCATCGACGGCCGCAAGCTGGATGAACCTGTCAATTATGCGCTGGTGCGCATCATTCCGCCCAAAGGCGTCGAAATAGATCTCGACCGGCGGCCGTTCATCGTCGTCGATCCCCGCGCCGGGCATGGTCCGGGAATCGGCGGGTTCAAGGCGGACAGCGAAATCGGCGTCGCAATGAAGGCGGGCCATCCCTGCTATTTCATCGGCTTCCTGCCCGAGCCGATGCCAGGACAAACGATCGAACGCGTCGCACGAGCCGAAGCGGTGTTTATCGAGAAAGTCATCAGCCGCCATCCGAAAGCCGACGGCAAGCCTTGCGTGATCGGAAACTGCCAGGCCGGCTGGGCCGTCATGATCCTTGCGTCGCTGCGGCCGGAACTGTTCGGACCGATCATCGTCGCTGGTGCGCCGCTGGCCTATTGGGCGGGCGTGCATGGCAAAAACCCGATGCGCTATTCGGGTGGCCTGCTGGGAGGAAGCTGGCTAACCGCGCTGACGAGCGATCTCGGAGGCGGCAAATTCGATGGCGCGTGGCTCGTGCAAAACTTCGAGAGTCAAAATCCGTCGAACACGCTGTGGAGCAAGCAGTACAACGTCTATTCAAAGGTCGATAGCGAGGCCGACCGATACCTTGAATTCGAACGCTGGTGGGGCGGGCACGTCAATCTGAATGCCGAGGAAATCCAGTTTATCGTCGATGAACTGTTCGTCGGCAATAATCTCGCTGCTGGCCGCATCACGATGTCCGACGGTCAGCCGGTCGATTTGCGCAATATCAGGTCACCGATCTTGGTGTTCTGCTCCAAAGGGGACAATATTACTCCGCCGCAACAGGCATTGGACTGGATCCTCGATCTCTATGCCGATGTCGACGAAATCAGGGCCTACGGTCAGACCATCGTCTATACGGTTCACGAGAGCGTCGGCCATCTCGGCATTTTCGTTTCCGGTGGCATTGCCAAGAAGGAACACGCTGAATTTTCCAGCAATATCGACCTGATCGATGTCTTGCCGCCCGGTCTCTATGAAGCAACGTTCGAGGCCAAGGGCACTGATACCGCGAATGCCGATCTCGCCGTCGGCGAATGGATAATGCGATGCGAGGCGCGGACGCTCGACGACATCCGTGCCATGGGCGGCAATTCGCCCGAGGATGAGCGGCGGTTTGCTGCCGCCAAGCGCGTATCGGAAATCAATCTCGCGGCCTACCAGAAATACCTCCAGCCCTGGATCAAGGGCATGGTGAAGCCTCAGGCGGCGGAGATGATGCGCAATCTGCATCCGTTGCGGCTTCAGTATGAAGCGTTCAGCAGCAAGAACCCGTTCATGGCCATGGTGAAGTCGCTGGCCGAGCGGGTGGGCGAGGATCGCAAGCAGGTCTCGACAGACAATCCCTTCGTTGCCTTTCAGGAGCAGTTCTCCAAGCAGATCGTCAATGCGCTCGACCGTTGGCGGGATTCGCAGGAGGCGCTCAGCGAGGCGACCTTCCTTGCGGTCTACGGCTCGCCGGCGTTGCAAGCGGCTGTCGGAGTTGACCCGCAATCGACCCCATCGCGCCGGCAGGAGATGTCTGCCACGCACCGTCAGATGCTCGACAGGCGGATCGCGGAGCTGAAATCCAAAATCAGTGAAGGCGGCCTTCGCGAAGCGGCCATTCGCGGTCTCTTGTATGTCGGTTCGGCGAGGGGGATGGTGGACGAGCGGAGTCTTGAAGCATTGCGCAACGTTCGCCGTGGCGACTCCGGTGCGCGGCTGACGCTGACAGAGTTCAAGATGCTGGTTCGCGAGCAATTCTTCATGCTTCTGCTGGATCAGGAGGGGGCACTGGCCGCGATACCGAAGCTGTTGCCTGACAATGCAAAAGCGCGCCAGGCGGGTTTCGCGGCGATTCGGGAAGTGCTGTCCGCGAGCGCCGTAATGCCGGGTGAGGTCGTGAGGCGTCTGAAGCATGTTGCCGAACTGTTCGGCGTCGATGCGGGCGAAGTTTCGGACAAGGCTTCGAAGGTCGCCCCGTTCGATCCGAAGGCGAAGGCATCGTAGCCTTAATTGGAAAGATCCGGAGCGACGTCATGAAAGCCATGCCAGCCGATTCAGGAAAAGCCCGCTCTCCCAGCAAGTATGACCGCCTGATCGCGGCGGCCAAGGCAGTGCCGCCGACGCCGACCATTGTCGTGCATCCCTGCGACGAAACCTCGCTGCGCGGCGCTGTCGACAGCGCGGCGGCGGGCATTATCAGGCCAGTATTGGTCGGGCCCGAAAGGAAAATCAGGGATACGGCCAGCAAATACGACCTCGATATTTCCGGGTACGAGATCGTCGATGCCGCGCACAGCGAGGGCGCGGCTGCAAAGGGTGTTGAGCTTATTCTTGCCGCCAAGGGCGAGATGCTGATGAAGGGCAGCCTGCACACCGATGAGTTGATGCGCAGCATCACGGCGAAGGTGGGCGGGTTGCGGACTGCCCGGCGGATCAGCCATGTGTTTGTGATGGATGTGCCGGCCTATGCCGAGACCCTCATTGTAACGGACGCGGCCATCAACATCTTTCCCGATCTCGATGCCAAGCGGGACATCATCCAGAACGCGATTGATCTCTATACCCAAGCCGGCTTCGGCAAATTGCCGCGTGTGGCGATCCTGTCGGCCGTCGAGACCGTTACCTCCAAGATTCCATCCACGATCGAGGCGGCGGCGCTCTGCAAGATGGCAGATCGCGGGCAGATCACCGGGGGCCTGCTCGACGGGCCACTTGCCTTCGACAATGCGATCGATGTGGAAGCGGCGCGGATCAAGGGAATCAAATCCGAGGTTGCCGGCCGGGCGCAGATCCTGCTCGTTCCCGACCTCGAGGCGGGCAACATGCTGGCGAAGAATCTCGCCTACTTCGCCAAGGCGGATAGTGCCGGCATCGTGCTCGGCGCCCGGGTGCCCGTCGTTCTGACGTCGCGTGCGGACACGGCGCGCGCGCGGATGGCTTCCTGCGCGGTGGCGGCGCTCTATGCCCACGCACGGCGTCAGCACGCCCCCTCCGTTGCCGCGTGATCGCCATGGATACGATCCTTGTCGTCAATGCAGGTTCGTCAAGCGTCAAGTTCCAGGTCTTTTCAGTCGAAGGGGAAGGGAAGCTGCGGCGGCAGATCAAAGGCCAAATGGATGGCATTGGCAGTCGTCCTCGCCTGCGGGCGAGCGGTGTGGACAGCGAGCCACTGGCAGACCGCGCCTATCCGATCGAATCGGTTCCGGACGTTCCGGCCGCGATGGGCATCGCAGGCGGATGGCTGCGCGATGAACTTCGCATCAGCCCGATGGCTGTCGGTCATCGCGTCGTTCACGGCGGTCCGGAGTATGACCGTCCGGTGCTGATCGACCACGGCGTCGTCGCCCGGTTGGAGCGGTTCGTCGCGTTGGCCCCGCTGCATCAGCCGCATAATTTGGCCCCGATCCGCTCGCTTTTGGCCAATCTTCCAACCCTTCCGCAGGTCGCCTGCTTCGACACCGCATTTCACCGCACGCATGAAGCGGTCGCTGACTACTATGCAATTCCGTATCAGCTTCATGCCGAAGGTGTGCGGCGTTATGGATTTCACGGTCTCTCATACGAATATGTCGCAAAGACTTTGCCGCAGGTCGCGCCCGAAATCGCAAAGGGGCGCGTAATTGTCGCGCATCTCGGCAGCGGCGCCTCCATGTGCGCGCTGAAGGGGGGACGCAGCATCGAGAGCACTATGGGCTTCACCGCGCTCGACGGGCTGCCTATGGGAACGCGCCCGGGACAGATCGACCCTGGTGTCGTGCTCTATCTGCTTACTGAAAAGGGAATGTCGGCCTCCAACGTACAGAACTTCCTCTACCGCGACTGCGGGTTGAAGGGCCTTTCGGGCATCAGCAACGATATGCGTGAACTGGAGACCAGCGAGGATCCAAACGCGAAACTGGCGGTCGAGTACTTTGTCTATCGGGTCGGCCTCAACGCCGGCATGCTTGCGGCCGCCTTGCAGGGGCTGGATGCTTGTGTCTTTACAGCCGGTATCGGAGAAAACTCGGTGCGGATCCGGGCGCGGATCGCCGATCAATTGGGCTGGCTTGGTGTGACCCTCGACGAGGCCGAGAATTCCCGCCATGCGCGCCTGATATCTCGTTCCGACAGCCGTATTCCGGTCTACGTCATCCCGACCGACGAGGAGTTGATGATCGCACAGCATACATTGTCGCTGCTGGTGAACACGCCGTCGTCCAGCGCCAGACGTGAGAGAGTGTCATGATTCCCGTATTCCCGGATACCAAGGTCGCGCTGAAGGGCAAGAAAGGCCTGATCGTCGGCATCGCCAATGACCAATCGATCGCCTGGGGATGCGCCAGGGCCTTTCGTGCGCTCGGAGCCGATCTCGCCGTAACCTATCTGAACGATCGTGCCAAAAAGCACGTCGAGCCGCTCGCACAGGCATTGGAGGCGCCGATCTTCATGCCAATGGATGTCATGGTCGAGGGCCAGACGGAGCAGGTGTTCGAACGGATCCGGAAGGAATGGGGGCAGCTTGATTTCCTGCTGCACTCGATCGCCTTCTCCCCGAAGGAGGCGCTCCATGGACGCGTGGTGGACGTCGGCCGCGACGGCTTCCTCAAGACGATGGATGTCTCGTGCTGGTCGTTCATGCGGATGGCCCATCTGGCCGAACCGTTGATGAAGAATGGTGGAACCATATTCACCATGACTTATTACGGCAGCCAGATGGTGGTGGAGAACTACAATGTGATGGGCGTGGCGAAAGCGGCCCTTGAAGCGGCCGTTCGCTACGTTGCCGCAGAACTGGGCCCGAAGGGTATCCGCGTTCACGCGATCTCGCCCGGGCCGCTCGCCACGCGTGCAGCGTCGGGGATCCCCGAATTCGACGAGCTGATGGACAAGGCACAGTCGAAGGCCCCTTCGCGCAGCCTCGTCAGCATTGAAGACGTCGGCAACGCCACCGCATTTCTGGCGCTCGACGGCGCCAAGCTCATCACGGGCGGCGTGCTCTATATCGACGGTGGCTATCACATCATCGATTGATCGCGATCGGCGCGCCGTCTAGCGATAGTGCAGGGCGATCAACTCGGCGACGCAAGCGGGGCGCTTGCCGCCCTCGATCTCGATCACGAGCTGATAGTTCACGCGCAAGCCGTCTGGCGGCACGTCCTCCGCTTCCGCAATCGTAAGGCGGCCGCGCAGCTTTGAACCGGCCGGAACCGGCGCCAGGTATCGTATCCTGTCCGCCCCGTAGTTCAGGGTGTTGCGCAGACCCTTCAAGCCAATTACCGACCGAATGAAGAGCGGAGCGAGCGCAAGCGACAACAGTCCGTGCGCGATGGTGCTGCCGCCCGGCAGCTCCTTCTTCGCGCGCTCCTGGTCGACATGGATCCACTGCTCGTCGCAGGTCGCTTCCGCGAACTGATTGATTCGTTCCTGCGAGACTTCGATCCAGTCGCTCACGCCGATCTCGGCGCCGACGGCGGACTTGATCTCGTTGAAGTCGCTCAATATCCGCATGCTCGTTGCCTGGTCAGATTTTCATTTCCGGGACCGCGTCGGGGATTGCGAGCTCGGCTTCTGTTACGGCCACGACTTCGGCGACGCTGACGCCCGGCGCCGTTTCCAGCAGGGTCGCCCTGCCGTCGGAGAAAGCGATGACGGCCATGTCAGTCACAACCAGGCTCACCGGCCTTGTGGACGTCAGCGGCAGGGTGCATCTGGCGACGATCTTTGATTTGCCCTTTGCGGCGTGCTGCATCGCGACGATAACCCGCTTGGCGCCGCTGACGAGATCCATCGCGCCGCCCATTCCCGGCACCATCTTGCCGGGGATCATCCAGTTGGCCAAATGGCCGTGCGAGTCGACCTGCAGTCCGCCAAGGACCGTCACATCGACATGGCCGCCGCGGATCAATCCGAACGACATTGCGCTGTCGAAGATGCTGGCGCCCGGCAGCGCGCTGATCGGGCGCCCGCCGGCATCGGTCAGAAGCGGGTGCGCGAAGCCTTGCTCCGGTACTGGTCCGGTACCGATCAATCCGTTTTCCGACTGAAAGAACACCTTAAGCTCCGGTGGAACGTAGTTGGCAACCAGCGTTGGAATGCCGATCCCCAAATTCACGAGGTCGCCGGCACGCAGTTCTTTTGCGACGCGCCGGGCGATGACTATCTGTGCATCCATGGTTCACCCGTTCGTAATGAGATAGTCGACGAGCGGCGCCGGGGTTACGACATGGTCGGGTGCGATGACGCCTACCGGCACGATGTTCTCCGCCGTCACGATCACGGTGTCGGCCGCCATCGCCATGATGGGGTTGAAGTTGCGCGCTGTCAGCGCGTAGGAGAGGTTGCCGAGGTAATCTGCCAGAAATGCGTGAACCAGGGCGAATTGCGCCCGCAGCGCGGTCTCGAGCAGAAACGTCTTTCCGTTTATCTCGATCTGACGCTTGCCTTCCGCCACCAAGGTGCCGACGCCGGTCGGGGTGAGCACCCCACCGAGGCCGCATCCGCCCGCGCGAATGCGCTCGGCGAAGGTCCCTTGCGGAACAAGATCGACGGCAAGATGGTTGGCCAGCATCTGCTGCTGCGCCTTTGGATTGAGGCCAATGTGGGTCGCCGTGAGGCGTGAAACGAGAGCCGCGTCAAACAGCTTGCCAATGCCTTTGCCGGGTGTCGCGGCGTCGTTGCTGACTACCGAGAGTTCGGTCTTGTGTTGCCGAACCACTTCGTTGAGCAGGCGCTCCGGCGTTCCGACACCCATAAATCCGCCGACCATGATGCTCGCGCCGGCCGGGATCATCGCAACGGCTTCTTCGACGGAAATGGCCCTCATGGTTGAAACTCCCGGCGACAAGCGATCGATGAAAGGGCGGAAGTGCAGCGATGTTGGCGAGGGCCGTCGGCACACCCTTGATCTGTGTCAAGGCTTTCCTCTATTCCGCGCGGGGAATGGTAATGCCGAAGTCTTCACGCGCTTCGGCCCAAAGATTGCCAATCTCAGTGTCAGGAGTTAATCATGTCAGACGCCAACCTTTCCGCCGACAAGGTCCGTACGATGCTGGCCGAGGCCAACGGGCGCCTTCGAAAGGCCAGCGCGGAGTATTTCGATCTGCTCGAGAAGGGCCTGAGCTCGTCGCAGCTGCCGGTCGCCGATCAGGCCAAGCAGTACTGCGGTTACTTGCAGCGCAATGTCACCGCGACATTCGATCTCGGCGACAAGCTAATTCAAGCCAAGGACATGCAGGAAGCAGCCAAGGTCCAGTCCGAATTCTTTCAGGACCAGATGCGATCGCTGACCGACCATGCAAGGAACCTGGGCGAGTTTGCCATGAAGGCGGCGACGGGCGTATTTACCCCAAAGAGCTGAAGGCAATTGCAGGCCGGCCGTGGCGCTCGATGATCCTCTGCCGCCCGATCAAGCGTGGGATGGTCTTGGCGCTTCAATTCCTCGTCGGCTTCGTCGTCAGCGTGATCAACATCATGATTCATTCGCTGGTGACCCTCGGTGCGGTGGCATAGCCCGCTCCGCGGGGCTATGTCACCGCGAGCGCTTGGCGGCAATCGGCGCTCCCGGATTCAGTGCTGCAGATCGAGGTTAGCGAGCTGCCGTCGATTGAGAAGGACAATCTGGCGCTGATTGCTGCCGATGAATCCGATGATGTCGAGTTCATGCAGCCGCGATAGTGCGCGGGACACTGTTTCCAGTGTCAACCCCAGATAGTCGGCAATGTCGCGCCGTGACATGGGCAACGGCATGACGCCGGCCGCGGTAAGTCGCCGGTCCATCTCGATCAGGAAAGCAGCAACGCGCTCCAGCGAAGTCTTGCGGCCGAGCAGGAGCATGTGATTTTCCGCATGCTGCAGATTGTCCGTGGTCATGGTCAGCAGGTTGCGCGAGACCATGGCATCGCTCTCCGCCACCATCTCGAGGCTCCGCCGTTTGATCAGGCGAACCGTGGTGTTCACGATCGCCTCCGCCGTAAAGCGGTGTTCGTTTCCGTTTTCCAGTCCGAAGATGTCGCCGGCGAGATGAAACGCGCCGATCTGGCGACGGCCGTCCGAAAGCAGTTTGTAGCTTCGCACGGCACCGATTTTGACCTGGTAGACGTAGTCCGCCGGCTCCTTCTCGCCGTAGATCTCGGTCCCCTTTCTGTAGTTGAATTCGCTTAAATTGACGATTGGATTTGAGCTGCTCTCCATCCCGAGTACGCCGAGTGTGTTGGGACGGGCTGCCGGATCGGCCGTGACACGGACAAACATGGGCCAACTCCTGTACAGGTCGTTGAGATGGTTGATTGGTTTCCAGAGACGATTTCACCGCGGGGAATGCCCTGCCACTTTTTCCCTTACGTTAATCGTGAGCCAAAGCCGCATCTCTGGCTATTGTCCCAACGTTCATTGTCCCAAAGGTCAACCTGCGGTATAGGCAAGGATGCTGCTGCAAGGCAATGTTATGCCCGGTAGACTACATATGGCCGAGGGATTCGATGTCGATCCGCTTCAGTCAGACCGTCTAATTGGGGTGATGGTCTTGAATCCGATGCGCTCGGAAGCCATGCTGCGTCGCAGTGATTGAGTGAGCCGGTGGCGAGGGGTTTGAAGCCCTCCGATTGACGGTTAGGAGGGGGAAATGCCTGGTATTGTTCACGTGGTAGACGACGACACCTCGTTTCGAACCGCGATCGAACGGCGCCTGAAACAGGCGGGCTACGAAGTCGAAACCTATTCGTCGGCGCAACACCTGCTGGATCGTCCGCCGGGCGTCGAAAGGCCGGGATGCATCCTGCTCGACGTAAAAATGCCGGGACTGAACGGCCTCGAACTGCAAGACCGCCTCAGCCAACTCGGATCGATCCTGCCGATCGTGTTCGTCACCGGTTATTCCGACATCCCGACGACCGTTCGGGCCATCAAGGCGGGCGCCGAGGATTTCCTGACCAAGCCGGCATCATCGGAACAACTGATCGGCGCGATCGAGCGCGCTCTGGCGCGGTACGAGGCTCAACGCAGTCAACGCAGCAAGCTGGATTCGATTGTCTTTCATTTGACGACACTGACGCCGCGTGAGCGCCAGGTCTTCGATCTGATCGTGCGCGGCAAGATCAACAAGCAAATTGCCGCGGAATTGGGAACGACCGAGCGCACGGTGAAAGCACATCGCCATGAAGTGATGGAGAAGATGCGGGTGCACTCGCTCGCGGAATTGGTTTCGAGTGCGGAAAGGCTCGGTCTTCTCGATCGTAGCGTCAATTTGGGTGGCTAGTCGGCATTGTCTCACGAGCACGTCCCGTCGTGATATCCTGTACAAAGGGACAATATGAAAATCCGCTGACAGGGTGTCTAAAGGCAATGCGCATGAAGCGCCGGTTCGTCGACCAATGCAGGTCTCCAGACCTTTGAAATTGGCCGCAGCGCTATCGCGCAGTTGCCAACGCTTTGAGAACCCGAAGGCCGTTCATCTTGCGCACACCCAAATCAATCCTTGTCGTGGACGACAATTTGTCGATGCGAAAGTGCCTGAAGCGGCTCTTGGGTGCGCATGGCCTCCACGTAATATTGTTTGAGTCGGGTTTCGCGCTGCTCCGTCGTGCGGATTTCGGTAGCGCCTTTTGCGTCATCATTGACATCAATTTGCATGACCAGTCCGGCATAGAGTTACGGCGTCAGCTCGTCGATAAAGGTGTCCGACTGCCGGTAATTTTTATTACCGGCAATGACAGCGACGCGAACCGCTCAGCCGCGATGGCGTCGGGATGTATCGCCTACCTGACCAAGCCATTCTCGGCCCGATCGCTTATCGAGGCGGTCGAGAGAGCTCATGCGGAAGTATTCTAGCGCGTACGGTCTCCTCATTCATCGATGTCCTGTTCGAAGGTTTGTGACGGCGCGCCCTTGTGAATAGACGCGAACTGACCGAGCGGTAGCGACGTCGTGAGCGTCAAGAGTCTCGAATCCACGAATTCCAGTCGCAGCGTCTGCCCGGATGCCATTTCTTCGACCATCTTCGGGTCTGCCACGGCGCCCGCGATGCAGGCGTTGGTGAGGCACCAGGTATAAGGCACGCTATGGGGCTCGCCTTGGTCGATCGTAAGCCTGGCCGGCTTCGGCAAATACATGCCGACGGGGGAGAACACCTGCAGCCGTGCATTGCCGTCGCCGTCACGCTCGACGATATCGACGCGGACCGCAGTCTGGCCCGTCGCGAATGTGCCGGTGATCGAGGTCCGGCAGATCATTTTTGCAGCGCCCGGCTTGAAGCACAGTTTTTTCCAGTCTCCGTAGGCTATGTCCTTTACCTCTCGCTGCCCCCGGGGTGCGATTTCGATGCCGGCTGCTCTCGGCGCGGTGGTCGAATTTTGTTGGGATGCAGCCGGTTGATGGGATGTAACGCCGGCGAGCACTGCCAACAAAAGAAGGGCGTACGAGAGGTTGGCATGTTTGCGTCCTGGCCGCGCTCCGGTGCCGTGTGAATTGATCATGGCTACACCTCCGTGCGTGCGCTTTCGCTATCCTTGCTCGTCGAGAAACTTTGTCACGAGCGGCGCCCAGATCGGGATGGCGTCCGGAGAGCCAACAAAGAAATGCCCATCGCTGCCGAACGGCGGCACTACATGATATTCGGCCTTGCCGCCGGCCGCGGTAAAGGCCTCGTGCATGCGCTTGGACAGGGCAGGGCCAAAGAAGGTATCGTTCTCGATATAGATCCACAGCATCGGCACGCGCGACGTGCGACCGAATTCGCCGGTCGCTTCCACAAGTTTGTCCGGCGCGCAATTGTTGTTGGGCTTGTTGTCGACGCGGCCGCCACGGCCTGCGGCGAAAGCGATGACCGCCTTGACCTGGGGTGGGTTCAGGCTCGAAAGCGCGATGGCGGCCCATCCGCCGGCCGACTGCCCGACGACGATGACGTCTTTCGGCACGATGCGTTTTTCGGCGGTCATGTAGTCGATGATCCAGAGATCAACTTGCGCAACCGCCAGGCCGGGAGCGCGGAAATTGGGATTGCTGCACTTTCCGACCTTCGAGAAAAACGGGCCGTAGAGACCATGCTCGGGTATGTCGATGGCCGCTGCGCCATATCCGGTGCCGACGGGGGCCACCACGAGATAGCCGCGCTGGGCAAACCACTTGGCGGCGTCGCGGAATTCCACGAGGGGAAAGAAGCTGCGGTCGGTCGAGTTGAGTGAAACGCCATGGTTCATGATCACGAGCGGGAAAGGCCCGTCGCCGACCGGGCGCACGAGGTAGGCGAACATCGGAAGCGGCAGCGGCAGCGCCCAGATCTCTTCTTGGATAGGGCGCGATCGAGCCTGATCGTCCGCACGCAAGGGCGTGATCAGATTTGCGAAAAGCAGCAGTAACGTAACGACAAGGCGCCGGAAGCTCTGATGACACATGTCATGACTCCCTCGATATGGCGGCCCGGCTAAACTCAACCAGCGAGGCAACGATGGAGGTGATCCACCCGACCGTGGTCGCACTCCGCCGGCGCACCATTCGACAGTCCATCGATTTGATTCCCGGGAACTCGTCGAAAGCTTGATCCAGATCAATCCGCGCCAGGCTCGAGGCATCGGCTATGGCCGTCGAGACCCGCGAGAGCTTGCGTCTTGACATGAGTTCTCTGGATATTGCCGCCAGTCCGCCGATACGCCGCGACGAAACGGTGTGGTGACGCTGCTTCGCTGCGAGGTACGATACAATGAGGAACTGCAATGAAGTCATCCTCGTTTCAGCGAACGGGCTGGACACGGATTTTTCCTCCGTCGGCCTGGCTTGCCGAATATAAGCAGTCCTGGTTGCGCCATGATGCGATCGCCGGCGTAACGCTCGCCGCTTATGCGATCCCGGTGTCACTGGCCTATGCGGGTCTCGCCGGATTGCCGCCCCAGGTCGGCATTTACGGCTATATGCTTGGCGGCTTGGGTTACGCGCTGCTTGGTTCGTCCCGCCAGCTTGCGATCGGCCCAACCTCCGCAATCTCGCTCATGATCGCCGGCAGCGTCGGGGCGCTGGCCGGAGGGGACGCGATACGCTTCGCACAGATAGCAAGCCTTTCGGCATTCGCGGTGGCGGTGCTGTGCCTGATCGCCTGGCTTTTCAAGCTCAGCATTCTCATCCGTCTGGTCAGCGACAGTATTCTCGTCGGCTTCAAGGCCGGGGCCGGGCTCACCATCATCATGAGCCAGTTACCGAGCCTGTTCGGCGTAGCCGGTGGCGGCCACAACTTCTTCGACCGCGCCATCCGGCTTGCAGGCCAGGTCGGCGACGTCAATCTGCCCGTACTGGCAATTGGACTCGCAGCGATCGTGCTCCTACTCCTGGGTGAACGATTTCTGGCGGGGAGGCCGGTCGGACTGGCCGTGGTGGCGTTATCTATCCTCATGGCAACCCTGTTCGGCCTTCCTGCATTGGGCGTGCCTGTCACCGGAAACATCCCGACGGGACTGCCGGCTTTCGAGATGCCCACTTTCGGAATGCTGGAATTCCAGGAGTTATTTCCAGTAGCGGCCGGATGCCTGCTGCTGGCCTATATCGAAGGTGTTTCGGCGGCGCGAAGTTTTGCCGCGAAGCATGGATACAGCCTGGATGTCCGCCAGGAATTCCTGGGGCTGGGGGCTGCCAACCTCGCCGTTGCGTTTGGCCATGGCTATCCCGTGGCCGGCGGATTGTCGCAATCCGCCGTCAACGACACGGCGGGAGCGCGCTCGCCTTTGGCGTTGGTGTTTTGCTCGTTTGCCCTCGCGCTCTGCCTGCTTTTCTTCACGGGATTGCTGACCAACCTTCCCAAGACGGTGCTGGCTGGTATCGTCTTTGTCGCCGTTTACAGGTTGGTCGACGTCCGTGGCCTGCTTCGCATGTGGCGGGTAAGCCGCATCGACTTCTATGCCGCGCTTATTGCGCTGGTGTCGGTACTGCTGCTTGGAATCCTTCAGGGGGTGCTGCTTGCTGCCCTTGCATCGATCTTCCTGCTGCTTGGCCGGGCGTCCCAGCCCAACATCGCGTTTCTCGGGCGACTTCCGGGATCGGGCCGCTATTCCGACAGCGCCAGGCACGAGGGCGTGGAGCCGCTGGTCGGTGTCATCGCGTTCCGGCCTGAAGCCTCGCTGCTCTACATCAATGCCGAAACGATTTTGGATGCGGTTTTGAGGGCGCTGCAAAAATCGTCTGACGTCAAGATGGTAGCCTGCGATCTTTCGGCATCTCCCACTATCGATCTGGCCGGAGCCCGGATGTTGCTCGATCTTCATGATGAACTGGCGTCGCGTCATGTCGCGCTCTGCATCGTCGGCGCCCATGCGCAGCTGCGTGACTTGCTGCGGGCGGAAGGGCTGGCGGAGAAGACCGACAGCAGCGAATGGCTGCGGACGCTCGATAGCGTGCTGGGTGAGGGCAATGCGAGCGACCGACCCGGTCCACACCGGCAACGGTCGCCTGCGCCGTGAAACCGGCTGGCAATCGGCGACGCCAGATCCCCTTGAATGGGCAAGCGCAGCATTCGCCTGAGCCTGGGCGAGGTCGCATGGAGACGGTGAGACCTTTGACTTGGATCAAAGGAGTGGGCGGGCAGGGGGACACGATCCGACGAGCCGTCACCGATGGTGTGCCCGGCATTCTGCCCACCGTGTTCAGGCATTTCGCCAAGCTCCTAGCCCAACAGGTCGTCGTCGCATATCTGCAGAGGAAAAAGCGTCATGAAAAGATTTATCAAAAGCGTTGCCCTGGTTGCCTTGCTCGTGGGCGCGGCCGGCATCAGTACGCCATCCCAAGCGGAAGTCGGCCAGGTCGCGGTCATCTTCACCAAGGGCGGTTTCATCGTCGGAGTCGGTGGTGGCGAGGGCGTGCTGGTCCTCCGCGGCAAGCGATACCCCTTCACCGTCTCGGGCATGAGCGTCGGCTTCACGATCGGCGCCTCCACCACCAAGTTTGTCGGTCGTGCACTCAATCTGAACGGGCCGGCTTCAATCGAAGGCTCCTATGCCGTGATCGGAGCTGGCGGTGCCGTCGCCGCCGGAGCCGGAGGCGTGCAGCTGCAAAACGCCAATGGCGTAATCCTGCAGCTCAGCGGTCCCAGAGTTGGCGCCGAAGTGTCTGCCGCCGTCGGTGGCGTCACGATACGGTTGAAGGGTTGAAGCAAGCGGGAGGCGGCGGGGCCGCGGGGCTCCGCGGCCCGGTTTGCTTCAGTACCGTTCTTCGACGAACGTCATCCGACGCAGGCTAGCCTGATCGTCGTAGCGGCCTTCGGATCGCTTCGGCAGCTTGACCTTTTCTCGCGCGATCTTCTTGTAAGGGATCGTTTCGAGGATGTGCGAGATAACGTTGAGCCGCGCCCGTCGCTTGTCGTCGAAGCGGATCAGCCGCCACGGCGCATGCCTCGTGTCGGCTGCCTCGAACATCCCAAATCCGCCGGAAGCGCGCTCAGTCTCCCCAGGCGATGGTGATGGCGATGTCGCCCGGCACGCCTCCGGGATATTCGATCACCTGGTAGCTGATGCGATACTCCCGCGGTTTCAGGTAATCGGTCCAGAGCTGAAATATTTCCTTTGGAATCCCCGTCAGCGTTTTCTCCCAGCCGGGTTCCTGCTGAATGATGGCACGGCCCTTGTCGGTGCACAGCGAGTTGGGGAACCGATACACCTGCACTTCCGTCAGCCCGTTTCGCACCGCGCGCTGGATAATTGTCGAGGCGAGCTGGATCTTTTCTTCCTCGGATTTGCCTGACGGACGGTTGAGCCGATCGATCAGCGCATGTTTCTCAGCCTCAGCGGCCGCGGCAAGGCGGGCATATTGCTCGGCCTTTTCGGCCTCCTTGAGGGCGGCCTCCGTCCGGATCTGCTTCGCACTGGGAATGAGATTATCGATGTCGGGCATGACTGGCTCCTGGGGGTTTTGCGTCGGCGTTGCCGAAAGGCTAGGTGGGGTCGACACCGCTCTTTTGATCCAAATCAAGCAATCCGCATCGAAGGGTACGCACCGTGTTCCACCCGGAGCCCCCTCTATAAGGGCGGTCTTGCGGTGGGGCACAGCCGGCAGCAGCTGAACTGAGCGGTCACCGACAGGGGGCGTCCAAGAGAAAGCCGATGATTGTGCTTCGAAACCTGGTCCTCGCTACGGCAATCTCGCTGTGCTCCACCTTGCCATCACCGCAGCAGGCGAATGCGTTCGAGCTTAGCGGTGCATGGGCCACAAGTGCGGACCAATGCACCAAGGTGTTCAACCGCAAGGGACGCGCAAACCAGGTAAGCTTCACGAATTTCTCGGGCGTGCATGGTGGCGGCTTCATCGCCGAATCCGACCGCCTGAGAGGCAAGTTTAAGAGCTGCTCGGTCAAATCGAGGAAGGAAAGCGGTCAAACGATCAACCTGGTGGTCGCTTGCGCCTCAGGCGTCATGCTTTCAAATGTCCAATTCTTCCTGAAGGTGATCGATGACAACACCATCTCCCGGGAGTTTCCGGGCGTGGAAGGAATGGATGTGAAGTATCACCGCTGCCAGATCTAGTGGATAAGCGCCCGGTCGATCGAGCTTGAATTGGGTCCAGAGAAACGGCGGCGCATGGGACCGTGTCGCTGGCGCTGGAAATGTGCTGGAATTGCAGCCGTTCGGACTGCCGGGGTAAGAGGATGAGCGTCCGCATCCCGACCGCAGCAATCGACCGGGGCTGGCCAGTCCTGGCCGCCCCTCTTTTCGTCTGCCTCATGGTCCTGACGACCATGCTGCCAGCAACAGCAAGCGGCGATCCACGCGGCGAACCCAAACGTGTGCTGATGCTGCACTCGTTCGGGCGCGACTTCCTGCCCTGGAGCGAATATGCCCGCACCATCCGGCTTGACCTGGAGCAGCAGTCGCCGTGGCCTCCGGACCTTCAGGAGCACACGTTGCCTTCGGCGCGCTTTAACAACCCCGGGCCGATGCAGCGCTGGAGCATCATTGAGGGCAACCTTCCTTTGGAAAGCAAGATCCTGTTTCGTGAGCCAGGCATTTGGGAAAAGTATAGCTGGCAGCTGTCGCTGATTGCGGCCGTAATCCTGATCCAGGGGGGATTGATCAGCGGATTGCTCCACGAACGGCGCCGCCGCCATCTCGCCGAAGTCGAAACGCGCCAACGCCTGGCCGAGCTTGCACACCTCAACCGCTATTCGGCTGTCGGCGAACTGACGACTTCGATCGCGCATGAACTAAATCAACCACTGGGTTCGATTCTCGCCAACGCCGAAACGGCCGAACTCATGCTGAGGAGCTCTTCACCGAATCTCGATGAGTTAAGGGAAATTCTCGCTGACATCAGGCGTGACGATCAGCGCGCCAGCGAAGTGATATGCCGGCTGCGCAGCGTGCTGAAGAAAACGCCGTTTGAAATGAGGCATATCGACTTGAACGAGACGGTACGGCAAGCGATCGGATTTGTCGTTGCCGTGGCTCACAAGCGCAATATAGCACTGCAGTGCAGCACCACCTCAGCCGATCTGGACGTCAAGGGCGACGCCGTTCAGCTGCAACAGGTTTTCCTGAATCTGATCATCAACGCGATGGACGCGATATCCGAAACAGAGGCAAAGGCGCGCGAAATCAGCGTCACCACGAGCCTTTCGGGCACCAGCGCGGAAATCAGGATTGCCGACACCGGCTCCGGTATCGCGGCCGGCGATCTCATGAACGTCTTCGATCCGTTTTTCACGACAAAACCCCAGGGTATGGGCATGGGGCTTGCGATTGTCCGCACCATCGTCGAAGCGCATCACGGACAGATTTCGGCGGTCAATCAGCCGTCTGGCGGGGCACTTTTTGTGATCAGGCTTCCAATCGCACGCGGTCGAGCAGCCTGATACGCGCAGCTGCGCCGCTCTGCGCCGCAGCAAAGCGGTGCCGCCGGTTCTTTGATCTTTATCAAAGAAGGACCTCGCCTCGGACCGATGCTTGCTGCGATGGGCTCAAGGAGGGGTGTGATGTTCCGTTGCGGCAAGACCCTTATCGCGCTCGCGTTGCTGATGGCTACTCCTGTCGCTGCCGCCGCCCAAACGACCGATACTCCGCCTGCTCCGAATAGTTCGGCGCAACCGGCCAGCCAGCCGCCGCCGGGTCCAGAGCTGTTGAAGCCCGAGCAACTCGAGGCGCTGGTTGCGCCGATTGCGCTCTATCCCGACGAATTGCTGGCAAATGTACTGGCGGCATCGACCTATCCGCTGGAAGTGGTGCAGGCCGATCGCTGGCTCAAGGAGCGCAAGACCTTGAAGGGCGATGCCTTGAAATTGGAGGTCGACAAGCAGTCGTGGGACGACAGCGTCAAGGCGCTCACCAGCACCCCGGACGTCATTTCGATGATGAGCGACAAGGTCGACTGGACCAAGGACTTGGGTGATGCCGTGCTCGCGCAGCAGCCGGACGTGATGGACGCGATTCAGCGCCTTCGCTCCAAGGCCTATGACAGCAAGAAGCTCGTCACCACCAAGCAGCAGAAGGTCAGCGTTCAGACCCAGGAAAACAGGCAGGCGATCGTCATCGAGCAGGCCGATCCCAATACGATGTACGTGCCGTACTACGATCCGGCGACGGTTTACGGAGCTTGGCCATATGCGGAATATCCACCCTATTACTTCGGCTACCCGTCCTATATCGGGGCCGGTGTCATCGCGGCCGGTCTCGCCTTCGGTACCGCCTGGGCGATCGGACGCTGGGGCAATTATTGGGGCGGCGGGTTCAACTGGGGCAACCGCAACGTCTACGTCAACCATTTCAACAGGACGACCAACATCGGGAATAGCTGGCAGCACAATCCCGCGCATCGTCAGGGCGTTCGATACAACAACGCGAACGTTCAGCAACGCTTCGGCAACAACAACCTGAAGGCGGGCGCCGCAAACCGGATGGATTTCCGCGGCCGTGACGGGCAGCAGGTGCTTCGTCCCGGACAGGATCTACCCGGCGGTGCCGATCGCGTCGGCGATCGGGCAGGAGACCGTGGTGGCGATCGTGTCGGGGATCGTGGCGGCAATCGGCCGGGCACGGCGGACCGTGCCAAAGGTGGTGGCGATCGCACCAAAGCCGGCGGCGGAGATCGCGCCAAGGTCGGGGCCAAGGGGGGCGGTGATCGCGCGAAGTCCGCCAATCGCGGCGGCAGCGGTAGTCGCGGTTCGGCAATGAACGTTTCGTCGGGCAGGGCTGCTGCTGCGCAATCTGCGCGTGGCCGGGCAAGCATGGCGAGCATGGGTCCGCGCGGCGGCGGTGCTCCCAGCGGACGTGGTGGCGGCGGTGCGGCATTTGCCGGTGGAGGAGGTGGATTCCGCGGCGGTGGTGGGGTGGCGGCGGACGGGGCGGTGGTGGTGGTGGCGGCGGACGGCGCTCCGACATCGCATTGAAGCACGACGTCGTTCTGCTGGGTCATCTCTCCAACGGTCTAGGTTACTACCGCTTCAGCTATCTCGGCAGCAGCAAGCCCTATGTCGGCGTCATCGCGCAGGAAGTTCAGAACCTGGTGCCGGAAGCCGTGACCCGCGGCCGGGACGGGTATCTCCGCGTCTATTACCAACAGTTGGGATTGAAGCTCCGCACCTACACCGATTGGGTTGCCGGCGGGGCAAGGATACCCACGGCACCGGAGGTCTCGCCATGACCGGGCTGAAATCGCTCCATCGCGCCGGTTCGGTGGGCCTCGCTGCAATCGTGGCCGTGGCGCTGCTGACCTCTGCATCCCAGGCGCAGCAGGCCTTTCCCTCGCCGGAGGATGCTGCGGCGGCGCTGGCTGCCGCGGTCAAGACCGGGACGAGGAGCACGATCCTGAAGGTCCTCGGCAAGGATGCTGCGGACATTATCGAGTCCGGCGATGACGTTGCTGATGCCGAGATGCGGCAACGTTTCCTGTCCGCCTATGACACGAAGCATTCCATCAAGGCCGAAGGAAACAAGCAAGCCACGCTCATCCTTGGCGCGGACGATTTTTCATTCCCGATTCCCCTGGTGAACAACAGGACCGGCTGGGAATTCGACCCGGCTGCGGGGCGTATCGAAATTCTGTATCGCCGCATCGGACGCAATGAACTGGACGCTATTCAAACCTCGCTGGCTTACGTCGATGCCCAGAACGAATATGCCGAAAAGGATCGCACCGGCGAGGGGGTAGGGGTCTACGCACAACGTATCGCCAGTAGCCCAGGCAAGAAGGATGGGCTGTTCTGGCGCGACGATCGCGAGCCGAGCCCGCTGGGCGAATTGGCAGCGCAAGCATCGACCGAAGGATACAAGGTCGGCGAGCAGGCAGCGCCCTATCATGGCTATTATTATCGAATTTTGAAGGGCCAAGGATCCAACGCGCCGGGCGGAGCTTTGAACTACGTCGTCAAGGACAAGATGATCGGTGGCTTCGGCTTGATCGCATACCCCGCCGAGTATGGAAACTCGGGCGTCATGACCTTCATGGTCAATTATGCCGGCACCGTTTACCAGAAGGATCTCGGACCGCGTACCGACAGCATCGCCAAGCGCCTCTATTTGTTCGATCCGGATCAGACCTGGAAGAAGGTTGATGCCGCGGCTCCTTAAGCGCAGGAAAGCTGAAGCGATGCCATGGTGGGTTCGGATTGCTGCGGTCGCCGTTTTCGCCGTCGTTGTTCCGGCGACCTCATCGCTCGCACAGGCGCCCGGCTACGTCCGTGTCAAGTTTCTCAAGGCGGGCTTGATGGTGGGCGCCGGTGGCGGCAACGGCGTCCTGACGTATCGCGGTCGCGACTATCCGTTCAGAGTATCCGGTCTCAGCCTGGGTGTGACGGCTGGAGCATCGGTCAGCCGGCTGGAGGGATGGGCGTCAGGCATCAGGCAAGTCAGCGACTTCGCCGGCACCTACAGCTCCGTCGGTGGCGGTGGCGCCTTCGTTGGTGGCTTGGGAGGCGTTCAGTTGGGGAACGAGAAGGGCGTCAAGATCGCCTTGCAGGGACCCAAGGCCGGGATGGAATTCGCCGCGAACCTCAGCGAGATCAGGATTTCACTGAAGTGAGCCTGCTCGGCTGTCACCGAAACTTCGGGTCCTCCTTCGAATGTCCTTCAGTTGCTTGACATAAATCAAGAGGTGCGCTGTCGGCGCTCCGATGGTTCAGGCGACGCGCCGAATTGCGACGGTGAACATCGCCAATCACTTTGAACCGGTGGGAGAAGCATCATGAAATCAAGCGCAGCCCGGAGCAAGGAAGCTGATGCCGGACATTGCTGGGACGGTTTTCGACCCGGCGATTGGACCACTTCCATCAACGTTCGCGATTTCATCGTCCGCAACGTCAAGCCTTACCCGGGGAATGAGGACTTTCTCGCAGGTCCATCGCAGCGCACAAAAGCCGTTTGGGCAAAACTGCAGCCGTACTTCGCCGACGAGCGAAAGAAGGGCGTGCTCGCGGTTGATGTTCAAACGCCGTCGACGTTGCTCGCCCACAAGCCCGGCTATATCGATCGCGAAAATGAAGTCATCATCGGCCTTCAGACCGACCAGCCGTTCAAGCGGGCGATTTTCCCCTACGGCGGACTGCGGATGGTCGAGGCAGGCATCAAGGCCGCGGGCTTCGAACCCGATCCGCTGGTGCACGAAGCTTTCACGAAATACCGCAAATCGCACAATGACGGCGTGTTCGACGCGTATACGCCCGAGATCATGAATTGCCGCAGGTCCGGGATCATCACCGGGCTTCCGGATGCCTACGGGCGCGGTCGCATCATCGGCGACTACCGGCGAGTGGCGCTTTACGGCGTGGATCGGCTGGCGGAAGCCAAGCGCGAGGAACGGGCGCAGATCGACGATATGTGGCCGACCGATGAAATCATCCGGGTGCGCGAGGAATTGTCGGAGCAGATGCGTGCTCTCAAGGACCTCGCCGCGATGGCAAAACTCTACGGTCTCGACATATCGAAGCCAGCCTCGAATGCGCAGGAAGCGTTCCAGTGGACGTACTTCGCCTATCTCGGCGCGATCAAGGAAGCCAACGGCGCGGCGATGTCGATCGGACGCATCTCCACCTTCCTCGACATCTACATCGAACGCGACCTCAAGGCCGGCGTTCTGGACGAGGCGCGGGCGCAGGAGCTTTGGGACCAGCTGGTGCAGAAGCTCCGCATCGTCCGGTTCCTCCGCACGCCTGACTACGATGCGCTGTTCAGCGGCGACCCTTACTGGGCCACCGAATGCGTCGGTGGAATGGATCTGGATGGCCGCACGTTGGTAACCAAGAGCAGCTATCGGATGCTGCACACGCTTTCCAATCTCGGCCCAGCCCCCGAGCCGAACATCACGGTTCTCTGGTCGAACCATATGCCGAATGCCTTCAAGCGCTATTGCGTCAAGGTCAGCAAAGACACGTCTTCGCTGCAATACGAGAACGACGATCTGATGCGGCCGTTCTGGGGTGACGACTACGGTATCGCCTGCTGCGTCTCGGCGATGCGCCTCGGCAAGCAGATGCAGTTCTTCGGCGCCCGCGTCAACCTCGCCAAGGCGCTGCTCTATGCGATCAATGGCGGCCGTGACGAGGTAACGGGCGATCAGGTCGCTCCCCCGACATTGCCGGTATCCGGCGATTTCCTCGACTACGACGACGTCATGGCCAAGTTCGATGCCACCATGGAATGGCTGGCAAAGACCTACGTGCATGCCATGAACTGCATCCACTACATGCACGACAAGTACTTCTACGAACGCCTGGAAATGGCGCTTCACGATCGCGACATTTTGCGAACGATGGCCTTCGGGATCGCCGGCCTTTCGGTGGTCGCCGACAGCCTGAGCGCGATGAAGTATGGAAAAATGCGTGTCACGCGCGACGCGACCGGATTGATCGTCGACTATCAAAACGAAGGTAACAAATCCACGCCCCAGTTCGGCAACAACGACGATCGCGTCGACCAGATCGCAGCCGGCCTCGTCACCAGCTTCATGGAGAAGATCCGCAAGCACCCGACCTATCGAAACGCGACGCACACGCAAAGCGTCCTCACCATTACCTCGAACGTCGTGTACGGCAAGGCCACGGGAAATACCCCCGACGGCCGTCGCAAAGGCGAGCCGTTCGGGCCGGGAGCAAACCCGATGCACGGTCGGGACAGCCATGGTTGGCTCGCATCCTGCCTGTCGGTCGCCAAGCTTCCCTACAAGGACGCGCAGGACGGCATCAGCTACACCGTCTCCATCGCGCCTCAGAAGGCGCATCTGTCCGAAGGCCAGATTGTCGACGAGGCGGTCAAGGCTTTTGACGCCTATTTCGAGCGAGGCGGCTTTCACATGAACCTGAACGTCATCGAGAAGGAGACGCTCGAGGACGCGATAAAAAATCCGGACAAGTATCCGCAACTCACGATCCGCGTGTCGGGCTACGCCGTGAACTTCATTCGCCTGACGCCGGAGCAGCAGCGAGACGTGATCAGCCGCACGTTCCACGGCCAGATCTAATGAGGTGCTGCCATGTCCACGGTGCAGCCGCTTGAACCCGGAAGTCGTTATGACATCCGGGTGGGGCTTTCGCCCGACGCCCCTGACGAAGACAACTTCAAGGACGAGGCGGGCTCATTCGGATATTGCCATTCCTATGAGACCTCGTCGCGTTATGACGGGCCCGGCCTTCGGATCGTCATCTTCACCTCCGGATGCCTGCTGCGCTGTTCGTACTGCCATAATCCGGACACCTGGCATCTCAAGGACGGCACCTACGTGTCGGTCGATCATGTGCTGGGCCGCCTCGGCGCCTTCGCACCGACAATCCGCACCCTGGGTGGAGGCCTGACGATATCGGGCGGCGAACCCATGGTGCAGCTTGCATTCACCCGAAGAATATTCGCCGGCGCCAGGGACATGGGCCTGCACACGGCGATCGAGACTTCCGGGTTTCTCGGGGATCGCGCCGACGATTCCTATTTGTCGCTGATCGACCACGTCCTGCTCGACATCAAGAGCTCGGATCCCGCGACCTATCGCCGGGTGACCGGCCGGGACCTCGCGCCCACGCTGCGGTTCGCGGAACGTCTTGCTTCGATGTCGAAGCCGGTCTGGGTCCGGTTCACGCTCGTTCCCGGCGCGACCGACGATCCGGCGAATGTCGACGGCATTGCCCGCTTCGTCGCGCCCATGAAGAACGTGGAATGGGTCGAGGTGCAGCCGTTCCATCAGATGGGTGAATTCAAGTGGAAAGCGATGGGCCTTGACTACAAGCACTTCGATACACAGCCCGCGAGCCCGGAGTTGGTGAACAGGGTCATCGAGCAGTTCCGAGCCGCCGGCTGTCAGGCGCGCTGATCGGCGGACATTGGGGGAGATCTGACATGCTGGACCTTGCTCGCGACATCATCGGAAGCCAACCCATCCTGACTGCTTTCTTGGCAATAGGCGTGGGTTACCTGGTTGGGCAGATCAACATCTTCGGCTTCTCGCTTGGGGTAGGCGCCGTCCTTTTCGTCGGTCTCGCCATCGGCGCATTTGCACCGAAAGCCCAAATCATCGGGCCGATCGGACTGACGGGCCTGATCATGTTCCTTTACGGGATCGGCATTCTTTACGGGCGTCAATTCTTCGAGGGAATGGTCGGCGCAGGCCAGAAGTACAACCTTCTCGCGCTCGTCGGCTGTCTGGCGGGCCTGGCTGTCGCACTGCTGCTGGGGCAGATCTTCGGCATCAAGATCGGCCATACGCTGGGCCTGTACGCCGGATCGATGACGAGTACCGCAACCCTCCAGGCCGCACTCGACGTGATGAAGAGCAAAGATCCCTCGATCGGCTATTCCATCGCCTATCCTTTCGGCGTTATCGGCCCCATTCTCTGCATCTACTTCATGACCCAAATCGTGAAGCCAAAATTCCCTGCAAAGACTCAGCGCTTCCACATGGGCGAGATTTCGGTTGGCGAGCGCTTCGCCGGTCGACGCCTGGGCGATCTGATGGCGAAGGCGCCAGTCGGCTTGCAGGTGACGATGGTTCGCAAGGGCGGGCATAATATTGTCGCGACCGACGATACGATTCTAGAGAACGGAGACGCCGTCCTGGTTGTGGCCGAAGACAATGAGGCGATCGCAACCGCCGCGGCCAAGCTCGGAAAACTCTCACCAGGTCAATTGGCCAGCGACCGCGCGGACCTCGACTACATCAGGGTCTTCGTCGGCAAGGCCAGCGCGGTCGGCATCCCGCTTGCCCAGCTTCCGATGCCCGCCGGCTATCCGACCCATCTGCTGCACGTTCGTCGCTATGACGCCGACCTGGTCCCTGCGCCCGACCTGATGCTGGAGTTTGGCGATCGCGTCGGCGTGCTGGCGCCTCCGGATCGGAAAGAGGAGATCCGGCGTCACTTCGGCGACACGGTCAAGGCCACCGCGGAATTCAGCTACGTCTCGCTCGGGCTCGGCATGGTGATGGGCGTCCTTCTCGGCCTCATCCCGATCCCGATTCCCGGTGTCGGCATCGTGACGCTCGGCATCGGCGGCGGACCGCTGATCGTCGCGCTGATCCTCGGCAAGCTGCGCCGTACCGGTCCAATGCTCTGGACCATGCCGTTGCCGGCCAACATCGTGCTGCGAAATTTTGGTCTCGCCATGTTTCTTGCCACCGTCGGCGTCAACGCCGGGCAGCCTTTCGTCAAGACCGTCGCGGAGTCCGGGTTCACGATGCTGTTCATCGGTGTCGCAGTCCTGTTGACGACCGTGTTCATCGTCCTGCTGGTCGGCCACTATCTGATGAAGATTCCATACGACGACCTCGTCGGCATCGCATCCGGCGCGACGGGAAATCCGGCGATTCTCGTCTATTCGACCAAGATGGCGCCCACCGAACGGCCCGACATCGGCTACGCCATGATCTTCCCTTCCATGACGCTGGTGAAGGTGATCGCGGCGCAGATCGTGGGTCTCCTGATGGTTGGCAGTGGCGCCGGCTAGATGACGGGTCAGGCACGGGAGACACCGCATGGCTGATCGAGCACCCCCGCCGCAGCCGCCCGTCTTCAATTCGAATGCCTACAGCCCCGCCGAGATCAAGGAAGCCGTCGAGAAGGTTGGAGTCAAGAAGGCGAGACTGCCGCCCCTCGCGTCGTTCATGCTTGCGGTCGTGGCGGGCGGCAGCATCGGGCTCGGGGCGCTCTACTATACCATCGTCGCCAGCGATGCGGAGCTGAGCTTCGCTACGATCCGCGTGCTCGGCGGCCTGGTGTTTTCGCTCGGCCTGGCGCTGGTGATCGTGGGAGGCGCCGAGCTGTTTACGGGCAACAATTTGATCGTGATGGCGTGGGCCAGCCGAAAAGTCACGACCGGCGAGATGCTGCGCAATTGGCTCATCGTCTACCTCGGCAATTTGGTAGGCGCGCTTGGACTTGTCGTCCTGGTTCTTCTTTCCCATCACCTCGACATGAACGGCGGCCGCATCGGCCTGTCGATCTTGAACACGGCCGTCGCCAAGATTTCAGCCAGACGTCTTGACGCTCTTCGTCAAAGGAATCCTGTGTAACGTGCTTGTCTGCCTGGCGGTTTGGCTCGCCTATGCAGGGCGGTCGGTCGCCGACAAGATCGTCGCGCTGGTATTGCCGGTCTCGGCTTTCATCGCGGCCGGCTTCGAGCACTGCGTGGCCAACATGTATTTCCTGCCGCTGGCGTGGCTGATGACCAGCATGGGCAAGGTCCCGGATGGTTTCGACGCCTCCGCGATCACGCTATCCGGGATCGTCCATAACCTCGTTCCGGTCACGCTCGGCAACATCGTTGGCGGTGCCGGCCTCGTCGGCGCAATGTATTGGACTATTTATCGGGCAACTTTCGGCAAGGGCGGCTAGCGCGATGTCGACCAGGGCACGCAAAAGCTTTTCTTGAAATGGGGGCGGGGCCGCCCGTGGGGACAAGCGGCCCCTAGTCGCGCAGTACGCAGGCCGAAACAGTTAGCCATCTGCGCGACCTGCAGTCACGCTAGACGTGTTTGGACCGGCCGCAACAAAACTCACGAATTAAGCTTGATGCCCGTCGGGAAGGTTAAATCTGGAACCGGCACAGAAGGGGAGCCCCGCCGCAACTTGGAGAGACGACGGGGGATCTGCCTCGGCATCAAGACACTGTGAGACGTGACGCAGTTCACATCTGAAAATCCCGCTTTGATCTAACGCCATCGCAGCCCCATTCCGGGAGGCGAGCGATGTTCAATAGATATGGAGCAGGCACCACAGCGGCGGTCGGTCTTCTGACCGCGATCGCACTGGCGTTCGCGGCTTCTGCTTACTCGAACCGGTCATCGGACGCTGCTTGGGACGAATTTATGAGCGCAACCTCGGCGTCCGGTCAGGATCGTCGCAACGAGTCTTCAGCGGTCCAGCAGGGGCCAACGGGTTGCCCTGTAGGGAAGCGAAAGCTGCCAACCCAACTCAAACCGTTGCCGTAATCGCAAACGCGATCGTGCCGGACCGATCCTTCTCGAACGGGGGAGGTCTTACGATCCCCGTCGAGATAGGAGGCCGGCGCGCTCAAGCGCGTCGAACGGAAGGATGAAAGCCGCAGGAAACGAGCATTTGTTGAGGTGGGCACATGGGCAACGTGACCGGTTCAATCCCACCTGGTGCTCCACTAATCAACAGTGGAGCATGCATAGTGTCGCACTGGTTTCCGGGATGCGCTGCAACGCTGCTCCACCAGTGGTCCCGTCTTTAGAGAGACCACTGGTGGAGCACTGGCGCATTGGCAAAACCGTGAAGGAAGTAAGGAAGATGCTGATCGAAGCTAACGCACAACTTATGCACGGCGGAAGTCGCGCGACCGCTGCGGGTGCTGGTGCCGCTTATCAAGGATAGTTGGCAGCTACCGACGTGATACGCCAGTAGTGGTGCCTTCGCGGGAATTGCCGGCTCTTCTAATCGGGCCGGGAATCCCTACGCAGGTAGTCGTGCCGTCGGTTCCTCGGGCAGCCGTGCTGCAAGGAACGGCTTTAACTTCTTTGGTTGCTCCGTCCGGGCCCACTACGTTCAAGCCTGGACCCAAATTCACCTCTGGCACGGGGCCTCCGAACGGTCGATTTGGGTCGTCAGGCCCGTAAGCGCCGACGTAACCTTTGGGCGCGTCGGTCTGTGCGACCGCAGCCGACCCTAATAGGGCGAGCACAGCAGCAATGGGCAATATCCGCATTGACGCCTCCTTACGAAGATACTTCGATACGAGTCATGATACCTGCGGCGTGAGCCGCTGACAGCCATTCTGGGCGGTGCTGCCATGACGGATTGATGTAGATCAAGCTGCCCTGGGCGCAAGGTCGCGTGGCGGTGCGCTGCGGAGCCGGGGCCCCATAACGCCTGTGCGGCGGGTCCGGTTCAGCCGCGTTGCGATTTGCATGACCGACTTGATCGGCCAGTGGCTGCGTGATGCTCCGGGGGATAGCAGAATATCCTGCCCCTTCAAGGCACGAGCGGCGGTGGTAAATTTTCAAATGCATTTTTGCTGCAGCGAAACGGCAGCAAGAGACCCGCAACCGATCTGCGATTTAAACGGAACAGGTCCTATCGACGCTATATTCATCCTAAATTTCAAAAAGCCCCGTAAAATTACGGTTTGAATATTGCATAACGCGGGGCCGAAAGGGTCACGGGTAGGTCAGCATGGCTTTCGTTATATTGCGACTGCAATGCAAGAACGTTGGTTCACAGTGATGGTGATTTGCATGGGCGCCTTGTCAGTGGCGATGACGATGGCTGCGCTGTTCTGGCATTAGGGCCAGGCTCGCACACAACACCGAGGCTGACCGGGCAAGCCCGGCGAAATCCGACCGCACTATCGCCGACGACATCGGCGTGAGCCATACGCGGGTTGTCGCCGGCGCGGTCCATGACTGAACAAAACGCTCGGCGGTGACAGGCGTTGAGTTCCGCGCATTTCCCTGACCTATGGGTCAATATCCATCCGGCGCGGCTGCGCTAAAATCTGCTGATGAGTCGCGAAGTTTTTCTTTTCGGCGCATCGCTGATCTGGCTCGTCGGCCTGATGGCCGGCTGCCTCTGGATGCTGTTCGTGTAAGAGCCGCCCATGGTCCATAAGGGCATAGAATACGAAATTGCAATGATCGAACCGGGCCTCTTGTACATCCGAAATTGATCCCGATCAAATCCGATGCGCGGCGCCCAAGTCTATCTTGCGGGGATGGCGCGGTACGATCGGACGTATGCACTGGCACATGCGGCCACGCTGATCCTGGCGGTCGGCGCGATCTAGATCCTACTGTTCGCAATATAAGGCCGTCCCTGATGGCGGCCTGTTGTTTGCCGCGTCCATTGCGCGTTCAACCTCGGCAGCCACCTATGACTGATCGGAGTTCACCGCACCCGCCAGCGCATATCGATTTTCTCGCGGCGTCGTGCCGAGGCGATCGAGCGCACTGCGCCAGGCCGGCATACCGATCACGACGGTGAGTTCTGGCTTGGCAATCAAATAGACTGGGCTGCCGGCGTCGCGAAATGCCATTTCGATTTCAAGAGGGTTCGTTTCCGAATTTGAAGTCAGCACGTCATTCACCGCGGCTTCGATTACACCGGCATCGCGTGATCGCTCGGCGAGCAACAGGGAATGACACTGGTTGAGCGATAGGGTCATGGCCGTAAGCGTAGCTCCTTTCCACGCCTTAAAGCTCCGCAATAGGCGCGAACTGGCACCGCGTCGTCGCCAAGATTGCGGCGCTCTAAACGCGGGAGGTTGATGTAGATCAACGGAATTCGTGGGCTGGTGAAGCGGTCAATATCTTCCAACGAGCGGCCCGGCCCAGTCGAATTTGTAGTTCACGCCGACTTTGACAACTTGGATCGTTCGCCCGATGTCCTCTTCGAAATTAGGCTGTGTCGGTTCTATGCCGGTGCTGGCGACGAAAATGCGCTTGGTTCCAAAATCCATATAGTTGTACTCGGCTTTGACGGACCAATTTTGCGCGAATGCGTACTCGATCCCGACGCCGACCATCCAGCCCACCCGCGTTGCGTCCCCCGTCGCAAATGTTTGGCCTGCCAATAATTGGTTGGGAGTAAGCGTCAGCCAGTAATCGTCGTGCGCCCAAGCGACGCCACCTTTGGCATAAAGCAGCACCCTGTCCCAGGCCACGCCCACGCGGGGCGCCGCAGTGCCGATGAAGTCCGTCCGGCTATGAAGAAATTCTTGGAGCGGAAACGCGGCATCCAGATTGCGACCCTCCATTCGTGTTGCACTGAAGTCGGCCTCGACGCCCCAGACAAATCGCCCGACCTGGTAGTTGAACCCGACTTGGCCACCAGCAAGCCAACTTGATGCGCTATGGCCCCCTTGCGCCAGATTGCACGGGGACGCGATCAGGAGGTTCGTCGCGGAGCATGGGTAGAACCAATCCGTGTCGGTCCACGCGCCGCCGACGTGGGCGCCGATGTAGAAGCCGGTCCAATTGGCGTCCGTGACTTTCCCCTTACCGTCGCAGGACGTGCACTTGACGGGATAAATTTTACGACCTGGTTGCGCTGGTTGCTTCACGACTGGGTAGCCCGTTCCACTGCAGGCCGGGCACGTGTGCTCTTTGATCTTTGGTGTCATATCGAGCCCTTCATGCGGCCTTTTTGGTCGTCCTCTACGGCGAATAATTTTCACCTTACGGCCTCTGCAAAACGACCCAGATCAGGAAAACTAGGGCGCCAATAATCCAAAGAAGGGCCTTGGGATCTTGCGCCCACTTCCAGTCCTTCATATCGGCTCAGCTCGCGGGCTGCTCAGTATGGCCCCAGAGCGCGTAGAGCAGGCCAGTAGTGTCACGGCGAAAAACATGACGGTCTTCCAGATGGGAGGTCGACGCGGGTATGCCATAAGTTTCCAATAGGTCCGGGAACAGAACGTTCCAGTCCATCATTTCCCTTTGACCTTTAGCCCCAGCTCTACAAGCCGGTCGACTGTCGCCATCACATTTCGACCGCCGGCGATCCCGATTTTCAGCTTTGCAGCGTGTCTTCGAATTACAGCGTGGGATCTATTCATTCGAAGGGCGATTTGCCTTATAGCCAAACCCGACTGCGCGAGATTGCGAAGGCGCTGATCTTCGTCATCCGACCACAGAACGCCGCTGCTCATGGCTTCTTCTCGGTCCGTTATGCTGGGCTTTTATTGTACAGCATCGCCGCGACGATAAGCAGCACAAGAAAGATCGGCAGCAACACTGGGGGGTACCAGCCACTCACGAAAATTGAATGAAGACACCTTCGACATTTGACCGCCTATAGTTGAGGCGGGAGCGCTGACGCTCTCAGTCACCGATAACAGCCTAGGGGCGGGCGACGATCCATCTCTGTAGGACCTTCCGGCTCGAATAGCGAGAAGATTAATCTCTTCGCTTTCATCGTCAACTCGATTGAGCTACCGCGCGTCACTGATCAGGCTGGCGCGTCTCGACTTCCGCGGATCAGTCGCACTAGCTCAATTCCGCCGCACTGTTCGCAGCGATATTGAATTATCTCGGTGCCTGAGGATTCAGGGGTGGAGCTCGCAATCTTCATAGTAACCTTACATATTATGCAGGTAAGGAGATCGATCAGCGGGCTCTTGTCGTCGTTCGCATTGTTCACTTCGCCTTCAGCTCCAGCTCGACCAGCCGGCGGTAGGGTAGGGTATGGGTTAGGTCCGCAACTGGTCGCGCGCAACATATGTCCGATAGCAAAGTAAGGCACACCCGATCGCAATCGCGCCTAAAACCATTCCGCTTGTTGTGTTGCCATCTCTGAAAGCCTGGATGCTCAAGACAAGGCTTGCAAAAAAGCCGCCGACGATAGCCAGCAACCAGCATGAAATTAGAAACCGCGCTCCGAGGGTTCGCCTTCGATCATTCATTTCTTCACCTTAAGTCCCAGCTCGACTGTCTCTCGCGCCAGCCTTTCTGCTCTAAGGCGTTTGTGGTTTGCATGGAATTCTGGCTCGGCTTGGCTGTCCGATATCGTCTGCCTCGACGAAAGCGGGTGGAGAGCCCGTCGCTCGAGTTCGTCCGCAACCTGTTGCTCGGCAGACCGCTTCGGCTTGATCATTTGCTTTTTCCCTTCAGCCCGAGCTCTACTACCCGGCGAATGGCATTGGAGTGCCTCAGTTGACGTCCGTGACCCTTCCCTTACCGTCGCATGACTTGCACTTGACGGGATATAACCTACGACCTGGCTGCACTGGCTGCTTCACGACTGGGTATCCTGTTCCACTGCAGGCCGGGCACGTGTGCTCTTTGATCTTCGGTGTCATATCGAACCTTTCATGCCGCCTGATTGGCGGCCCTGCGGAACAGTGAAACAGTTTTTCCTTACGGCCTTTGCAAAACGACCCAGATCAGGAAAACCAGACCGCCAATGATCCAAAGGAGGACCTTTGGATCTTGAATCCATTTCCAGTCTTTCACTTCGCCTTTGCTTTCAGCCCCAACGCTACGAGACGCCGGATCGCGTGAACTCGGGTCAGGGCTTTGTCGTTCGACGCGGCGATCCACGCATCAATCGCGGCAAGCTCGGAGGGGTGCCATCGCTCGCCGACTTGAACACCTTTTCCTGTTGGGCAGGGCCGCGCCTTTTCTTTGGTACCACACTTGTCTTTGCCATAAACCGTGGTTCCACAGAAGCAAGCGGAGGGAAAGCGCGAACTTCCGCCCCCGGCTCTAACCCCAGCCACAAAGGACCCTAATCCAATGACTAAGGCTGATCGCGTGCATAGCACGCCACCTACAAACACGTCTGCACTTCCCGACAATCCAGCACGCCGCGGCTTCCTCGCCCCAAGCCGCGGCAGTGGCAGCCGGAGGCTGCGAACCATGCGCCTCTCCCTGCGCGCGGTCGCAAAGTACGGCAAATACGACAACTGCCGTTCGGTCGGCGACACCGGCCGGCATCGTCGCGCTATTGCGCTACGCTTTCACGATCTAGCCGCGACCGCCGGCAAAAAGCAAATTCAGCGCGCCACTTAGCAGGTCCGCGACGAGGGTCTCAGCTTTGAAGTAAGTTGGATATATAACTTCCAACATCGGCTGTCCTTCTCCGCGATTCCACTTTCGGGCTTCGCCGGTCTGAGCGCGCAACGAGATTTTGCTGCGTGAAGACTGTCGGCGTATCGGCTGGTGGCTGGCCGCCAACTGACGCGGCCTCACTCTTTGGGGTGCAGGGCGGCTTTGTCCGCCTCCAACTCAGCTCCGCGGCCCGGTCCACAAATTCTTGGTCAAGGATTCTTTCCCTTATCCGCCGGTACCTCTCGATCGTCTTGTCGATCTCGTCGTACTTTTCACACATGCACCCGTCCAGCCAAAACGGAGCAGCCTTCATTGGCCGCAGAATGTGTAAAGACGCCTTGACGCTAATTTGGTTCAAAATCTGCTTAGACGCTTGCGGTCAATACGGTCAGCACTCCGACGGGACCGTTTGGCGTGTCAGGCGTCGGGCGGGAAGTGGTGCCGCAGCACCAGACGCACCGCGACGTAGAGCGTGACGACGATCAGCGCGGCGACGATCCACCAATTCAGCCAATCCATGAGAGGCCTTCATGTTGCGCAATCGCTACGCCAACACAGTGCCCAGTCTGACAGAAACGCCAAATCCGGAAAATTACCTAACTATTTGATTTCATTGGTGAGCGCGGAGGGACTCGAACCCTCGACCCCATGATTAAAAGTCTTGGGCAATCTGATTTGGATCAAGGGCTTAGATGACATAACTATTTGAAATCATTGGAAATGACATAGCCTACGATTGCCGACGATTGCGCTATATTATACGGTCCGCTGGACGTAAACTGGACGTAAAACAGCGGACCCCATGACATGACGCAAAAGAAGCTTACGGCGCTGGGCATCGCGACATTGCCGGCTCGCCACCGGCCTTACCCCGATCACGTCGTGGCCGGCCTCGGCCTACGCATCGGCACGAACAGAAGCACCTGGTTGCTGCGCTACCGGGCCGGCGGAAGAAAACTAAGCCCGGTGCTCGGCTATCACCCGGCAATGAGCCTCGCCGCAGCGCGCGAGGCCGCCCGCAAACTGATCGAGCGCGTCGAGGCTGGCGCACCCATACCGCCGGCGGCAACGCACCCGCGGGCCGCGCTCACAATTGGCGGCCTGATCGACAACTACGAGAAACTGCGCATCAAGGAAGGCGCGCGCATCAAGGCATTGCCGGAGGCGATGGCATCGCTACGCCGCAACCTCGGCCCTTGGCTTGCGACGCCGGCCGCACAGTTCACCAAGGCCGATCTGCGCGCCGCCAGGGACGGCGCCGACAAGCGCAGCGGCATGATCGCGGCAAACCGGTTCCTGGCCTATTTCGGACCGCTGATGAAATGGGCGGCGCAGGAGGACATGGTGCCGCACAATTTCGTGCGGGACATCCGTCGGTCACCGGAAAGCAAGCGCACCCGCAAACTGACCGACGCGGAAATTGTTGCGATCTGGAAAGCCTGCGACGACCTCGGCACCCGCGACGCCGCGCGAAACTACGGCAGGCTGGTGAAATTTCTGTTGGTGTCGGCGCAACGCCGCGACGAGGGCGCTAGCCTGCGCCATGGCGACATCATCGACGGCCGATGGAAGCAATTGCAGAACAAAGCGGATAGGCCGCACACCCTTGTGCTGCCGCCGCTGGCGCTATCGCTGATCGGGCAGGGGACGGCGCAGGAACTGGTTTTTGCCGGCCGCAGCGGCAAGCTGTCGGGCTACTCGAAAATGAAAGCCGAGCTCGACGAGGTTTCCGGCGTGACGGGCTGGGTGCTGCACGATCTGCGGCGCAGCGCCGCGAGCCGGATGCAGGGGCTCGGCATTCCCAACCACATCGTGCAGGCGGTGCTCAACCATGCAGTTCCCGGTGTCGGCGGCGTCTACCTGCAAGACGAGTTGGAAAAGCAAAAAGCCGAGGCGCTCGCAACCTGGGCGGTTGCGCTGGCAAAGATCGTGCGGCCGATGACGCTGATTGCGTCATGAACATCGCTTACAAAGCGGCGAGCTGAAACATTTTGTGAAAGAATAAACTAGAAAAATTAGTCGATACCCGAAGCGTCGCGGATCGACCGCTAGCCTGAGTTCGGGACTATTTACAAGTCAGCCTTGCTGCGCAATTTCCAATGTCGCCCTATCGTTTCGTGAGGTGACACATGACGCGGCTCGACGAAAAAATCCTAGAGGCCGGCGTCTACAGTTTTCGCGATCTGCAGTCGCTCGGTTTCGTGAAGGATCGCACGGACCTACACCGCAAGCAGAAGCGCTACCAATTCCCGCAGCCGATCAAGCTCGGCGACCGCCAGGCCGGATTTTTGCGCGCGGCGGTCCATGACTGGGTTCGCAGCCGCGTGGCGTCGTCGCGCAAATGAAACCTGGTCCTCGCATGCGATCAGGATTCGGTTCGGGGCAGCGCAATGCGCTGGCGGCCGTCGCGCACCTCATAGTCGCGGACGCCGATCGGGCGCAATGGCGTGATCTGGATTCGCATAGGGCCCATTACGGAACCCGATTTTAGGTATCCGCAAAGGTTTCGGAAGTGTCCGCGCGCGGTCGGCTGCGCTATGCAGTATAACGACGCTCCCCGGTCCCTTCCGCGGCGCCCGCATCGCCCGCGAATACTTGAGGGCAAGGCCATGCCGCAGCGATCCAAAAAGCCGCGATTCAAAAAACCGCCACCGACCGCAAACTTGCCGGCGACCCTGCTCGAAACCGAGGCGAAAGCGTTCGCTCGGAGATGGATCACCAGGGTGAACCAGGACAAGGGGCTTTGGGACTCCCCGTACGCCACGTTCGATCCGGCGACGTCGGATTGGCTCATAAAGATGTACGTCAAGGATCTTGTGGAAGCATCGCAACCGCTCCAGGTGGCCGTCGTCGTCGAAGCCGCGGTTCACGGCTGTCGCCACTCAAACGCGGCACTGATCGAAGTGATCGCCGAGAAGACCAACCGCAACGAGCCGCTCGGCACCGTGCTCGGCGGCTACGCCATCCGGGCCTTGAACCCGGACATTCCGCGCGATCGCGGCAAGTCGAGGTGGTCCAACGTTATTCAGAACGTCTTCATTGGATTATTGATCCTGGCCCTGATCCAGCGGTTTCCGCCGATGAGGGCGACCCGCAGCCAGATCGGCCGGAAGCTGCAACCGTCCGCCTGCAGCATCGTGGGCGACGTGTTGGCAGAACTCGGGCTGCACCGCGGCAACGAGGGTGCGATTGAGAAGATTTGGGGATGGTTCAATCCAAACGTCCACAAGGAGATGCGTTGGGACGTCCACCCACAGATAATAAGTTGGGGCGAAAATCCCTGAATTTAGAACGATCTAGCGTTCGAAAAGTTATTGCCGAATGAATTCGAACGCGGACCCCCGAAAGATGTGATCAGTAAGTACCCGGTGTAATCAAACCGGGAGCCGCGCCCATGGCGCATCCAGCAACATAGCGAGGCCGACGCCCCTGGTGGAGGGGCGCCGTGCCGTTTCAGGTCTGGGTGTTGCGCGACCCCTCAACCGTCCCGAACAGCGCCACCGCCAAGCCGTCGGTCTCTCCACAGAGGGAGACCCGCGACCATAACTCGAAGCGAATTTACCGCGCACAAACTGGCAAACATGGATTACGCCGTGACCGATCGACGGCTGACACGCCTGGATTTCCTGGTGCTGTGGATTTTCACCAGCGCCGCCGATTGGCGAACCGGAAGCGGTCGGCGTCAACAAACCGAGGTGGCCAAGCTGCTCGGCTGCACACGGCGTGCGGTACGGCGTTGCCTCGATCGCCTAGTCGCCTGCAATTACCTCGATCCGGTCGGCCCGAAACCAGGAAAATATATCAGCGCCTACAATATACTTGGCGCGAAAAGGCGACCCTGCGGTCCGCTTTTGAGCGCCAACGGAAAAGGGGATCCTGCGGTCCTCAAAAGGGACCCTGGGGTCCAAAAAGAGGACCCGCCATTCCCACATAGTACCTTTAATCCCGTTATCTCCCCTTGCGACGATCGCGAAAGCGGTGCTGGCGGGCCTCGTGGCCCTGAGGGCCTTGGCCCGCCACCCGAGAAACCGGCCAGGCCGTATGCCGACATCGAGGCCACGATTCGCACCGTGCTGGCCGATCGTGCCCGGCTGTTCGCCGGCGCGCGGGTAACCGAGGCCGACGAACAATCAATCCTGATCGGCTGCCTGACGGATCACCACGCCAGCGAGCTGCGGCCATTTGCCGACGATATCCAGGCCGCCACCGGCGCCGAGCAGGTCCGGTTCACCGTCGCGCTCGGGCCTGGCCTGAAGCGGAGGCTGCAATGAGCATCCTGCCGCTGCAACGGATCCAATGTGACACCTGCCGTTCCGTGATCGTGTTGGTGGAGAACAAGTCCGCGCATTGGGGCGAGGAACTGCACAAGGCTGGCTGGCGCGCCCGGCTGATCCGCGGCGCCTACCAGCACGCCTGCCACATCTGCGCGCCTGATCTGGTCGCCGAGGCCGATGGCACGAAGGCGAGGGCTGCATGAATTTCCCAACCACCACCAACGAAAAGGAGAGGCCATGTCGGAAGAAGTCAGCCGTGATCACCGCTCGCCCGTTACCCGGCTCTCGCGCGATCTGGCGCAGGCCGCCACCACGCTCACCGAGGATGAGGCGCGCTACCTGGTCGATGCCTATTACCTGATGCAGGACGATCGCAAGCGCGCGCATAACCAGGTGAAGGCGATGGAGGCCGAGCCGCATACGCTGATCGCCTGGCTGGCCGACCAGAGCGGCACGCTTGAAAACCAGATCAAGCGCACGCTGGATGGCTACACCGACGCCAAGCCGGTCGGCGTCTGGCTGAAAGCAAATCATGGAATCGGCCCGGTGATCGCCGCCGGCCTGCTAGCGCATATCGACATCCACAAGGCGCCGACGGTCGGCCACATCTGGCGCTATGCCGGCCTCGATCCGACGGTGAAGTGGGAAAAGAAAACCAAACGGCCGTGGAACGCGGCGCTGAAAACCCTGTGCTGGAAAACCGGCCAGTGCTTCATGAAGTTTTCCGGCAACGAGGAGTGCAGCTACGGCCAGGTCTACCGCCAGCGCAAAGCCTACGAGGTGGCGCGCAACGAGCGCGGCGACAACGCCGAGGCCGCGGCGCGGATCATGACCGAAAAGAAATTCGGCGCCGACACCGACGCGATCAAGCACCTCAAGGCTGGCCGGCTACCGCCGGCACAAATTGACGGCCGCGCCAGGCGCTATGCGGTGAAACTGTTTCTGTCGCACCTGCACCTGGTCTGGCATTTCGTCGAGTTCGGCAAGCTGCCGCCGAAACCCTATGCGCTCGGCCACATGGATCACGCGCATTTCGAGCCGCCGCTGCACCTCGATCTGATCAAGGGATTGCCGGCGGCAATGCGCAGAGCCAAATTGAGTTGAGCCAGAGTGTCTGAGAGGACCAAGCGGAAAGAGCGAGCCAAAAAGGCGGATTAGCAACAATGTGCCCGAACGAGCCGAACTGCACGAGAGCACCATCTGTGAGGAGCGAGCCAAGATTCTCGAGAGCACCATTTTGGCCGAGCGAGCCAATCGCTGCGAGAGCACCAACATGATGGAGCGAGCCCAGCAACGGAGAGAGCACCATGATCGCTGAGCGAGCTCCAAGATATTCGATAGCACCATCTATCGCGAGCGAGCCATTATCCGCGAGAGCACCACGACCCCAGAGCGAGCCACACAGCAGGAGAGCACCAAATTCCGAGAGCGAGCCATCAACTCAGAGAGCACCCGAACAGGGAAGCGAGCCGGCTTTGGTGAGAGCACAGTATCATCGAGCGAGCCACGCCGCATAAGAGCACCAAAGCGAACGAGCGAGCCAACGCGATTGAGAGCACCATCTATTCGGAGCGAGCCAGCGAGAGGCGAGAGCACCAGTCAATCAGAGCGAGCCAATGCCGAAGAGAGCACCAGTTGGCCCGAGCGAGCCACAAACGCCGAGAGCACCAGGCGGCCGAAGCGAGCCATCTGCTAAGAGAGCACCAGAATTCATGAGCGAACCTAAATGCTGACCGCGATCGATCGTCTCACCACGCACTACGCCACGCGCTGGTCGGCCGATCTGGTGAAGCTGCGGCTGGTCGAGGCGTTCGAAATAGAAGCGAAGCTGCCAGAGGTGAGGGGACCAAAGCGCAATGCGGGCTCGGCCTGGCCGACGATGACGCGCGAATTCGAGGACATCGTCGGCTGGTCGGACGAGCGGCGCCAGGATGTTTGGCAAGATTGGGAACGGGCGAAAGGCGCGTTTCCGCAAGAGGTGACGCGGATGGATGAAGCCATGCTCTGGCTGGAAATCTTAAAGACCATCCAGGCGAGCAGCGGTGTCTGAAAGCCTGGGCGGCCTTGAAGGCCAAGCCACGGCGCGCCAGCCTACGCAAGCTGATGCGCCGCACCGGTTGGAGCCGATCGACATTCCACCGCCGGCGCGATCAAGGTGCGGAAAGGATCGCTGATCAACTCAACAGCCGCGGCGTGGCGGTGCGATGAGCACGCAACCTGCTCAATGCGGATTCGCGCATGACGGGAAAATCAGGAGTACCTGACCTACCGGGCTGGTCGGAATAACGCACCAGTGGGCTGCTGTGTGGCTCGATCTCAGAGGAACAGGGCAACACAACCGGATTCCGATCGACGGGGGGCATAGCTGAAATATCCTGCCCCTGACGGCCAGAGCGGCCCCGCAAGTCGCGCGTGTGCCGCTGCATGCATCCAAATCTCGAAAAACCGGCGTATAGTCCGGCACCGAAACCCCTAGCCGGGACCGGCCCTATATGCCACGTCACCCGTACCTGTCCGACGCTGCATGGCGAAAGGTCCAGCCGCTCCTGGCTGTCAGGAAGGCCGGCCGGCGGCGAGTTGATGACCGGACGACGGTCGAGGCCATCGTGCTCAGCCTGCGCACCGGCTGCCCTTGGCGCGAGCTGCCCGCGGTCTATGGCAATGCCAATACGCTGATGAGCCGGTACAATCGATGGAAGCAGGACGGCACCATTAACCGGATCACGGCGGCGTTGGGGTTCGAGCCGATGACGGATTACGAGCGGCACCAGCGGCAGGGCTACGGCACGGTCCAGCGTGCAAAGTTCAAGCGCGATGGTTTTAATCCGTGGCTTTGGCGCGACTATGACACCGACCTCGGAAAGCTGACGAAGCTTTGGGAATCCGGCAAGCGTTGAGGGCGCCGCATAGTCCGGCCGCTAAGAGCGCTATGTCGATTAGCGGCGCTGAGTGTCGGCCAGCGCGGCTCGGTTTGTTCCGCTGTCACGCCGGTCTCGGTGAGCGAGGTGCGCCAGTTGTCCTCAATCGAAATGAAATATCGAGAAAGCATAGGAAGATGCTGCCCGAGTTCCAACTTGGTGATCGAGTCCGATTGACTGAGTTAGGGATTGCGCGGAACCCGAGAACGACTACTCGCTCGGGAGTCGTGGTTGCGCTGCCGAGCCAAGTATCGCAGTGGTACTGTCGGCGTTCTGCTCGATGGCAATAAGAGACCGACTGCAATGCACCGTTCGTATGTCGAACTCGATATTGAGATAGACCCGCGTATCCCCGGCTGCGCGGACGGCTTGTAGCAAAGCAGCCCCGGATTGCGGCCGTGCGCTTGTTTTGCATAATACCATCTGCCGGATGTAGAGATGGGGCTGAGGGCGAGAGGAAAGTGATGGATAACGATGCGCCGACGGCACGCTTCAGCGATCACGTCAACTTCAGCGCGCCGGCCTCACTTCGAAAATGGCCTTCCCTTGGAAATCAGAGAAGGGGCGATGCCACCAATCCATACCTATTGCTTGATGGTACACTGGATGACTGTCTCCGGAGGTTAATGGCTTACGCCGCTAGCACGCGGCACCTGTACGAGATTCATACCGCGCCCCAGCCACCAATGGTGCGACAAATAATGGCGGGAGACACCGTCGCCGAACTTGCACGGCTCCAAGTTTTCTTTGAGATTCTCACACCTACGACTGATGGTAGCCCACGACTGTTCCAAATGAATTGATAATTTGCGTCACGTCGTTGGCTGCGGAATTCTCCGCGATCGCTTCGCCGCGACTTCGATGGACAGGCAAATATCCCCCAAACAGCCCAGCGGAATGGCTGGCCGACGGTCCTGTAACCTGCAGCATCCAATGTTCGGACGGAAATTGCGATCGACACATGGTCGACGTCCGATTGGACACCTTGCCTCAACACTTACCATTGGCGACGATCGGTCGTCGCCTCGTATGCAAGCAATGTGGTGTCGCAGGCTCTGTGCACATTGTGCCAGATTGGCATGACAGAGCCCGTTACAGTTAGGGAAGCGACAGATGACAGTTGGCGGACCCACGAGGTCCGCTCCGATGGACCATGGAGAGGAAGCCGGTTTATGCCGCTGACGCGAGGTGAGGCTGTTGGGTATGATGCTGACTTGATGGCGTTCGGGTTCACGATGAAGAATGGCCAGCAAATTGTGCAATGCCAAATCAGCAGGGCCGCACTTGTTGACTTGGTCGGTCGGTCAACCGGTGGCGCGGGGCGGGATTTGCCCGCTCAGTTTGAGGCGCATCGCGAGCTCATCGAAGCGATAACGTCAGCAGAGTTCGACCGAATATCAAATGAGGAAACGAGGTTGGTCCGCATTTTTGCGAAACACATTCCGAGCAAACCCACGCAAAAGTAACGACGCGCGTATTAAGATACCTATTCGGAGATGCGTCAGGAGGTTGGGTCGAGCGTTTTTGACGCTTGGCTCCAAAAAGGTAAGTAAATCATTAATTTAGGGCGTCATCACTTAGGGCTCGGGTGTTGTACTTCGGACACAGCCTTCGCGACGAGTTGCCGCTAGAGTATTCCCAAGATTCGATGGGCTCTCCCGCCGGAGTGGCCGCTTCAACGAAGTGCATGACAATTGGGGATTGAGTTATGAAGAAGTTTTTGCTGGGAACAGTTGGCTTGCTTGCTCTTGGGATGGCCGCTCCCGCTTCAGCTGCGGATCTGGCTGCCCGTCCGTATACCAAGGCACCGCCTCCGATGGTGGCCCCGATTTACGACTGGACCGGCTTCTACATTGGCGGCAATGGTGGCTGGGGACAGAGCCGCAATTGCTGGGATTTCCTTGACGCGGGTGGCGTAGCCGTCGCTTCGGGCTGCCGCGAACGGTCCGGAGGCCTCATCGGTGGCCAGATCGGTTATCGCTGGCAAGCCAGTCAGTGGGTGTTCGGCCTGGAAGCTCAGGGCGATTGGGCGGATCTCAACAACCAGCGCATCAGCCTGATCGATCCTGATGTTCTCCACTCGCACCAAAACCGATGGCATCGGCCTCTTTACCGGCCAGATCGGCTACGCCTGGAATCAAGCGCTGCTTTACGTAAAGGGCGGCGCGGCGGTGACGAGCAACCGCTTTAGCATCCTCGACACGGCTACCGGCTTTGAGTTCGCCTCAGCGAGCTCGACCCGTTGGGGCGGCGTCGTCGGTGTCGGATTCGAGTACGGCTTTTCACCAAACTGGTCGGTCGGTCTTGAATACGACCATCTGTTTATGGGCCATGCCAATAATTCATTCTCGGTCGTCAATCCGATTTTGCCCGCTTTTGTCAACAACCGGATCTCTCAGGACGTGGATATGGTCACCTTGCGCTTCAACTACCGCTTCGGCGGTTACGGCGCGCCGATCGCAGCGAGATACTGACCTCGCGCTATTCTAACTCTCCAGCAAACTGGGCCGGCAGCAATGCCGGCCTTTTTGTTGGAGCTCACATGTCTAAGAAATCTGTCAGGCCCGCAGCGCAGCCCTGGCAAGCGGCTGCCGATGGAATAGAGCTGCCACCGCTCGCCGCCACCCAAAGCGCCCCCATATATTATCTGTTCTGGCGAACGGATAACGTAGCGAGCACGGGTGACCTCATCCAAAAGATCCATTGTGGCCGCGGTGCCAATCAGGACACTCAGCACACCAATTACAAATGCTACGATGGCAAATAATACGGCCAGTTTGCTAAAAAACATTTTGTTTCCTTCCCACTCTCCTCGCGCTCTTAGGCCGCCGAGGCTTAGAGGGCTTGAAGCGCCCTCCAAATCGTTCCGACCCCGACACCATCACTAGCTCGCGGGGCCTCCGTAAGTCTCTGCGCCCCTTGCTATAGCCTTTGCAGCGCCGTCTCACTGTGGCTCACTCTCTCGGGAACGAAGCCATTCTGTCTGGAACACGAAGCAATCTTGAAACAATCCGCGCTCAGCCTTGCCCCTGGGAGGACATTCAAATGACCATTTTCAAGATCGCCAGCATCTGTATTCTCACCGTCGGTTCGCTGGTCGCATTTCTCTCGACTGGGTTTGGATCAGAGGTAGCGCTAATCGTTATTGCAATCTAGCTTGCGGGGTCTCCGCCCCATTCCCGGGTGCCAGGCTGATGATCCGCCCGCCGACCGACCGCCAGCTCGAGATCCTGCGGCTGCGATGCCAGCTCGGCCTATCTCTTTCGCAGATCGCAGCCCAGCTCGGGATCCGCCGTAACTCGGTCGGCATGCTCGCCGCCGTCGCCGCGACCCGGCTGATCCGCAGCGAACCGACGCCCGAGAACGCCGGCGACCGCGACCTGGCGCTGGCGCATTATCCGGAAATCGCGGCGCGCTTTGCCAAGCCGGCCGGCGGCGAATAGTTCGCGGATCCGCGAAAACAAAAAAGCCGCGGCAGGTTCATGCCGCGGGTATAAAGTTTACGGAGGAAAGCCGGTGTACATCATCGTTTTCCAGCCAAAATAAATCTTCAGCGAAATGAAACGAGCCGACCCGGCCGCGACCATTGGTAAGCAATTTGTCCTCCGTGAAGAACGCGGACGACCGCTGATTTAAGCGATCTTTTGAGCCGGGACAGTTTCGGCCAAGGCCCGGATGATGGCACGCAAGAGTTCTGCGAGCCACCGCAGGAGCAGGCCGAAGTTGTAGCCGGCACCGCATCGCCATCAATCTTGCGGCGGGTGTCGCGGATGATCCGGCCAAGTCGCGTCCGCAGGAACTTGAGTTGGCGCCGGGCGCGCTTGAACTGATGAGCGTGGGTATAGCGGCCCACCATGACGGCGGCGCGCTTGGCCAGGCGCAGATAGCTCTGGCGCAGCGGCACACGGTTGCGCTTGGCGAGCCCGACGACGAGCTTGGTGATGGCCCGATGCATCAGCCGCGCGTCGGTCGGATGCGCAACGGCCTTTGGCTGCACCGTGGTATGGACCGCCACTCGCTCCAGGTCCTTGGGACCGATGGCGCCAGTCTTGTGCGCCACCGACAGACTTTCCTGGATCAGCGCGACGAGCTGCTCCTCGCCGAGCCGCTGGCGCCAGCGTGTCATCGACGATCGATCGAACGGCAGCCGGTGGCAGAAGCTCAACTCGCCGCAGAAGTGTTGGTAATAGGGGTTCTCGATCCAGCGGGCGCACAGCACCTCATCCGAGAGATTGTGCATGTGCTTCAGGATGAACAGGCCGGCGACAAGCCGCGTCGGCAGACCAGGCTGCCCCGGACCGGTTTGGCACACCGAACCAAAGCGGTCATCCAGAAACTTCCAGTCGATCAGCGCCGCCAACCGCACCAGCGGATGGCCCATGTCGATGATTTGATCGAGGGCCGGAAGCAACAGGTCTTTCTGACGATCATCCCGCGGTTTGCTCATCGCCTTCCCCAATGCCGATGACCCGCCGTCAGGGAATCACGAATCGCTCGAAAGCAAAATCCCAAAACGCAAGAAAGCGCGGCCCAACACCCGGCTTTCCTGCAAAATCGAATACTTTATCGAGACAACTTCTGCCTATCGCTCAGGCCGATCTGCATTCTTCACGGACGACCAATTTGTAGCTTCTAACTGCGCCGGTTCTTACCTGATAAACTCCTCGTTTGGATTCTGTCGGTCGCAATCAGGGATGTTGCGGTCGGCAGGACCGCCGGTCCCGTCCAACTCCTGGCGGCGGTCCCACTTTTTTCTCGTCTGAGCAACTCCGCAGACGCCCGCGCGTTTACTCAAGTCGGCCCGGTGAGTCCCAACTGCTCGGCCGACAGGGGGCGTCGGTTCACCCCGATTGAAAGCCGCCGGCGGCCCCGCGCTTTTCGAGCAACTAATCGCCCCGCATCTCGTTGTACTTTGTCGGTCGCCGACCTCATCTCGAGGAGTAAGTGGCCGACTGTGACCGCCGGCGGCGGACCCCACCGGCGGCCCCAAGCTTCAACCCGCCTCGATCAACTTCGCCTGATCAGCCCGCAGCGCGTTTTCGATCGTCTCAAGCACAGTCCCCAGCTCAGTCGGCGTTCTGTTTGATCAATTCGATCACGCGACGGAGGATTTCCCATTCGGCTGGATCTAAGTCGCCCGGCGTCCGCTGCTCAACGCTTATGAAGACGTCGCGAGGCAATAGCCCGTAGGCGAACCGTTGCCGACCCGCGCACACGGCGGCCGAGACGGCGCACGGTTCGCCTCTTCACATAATCAGCAGCCCTGATCGGCGGTCTGCTCATTAGTGCCTTTTGGCTGCATCGCATTGGAGGGCTGAGCGTGCGTCTGCCTCTGCGCTTCCTGAGTACCCATCTCGGCACCAGGCTTGGCACCTTGGGCCTGTTGCGCGGCGGTCGGTTGTCCCTGCATCTGCCGCTGGGAGTCTTGCGACGAGGCCGCAACATCTCCGCTGGCGCGGTTCATAGTGCTTGTCGGCGGATGATCCTTGCTATCATTGCCGACGCCCACTGTCTGGCTGGTACTTTGCGATGTCGGTCCGGACCCTGCATCCTTCAAATTCGCGGTGCGGCCGGTGGTGTCACATGGGCCAGCCAATGCAGTTCCGGCGCTCAAGACGACGACCGAGCAGCCGGTGAGAATTAATCGCTTGATATCCATCTGCGCCTCCTTGTTTCTTCCTGAAGCCCTGGCGTGCCACGGCTGACGGCAACAGACGCGGAGGTTGCAGGTTCCTGGTGGCGGCGTGAATCTCGTATTCGTTAACGTCACTCATGTCCCGCTCTCGTGCCGTTACCCGGTACGCCGCAATCCGTGCGTGCCGAAGCCACGCCACTCTATCAAAGTCGTCGGTTGCCGTCCTCGCGTTGGCGCGGCACTCCTCAGCCTTCCGACGATACCGTTCTGCATCTTCAGTTGTCATGCCTTATCAAGCGCGGTCGGACGATCCGTTCCAAGCGGCGAGCCATCGACCCCGCGCTCAAGCCGATGTTGATCGCCAACAGTGTGCAGACCGCCTCGATCGGCGTGCTGGCGCAGTCCTCGCTGCCGATCATTACCGCGCCGACGCTGCCGTCCGACCAGATCATCGCGATCGACGCCGCGGAGTTTGCGTCAGCGACCGGCGTGCCGAGTTACCGCGCGTCGCAAAACGTTACACTACACACGGACACCGTGCCGAGCGCATTGTCGGCGGTTAGCTCGCCGAACACCGTCGCGGCGCCGATGCGATCGGCGTTCCAGACCGACGTCACGGCGCTGCGCTCGATCCTGCCGATCGACTGGGCACTGCGGCGCGCCGGTGCGGGTCGCCGTCGTCAACGGCGTCACCTGGTGATCGCCATGATCACCACCACACAAACCGACACCTTTCGCGCCGTCGTTGCCGATAATCGATTGCTCGAAGTCGCTCTGCTCGACGTGCTCGAGGTGATCGCGCGGCGCCACATCAGTGGCAGGCCGGCCGGCCTCGCTTTCCAAGGCATGGCAGGACTACATCCGGCAGCAGCTCGACCGGCAACAGCGCGCGACGCTGCGCGCCGTGGCCCATGTCGTGATCGATGAGGAAAAAGCGCGGCAGGCGGCCGAGCGGCGGATCGCTGCGTTGGAAAGCGCGATCGCCGAGCTGCGCGAGCGGCTCGACCAGGACCGCGGCGCCCCGCGGCTCAGGGCGGTGCCACCGGCGATGATCGCGTGAGGCGATGGCGGTGCAGAAGCTGGTTACTCGAGACACGCCCCGGTGGGACGCGGAGCACCAAACGCGCGTCGCGCCTTACGAAAAAGGGCCGCCTGAATGACAAGCGACCCAAGTCTAGGGAGGAAACGCCCAAGTAGGGCAGCGGCAGCAAGATCGCTACCGCATGTGTCTCTTATAGCGCAAACACCGAGTTCACCTCTTGTGATTGGCCGCCAATTAGTTGGGTTCCTGTCATGACCATCGCATTCCGTAAATCAGCAGATAAGGAGCGAGTGAGCCCATGCATGGAAGTGAAGAACCGGTTGAGCGAGGGACAGATCGCGGTGAAAGGCCACCTGGAAGCGGGCGGCCACGGCTATAACTGTTCGAGCGATCACCGCGACGTGGTCGAGACGTTGAAAAGCTGGGGCGTGTTGCGGTCGATCAGCGTGCAGTAGAGCGTCGCGGTGCTGGCGTCGTTTTCACGTTGTCCCGGTTCAATGCCTTCATGACCGCGATGCGCGCCAGCATTTCCGGCCCGTCGCGCTCGACCACCAGCAACAGCGTTTCCATCGCGACCTGTCAATCGGCAGCATCATGCTCGGCTTTCGGCAGTGCGGTGATGTATTCATCGGCGGCGCGCAGGGTCAAAAGCTTGCGGCCGTCCGGCAGAATGATGGGGTCAACGAACCGTTTGAACCAGGCCATCAGACTGCACCCGCATCATCTTATCGGACGTGAAACGCCAGCAACGCACCGAGCGAAAACAACAGCATCGAAGCGCTCATTGATGTCGCAAGGACGGTAGCGTATGTCGGTCTTGGATTGCGGAAGGCAAATCGCTGAATCAGGTAGCCCGCAACTAGCCAAATTGCGGCGCCGACGGCGAGTGTTGCGCCGGCAATCGCTGCATCCACGACCCCGTCGTTCATGCCCGATCCTCGCGATCAATGATTTCGCCGGATGCCACCCGGTGATGAAACCAAATTGAACATCGGCAGGCTGATTCGCGTCGGTTCGGTTTTTAACCTTCGCGCCTGGCTTTTCGGAAAGTGTTGCGCCGGCGCATCATCGTGTGATGGGCCACGATTTTCGACGTCAGGCGAACAGTTCCGCGCAGGCTTGCGTCAGCTTCACGAACAATCCGCCCTTGTGCCGTTACCTGGTGCGCCGCCATCATCTGCTAATCGCGCCAGTTCCATCCAATCCTCAGCGAGCCGAAGCCACGCCGCTCTATCGACGTCGTCGGTTGCCGTTCTCGCGTTAGCGCGGCACTCCTCAGCCTTCCTGCGATACCGTTCTGCATCTTCCGCTGTCATGCCCTATCATGCGCGCCGGGCCAATCCGTTCCAGGCGGTGAGCCTATTTTGGTCTTTCGGCGACCGGCATCAGGCGAACAGGTCGGCGCCGCCTTGCGTCAGCTTTACGAACGTTCCGCTTCCGCTATGTGAATTTCCAACCAGCCCAAGCTAATCGCGCGTTTGAGGCCCGCCCTGTATTCCGCCGGCGTTCCTTTGTCGCCGAACAGGAACGGGCCGTTGAGCTTTTCGATATAGATGCGGCCGTCTTGCACCGGCTCGAAGGCGTGTGCGTGCTGCATCAGACGGCGCGCGGCTTTATCCGAGTCGGCATAGGGTCGGTCGCCGGTAAGCTTCATCGCGGTGGGTCTCCCTCCGGGCGCGTGGCCGTTTGCATGTTACAGCGATCACTGAACGATCCGAAAAACCTTGGCCGGTTTGCGCCGTCTCGGTTCAATGCTTTCATGACCGCAATCCGCGCCAGCATTTCCGGCCCGTCGCGCTCGGCGACCAGCAACAACACTTCCATCGCGACTTGCCAATCGGCCGCATCGTGCTCGGCTTTCGGTAGCGCGGTGATGTATTCGGCGGCGTCGCGCAGGGTTAGCAACTTGTGGCCGTCCGGCAGCATGATCGGATCGGAGAACCGCTTGAACCAAACCATTCAGGCGCTATTTGCTGCGCGAGCGTCGCTTTGATCGACAAATTTGACGCCGCAGGTATTTCCGTTCCGCCACACCACGCGACAATGCTTTGTCGTTTTGAAGCCATCCAATGACAGATCAAATTTGAAGGCGGCTGTGTGATGCGTAGATGAATGAAGCAGGGCTCCGTCACGGTGGAAATTCCCCACCAGGCAGGGATGACAGCCGCGAATACCGTCAATGTGAAGCAGCGCGAGCTGGTTGATTGCAATGCGTTCCAGGGCTCGACGTTCAAACATCGCAACATACCCCACATTTTAAATCACCGAGGCAACCACGAGCCATCTAAAAACAGAAACCAGGCCAGGAATAGTTGTCCTAAGGTACAATCGCGGCGTGCGTTAAGGATGTTTCCCACAATTTTAAAGGGCATCAATCCTACGACGCCAGCAACCTGTCGAGCCGCTCGGCGACCTCGGCCTCGGCGCGGCCGCGGTCGGCCTGGGCCAACCCGGGGCGCTGGCGCTTGCGACCGCCACCAGGCGATCAGCGCGAGTCAATGGTGCGTTATTTGGGAGCGGGCGGCGTTAGGCAGCGGGGCGGGGAAAGGCGCATCAGCGGGGCTGGCTTCGCGCGATCGGTCAAACTCTCAAGCATTTTACTCTGGACGTAAAAATGGACGTAAAACGTGTTTTTGGCGATTTTCCAAGCTCGCTTCCGAAGGGAAAAGATGCACGAAATGCCTGTGCTGCAAGGGGTTCTTTTGGTGAGCGCGGAGGGACTCGAACCCTCGACCCCATGATTAAAAGACACAGGCCATAGTCTGGCATGGGAAGACATGAGCTGACAAATACCTTAATTTCATGGGAATATTTGCGCTCATACCCTTAGTCTTGTACGCTATATAATGACATTTAGCGCCTGGATTTGCTTCCCAGCCACTTCCCAGAAAGATTTCATGATCAAGCTGACGAATGAGACGGTCCGCACTCTGCCGGTTAAGGGCACCGATACGCTGTACGCCGACAGCGAGACTCCCGGTCTCTATCTTCGTGTCCGGGCCGGCGGCTCGCGCTCCTTTATCATCCAGTGGCGGCAAGGTCAGTTCCAGCGGCGAAGTACCGTGGGCAAGGTCGGCATCCTCTCGATGGACGAGGCCCGGAAGAAAGCCCGCAAGCTGCTGGTTGGCATTGATGACGGCCACGACCCCGTGGCCGCGAAGGCCAGGGCGCGCGTCGATGACAAGCAGCTATTTGGCGTCCTGGTGCGATGAATATCTCCCAATTCGGGCCAAGGACATGAAGCCGCTCAGCCTTGAGCAGGCGACGCTTCACCTGCGGAAATATTGGAAGCCGCTTGCACAAGCTCCCCCTCAAGAAGATTGACCGGGCGACCGTCGCCGCCGAGCTGCGCACCATCATCAAGGAGCGTGGGCCGGTTGCCGCTGATCGCGGCCGCAGTACACTTTCGGCGTTCTTCGGCTGGGCGATCGGCGAGGGAGTTGTCGAGGTCAATCCGGTGGTCGGCACCAACAAGGCCAGCAAAGGCGTAAGCCGGGAACGCGTTCTTTCGGATGCCGAGCTTGTCGCGATCTGGAACGCTGCGCCCGCCAGCGACTATGGCCGGATTGTCAAGCTGCTGATGCTGACCGGGCAGCGCCGCGACGAGATTGCAGGCCTGCGGCTATCGGAACTGAAACAGGCGGGCATGATCGCCCTTCCGGCGGAGCGAACCAAGAACAGCCGGCCACATGATATTCCGTTGTCGATACAGGCCCAAGCCGTGCTCGACGAAGTGCCAGAGCGTAATGGGCGGGCTTACGTGTTCGGCCAAGGGGAGGGCGGCTTCTCCGGCTACTCCAAGGCCAAGCAGGCAATGGACGCCAGCGCGGGGCTTTCCGAGCCCTGGACGCTGCATGACCTGCGCCGCACGATGGCAACCCGCATGGCCGATCTCGGCGTGCAGCCTCACGTCATCGAAGCGATCCTGAACCACGTCAGCGGCCACAAGTCCGGTGTCGCCGGCATCTATAACCGCTCGACCTATGCCGCGGAAAAGCGCGCTGCTCTCGAACTATGGGGCGCCCACATCCAGACGTTGCTTGCGAAGGCGGAAGGGGCAAACGTCACGGTGCTGCTGAAGCGGGCTTGACCGCCATAATCAGGCCGGAAAGGAAGCGTGACCTTCCTGTCCGGCCCTAACCCTGATCAGGAGGTGAGCCCTGATCGAGGCTATCAGCGTTCTACCATACGGGCCTGCGCATTTCCTCTGACGCGCCGTGACAGCGATGGAGCGCAGCATGAAAAGACGAAATGGGCCGGGGCCGCAGGGGAAGCGGGGCCGAAAGCCCAAGCGTGACATCCGGGACCAAGGACGGGCTTGTCGCGGAGGTCAAGGCAGAGATCGCCGCGATTGATCCGGAACACAAACTCAAAAAGCCGCCTGTCGAGAAAGCAATAGCGAACTGTCTCCGGCACGATACCACCACCCAGCCCCGGTCATGGTGGTGGATGGAAGATTGCGCCGCTCGGCCTGAACTCGGCCATCGCACTATACTACAAGGCGGCAGCGGACCTTGAGAAGCACGGCCCGCTCGAACCATTTTTGCCGCTTTCCGAACTTGCGAAACGGTGCGGGATTGAACCACCCGGCGCAGCACCAACACCAACACTCCGAGGAGTGATCGAGAAGATGCTGAGCGACAAGCAGTGGCTCAACGAGCAAAAACAAACGATGCCGCCATCAATGTTCCAAGCCTACGATCGGGACCTCCACAGAGAGCACCTCGGGTTGATTGCCTTCCTCAAGCGCACAGCGAACGATATCAGCATCAAGTTGGCCACGGACGCGCCTCTTCATTCGGCGGAAAAGGTCCAGCGTGTCAGGGATGTTCTGGTGTCCCTTGAAGCACAGATCGCGAATTTTGAAGCCAGGGTAGCAAAATTCGGAGCGGCCTAACCGGAATTTTGCTACCCAACAAGTCGCTCTTTTTGCGGACAAATCTGCCCATCAGCGTTGATTTCAAGGGGTTGAGTGGCGAATTAAATAGGGCTTTTAAGCTACTCAGTTCGGGTTCAACTGACCTGCCATGTCTCAACACGGAGCATGGCAATGAACGAGATCGTTCCCCAGTCCCAGCGGCGGCGCGTCTATAGCGTCAAGCGGTTTGCATACGAAATTGACGTAAGCGAACGCACCGTTTGGCGGTGGATCAACGCCCAGAAAATTCAGACCATCCAGATCAGCATCGGACGAGTTGGCATCCCGTGCCACGAGTTGGATCGCATCGCTGCGGAGGGCGTGCAGTAGATGCGCACAATCGATCGCCGACAGATGGCCCCCTGCCAGCCTGCGCTGTAGCCGCGCCCGTGCGTTTTGAGCGCGCTTTGGTGTCCGACATCGCATTGCCGGGACCGCGATGCCACCTGCCGATCGCGACCCGACATGCCGGCGCCGATTTCGACCAGATGGCGCTGTCGCAGCAGTTAGTCCGGTACGCACTGACCAACGCCGAACTTGATCGTATTTCGTGGAATCGAGGTGCGTCATGACCTCAGCATGGCGTCGCATGGACGTAATCAACCATCACTCGGCGAGCTCAACTAGCCTCTTTTGCGCAAGCCCCGCAATGTGGGTGGCGGAGAAATTGCTCGGCCTCAGGCAGCCGGTGGGTGCGCCGGCGCACCGCGGCGTTGCAGTCGAGGGTGGCGTCATGCATGGGCTTCTGAAGCCTGAGTCATCAGTGGCGGAGTGCGTCAAGGTCGCCATCGTCAAATACGACACGCTCATGGCACTGTCGCCCGATGCTCGTCGCGAGAGGTATCGCAAAACAATTTCGGACATGGTTCGCCAAGCGCTGGCGGAATTGCGCCCCTACGGCGTGCCCTCTGGCGTGCAGGGCCGCATCGAGTGGAAGCCGGATGGTCTGCGCCTGCCTGTCATTGGCTTTTACGATTTCGAATGGGCGCAGCACGGAATCATTCTCGACCTGAAGTCCGCAGAAAAGTTGCCATCGCAGATCAAATTTTCGCACGCGAGGCAGGCCGCTTTCTATGCGTCATCCAACAACAGGACGGCGCGACTGACTTACGTTACCCCGAAAAAATGCCAAACCTATGAACTTGAAAACATTCGCGAGCATCGCGAGGCGTTGCTCCAGATCGCGATGAAGATCGAAAATTTCCTCGCACTCTCGGACGATCCGAATTTTTTTAAATCCATCACGGTCCCCGACCTGGAAAGCTTCTATTGGAGCGGCCCGGCGGCGCGTCAGCTCGCGTTCGAACATTGGGGAGTGTGAATTGTCTGAATTCCCGCAGCAATCGGGATTGGCACCTGCTTCGAGCCTAATCGAAGCAACACCGGAGATAGGTATCATGGAAAATATTCTTGGCTTTTCTACTGCGCCATCCAAGGGCGGCGACTTCACACCAATCGTCAAGTTTGACGCTCGCGCCGGCCGCATTTTCAGGATGGATCGCATCGAGAACAACGGCAACTTTACCAACGAAGCTGTTGACATCACGCATTCGTTCAAGGCGATAGCCGACTTTGAACGCATGGAAGCCGGCTGGATGCTCTTCGCTTCCGGCATTGCGCCGGACATCAAGGTGGCGCCGATTGGCAACGAGTTTCCTGCTCGTCCGAGTGAGAAGCACAGGCACGGCGTGAGGTTGATGATCAAGCTTGCGAAGGAGTGTAGCGGCGACCAGCCCATCCGCGAGATCGCCGGCACGTCCAACGCATTCCTCTCGGGCGTCGAGGCAGTGTATGCGCAGTATTTGGCGGAGAAGGATAAGCACCCCGGCAAGTTGCCGATCATCGTTTTGGAAAAGACGACGCCCGTCCGATCCGGAACTGGCGAACGTTCTTCGACCAACTATCAGCCGACGTTCAAGATCGTCGGATGGGCACCGCGTGGCGATCTGGGGGCTGTGGCTGCACCGCCTGATGGAGGCCCGCCTGCTACCGGCTCGACTCAGGTCGATGCGCCGAAAGCTGACGAAACCGTCAGCGCCGACGACTTCTAGTGCTGTGGGGCCAGGAAGGTTGCACCCGACCTGGCCCCGGCACCACTGAGGTTTCCCGCGATGTGAACTCCCGAGCAACGCACATAGGTGCGCTTTGGCTTTAGCGAAAAATACTGACCTTGTGCAATTGCTCGGGAAGGGGGGCCATGATGGGACCCGCTTCCATTTCTGAATTTGATCCTGACTTCGCAGCCCGGCGGAGTGGGCCGCCATGTACCGCGCCTGCGGCCTGCAGGTGATCCCGTGCTACGCGCCTTCCGAGGTAGCGAAGGGGGCCTCATGGAAACGCCCCAAGTTATCCGAATGGGCTGAGTTTCAGGGCACCCTTGTTCCTGATGGGGTATTTGCCCGCTGGTATGGCGCCGCCGGCGAGCACTCGGCCCGCGACAACATGGGCATCTTGACCGGCCAGGCCAGTGGCAACGTCTTCGTGATCGATTTGGACGACCAGAAGGGTCCAACTGCTGGTGAATGGTGGCACCGCATCCTCGCCGTGCACAACAACGGCATCGAACCCGAAACGTGGCGGCAGCAGACCGGCGGCGGTGGTCGCCAAATTCTGTTTCGGGCCAGGCCTGACTGGAACGCTCCCACCAATAGGACCCCGGTTGGCGTCGACATTAGGGGGCAGGGCGGCTTTGCGGTGCTGCCGGCGTCCCTGCACGAGAGCGGGCTGCGCTATGGTTGGGCTCCCGGCTGTGCGCCCTATGAAATCGAGATCGCGATGGCGCCGGAATGGCTGCTGGCTGCCCTCGAGGCCCTTGTCGAGCAGCATGGTGGTGACCAAGGCGGAAGCCGCCATGAGCGTACGACATCTCCCGGCGGCGACTACGACGCCTTTGGCAACCGCGTCGACGGTCGCGAGGAGGAGATGCGCGACGTGGTCTGGCGCGTTGTGCTGGAATGGTATCGGGAGTGTCCGATCAAGCCCCCGGAGACGCAGTGGAAAGTGCAGGCCGAGGATGCCTATCGCATCTACGAGCGCAGGGTCAAAAGTCGCCTTGGGGGAGCCGATAAGACGGAGCTGCTGGAGCGCGAGGGCCGGGGGCTGACGGCGTTCTGGGAGAAGTGGCGCCGAGAGATGGCAAAGTGGGGCAGTCCCAAGATGGTGGAGGAGGCAGCCAAGGCCAGCCCCAAGTCCGAAGTCCCGCCACCCGAGAAAGCCAAGGTTGATCCAAAGACGGGCGAACCGTTGCCGCTGCTGCTTAGTGCGAAGCAGTTCGTGGCGGGCTTCACCCCGCCGGCCTATTTGATCGACGGCGTTCTGCAACGAGGTTACCTGTACAGCCTCACGGCGCGCACCGGCCACGGTAAGACGGCGGTGGGCATGTACATCTCGCAGTCGATCGCCCGCGGCATGCCCATGCACGATAGGGAGGTCAAGGGGGGCACGGTACTGTTGCTCGCCGGCGAGAACCCCGACGACATCAGGGCACGGTTCCTGGTGCTGGCCGACGCCTATGGCTTCAAGGCCGAAGACCTCAAGATGAGGTTCGTGGCTGGGGTGATCGATATCGCCGCCAGGATGCCGGAGATCAGGGCTGAAGCGGAAACGATCAACGATCTTGTCCTGGTCATCGTGGATACAGGGGCGGCCTACTTCCCGGGCGATGAAAGCAACAGCAATTCCCAACAGGGAGCATATGCCCGGCTGCTGCGGCAACTGACGTTCCTGCCCGGCAAACCCGCCGTGCTGGTCAATTGTCACCCAGTCAAGAACGCCTCGCGTGACAACCTTCTACCAATGGGCGGCAGCGCGTTTCTGAACGAAGTGGACGGCAACCTGACGCTTTGGGCGACCGCCGAGCGGCAGATGACCCTGCACTGGCAGGGCAAGTTCCGTGGTCCCGAGTTCGAGCCCATGACGTTCGAACTCGTGGTGGCCGACAGCGCCCGGGTAGTCGACGCCGAGGGGCGCCTGATGCCGTCTGTGGTCGCCAAGCCGGTCTCCGAACTCAAGCTGCAAATGGAAGAGGGCAAGCAGGAGAGCGAAGAGAACATGCTTATGCGTGCGATCGCCGAAAACCGGAAAATCTCGATCGCAAACCTCGCCATCAAGTGCGGGTTTGTGAGTTCGACAGGCCAGCCGCAAAAATCGTCTGTCTTCAAAATTTGCAACCGGCTGGTCGAGGAGAAGCTGCTGGAGCGCCGCGGCAACAAGTACCGGATCACGCCAAAGGGCAAGCGGGAGATCGGCTGGAAGGACGAGGAATACTGAAAAACGTGAACGATTTTGTGAACGGCAAGTCGTCAAAAAACAGCCCGTTCGTTCACGGTGAACGAGGGCGTGAACGATCATGTAAAATCGAGCTTAAGTCGTTGAAAGAAACTCATGAACGGGTGAACGGCTTACCGTGACGAACGCCTCGTTTTCAGCAAGCGTTCGTTCACGGCGTTAGCGTAGCGTTAGCGTCCCGAACTTCTTCGAGCTTTTGCGGGCTTCAGTTGTACACCAACGATGGCGATGGCCTCGATATCGCGGGCGCCCTGGCACGACGCTCTGGAGGGCGAGATTATCGCTGGGCGTACTGAAGATTACGAGCGGAGACAAACGTCTGCGTGGGAAATGGAGTTTCCGAAGGCGCGTTGCGACATCTGTGGCGGCATAGGAGTGCAACCGCCGGGCCCGCATCAGGACGCGGGTGAACGTGACATCGAGTCCATCGGTGCCACGGGGCCCGCTACGTTCGCCCGTGGAGAGCGGCGGCTTCTCCATCTGGTGAAGCCTGAATCGTGTCGGCATGGTCCGGGACGTAGTTCCGCCGATGAATTGGGCGTAGAATCACACCCTTGGCGAAGCAGATAAGGAGAGCGTCATGGGACGGCCGATTGGTTCCAAAAACCGAGAGTTGCCTTTCAATTCTGCACTCCGGCTCGCCTTGCGGGGTGATCCGCTTCGGCTTCGCCGGATTGCGGAGAAACTGGCGGAAAAGGCTGAGGAGGGCGATCTCGGGGCCATCCGCGAACTTGCGGACCGCTTGGACGGAAAGCCCGCGCAGGTTGTCGATCGCCGCGATGCACCTGTTGACGAACTAACCGATGCCCAGCTTCATCTGATCGCGTCGGCGGGTTTGTCAGCGCCGCTGGAGGCTAAGGTGTTGCTGATTGCACCACCTTCAAAGGTCGAGCACTGATTGCGCCGGTAACGCCTCGGTAGCGAGGCCATGGCAACTCAACCGCCAGAACGGGCCTGCCACTTGCCGCCACGAAATGACATTAGAAGCGTTTGCGCTTCCGAATCGTCCCGTCGATTGGTTATCAGGGGCGGCTTCCTATCACACGATCTGTCTGGCGCATAGCCGACTAAGCGTAGCCCGGTTGCATTTCGGGCAAGCTCGCTGGCGATCAGACTTTACCTCAAATCACACTGCTCGTTTCATTTTGGAGCTGAAACCCTCCCGAATGCTTCCCAGCAGCACATCGCAGCGCGATTGATCGCGCAAAGCAATGATATTTGAATTGCTTACTGTCTCGGACCCTTAGTCTACCAAACATAGGTTCGCTGAATTCTTGAGTTGCGGGCGCGTTCATGTGCATCGACTCCATCTGCAAAAAGAGAATCGCGCATCGCGCCGCGACCAGATCAAATCAGATCAGAGGTGACAAATGTAACCTCGATTAATTTCGGGCGCTGCGATCGCGCGCTTGCTCGACCGCTTTGGCCTCACGGCCTGAACTCCGATAGTTGTTTTCGCTGCGTAAAAACTTCTGTGAGGCGCCTTGCCTCTGAAAGCGCGTCTAGGAACGTTGGGCTCGACCCCACCGGAGGGGGAAAAATTTCCGAGAAAAGCATTCTTATTGTGGCAACACCGCCCGCAAATCCGCCATTTCCCAAAACCGACTTCGTGTTTCCGTACCGTCACGGCGGGGCAAGGTGCCTTTCGCCTCAGGCGAACTTTGGTTAGCGCTCGTGCCGAGCGAGCCTGAAGGTTGGAAGTGGAGCAAAGCATTCATTCGCGCGACCATTCTGCGCAGTGAAGATTTTCGTTTAAGAACCTCTTTGCGCACCGTTCTGTTCCTCACGTTGACACTACGAATGCCTATGTTAGCAATGCATTGCATCCTGAGAGGGCCTGACGGCCCCGCCAACCAGCCTTAGACCGGCAACGGTGGCAACGACGATGTGGCCCGCATGGGCAACAGTAGGTCGCCAGTCCTCCAGATGCGTGTGCAATCTTGGAGGATTTTTTTATGCTGCAATCTCGACGTGGATTTCTAATCGGCGCTGGTGCTGTCCTGACGACGGCGTTCGTAAACGATGCCCGTTCCTTCATTCACCGGACGAACCAGCCTCTGCTGGCCACTCCTCCGCAGGTGATCGAGACCATGTATTGGCATGAAATTCCCGACAACGGATATCAACTTACGCTTGGCCCCTGGAGCGTTGCGCCACCCGCGCAGACCTGGCGACAATTCTTTGTCCGTGAGGGCATCCCGCACCAGACGGACCTAGAGGTGGAGAAGATCTGCTCCTCTCACTGCATCGAACCGGGGGATTTCGATAAACCCGTCCAGAGGCGCTACTGGGAGGATTGGTTCGACATCACAGGCGGTCCGCTCGCCAGGGCTTATCACCTGCTCCAACGAATCGATCTCGGCCCTGAGCGCGAGTCAGGGCGCGGACCGCTCCTCGAGTTCAACGTGGGGTCCCATCCCGGCGACAGCACCCATTATGTCAACGCAAAGGACATGCTGTCGTTGTCCCTTTTGCAGGCGCGGTTGATTGATCTTAAGCTGCCGGTCAAGATCGTGGAAGGCGATTAAGGAATCCGGCACCCGTGGCCAGGACCGGTTGTCGACGGGTAGGTGAAGGACCAGTTTTCCCGGCCAAGCGTGGCGGCAACGCGGTCAACTGACCGTCACAAGCCGTCTCCACACCATGGCATTCAGCGCTTTGGCGTTGGTGTGGCGGGATAACAATGCCGCTGCCCTACATCTAAGATAACGGCGCTTTGCTTAGCGGTCTTCGCTCGCGCCACGCTTGCCGCCGCACATGAGGCAAGTTTGAGATTGTCCCAGCGAAGCTCGACGACCTATCTTATTGGCGGGGCGTAGTGAATGCCGCCGTTGCTCCATAGCGAGTTCAGTCCGCGCGGGATTTTCAGTCTGGAACCTTCGCCGACATTGCGCTCGTAGACCTCGCCGTAATTTCCAACATGGCGAATGATGCGGGCAGCCCAGTCCTTGGATAGGCCGAGGTCTTCGCCATACGCGCCTTCGGTGCCGACCAGCCGCATCACGTCGGGCTTCCTCGACTTCAGCGCCTCGTCGACGTTCTTCGAGGTGATGCCGAGTTCTTCGGCGTTGATCATCGCATACAGCGTCCATTTCACGAGCATCATCCAGTCGTCGTCGCGCTGGCGCACCACGGGCGCGAGCGGTTCCTTGGAGATCACGTCTGGCAGGATGATTTGGTCGTTTGGTTGGGTAAGGTTCAGCCGGAGTGCATAAAGCTGGGAGACGTCGGAAGTAAAGGTGTCACACCTTCCGGACTCATAGGCTTTGATCGCCTCTTCCAGTTTGGGAAACTTCATCTCCGTGTATTTCATGTTGTTGGCGCGAAAATAATCCGCGAGGTTAAGCAGTGTTGTCGTCCCTTCCTGCACGCAAACCTGGCTGTTGTTGAGGTCCAGCGCTGAATCGATCTTGCGCGAGCGCGGCAGCATGAAGCCCTGGCCATCATAATAGGCGACTGCGGGGAAGTAGAGGTCGTAATTGGTCTCGCGCGACATGCTCCACGTCGAGTTGCGGGAGAGGATATCAACCTTTCGGCTCTGCAGTTCCTTGAACCGCTCATTGGCCTCGAGCGGCACGAATTTTACCTTCTTGGGATCGTCGAAGATGGCGGCTGCCACCGCACGGCAAAAATCGACATCGATGCCGGTCCAGTCACCCTTGTCGTCGGGGATCGAGAAGCCGGGCAGGCCCGTATTGACGCCGCACAGCACTTCGCCGCGCTGGATCGTCCGTTTCAGGGTTTTGGTGTCATAACGCTCATAAGTGATCGCGCCAGCCGCGACCGCGACCGCGACCGCTAGTCCAATCAGGAGGCCGCCTCGAAATGTCCGTAGCATTTTTCAACTCCCAAAATTCAGGTAAATGGATCGGCTTTGGGAGACGGCGTCGTGATTACAGTTCCGGCTTCTGTCGGATGATCACCTTGGTGCCGACCGGGATGCGCTCATAGAGATCGGCAACGTCGGCATTGACCAGACGGAAGCAGCCGGAGGAGACGGCGGTGCCGATGGTATCGGGCCGGTTGGTGCCGTGGATGCGGTACACGGTGGTGCCGAGATACATCGCGCGGGCGCCGAGCGGATTGCCGGGGCCGCCGGCCATGAAGCGCGGCAGATAGGGCTGGCGCGCGATCATCTCCGGCGGCGGCGTCCAGTCCGGCCATTCCGCCTTGCGCGTGATGTTGACGAGGCCCTGCCACTGGAATCCCTCGCGGCCGACGCCGATGCCGTAACGTAAAGCGCGGCCATTGCCCTGAACCAGATACAGATGGCGCTCGGCAGTGACGACGATGATGGTGCCCGGCGCTTCGCTGGTGCGATAGAGCACTGCCGTCTTCCTGAATTGCGGATCGAGTTCGACGGAGTTGTCTGCGATCAGCCCCGGCTGGTCGCCGACATCGGGCTGGCGCGTTTGCGCATGGCTCTGCGAGACGGAAAGCATCAGTCCAACAGCGCCAGTTACTATCCAGATCAAGTCCCGAAACCTCGTCATCCAATTTTCTCCTTCTGGAGCCAACGGCATATGAAAGTTGACATGGGAAATGATAATCCAACCGCCAATGCGCAGTTTCTACTTATAAAAGCAAGGCCATAGTACTGTCTTGATCTGGATCATTATTCTGTATCCGGCCCTTAAACTGATCGGTCTAGCTCCCGGTCGATTTTGCCCAGGCCCTCCTGCACGTTCAGCGGCTCAAGAAGGGCACGCCTGCCACCCATCCGGTTGTCGGCGATGAATTGCGGGCCCTGCGCAAGCTGCAGCGGAGCAGGATCCCAATTCGCCGTTCGTGTTCACCAGCGAGCGGGGGGCGCCGTTCACGACGGCAGGCTTTGCCCGCATGGTGGAGCGTGCTGGTGTCGAGGCCACGTTAGGCTTTCCGGCCCCATCCTCACATGCTGCGCCACTAACGGGCGGGACACGCCTAGGAGCCATTCTGGAACAACCCGACGTGGTTTAACCTAAAACAAATGGCCTCCTGCAACCCGGTGCGGTTCAAAGCTTCCCTTCCTGGTTCGCTGCCAGCCAGACTTGCGGGAAAGGCTTTCCGAAAAGCCCCCCGCATTTTCTCTGTTCGTGATGAGGAACCCAAAAAGGCCCTTGAATTGATCCGCTCGTATGTGCTGGGCTTGGACTTGGGACTACCCCATATGAGAGTATACGTAGACGGAGGCATAGATGCCCAGGCACTTTGGCTTAAAGGCAGAATCGGAAGTCGCATCGCGCTCAGCAAAGTTATCAAACGCTCTGCCGGACCGGATTGCACCGGCGTCTGTATCGATGAGCCCTTCTCCGCTCAGATTTCCAGTGTCAAAGCTCTCTTCCGCACGCTTGGAGCTGCCGTACTCGCCTGCGAGCTGGCGGGGCTCCCTTGTTCGAAGGTCCACCTCTCTAAGCTGAAGATCCTCGGCACCGGAAAAGGCATTCTGGCGATGAAGGAGCTTTCAATATAAGTGCGGGGCAGCCCGGACGATAGGCTAATTGCCCGGACTGGCCTGTGACGCTGGGGGGCTTTGGAGAATGAGAATAGCGCCAGAAGCGCAGAATTGATTCCTCATAGCCCGAAACGCTCCTAACCAAAGAAACGGCCCTTTACCGAAGGCTGGAGGCCGTGAAGTCCGAGACCAGTATGCATGCCCGAAGGCGTACCGCAGAGACGCCGATCTTGCAGAAAAGTTAGTGTTGTGCGCCAACGAGCATCGTCATCGGACACGGCTGTACGAGCTTGTGCCTTCGCTTTGGCCCGTGAAATACGTCCCGCAACGGCGCCTGCCGACCTCCCCAGCGCGGCCGCTACTGATCGAATGGATCGACCGGCCACCCGCATCTCCCTTAATCGGGAAGAATTGCACTGGACCGACAAGTCCGTGACGGTGTCGCTGAACCGAAATATCATCCCGGATCGAAGCCAAGGGAGGCGATTATGTTCAACCCCACGGAGGTTGTTATCCAAGCGTTCGTCGAGCATCTTCGAAATATGTACGGTCAAATCTATGGAGTCCTCGAGCCCGCCTATCCGGACATCATTGGTTTCGTCGGGCGCCTCGCGTTGGAGAATATTGCCGATAGTGACGCGGCCTACCACGACATGAACCACACCATCATGGTAACGCTAGTTGGCCAGGAGATTTTACGCGGAAAACACACCAGAGACGGCGGCGTCACACCTCGTGATTGGCTTCATTTTACTATTTCGCTGTTATGCCACGACATCGGCTATGTACGAGGGGTATGTCGGGGTGATCGCGATGGACAATATGTCTGTAGTGAAACAGGTGATCTGGTGGGCATATCCGCCGGAGCAACGGACGCATCCTTGACACCCTACCATGTCACGCGATCGAAGCTCTTTGTCCGGGAGCGCTTCGGTAAGGCGAGTTTGACCCACATCGACACGCGAGAGATCGAGGCAAACATTGAGCACACGCGCTTCCCCGTACCGGAACACGAACAGCATGCGAACACGGCAGATTATCCAGGGCTACTACGTGCCGCGGATTTGATCGGCCAATTGGCCGATATCAACTATTTTCGCAAGACGTCCGCGTTATTTGTCGAATTTCAGGAAACAGGCGCGATCGAGAAGCTTGGATATCAAAGCGCCGATGATCTGCGAGTCGCGTACCCTGCTTTCTTCTGGCAGGCCGTCCGGCCCTATATCGGCGATGCACTCAGGTACCTGCGGGTAACGCAGGAAGGCAAGCAGTGGATCTCCAACCTATATGCGCACGTGTTCTCAGAAGAACATCGAGGAGAATTTCCGGCGCACTGAGGCAGGCTTCCAAGTCGAGTGCGAGCCAACCGACATTGATGCTAGAGCACTTTGGCTTCAACTAAAGCTGGATCGATCGACCGAGTTCATTTGGTCCCGGACTGCTGATTAAGCCAGACAATTGAACCTCCCGCACGCTTGCTTTCGCCGGGTTAGAAGATTGTCGATTGGAGATGATCCTTGCTGCTGCCAGGAGTTCGTATCCGCGCCGATAAAGTGCTGGTGAAGGCGAACAGCGGTCGGTGGTCGCTGAGCGCGAACCACACCACGCTCCTTTTTCTTCGTCTCTGGGTTCGGCTCCGGCGCGTACTCGGCGAAGCTGTTGGCAGCGACAAAGCATCGGTTCTCAGGCTTGAGCCAGCCGCGCCACTTCGGCGATGACGTGTTGCGGATTTGCTGACCGGCGGCCCGCCTGTGCTCGGTGGCGGCGGCATAGCGCATCATGATCAGTTCGCATTAGGGTTTGCGAGCGGAACTGCGCGGAACTGCTATCGAAGGCCCTTACAATGCTTAAGATTCTCGGGATGATTTGAGCGCTTTTGCGTTCTCAATTGATAAGTATATGCGCACCGCAGCCTCGTGCTTATCGTAAAGCACAAGCCAGCGCCGTTCGTTTTGCGATCTGCTATCGTCGGTCGGTGCAGAACTGAGATTTGAAATCAGCTCGTCCAGACATTCGAATTCTCGAGTCTCGTCGAGAGTTAATCCGATGAGGATGCGATTGCCATCTGCATCTAATACGTAGCTATCATCATCACACTCCATAATGCTTATATTCGATTGCGCGCGAAACGAATCAAGACGAGGTTCAACTTAACCTTGTTATTCAAGGTTACTCTGCGCAATTAATTGCGAAAGTTCGGAAAAGTGTAATTAATTGCCCCGGTCTGTGGGTGACAGACTCCTGTGCTTTTCAATTTGGTGATAGAGTGATGAAGCTACCGGGGACCTCCAAGCCACCGGCAGCCGCGCGCTGGGTTCTCCGGCTCTCGGGGTTTATCCTTTTCTCCCTGCACGGTCGTAGACCCAGCGCGTAGGCTCTCGACGCACCTGACCCCACTATGGCGCCATAGCTGATCACGGGTAGCGTGCTTTATCATGGTCGGTTTCACATCATCAATTGAGGTGCGGGCTTTGCGCCGCTTCAGCGATAATGCAAGCCGATCACCTCAGTACCGCAAGCTGGACGCTAATTGGTCCTGCTCGGCGATGTTGACGCGGCCGCGCAACGTTGATCCGGCCGGCACAGGCGAGAGGTAGCGGATACGCTCTAGCCTTGGCCCAACGTGTGCTCCGATCCCGTCAGACCCATCACCGAATGCATGATTATGCAAACTTGTTGATGCGGCGCTGCGTCACCTCGATCCAGTCACTGACACCTACCTCCGTGGCGACGGCGGCATTGAGCTCTTCCTCTCCATCGAAAATCCGGATGGCGACGATCACACGTTTTGCGCCACTTACCTGGTCCATGGCGCCGCCGATACCCTGCAGCACCATCTTGCCGGGAATCATCCAGTTGGCGAGATGTTCATCGACGCGTCGTAGCCTCCGTCCCCACCGAAGAAATGATTTGGGGCAAAAACGGGCAACGGCACCATAATTCTTCCTTGATCTGGTGCAGCTATCAGAGGGTCGTAGTCAGCATCACATACGTGGAGGCGGGAAGCATGATATTGCTAATGGGGCTGCTCGCGGCAATGTTCTTGCTGACGGGGGTGGGTACAAGCCACGCGGTGGTTCGGATTGCTAATGATCCGGGCGGACAGATTGGTCGATATGTACAACGATACGATCAATTAAGAGCCTCAGGCCAAACAGTAGTGATAGATGGCCTTTGCGCCTCGTCCTGCACAATCGTCCTCGGCGCGATCCCTCACGAAAAAATCTGCGTAACTCGAAACGCTAACCTCGCTTTCCACGCGGCGTGGGATTTCGGAGCCCGCGGACAAACCATTACGAACCCGGGTGCAACCCGGATGCTTTATTCAATGTACCCATCCCAGGTCCGGCGTTGGATCGCTAATCGTGGCGGTTTGAGTCCGCGCATGATCTATCTGCGAGGCAGGCAGCTGGAGATGATGTATCGCCCCTGTTATCTCGATGCCCGGGTTGCTGCACCACGGTGAAAGCTATCGAGGAATTGAAGGGAGCCGTCTGTCGGCTGCGCGGGTCTTTCAGGTTTTGGCAACGAGTTAAGCCAGGAACTTCGGCTGACGGATGCTCGATTCGCAGACGGCCTACATCGTAAACCCAGACGCACTCCTAAAATGACGCGGGTTGCGCTCAATCGGCGTGAACTCGCGCGGATAGCGAACGGCTAACTGGTCGCTTCGCATTCATCTGAGCCTTCACAATAGGTGAGGCCTTGAATACGACAACACGTCTGGGCTCGATAATTACGTCGACGCCGGTCCTGGGATTCTTAACCGGCCGTTGGCTTCTTTCTCACGGTAAATGTGCCGTATTACGCGGACCATCCTGAGGGGGGCGCGAACGTCGTGATCTTCAAGTTTTGCGACGATGAGGAATTGGCCGATGAGGGCTAGAATTAACCGCCGACTGGGCCGTCGTGGGGGGAACCGCGCTACCGAAGGAGTCACAACTTGCGGGTGGCTGCCTTTAACACCGCACGACCCGAATCCCGGCAAACCGAGGAAGAAGCCATGATGACGGCTAAGCAAATCGGCAACATCATCGTTGCAAAAATGGATCCCATGACGACGACGGGCCACAATGCCTCGCTTTGGTCAAGGAGCTGTTTGGTCGTGTCGATATCGCCACCATGCGAGCTGGCGTAGAGCTTGCTGCCCCCGAGTTCGAGAGACTGTAAGACGATCTGGACAACCCCGACAACGCGGGTGCTGCGATGGTTTTCCGCGACTGCTTCATGGAATGTTGCGCCTTCCGGGTGGTCTAATACGACGATGACGACCCATGCCACTACGCGGCCATCCCGAGATCCTTTGAGCCGTCGATGCTGGCGATGGTCTCCATCTGTAGTCGTCCGTTAAGAAGCAGAATTGAGCGGGGGCTGGGCTGCGAGCGTTCGCCATAGCTGGACCAGGAACAGGTACAATGGTTCTCTGAGCCAGGCGAGGATGCGGCGGAAGTTGTGGCCGACTGCTGAGAGAACGACGTTGGCGGCATCGCCGGCGCGGCCCTTGAGGTAGCAGCGTCCGAGGTGGCCTTCCGCCTTAAGGTGTCCGATGATGGGCTCGATGGCGGAGCGGCGGCGCAGCTCGCGCTTGATGACAGGAAGACGCCGCGCTTCTGGCCGGAGATGAAGACGCGAAGGGAATTTTGCGCGTCGTGTGGCCGCGGTATCCCCTGTCGACATAGACCCGCTTGTGACCGTCGTAGGGGTTATCGGGCAGCGCCTTGGCGTGAAGCACGAACAGTCCACCAGGAGCCCGGCGGTTGTTGGTGACGGTGGAAGCCTTCACTCCGAACTCGTAAGATGCGCTGGCCTTGCCCTTGCCGATGCACTCGACCTGCGGTTGAGACCCTTGATGGCCGCATGAAGCAGCTTGGCGTCGGTCGGGAAGGTGATGGCCTTCGGCTGCACCGTGGTGTCGACCGTGACCCGCTTGAGGTCCTGGCTGCCCAACGCGCCGGCCTCGTGCGCCACCCGCAGGCTCTCAGCCAACAGCAACTCCAGTCTGTCGCCGAGCCGCTTGCGCCAGAGGCTCAGGTCCGAGCGCTCGTGCGGAAAGGCGTGCTGGAAAAACTCAGTTAACCGCCGAATTTCCAGGATTGCCGTCGGTGGCGCGAGGTGTGGCGCGGCGGCGACGGATCGGATTTTCGAAATTTCCCAAAAAGATTAATGCGATTGAGAGCGCCGCTCCGGGCTCAAAGGAACCTCAGCAACAGAAATGCGACTGCCACGATCCACGCCGCGATTGCCGGAAGAAAGAACATCCATTGTTCGTTGGTGGAGTACAGCACCCTTTCGCCGGGCTGCAAGATGTCGTCGATATATCGTCCCATACGCCTAATCCTGAAAACTTTCACCACAGCAATTGGGAGCCGACAACGAAGCGATTGGTTCAGCGAGCAGTTCACTGGCAGCGAATTGATCCAACCCGTTTCAGGATCGCATTCCCACACCGCAAGTGTCGGAATCTCAGATCCTTTGTTCGCCCTAATACCGGTAACGTCCGCCCCGTCCGTCGCAGAGACCTTGATTTACAGCAAGCCTTCGGGACGACCATCGCCGAAAGCATGTGCTTTGCTCTGAGAAGTGTCATCGGACGGTCTAAGGAGGTACGGTTGATTAGGTTGATCGCGATTGCTGGCTTCGCCTTACCGGTTACCGGCTGTGACACCTACGCCTATTCCACGGCCGGACAGCCTGATCACGGAAGTCGCGGCTGCCTGTGGAGCGGGCAGGACACGAGTTAACGTGAGTGCGTAGCAAGAACCACCGTCCGCCAGACCCGCCGAGCCGTCCGCAGATGTGCAACCGGAATGACTTGATAGCGATAATGTCTTCGAACTTTGGTTTGAAGTTTCCGAAGTTCTCTGTATTGGTGTTCTGGGACATTCGGAGCTTCGCGCCGGGACTAATCAATAGCTTAGGACAACTCAGATGATCGAGTATGCCATCTTGATCGTGATGGTGACCTTCGCCATTGGTTTTGCGTGGTTGTGGTTTATCGAGCAAAAGAAAAAGCGAAAGAGAAAAGAAGCCATTCCGCAAAAGGAGATCGAACGATAGCGCTCTTCGCGCCCCGTGTGTCGTTCCCTGACGGCGCTCCGTACCAGACTTCGGCGTCCCAGTGGGGGGACTGGTGGGGTGGTGCTCGTCTGGGCTCCAGCAGGGTACAGCATCAGAATTGCAGGCGGACGTGGACCAGCCTGCGAACTCGCAGAATATGGGGCAGCTACGTCCGCTTGCCCCAACGAGAGCCTAGGCTCACTAGAATGTTGCGCAAATCTGATCACAGTGAGCCAAATGGCTAGGGCGCTTTCCGCACGTCCACGCCTGGGCACTTGTCTCTCGCTTGGAGCAATCGTGCTGGCGGTCGGGGTCGTAGATGTCAAGGCTCAGGAGGCCGAGCCACGCTCCTACTCGAATACGCCGATCGGATTGAATTTCCTGATTGCCGGCTACGTGTATGCGCAAGGCAAGCTGGCGTTTGATCCTAATCTTTCGATCGCCGATGCCAAATTCCATTCCAACACCGGGCTGCTGGCTTACGTTCGATCGTTCGATTTCGCCGGGCAGTCGGCCAAGTTCGATGTCATCGTGCCGGGGGCGTCATTCGACGCCCAGGGCCTGGTGAATGGCCAGCCACGAGAGCGCGAGATGGCCGGCCTGGGCGACCCCCGGTTTCGGCTCTCGTTCAATTTGTTTGGAGCCCCCGCGCTGTCCGCGAAGGACTTCGCGAGCTATCATCAGGACCTTATCGTTGGCGTGAGTTTTCAGGTTTCCGCGCCCCTTGGGCAGTACGACAACAGCAAGCTGCTCAACCTCGGCAACAATCGCTGGTCGTTCAAGCCAGAACTGGGCTTCTCCAAGGCTTGGGGTCCCTGGACATTCGAGATCGCCCCCAGCATGATGTTCTTTAGCGACAACACCGATTTCTTCGGCGGCAACAGATTTGCGCAGGCGCCGATCTTTGCGGTTCAGGCGCACCTCCTTTATACATTTCAGTCGGGTGTCTGGATGGCCCTGGACGGGATCTATTTTGCGGGCGGCCACACCACCCTGAATGGCATCAAGAGCGACAACGAGCAGCGGAATACGCGGGCCGGATTCACGCTCGCCTTGCCGGTCGACCGGCAAAACTCGCTGAAGCTTTCTGCCAGCACCGGCCTCTCAACCCGCACCGGCAGCGAATTTACCGCAGTCGGCATCGCGTGGCAGTATCGCTGGGGCGAGGGGTACTGAGCAACTTAAAGCCGACATTTACGGGGGCTGGGCGTTTGTAAAGCGCATCGGCTTCCACATAGCGAGTTTCCGGAGGTATCTCTATGCTTCATTTTGTCGATTGCACGCCCTCGGGCGGGTCTTGGTTGCCATCGGATCCGGCGGATTGCCGTGCGGGGTTGAGATAGATCAATAACGCCACGGCAGATTTGCTCCGAGTAAAGCTGGAAATAGGGATTTTGGCCGGGGAGAGTTGGCGGATGTCAAATGGCAAGACGAAGAAGCGGGCGGTGGTGGAGGCGCCGGACGCGTCTGGCAAAATCAGCCGAAAGCAATTCGAGGAGGAACTCGCGAAGCTTCAGGTCGAGTTAACCCGGCTGCAAACTTGGGTGAAAGACAAGGGGGCTCGCGTCATTGTGGTCTTCGAGGGCCGGGACACGGCGGGAAAGGGTGGCGTGATCAGCCGGATCACCGAACGCACGAGCCCGCGCGTCTTCCGACACATAGCTTTACCTGCTCCTTCCGATCGCGAGAAAAACCAAGTCTACATCCAACGCTACATCGCGCAATTCCCAACGGCGGGCGAGATCATTCTCTTCGACCGCTCGTGGTACAACCGGGCTGGAGTTCAGCGAGTCATGGGGTTCTGCACCGATGAGCAGTACCAGCGGTTCATGAAGATGGTTCCGATCGTCGAGCGAGAGATGATCGTCGACAATGGCATCATCCTGCGCAAGTACTTTCTCGATGTCAGCCAGGATGAGCAACGGCGCCGGTTCGAGGCCAGGATTCACGAACCGATGAAGCACTGGAAGCTAAGCCCGATGGACACGGAATTGGTTCGGCGCTGGTGGGACTACACGGCGGCCTACCAGCGCATGATCGAGGCCACCCACACACCATGGGCGCCGTGGCACATCGTCCCGGCCGACGACAAGCGGCGCGCGCGGCTGAACCTGATCCGGCATCTGCTCGACAGCATCGCTTACAAGAAGGTCAACGTAGACCTGCCGAAGATTCCCAAGGCGCAGCCGCGGCCCAAGGATGCTCTCGCGGGCCTGCGGGCGGGCCAGCCGATTGCCAGCCACTACTGATGATAACGCGAGTTGTGATCGCGTCGTTGTTGTTGGCGTTGGCTGGGCCAAGCCTAGCGGCCGAAATTAGTGTGTCCAATGGCGATACGTTCAAACTGGATCGCACGATCTATCGGCTGGATGGTATCGATGCACCTGAAATCGACCAGATGTGTCTCGACCAACACGGCGACGCCTGGCCGTGCGGGATCGCGGCGCGCGATCGACTGAGCGCGTATATTGGAGGTCGTGCCGTTCGCTGCGACGACAAAGGGCCTGATCCGGCATCCAAGCACCGGCGGATCGGGATTTGTTCGATCGAAGGCGAGACCGCAACGCTCAATGCCTGGCTCGTTCGCGAAGGATGGGCAATCAGGCTCGAGCCTTCCGCAACGGGCCGTTTCGCGGCGGAGGAATCTGACGCACGCGAGAACCGGCGCGAACTGTGGAAAGGATGCTTTGCAGAACCGCGCGAGTTTAGAGGATGGAATATCAATAGTGCGCGACTTATTGGTGGCGGTTGTCAGGCTGGCCATGAGAACCGAACACGTGACAAGCTGTTCCGTGTTGACAGCGCCATGCCGCCGGGGTGCCCGATCAAGGCAAAGCTGGCGCTGCGGGCCGTAGGCTACGAAGGCATTTATCACCTGCCAAGTTGCGGAAGCTATCGACGCCTGAAGCGGGCTCATCGATGGTTTTGCTCTGAGCAAGATGCGTGGGCGGAGGGATTTCGAAAGGCGCTGACTTGCCGATAGATTCGCTTCAGCAGAACGCGCCCGTCTAACTTGAGCTGAAAGGTCGCCTCCGGGCTGCCTCTCTGTTTGAGCGGCCCATGTATGGCTTGGCACGTTCCAGACGAGCCGGCTGCGAGTGTCCGCGCATGGGTGCTCATAGGAAGCGGCTGGTCGATCAACAACTCGTCAATGACCGAAGCGGATCAAATCGACTATTTCTCGGCATTTCGTGGCGTAAGCCGGTGGCTTAAGCCTCATCGATAAGCTGCATCCCATTGAGATGGACGCTCTCTATGCGAAGATCGAAACGCGTTGGTCCCATCCGCGGCACTCTGCGGACAGCTCGGCGAGCCTTGCGCGTTGACCTAGATCAATGCTGGCCAGCCGGCCTTCCTTCCTCAATGTCAGGTCATTGGTGAGGGAGTTGATTATGAAGATAGCCGCGTTCTGTCTGATGCTCGCCGGCCCGATCTTGCCGTCGGTAACCCATGCCCAAGTGAGCATCGACATGGCCCGTGTGACGTGTGCCGACTATCTGGCGCTGTCACCCGCTGACTCTGCCGTCTTCTCTGCGTGGATGAGCGGCTGGTTCAATCAGAAGACTGGCTACGTATTTGTCGACTTGAATGCCTATGCTCGAAACGTCGTGAATTGTGGAAGCTGCTACCGATCGACTCGCAACTCTGACACCGATCCACTCTTCGCATGACCGATACGTCCTTTGGGCTAGTTAGACCCCTCGACTTGGATCAACACGCGGATCGATAGTTGCAGTTCGCAACTATATCGGAACGGAGGAGGCCTTAATGAAATTCTTAATCGCATCAGCAACGGCTATGTTGATGACCGGTTTGTAACCGCAAGCACCGAAAAGGCCAACGCCGTGGTGTATTGCCAGTACGTTAGAGTTATCCCACCAATTGCGTCGCAGAACCCGTAGTCGTCCTGCGTGCGCGCAGGGTCGCGTGAGCTGCCGCGCGTGAGCGGTGAGGCCTGGAACACCGATGTGCGGTCAAGTCGATCGCACTGGAAGGCGACGATGCATCGCTTCCGCCCGCAAACGAGCCCAAAATTCGCCCTCCTGATGGGGGTGGTATTCGTCGTTTTGTTGTTGCTTGCCGCATCGTATCCTGCACTCGCATTGGACGCCGCTTCACTGCAGCTCAAATGGAAGCATCAGTTTCAATTCGCCGGCTATTATCAGGCGCTTGAGCAGGGCTTCTACGTCGATGCGGGCCTGGACGTTACCATTCGAGAAGGTGGCCCTGATATAGATGTCTCTGGGGCAGTCGCCGATGGCAAGGCAGATTTCGGGGTCTGCAGCGCCAGCGTTCTGCGTGACTGGGGAGCAGGCCGCCGGCTGGTCGTGCTGGCCGCCATATTCCAGCGTTCCGCAGCCGTGATCCTGGTCGCGCGTCGGGCAGACATCAGCAGCGTGGCGGATCTGCGTGGCCGAGCGCTCATGGATACGCCCGGAAGCGACGACGTCGTCGCCATGCTGAAGCGCGAAGGGGTCGACTATCAGTCGATGCTGCGCGTCCCGCACGAGGGAAATCCACGCGATCTCCTGGCCGGGCGGGCCGACGCGATGATCGCGTACAGCACCAATGAGCCGTTTGTTCTTGAACAGATGGGCGCGCCCTACCGCACCTTCGCGCCTGCAGCATCCGGTATAGACTTTTACGGCGATAGTTTGTGCACTTCCGAAGCGGAAGTGAAAGCCCATCCGGACCGGGTAGCATCCTTCAGGGCGGCCAGCGTGAAAGGCTGGGCCTATGCCCTCGCGCATCAAGAGGCCACAGTCGATCTGATCCTGCGAAAGTACTCGGCGAAAAAGAGCCGGGACGCCCTGCTGTTTGAGGCGGAGCAGACGGCGACGCTGGTTGGGCGGGATGCCAGCCAGATCGGCGAGCAGGATCCCGCACGCTGGCAACGCATCGCCGCCGCCTATCGGCAGCTCGGGCTACTGACCGACGATACTTTACCCGCGACACTGATCTGGGAGGGAAATGACGGCAGCGTGCGGCGCTGGCTAATTCCTCTCATGCTCGTCCTGATCGGAGTGGCGATTGCGGCGCTGGTCGCGTCTCGAAACCGCAATAGGTTCCGCGTCCCAATAGCGTGGCTGCGCGCGCTTAGCCCGGTTGTCAGAATGGGGCGACTAAGGCTGACCCTGATTATGTCGCTATTGTTCATCGGCGTAAGCATTCCCGTCCTCATTTTCATCCTGATCTATAACTACAACAAGAACTCGGCCGGCATTATATCGATCCTGGATGAAGCGGTCGCGCGGACCAGCCAGGCCGGCGTTGAACGCACCCAGGATCTCATCGACAGCACCGAAAGCGCGCTGCGCTTTCTCGCCGAAGTGGCCGCCGTCGACCCGGGCTATTTCCGCACCGAACAAAGCCGGGACCTGCTATATCGGACCCTGACGTCTGCCTCGCATATCGACGCCGCTTACGTCAGTTTCGAGGATGGCTATCATCGGGTGGTCACCCGGATCGATGAGGATCGCCGGCGTGCCGATCCCCGGATTCCCGCGACGGCCAACTGGCACTCCAGCTACATTGATGCAATCACCTATTCGCTGCAACGCGTGCGTCATCGGACATTCTTCGATATATGGCCCCATCAGGTCGGTAAATATGATGTCGCTACAGATACCGATATTCGCACCTTGCCCGGCTATCAGTCCGCCAAGACGACGCACACGCTTGCTGTGACGGAGCCATCGATCAATCCCGACACCGGTTCTCCTGTTATTTCGGTACGCATTCCGATCTTTCGCGGAGTTCGAATTCGTTGGTTGCGCATCGGCCAACATCACCGTGGATGTCCTGTCACGCTTTCTCGACAAGCATCGGGCGAGCGCCGGGAGTACCACACTCGTCGCGGACCGCAACAACGGCAAGATCATTGCCTTTCCGACCAAGCAGAAGGGCGTTCGTATCGATAGTGGAACGCTCAAGATCGCAACCGTGTCTGACATCGACGATCCGGTAGTGCGCGAGGCTCATCAGCAACACGTTGGCACGGGCTCCGACAGATTTGTGTTCCGATCGCCGGAGAACGGAGAGGAATATGTCGCGGCGTTCGCCAATTTTCCGGGCGGCTTCGGGCAGCCCTGGCAGGTGATCACGTTAACGCCGATCGACGATTTCGTGGGGACGTTGAAGAGAACCAATCGATTGATGATGGTCGTGATCATTGTCCTCACAATGGTTGAGTTGCTCTTCATCTACTTCGCTTCGAGCCGGCTATCGCGCCCCGTCGAAAACGTGTCCCGGCAATTGCAGGCGATTGAAAGCCTCAATTTTGATACGCCCACGCGTCCACCATCGCGCATTCAAGAGATCGCAAAGTTGGAATCGGCGGCATCGCTGCTGCGAACATCGCTGAAATCGTTCTCCTCGTTCGTTCCGCTGGATGTGGTCCGCCAACTGATCAAGTCCGGCATCCCACTTACACCCGGGGTTGAGCCGCGATTCCTTACCGTTTTCTTTTCCGATCTGGAGAACTTTTCCAGCCACGCCGAAACGCTCGCGCCTGATGACCTTCTGGTCCAAATCTCGACTTATCTGGAGGAAGTCTCATCCGCGGTCGCGGAGGAAGGGGGCACCGTCGACAAGTTCATCGGCGACGGCGTCATGGCTTTCTGGAATGCCCCGGTTGAACGAGCTGACCACATACTACGCGCCTGCGCTGCCGCGCTGCGAGCCGCGCGCCGCATGGAACGCGTCAATGACATGTGGGAGGCGGAAGGACGACCACGAATCCGCTTAAGGATCGGGCTCAATTGCGCCGCCGTTCTGGTCGGCAATGTCGGATCGTCGACCCGGCTGAGCTACACGGCCCTGGGAGACGGCGTGAACGTTGCCGCCCGCCTTGAAGGCATCAACAAGCTATTTGGCACCACGATCTGTATCAGCGACAGCATCTACGACCAGGCGAAGAGCGACCTGCTCGTGCGGCCGCTGAAGCGGGTTCAGGTAAAGGGCCGCCAGAGCGAATTCATGGTTTATGAATTGCTCGCCCTTGCTGCGAGCGACAATCCAGAGATGCAGCTTCGCGAGGGGGACCAACTGCTGAGCGAAATGACGTGGAAGGCCTCGCATGAATTCGAGCGAGGGAATTTTCCGGCTGCAGAGCTTGGATATATTGAAATCCTCAAAGCGTTCCCCAAAGACTCCTTTGCTAGGTTCATGATCACGGAATGTGCTGCAATGCCTCGATCCGATCGATCCCATATTCCCGCAGTTTGAGGCGACATACGTCGGGATCCACATTGACAACAGCGACCTTCGGGAAGAATAAGTTGAAGATCTGATCCGCGTCCCGGAGCCACAAACTCCTGTAGGACGGCCGCCGTCAGCTCGGCGCGTTTCACTTGGCTCGCGATATATTCGGGCTTGAAAATGGCCAGCACCATCGGTTCACGGCCGAAGCCGTCATTGTTACCACAGGTCGGCTTATAAAGCGTCAGAGCCTAGGACGTATAGCAAAGTCCGATAAAATCCTCATGCTTCAAAATCCTCGGTATGACGACCGACAACCTTCAGCATGTCGAGAACCACTACTTCTCTTGGGTCGCAAGTACGCTCTTGTTGAGATGGATCGTCACTTGACAGCGGCAGGTGTCGTGGCCCTTCGATGAGCCGCCGCGATATGTAGCACGCACCCACTTCGTGAGCACAAAAAGCTCTATCAAGCCGCCGCATCTGACAATAAAAACCACGGACGGTATGTAGTGAATTGAGGGACCTTGTCTCCGTTGGCGGGCGCTGCGTTCTGTTTGCGCTGGGCGGATGCCCTTGATCTAAATCAAAAGAGGTTCTGGCGTTTCGCGATCTTCCATAGATGCCGCTGCGTTGGAGAGAATCATGGCGCAAACAACCATTGCCTATCTGGAGCAGCGATATACGGTGCTCGAAAAGGAAATTGCGGAAGCTTTGCGAGATGGTCCGACGGACGATTGGGCGATCGCTGATCTAAAGTACCGCAAGCGGATCATCGCCAACGAGATCCTACACAATCGTCGCTTGGTCGAGCGCTTCAGCAAGCGCATTGCTCACTAACGTGAAAGATGTGCGGTTTTTTGTGAAAGGCGCGCAGCGGTCGGAACCCGCTCCTGAGATCGCGACGGTGGTTTCATAGCTAGCGCGGGTCAAGGCATGTCGATCCGCGCTCAACGACTCGCGAACGCAACAATTCTCGCCGTTATGCTAGCTCATCGAACTTACTTTTCATCGTGCTGACCCGCGCGCGGCTCTCGAATTCGGATCCGCCATACAACCAAAGCAGGGGCCGCGGCTATTGTCCTAAGGGGCAATTCACGAGATCACGGTCGCCTGTCAAAATCTTGGTCTTGGGATCTAGGCAGTAAGGGTTGGATGGGATGTTTACAAACCTCAATGCAGATCCGAGCAAGAAGCCTCGGTTTCTCGGTGAGCTCGGTGACCTCTCACATGCGAAGGTCAGCTCAGGGGAATTCAAGTACCGTAAAGGCGCTGAGATTTTCGGAGAGCGGGAGCCCGCAGAATATATCTACCAGGTAATTGAAGGCGCGGTTCGGACCCATAAGCTACTTGCTGATGGCCGCCGACAGATCGGTGCGTTTCACTTGCCTGGCGATATCTTCGGTCTAGTGAATGGCGAATTTCATCGGTTCACAGCTGAAGCCATCGGGAATACCACTGTTCGCCTGCTCAAGCGCCAAAGCCTGGAGCGTGAGGCGAAGAACGATCCTGCAATGGTTCGGAGCCTTCTGAAGATGACGACTAACAGTCTTCAGCATGTCGAGAACCACCTGCTGCTTTTGGGAAGACAGACGGCGCAGGAACGGGTTGGAGCATTTTTAGTTGAAATGAATGGCCGCCAGGCATCAGCAGATGTCATCAAGCTTCCAATGAGCCGCCGCGATATTGCCGATTATCTCGGCCTCACCATCGAGACGGTGTCACGCGCGCTTTCTAAATTTCAGCGAAAGGGCTACTTAACTTTTATAGGCTCAAATCAGCGCCAATTCGTCGTACTGAATGCCGCCGGCCTGACCGAATTAGACGAATCTCATGGCGCACACAGGTAGCTTGGGTCGCAGTCGGTCTTAATAATTGCTTCAACTACATCTCGCTGTGCTTACAGCAAATCCCTGGTCGGGCCGCATCAGCTTGGATGATGCCTGGGACAACGGGGCGGAAATCTTGTGGTGATTGCAGACGGGCAGGGTGCTCCCGCATCGCAGATTATCGAGCACGGCGTCGGATGACTGTTTGTCATGGCAAAATTACTTATCACGCTGGGCTTTCGGCGCGATCTCGCCACCATTATCCAGGGGCAGCCGCAAAGTGCGGTATCTTGATCTCGAATTGTTCAGCTCGAGTGCACCCGTAGCATGACGCGTATACTGGTCACAGGCGGCAGTGGGTTCATCGGAAAGCACCTCGCCTCGGCGCTGATCGCGCGGGGGCGGCAGGTGAGGGTGCTCGATCTTCAGCCACCTCCTCGCGCGTTGCCGCAGGCTGAGTATATCCGGGGGTCCGTGCTTGATCGGGATCTGGTCAACCGCGCGATGGACGGGGTCGACGAGGTCTATCACCTGGCCGGCCTGCCGGGGATGTGGGTGCCGCGCAAGGCCGATTTTCACACCGTTAATTTCGGCGGCACCGAGGTCGTCATCGAGACGGCGCGCAAGCGCGGCATCAAGCGCTTCCTGCACTGCTCGACGGAATCCATTCTGTTCCGGGCTTCGCCAACGATGATTCCTGTCGCCGACGATGCGCTGCTGCCGGACGACATGCCGGGACCGTACACGCGTTCAAAAATGCTCGCGGACCGGTTCGCCATGCAGGCGACCGCGTCCGGATATCCCGTCATCATCGGCTGTCCCACCATGCCGGTCGGACCGCACGACCACCATGTCACCCCGCCAACGGCGATGCTCCGCTATTTTCTCAGCCGGCGTCTTCAACTGCATCTTGATTTTGTCGTGAACCTCGTCGATGTGCGCGACGCCGCCGAAGGGCTGATCCTTGCCATGGAGCGCGGGCGCCCCGGTCAGCGCTACGTGCTCGGTGGCGAAAGCATGCCGCTGCGGCGGGTTCTCGAAATCATGGCCGAGATCAGCGGCCGTCGGGTCCGGTGCATTCACGTCAACGGCAAGGTCGCCGAAATGGTCACCGGAGCACTCGAGTTCATCTCCGATCATGTGACGCACAGGCCTCCGTCCGGTACGGCCGAAGGCGTTCGCATCGCGTTGCGGGCGGGAGCCTTGTCGATCGAAAAAGCGCAACGCGAGCTGGGCTACGCGCCGGGCCCGGTCGAACCGGTCCTGCGCGAAACCATTGCGCATCTGCTTGACGACTGCCACCATCAGCCTGAATGGAGCTCATCGCCGAGTACTATGGGCTGAAGCCGAGGTTCTGATGTCAAAACGCCTGGGGGAAAAAGGCGACATTGCCGCGTTCCCCCTTTGGCGGTTATACAGGGGGCACTTCAAGGCTTTGTCAAACGTCGCGCGCCGTGAAATGATCGGCGGTTTTGCGGCAGGAGGCCCTTCTGCGAGAACAGAAAATTGCTGGCGACAAAAATGATCGGGCCACGAACCTGGTTTGCTCTGTCGCGGTTGCGCGTCTGGTATTGGAACGGGAAGGATACCCGAGACGAGACCGAGCGGCGCATTGCAGCGATCTGCAAACACTTTCGGATCGCCGCGGTTGAGATTGAGGGCTAGCTTTTTGTCGACAGCGGGCGCAATCTGGAAATCATCATTCCGAGCAAACGCCAAAAGCTGGGGCGATCATAGCCAAGCCAGTGGTCAAGTCGCTGGTCGACGCCACATGAAATTGACGTTCTGATTATTTACCCCTTCGTTTCGTCCCACCGCGTCACAAAATGACAAATGGCAATGGAGCTGGTTGCCAAAAAGTGGACTGCGATCGCGGACGAAAACCAAGAAAGGCTGGCGGCGCCGAGGCAACAGTGGAGTGGGCGCGGTCGCTGTGCTCGCGGCAGTGCGATCGGCTCAGTACTCAAACAAGATGAGCAAGGATGCCGGGGCCAAGCTAGGCGTCGTTAATCACCGGCAATATTTCAACGTGGAGAACGGCAACGCCAAACTTGCCCCGCCGCCGGGAGGCAAGGATTGGTATCGGTCGTTGGCGTGTCGCTTGGCAATGGCGGTGGTGCGCCCGAAGGCGATATATCCGACTGACTTCATTGCAGCGCAATCTCGGACGGACGCACGGCGCCTTGATCACGGTAGGCCGATGAACCAGTCCGGCCATGCAAGCGCTGATTAGCGCGAAGGTCAGTGATCTGACCGTGCCCCCTCGCTCTCGGGGCCATGCCGAGAAGGTCGCCTTCTTAAAACTGCCGCAAGATCTGCAACGCTTCTACGTCAAGCGAGAGGCGGAACGCGATCGAGAGGGTGCGGCGATGTCAGTGTGAGGCCGCCCAGGCCCGCAAGGCGCTAGCGGAAGCTCAGAAAGAGTTTGAAGAGGCAAAGGCGCTCGCCGAGATACAGAAACCAGAGGAAAGACACGAAGATCAGCATGACCGAGCGCATTGCAGAATTTCCGCAGAGGTCAACGCGTTCATCGACAAGGAAGCGGCGGAACAGAAGAAACTCTTTCCCGGCTTGCCACTGGCGACCATTCGCAACTCCATCACTAGGGGCATCGGCTGTCCGTGCGCTGCCGGTCTCAAGTTCGCTGAGACGATCGAAGGGGGAGAGGGCCTGATGACAAATCCCGCCTACGGCGGCCTGTTGGGGGCGATCACCGAAGCGGTCGACATCCAGGCGGAGCTGGATTGCTCAGTCGGAACAGGCTCACGCGGTTCAGCAGGAGCGGGCTGCGGCCCGGCTGCGGGAGCACCGCGAATTTCAGGCGGCGCTCACCGAAGGCAACGTCATTCCGTTTCGACGGAAGCATTGGGCTGGCTCGACGCTCTGGAGCGCAGGGCGGGATGCAGTGGGGAAACTCCCCGCCGCTCCCGCGCCCGCACGCCAGGCAGCAAGCCGCGGGCTACACCAGACATCAAAGCGGTACCAGTGCAAACCGCGGCGCCATTTGGCGGTAGCCCAGGCGCTATCACGGTCGGCTACTATTCGGTGCAGGACAACGTTGTCGTGATGCGCGACGAGAGCGGGATGCGACTGGGAAGAGTCAGCACTTGAGGGCAGGGGAGGATCCCCGCGGCGTGTGCGTACCGCTGACGCGCGAATCCTGGTAGGCCAAGACGCCCGACTTCAATCGAGCGCTCGACCATCCAAACGTTGGAGTCGTGTAGTGGACCGCCGACCTCCCGTACTCAAACACAACATCGAGAATCCGGCGAGCCGGAATGCGATTGATCGAATTCGATCTGGTAGGGATTGATCGCGGCGTCATCGACAAAAAGCTCATAGCGCGTCGGGATCCGTTACAGTAGGGAGTAACACTAGGCGCTTAGCGGGCGGACCCACCTGCGGTCCGCTCCAACGGACCATGGGAGAGAAAGCTGGGTTCATGCCGCTGACGCGAGGTAAGGCTCGTTGGGTATGATGCCGACTTGATGGCATTCGGGTTCACGATGAGGAATGGGCAGCAAATTGTGCAATGCCAAATTAGCGTTGCCGCGCTTAGTGACTTGGCGGCTCGTCGGAGGGGCTCGACGGGGGACTTGAAGGCTGAGTTCAAGGCCAATCGCAAGCTAATCGAAGATATCGCGTCCGCTCTGTTCGACCAATCATCCAATGTGGAAACAGGGGTGATCAGCATTTTTTCGAAGCATGTTCGGCGCGGCACGTCTCGGAGGACCCTATTCGGCGAGGCGAAGACCTAGACGAACGGTCAGATAATGCCTGTTTCGGATCGATTTGCCGCCGAATGACGGGCTTTTCATAAACAGATCATCGACTTAGGCGCCGCTCGTTTGGTGCGTGAGTGTTGCCTTTATGATACAGGCCTCACGAAGAATCGCGCCTATTTTACCCCCGGAATACGAGAGGGCTCCTGCCGAACCGAAACAGTCGCTTCACAGCGCATAACAAATGGGGATTGAGTGATGAAGAAGTTTTTGCTGGCGACAGTCGGATTGATTGCTCTTGGGATGGCTGCGCCCGCGTCGGCCGCGGATATGGCCGTCAAGGCAGCTCCTGCCCCCTATGTGGCCCCGATTTACAACTGGACCGGCTTCTACATCGGCGGCAACGGCGGCTGGGGTCAGAGCAACAGCTGCCTGAATTTCGATGGTTTTGGTATCTTTGGCTTCGCTGACGGCTGCGCCTCGCGGTCCGGAGGTCTCGTCGGCGGTCAGATCGGCTACCGTTGGCAAGCCAGTCAGTGGGTGTTTGGCGTGGAAGCACAGGGCGATTGGGCGGATCTCAGCCACACGCGCCTCAGCCCGTTTTTCGATCAAGTTTCCCCGGTCTTGGGCTCGATCTCCACTCGCACCAAAACCGATGGCATCGGCCTCTTTACCGGCCAGATCGGCTACGCCTGGAATCAAGCGCTGTTTTACGTAAAGGGCGGTGCGGCGGTGACGAGCAACCGCTTTAGCATCCTCGAAACGTTTACCGGCATTGAACTGGCCTCGGCCAGCGCGACCCGCTGGGGCGGCACCGTCGGCGTCGGATTTGAGTACGGCTTCACACCGAACTGGTCGTTTGGTGTTGAATACAACCACCTGTTCATGGGCGATGCCAATAATTCGTTCACGGGTCGTCAATCCTGCGTGTTCCCGCCGCTGTTCTCAACAATCGGATCACCCAAGACGTGGATATGGTCACCGCGCGCATCAACTATCGCTTCGGCGGATACGGTGCACCGATCGCAGCGAGATACTGACCTCGCGTTATTCTTACTCTCCAGCAAACTGGGCCGGCAGGAATGCCGGCCTTTTTTGTTGGAGGCCTACATATCTAAAAAAGTCCGTCAGGCCCGCGAGGCACCCACAACCGAGCCCCGGCAGGCCGCTGCCGATTGCATAAACCGATCCCTCACTGATCCCTACCTTCTTTGCCGTCGGCCTTGTGCTCGTCGCACTCGCAGTAGCGATCGGCAAATTGGTAATCTGGTTAGGTGGTCCGGACTGAGGAGCCGACCTGCTCTGCAGTCTTGGTGATGGTTGGAGGAGGTCGATGCACTACAGCCGAACAGGTATTGTCTTAATGGCCGGCACCTTGATGGCTGTGGTTGTGATCCTGATCTACATCCTATTCGGTCCGATTTAACTGACCCGCAACAGCCATGGCTGACCGCGTCCGCATCATTAAGTACGAGGCCGTCCCGCAGTGTGGCAACTTCGAGGTTCGCTACCCTGATGGAAGGCCCAGCCAGTACTTTTACTGCGACGATCTACCGAGCCGCAGGCTCAATCCAGCAACGCTGGACCGCGAGATCGCATTGGAGAAGGCTAAGGCAGTAGCGAGGGCTGCGGCGTCAGATGACAATCTGGATCTATGTCAACACCAACGTGCCAGTGGGCGACCCCGCGCACCTCAAGGTCTTCGACAGCCAGGATGCCGCGGAGGCTTGGTTGGCTGTCAACGACCCGGAAGGCGTGGCCTTCGAATATGAGGTAAATTCCATGATGACAACCCGAGACGCTCACGACCGGTTTCAGCAACGGGTGAATCAGATTCTTCCGATGATCTGAAACGAGGCTCCTGACTCAGAGCCGACCGCTGGTGCGCGTTCGCGTGAGGGCTAGGTGTTTACCGGCCAGCCAGTAAAAGGCACCAGTGACTCGCGCTGAGTCACGTGGCGACGTTTCGAGAAGCCAGCTATTGGCGCGGGGACCGGATTAATAGCAAATCCAGTTGCCGTAAGCGTCGTAGCCGCAGCGGCCGTAGGCCCCCGCCGCAGCTGCACCGACGGCGGCCGCGCCGACAGCGGCTGCGCCGACCGCCGCTGCACCGCCGTAGCCCCGGTACCCGTAACCGCGATAGCCGCCCCGATAGCCTGCGCCCCGCACTGCGACAGCGCCGCCGCCCCGAGGTCCTCGAACTGCGACAGCGCCACCGCGGTAGGCTCCGCCACCTCCCCGATAGCCTCCGCGACCGCGAGCATCGGCGTCGTCGGGAACGAAGGTGACTAGCAGCATTATCGCGGCTGCCGAAGCAATCAGAAGTCGACGCAACATCAGCATACTCCTTCTTCGAGAGAGAAGAAGCCGCGGCCACATGCGCATCGCGCCGAACCGCGGGTCGGTCCCAAGTGTCGCGCGCGGGAGCGTCACACCCTTGACTTGGATCAAACCTCGGCGGGTCCGTGGGCCGATGCAAGGATCCCGGGCGTTCTCAGGTGTCGGCTCGCTGCGGTCGCGGCGAGACCGGTCCTGGCATCTTGCCTGTGCGGACGAAAACAGGATGATGGGTTCGGAGGCGTGGTGCTGGAGCAGCCGCTGCACGCACTTCAGCATTGAGGACTCGTCATCGAGTGGCGCGAAAGATGTTCAGAGATGCCTTAGATTGTCTGTCGGATAGCCAGTGCTCGCCGGCATGATCCAGAGCCATCCGAACCGCTCGGTCCATGGCGCTGTCGGCAAGCAACGGTTCTCGTCGCTGAGCCACGCCCGCCAATGCCAACCAATATTATCGCTTTGTCCCCTCGACAACCCCACCGGGCTCTTCGCTCAGCCAGCGATAGGTCATCCCGCCCAGCGCGCCGCCGATCAATGGTGCAAGCCAGAACAGCCAGAGCTGGGCCAGCGCTCAGCCGCCGACGAACAGCGCCGGCCCCGTGCTGCGCGCGGGATTGACCGAAGTATTGGTGACGGGAATGCTCACCAGATGGATCATCACCAGTGCGAGCCCGATGGCAAGCGGAGCGAAACCCGCAGGGGCCTTACCGTGGGTGGAGCCCATGATGACAAACAGGAACATCGCCGTCATCACCACTTCCGTCAGTAAGCAGGCGAGCAAGCTATATTCGCCCGGCGAATGCGCCCCATAGCCGTTTGATGCAAAACCCTTGCTAACGTCGAAACCGGCAGCACCGCTCGCGATTACATACAGCAATGCGGCGGCCGCGATAGCGCCGACGACCTGTGCGACCACATAGGGCGCGACCTGTCGGCCGGGAAAGCGTCCGCCAGCAGCAAGGCCGACGGTGACGGCTGGGTTGAGATGACAACCGGAGATGTGCCCGATGGCGTAGGCCATCGTCACCACACTCAGGCCAAACGCCAGCGTGGATGCATGAAATTAGCTTCGGTCGCCCCGACGTTGACCTAGATCAAACGCGCATTGTGGAAGCTTTGAGCATCAGTGCCACATCGTGCATCCCGGTCGTTCGTCCTGCTAAGTCCAACGGCGGCTTGCGCACTTGTCGGCCATCTCAAGGCAAACCTTAGCAATCTCGGTGCGCACCTCGAGCACGACCCAAGTGCATCAGCACGACGCCACACAAGCTATCGGTCAGTTGGTTGACATCGCTCTGCCGCACTAAAGCCCGCTGCTTCTCCTCGATCCTGATGCGCAATAACGTCGCCTTGGCCGAGGCAAGGTCTGCATCAGGCGCAGGCCGCGGCGATTGCCGCCGCTGGCGCCGCAAAGTATCGCAGGTAGGCAACGCGGATCCGATTGAGCTGGAAGCCGTCACCTTGCCGCTGGAGCATGCGTATGGCTTCGAGCTTGCCAATGTAGGCGCCGCTACAATCAAGATGCACCGCCAACGCCGACGCGCTAGCCGTCGCGCTCGGCGACGGGCAGGGCAATCAATGGCGACGGTCTCAGCCATCGAGTTCGATCCTGTTGTGTCGCAAATGGATAACTCGTTTCTGCCTTCGGCGGCATAGCGGACATGCCGGGACTTGCCGCTGGCTCAGCACCGTAGGTCCGCCGCCGTTGATCTAGATCAACTAAAAATCTTACACACTCGTCATTAAGGGCGATTGCTTTTTTGGGTAACGAGATGCCGGTTTTGGTGAGCACTTCAAATCGCAGTTGGTCTGGTCGGTCATTTACTGGGGGTCATCGCAATGAGATGCAAGTTGAATATCCTTACGTTCGCGATCTTAATGGTACCAGCGTTCGCTAGTGCGGCGCTTGCAACGACAGCCGACATTCGCACCATCACCTGTAGCGAATACCTTGCCATGTCGGATGCACCGTCGAGCAAGTTCTCGGCTTGGATGACCGGCTGGTTTAGTTATGAAAGCCGGAGGACGTTTGTAGATTTTGACCTGCATCGGGCAAATGTCACAAGCGTAAGGGGATGGTGCCAATCCAACCCGAATGCCAGTGTCATGGTAGGCCTGGAAAAATCGATAGGCATAACTGCGGTGCCTAACGCTACGCTGGATTTTAACAAGATCACTTGCGGAACTTGGTTGGGCTACGGTCCCGAGGATCAAGATTTTGTAAGATATTTTATGAGCGGCTACTACAACGCGGCGGCAAGCAACAGTGTATTGGATTACGACCGCCTGCAGAAAAATTCCAAAGCGGTCGTCGCGTATTGCAAGAAGAATAAATCCCGAACTCTACCAACGGCCATTCAGAATAGAGCAAGCTAGGCTGACCCGTTTGCAGCCGTTTGCGAGCGACGGAGAGCGCCCTAACGAATGCAAGTGGGAAGGTCGCTGACTGGCACCGCGTCTCGGGCACCTGTTGTATTGGATCGCGTCATGGATCGCAGTGATCGTGACGGCTGCCGGGATCGTCGCCTGGCTCTATTGCAATCGGCCTAACTCCGATCCCTTGGGATTGGTAATTGTCGTTTAGCGTTATTGGGCTTGGGGGTCGTGCGATCCGGTTTGGCTTGGTGGGCGATAGACATTCCTCTCTCTTGGAACTGCAACCACGGATTTTCTGGCAGCAGATACCCCCGATAAGTGCAGTCGCGCAGTCCCCGCACAGTTCCACCACCCCTCAGAACGACCTACAAGCGTCCCGTTTTTCCGACATCCCCCTTCCGACAACGATAGTTGACCCAGAAGCCCAGCGTTCACTATTGAACACGCCAATGGGGTGGGCGCGGTGCTACACTGTCCGGAGCCGGAGTTAAAAGATTGTCGGGGTTCGTTCACGTTGTTGACGATGATGCCTCCTTTCGTAAAGCGGTCGAACGTCGACTGAAGCAAGCCGGTTACGAGGTGGCGACCTATCCTTCGGCCCTGCATTTGATGGTCAACTTACCGGCCGAAAGCATCCCGAGCTGCATTCTCCTCGATGTGCAGGTACCCGGCTTGGATGGCCCGGGGCTGCAGAAACGATTGAACGAACTCGGCTCAACGCTGCCGATCATATTCATCACTGGTAATCCAGACATTCCGACCACGGTTCAGGCTATCAAGGCGGGGGCGGATGACTTCCTGACCAAGCCGGTAACGTCCGACGACCTATTTCGCGCGATTGAACAGGCTTTAGCGCACCACAGAACATTGCGCGATCTGAAAGACAAACTGGACAGCGTGCGCGCCCGTGTCGGCCGATTGACTCCACGCGAGCGGGAAGTTTTCGAGCTTGTCGTTCGCGGCGAACCCAACAAGCAGATCGCGCGGGCGATAGGCTGTACCGAACGGACCGTCAAAGCCCACCGCCACAATGTGATGAAGAAGATGCAGATCAAGTCCTTGGCAGAGCTTGTGTCCATTGCCGAACGGATCGGAGCGTCGGGTACCAGACAGACAAAATAGGTTGGAACCAACAAGCATTGATTTGCGTCAACCTGAACGAACCACGGCTGGTCTCAAAGCCTCAGACATGTCGGCGGACAGGTCATGATGACGAAAGCTAGCAACATCATTTTAGTGGTGGACGATGACCCGGCATGCTGAAGTGCGTCCAGCGGCTTTTGCGGCTGCATGCATATGACCCCATCCTATTTTCGTCCGCAGAGGCTTTCAAAAACTACACGGATGTTGAAGAGGCGACTTGCGTCATTCTGGACATCAACCTGAAGGACGGATCAGGGATCGAGCTCAAACAGGGTCTCAACGACGCAGGAATTTCCGTTCCCGTGATTTACATGACCGGCAATGACGACCCTGCCATTCGCAAAGCTGCGGTGGCATCCGGCTGCGTTGCGTACTTAACAAAGCCTTTCTCGACGCAATCGCTCATTGAACCGCTCAAGAAGGCATCGGCCGGGCATTAGGCGCTTGGACGAAATTGAGGACCCTACTGGCCTTTGTTGCTACGGTCGCGGCGGTGTTGCTCGTCGCCGCGTGCTCTAATAGGCAGCGTGCAGCTTTGGCGGGATCAGCGAAGCGGCGGTCAGTCGTATACTTCATGTTGCTGCCCGTGAGCGGGAAGTTCAGTGTGTAGTGACCTTTCCTTTGTAGAGCGGACCCTTCCAATCTTTGAACTGTATTGGGTGCCCCACCACCGATGCACCGTCTTTTCGCACAGTTTGCAAGTGAAGCGGCCGATAATGTTCGGCTTCCGTTTTTGGGTGGCGCTATAGACCGCGTCGCAAGACGGGCAACTGAAATAGACGCGAATTTCGCTGGCTTCATCCATGCGGCGCCCGCCAATCGTGGGGCATCGGTTCGCCACGGTCGAAGCGGCGATGTTGATCGCGCCAGGCTTGAAAGTCGGCCTTGGTGCAGCGCGGCAAATAGTCCTGCCAGGCCGCCTTGAGCGCTACGCGGGCCTCGGCGAACGTATCCGCCGTGCCGCCAAGCTGATCGCCGGGACCAGGATAAAAGCCGCAAGACCATTTCCATTGCGTGATCGCGTTCCGCAAGGCGACGGCGCGCGCGATGGTCCCGACATGGATGTCGCCGTAGTAGACGTGCCAACTGTCGCTGCGGTGCGGATCGGGTCGTCGGGTCAGTTCGGGCATGAACGCATTTAAGCGGCGCAAGCGGCTTTAGTGCAACGGATGGACCCTGGGGACAGCGGGGAATGTTTTCGGCGCGCAAATCGCTTATCGAAATTGGATTGCCATCAGGGCGCAAAGAGAAAACAACAACATTGAAGTGCTCAAGGATGTTGCAATGACGGTGCCGGCGGTCGGTTTTGGATTTCGAAAGGCAAGTCGCTGGATGAGGTAGCCCGCCAGTAGCCAAATCGCGGCGCCAACGGCGAGCGATGCGCCAGCAACCGCAGCGCCCACCACTTCGTTCATGCGAACCTCCGTATATGATTCGACGAAGGCCAGTTGACCCGGCTGGCAGATCGGCGTCGGTTCGGCTTTTAACCGTGCCTCATGCCGTCACCGACTTTCGTGAAAGGTGTTGCGCCGGCGCATCACCACGGACGAGCCGCGCTTTTCATGCTAGGCGAACAGGACTGCGCCGACTTGGGTCAGCTTCACGAAGGTGCCGCTGTTGTGCAATTCGATTTAACCGCGCGCCGCGCGAGCGTCGCTTTGATCGACAAATTTAACGCCGCAGGTGTTTTCGTTCCGCCACACCACGCGACAATGCTTTGTGGTTCTGAAGCCATCCAATGATAGGTCAAATTTGAAGGCGGCGGTGTGATGGGTAGATGAATGAAGCATGGCTCCGTCTGACCTGCCACTGAATGTTCATCCAGTGGCAGTTAGAGTCTCGGGGTTCATTGTGGAAATTTTCCACCACGCAAGGATGGCAGCCGCGAATGCCCTCAACGTGAAGCAGCGCGGGCTGGTTGATTGTGATGCGTTCCAGGGATCGACGTTCAGCCATCGCAACAACCCGAACTCTATAAATGATCAAGAGCAACCGGCGTAGATTGGACCGTTGAGGTATCTTTAAAAGTCAGGCGTACTAACTTTATAAAATTGTAGGCAATAGCGATAACGAGCCGCTCGGCGCCTATTGCTTGCCCTGGATATGATCGAGTTCGGCTGCGGCCAGGCCGGCTAATCCCTGGCATTGTCGCTGCCGATGTCGTGTTGCGGGGGCACATTCCGGTTCCGTAGCTCCCGGTCGATAATGAATTGCACCCGTCGGATCGCCAAAAGCTTCAGCTTTTCGGTTCGGACCTCGCCGCCTATCGAGAACCGCCAAACCCAAACATCGTCGCGCTTCGATACGGGCTCAACGCTAAACTCGATCTCCCTATGACGCATTCATTCCCGCCGAAGAGTAAAATAGGACCGTTAGTCGAGACCGCACCTCACTAATTCCGCTCGCACTGCGCGGCAGCAATGGCGATTGGTACGGCAAACCATTCCTACGCCGCGCCGCGGTCGGAAACTCGCTGCCGGCGTGGTAAATGAGACCGTTCATGGCTTGCCGGTTTAATCCGATCAAGGCGCATTACCAAGGGATGCGTCCACCTGGGCAGAACCAGGCGGCTATCCGGCTCGCCTAACCTCCGCACCAATTCATCCTCGAAGGTCTTGCGTCGTGCGGGTGCCAGAGCCTTCAAGGCTGGCGGGACGCACAAGAGTTCGCTCGTACTGCAGTTCATCCTTTGATGATGAGACGGCCTAGCGCTCACGCGCTGCGGCACATCGCCGCTTCCCATGTGCTTCCCAGGGCGGAAACTGGGAAGCATACTTTCAAGAAAGCCGTCCTAACTATTTGATTTCATTGGTGAGCGCGGAGGGACTCGAACCCTCGACCCCATGATTAAAAGTCACGTGCTCTACCGCCTGAGCTACGCGCTCACTTGCCGCGCTGTGTAGGGGGCGGGCCCCTGCGGGTCAATAGTGCCGGCGCGACAAAAGCGGCACTGGCGCAACCCAAATTTTCCTTGTGTCCGCGACGCTTAGCCAGGCTTGTTGAAGCGCCGCAGGTCTGTTCGTCCACGGTCAGTTCGCCTCGCGGCGGATTTCCGACGCCACCGGCTGGGACTGGCTGGTGACGGTCGGCAGGCGGACCGGGCGCAGCCCGATCAGTTCCGCCGTCCGCACCGCGCTGTTGCGCCAGAAGGCGAAGGAATTGGTGCGGGAGTTTTCCAACAACGCGATCGCGACCGCCGCGAGGAACGGCAGGCTTTGCAGCACCAGCACGCCCGCGAAGATGTAGATCTCGCGCACCTGCTTATAGCCGTTGGTCACGACCAGCACGGTGGCGCCGACCAGCAGCAATACACCGATCACGGCCTCCCAGAACGCCTGGAATTCGATCGACATCCGCGACAACCCGCCCTTGGAAGTGCGGGCGAAGGCGATATGCTCGGTGATCAGGCCCTGCGCCACCGCGCGCGATACCGTCCACTGCACGCTCATGGCCGCGATCATGGCGCCGAGCATCTGGCCGGCCTTGATCTTCACCCGAAGACGATAGAGCGCGAGGAAGTGCGCCAGCGAGACGATGAAGGAGGCGATGATCGGCAGCGTCAGGATCTTGTCCGGAACCGCGATGTCGGCAAACGCCACGATCGGCACCCAGATCAGGTTGAGGATCGCGACCACCACGCCGAGGCTTTCGGCCCCCAGCCAGTTCAGCCAGCCCAGCGAGAATTCGCGGCGCTGGTCCGGCGACAGCCGGCTCGCGCCGGGCAGGAAGCGCCGCCAGTGCTTCTTGACGATCTGGAGACCGCCATAGGCCCAGCGGTGGCGCTGCTTCTTGAACGCCTCGTAGGTGTCGGGCAGCAGGCCTTCGCCATAGCGCACGTTGGTGTAGTGCGTGAGCCAGCCCTGCTGCTGGATGGTCAGGCCGAGATCGGTGTCCTCGCAGATGGTGTCGCTGGACCAGCCGCCGGCCATGTCCATCGCCGCGCGGCGGATCAGGCACATCGTGCCGTGCACGATGATGGCGTTATGCTCGTTGCGCTGAACCATGCCGATGTCGAAGAAACCGGCATATTCGCCGTTCATGATGTAGTGCATCAGCGAGAGGTCGCCGTCGCGATGCTCCTGCGGCGCCTGCACCAGGCCGACGCGCGGGTCGGCGAACACCGGAACCAGATCCTTCAGCCAGTCCGGATGCACGACATAGTCGGCGTCGATGATGCCGATGATTTCGGCGTCGGCGGCCGTGCGCTCCATGGCGATGCGCAGCGCACCGGCCTTGAAGCCCTGCACCTTCTCGGCGTTGATGAACTTGAAGCGTTCACCAAGCGTGCGGCAGTGGTCTTGAATGGGCTGCCAGAACTCGGGGTCGGGCGTGTTGTTGATGATGCAGACGCATTCGAAATTCGGATAGTCGAGCTTTGAGACCGCATCCAGGGTCTGCTTGAGCATCTCGACCGGCTCGAAATAGGCGGGAATGTGGATCGAGACCTTTGGGAAGGTGACGTTTTCGCCGATGGTGGCGGGCGCCAGCGGCGCGCTCTTGGTTATAAGCCGGCGCGGACCCTGGCCGAAGGCCACCGCCGCGATTTCGTCGATGCGCGCCATCGCAATCAGCACCAGCGGCACCAGCAGGATCAGGCCGAGCGTCAGCGCAAAGGCCGAGCCGAATACGAAATAATGTCCCGTCCAATAGGCGAACACCGTGGCGGCCCAGGCGCCGACGCCATTGGCGGCCGCGGCAAGCACCAGCGCCTGCATTTTTGTCGGCTGCTCGATCCGCAGGATCGGCAGCGACATCAGGATGCCGACCAGCAGCGCGATCGCCGCCAGCTTCCAGTAATTTTCGTTCACGATCGGGCCGGTCCACGAAAATTTCGGCTCGCGGGATGCGTCGAGAATGCCCCAATAGGGACCGACGCCGCCTTCGAAGAATTTCCAGGGCTGATCGATCGCCTCGACGATGTTGTAGTCGATGCCGATGGCTTCGGCGCGGGCGACGAAATTGCGCAGCACCGAGGCCTGCTCGAACGGACCGGGGTCGGCGTTGCGCAAATTATAGCCGGCGCTCGGCCAGCCGAATTCGGCGATCACGATCCGCTTGCCCGGAAACTGCTCGCGCAGCAACTGGAACATCGCCACCGCCTGATCGACGGCCTGTTTTGAGGTGAAGTTTTCCCAGTAGGGCAGCACGTGCGCGGCGATGAAATCGACGGAAGACGCCAGTTCCGGATTGTCGCGCCAGATGTTCCAGATTTCACCCGTCGTCACCGGAACGTTGACCGACTTCTTCACCTGCTTGATCAGCTCGATCAGGTCCTCGATCTTCTGCTCGCCGCGGAAGATGGTTTCGTTGCCGACGACGATGCCGTTGACGTTGCTGTTGCGCTTGGCGAGCGTGATCGCCGCCTCGATCTCGCGCTTGTTGCGGTCCTTGTCCTTGTCGATCCAGGCGCCGACCGTGACCTTGACGCCGAATTCCGCGGCAATCGGCGGCACCAGTTCGTTGCCTTCCGTCGAGGAGTACAGGCGGACCGCTCGCGTCAGGGTGGAGAGTTTCTTCAGGTCGGCGCGAACCTTCTCGGAGTCGCCGTCAGCGACGGTGTGCCCTGGTTCAAACGGCGTATAGGAGGCACTGGGCAGAATGCCGCGGAAATCAGGGGCCGCCTGCTTTTCCTGGAACAGGCCCCACAGCCCGGCGTGAGCTGCGGTGACAAACAGCAGAACGGCGACGACAGCACGCATCGGGGGCTAAACCATACGGGGCTGCGATTGAAGGTAAGCGAACCTGTCCCCTAGGTTCGACCGACACGGCGGCAGTATAAGGATAGTCCTGCCCTGCAATTTCACAACTGGTATGACGCCGTGGCCTTTTTAAGGTTGCACCTTTTCAAGGACGGCGTTTTGAGGGCGCGGCCAATCCGGCACGCCGGACAAATAGGACCGTTCCGCTGAACGGATCCTGAATGCCGGGCGGCTATTTTGCCGGCGGGGCGGGGCTGGCGCTCGGGGCCGGCGAGGGCAAAGCGGCCGGCGCCGGCGCAGCGTTGCCGGCGGTCGCAGGTGCCGGGCTGGCTGCCGCGGCGGCCTGGGGCTGGGCGCCCGGATTGATCCAGCAGACGTGGATGCGGCTGTCGAGGGTTTCGGCCACTTTGGGATCGATCTGTCCGCCAAAACGGGTCAGGCAGCGGAAGGCCGCCTGGACATGGCCGCCGGGGCAGCCGAACCGGTCGTAGAGATCGAGGTGGCGGAACGCCGTATCCAGGTCGTCGCGCCACATCAGGCGAACCACCCGGCGGCCGAGCCACACGCATTCCGGGTTCCCACCCGGGCCGTTGATGGCCTGGGCCGCCTCGACGAATTCGTCGGACTTGCGCTGGTTGTCCTTGTTGACGTCGGCGGCATTGGCGGCCGGCTGCTTGGACTGATCCTGGGGATTGGGGGCGCCGCTCTGGGCAAACGCGCCAGCCGATCCGATCAGAAGGGCCAGGCCGGCAGCGGCGAAGCGCCGCAAAACCGCAACTCTTGGATCACGCACCCGACGACGCATACATTCCCCGATTAGTTTCCAGCCGCCCGCGGCCGGTGTGATGTCTGGCTTGTTGCCGCCCAAATTGGTCTCCAATGCGGCGGACACGCTCAGCGATTCAAATGACGCGTATTTCGGATTTTGTCCAGCAAAGTCACAACTTTATCAAGGTGGTGGTAAAACTGCCGCAGGCGGCGCGGCGGAATAGGGGTACCGTGCATCTTGGCAGGACGCTGATGAACGGGTAATCGACGGTCAACGCCCGGAGGATGGAACCGATTTCTCTTCGTACGCCGCTGGCGCTTCTCCTTTCATCGCTCGGTATGATCGCGGCCCTTTGGTGGTGGCTTGCCACGCCGATTACGCTGGCGCGCGCGCCGATCGATCCCAACGCCAAGCTGCAATGCGTCTCCTACGCCCCGTTCCGTGGCGCCCAGACCCCCCTGATCCCGACCACGCAAATCTCTCCTGAGCAGATCGCGCAGGATCTGGCGCAACTCGCCAAGATCACCGAATGCGTGCGGACCTACTCGATCGAGAACGGGCTCGACCAGGTTCCGGCCCTGGCCGCCAAGGTGGGCCTGAAGGTGATCCAGGGGATCTGGCTCTCCAGCAACCGGATCAAGAACCTCGCCCAGATTGCGATCGCGATCGAACTGACCAAGGAGCACCCGGGCGTCATCACCGCGCTGGTGGTCGGCAACGAGGTGCTGCTGCGCGGCGAGATGACGACGTCGGATCTCGCGGCCAATATCCGCTCGGTCAAGTCGCGGGTCACGGTGCCCGTCACTTATGCGGACGTCTGGGAATTCTGGCTGCGCAACCGCGAAGTCTATGAGGCCGTCGACTTCGTCACGATCCACATCCTGCCGTACTGGGAAGACATCCCGGTGCGCGCGAAATTCGCCGCGGCCCATGTCGACGATATCCGCAGGCGGATGGCGGTGGCGTTCCCGAACAAGGAAATCCTGATCGGCGAGACCGGCTGGCCGAGCGCGGGCCGGATGCGCGATGGCGCACTTCCCTCGCGCACCAACCAGGCCCGCGTGGTGTCCGAAATCCTTGACCTCGCCAAGCGCGAAAAATTTCGGGTCAATTTGATCGAGGCCTATGACCAGCCGTGGAAGCGCCAGCTTGAAGGCACCGTCGGCGGCTATTGGGGCATGATCGATGACGCGCACCGCGCGGTGAAATATCCGCCCGGCGAGCCGATCAGCAATTACCCGTCCTGGAAGCTGCAGATGGGATGCGGGATGGCGCTCAGCGTCTTCGTGTTCCTGGCCGGCTGGCTGACGCTGCGGCGGCGGCCGTGGAAACCGGGCGTGGCCGCGTGGATTGCGGTCGGGACATCGGCGACGACGGCCGGCATGCTGCTCGGGATCGCCGCGGACAAGATGTACTACGAGAGCTACGGCGCGGGCGGCTGGCTGCAATGGGGCGCGCTGCTGGCGGCCGGCATCGCGTCGCCATTGCTGACCGCGAACGCTGCGATGTCGGGACGGCCGCTGCCGACCTTCCTCGAACTGCTCGGACCGCGCGATTACCGCGCCGGCGGGGTACTGCCGGCGCTGCTGGGCCTCGTGCTTGTCGTCACCACGCTGATCGCGGCGGGAACCGCGCTCGGCTTTACGTTCGATCCGCGCTACCGCGATTTTCCGTTCGCCTCATTGACCATGGCGGTGGTGCCGTTCGCGGCCCTGATGCTGCTGAACCGGCCGAAAGACGGCGTGCGCCCGATCGCTGAATCCGCCTTTGCCGGCCTCCTGGTGGCGGCTGCGCTGTTCACCGGCATCAACGAGGGCAACCAGAACTGGCAGTCGATGTGGACCTGTGCGGTCTATCTGCTGCTGGCGTTCACGCTGTGGCGGGCGCGGGCCGTGCAAATCCCAAAATGAGCAGGCCGATCGCAAGTCCCGACAGCGCGATATTGTAGAGCACGATCCCGAATCCCGCCGCGATCAGCCCGCCGGTCAAAAGCACGATCGACGGCCGCATGACGTGAAGCGTTGCAATGATCACCGCGACGATGCCGAATACCGAATTCTTGAACAGATAGGTGGCAAGCGTCCGCGACTTGCACAGCGTGCTTTGCAGGCCGGCGTCGCAGGCCAGCGCCACGGTCGAGAACTCGACCGCGAGGTAGCGCAAATAAAGCGCGTAACCGACGGTGACGAAGCCGACCACCAGCAGGAATTGCACTTGGTACGGCGTGAGCCGGAACGGGGATTTTTTCATGGGGGCAATATGGTCGGGATTGGCGGCCGGGACAAGCGCTCGGCAATGCTGCGGGAGCGTGTCAAAAATTCGGCGTAACGCGCTGGTGTCACAAGATTATTGCGAGCTTTTCCGGTTGAAGAAGGACGACAGGGTCGCCTGCGTCGTTGCCGGCGGCGGCTCCGGCTTTTTGGCCACTTCCTCGACGACCGCCGCCGCCCGCTTGGCGATGGCGCGCCGGCGATAGGTCGGCTTGGCGGCGGCGGGCGAGGCATCATCTGACTTCAGCGACAGCCGTTGACCGTCAAAGATCGTGGTTTCGCAGGGCCGTTTGTTTTCGGTCAGGACGGCGCAGATCCTGGCGGCGGCGCCGGCGTCGTTCAGGGGACCGGCGACCAGGCGAAGCTGCATGCCGAGCCCGTTGGTGCTCTCCTTGATGACGATGATCGGGCGCAACGCGGTCAGGGGGGCGTTCGATCGCGATTTGAGCAGCCCGAGCCACAGCATGCGCAGGCCGTTCAGCGAATTGGCGGTGCCGAGATCAACCCCGAACTCGGTTCGCCGCAGCGACACTTTTGGCAAAGCGTCATCATCGGCCTCCGCATCGCCCGCCGATGGCGCCGACGCCACGACGTCAGGGATCGGGCCCGCAACGACCGGGTTTGCCGCCTTGCCCGGCTCGACCAGCTTGCTGGCCGAGGGATCGGGTTGGGCCATCATCGACTGCGCCGCCATCAGCGGCGTAGCGGGCGAAGGTTTGGCGGGTTCCACCTTGGCGGCGTCCGCTTTTGCCAACTCGGCCTTTGTCATCTCCGCCTTTGCCGCTTCCAGCCTGGTGCTCTCAGCTTTGGTTGCGTCGGTCTTCGCGGCATCCTTTGCGGCGGAGTAAACCGGCGTCGCCGGAGCGGGCTCCGCAGAGGTCGCGGTGGATTTGTCCGCAGCGGGCGTCGTGGCTGGAGCGGTCGCGACGGGCGGGGACGGCGGCGGGCTTTGGGCGGCCTGCGGCTCCGCATTGGTGACAAGCGGCGGGAGGGAACCCTGCCGGGCGATGGCCCCGGTGACGGAATCGAGCCCCTGTTCCAGGCCGGTGACCCGCAAATACAGTCTGTCGCGATCGCTGTTGAGCGTATCGATGGCGGCGGCGAGCCGCCGCGCCTCGCTGTGGGTTTCCCTGGCAACCAGCTGGATCTGCTGCGCCTGCCGGCTCAAATCGGCAGCGGCGACCTGATCGCGCTTCAGCCCAAGCGACGACTGGTTGGCCATCACGGCCAGAATCACCGCGCCCGTGGCACCAGCGCCCCAGGATCCGATCCGCCACAGCGCGCGGCGGTCGAACCCGTCCTCGTCGGCCAGCAGCTTGCCCAGCACGCCACCGGTGTCATCGGCCTCGAAGTCCCGGAGATGGTCTGGTTTCTTGGCCAAGCGCCCTCGGCCCTCCTCAAGGCCCCTGCCGAATCACAGGCCAAACATTAACAGGAAAAGCGCCCATCACTTTAATCCGGACGTTTTCAGGGCGGCGAATTGGTTTGATCTCCGGGGGAAAACAATTAAAGACGGCCGGCGCCATCCCCATTGCCGGCCAAGGACTAGCCAAGGGACCAGAATGACCGCTCGATCCAGCCTGACTGTCGTGCTTGCGGCCGGCGAGGGCACGCGGATGCGATCCTCGTTGCCGAAGGTGCTGCATCCCATCGCCGGCCAGTCGCTGCTGGCGCATGTGCTGGACGCCGCCCCGCACGGAACGGGCGCTGATCTGGCGGTCGTGATCGGGCCGGACCACAAGGCGGTCGCCGACGAGGTCAAGCGTAGCCGCGCCGATGCGGCGACCTTCGTTCAGGCCGAGCGCCTCGGCACCGCGCATGCCGTTCTGGCCGCCCGCGCGGCGATCGACCGCGGCGCCGACGATCTGCTGGTGGCGTTCGGCGACACGCCGCTGATTTCGGCCCAGACATTTGCGCGGCTGCGCGCGCCGCTGGCGCAGGGCGCAGCCCTCGCCGTGCTCGGCTTCCGTGCCGCCGACCCCACCGGCTACGGCCGGCTGCTGCTCGAGGGCGGTCACTTGGTGGCGATCCGCGAACATGCCGACGCGACCGAACAAGAGCGCAAGGTGACGCTGTGCAATGCCGGCGTGATGGCGTTCGACGGCGCCCGTGCGCTGGAAATCCTCGACCGGATCGGCAACGCCAACAGCAAGGGCGAGTATTATCTGGTCGATGCCGTTACCATTGTCAGGGAAATGGGATTGGAGGCCGTCGTGATTGAAACCAGCGAGGACGAAGTGCGCGGCATCAACACCAAGAGCCAGCTCGCCGAAGCCGAAGCGGTAATGCAGGCGCGGCTGCGCAAGGCAGCCCTCGACGCTGGCGTGACGCTGATTGCGCCGGAGACGGTGCATCTGGCCGCCGACACCACATTCGGCAGCGACGTCACCATCGAGCCGTTCGTGGTGATTGGCCCCGGCGTCACCATCGCCGACGGCGCGGTGATCCAGTCCTTCTCGCACATCGTGCAGGCCTCGATCGGGAAGAAGGCCTCCGTCGGTCCCTATGCGCGCCTGCGCCCCGGCGCCTCGCTCGGCGAGGGTGTTCGGATCGGCAATTTCGTGGAGATCAAGGCCGCAACGTTAGAGGCGGGCGCCAAGGTCAACCACCTCTCCTATGTCGGCGACGCCCATGTCGGCGCCAACGCCAATCTCGGCGCGGGGACGATCACCTGCAACTATGACGGTTTTTTCAAGCACAAGACCACAATCGGCGAGGGCGCGTTCGTCGGCACCAACTCCTCGCTGGTGGCCCCCGTGAAAATCGGCAACGGCGCCTATATCGGATCGGGCTCGGTCATCACCAAGGACGTGCCTGACGATGCGATGGCGGTGGAGCGCAGCCCGCAGAACAATCGCGACGGCGGGGCGAAGCGGTATCGCGAGATGAAGATGCGGGCGAAGAAGCCAAGAAAGAAGGTTGAGCGCAGGGGCGCGGTTGATCCGAAGTTCTGCCAGCCGGTCGCGGATGGCGTGGCCTGGGGTTTATGCGAAGCATGTGTGGTTGGGTCTCTTCTGCACGCATTGAGCGCGACCCCGACGCGACCTGATCCTCGCCGCAACAGCCCGTCGGGTCACGGCAGCAGCGCCGCGCGATTTCCTGGCGGCGACGTGCCCGCCGGCAAGCGCGGTCGCCTCTGCCCGCTGTACCTGCATCCGCAGATCATGGAGTTCAACAATCAGCGTGGCCATTTCATCAGCGCTTTGAAGCAAAGCCCGAGCACGACTAAAATTACTCATACGCCCTCACTGGAAGTTCAGCACTAGCACATGCACTACGAGACAGGATCTTCCAATGCCGGAGGAATACTGTTCGACAAAAGGAGAATGCGCCAGGTTGATGCGCGAAAGACGGCTGGCAAACCTCGCAACCGGGAGAGCGGTCGGGTCCGGTTCAGGTCCATGGCTAGGGAGCAATCCCGATCCCGATGCCGATCCCGATAATCGCCAATGATATGACGATCACCAGCACATCGACCGTCAGCCATGTGGGTATGCGCTTCGCAGGTTGGGTCATAGCGTGTCCCTCCGCGGCCACGTTATGTACTGGAAGCGCGCAAGCGGCTGTGAACGGGTTCACATGCGTGAACAATCGCCGCCGTCATCACGAAAATAGCGTGTCAATTGCGTTTCCGCTGGTCGCGGGGTACCGGAAGCACCGTCGTCTTACGTCGGTGGCCGCGCTTGCAGGGACAGTCGCGTTGCTACGTGCGTGGCCTGCTGTGCATTCGTTTTTCTAGCAAGCGTAGCCCGGATGAGCGCAGCCACATCCGGGGTTGTGGCTTATCCCCGCGATCGTTGTACTAACGGCGAGGCAACCGTATCGTCGCTTTCACGGGGGCGAACATGCCGAGATCAATGTTGGTTGTGCTGGCTGTGGTCTTGAGCGCGCACGGTGCTGAGGTAACCTGACGTTCAAGCGGTTGTTGCTTGTGACACCGCCGGCGCGCGGAAAGATCAAGCTCAGGGAAGCCGGCTATTACATTTGCACGGCGCCTTCCAGCCAGGGCTCCGACAAGTTCACGCTTCGGGTTTGCGGCTCACAAAACAACAGCCCTGGGTGCGCCACGCTCAACTATTCGGTGAAAGTGAAGTGAGGGATATCGAAGGGCCGTCGGCAGCACGACACTCAGGAAATTTCGGCAGAAGGTATCCTGCTTCACAGGAGCGTTGCATGAACGAACATGATTTCGAAAAGCAATTGAAAGCGGACGGCTTCAATGAAATCGAGCATCAGAAGCTCGATCCTCGTCCCGGCAAAGGACGGCACCGGCATCACTTCGAGATCCGCGGGCTGGTCATATCAGGGACGTTCGTCGTCAGGCAGACCGGCGAACCCGTGACCTACCGCTCGGGCGAGATATTTTCAGTCGCCGAGGGCGAATTGCACGACGAGTGGATCGAAGCCAGCGGCGCTCACGTTCTCGTCGGTCGCAAATTTTCTAACGCTGGCGCAGCGGTTAACGGTAGCGTCGCCGGGGAAGGCGGGGTTTGTGCAGCTTGGCGCAAGCGCGATCAGGACGGCTCCGGCGCGGGACGCGCAAGCGGTTTTCAAGCCAGTTGTTGCGCCGGGTCGGCGCCGTACAGGTTCGGCCCCTTGGTGCCCGGCAGAATGCCGAGTTCGACGATGCCCCATAGCGCGGGCGGAAGGCTCGCAAGAACCAGGATCAAGCCGGTCGAGAAATCTCCGCTCCGGCCGGTTCTGGGGTCGTCAAAGAGGGCGATGCTGAAGCCGCCACAAAACAGGGCGAAGGGCAGCAGCCAGAAAACCAGCAGCCACCAGCCATTCTTGTTGCGGTCGTGCAATCGCTTGGCTCCCAGGGCCAGTATCGGCCACAGGCTCAAGAGCCATATGAACTGCGAGGTCAAGGCGAGCATCAGGACGGCCGCCTCTTCGCTGTTGAGGAGAAAGGGCGCGACGGTCAAGACCAGCACCGCGACGATCAGGGCGAGGATCGCCAGCCAATAGGTGCCGCGGCCGATCCGGCCCTCGAAGCTGAAAAGGATTTTCTGCAGTTTCATCGCATCCTTGCCAGGGAGCGTCTCAGGTGCTTCGATTGGTCGGTACGGCGGCAGATCCGGTTCGATTTACAGCGGGATCGGGTAACGGGTTGATCCCTGGTTTGGCGGCTTGAACCGGCAGCCATCCGGCCGGTAGTGCTGTGACCGATCGATATCCACCATGCGCCCCGGATCGGATCGAAATGCCCCAATCCGCTGGAAGCCCAACCCTTGATCCATCTCAAAGGACTTTGCCCGCCGTGAGGGCTTGCTGAACACGAACGATGAGAACGGCATGCTGGCCAAATCTGCATTTGGAAGCGGTCCGTATTCGGAGGTTGTGATGCCAGCACGTCATCTCTGCCGCGGGGTCAGTCTTGTCACTGCCTTGACCGTATTGCTGGGTATCGGAGTTGCGGCAGAGGCGGGGGACCTGAGAGGGGCGTGGGTTACAGACGAGTCGACCTGCAAAAAAGTGTTCACAGGTGAGCGGACCAAGCTTGGGTTCGCGAAAGATGCAGATGTCTACGGCAGTGGTTTCATCTACGAGGGCAACAGGCTGAGAGGAAAGAATGCGAATTGCGCCATAAAGACCCAGAAACAGGACGGCGAAGTTCTGCATCTCCTGGCGCTCTGCGCCAATGATGTCACTTTCGGCACGGTGCAGTTCAGCTTGAAGATCCACGACGACAATCAAATTACACGTTTGTACCCTGGCCTCTCGGAGCTCGATACAAAATACTATCGCTGTTCCCCGTAGCTTGGATGCCAGCGACTTTGATGCCTCATCGTCCACTCGGAGGTTTCAGATGAAATCGATGTTCCGAATCGCAGCCTTGTCGGCGACCTGTCTCTTGTTCGCGGTGGGCGGCAGCCACGCAGCGTGTTATGGCTCGGCGTTCAAACTTGAGACGGACAAGAAGGAAAAGAACATCGATCAGATTTTGGCTTATGGCCAGTGCGTCAAGGCGGAACAGCGCGCCCGTGTCGGCAAATGGGCCTGCCAGGTAAGCAGCACAGCCGGGATGAAAGTCGACGAACAGAGGCGAGTGATCAGCGATCGAATTAGTCCGGCTCATGAAAGGTTTTTCGTCACGATCAAGGAAGTAAGTGATGCCGAAAAGCGTATGAGGTGTGACGAGAGTGAGTACGGTCTGATCGATAACCTTGACGGTTCTCGTGCAAACAGGTGCCTCATAAACTACGACGTAGAACTCTCTCCTTCGATGGGAAAGTTTCTCGGTTCGGCCGACACGTACAGCTTTCAGCACGAGCATGGGATGTTTACGCTGTACGGCTCAAACCATTTCGCGCTCTTTCAGGGCGAAACAGGAGAGTTCCTTGTCTCGCTGGGAGCTTGTGAAAAATCGAACTGATCCCGGTGATTTGCCGGTACGACAGGCAAGGCGTTTCGAGTTGGTCATCAACAACAGGCGGCGCTTTGCGCGCTGGTCCTCGCGGCGACCATGAAACTCATGGCTGGCCTACGGGTGCGGAGAAAGCGAGCGACGTTGCGCGGAGAGAGCACTGCGCGACAGGAAACCGAGCAAGCGTAGCCCGGATGAGCGTAGCGACATCCGGGTTGTGGTTTATCCCGCATACCGCTGCGCTGCCTCGATTACGGCTGTGCGAAGCTCATCTCCAGGGGACAGTAACGAACGCGAGCCTATTGCTCTGACGACAGGCGGATCATCTGGCGCCCGTCATTCATCGCCTTGAGATTGTTGACATAGTTCTCAGGACGCTGCCAGCGGTGAGGAACTTTCAATCCCATGAATTCTGCGATGCTGCCGATAAACGAAGTGCAATTCGTTGTTTCGGCGTTCCAGACCGGTGAACTCGCCTGCAATTTCTTGATGTAAGCGAAAACCCGTTTTGCGTCGGGCTCATTCAAGTAAACGCGGTAATTGGCGGTCAGGTATTGCGGATCAAGATCGCCATAGCTCGCCTTGGTCTCGGACGGCACCCACGTCAGATGACCAAGTACATAAGGCACGTTGTCTCCCGCAGGGGTGAGGCCCGCGACTTCAACGGCGCGCTCGCTTGTCTTCCCGAACCAGACGAAAGCATGTCCCCAGCTCGCCGCTGTTCTGGCTCTGAAATCGACGTAGTACGGGCCCTTTGCTGATCCCGGTCCTGGCTTTCGGGTCGACTGTGGCGCCGCTTTCGATTCCGTGAACGCCTCACGGGAAACAAGCGCGTTCGCGTTGGCGTCGCGCTTGTCGACTTCCTGTTTGGGGGAAATGAGACGTTCCAGGCCCGCGAGAATGTCAATCTCGCGTGCAGAAGCAGGATGGATTTCGCACTGGAGCAGGACAGCGAGTCCCGCAAGCAGGCATAGTCCTGATCTCTTCGGCCTGTTCGCCACGGTTCGCCCTTCAACTGTCGACGATAAAGCTCAGACTCAACGACGGTCTGAATCAATACCGCGCATAGGGCCGGGGCGCCTTGCCGATCGGGGTCTTCCCGATGGGGGTCTTGCCAATCGGCATCTTGCCGAACTGGGCCTGCTGATAGACGGGCTGTGGGCGCGGGATATCGGCAGCGCCAGCCGCAGTCACCAGGGCAAGCGTCGCACCCGCTACAATCACGATCTTCATCACAGTACTGTTACCTCTACGTTCGAGAAAGCCGGGCAGTCAGCCGCGCCCCCCTCAGCCACGCCGTGAGCATGAATGTGCGAATACGCCTACAGTGCGGCAGGTCGGTCACGTCTAAGCGATAGGTTCGCAGTGCGGCAGATATGAGACAGGCCGGAACCTGAATGTGCGCTGGGGGTCAAAGCGGACCTTGAGCGGAGGCTCGATCCAAGCAAGCGCAGCCAGGATGAGCGCAGCGACATCCGCGGTTGGTTTTTCGCTGCGCGCATGCGCCCCGGCACATCGCTCGGCGAGGGCGTTCGGATCGGCAACTTCGTCGGGACCACGGCTGCGGTTGTGGAAGTCGGCGTCAAGGTCAACCATCCTTCCCATGTCGGCGCCGGCGCCATCACCTGCAACTACGACGGCTTTTCGAAGCACAAGACGCTGATCGGCGATGGCGCGTTCGTCGGCACCAATTCCTCGCCGGTGGCCCCGGTGAAGATCGGCAAGGGGGCCCATATCGCGGATCGGGCTCGGTCATCACCAAGGATGTGCCCGATGATGCGATGGCGTGGAGCGCAGCCCGCAGAATAACCGCAATGGTAGGGCGAAGCGCGTGGCTGTTGGGAGCCGGGGCGTCGCAGAGCGCTGGGCTCCCGACAGCAACTGATATCATCTGGGATCTAAAGCGCCGCTTCTATTGCTCAGAAGAACAGCAAGCGATATCCGCAAACGATTTACAGAACAACGCGCGCGTTGTGCTCCAGTTTCTTGGCGTAATGCCTCAGGATTGGAAGGCGCGGTGGTAAAGCACGTATTGGATCATGTCATTAACAGTCCGACTGTGCGTCGTATACAGAGTGCCGGATGCTTGGCGGGTCTTTTCACCTTTTGCAGCGGCATTAATTGCATACAAGTTAAAGAGCTGACCGATACTGCTCATGGCAATAAATAAGGGCGGGTCTTCGTCCTTCGCCGCCGCTGTTTCGTTAAACCATTTTGCGCCTTCCTCAAGATCCGTGGTGGACTGGTGAGTCGCGAAGAAGAAAAACTGGGAATAAAGATTGCGGCTCAAATCGTAGTTAGGTATCAGCTTTTGTATTGCCTCAATCACGAGCTGACCGCAGGCCAACCTCGCTTCATGGTCGGCTGCGAACCACTGAGTTCCGAGCGCTTTTACAGCCTCCTCAGCATTATGCATTGGACCGTCCAACCGCCCATCAGACGTTAGCCCAGATATCCAGTTCAGCATGATGATGCTAACCTCCGGGTTTTATCGGCTCGTCGCCCTTGAGGAAAAGCATAGAGCGGCATGGCCTTGCGATTCGACCGCGCCAGTGAAGGCAGCGGCGTCCCCCGCCTTGCTTGACGTAGATCAAAGCCGGCGCTCGACAGCTGCCAAAGCATGTCGCATCCCATTTGACTAAGACCGTGTTTCTTCGTCGAAGCGGGCCGGGATCGCGCTTATCATTTCAACTGCGCTGGCTTGGTTGGCGAGACACGGCTGGACTTGGTTGCGCTTCGACTGACGAGAGCAACCCCTTCTCATGATGTTAGCTACTGGCCATGTGACAGCGTGGCCCTGCTAGGTGGTTGGACCGAGAGCGTCCGAGCGTAACCGTCACGCCACACCAACGAGATTTCGCATTCTTATGTTGATTAACGTGCAGACGAGTTTGGAATGAAGGGTAGCCTTGGAAAGCGGCGCGGCGAATGCGGCTCCGTCGAGGAATCTCCAAACCTCGGCGGAGCCGCTTCTGCGACGCTCATTGTCACGCCGCCGCCTTGTCTTCCTTGTCCGCGCCTCGCATCACGATCTTCAGCGCGTCATCCGGCAGTAGCCGTTGCAGTGCCTTGGCCTCATCCCACGGCACTCGCATCCACACGTCCCGCTCTTCGTCCACCCCGTTGATACAGATCAATCGTCAGCCGCTTCTTGGGCGCAACGTGCAAGAGCGCATGGAGCGCCTTTGCGAGGAGAAGTGCGATGGGCGACGCTGGAGTGGGCTGGATAGCAGCCATCATCATTGGCGGGATTGCGGGCTGGCTAGCAGAGCAATTCATGAAGAGTAGCATGGGGATGATCATGAATATCGTGCTCGGCATTGTCGGTGCGGCGATTGCCAGCGCCATTTTGAGTTACTTCGGGATCGTTCTGGGGGGATGGATCGGCTACCTGATTTCCGGCTTCATCGGCGCGGTCTTGCTGATCTGGATCGTCCGGATGATACGGCCCGCTTGAAGACATCGGACCCAGCCCAGATCACATTAACGGCCCAGCCTAGAGGAGCAGAACTGATGAGTGATCTTGTCGTGATTGCATTCCCAACTGAGGCGAAGGCGGAGGAAGTCCGTCAGAAACTGCTGGCCATGCAGAAGGATTATTTGATCGAACTCGGCGATGCCGTGGTCGCCGTGAAGGACACCGACGGAAACATCAAGCTAAATCAACTGATCAATACCACAGCCGCCGGTGCGGTTACTGGCACCTTTTGGGGAACGATGATTGGCCTGATCTTTTTGATGCCGCTGGTTGGCGCTGCCCTTGGCGCAGCGTCCGGCACGCTCAGCGGATATTTGACAGATGTCGGCATCAACGACAAATGGATGAAAGAGACCGCTGCCGCCGTTCAACCCGGAACCGCAGCGCTCTTCGTGCTCGTGCGCAAAGTCACGGCGGACAAGGTCCTCGAGAGGCTCAAAGGCGAAGGCGGAACGGTACTGAAAACTTCTCTCGACCACACGAAGGAAGCCGCCTTGCAGGCGGCATTGGCAGAGGCCAAAGCAGCGGTGGCGGCTTCCCCTCCTGATATGCCGGGTTGAAACGATTGCGACCGCGCGCCTAAGAGCGCTCTCGGCATGTCTGCCGAACCGGCGCCCATCGTGACAGGGATCAGGAAGCGCGAGGGACGTTGCGGACACCCTCACCGAAGGGAGAAAAATTTCGGCGTGAAGCATGCTTATTTGCCGGAGGGGCGCTGAGGAACGGTCCCGCGCCGTTCTAATCACGCACCAACGAAAAGGACCATCGGAGCGACCGATGGTCCCAAAAGCCAAATGGCTTTTGTCTCGCATTGCCTTGCCAGTTAGCTGCGGACAGACTGGCTGGCTGCCGCAGGGTTGATGCTCGCTTTACACTGGCCGTCCGGACCCCGGCCTTTGGACCCTTTGCCTTTCGGACGTTGGTCCCGTCGGACGCCTGTCACCATCGGCATTGGTCGTTATCGGCACTCGTCACTGTTGGCGCGGGATGGTGCGAGAAACCACTCGATCAACCGAACGCTGACGAAACCGCCGGTTCCTGAATTTTTGTGGGCTGCGTCACTTGGTTCGTGAACGTCATATGCCCGTTGGGACAATGGCCACAAGGGCAATAGTCCCGAGAACGGAACCTGTCGTACGATAGCGGTAGTAAACCTCAGGCAGGGGTCCAAATGGCTAGTCAATGGGAGCTTAGTGCCCGAGCAGCGCTATGCAGACAACTCGCAAAGCGTGAGCCAAAAAGCCAGGTTTTCTGGATGGCTGAAGCGGAAAACTGGTCGCGTCTGTCGAACCAGAGTGTTCGCGGCGAGCCAGAGCAAGCATCGGTTGCCGCATGCTGTGAGAGGTCGAGGTCGTCGGACGGTTTAGGGAGGGATACAGAATGATTAGGTTGATTGCGATTTCTGGCTTCGCCTTATCGGTGGCGGTATCGGCGCAAGCTATGACACCTGCGCCTATTCCTCAGCCGGACAGCCTGATCACGGAAGTCGCTGCTGCCTGCGGCGCTGGCAGGACACGGGTTAACGGCGTGTGCGTGGCAAGAACCACCGTCCGCCAGACCCGCCGAGCCGTCCGCAGATGCGCGACCGGAATGACTTGCTAGGCTGCGGGGTAGCCGATTAGGCCTGCAATCCCGCCTTCACTTCAGCCGGTTGTGCCACTGAGCGTCAGCCGTTGGGACTATGACAAGAACTCGAAGGCTGCTCATGGCTTCCCTCCAAGGGCTGTAAGGGTAGCGGAGTTGCTGGTGGCATTTCCCCGGATGTACGGGAAGTCCCTGGCGTGCCGATTATCCATGATCCAGATCAATGCCGTCGCTTTGCTGCAGCCAAACGATGCGGCATGGCATTTGATCCGAAGCAGCTTTGGCAGCTTTCCATCCTCGAAACGGCTGGCATTGCCACGGTTATTACGAGCGCGCTGCTGATCGCTGGCGTCGCATATGCCATTTCGGAAGCGGTGTGATTTCGGCTGCTAGCGAGGAACGTGATATGATTGAAGCAACCCTGGGCAATGCTAGGTTCTTTCGTCGCAATGGGCCACATCCACTTGCGGTGGTCACAGACACGGCACGCGGGACCGCGGATGACCTCGAACTACTCCTCGAAGATGTGGCCCCTTTGCAAACGGCTGGCCCGAATGAAGTGAGTTTTCTGGACAACCCGCGTTACGCTTCGGCACTGGATCAGACATTGGCCGGTGCTGTGATCGTGCATCCTGATATGGCAGCACGCGTGCCATCGGGAACGGTGGCCATCCGAACAACGGAACCATACGCTGCTTGGGCACGCGTTGCTGCACTGTTCTATCCAGTGCCTCCAGTTTCTCCCGGTATCCATCCGTCCGCAATTGTCGCAGAGGGGGCGCGCGTCGATCCGTCTGCGGAGATTGGGCCGCTGTCCGTGATTGAATCAGGAGCAGAGATAGGACCAAGCTGTCTGATCGGTCCTTGCGCGGTTATCGGCAGCGGCGTGATTGTCGGTCCGGATTGCCGGATTGGTGCACATGCGAGTCTAAGCCATGCGCTTCTGGGAGCACGTGTTTACGTCTACCCCGGCGCACGGATCGGACAGGAAGGGTTTGGATTTGCCTCCATCAAAAATGGATTTCTCTCCGTCCCCCAGCTTGGGCGGGTCATTCTTGAAGACGACGTTGAAGTTGGCGCTAATACGACGATTGATCGAGGCTCATCGCGAGACACGGTGATCGGCGCCGGCTCGCGTCTAGATAACCTCGTGCAGATCGGCCACAATGTTTTGGTGGGCCGGTATTGTGTCATCGTCGCACAGGTCGGTATTTCGGGTTCAACCGTGCTTGAGGATTTCGTCCGCGTCGGAGGGCAGGCGGCCATGGCCGGGCATCTTCGGATTGGTGAGGGTGCGGAGGTTGGAGCGCAGGCTGGCGTCATTTCGGATATCGCTCCAGGCGCGAGAGTGCTTGGAAGCCCTGCTCAGCCAATAAAAGACTTTTTTCGACAGGTTGCTACGCTCAAGAAGATGGCAAAGGGAGCAATGTGAGATCGTCTAGCGGCTGGAACTCGCGCGGGAGAACCGCGGTTCGATATCCGACAGCCAGACGTGATCCGGCCAGCGGCCAGCTTTGGGTCGGGACGTTGTGCCAACATCGGTGGCAAATATCGCGCGCGCCGGAGGCGCGCATTTCGTCGAAGGTGATTTTCTGCGTGTAGATCGTCATGGTCGTTTGCCCACGAGGCGACCGCTGGAGTCGTAGATCTTCGTCGTGTCGCCACTTTTGGATGCGCGTCCGGTGACTCGGCCAGAGACGTCGTAAAACGGCGTCGTCACTTGGCTATGGGTGGACGAGGTGCCCAGAGGAGTCAGCGAGCATTTCCATTGTCTATTTCGTTCCTATTGTTGAGGACGGCCCAGAGACCGTCCCCCCATTCGTGCGTCTGCTTCCAACCGTCGTAGCGAGCCTGCTGGTCCTTGATGTCGCGAGCGATGGAACGCAAGCGGCTGTCGTGCGAGGCCAACTCGGCTTTCAAGAGATCGTCAAATTTGTAGTTGAACCAACCGCCGTGGTGGAGAGCCTCTTGCGATTGTTCGGATTCGAAAGTTATGCGCCAGAACTTGAAGGACCGCTTTTCTACCTTCGGACCAAAGCCGACCGTGTACTGGCGTTCGACCGGGAGAACCTCGCGAGCGATCTGGTCGCGCACGCCCTGCATTCGCGTCTGCATATCCTTCAGCGCGACGATCTGGCGGCCGAGCACCTTTCGATCCACTTCGAACGGCAACTCCTTTGCGCCCATGCACGAAGCGGTCTGGTGATAGGCTTCAGGCCTTCCATAACCGTGGTGGACAATCGTGCCCCGCTTGGCGAGGATGGCGCGACCACAGGCTTGACAATGCATGCGGTCGCCTTCCTCGATCTTCTTCACGGCTTGGCCTTTGACGTGGTAGCGGTCGTGGTAGCGCGGGTCGAACTTCTCCTTGATGTGGGCCTCCGCCTCCGCTTGCGTCGGGTAGGAAACGCCCGGCAGCGCAACGTAACGCCCGCTCATGTTCTGCCGCTCGACGATGACCCACTTGACTTCTGACACCGAAAATCTCCTTTCCTTCTGACCAGCAATTTCGCAGGCGGCCTTCCGCGTGACCGCTTCAGCGACCGCGTCTTCAATTATTTGGCGATAGCGGTTGTGGCCTTCGGCGCTGGTCATCCAGCGCTAGTCGGCCGGTCACTCTTGGTTTTGCGGATTGCGACTTCCGGGCGGTGTCGGTTTCTACTGACCGGTTCTCATTGCGAGGACGAGATCACGCTGGAAGCGTTGGGATCTCGTAGTCGCAGGCCTGCAAAGGCCCCCCGAACTCGTTGTGGGCCCGTGGTGGCAATCACCGTGTGCACGGCGCTGCTCTCGCTTTCAATTAAGCGGTCTTAGCCGCGATGCGAATGTGATATGGCGCCAAGTATTTGTTCACATCCGCCAAAATTCAATTTGCACAGCGAGCGCCGGCGCGCGCTGATTAGTAGCTTGAACGCGCTCCGTAAGAGTACGGGCTCTCTGCACGCTTGTGGCTCCGCTCATCGGGACACAACGGTGGACACACCAGCCATAGCGCATTGAATTAGCTGCGTTTTTTTGAGCCACTGTACTCCCTTGCGCAGGGAATGCCGGAGTGCCTCCGCTGAACCTGTATGCTCGTGTGCGCCTCCTTCTACCCATTGCACGCGAGACCGCGGGTGCAGCGCGCATCCGGCATTCCGTGCTCCCTCTTTTCGTGGAGCTCGGGCAGGTCATGCCGCGAGATCGCAGACCCGTATCCGTGTCAAACCTCATCCTGAGGAGCCGCTTAGCGGCGTCTCGAAGGATGAAAGCCACGGTCGTGCCAGATGGTTCTCCCGGCGACGCGGAGCATCGTCCGGAGACGCCCGCTGCGCGGGCTCCTCACCATGAGGGAGCGGAGCCTGGTTAAGCGTTGTTAAGCTTCCGGCTTAAGACTGTCTCAATACGCAACAATTATTGAGTACCTGTCAGCCCGGACTTGCCGCTAAGAGAGTCGCGGGTTGCGACGCACCTCGCGTCGATTTGGGGATATCAACCGCATGTGCGGCATTGTCGGCATTTTGGGACGCGCTCCGGTCGCGGAGCAGCTGGTGGATTCACTCAAGCGGCTTGAATATCGCGGGTATGATTCCGCAGGCGTCGCCACGCTGGAAGGCGGCCGCCTCGCGCGCCGCCGCGCCGAGGGCAAGCTCAAAAACCTCGAAAAGCGGCTCGATGCCGAACCGCTCCAGGGTCACACCGGAATCGGCCACACCCGCTGGGCCACCCACGGCAAGCCGACCGAAAACAACGCCCATCCGCACGCCACCGATCGCGTCGCCGTAGTTCACAACGGCATCATCGAGAATTTTCGCGAGTTGCGCCAGGCGCTCGAAAAGAAGGGGACGGTGTTCAAGACCGAAACCGATACCGAGATCGTGCTGCACCTGGTCGACAATCTGCTGCAGCAGGGCATCAAGCCGGTCGAGGCGGTGAGGGCGGCGCTGTCGGAACTGCGCGGCGCGTTCGCGCTCGGGTTCATCTTCGCCGGCGACGACGACCTGTTGATCGGCGCCCGCAATGGCCCGCCGCTGGCGATCGGTCACGGCGACGGTGAAATGTATCTGGGGTCGGACGCGATCGCGCTCGGGCCGTTCACCGATACGATCAGCTATCTCGAAGACGGCGACTGGGTGGTGCTGACGCACAAGGGCGCCACCGTCTACGACAAGAACAACGCCATCGTGCAGCGCGAGGCGGTCAAGCACTCAGCCTCGACCTCGCTGGTCGACAAGGCGAACTACCGCCACTTCATGGCCAAGGAAATCCACGAGCAGCCGGAAGTGGTCGGGCATACCCTGGCGCGCTACGTCGACATGGCGAGCGACCGCGTCGCGCTGCCGCTGACACTGCCGTTCGACTTCAAGGACATCCAGCGCATTTCGATCACGGCCTGCGGCACCGCGAGCTATGCCGGCTATGTCGCCAAATACTGGTTCGAGCGGTTCGCGCGCGTGCCGGTCGAGGTCGATGTCGCCTCCGAATTCCGCTACCGCGAGGCGCCGTTGCGCAAGGGCGATCTGGCGATCTTCATTTCGCAGTCCGGCGAGACCGCCGATACGCTGGCCGCGCTGCGCTACGCCAAGGGCGAGGGCGTCCATACGCTGTCGGTGGTGAATGTGCCGACCTCGACGATTGCGCGCGAAAGCGAGACCGTGCTGCAGACGCTGGCCGGTCCCGAAATCGGCGTCGCCTCGACGAAAGCGTTCACCTGCCAGTTGATGGTGCTGGCTGCGCTCGCGATCGCCGCCGGCAAGGCGCGCGGTGAATTGTCTGACGACGACGAGACAAAACTTGTCCACGGCCTCGTCGAGGTCCCGCGGCTGATGGCGGCGGCGCTGACGTCGGAGCCGCAGATCGAAAAGCTGGCGCGCGACCTCTCCAAATCAAAGGACGTGCTCTATCTCGGCCGCGGCACCAGCTATCCGCTGGCGCTGGAAGGCGCGCTGAAGCTGAAGGAAATTTCCTACATTCACGCCGAGGGCTACGCCGCCGGCGAGCTCAAGCACGGGCCGATCGCGCTGATCGACGAGAACATGCCGGTCGTGGTGATCGCGCCGTTCGACCGGGTGTTCGAAAAGACCGTCTCCAACATGCAGGAAGTCGCGGCCCGCGGCGGCAACATCATCCTGATGACCGACGCCAAGGGGGCGGCGGAAGCCACCATCGAATCCCTGGTCACCATCGTGATGCCCGACATGGCGGCGGCGTTCACCCCGCTGGTCTACGCCGTCCCGGTGCAGCTTCTGGCCTATCACACCGCCGTGGTGATGGGCACCGACGTGGACCAGCCGCGGAATCTCGCCAAATCGGTAACGGTCGAATAGACGGAAAAGGCTTTAGTCAAGCGGATTGGCTGTCACGCGGGGTCTTCAAAAACCTGCTAGGATGGCTTAGCTGCATCAAGCCGGCTGTCCCGACCTGGAATCAAGATGAACCGCGAAGAACTGCCCCCGACCGCGCCTCCGGACGAAGCCCCGCCGGATCACCCCCGGGGGCTGATGGCCCGTTTCCGGAACTATTTTCTGACCGGACTGATTGTCGCAGGGCCGGTCGCGATCACGCTCTATCTGACCTGGTGGTTCGTGAACTGGGTGGACAGCATCGTCCGTCCGTTCGTGCCGACGGCCTACCGGCCGGAAACCTACCTGCCGTTCGGGCTGCCCGGCTCGGGCCTGATTGTCGCCGTCGTCGCGCTGACGCTGCTGGGTTTTCTCGCCGCCAATTTGATCGGGCGGACACTGGTCGATCTCGGCGAACGGCTGCTCGGCCGGATGCCGGTGGTGCGCGCGATCTATCGCGGCCTGAAGCAGGTGTTCGAGACGCTGTTCTCGGGCAAGGGGTCGAGCTTTCGCCGCGTCGGCCTGGTGGAATTTCCCTCGCCCGGCATGTGGTCGATCGTCCTGATCTCGCAGTCGCCGAGCGTGAACATCGCGGCCAAATTGCCCGGCGAGGAGGAGCACATCTCGGTGTTCCTGCCCTGCGCGCCAAACCCGACCACCGGCTTCTTTTTCTACGTGCCCCGCAGCAAGATCATCGAAGTCGACATGAGCACCGAAGACGCCGCGACCCTGATCATGTCGGCGGGCGTGGTGCAACCCGGCTCCGACGCCCAGAAGCGCACCGCCGCCCTGGCCGGCATGGCGAACGCGGCGCGCGTGGCGAATTCGGCAGCCACGCTGCAACCGGCGACCGTGAAAGTGAAGACGGATTAACGGTCCTCATCCTGAGGAGGCGCGAAGCGCCGTCTCGAAGGATGGCGACAGCCGGGCTCTCATGGTTCGAGACGCCGCTTCGCGGCTCCTCACCATGAGGAATGATCACCCAGCCCCGATCAGCGGCACGGCCTCATCGCGCTCATACAGATAAAGTAAACAGCGCAGCGCCTCGCCGCGCTCGCCCTTGAGCTTCGGATTGTCTTTCATGATCCGCAGCGCCTCGTCGCGGGCTTGCGTGATCAGTTGGGCGTGCACGTCGGACCGAGCGATGCGATAGCCGGGCAGGCCGCTCTGGCGGATGCCGAGCACGTCGCCTTCGCCGCGCAGCTTGAGGTCCTCCTCGGCGATCCGAAAGCCGTCGGTGGTCTCGCGGATCACCTTCAGTCGCGCCTTCGACATTTCGCCGAGCGGCTCCCTGTAGAGCAGCAGGCAGGTCGATGCCTCCGAGCCGCGCCCGATCCGGCCGCGCAACTGGTGCAACTGCGCGAGCCCGAAGCGTTCGGCGTTCTCGATCACCATGATGGTCGCGGCGGGAACGTCGACGCCGACCTCGACCACGGTGGTCGCTACCAGCAGCCCGATTTCGTGGGCGGCGAACTGCGCCATCACGCGGTCTTTCTCGGTCCCCTTCATCTGGCCGTGGACGAGACCGACCTTGTCGCCGAAGCGTTGCCGCAGCTTGTCGAACCGCTCGGTGGCGTTGGTGAGGTGCTCGGTGCCTTCGGCTTCGGATTCCTCCACCAGCGGGCAGATCCAGTAGACCAGCTTGCCGGCCTGCAGCGCGCGGCCGACGCCGTCCGTCACCTCGTCGAGGCGGCTCATCGAGATGGTGCGGGTTTCGATCGGCTGGCGGCCGGCCGGTTTTTCGCGCAACTCGGAGACGTCCATGTCGCCAAAATATGTCAGCACCAGCGTGCGCGGGATCGGCGTCGCGCTCAACACCAGCACATCGACCGCGTCGCCCTTGTTGGTCAGCGCGAGCCGTTCGCGCACGCCGAAACGATGCTGTTCGTCGACCACGGCCAGCGCCAGCGCCTTGAAGATCACGTCGTCCTGGATCAGCGCATGGGTGCCGACCAGGAAATCGATTTCGCCAGCTTCCAGCCGCGCCAGAATTTCGCGGCGCTCTTTGCCCTTCTCGCGGCCGGTCAGGATCGCCACCCGCAGCCCGGCGCGTTCCGCCAGCGGCGTAATGGTCTTGATGTGCTGGCGCGCGAGGATTTCGGTCGGCGCCATCAGTGCGGCCTGCTTGCCAACCTCGACGACAGCAGCGGCGGCGAGCAGGGCCACGACCGTCTTGCCGGAGCCGACGTCGCCCTGCAGCAGCCGCAACATCCGCACCGGCTGGCGCAGATCCTCGGCGACGGCGGCGGCTGCCTCGCGCTGCGACGACGTCAGCGCGTAAGGAAGGGCGTCGATGATCCTGTGGCGCAGATGGCCATCGCCGGCATTGCGATCGCCGGCCGGACGTCGGAGTTGCGCGCGCACCAGCGCCAGCGCCAGTTGGCCGGCCAGAAGTTCGTCGAAGGCGAGCCGCGACCAGAACGGGCCATCGGGCAAAATGTCGGTGAGTTCGACCGGCACATGCACGCGGTTGAGCGCTTCCCGGATAGGCGGAAAGCTGCAGCGGCGGATGACTTCCGGGCTGATCCACTCGGGCAGATCAGGCAGTTTTTGCAGCGCCTGCGCGATCGCGCGGCGCAGCGAACCGAGCGCCAGCCCTTCTGTGAGCGGATAGACCGGGTCGATGCCGCTGAGTTTCGCAAATCCGGCCTCGTCCACGACGCGGTCGGGATGCACGATCTGCGGAATGCCGTCGTACATCTGCAGCGTGCCCGATACGTAACGCTTCTCGCCGACCGGCAGCAGCTTTTCGACATAACCGGGTTTGGCGCGGAAGAACGTCAGCACCACGTCGCCGGTATCATCAGAGGCATAGACGAGGTAAGGCGCGCGGGAATTGCGCGGCGGGGGCGGGCGGTGGCGATCCACGGTGACTTCCAGCGTCACCATGGTTCCCTGTACGGCTTCGCGAATCTTCGGCTGCGCCCGGCGGTCGATTACGCTGGCCGGCAGATGCAGCAGCAGATCGACCAGTCGCGGTGTCTCGTCACGGCTCAGCAGATAGCGCAGCAGCTTGTCCTGCTTCGGCCCGACGCCCGGAAGGGTCGTGACCGGCGCAAACAGCGGATTGAGCAGGGTGGGGCGCATCAGGAGACGCAAATCCGTTTCAGTCGTCGCGCCCGAGCCTGTCCCGGGCGTCCACGTCTTTTTGTCCTCGTGTTTAGATCAAGACGCGGACGGCCGGGTCAAGCCCGGCCAAGACGAGCATTTGCCCAAGTAACGCAGAGACAAGGGCTGACATTCCTGATCCTTGTCGCTATATCAACCCCGCCCGGCACGTCCGGGCTTTTGGCGTTCAAATGGATTGGCGAAAATGACGGGTACGACACGATCAAGCGGTGGCCTCGACGACCGCCGCAAGCGGCTTTTGTTCCGCTGCTGGCATCGCGGTACCCGCGAAATGGATCTCATCCTCGGCCGCTTTGCGGATGCCGAGATATCGGCCATGCGCGATGACGAACTGACCGAACTCGAGCGCCTGATCGAATTGCCCGATCCCGATCTTTATGCCGCGCTGATCGGCGACACGCCGCTCGATCCGGAATATGCGACTGCGCTGTTCGAGCGCATCAAGGCGTTTCGCGCCGTGGACCACGACGCATGAAGGCGCCGGTCAAATCGCCCGCCGCGCTGCTGGCCTCCGGTCGCGCGCTGACCTTTGCGAACGTTGCCGAAGGCGCCGAGGGGCTGGTCGTCTCCGATCTTGCCCGTGCGGTGGCGGCACGGCCGAAACCGCCCGCCGTGAGCCTTGCCGTCGTCTGCCGCGACGGTCCGCGTATGCAGCAACTCGCGCGGGCGCTGGAATTTTTCGCGCCCGATCTGCCGGTGATGCAGTTTCCGGCCTGGGACTGCCAGCCCTATGACCGGGTGTCGCCGCATGGCGGCATCCTGGCGCAGCGCCTGACCACGCTGGCGCGGCTGTCGCGCCTTACGGGCAGCGACAAGCCGCTGATCGTGCTGACGACGGTGAACGCCATCGTGCAGCGCGTGCCGGCGCGCGAAGTCGTCGCCGCGCAAGCGCTGTCGGTGGCGCCCGGCCATGTCGTGCCGATGGACTCGATCGTGGCCTGGCTGGAGCACAATGGCTACAACCGCTCCTCGACCGTGCGCGAGCCCGGCGAATATGCCGTGCGCGGCGGTATCCTCGATCTGTTTCCGGCGGGCCTCGACCAACCCGTGCGGTTCGACTTCTTCGGCGACAGCCTCGAATCGATCCGCACCTTCGATGCCGAAACCCAGCGCACGCTGCTCGACATGCGCGCGCTCGACCTGGTTCCGGTCTCGGAATTCCAGCTCGTCACCGAAACCATCCGCCGCTTTCGCATGGGCTATGTCGCGACCTTCGGCGCGCCGCAGCGCGATGATCTGCTCTATGAAGCCGTCAGCGAAGGGCGCCGCCATCCCGGCATGGAGCATTGGCTGCCGCTGTTCCAGGAGCGGATGGATACGCTGTTCGACTATCTCGACGGCGCGCCGGTCGCGATCGAGCCGCAGGGCGAGGATGCCGCCCGCGAGCGCTTCAAGCAGATCGCGGACTATTATGAAGCGAGACGCGAGGCGCTGGAACATCCAGGCTCCGGCGCGATCTACAAGCCTTTGCCGCCGGACCGGCTCTATCTGACGGAAGCGGAGTGGACCGAGCGCTTGAATGAGGCCGCGCTGGCGCGGCTGACGCCATTTGCGGTGCCGGATGGCAGCGCCGACGTGTTCGACGCCGGCGCGCGGCAGGGCCGCAATTTCACGCCCGAGCGCGCCGACGGTTCGGTCAACGTATTTGAAGCCGTGGTGGCGCACGTGCGGGCGTTGCAGGCGCAGCGCAAGAAGGTGGTGATCACGCTATGGAGCGAAGGTTCGCGGGACCGCATGGACAGCATGCTGCGCGACCACAAGCTCACCAATCTCACCAGCGTCAACGCCTGGCGCACGGTGCAGGCGACGCCGCGCAACGAGGCCATGCTGGCCGTCGTCGGCATGGAGAGCGGTTTCGAGACCGACGAATTCGCCGTCATCACCGAGCAGGACATTCTCGGCGATCGCCTGGTGCGGCCGCGCAAATCGAACCGCAAGCTCGATAACTTCATCTCGGAAGTCACGAGTCTATCGACTGGCGATCTCGTGGTTCACGTCGAGCACGGCATCGGTCGCTTTGTGGGATTGCAGACCATCGAGGTCGGCGGCGCGCCGCATGACTGTCTCGAACTGCATTATGCCGCCGAAACTAAGCTGTTCCTGCCGGTCGAGAACATCGAACTGCTGTCGCGCTACGGCTCCGACCACGCCAATGTCGAACTGGATCGGCTGGGCGGCGGCGGCTGGCAGGCGCGCAAGGCCAAGCTCAAGAACCGCATCCGCGAGATCGCCGGCGAACTGATCAAGATCGCGGCCGAGCGGCACCTGCACGAAGCGCCGAAAATGCCGGTGCAGCCGCATGTCTATGACGAGTTCTGCGCACGCTTCCCTTATGAGGAAACCGAGGACCAGCTGGGGGCGATCACGTCCACGCTGAAGGACCTCGAAAGCGGCCGGCCCATGGACCGGCTGATCTGCGGCGACGTCGGCTTCGGCAAGACCGAAGTGGCGCTGCGTGCGGCGTTTGCGGTCGCGCTCGACGGCAAGCAGGTTGCCGTGGTGGTCCCGACCACGCTGCTCGCACGGCAGCACAGCAAGAATTTCGCCGAGCGTTTTCGCGGGTTCCCGGTCAACGTGGCGCAGGCCTCCCGCCTGATCCCGGCCAAGGAGCTGACGCAGGTCAAGAAGGGGTTGACCGACGGCAATGTCGATATCGTGGTCGGCACCCACGCGCTGCTTGGCAAGTCGATCAAGTTCAGGGATCTGGGTCTGCTGATCGTCGACGAGGAACAGCACTTTGGCGTCAGCCACAAGGAGCGGCTGAAGCAATTGCGCGCGCAGGTGCATGTGCTGACGCTGAGCGCCACGCCGATCCCGCGCACGCTGCAACTGGCGCTGACCGGCGTGCGCGATCTCTCGATCATTGCGTCGCCCCCGGTCGATCGCCTCGCGGTGCGCACCTTCGTGGCGCCGCATGACCCCCTGATGATCCGCGAGGCGCTCTTGCGCGAACGCTATCGCGGCGGGCAGGCGTTTTATGTGGTGCCGCGGATCGAGGACCTCGCCGGCGTCAAGGATTTCCTCGACAAGAACGTGCCGGAGATGAAGGTCGCGGTCGCTCACGGCCAGATGGCGCCGACCGTGATCGAGGACATCATGTCGGCGTTCTACGACGGCAAGTACGACATCCTGCTCTCGACCACGATCATCGAGTCCGGCCTCGATATCCCGACCGCCAACACGCTGATCGTGCACCGCGCCGACATGTTCGGGCTGGCGCAGCTCTATCAGCTGCGCGGCCGGGTGGGGCGTTCGAAACTGCGGGCGTATGCGCTGTTCACGCTGCCGGCGCAGCAGAAGATCACGGCGCAGGCCGAGCGGCGGCTGAAGGTGCTGCAGTCGCTGGAAACGTTGGGCGCGGGCTTCCAGCTGGCCTCACACGACCTCGATATCCGCGGCGCCGGCAATCTGCTCGGCGAGGAGCAGTCCGGCCACATCAAGGAAGTCGGCTTCGAGCTCTATCAGTCGATGCTGGAGGAGGCGATCCTCAACCTCAAGGCCGGCGTGTCGGAGCCGGCCGCCGACCGCTGGTCGCCGCAGATCACCATCGGCATGCCGGTGCTGATCCCCGAGGACTACGTCAACGACCTTGCGGTGCGGCTGTCGCTGTACCGGCGGCTCGCCGATCTCGAAACCGACGAGGAGATCGACAATTTCGCCGCCGAGATGCGCGACCGTTTTGGCGTGCTGCCGGACGAAGTGCGCTATCTCTTCAAGGTCGCGGCCATCAAGGCCTATTGCCGCCGAGCCAACGTCGAGAAGGTCGATGCCGGGCCGAAGGGCGCCGTGATCTCGTTCCGCGACAACAAGTTCGCGCAGCCGGATCGGCTGGTGTTTTTCATCCGCCAGCACGGCCAGGCCGCCAAGGTGCGGCCGGACATGAAGGTGGTGTTCCTGCAGACATGGAAGACGCCGGAAGAGCGCTTGATGGGCACGACCGAGATCTTGCGGCAACTCGCCAATCTCGCGGAAAGCAAGAAGGCGGCGTAGTTCGCTGTGTAGGGTGGGCAAAGGAGCGAAGCGACGTGCCCACCATCCATCAGTAGCGACAGGTTAAATGGTGGGCACGCTTCGCTTTGCCCACCCTACGAAAACGCAAAGCAGCCGCCGGCATTGCTGCCGACGGCCGTTCTCACGTGACAAATCTATCTGCGCTTACTTCGGATACTTGAATTCCGGCGCAGCCTTCAGCGCTTCCTTGGTGGTGTTCATCGTCGCCACCCATTTGTCGTTCTTGGTGTCGCGCTTGACGTTGACGGAGGCCGGCGACACCGCGACATAGTGCTCGCCCATGCCGAGGAATCCACCGACCGACAGGATCAGTGCATCGACCTGGCTGCCCTTGATGGCGATGTCGGTGATTTCGCCGACCGACTCGTCCTTCTGGTTATAGACGTTGAGGCCCTTCAATTTCGAAGAGAACATCTCGTCCTTCGACACCGTCGAGAATTTGGCTTCCGCCGGTGCCGCGCCGACGGTCTTGCTCTCGGCGAAAGCCGGGCTTGCGAGCATGGCCAGCGAAGCGGTGATCAGTGCAATTTTCTTCATATTGTCCTCCAGTGCAGACTTGATGACCTACAATGCAGGATGAGAATGGTTGTTCCCGTCAGATCGCACGGAACATTTACGATGCGGCGCGATGCGCGTCTTCCTGAAGCCGCGACCGTAGCGACTTCGCGGAATCGTTCGGCATCAGCGTTGCGGCCGTGACAGCCGGCTCCGATCGTGCGTCGCGGTGGCCGTGGCTGGTGTGGCGCATCACGCTCGACAGCCGCCGCGCGATGGTGTGCGCCGTCTTCAGGTCGGCTTCGGCGAAGACCACGACAACCGAGCCGTCTTCCTGGGCGGCGCCGAAGTCCATTTGCCGCATCAGGCGGCTGATGATCCGCGCACCGTCGAATTGCGCGCGGGGATGTTCGGGATCGAACGCAAAGCGGGCGACCGACAATCCGCCGCCGCGCTGCTGCGTCTGGTAGATGGCGCTGGCAAAGTCGCGTTCGAAAGCCTCCGGAGTTAGCAGGCCGGTCCGCGCATCGATCAGTCCATCGGCGTCGATGGCCTTCAGCGTGCGGCTCAGATGCGCTTCGAAGGCATGCTGGCGGATCAGCGGCAGCACCGTCGCGACCACCTGGGCGGTGGCGGCGGAGACGACCTCGAGGTTCGGCAGATCGTAGGCCGGCGCCAGATCGCCTCCCGTCAAGACGATGGGCAGGTTGCGGAAGCGGGCGTCCTCCGTCAGCACGGTGAGGAAGGCGTCGATCACGCGCGGGCTGAAACCTTCGCCGAGCACGATGCCGTCGATGTCCCTGACGTTGAGATGCTTCGCAGCCGCCTCGATCGAGAGCGCGCCGACCACGCCGGTGCGCTCGCCAAGCGCGACCGACAGCGTCGGATAGGCGCCGCCGCGGCCGATCAGCAGCACGGTGGCGTCGCGTGCCGGATCGATGTGCGACAGCCCCATCGGCGTTGCCGGCTCCAGCCGGCGCATGACGGTCGCGTGCAATGACCGGACGCGCAGCGCGGCGCGCAGCCGGGCCGTCAGACGGTCGGAGCCGCCTTGAGTTGGCGAGCTCTGAGGTTGCGGGATTTGGTTCTGAAAGAAGGGAATAACGTTGTCCGGATGCGCGACCCGCGGGTCGACCGAGATCAGCGGCAGATAGGGCTGACGTGCCGCAACCCGCGCTGCCAGCTGCGCCAGTCCGGCTGCATCGGTGTCGGAGGTTGCAGCCAGCACGGCGGCCGGTTGCACCTGCTCGACGGCGCGCACGGCGTCCGCCCACTCGGTCTCGACCACCGGAAACAGCCTGCCGATGTCGAGCGTGGCGGCAAAGGACGGCCGTCTCGCGGTCGACACGACGAGGATCGGACCTTGCTGGGACATTCTTTAGAACTCGGGTCTGGCGCGGATCTGGAACCAGCGAGTTTAGTTTGCGCCGCTTAATGCGGCGTCAACGTCCGCCTGAAAGGAGGCTCTCAGGCCGCGTTGCTCCGATCGCGAAATGCTTCAACCATCAACGGGTTAAGGCCGAGTTCTGTCAGCGCGTCCCGGGCGCGCGCATTGTCGAGCGCGCGGCCGGCGAGCCGGTGGCCGCTGAGTCGGTCAGGCAATGCGGTCAACAGCGCGCCCTGGCCGAGCCGCCGTGCCCATTCCTGCAGGTCCTGCGCCAGGAACCGGTAACCGCCGACGGCCATGACGCCGGACGGCGGCGCCGTGATGTTGATCGCGCCGGTCACGCGGTCGAGCCGCGCTGCGTAATCCGTATCGACGTAGTCCCGCGGCGGCGAGGCGATCAGGGAGTCGCTCGGCGGCGGTGGCGGTGCATAGGCCGCGACCGGCACCATCGGTCCGCGCAGTCCCAGCGTGCCCCGCGGCGTCAGCAGGATCTCGCCCGCGATCGACGATCCCGGCAAATCACGCGGTGCGCCGTGGACGCCGGGCTTGATCAGGGCCGGCGAACCGTCCTCCGCGATACGGCGCGCGCCGAACAATCCGGCTTCGCCGAACAGATAGACATCCGTCAGCGTCGCCTGTTTCGCGGCCCAGCACGTGCTGGAGCCGACCTGTTCCGGCGTGCGCCACAGCCCGACGACATTGCGCAGGCTTGGCATCCGGGCGGCGAGGTCCATCTCGTCCAGCCGCAGCGCCAGTTGAGTCGGTGCAATCAGCGTATCGCAGGCCTGCTCGTTGATCTGTTGTTCCAGCGCCTCATGGTCGAACGGATGGTGCAGCACCAGCGTGCCGCCCGACAGGAGCCAGACCGCCAGCGACGAAGCGAGGCCGGCAAACGACATCGGCGAGAAGGCCGACAGGACGGTTGCGCCCTGCGGCACGTCGCTTTCGAGCGACATCGCAAGGCCGCCGGCAATCAGACCGAGATGGGCACGCGGGACCGGCCGGAAGCCGTCCGAGGTGACGTCGAAGGAAATCAGCGCCGCCTTGCGGCCGTCCTGGATCACGGCGCGCGTGGTCAGGGATTCCCGGAAAATCGCGTTATCGAGCGAGGCCATGCCCTCGGGCAGGTCGCTGCCGAAGCCGCAGACATGGCGGATCGAGAATGCCTCGGCGGCGGCGTTCATGGCGATGTCCGAATAGACCACGCCGTCGATCTTGCCGGAAGTGACGATCCCCCGCGCAGCGGTGCGGTTGAGCGCCATGGTCAATTCCGACTGCCGCCACAGCAGCGGCAGCACCGCAACGACGAGGCCGGCGCGGAAGGCGGCGAGCACGGTCAGTGCAAATTCGATGGTATTGGGCAGCTGAACCGCGATCACGGAATTGGACGGCAGGCCGGACTCGATGAAATGGGCTGATAGCGACGAGATCATGCGGTCGGCCTGCGCGAAGGTAAGACGCTTCGGTGGCTGGCCGGTGATGCGCTGCTTGTTGGGGGGATCGACCAGCGCCAGCGCATCCGGCTGTCGCGCCAAATTGCGTTTGAACAAGGTATCGAGCGTTGGCGAAGCGGTGGGCTGGGTCACGGCGTTACTTCGGCTCTGTCAGGAGGGGTGGATCGCTTCGCGGGTTCACTTCGTTTCGGGCTTCTGCCACCAGGTTTCCGGCAGGTAGCCCGTCAACGCGGTGGTGGTAGGTTGTTCTATCCAATTCCACCGCGCAATCCATTGCTCCTGCATGTTAAAGACGGGGATAGCGTAGAAGCCGGAGATCAGGGCGCGGTCGAGCGCCCGCACCGCGGAGACGAAGGCCGTCCGCTCGCGCGCCTCGAGCAGCACCGCAATCAAGGCGTCGATGGCGGGCTCCTTTGCCCCCATGTAGTTCCGCGTACCGGGAATGTCGGCGGCCTGGCTGCCAAAGTAGAAGGACTGCTCGTTGCCGGGGGACAGCGATTGATCCCAGCGGTTCTGCAGCATGTCGAACTCGTAGCCGAGACGGCGCTGGTCGAACTGCACGGGGTCGACCGCGCGAACGCTGGCCTCGATGCCGGCGCGCTTGAGGTCGCGCTGATAGGCTAGCGCGATCCGCTCCTGATCGCGCGTCGTCACCAGGATTTCGAAGGTGAAGGGGGTTTTGGTCGCGCGCTGCCGCAGCACGGTTCCATCGAGTTCGTAACCGGCTTCCGACAGCAATTTGAGCGCGCTGCGCAGCGTCGTGCGATCGCGCCCCGATCCGTCGGTGACGGGGAGGCGGTAGCTGCCGTCGAGAATATCCGGCCGGATGCGCTCAGCGTACGGTTTCAGAAGCTCGCGCTCGCGCTCGTCGGCCGGGCGGCCATAGGCGGACAGTTCGGATCCTGCGAAAAAGCCTGCTGAGCGCGCGTAGAGTCCGAAAAAGTAGTTGCGGTTGATCCACTCGAAATCGAACAGCAGCGTCAGCGCCTGCCGTACGCGGATGTCGGAAAACACCGGCCGCCGCGTGTTGAACACCAGGAACTCCGACGGCTGCGGCATCCCGGGCTTGATGGTATCGCGGATCACTTCGTCGTTGCGGGCCGCCGGAAAATCGTAACCGTCGTGCCAGCGCAGCGGTTCGGTCTCGACGCGAAAGTCATAGAGGCCGCGCTTGAACGCTTCGAACTGGCCGTTGGACTCGCGATAGAAGTCGAGCCTGATCTCGTCGAAGTTCCACAACCCGCGATTGGCCGGCAGGTCGCGGCCCCAGTAATCGGGATTGCGGGTCAGCGTGACACTGGCGCCCGGCTTGACGGCGGTGACGCGATAGGGGCCGGAACCGACCGATCCGGTCATTGTCGTTTCCTCGAACGTCGCTGGATCGACCGCGTGTCGCGGCAAGACCGGCATCAGGCCGAGGATCAGCGGCAGCTCGCGGTCATTGGCGCCGCCGAAATCGAATCGCACGGTAAGCGGATCGGGCGCCTCGGCCTTTGCGACCTTGGAATAATACTGGCGGTGATTGGGGCGGCCCCTGTCGCGCAGCAGCTCCCACGAAAACAGAACGTCCTCCGCCGTGACCGGCTTGCCATCGGCGAAGCGCGCCTTGGGGTCGAGATGGAAGGTGACATAGCTGCGGGCGTCGTCGGTCTCGACGCTTTTGGCCAGCAGGCCATAGAGCGTGAAAGCCTCGTCATTGCCGCGCGCCATCAGGCTCTCGACCACAAAGCCCCGGATCTGCTGGACGGCGATGCCGCGGACGATCAAGGGATTGAGGCTGTCGAAGGTTCCGAGGATGCCCCAGGCCAGCCGGCCGCCCTTCGGCGCATCGGGATTGGCGTAGGGCATATGCTTGAAGTCGGGGGGAAGCGCCGGTGCGCCGTGCATCGCCAGCGCGTGGCTTTCAGCCGCCTTTGCCTCGCAGAATGGCGCCAGCGGCGCTACACCCAGCGCGAGGGCAACACACGCCAACACACGCAGACAGATACGCCCGCAGACGGTCATAGGCGGGCAGCGATTTGATTCGAAAATGCGCACCCGAAAGCTTTACCATAGGCTTCTGCATGGACCTTCGGGGAATGCCAAATATGCCTGTCGGCATTGATCTTTTCGTCTGCCGCTGTATTGAAGGCGGGCAATTGATGATGGCGGGAACACCTGTCACGTATCCGCCTCAATTGCCAACGAGACAACCGCCTCAGCGCGGCTAGGTGTCGGTGCCTGTAGCGGTTTCGGGCGCTGCGGTTCAGAAAGGGTTTTCCGCAATGAATTTCCGTATCTTGGCCGGGTCGATCCGGCCGCGTGGGCAGCTCTTGGCCCTGTTGGCGGCCTCGGCTCTGTCGGCAAATTTGATCGCTTCGGGTGCGCAGGCCCAGGCGCCCGCGCCGGCGCCAGCTGCTCCGAAAGCGGCTCCGAAGGCTGCTCCCAAGGCTCCGGCTCCCCCGGCCGCGCAAGCCCCTCCGGCTGGTGCTCCCGCCGCCGCCCCAGCCCCCGGAACAGCAGGTGCAGCTGATCTACGCGCCCTGGACCAAGTTCTGTCTCAAGGGTCAGGAAGCCGGCGCCAAGCAGGTTTGCTTCACCGGCAAGGACGGCCGCATCGAGTCCGGTCAGCCCGTCATCGCCGCCGTCATCATCGAGCCGGAAGGCGAGCCGAAGAAGCTGCTGCGCGTGACCCTGCCGCTCGGCATGCAGCTCGTGCACGGAACGCGGATCATCGTCGACAGCAACGCGCCGCTGCAGGGCCCCTACGTCATCTGCTTCCAGAATGGTTGCATGTCCGACTACGAAGCCACGCCCGAGCTGATCGCCAGCCTGAAGAAGGGCCAGAACCTCGTTGTTCAGGCGATCAATTCCAACGGCGCGCCGCTGACGCTGCCGCTGCCGCTCGCGGGTGAATTCGCAAAGGCCTATGACGGTCCCCCGACCGATCCGAAGCAGTTCGAGGAAAACCAGAAGAAACTGCAGGAAGAGCTGCAGAAGAAGGCTGAAGAGCAGCGCAAGAAGCTCGAAGGAGCGGGCGCTGCCAATCCGGCGGCGAAGTAGCCGCCGCATCCTCCGGCAAACGCAAAAGGCGCCCGAGCGGGGCGCCTTTTTTGTTGCGGGTGCAGATCGCTTGTTGCGGGTGAAGCTGGCTAGTTCAGCGACGGGTTGCGCGGACGATAGCCGCCCGCCTTGTCCTTCACGAAGATCTCGGCCACCTGCGAGTGCCGGAT